>CAWIKZ010000005.1:0-1211271 GCA_963836875.1 uncultured Acidobacteriaceae bacterium
CGGGAAGATCACCAGCATCTTGCGAACGTATTTGCGCACGCGCTCGATGCGGCTCTGCTTCCACGCCCACAGTTGCGGGCTGACGTAATAAATGACCGGCACCCCGAGCTGGTGCAGCTCGCGCGCCAGGCGCAGATTGAAATCGGGAAAGTCGATGAGCACCGCGGCGTCTGGGCGCCGCCGTTCGGCCTCGCGCACCACTTCGCGGAAGCGGCGATAGATGAGCGGAATGTGCTTGATGACCTCGACAATGCCGACTTCGGCGATCTCTCGCGCATCCACCAGAAGGCCGCAACCGGCGGCGCGCATCTGGTCTCCGCCAACGCCGAAGAACTCCAGATCAGGCGCCGGAGTTTGACGCGAGAGTTGGCAGCGCAAAGCTTCCATGAGCTTGGCGCCATAAAACTCGCCGGAGGCCTCTCCCGCGGAGATGAGGATACGCACACTGGGATTATGACAGGCGAGGGCCGTCAGGCGTGGTTTTCGGGCCGCCGTGGTCAGCGGGATGTCAACCAAGGAGCAATTTCGCGGCTAGCGTACCGCGCTGTGATCTCGCAGGCAGCGAGCAATTGTGACCAGATTAAGTCGCGGTGAGACCCATACCATAGTGACTGACCAACGTAATCAAGGAGAATCGAATGAATTTCAAGAAGCTATTTGCTGTCATCCTGGGGTCGCTCGTTGTGCTCGCCCTGTCCCTGCCCGTACTGGCACAGAGCACCACACAATCCAGTTCCACCACGACGACACAGAATCCACCTCCCGCTCAGACGCAGAGCACCACCACCACGACTTCGCAGGATGCGGCAACTCCGCCGCCAGCCCAGACCACTCAGACTACCGACACCACTACGAAATACAAGCATCACAAGGTAAAGCAGACCGACACGACAACCAGCACCACTACGCCAGCGCCTGAGGCGCAGAAGAACACCACCACAACAACGACCACAACCCCGCCGCAATAGATCGGCAGCCACACAGACCAGGTTCTTTGCTCCCACTCTTTTAGGGGCCGACAGAAAGGGTGTGGAGCATTTTCTGGTCTAACGCAGTTCCGCAGTAGATGTGTCCGGTGCGGGCGGATACACTAATCCCGGAACCGTTCTAGTCGTCGGCCGAGACGTTGACGCCGGTCGCGGAATATTCGTTCGCGGCAATCACAGCGGGCGTGGGAATCTCCTGATCTTTGTATTGCAGTTGATACAGCTTCCAATAGATACCGCGATTGGCCAGCAACTGCTGATGCGATCCGACCTCGCGCACCTTGCCCTTGTGCATGACGATGATCTTGTTGGCGCGCTGAATGGTGCTCAGGCGATGCGCGATGATGATGGAGGTGCGGCCTTCCACCATGCGCGTGAGCGCCTCGCGGACGCGGAGCTCGGTTTCGGTGTCCACGCTTGAGGTGGCTTCGTCGAGGATGAGGATCTTGGGATTGTGCGCCAACGCGCGCGCAAACGAGATGAGCTGTTTTTGTCCGGTCGATAGCGTGCTGCCGCGCTCGCGCACCTCTTCGCCGAAGCCGCCCGGCAGTGAGCGAATGAAGTCGGCAACATTGACCTGCTCGGCGGCATTCTCGACCGCATGGTCTTCAATCCAGTGCGAGCCCAGGCGAATGTTATCGGCAACGGTGCCGGAGAACAGGAACGGGTCTTGCAGCACCACGCCGTAGCGCCGCCGCAGATCGTTCAAGTTCATGTCGCGGATATCGACGCCGTCAATGCGGATGGCGCCCTTCTGCACGTCATAAAAACGCAGCAGCAGCGAGATGATGGTGGTCTTTCCCGCGCCGGTGTGTCCGACGATGGCAACCGTCTCGCCCGGCTCGATGGTGAACGACACATCGCGCAGCACCCAGTCGTACTCCAGGGCGAGATCACCGTGTGCTTCGACGGCGGTCGTAAGCTTCTCCCCTTTGCTGGCGGCTTCTTCCGCGGCCTGCGCCAGGGTGCGATAGGCGAACCACACGTGGTCGAACTCGATGCGCCCCGCTCCGGCGGGTACCTTCGGCGATGCGGGGGTGACGATCTCCGGTGTGGTATCCAGCAGCTTGAAGATGCGCTCGCTTGAGGCCATCGCCGACTGCAGGATGTTGTATTTTTCGCTGAGGTCCTGGATGGGGCGGAAGAAGCGCTGCGCGTATTGCATGAACGCGACCAGCACGCCTAGGGTCACCAGATTGCGCATGACCTGGCCGCCGCCGAACCACACCACGCAGGCGATTGCCGTCGCCGACAGCACTTCCACCACCGGGTAGTACACGGCGTGGGCCATGATTGCGTCTTTGAACGCGTCCATGTGAGTGCGGTTGATCTTCTCGAAACGCTCGTAGGCGTTTTTTTCGCGATTGAACAGTTGCAGCACGACGATGCCGGTCACATGCTCTTGCAGGTAGGCGTTGATCCGGGCGATGGCGATGCGAATGCGCCGGTAGCTCTCGCGCACTTTGCGGCGAAAAATCGAAGTCGCGTAGAAAATGAGCGGCAGCACGGCGAAGGTGATCAGCGCCAGCCGCCAGTTCATGTTCAGCATGATTGCCAAAATGAAAACGAGCACGAAGATGTCTTCGAAGACGGAGACCACGCCCGCGGTGAACATCTCGTTCAGCGCGTCCACGTCGCTGGTGACCCGGGTCACGAGCCGCCCGACCGGGTTGCGGTCGAAGAAGGCAATATGCAGGCCCTGCAAGTGGCGGAAAATCTGCGCCCGCAGATCGAACATCACCTTTTGTCCCGTCCACTGCATGATGTAGGTCTGGGTAAATTCGAGCAGGAAGCAGAACAGCAGCAAGCCGATGTAAATGCCTGCGATCTGGGCGATGCCGGTCAGCGGCCGGGGGCTGAGAAAGCGGTCCAGCAGGGAGTGCGATTCAGTATGGCTGGCGAGATATTTATCGATCGCCACCTTGGTGAGATAGGGGCCGAGCACGTCGGCGCCCGCTTTCAGCACGATGGCGATCAGGGCGATGACGACCTGCATCCGATAGGGGCGCAGATAGGTCAGCAGGCGCTTCATCAGCCTGCTGTCGTATGCCTTGCCTAAGACCTCTTCGTCGTGGATGGAAGCCATGTCCCTTATGCGATTGTAAACAAATGCTGGAGGTCATATAGACGAGAAGGGGCCGGGGCGGGATGGAAAAGTTGGGGAGAGGAAGAGCAGGGACGTTGGCTTGAGCCGGGTGTGAAGTCGAAGGACGCGCTTTTCTGTCTGTCATCCTGAGCGAGCGCAGCGAGTCGAAGGAACCCTATAGCCGCAAGAAATCACAGTTTGCTCGCTTGGCAAAGCAACTAGTCTCGGGATTACTGGTGACCATAGGGTTCCTTCGACTCCTTGTCCGGTCGCCACGGCGACCGGACTCGTCGCTCAGGATGACAGCCCCAAAAATTACATGTGCGCGCTTTACACCAACTCTAAAACCAATTCAGCTTATCTTCCTCAGCACCAGGGCCGAGTTCTTCGATCCAAATGCAATGCAGTTGCAGATCGCATGTTCGATTTCGGCATGCCTGCCCACATCGGGCACATAATCTAAATCGCAGTCGGGGTCGGGCTTCTCCAAATTGATGGTCGGCGGAATCTGTCCGTGATGCATGGCGACCAGGGTGGCGGCAATGCCGGCCGCGCCGCAAGCGCCCTGGGGATGCCCGATCTGCGACTTCAGGCTCGACATCGGCGTCTGGCGCGCTTTTTCGCCCAGCGCCAATTTCAGCGCGCGGGTCTCGATGCGATCGTTCAACTGCGTGGAGGTGCCGTGCAGGTTGACGTAATCGACGGCGGCGGCGTCGATAACGGCATCTTCCATCGCCATCTGAATGGCGCGTGCCGGTTCTTCGCCGCACTCCTGCAAGCGCACCCGATGGAAGGCCTCGCAGGTGGAACCATATCCGGCGACTTCGGCGAGGATTCGCGCCCCGCGTGCGCGCGCATGTTCGTATTCTTCCACCACGAACATCCACGAACCTTCGGCGACGACGAAGCCGTCACGATCGGCCGAGAAGGGCCGCGAGGCGCGCTCCGGTGCGTGGTTCCACGACGAGGTCATGATCTTCATCAGGGTGAAGCCCTTCATAATTCCCGGCGCGATGGGCACATCCACGCCACCGACGAGCATCACCGGCAGAAACCCGAACTGGATCTGCCGCAGCGCGTAACCGAATGCGTCGGTGGACGATGTGCAACCGGTGGTGATGACGTGGCTCATGCCGCGCAGCCCGAAGCGCATGCTGACTTCGCTGGAGAGCGTGCCCATGGTCCCGCTGGGAATGCAGAACAGGCTCACCTGTTTGACCTTGCCGGTCAGCCACAGCCGGACCTGCTCTTCGGAAAATTCCTGCGCGCCGCCGCCTGAGCCCAGCACCACTCCGATCTCACGTTGTTGTTCCAGCGAGAGTTTCGTGGGATCGATGCCGGCCGCGGCCAGGGCTTCGGTAGATGCGGCCAGCGCCAGCGGCACGGCGCGCGAGACGTGTTTGCGCTCGTGCGCGTCAACCCAGGCCAGCTCGTCGAAATCCTGCACCTCGCCGGCGATCTGCACCGGCAGGTCGCTGGGATCGAAGCTGCGGATGCGCTTCACGCCGCTGGTTCCCGCCAGAACAGCGCGGCAGAAGGCTTCGTTGCCGATGCCGTTGGGGCTGACCACGCCCATTCCGGTGATGACGACGCGTTTTTTCATGAGTCCCTGCTGCTACTCTAGTACGCGGAAGGCCTTTCCGCGAGCCAGTTGTCACAAGGAATTTACATTTCGGTGCCGTTCTGCCGCACGAAGTGCAGCTTCTGCAACTTTGCTTCCGGCGTATTTTCGCGCGCGTTGTTCGACCGCTATGTTGGCCAGGTGTGCGCGGAGATCAAGGCTACCGATGATGTGGCGAGGCAACTGGGCGGGCAGTTGGACCGCCGCGTGGATTCGATCTATCTCGGCGGAGGCACGCCGTCGGTGCTCGCGCCCGATCAATTACGGCGCTTATTGCAGGCGGTTCGCGAGAACTTTGAGGTCGAGCCAACGACCGAGATTACCGTCGAGTGCGCGCCCGGCACCATCTCCGGCGAGGTCATCGACGCCCTGCTTGCCTGCGGTGTCAATCGGGTGAGCCTGGGCGTGCAGTCGTTCGTGGACAAGGAGTCTTCGTCGGTCGGCCGCCTGCACACGCGGGCCATCACGCTGGACGACATTGCGCGGCTGCGCTCCAGCGGCATTGGCAACATCAGCGTTGACCTGATCGCAGGCCTGCCGCACCAGACCGAGCAGAGTTGGCAGCTTTCGCTTGGCGAGACCCTCGCCAGCGGTGTGCCTCACGTCAGCGTGTACATGCTCGAGGTGGATGAGGACTCGCGGCTGGGCACCGAGCTGCTCGCCGGCGGCAGCCGCTATCACGCCCACTTTGTTCCCGACGACGATCGCACTGCCGACCTCTACCTCGCGGCGTGCGAGCGCCTGGAGCAGGGCGGAGTACAGCAATACGAAATTTCGAATTTCGCGCGGCTGGTCACACACGGCATCGGGCTGCGCGACTCCAAACATAATCTCAAGTACTGGACGCGCCAGCCGTATCTCGGATTTGGCGTGGACGCGCACTCCATGCTGTTCGCGGGAGATGATCTGCAGGCGACGGGAATTGAGGCGGTGCGCTTTGCCACGCCTGATTCGCTGGAGGGTTACTCGGTTAAAGAGTTGTCGGTTGTCAGTTGCCAGTTGTCAGCAACCGCGCGTTCGGAGGGTAATGTCGCAACCCGCATCCAGCAGCTTCAGTCCTCGCGAAGTCTCATTGACCAGCAGGCAGCGTTGGAAGAGTCGTTCTTCCTCGGATTGCGATTGAATCGCGGCGTGTCTCTACCTGCGTTGAAGGCACAGTTCGGGGAGGCGGCGATCGATGGCTACCACACAGTGATCGCCGAACTCATACAGGGTGGTTTGCTGGAAGCGGCTAGCGATCGTCTGCGCCTCACATCGCGAGGCCGTCTGCTGTCGAATGAAGTATTCGCGCGATTCCTGCGCGAAGAGACAATTCACCACAGAGATACAGAGGCACAGAGAAGCACTTAGTTTCGAGTTTCAAGTTTCAAGTTTCGAGTTTTGAGCTGTAAACCGGAGCCATGCAAAACTAAAGAATTCTCTGTGCCTCTGTGTCTCTGTGGTGGATTTACACTAATTGCAGAGGACTACCCATGCACCTTTCCGCTACTGCCATTGACCTGCGCAGCGACACCGTCACCAAGCCTTCGCCCGAAATGCGGCGGGCCATGTTCGAGGCCGAAGTCGGCGACGACGTTTACGGCGAGGACCCGACCATCAATCGTCTGGAAGCCATGGCGGCTGCCATTTTCGGGCGCGAGGCGGCGCTGTTTGTTCCCAGCGGAACCATGGGCAACCAGATCGCGGTCAAGCTGCACACGCATCATGGCCAGGAGGTGATTTGCGAGGAGCGCGGCCACGTCTTCAACTACGAGATGGCGATGATGGCGCACTTTTCCGGCGTCGTGCCGCGCACGGTGTGGGCGGAAGACGGCATTCTCACCTGGCAGCATGTGCAGTCCAAACTCAAGACCAAGAGCTACCATGCCGCCAAGACCGGCCTGGTCACGTTGGAGAACACGCACAACATGGCCGGCGGGACGATCACGCCGCCCGGCATCTTCAACGAAGTCTGCGACCAGGTGCATGCCGCCGGCCTGCCAGTGCATCTGGATGGGGCGCGCGTCTTCAACGCTTCCGTCGCCCTCGGCATTCCGGTGGACCAACTGACGGCCAAGGCCGATACCGTCATGTTCTGCCTGTCCAAAGGACTGGGCGCGCCGGTGGGATCGCTGCTGGTGGGCAGCGCGGAGTTGATGGACCGCGGCCGCATCTATCGCAAGGCGCTCGGAGGCGGCATGCGGCAGGCGGGAATCCTGGCTGCCGCCGGACTCATCGCGCTCCAGCAGGGGCCGCAGAAGCTGAAGCAGGACCACGCCAACGCGCGCTTGCTGGCCGAAGGGCTGGCACAAATTCCGGGCATCAAGGTCGATCCCTCCAAAGTGCAAACCAACATTTTGATCTGCGACATCTCGGGCACGGGCATCACATCCACCGAGCTGTCGCGCAAATTGGCACAGCGCAATGTGCTGGCCAACGGAGTCAGTCCGCAAATCATCCGCTTTGTTACCCATCTCGACGTGAGTCGCGAGCAGTGTGAGCAGGCGCTGGAGATCATCGCCTCGACCTGTGGCGCCCAAGCGCAGCGCGCCTAGAGCAATCGGGCACCCACCCAGCCTACAGCTCGCGGTAGTTCAGCAGGCCGACGCCGATCAGGGCGAAGCAGACCGGCCAGATCCAGGAGGGAATTTTGCGGTCGCCCACAGGCAGGCGCAGTTCCAGCCAGCGCGACCAGCCGGCAAACACCGCCAACAGGCCCAGGGATACGTGGGTCAACTCCACCAGCAGGTTTTCCTTCACATTGGTAATGGCATGGCTGTGGGTCAGCAATACCACTCCACCGGCAGCGACCATAAGCGGGAAGATGAGTGCCATGCGATCGTTTTCCCATTTGCGCCTGCGGACTCGTAATTCAAAGACCGCAAAGGCAATGCATACCAGCGCGGCCAGCCGGTGTTGAAACGCCTCGGGATTGGCCCAGCACGCCCAAAAGCCTTTGGCGCCCACCGGCCAGCACTCGGTATCAGCTTGGACGAAGATGAAGATGGCGATGCCGACCAACAGCAGCGGCCAGTATTCCGCCCAGCCTGCCTTGCCGGTGCGGGCCAGCAGCGCCAGCAATCCCATGGCGAGCACGACCAGCCCCATCCAGTGATGGTTCGACTCCGACTCCATCGCCCATGCGATCCTCTGTGGCGAGAGCGGCTCACCGTCGGCGTTGTAGGCAACCGGAATCTGGTTGGGAACGTCGCTGGCGGTAGCTTGCTGTCCGGAAGCGGAGAGGCTGGCATCCGCCACCTGCGGGTAGGTGAGCCGAGGCAAGGTCGGCTTCATCCGCTGCATGATCTGGTGAAAGGTGACCGTGTCGTTGGGCTGGTCAACCGCGGGCGGTTGTGAGGTGAGCGAGGCCGCCGTCAAAATCACCGTGATCCCTATCCCAACTTCCGCTTCGATGAGCCGGCGCAAGCGGGGCATCACCCGATCCTTGCTGGTACTGCGCAGCAGCCAAAAGTTGATGCCGCCGAGCAGCATCAGCGCTGCCAGCATCAACACCTTCGCCGTTACCATCACGCCGTAGGCGGTCCCCAGAACGGCCCGCCAGGAAGCGATGTATCGAATGCTCATGCCCATACCGCTGAACACAATCGCGCCAGCGCTGACCAGCGCCACCCGCGAGAAGCGTTCGGTTATATGCCACCGCGCCGCTTCTTCTTTGTCGCGAAATAGCGCAAGGACCAGAAATGGAAGGCCGCCGATCCAGAACGCCGTAGCCGCTTCGTGGATCGTGGTCAAAATAATGAGCAGCGGGCGGCCGTCAAGGCGTGAAGCGGCGTGGTTCGTCATGACCGATGCGCCCAGTACGGTCATCGCCAGCACCGGCAACAGCCAGTGTGCGACCTTCCACTGCTGGCGTGCCACCAACCAGGCCGCCACCGCCGCCGCCAGCACAATACTCCCCGAGAGAAAGAAGTTCGCTCCGATCACTGCGCGGAAGCCGATCTCGGCCGTGGTCATCAACACAGCCGAGTTCACGTACAGGTACAGTGCCTGCATGACGATTAGCCCAATTGTGCTGAAGCGCAGAAGCGTCCATGAACCGGATTGCATCTTCTCGATGGATTCGGGATTGCCCGGCACGCCGCGCGCGATCCACAGAACGAACACGATGCCCCCCAGCAGCAGCGACTGGCAGACCAGCGTCCCGGCTCGCAGGATAACGGACAAGAATCCGAAGAGATCAACTAGTGGCTGCATGCGGCTGGACTATTTCACCGTGAAGGAAACTTCGCCACTGCTCATATGGCCATCAGAGGCAAGGGCGCTCCACTTCAGTTTGTAGGCGCCCGGCTTGAGCCCGGTGGCCTGCGATTGCAGCACGTCGGGAGTGGATTGTTTAGCCAGAGGAAGGGTATGTAAAGAGCCGTCAGGGGCAAGCAAATGCAGGCGCGAGCGGCTGCCGTCCACGCGCACATTGAAACGCAAGCGAATGGGAACGTCGGGCCCGGGGACCGTGGCATGCAGTGCGGGCGTCGATTCCATCAGGATCGCGTGGGCCCATGCCAGGTGCGAGAGCCCGGTCAACAAAAGAAGAGTCAGGAACATCGCCACCCATGGCTTAGCAAGCGCGCGAGGCAATTGGCATTCCTCCTTACGGGAAGCAGGGTTGGATTGCGACGAAACCGATCAAGATTTCATTATGCCACGCTGATGGCGTGGCTAAAGAGTGGCACCTGCGGTAGTAAGGGCATAGCGTGCATAACGCTGCATTCCGCTTGCCGTCCCCGGCAAGCCTGCTGATGAGGCTGAAGGAATCAAGAGGGACGATCAATCGGTACAACTTCGATCATTGGAGGATCGGTGGAATGGTCGAAGGTGACTAAGAAATGATCGAAAAAGCCATGTCGTCCGAGTAACGCGGGCACCGATAGATTTAAAGGGAATCCGGCCATAACCTCAATTTTCCATTCGGACTCCACATAAAGCGTCACTTTGTGGAAATAACAAACGTCTTTGACGCCCTGCTTAACCGAACCAATCTCGCCGACCTTTCCTGTTGTCAGGTCTCGTATTCCGGCGGCCGCAGCAATGTCCTGGCGAAAAAGGCAGTACGGCGATCCTGTGTCAACGAGGGCGAAAATCGGGGACCGCATAACGGTGTGGCCCTTCCCAACTCTCACCCTGAGATACGGGACCCAGTACTTCAATTCCCCGGTGATCGGATTCGGCTTGTCCAAAGGAACAGCGTGATAGGACTTGCGCAATCGCAGCCTTTCTTAATAGACAGTGGGAATCCATTCCTCAGGAGACCATAACAGAATGGGCTCTTTGATTCCCTTTTTGTGAGCGGCATCAATCGCTAAGTCGACGGTGTCCCCGTGTCCCACCACTTCAGTTTCTTCGTCGTTGAGGGCCAGCCAGCAGTTACGAGGCGCATTCCTGACGATCTCAGAAATATCGGCGGGGTGCATGAAAGTTTCTCCCGTTGCAAAGCAAGTTTACAACGTCTTAGACGTTTGGCAAGGCACGAACGACAGCGCCGCGATCCAAAGGTCCGGCTTGCAACCGCTGGCTCATGCCCTCTTACCTGTTTTGTCCTGAAATCGCCGCCGCCGAACCTTCCGAGTAAACCCAAATTGTTGGGCCTGGAGAACTCGGCGCCTACTAGGGATTGTATTGGGTCGTTCCGAATCGGGCGGGTCGCAAAAAACCCCAAATTTCTCTTGACACTTAACAGTTTAGGAGTAGGATACGTCCAAAGTGGTACGAAGTGGGAAGTAGTGGTATGAAGGTTGCCCCTAGTGGGAGCTAGTTGCTCGAAATGGTTTCATCGCCCAAAACGCCATGCAACCGGATCGTAGCTGCCCATTGGAGTCGTTAATGTTCACCTCCGTGGTGAAAGCCCCGCAATTTGGGGCCGAACGTTATGTTTCGCGGCACGCACACAACTCGGCTGGACGAAAAAGGGCGCCTCAAAGTGCCGGCGGACTTCAAGCGCCAGATCGACGAGAACTATGGCGTCCAATTCTACATCACCAGCCGCACGGGGACTGTTGCCGAAGTTTATCCCATGCAGGAATGGGAGGAGATCGAGCGCAAGCTGGCGGCCGCCCCAGACTCGCATCCGGTCAAGAAGAAGTTCCTGAAGGTCACCAACTTTTACGGCCAAGTGGTGGAGATGGACGGGCAAGGCCGTTTGCTGCTCCCGGCCGCGCTGCGCGAGACGGCCAAGCTCAAAGGCGAGGTGGCGGTGATGGGCAGCCTGAAGCACCTTTTGGTGCGCAACGCCGAGGAGCTTCGCAAGGAAATCGCGGCCGAGCCGTTTACCGAGGAAGATGACGCGAGCCTCAGCAGCTTGGGTATTTAGAGCGACGCAGGTTTCGGGTTCCATTCGCGATCTCGGAATGGGAGTGAATGGACAACGGGTTTTCAGACGCGAACCGCGCCCCTGGGCGCGGACATGGCGAGAGCAAAGCGTTTGGCCATGTACCGGTTCTTTTAAAACTAGCGATCGAATTCCTGGCCGTACGGCGCGGCGGGACCTATATCGATGCAACCCTCGGCTTAGGCGGGCACAGTTGGGAAATCGCAAAACGCCTGGGCCCAAAGGGTCATTTGATTGGCGTCGATAAAGATCCGTCAGCGTTGGAACGGGCACGCGAGCGGTTGACCAACCCGCCCCCGGAGCTGGCTTCTGAGTGGCCGAAGGTTGATCTGGTGCATGCCTCGTTTGCGGAGGTGGCGCAGCACGTGGCGCCGGCAAGCGCGGATGGACTGCTGGCCGACCTGGGCGTCAGTTCCATGCAATTGGAGAACGCCGCGCGTGGATTCAGTTTTCAGGCAGACGGTCCGTTGGACATGCGGATGGATCCGCATTCCGGACTGACTGCCGAACAAGTGGTAAATCGCTGCGACGAGCGCGAGCTGGCCGACGCGATTTACGAATTCGGTGAGGAAAGGAGGTCGCGGAGAATCGCCAGAGCCATTGTTCGGGCGCGGCCGATTCACACTACCGCGCAACTTGCGGAGGTGATTTCGGCCGCGGCCCGGCCAATGAACCAGGCCGAACGGCGCATTCATCCGGCGACACGAACTTTCCAGGCACTCCGAATTCTGGTGAACCGTGAACTCGAAGACCTGCGGACGCTGCTGAGTACGGGCGCAGCGCCGCAGGTGCTCAAGCCGGGCGGCAGGTTGGTGATCATCAGCTTCCACTCGCTGGAAGATCGCATCGTGAAAGATGCGCTGCGAGACGGAGCGCGCGCCGGGGTGTGGCGCGTGCTGACCAAAAAGCCGATGACGGCCGATGAGGACGAAGTCGATCGCAATCCGCGGTCGCGCAGCGCGAAGCTGCGGGCAGCGGAGCGGATTTAGAGCGAGATCAGTTAAATGGTTTCGAAAGTTCGCAACTCTTCACATCGATGTTCGTGAGAGCTGCGGAAAAAGCTGTGCAGAATGTGAATAACTGCGGGCCCTGAAATTCTGCTGGTGTCTGGAAAACGCAGGCCGGACCAAGGCCGATGATGTAAGGCGGTTCGGCAGGAGAGAGTAATGGCAGCCGGAGTTCTTTACCCGACCATGGCGCAAATTGGCGATTGGAACGGGCCGTCCGCGGAGCAACCGCGCGGCATGTTCATTGGCACGCCCGAGATCTATTTCGCCAAGCGCATCGACAACTCGCGGGTGGCCAAGGTGGCCGACCCCAAGCGCCGCCGCGAGATGATTTCGTTCGGCATCACCTTGGGCGTGCTTTTCCTCTTCGTGATGGTGTATCTGTGGCAACACTTCAGCGCGATCGAGTATGGCTATCGCATCGAGCAGTTGACGGTGCAACGTAACGCCATCACCGAGTCGAACCGCGCGTTGAGCCTGGAAGAGGCCTCGTTGAAGGACCCGGCGCGCATCGACAGGCTGGCCAAACAGATAGGTATGCAGCGGCCGGCGGGCGGGCAACTGCAGCCCATGGATACGGCGATCGCCGATCCCTCCACCCCGGTCATGGCACAGGCCAACGGAATTACAGTGATTTCGGCGCAACCCTAAAATGAGGCCGGCTCAAGACACCACACGAAACCGGCTGAACCAGGCAAGGTGGAAGCAAAACGGCGGTCCGCCAGTAACGGGCCGCCTTCTGCATGTAAGCGCCAGCAGCAGACATGATCTTTGAGCTTCGGCGATGCCGGAGCATAGCGGAACGGAGTGAAGAGGGAATGCGGGCCAGCGCTCCCAGAACGCCAAGTCGAAGGCTCTACATCTTTGCCGCGCTGCTTTTTGTCTGGATATTTGCCATCGGCTTTCGCCTGGTCCGATTGCAGGTGGTGAAGTTCGGCTTCTTCGAAGACCTCGCCGAGCGGCAACGCACCCGCACCGTTCCTGTCGAACCGCGCCGCGGCAACATCTACGATCGCTATGGCCATCCCCTGGCCATGTCGATTGACGTCGATTCGGTGTTCGCCGTGCCGAGCGAAGTCCACGACAAAGAAACCACGGCGGCGATGCTCGGCAAGGTGTTGGACCTTGATCCCCAGGACATCCTGGTGCGGCTGAAAATGGCGCGCCCCTTCGTCTTCATCGCGCGCCGCATTGACGCCGAAACCAGCACCCGCATTCGCCAGCTCAACTTGCGCGGAATTGCCTTTCGCAAAGAGCCCAAGCGCTTCTATCCCAAGCGCGACCTGGCCGCGCAGGTCCTGGGATATGTCGGCATGGACGGCGACGGGCTGGGCGGCCTGGAGCGGGGATTCGACGACGACTTGCGGGGTATTCCCGGCAAAGAACTAGTCTCCCTCGACGCGCGCGGCAAGTGGTTCAGCCGGGTGGAGAGGCCGCCCGATCCCGGACAAAACCTGGTGTTGACCATCGATCAGACCATCCAGTACATCGCCGAGCGCGAACTGCAGCAGGGGATGGAGGACACCAAGTCGATCGCGGGAACGGTGGTCGTGGAGAATCCTCGGACCGGCGAAATTCTCGCGCTGGCCAATCGCCCGACCTTCAACCCCAACGTGTTTAACAGCGTTCCCGCCGAGGCGCTGAAGAACCGCGCCGTCAGCGATATCTATGAGCCGGGTTCGGTGTTCAAGGTCGTCACTTATTCCGCGGCGCTCGATCAGCATGTGGTCACGCCGGACGACAAGGTCGATTGCCAGCACGGCTCGATTGACGTGTTCGGCATGAAGATCCACGACCACGAGAGCCTGGGCGTGGTGACCATCGCCGAGGCGCTGGCGCATTCCAGCGACGTGGCCGCCATCAAGACCGGCATGAAGCTGGGCGACGAGCGTCTCTACCACTACATTCACGACTACGGCTTCGGTCAGCAGACCGGCATCGAGCTTCCCGGCGAGACCCGCGGGCTGGCCCGGCCGGTGAGCCGCTGGTCGAAGGTCTCCATCGGCGCTATCTCGATGGGGCAGGAGATCGGCGTGACCCCGCTGCAAACCATTTCGCTGCTCTCCACCATCGCCAACGACGGCATTTATACGCCGCCGCGCATCGTGGCCGGCGAGCTGCCTCCTGACGGAACTCCCAAGCCGGTGGTGTTTCATTCCGCGCCGCAACACCGCGTCGTTTCGACCATGACTGCGGCCCAGATGAAGAAAATGATGGAAGGCGTCGTGTTATTCGGCACGGCCAGGAGAGCAATCCTGAACGGCTACACTGTTGCCGGCAAGACGGGCACGGCGCAGAAAGTCGATCCGGCGACGGGCGCATATTCCAAGACCAAGTATGTCGCGTCCTTTATCGGATTTGCCCCAGTGAACACCCCGGCCATAACCATTGCCGTGATTCTGGATTCGCCGGTGGGGCTGCATCAGGGCGGCCAGGTTTGCGCCCCGGTGTTTAAGCGCATCGCCGAGCAGGTGCTGGAATACATGCACGTACCGCACGATGCGGATGTCAAGAACCTGCAGCGACAGAACCTGCGGGCGTCGGCAAAGGATGAGGATTTGGCCGATGAATCGTCCGACCGTCTTAGCCCGCCCCTACAGATGGCTGAGGCCGATGCAGCCAGCAACGCAGCGCCGCAGACAAATTCGCAGGCGAAGGTGGTGGGCGTGAAGGCGCCGGGCGGATCCAATGCGGGCCTTGTTCCGTCAGCTTCCGGTGCGCCAATGCAGCAGGGCCAGCACTCGACTGGAACCGAGATAGCGCAGGCTTTGCCTCCGGCGCAGCCGCCGAGCCCGGCCGAGCAGGCTGCCCCTCAGGGGACCGTGGTTCTCGACGTGGACAGTGGAGTGATCGTGCCGTCTTTCCTGGGCAAACCGCTGCGGTCGGCGGTGGAAAGCGCCCAACAATCCGGATTGGAGATCAACGCAATCGGCAGCGGGGTCGCGCGCCAGCAATGGCCTGCGCCAGGCAGCCACCTGCCCTCCGGACAAAAGATAACAGTGCGCTTCACGCATTAAAGGCGCCGAAAGATTGGGCGGAGCTTTACAGAAGCTCGAACCCTGGAAGTCGCAGCGCTTTGCGGTCGAAGGTAACAGTATGTGAACAGCCGGCTTTCGCATTGATCCTGCCGATAAGGGCATCAGCAAAAGCCCCGTGCTTCCGCTTGAGAGCTACCATGGCAAGAAACACCTCGGCTTCATGCTCTACCACGAGCAGCTCAATTTGCAGAATGCGCTCAATAGCTGCGGCGATTTCCGTATGGGTGAAGCCATAGACGCTCTCAAGAACCCATGCGATTTCCGCTATAACGACGGTGCTGATGAACCCGTAATTGCGCTCCGTAAGGCGCTGTTCGATGCACTCAGTCGCCTTCCGCAACTGTACAGGGTCGTCCTCGACGATATAACGGACCAGAATGTTAGTGTCCAGCCCAATCATCTACGGGTAGCCCGTCGATAACGTTCGCTTATGCCGGTTGCGATGGCTTGGTCCATCTCCTCAAGCGAGGCATGCTTGGTGGCTTTAAGCATCCCCCGTAGTGCCGAGACAGGAAGCTTCGGCAGTAGAACCACCGTGCCGTCAGGATGCACGAAGAATTTGACCCGGTCACCCGGCTTGAGATGGAGATGTTCCCGAATGGCTTTCGGAATGGTTGCCTGGCCCTTGCTGGTGATGGCAGATTCCATGGTGGCTCCATTACATTGTTAAAAATGTAATACCTCATTCGGGCTCCTGTCAAACTGGCCAGAAGCCATCTATAAGTCACCTCGTGAATCGTTCGGTATCAGGGCACGGCTTCAGCCGTGCCGCACCGGGTCAACAACGACTTGGGCTTCAGCCCCTGAGGGACATGTTTTTGCAAGGGCTAAAGAGCGTGTGAGGACGTCTGTCGTCCCTACGGGACTCGGATCTATTTCCCACGCTACCCAGCACTCCGCCTGCGGCTCCGTGCTGGGCTAAACTATTTCGCGCCTACGGCGCTGGGTTCTTGGCTAGCCTAATGCACCTCAGAACGATTTATGTGACGAGCGCTAGTTCCTTACCAGGCACGTCGGTCATTCCCGTGCCCTCACGCGCGCAAAGCATAGCTATAATCCGGGTAGAATGGATTTTCTCCAGTTGCTGGATGGCGCCGAATATCTTGCCCAGCAAGGCAATCCGCAGATCGCCGGTCTCGACTACGACAGCCGGCGGGTGCAGCCCGGCTGGTGTTTCGTGGCCATCCACGGCGAGACCACCGACGGTAATGGCTACATCGATGCCGCGCTTAGCGCAGGGGCCGTTGCGGTTGTCAGTGACTCGTCGCCGGCCCGGCCCGACGTCGCCTGGGCGCAAGTTACACACGGACGGCGAGCGCTGGCGCGGCTTAGCGCAAACTTCTATGGCCGTCCGGCGGAACGACTGTCGATTACCGGAATCACCGGCACCAACGGCAAGACGACGACAGCGTTCATCCTGAATGCCATGCTGCGCGCCGCCGGACGCAAGGCCGCCCTGGCGGGCACGGTGGAATATCGCATTGGCGAAGAAGTCCTGCCCGCTCCCCACACCACTCCCGAGGCTCTAGAATTGAACCAACTCTTTGCCCGCGCGCGGGAGGCAGGCTGCACCGAGGCGGTGATGGAAGTCTCGTCGCATGCCCTGGAGCAGCAGCGGGTGTACGGCGTGCCGTTCGACGTTGCCGTGTTCACCAATCTCACGCGCGACCATCTCGATTACCACGGCACCATGGAGCAGTATTTCGCTGCGAAGACGGTCCTGTTCACCGGCTTGGGGACCGAGCCGCCAAGGGCGGCGGTGATCAATGTCGAAGACGAATACGGTCAGCGCATCGTCAAGCTGCTCAAGAAGCAGCAGGAGTTGATTACCTACGGCATTAACGGCGGCGATTTCCGCGCGAAGGATGTCAGCATCGAGAGAAACGGAACCAAATTCACCCTGGTGACGCCGACAGGCCAATATCCAATTTGGAGCCCGCTACTGGGGCGGGTCAACGTGCTGAACCTGATTGCCGCCTCCGCTGCTGCCTATGCGCGCAATGTTGAGCCGCGCGCCATGGTCCTGGCGGCTGATGAACTCGCCCAGGTGCCGGGGCGCTTTGAGCGAGTCGATCTTGGCCAACCCTTCACGGTGATTGTGGATTACGCCCACACTGACGACGCGCTGCGTAACCTGACCGCAGTCGCGCGAGAATTCCTGGCACAGCGTGGAGGGCCGGGACGAGTCATCACCGTATTCGGATGCGGCGGCGACCGCGATCGCAGCAAACGTCCGCTGATGGGCGAGGCCGCCGGCGCCGGCAGCGACTTCGTGGTGCTGACCAGCGACAATCCCCGCAGCGAGAATCCCCTCGACATCATGAACGACGCGCTACCGGGGTTGCAGCGTTCCGGCACTCGTTACACCTTGGAACCGGATCGAGCCAAAGCCATCGCCTTGGCCATTCACGAGGCGCAGGGCGGTGATGTCGTTCTCATCGCCGGCAAGGGGCACGAAAAGGTCCAGGTCACGGCCGCGGGCGCCATCCCGTTCGACGATATCGAGGTGGCGCGGAACGCGCTGTGCGACACCGGTTACGAAACCATCCAACCAACGCAGTCAACAAAGTCATGAAGCTAAGCCTGTCGCGCGCCGCCGAATTCATGCAGGCCACCGGCGAATTCGATCCTGCCGAAGTCGCCGGCGGCTATTCCATCGATTCGCGCACTTTGCTGCCGGGCGATCTGTTCTTTGCGGTCCGCGGCGAGCGGCTGGATGGCCATGATTTTGTCGAGGCGGCGCTCGCCAAGGGCGCGGTCGGCGCTGTCGTTGGCAACGACCAGCGCGCGCGGTTCGCGCAGAAGAATCAGATCTTGGCGGTGGAGGACCCGCTTCTCGCATTGCAACGGCTCGCCGCCGCAGTCCGCCGGTTGTGGGGAAAGCCACTCATCGCCGTGACCGGGTCAGCGGGTAAGACGACAACGAAAGAGGCCATCGCGCATGTGCTGGGCACAAAGCATCGGGTGCTGAAATCGCAAGGCAATTTGAACAATCATTTCGGCATGCCGCTGCAATTGCTCAAGCTGGAGCCGGAGCACGACATTGCCGTGCTCGAGATGGGGATGTCGCATGCTGGTGAGATCACTGCACTGGCCAGGCTGGCCCAGCCGGATTGCGGTGTCGTGACCATGGTCGCTCCTGTGCACCTGGAGTTTTTTGAGTCCATCGCGGCCATCGCGCACGCCAAGTACGAACTCCTACAGTCGCTTCCCGCGGGCGGTATCGCGGTGTTGAATGCTGACGATGAGTACGTTTCGCAGTTCGGGCGAGACTTTCACGGGAAAGTCGTCACCTTCGGATTGGGAATTCATCAGCCGGCTGACGTATCGGCGCGAAAGGTTGAATCGCGTGGCCCGCTGGGCTCGGTGTTCGAAATTGTGGCCGATGGCGAGCATGTTCCGGCTGTGCTGCCGCTGTTGGGCGAGCACAGCATCTACAATGCGCTGGCGGCGGTCGCCGTCGGATTGCAGTATGGAGTGCCGCTGCGCCTGGCCGCCGAGGCGCTTGCCACCCTGGCGCCCGGGGACAAGCGCGGAGAGATACTGAACTACGCGGGCGCGACTATCATTAACGATTGCTACAATTCCAATCCGAAGGCCCTCGACAGCATGGTCCGGTCGCTGGCCCAGATTCCTGCCCGGCGCCGCATCGTAGTCGCCGGTGAGATGCTGGAACTCGGTCCTGCGGCTGACGCCATGCACCGCGATTGCGGACAGCACATGGCCAGCTACGGAATCGATAGGCTGCTGGGAGTTCGAGGATTGGCAAAGTCGATGGTGGAAGCCGCACTCCAAGCGGGGGTGAACGCGGAGTTCGTCAACACGCCGCAAGAGGCCGCCGATTGGCTGCGGCGCGAAGTCAAAACCGGCGATGTAGTCTTGCTCAAGGCATCGCGCGGCGTGCGCCTGGAGCGCGCGCTGGAAGCCTGGGTTGGCAAACCGACGGAGGCTGCACATTAGGATTGCAGCTCCGGCATAACGTTCAGAACGGGGAAGAATTTGCTCTATTGGTTGCTGTACCAGAAGGGTTTTCTCGTCTTTCATGTCGGCCCGTTCCGAATCTTTCGCTATTTGACCTTCCGCACTGCGTTCGCCAGCCTCACCGCATTGTTTATCGGCCTGATCATTGGCCCGGCGGTGGTCCGCCGCCTGCGTGAATTCCAGATCGGCCAGTACATCCGCGAAGACGGCCCCAAGGACCACCTGAAGAAAGCGGGCACTCCCACCATGGGCGGCCTGCTGATTGTAGTGGGCATGATTGTCCCAACTTTGTTGTGGGCCGATCTCAGCAACCGCTTCGTATGGCTTGCCGTTTTGGCGACGCTGGCCTTCGGCGCCATCGGCTTCACCGACGACTACTTGAAGGTGGTCCACCGCCGCAACCTCGGCCTTACCGCACGCGCCAAGTTGTCGTACCAGTTTCTGGCGGCGTTTGTGATCGGCGCGATCTTCGCTGGCCTGGAAACCCATGGGCTCTACTCCACCCGCCTGATTGTCCCTTTCCTTAAGCATTTCCGGCCAGACCTGGTGATCGACCGATTGCATCACGGCTACCTTTCGCCACTCGCATTTCTGCCGTTCCTGGTGTTCGTGGCCATCATCCTGGTGGGCTCCAGCAATGCCGTGAATCTCACCGATGGTCTGGATGGATTGGCGATTGGCTGCACCGTGATCGCTGCCGGCGCGCTCACCGTCCTCACGTATGTCAGCGGCCACGCCGTCTTTGCCGATTACCTCGAGCTTTCCAAGATGCCCCAGGTTTCGGAGGTGACCATTTTCTGCGGTTCGATGGTCGGCTCCGCAATCGGTTTTCTCTGGTATAACGCGCATCCCGCAGAAATCTTCATGGGCGATGTCGGCTCGCTGGCACTGGGCGGCGCCATCGGGACCGTGGCCGTCATCATCAAGCAGGAACTGCTGCTGCCGTTCATCGGCGGCATCTTCGTGATTGAGGCGCTCTCGGTCATTCTTCAGGTGGGCTCCTACAAGCTGCGGAGGAAGCGCATTTTCAAGATGGCGCCCATCCACCACCATTTTGAGCTGATGGGCTGGAGCGAGTCGAAGGTGATCGTGCGCTTCTGGATTGCCTCGCTGGTGTTTGCACTCTTTGCTCTCACCACCTTGAAGTTGCGCTAGAGGCCCGGCAAACGTGGCACAATGGCGACGCGAGCGGAATCTGTGATGGACGTTAACGGCAAACGCGTGCTGGTGGTTGGGCTGGGCAAGTCAGGCGTGGCCAGTGCGCTCTTCCTGGAGAAGCGCGGCGCGCGAGTTACCGTGTCCGACGCCAAATCGCCCGATCAGCTCCGTCACGAAATTCCGCTGCTGCTCGATCAGGGCATCACCGTCGAAACCGGGCAGCATAGCGAACGCACCTTCCGCGATCAGGACCTGATCGTCATCAGTCCGGGTGTGCCCTTCGATGTTCCCCAACTGGTGCAGGCGCGCGCGTTGGGCATCCCTGTGATCGGCGAGGTGGAACTCGCTGCGCGCTTCCTGAAAGGCAAAATCATTGCCATCACCGGCTCCAATGGCAAGACCACGACGACCGCGCTGGTGGACGGAATTATTGCGGCTGGCGGTGGGAAGGCGCTGGTCGGCGGAAACATCGGAACGCCGGCAATTACTTTCGTCGAGAGTTCCACCGAAGACACTTGGGTGGTGCTGGAGATCAGCAGCTTTCAACTGGAGACCATCGAGAGCTTTCACCCGCGCATTGCAGTGGTGTTGAACGTCACCCCCGATCATCTTGACCGGCACCATTCGTTTGAAAATTACGCCGCCGCCAAGACTCGTGTTTTCGAGAACCAGACCGCGAACGATTTCGCCGTGCTGAATGCGGACAACCAGCCTTGCGTCGAGATGGCTTCCGCTGCGAAGGCCCCGGTGTTCTGGTTCAGCCGGTTGAAGGAAGTCCCGAACGGGGCGTTCGTCCGCGGAGAGCACATAGTCTGGCGCGACAGCCATGGCAACCGCGAGATCATGCCTGCCAAAGATATTTCGCTCAAGGGCGCGCACAATCTGGAGAATGTGCTGGCGGCAGTCTGTGTCGGAATGTTGGCCGCAGTCGAACCCGCACAGATCCGTCGCGCGGTTTCCGAGTTCAAGGCGGTAGAGCATCGCCTGGAGTATGTGGCTACGGTCCGTGGCGTCGAGTATTACAACGATTCCAAAGCTACTAACGTTGACGCGACCATCAAAGCGTTAGAGTCGTTCCCCGACCGCATTCACCTTATTCTGGGCGGCAAGGACAAGGGCAGCGACTACGGCGTGCTGAATGCATTGCTCAAGGAGCGAGTGAAGCGCGTCTATACCATCGGTGCGGCCGCGGCCAAGATAGAGTCGCAAGTGCAGGGAACTGAGATTGCGAGCGTCGGGACGCTGGAGGTCGCGGTCAAGCGCGCCAGCGAGTCCGCCAGTGCGGGCGATGTGGTGTTGCTGGCTCCGGCCTGCGCCAGCTTCGATCAATTTGACAGCTACGAACACCGCGGACGAATCTTCAAAGACCTGGTTCGCCAGTTGGCATCGCGGGAACAGCAGCGCGAGCAGGTGGGCAGCACGGCGCGCGGAGGCAACGAATAATGGCCAAGCGGGTCAGCGTGGATAAGTGGCTGTTCACGGTTACGCTGTTGCTTGTCTTCATCGGACTGATCATGGTCTTCAGCGCCTCGGCGGTGATGGCGAAGGAGCGCTTCGGCTCGCCCTACGGTTTCCTGTTGCGGCAAATGGCTTGGGCGGGCGCCGGCCTGGCGGCCATGATCGTCATCATGCACATCGACTACCGCAAATACCGGCGGGCGTCGGTGGTCTTCACCTTTCTGGGATTTACCTCGCTGCTGCTGATTGCGGTTTTCCTGTTTCGCGATTCGCACAATACTCACCGCTGGATCAAGCTTGGCGGCTTCTCTTTGCAACCTTCGGAACTGGCGAAACCCGCAATCATTTTTTATCTCGCATACTTTCTGGAGTCACGCTGGCAGCAAATCACCGACTGGAAGAACGTGCTGCTTCCCGCCGCCGCCCCGGTAATCTTGTTCGCCCTGCTCATTGTGAAGGAGCCCGATCTGGGCACCGCCATCGCGTGCCTGGCCATCTCCGCTGCCGTATTGTTCGTGGCCGGGATGAACATGAAGTATCTGGGATACGCATTCGTCGCGTCGCTGCTGCCGCTGTACTTTCTTGTGGTCCGCGTGCCTTGGCGCTGGGCGCGCATGCAGGCATTCCTCGATCCCTTCAAAGATCCGCAGGGCAAGGGCTTCCACATTATCCAGTCGATGATCGCCGTCAGCACCGGAGGCCTCACCGGCTTGGGGCTGATGGAAGGCAAGCAGAAGCTCTTCTACCTGCCCGAGCCGCATACTGACTTCATCTTCGCCGTGACTGCCGAAGAGTTGGGCCTGTGGGGGTCGCTCTTGGTGGTCACGCTGTTCGGCATTTTCCTGTATCGCGGCATCCGCACCGCGCTGCGCACCGATGACATGTTCGGCAAGTTTCTGGCGACCGGCTTCACCGCCATGGTGGTGGTGCAGGCCCTGTTCAACATCAGCGTGGTGCTTGCCATGATGCCGGCCAAGGGAATTCCGCTGCCGTTCATCTCCTACGGCGGCTCTTCGCTGTTCATCACTCTGGCCAGTGTCGGAGTGCTGCTCAACATCACCCAACAGACGGACTAGCCATGCGTGTGATCCTGGCTGGAGGCGGAACCGGCGGACATGTCATTCCTGCATTAGCCATTGCGCAGGAATTGCGTTCGCGCTACAACGCGGAGGTGCTGTTCGTCGGCACCCAGCGAGGCATTGAGATCCGGCTGGTTCCGGCGGCGGGATTCCAACTGCATCTCATCCAGGTTGGCGCGCTGAATCGCGTGGACCTCGCGACCCGGCTCAGGACTGTGCTGGACCTTCCGCGCGCCTTGATGGAGTCGGCGAAGCTCATCCGCGAATTTCGGCCCAATGTCATGATTGGCGTGGGCGGTTACGCGTCGGGGCCGGCGATGCTGACGGCGGCCATGATGAGCGTGCCCACGATTGCCTTCGAACCCAACGTGGTCCCCGGCTTCGCCAATCGCATGGTGGCTCCCATGGTGAGTGCGGCGGCGGTTCACTTCGAGGCGACGTGCCACTATTTTCGCAATTGCTATGTGACCGGGGTGCCGGTGCGGCAGGAGTTCTTCCATGTTCCAGCGCGTCCTAGGGATGCCCGCCCAACTTTGCTGGTGTTCGGAGGCAGTCAAGGCGCACACGCCATCAACCAGGGCGTGCTGGACGCTCTGCCAAAACTGATGGAGGCGGTGCCGGGAATCCATGTCATCCATCAGACCGGCGAGCGAGATTACGTTCCCGCCCAGGAAGTTTATTTGCGCACCATGATTTCGGCGGAGGTGTCGCCTTTCATCGATGACATGCCCGGTGCGTTCGCCCGTGCCGACCTGCTGGTGTGCCGCTCCGGCGCCAGCACCGTCGCCGAAATCACGGCGGCAGGGAAGCCCGCTATCTTCGTTCCTTTGCCAACCGCCGCCGACGACCACCAGACGCAGAATGCGGCGACGCTCGCCGATGGCGGCGCCGCCCGGTTGTTACCGCAGTCTGAACTTTCCAGCGACCGCCTGGTGAACGAGATTGCCGAACTGTTGCGCGGCCGCGCGCGGTTGGCGGCGATGGCGGAGGCGGCGCGCGGCTTTGCCCACCCGGATGCAGCCGCCAAAATCGCGGCACTCGCCGCCCGCGCCGCTGGCGTCCAAAGCCAGCACGCTGTAGCCTAGTGATTCGTCTCCCGCATGTTTGCAAAAATCCAACGCGTCCATTTTGTCGGAATCGGCGGCATCGGCATGAGCGGCATCGCCGAGGTGCTGCTCAATCTCGGCTACAAGGTCTCCGGCTCCGACCTGAAGCCGTCTCCGGTCACCCATCGCCTGGTTGCAATGGGGGCCGTTATCTGCGGCGGGCATCGCGCAGAAAATGTGATCGGCGCCGAAGTTGTGATTACCAGCTCGGCCATCACCCGCGACAATGCCGAAGTCGTGGCCGCGCACCAGCAGCATATTCCGGTCATTCAGCGCGCCGAAATGCTGGCGGAATTGATGCGCCTGAAATACGGCATCGCCGTCGCCGGCATGCACGGAAAGACCACAACCACTTCGATGATCGCGGCGGTGTTGGCTGCGGGCGGGCTCGATCCCACGGTTGTCGTCGGAGGCCGCGTGGACGCGATGGGCTCCAATGCGCGGCTGGGCAAATCTCAGTACCTGGTGGCGGAAGCCGACGAAAGCGATCGCTCCTTCCTGAAACTCTCGCCGATTCTCGCCGTGGTCACCAACCTTGACCGTGAACACATGGACTGCTATCGCAACATGGAAGACGTGGAGCAGACCTTCCTGAAGTTCATGGACTTGGTGCCCTTCTACGGGATGGTTGTCGCCTGTAATGACAATGACGATCTGCGCCGGCTGCTGCCCGGGGTGCAACGGCGGATCCTGACTTATGGGACGCATGACCAATCCGACTTCCTTATTTCGAATGTGCATTGCGGGCCGCGCAAAGATTCTGCGGCGCTGAGCAGCTTTCACGTCAGCTATCGCGGAACTACGCTGGGCGAATTTCATCTGCGCGTTCCCGGAGAACACAATATTAGGAATGCAACCGCGGCGATTGCGGTGGGGATCGGGCTCGACGTGCCGGTCGAGGATATCCGGCGGGCGCTGGAAAACTTTGACGGAGTGGATCGCCGCTTTCAGATGATCGGCAACGCCGGTGGCATTGCCGTGGTTGACGATTATGGGCACCATCCCACGGAGATTCGCGCCACCCTGGCGGCGGCGCGCCAGTGCGGCTTCGGCAAGGTGCATGTCATCTTCCAGCCGCACCGCTACACTCGCACCCAGCTACTGCTGGAGGAATTTTCCACCGCCTTCCGCGATGCGGATTCGGTCATCGTGCTCGATATTTACCCAGCGCATGAGCCGCCTATCCCAGGAATTACTGGCGAGATGCTGGCGAACCGCATCACGGAAGTGGGCGGGCAGGCGGCGCTCTACGTTTCTTCGTTTGCCGAAGCGGTGAAGCTGGCGGCCAGCGCAGCGATGCCAGGCGACGTGATTCTGACGCTGGGCGCGGGCAGTGTTTCTCATCTCGCGCCGCAGGTGCTGGAAGAGTTGGAGAGCAGAGCGGCAAAGAGCGTGGGATAGAGAGGTGCCGCCGCTACGCGGCTCAGCTACATCTTCCGAACCCAACCGCGGGCTTACGCCCACGGCTAACACAAATGTCGCCGCTGCGCGGCTAAACGTGAGCCCACGAGAATCCAGCGCCGCAGGCGCGAAAGAGTTTAGCCCAGCACGGAGCCGCAGGCGGAGTGCTGGGTAACGTGCATAAAAGGATGCGAGTCCCGTAGGGACGGCAGAGGTTCTCATGCAGACTCTTGGCGTTGGGACCGTGAGTTTACTCTTCTGGTTCAAGTTTGCCGGCGAACCTGCCGCTTCCGATTCTCTCTTTCCGCAAGCCGAGCAAAAACAGTTATAGTGAGGCGAATAGCCGGAGTTCTGGCCGTTTCACCCGGTTTTCATGGCTCGGAAAAGTTCATCAGCAACCACGGAAGACGAACTCGAAGCGCGGGTCAGCGATGCCGCGGTGCGCTCGCGCAGCTTCGACGAATCGCCGCTCGACGCGCGCATGCTCGATCTCGATGACGAGGCCGAGTCGCCATTTTTGCGCGGCCAGAAGCGCGTTCCGGTGCGTCGGGGGGCCCTGCCGCGCAAGGCCGCCAGCCGCATCAAGATCGCGCTCATCCTGATTCTGGTGCTGGGGAGCATTGCTTTAATCTGGATCACGCTTCATCAATACGCCGCGCGATCATGGCGCTTTCGCATCGATTCCAGCGACAACATCCAGGTTTCGGGGAACAGCAATGTCAGCCGCTCGCAGGTGATGGAGGTGATGGCCAGCGACCTCAATCGCAACGTCTTTTTCGTTCCGCTGGAGTTACGCAAGAACCAGTTGGAGCAAATTCCCTGGGTGCAAACGGCTGCGGTGCAGCGGCTGCTCCCCGACCGCCTCAACATTGTGGTCAAGGAGCGCACGCCGGTCGCATTTGTTGAAGTCAATTCGCACATTGAACTGATTGACGCCCACGGCGTGATCATGGACCTTTCCGCCGGCCAGCAGGCAAAATATTCCTTCCCGGTGGTGGTCGGAATGCCCGACACCGAGCCGGTCTCGACGCGCGCCGCGCGCATGAAGATGTACGTTCAGTTGATGAAGGAGCTCGATGCCGGTGGCGCGCATTACTCGCGTGACCTCAGCGATGTCGATCTTTCCGATCCTGATGATGTGAAGGCGACCGTCACCGATCCGAACGGGGCCGTGCTGGTGCATCTGGGATCGTCGAACTTCCTGGAGCGTTTCAAAATCTACGTGGCCCACGTGCAGGAGTGGAGAGCGCAGTTCCAAAAATTGG
This sequence comes from uncultured Acidobacteriaceae bacterium, assembly GCA_963836875.1. Lineage (GTDB taxonomy): Bacteria > Acidobacteriota > Terriglobia > Terriglobales > Acidobacteriaceae > Bog-257. The sequence continues at coordinate 26,509 of CAWIKZ010000005.1, forward strand.
AATCGGTGGATTTGCGTTTTGATCACCAGGTCATCGTGAATCCCGATTCCGCAGGCGGTAACCCCAAGAGCGCTGCCGAGTCGGGCAGCGTGGAGAATGCAAAGAGCGCACCGGCACCTGGTAGCTTAGAGAATACGACCAACCCACCGGCGCCGGCCGCAGTTGTACCAAGCACATCGGCGGTGAAGCACAAAAAGAAGAAGCACCCGTAAACCATGGGAAGTCAAACGGAAAACCTGCTCACGGTGATTGACGTCGGTAGCGCCAAGACGTGCGTGATCGTCGCCGAAGTGAATGACTATGCCTTGCGTTATCGCGGCCACGGCATTGCCGATTCGCGCGGCATGCGAAAGGGCGTGATCGCCGATCTCGACAAGGCGGTCGACTCCATCCGGAAGGCGGTCGAAGACGCCGAGAACGTGGCGCAAGCTCCGGTGGAGCACGCCGTGGTGGGAGTGGCCGGCTCGCACATCCGCGGCGTGAACAGTCATGGCGGCATCGTGCTGGGACCGCGTTCGCGCGAGATCACCCGCGAAGATGTGCGCCAGGCGGTGGAGAAGGCGCGCTCGATCGCCATGCCCGATGACCGCGAGGCGCTGCATCTGCTGCCGCAGGAATTCATTGTGGATGGGCAGGGCGGTGTCCACGATCCCGCCGGGCTGATGGGCCGAAAGCTCGAAGTGCGCGTTCATGTGGTGACGGCGGGCACCACCGCCACCCAGAACGTGGTTTCGGCCATGAACCGCGCCGGTATCCACGTGGACGACACTGTCTTCGAAGCGCTGGCTTGCGCCGACTCGGTGTTGCAAACCGACGAGCGCGAACTCGGCGTTTGCCTGGTTGACATTGGAGCGGGTTCGACCAGTCTCATCGTGTACTACGAAGGCGTGGTGATCCACAGCGGCGCCATTCCCATCGGCGGCGATCATTTCACCAACGATGTGGGAGTGGGTTTCCGCACGCCGATTCCCGACGCCGAGAACATCAAGAAGATGTTCGGCTGCGCCATCGTCACCCGCATTCCCGAGGGCAACGAAATCGAAGTGCCTTCGGTGGGCGATCGTCCCTCGCGCCTCATGCAGCAGCGCATGTTGGGAGAAATTCTGGAGCCGCGGGCGCGCGAGCTGATGGAATTGCTGAGAGATCACCTGCGCCAGGCGGGGGTTTACGATTTGCTGGGCGCGGGGCTGGTGTTTACCGGCGGCGGATCGCGGCTCAATGCGCTGCTGGAGGTTGCGGATGGAATTCTGCGCCGGCCGGTGCGACTGGGGTATCCGGTGCCCATCGCCAAGCTGCCTTCGAATCTGTTGGAGCCGGAGTTTGCCACCGCCATTGGGATGGTGCTCTACGGACATCGCGCACGGCAGGCGCGCATGAACATTGATCGCGGACTGGGAGCAAAGCTCAAAGCCTTGTTCGCCCGGCAGAACGGATAATCAATCTTGCAGAACTGATCAGCGCCGTCGCGTCGGCGCACATGGAGTAAAAGATGATCGAAGATTTCAACGACAAAAGCCAGCCCGAAAACGACATTCGCATTCACTTCAACGAAGAGCTGCTGAACGCCGCCAAGATCAAGGTCATTGGCGTCGGCGGCGGTGGCGGCAACGCCGTCAATCGCATGATCGAGTCGCACCTGGAAGGCGTGGAATTCGTGGTGGCGAACACCGATCTCCAGGCGCTCAAGCTGTCGAATGCGCCGGTGAAGATCCAGCTTGGGGTCAAGCTGACCAATGGCCTGGGCGCGGGCGCCAATCCCGACGTCGGCCGCAAGGCTGCGCTGGAAGATGCTGACAAGATCATCGAAGCGCTGGAAGGCGCGGACATGGTGTTCGTCACCACCGGTCTTGGCGGCGGCACCGGCACCGGTGCGGCGCCGATCATCGCGTCGCTGGCCAGCGAGATGGGCGCGCTCACGGTCGCGGTTGTCACCAAGCCATTCGCCTTCGAAGGCAAGCGCCGCCAGAACCAGGCGGAGCGCGGCTTGCAGGAGCTGATCGACTCGGTTGACACCACCGTCGTGATCCCCAACGAAAAGCTGCTGGCGGTGGCCAAGGACGCAGGTTTCTTCGAATCGTTCCGCGTTGCCGACGACATTTTGCGCCAGGCGGTGCAGGGCATCTCCGACATCATCACCATTCCCGGCATCATCAACCGCGACTTCGCCGACGTAAAGACCATCATGGCGGGCATGGGCTACGCGGTGATGGGCACGGCCACCGCGAGGGGCGAAGGCCGCGCCACGCTGGCGGCGCAGGCCGCGATTGCGTCTCCGCTGCTGGAGGCCGGAGCCATCGACGGCGCGCGCGGCATCCTCATCAACATCACCGGCTCCAGCTCCCTGCGGCTGGCCGAGGTGAACGAAGCCTCCACCATCATCCAGAGCGCCGCGCATGAAGACGCCAACATCATCTTCGGCGCCGTGCTCGACGAGAAGATGAAGGACGAAGTCAAGATCACGGTGATTGCCACCGGCTTCCGGGAAGTTTCCCGCCGGCGCGAGGCGTCGAACCCAGTGGCTGACGTGGTGCACCAGGCGCGCGCCACCGCAGCCAGCGTTCACGCGACCTACGAAGTGCCGAGTATGCGCGAGCCCCAGCCGGCGCCCGAAAAGGCTCTGCCTACCCGCTTCGAAGCCGTCAAGCCGGCAGAACCTGAAGCGCCGCGGGCGGCGGAGCGGCCGCGGGCCGTGCCATACATTCCCGACAATCTCGACGATATCGATTCCGAAATCGTGCGCCACGCCGAGCCGATGGACGAGGCGCAAATGCAGGCACGGGCCGCCGCTGCCGGTCGAGAGGAGCCGCCCACGATTGACACCGTGAGCAGCAGCGTCAACATCACCTATGACTCGGACGATTTGGAGATTCCAGCCTTCCTGCGCAAGCGGGCAGAAGGGCAGTAGCCAGTAGTCAGTAGTCAGTAGTCAGTAGCCAGTAGCCAGTAGTCAGTAGCCAGTAGTCAGTAGCCAGTTGTCAGTAGTCAGTTGCCAGTATCCAGTTGTCAGTGTCGTTTTGTATCAGGGCACGCCTTCAGCCGTGCCGCAATGAGCTACCAATGACCGGGCTTCAGCCCCTGAAGGACTTGTTCTTGCAAGGGCTAAAGCCCCGATCTTTTCTGCGCTTCGCTCTGCAACCGGCAACTGGCTACTGACTACTGATTATAACTAATGTTATAATCCCCTCCATGCACACCAAACTCCGCAAGATCGGCAACGGCTACGGAGTCCTGCTGCCCAAGCAGGTCATCGAACGCCTTCGCCTGACCGAAGGCAGCGTATTGAGTCTCGCCGAGACGAGCGCCGGGATCGAACTGTCGCCTTTTGACGCCGATTTCTCCGAGCAGGTTGAAGCCTTCCGCCGGACTGAGCCTCGGCACCGCAACAGCTATCGAGAACTGGCGAAGTGAAGCGGCTGCGATGGCTAACCGCGAAAGCCGTCGAGGCCATCCATGAGGAACTGATTGCGCGCTATGGCGGAGTGTCCGGGCTTCGCGCTGAGGGACTGCTTGCATCCGCCGTGGCCAGACCTCGGAACCTGGCTGCCTATGGACGGACCACATCGGTGGCCAGTCTGGCCGCCGCGTATGCTTGGGGGCTACTGCGAAACCATCCATTCCTCGATGGCAACAAGCGCACCGCACTGGCGGCGATGGTGGTTTTTCTCGAGCTGAACGGCTGGGAACTCAGTTGCAGCGAAGCCGAAGAGACGGCGATGGTTCTGCGCGCCGCTGCCGGCGAGATCGCGGAACCTGCGTGGAGCGAGTGGGTGCGACGGCGTACGAGGAAGAAGCCCTGAGCAAAGTTACGCGATACCCGCATAGTATTATGACCATGTCGCAATGAAAACCTTAGCCGCCGCGGAGCACGCCCTGTATTGACCCCTATGCCCAGCAAACTTGGCAAGACACTTTGCTTGTTCCTCTTCTGCTCTCTTACATTCTGCCGGGCGCTGGCGCAGACTCCGCAATTCGTTTCGTTTTCCTCCGCCCAGCCTGTGCTTGAGGCCATGCGCAGCTCCTTGCCGCCCGAACTGAAAGCCTCGCTCACCGCCGCTACTTGGGACAAGTGGGTCCGCACTGAGGACAAGGAAATTCGCAGCCGCATCGAAGAGGGCGAGGAAAACACGCTCACCAATTTGTTGCGCATGGGCGTCACCTTTACCCAGGAACCGCCCATCACCTACGAAGATCTGGGCGAGTATGGACGCAGCACTGCCATCAATTCCATCGCCGACCGGCGGGCCAACGATCTGGTGCGGGCGCTGGCCACTCCGCATCCCAGCGAAGGCATGCTGGAAATGCGGGCCCTGCTGGAACGCAAAGGCTTCAGCCTGAAGACTCCCGAGGCGCAGAAGAAAGTCAAAGCCTACCTGCTGGCCAACCTGGCGCGCTGGCGCGACGATGTGGCCCGCGCCCGGGTGCAAGCCAAGACCAACCCCTACCAGGCCTTCAAGGACCGCGGCATCTCGACCGACAGCAATCTTTATCCCGACTACACCATCGAGCTGCACCTCAAGCACATGATGGACCAGGGGCTGCTGAAGCCGGGCAGCGTGCATCGCATCGCGATCGTCGGTCCCGGCCTTGATTTTGTAAACAAGAAGTCCGGCTCCGACTTTTATCCTCCACAAAGCACCCAGCCCTTCGCGGTGATCGACTCGCTGGCCCGGCTGGGCCTGGCCGACCCCGCTACCATCGAGGTCACCACCTTCGACATCAGCCCGCGGGTGAACCGGCACCTGGAGCGCGCCCGCAAGGACGCCACTGCCGGCAAGCCCTACACCATCCAGTTGCTGTCCAGCCCCTCGGACCAATGGAGCCAGGAGTACCACAACGGCTTCATCGAATATTGGCAGAAGCTGGGAGACAGGGTTGGCAAGCCGGGCACGCGAATTCCGGTTCCGGAGGCGGCGGGAAACATTTGGAATCGCGCCGTCAGCGTTCGGCCCGCGGTCGTGCTCAGGGTCATTCCCGTGGATATGAACGTCGTGTTCCAGACTCTGGCGCTGCCGCCGGATAAGCAATTTGATCTGGTGATCGGCACCAACATCTTCGTCTATTACGGCGGACTGGAACAGTCGCTGGCGCGCGCCAACCTCGCAACCATGATCAAGCCTGGCGGCTTTCTGCTTACCAACGAAGCATTGCCGGGCACCGCTCCGACCAAGCTGGCGGACTCGCTCAAAACCTCGGTGCCGATTGCAAAGTCCCCCGCGATCACCGACTACATGTACGGCTACGTGCGACAGAAGTGAGGGTGCGCGAACCTGGGGGGACCAGGCATCACGCCGTCGAAGGTCTCACTTGAGAGATGAAATAGGTTGTTTTCCAAGGGGAACGAAGGCATAATCGCTCACGGCTGGGACAGAATGGAAATCCCGGCTGAACTCGAACCACATGTCTACGGCCATACGCCCATCCACTGCCCCGGCTTCACCGGGTGAAACTGTATTAGCTCCAGCAACCCAACCTGCACATGGGCAGAGCTTACCCCAGCGGTTGCAGAATCTCGGACTAGTCCTGTGGGTGAGCCTTCCAATGCCAATTGCTGGCTCCGTTTACTTCCTGCTCGGTGGCATCGCACCGACTGCACCAATGCAACAACACTTTCGACTCGTTGGCGCCTTGATAACGGAGGTGACCTCGCTGACGGTGCTCTGGTACGTGATGAGTAGGCAAGGCAAGACTTGGAAGGATCTTGGATGGAAGCTTGAGTTCGCTGATATTCCCAGGGCACTCGGACTTCTCATAACGGCCGGTGTAGTCACCTACCTCCTGTTGGTTCCAATCCAATACTCTTATCGGGCATACTCGGGACACTTCCTGGCGCCCAAGTCACTGCACCCAATGTTCGGATTTGGAGTGTCCTTTCTGTCGCTTGCATTCATTTGTTTGAATCCGTTCTTCGAGGAGCTGATCGTTCGTGCTTATACCATGTCAGAAATCATGGATGTTAGTCGAAGCCGTGGGCTGGCGGTCATTGTTAGCGTTGTTGCCCAGATGAGTTATCACTTATATCAAGGGCTGGCGGGCGTGCTGGCGCTGACCTTCGTGTTCACGGTGTTCTCAATTTACTATGTACGAACCCGAAGAATCGTGCCGGTAATATTGGCTCACCTATGTCTAGATTTGTTCGCCCTCTTTCGAGGAACATTCTAGCTTGGCGCCCCCGGCCAGATACCCGAAAATGGTAACGCCCTGCGCCTATCGCAGACTTCATTGCCCGACATAATTTCGGGTGTAAACTTGTTGGCCACAGCGTGCTTCCCATGGATGCAACCACACATTGGGACAAGGTTTACACGACCAAGGCGCCGGACGCACGACATACTCCTATTCTCACCGGTGGAGGCCGCCAGTATAATGCGGGCATGAGCGCCGATCGATTTTCGCGCATGCTTCTGAAGATGCAATTTGTCGTGTGGGTGGTTTACGGCTTTCTGGCCGGCCTGCGACATTGGCCGGCGGGAGTAGCTTTCGGAGTTCTCGCCAGCCTGGGCTTGCTGTCGCTGGAAGCCAGCCGTCATATTAAAGTCAAGCTAATGGACTGGGTTTTGTTGGGCTACTTTGTCATCGCGGCGATCGCGACATTTCTAATTCGGTCGGCCGCGTTTCCAGCCTACAGTTCGGTGGTTATCTGGGGGCTATACGCCGGTGTGACCTGGACATCGATCCTTGTAGGCGTTCCATTCTCCCAGCAATATGCGCGCGAATCGGCGCCCCCTGAGAGCTGGCATACTGTCGGCTTCCTCCACGCCAACTGGGTCATCAGCGTGGCCTGGGGACTTGCGTTTTCCGTCAACATCGTCTTGGCGGCCATCGCCCTGAATCCGCGCAATAAACCTCTGGTGGTTGGCGTCCTCGCCCCTCTACTCACTATGGTTGGCGCCACAATTTTCACCACCCGGTACACGAAGATCTCGCGCCAGCGCGCTGGGCGGGCCTAGCCGGGGTGCTGCGTCCGCGTTCCTTGGCAGGAACTTGTAACGGGTAGACACACATCCCTGCTGCGTGGTGCCCCAGCACCAAGCTGCTAACATGAGATCGGCTGCAAGGAGGAATTCAGAACATGGCACAAACAGGACTCTCCAACCCCGGCTCCGGAATGTCAATTGTGTGGGCGATTCTGCTCATCGTCTTCGGTTTCCTGGCCATCGCGATCCCGTTCGCTACCTCGTGGGGTGTGGTTTTGGTCATCGCCTGGCTGATCGTCTTCAGCGGCGTATTTCAGTTCATCCATGCCTTCCAGTCGAAAGGCGTCGGGCACATACTCTGGAAGCTTTTGGTCGCGGTTCTGTATCTGATCGCCGGTGGCTATTTTCTGCTGCATCCCGTGCTGGGGGTTGCCGCATTCACTCTGGTGCTGGCAATTTTCTTTGTGGTGGAGGGAGTGTTCGACCTGGTGGCTTACTTCTCAACCCGCGCTATCCCGGGATCGGGCTGGATTCTGTTCGACGGCATCGTCACCTTGGTCCTCGGCCTGCTGGTCTGGCGCCAGTGGCCCTCCAGCTCGTTATGGGTGATGGGTACGCTGGTCGGAATCAGCATGATCTTCACCGGGATGACGCGTCTGATGCTGAGCCTGGCTGTAAGGCGTCTGGCGCACAGCTAACGAGGGCACAATGCTTCTTCTGCCCAGGTTAGCGTCCAAAAGACGGACGCGAACCTGGGGCACAAGGTGCATTTCGTGTCAGGTAAGTTCTTCCAGGATTTCCTGCCATGTGTCGACCCGGATGACGTTGGGCGGGTCGACGGGATTGGGCTGGTTCCAAGGGTAGTTGATTAGGAAGCTTTTAACCGAACGACGAGCCATCGCATAGGCATGTTCCCGATGGTCCTCAACGAAGGCCTTAAAGTGGACCTTGCTCATGTGCTTCTCTTTGCGAAAATCGAGCTCGCTGTAGGGGATGCTGTTCTTCGTAAGCCACTCGATCGTCAACCTTCGGGTCTCAGATGGTCGGCCTGTGACAATGTGGATATCAAAAAAATGGTTGAGCGTTTTCAGCGCGGCCAAGGCATCTTCAATCAGCGCGACCTTCTCGCATTCTTTTTCATGGAATCGTCCAAAGACCTCTCGTTCTTGGTCTCTTGTCACACCGCAAAGATGGTAATCGAAGTGCTTGATGTCGCTTTGGCTTAGCTTGGTTCCAAACATCTCCTCGATCAGCTGCCGAATCAAGGCATCTGTACGAGTCAGCACATTGTCCAGGTCGACACCAAGGATGGGTCTGGGCGGCCGCTTACCGTTTGATGGTTGCAAAGCGCTGTCGCACCTGGTCTGTAAACGTGTCTGCAGTAAATCGGTTTACGAAAGACAATCCCTTCAGCTCGCCAACAACGTCGAAAAATTTCTGGGACGGCTCGGGGATATCCTTCGGATCAACGTCCGTTACCTGAAATAACTGTTTCGAAGATTCCTCAGGACGACCGGGTTCCTCTGTTAGCTTCACGACTCCCCCTTTTTCACAGTACTAGCTAGTATAAGCGAAATCAGTTGGCTCCAGTTGAATAGATTCGGTACCACCGGTTGTAGCTGCGTTTCGGTCTTCCTCTCATTGAGACCGTCCACATTCAAGACCCAGAAAGGCTTAGCCCCGGCACCGGTGGTGATCAGAACGGGCACCGAGACGATCCATCGCAGATCCGGATGGACCTTAGATAACTCAGATCCGGCAATCACCGCCCTCCCCCAATTCTCGCGAAAAACAGCGATATTCGGCTTTCCCGTGTCAAAGCAAATCCCTGTGCTCCCATAGCCCACCGGCATGGAAATCGTCAGCTCCTCATCCCGGTTCATGTTATGGGTGAGCCCCCGCAAAACCCGCATGTTTCTGTCGCCATCAACCCCGAACAGGTTGGCTCGTACCAGCCCCTTCGGCACACCCAACAGGTCAGCTGTTTCCTCGGCCGCACCCCGTAGAATGCGACGGATACCTTGCCTTGCCTCCTCGGCCAATTGCCCTGCATGCTCCACCGTATTTGGATTCATATTGACTGTCGCTTGTGACATCTTGCGAATTTGTTCCCTTTGCACCCCTGTCCCCCGCTTGAAGAGAAACACAAGTAACCCGACGACCAGAGTGAGAGCAATCACCACAAAGGCCGTCAATCTTGCCCCACTGACAGCAGGGTTCGCCAGAAACCATCCCGCAACTATCAGTATCCCTACGAGAGTCGACAGGAGGGGGTCCTTCGCGATACCCGCGCCGATAGGCTTGAAGAAATCGCCAAGGAGAGACTTTTGTTCGTTCTCTTTCTTATCACTCATTGAGGCGAAATCCCTCGGGAAGAAGATCTTCTATGGACCAGTCAGCTTCCCCTTCCTTCGTGCTGAATAAGACTCTGGCATCCGGCCCAAATTCGAAGATCATCTGTCTGCATGCCCCACAGGGCGAACAAGGAATATCCTCGCCAGCAGTGACCGCAACGGCGCGAATCTTCATATTCTTGCCTTCTTGGGCAACGGCGTTGGAAATTGCGGCTTGTTCAGCGCAGGTAGTCAGCCGGTACGAGGAATTTTCCACATTGCAGCCAGCAAAAATCCTCCCACTCTGCGTTAACACTGCAGCGCCAACGCGAAATTTCGAATAATGGGCGTACGCTCTGTTTCTAACCTCTTGGGCCGTCTTAATCAGTAGGTCCCGCTCTGTGGCAGAAAGGTTCGAGTAGGCCTTCTCGAGGTCTGTGGAGTTCAAGTCGGAATGGAGATTGGGGTTTGCGGACATACAACTCATCCTCAAGGGTGGCACGACAAACTGTTGGACCGGCAGCTCGCCATAGTAACCGAGGTTTTCATCTTGATCCCTCGAACAGAGGCATTATACATGCAGTCGCCCGGCCTCAAGCATTTCCAGTTCCTACGGTTTTCACTGCCTGGGCACCGGCGTCTCTTTCTTGGTCCTCAACCGCAAAAGACGTCTGCAGGATAGAATGGCGGGTGGCCCGGCCAAAGCTCTTGTTAAACATGGGGTGCCCCGTTCTAGCCTGGTTTTGGCTAGGGCGGGGCAGTTGCCTGCTTGGTAATGCGAACCCACAGCGCGTGGCCCAGGCAACCATCATGACGTGCTCTCCCCCAGAATGTTAGGGTGTACCATCCGCGATCACGCAATGACCGATACTTCGCCGTGCTCCTTGCGCGTGGGTCTTACGGTGATCTTCACGTCCTGGCCGAGAGCGATAAGAAAGTCCATAAGCCGTTCGACGGAGAAAGCGCCAGAGCGGTTGCGCATCAAGGCAGAGACGTGAGGCTGCTTGATACCGAGGATTCTTCCGGCTTCGGCTTGTCGGAGGCCGCGCCTTTTGATGAGACGGTAAATCTGTAACGTGAGTTTTGCTTTCAACAGCTCCTGTTCGGGATGGGGAAGACCGAGGTCGGCAAAAACATTTCCGCTGCTTTTTTCTGCCCTAATAGGCTTTTTCGCTCTCGTAGTCATTTCAGTTCTGCCTTCCTCTATGGAGCCGTTCGGCTTCGGCCAGGCGGCGATGGATGAGGTCAATGTCCTTCTTGGGTGTGGCGATCCCGCTCTTCGATTTCTTCTGGAAAGCATGTAAGACGTAGATTGCCTCCGCGTAACGGACCACATAAACCGTGCGCCAAGTGTCGCCGTGGTGCTCCGCGATCACTTCAAGTACAGACCCTCCGCCGAAACCGCGCAGCGGTTTTGCCGATAGATCGGTTTCTCCCTGTTGCGCGGTGTACAGGGCCTGCCCGATGTCGCGCCGGACCGCGCGCGGGAAGCTGCGCAGGTCCCTCCGGCTGGAACCGACCCATACTAGGGGCGCTCCGATCCTGTCATTATACGTAAATACGTCTATTCGTATATATTGTCAAGAGAAGTCTAAGTGGCTGTGTTGTGATCCTGCCGCAACAGGGGTCCTTCGACTCGGTCGCCGCGGTGACCTCGCCCAGCATGACAGACAGAAAAGAGCAGCCCTACACCCGCGCCAGGTGTACCCCGAACCATTTCCGTCGGTCGCACCAGGTGTGCTCCAGGGTGAAGCCGCTTTCGCGCAGGATGGATTCGATCATGGCGTCGGTGTACTTGTAGCTGTTCTCGGTGTGGATGCGTTCTCCGGGTGCGAACGATAGGTCCAGGTCGAGCGCCGGAATGAACGCCGTTTGCGCGGTGGTGCTCTCAAGATACGCCTCGATGCGCGACTGGCGGCGGTTCCACAGCGCGACGTGGCGGAAGCGATCGACCTCGAAGTCGGCATCCAGCTCGCGATTCAGGCGCGCCAGAATGTTCTTGTTAAACTCCGCGGTCACTCCCTGCGAGTCGTCGTAGGCGGGCAGCAGGATCTTCGGACTCTTGGCGAAATCGGCGCCCAGCAGCAGAGCGTCACCCGCGCGCAGCGTCCGGCGAATGCGGCGCAAAATCCGCACCGACTCGTCGGGCTCGAAATTCCCAATGCTCGATCCGATGTAGAGCACCAGCTTGCGCCCGCTGATGCGGCCCAGCGCGGGCACGCCTCCGGTGTAATCGGCGACGATGGGATTGACCCGCAGCCCGGGGAATTGCCGTCCGAGTTGCGCTTCCGCTTCCTGCAACGCGGAAGGCGAAACGTCAATGGGATAAAACAGCGCGCGGCTTTGCCGGCGCAGCAGCTCCTCAATCAGAATGCAGGTCTTGCTGGCGGTGCCGGCGCCGAGTTCGACCAGCGTCAGCGACGTTCCGGCTTGCTGCAGGATATCGCCCGCGAAGCTCTCAAGGATCGAGCGCTCGGTGCGCGTGAGGTAGTACTCCGGCAACTCGGTGATCTGCTCGAACAGCGCCGAGCCGATGTGGTCGTAAAACAGCTTCGACGGCAGCCGCTTGGGCGTCGCACTCAGGCCCTCGAATACTTCCAGCGCGATTGCGTCGTTCGCCAGGAACTGAAGTTGCTTGCTAGTTGCCATTGGCCAACCGTATGCCCATAAATTGCCAGCGCACATGGGGCGGAAAGAAGTTGCGATAGGTGGCGCGAATGTGCGACTGCGGCGTGGCGCAGGAGCCGCCGCGCAACACCATCTGATTGCACATGAACTTGCCGTTGTACTCGCCGACGGCCCCCGCGGCCGGCTTGAAGCCGGGATAGGGCCCATACGCGCTGGCCGTCCATTCCCAAACATCGCCGAACATCTGCGCCAGCGGCTCGGCTGGCGCCGCTGCCTCTTCCTTCTGCGCACGCGGATGCAGATGCCCGCTCTCCAGCAGATTGCCCGCCACCCGGCACGATCGCGCGGCAACTTCCCACTCGAATTCAGTAGGCAGCCGCGCCCCCGCCCAGCGAGCGAAGGCGTCGGCCTCGTAGTAGCTGACGTGGCAAACCGGCTCGCTCAATTCCAACGGCTTCATGCCTTCTACGGTGTAATGCCACCAATCGCCAACGCGCTGCTCCCAATACAACGGCGCGCTCCACTGATTGCTGCGCGCGCAGTCCCAGCCGTCGGAAAGCCACAGCTCGGCTGTGCCGTAGCCGTTGTCGCGCATGAATTCCAGATACTCGCCGTTGGTCACCAGCCGGGAAGCCAGGCGAAATCGTTCGAGATAAACGTTGTGACGCGGGCCTTCGTTGTCGAACGCGAAGCCCTCGCCGGCAAAACCCACGCTGTAAATTCCTTCGTCGAAACTGCGCCACTCGATGGGCGGGACGGAGGCAGAGGCACTCGGTGCGCGGTGACTTTCTAACGTTGGGAGAAACGCCGGCCGCAGTGGATTCGTCCACAGCCCGTTCTTGACGTCGGTGACGATCAGCTCCTGATGCTGCTGCTCATGGTTGATTCCCAGCGTAATCAGCGCGACCAGCTCGGGCGCAGGCTCGGTTGTGAGGATGTGCACGATGGCATCGTCCACGTACGCGCGATAGGCATGTACTTCGTCCAATCCAGGGCGCGACAAGGTGTGCCGCAAGGCCCGCAGCGGCCGATCGCCCACGGCGTTGTAATACGAATTAAACAGATTGCGAAATGCGTGATGGAAGGGGCGATAGTCGGGCAGGTGCTCGGCCAGAAGAAAAGTCTCGAAGAACCAGGTGGTGTGCGCCAAGTGCCACTTGGCGGGACTGGCGTCGGGCATCGGCTGCAGGCCGTGATCTTCCACGCTCAGGGGAGCACAGATCTGGAGAGAGGTCTCCCGCAGCGCCAGATACTTCTCCAGCAACGAGGCCTCGCCTTGAGGCGGCGCAGGCAGATCGCGAATTGGACTGATGCTGTGCATAAACCTGCAAATGTGAATCGCCCGTGAGATGCAGAAAGCGAACGTTGCGGCTGTGCCCCACTTCGGGGCGTGGTGCCACGTTGCCGCTCCTAGAGCAGATGCGGAGATTGCTCGGAGGCTACAAAATTTAGAATGAGAAATTGTGCCAATCCAGCGGTTCTAATCGGGACGTAGTGGGGCTGCTTATCAAATCTGAAGCGCAGTCAGGTTTTATGAACTCGTTCCAGTTCAAGGCCGGGGGGATCGCTGGTCGGATCGAATGTGATCTTGAAATGCTCGAAGAACCCAACCTGGCCCAGCAAACCCGCTATGGGGAGCGTCTTGGCAAAGGCGGCATTGATGTGAAGCGCGTGTTCCCCAACGTAAAGCACTATGGGATGTATCCACACGTCTTGGGTCCCGCCAATACCGTTTCTGGAGTCCTTCTTGCCGGATTCGATGTTTATGCCGATTGCAGAAGCAATGGACGCCGGGAACATGCACTCCGCCGCCCCTGAGTCCACCAGTGCCTCAAAAAATCGGGTCGTCCGTCCGCGCTTTTTACCCACCCTTACACGGATGAGGGGATAATAAAGGATGCTTCCGTCTGGGCCAGGAAACGTGCGATACGCAGCCCTCATCAAACCGCCAGCGGGAGCCAGCGAGGGGGCGTCTTGAGGATCACGGCACTGTTATCGCCAATTCGGTCAAGTTCGTCGGCCACGTCCTGATAGGTCAGGCCCTGAGCTACAACGCGAGTTTCATCATCCGATAAGGCAATCCAAGAATCCAAAGGGGCATTGCGCAGAGCTTCGCAGCGTGGGTCTTTTTTCACCATAGTCACCTTGCAATTAGACGCTTAACCGTAGCGCCGGGGTGCGCCTCCGGTCAATGACCATCTTATCGTACAGGGCTAACTTGGTTTGTCACCAACCAACTCGTTTAAACCCATCTTATTTTGCGATTTCGGCGGGGGCCACCGGCTGAATTTGCGGCTCCTCGATGGTCGTGGAAGGCTGCTCGTATAACCCCCGCAGATCGTTCCAGCGGACCGCCAGCACCTCCACGCCCATCTTCAACCCGTCGCGAATAGGATTGATCTTGGAACGGTGATCGTGTGCCCACTCCACCGCGACCTCGACGGTGCGCAGCTTGAATTTGTTGGCCAGAAACAGCAGCTCGGGGTCGAATCCCCAGCGCTCGACGCGTTGCCGCGAGAAGACGGTCTGAGCCGCCGCGCGGGTAAACGCCTTGAAGCCGCATTGGGTGTCGCGATACTTCAATCCCAGAACCATACGCAGCGCCAGATTGAACAGCCGTCCATACAACTGCCGATACCATGGCTGCCGCTCAGTTTGCAGTGCAGCCAGCAGCCAGCGCGAGCCGATGGCGACGTCCGCGCCCCCCTCAATTGCCGCGAACAGCTTGGTCGCTTCGTAAATGGGCGACGACAAGTCCGCGTCCGTAAACAGCAGAACGTCGCCGTGGGCGTGCAACATGCCATTGCGCACGCTGTAGCCTTTGCCGCGATTTCCGGGGTTCTCCAGCAATCGGGTCGCGGGATATCGGCTGGCAAAGCTGCGCGCAATTTCGGCAGTACCGTCGCTGGAACCATCATTCACGACGATCACCTCAGCCTGGATTTGCCGTTCCCGGATGTAGGCGAATACTTTGGGAAGCGAAGTAGCCAGCCGTTCGCTTTCGTTGTAAGCCGGAATGATGAAGCTGTAATACATCTGCAACTTAGACGCTGGCTTATTGTATTCCAGTTGTCAGAGGGTGGATGTTTGTTGGGAAGGCGGTGCAACGTGACCGGCAAAGATGCGAACCCTCACCCCGGCCAGAACGCCGGACGGACTTGCAGCGGCGACGAACCGGGATTAGCCTTCCCTTAGCCATGCGCACCGCTCACCTTCTCGGCGTCCTGCTGGTGTTGAATGTTGCCGCCAGCGCTGCGTCCAAACCCCACGTGGTAAGCCTGGGAAAGCCGCAGCCGGTCAAGCTGTTCCTCGGCGCTGCGGAAACCAAGACGATGGACATCGCGGTCAGTCCGCTTTTTGTGGATGCCAAGCTGAAAGAGTTTACGACCGGCAAGTCCCACGAGGTCACCGACCGCCAGTTCGTGGTGCGCCGCGCTTTTCGCATCAATGACGCACTTCCCGACGAGGCCCACAAGTCTCCCAAATGGCTTTGGCAGCTGGGTGGGTGGCTGCTGGTGGACCGCAGTTCCGGCAAGATCACGCCCATCAAGTTGCCCGATTTCGATCCGTTCTACTCTGAGGTAAGTTGGTACCGCGACTATGCGGCGTACTGCGGCACCACCGCCAATGGTGAAAAACTCGACGCCGTGGTCGTGCAAATTGGCGTCAGGAAGCCGCTGTATCGTAAAGAACTGGGAAAGGCGAGCGGCGGAGACCAACCCGACTCCGATTGCGCCGCCCCGCACTGGGAGCGTCAACCCGCGCGTGTGACCTTCCTTCCCAAAGCTGGTGACAAGCTTAGCGTGAGCGTGCGGGGCCGCTTTGTTGACGAAGTGGCCGACGACGATTCCGACGAACCATGAGACGGAGTGCGAGCTTCCATTGAAGAGCCTTGACGAACTGCTGCACGACGCTGAGGAAGCCCACGGACATCTCTGTGCCGGGCAGGTGCTGGGCGTTCGTCTGGCCATGCTCGGGCTGGAACTGCTGGGCATCGACGATCCGCGCGGCAAAGATCGCAAGCGTCTCATCACCTTTGTGGAGATTGACCGCTGCGCCACCGACGCGGTGGCCGTCGTGACCGGCTGCCGGTTGGGCAAGCGGGCGCTCAAATTCCGTGACTGGGGCAAAGTGGCGGCGACCTTTGTCGATCTCGCCTCGCAGCGCGCGGTGCGGGTCTGCGCGCGGGAAAGTTCGAAAACGCTGGCGCGGCAAATGCATCCTGAAATCGAGAACAAGAACCTGCAGCAGATGCTGGCCTATCGCGAGATAACGAACGCCGACCTGTTCACGGTGCAGTGGGTCAAGGTCGCTCTGCCGCCCGAGGAATTGCCCGGCTACAAAGGCGAGCGCATCGTGTGCGCGCAATGCGGCGAAGGCATCAACTTCCAGCGCGAAGTACGGCGTGACGGAAAAATCCTGTGCCGCACTTGCGCCGGCGAACGCTATTACGAAGACATTTCGTAGGTTTGGAGATGTCATCCTGAGCGGAGCGCCCGCAAAGAATTTCCGACCTTCTTCTTCTGCAGTTCGGGCGGGCGCGCAGTCGAAGGACCTGCGGTTGTCGGCTCGCCAGTGGAACTGTCATCACGCTGGCCTATAGATTTGTCATTACGAGCGAAGCGAGGAATCTGCTGTTGCTTACCCGTCCATCCTCCCCGCCAGCGCGTGTTCCGCCGCGTGCCCCACGCGCAACACCATGGGCTCGTCGAAGTGCTTTCCCAGTATCTGCATCCCGATCGGCAAACCTTCCTTGCTCTTGCCGCAGGGAATCGAAATTCCCGGAATACCGGCCAGGTTCGCCGTCACCGTGAAAATGTCCGCCAGATACATGGCGAGTGGATCGTCCATCTTCTCGCCGAGTTTGAATGCGGGCGTCGGCGCGGTGGGCGTAACGATGGCATCCACCTTGGTGAACGCCTGATGAAAGTCGCTGCCCAGCAAACGCCGTACCCGTTGCGCCTTCAGGTAATAGGCATCGTAGTATCCCGCGCTAAGAACGTAGGTGCCCAGCATGATACGCCGCTTGACTTCCGCTCCGAAACCCGCGTCCCGCGTGCGCCGGTACATTTCCGCCAGGGTCTTGCCATCCGTCGCGCGGACCCCGTAACGCACGCCGTCATAGCGCGCCAGGTTCGACGAGGCTTCGGCGGTGGCGACCACGTAGTACGTGGGAATGGCGTATTTCGTGTTGGGCAGCGATATCGGAACGATCTCGCATCCGGCCTTGGCCAGCTCCTGAATGCCGGCTTCGACAGCTCGGCGCACTTCCGCATCGAGCCCCTCGCCGAAATATTCTTCCGGAACTCCGATTCGCAAGCCGCGCACCGGCTGTTCAATCTGGTCGAGATAGTTGGGCACCGGAACGTCGGCCGATGTCGAATCTAGTGGCTCGCGGCCCGCCATGCGCTGCAACATCAAGGCTGTATCTTTCACGCTCTTGCCGAACGGCCCCACGTGATCGAGCGACGACGCGAAGGCGATCAGTCCGTAGCGTGACACCCGTCCATAGGTGGGCTTCAGACCGACAACGCCGCAGAACGCCGCCGGCTGCCGAATTGAGCCGCCGGTGTCGGAACCGATCGAAGCCACCGCGGTTCCCGCAGCCACCACCGCAGCCGATCCGCCCGAGGAGCCGCCCGGCACGCGCGCGTGATCGCGCGGATTGTGTACCGGATAAAAGCCGGAATTCTCGTTCGACGAGCCCATGGCGAACTCATCGCAATTGGTCTTGCCCAGAATGATGGCCCCGGCCTCTTCCAGCCGCGTCACCACCGTGGCGTCGTACGGGGAGATGAAGTTCGCCAGGATCTTGGAACCCGCGGTGGTGCGCACGTCTTTGGTCGCGAAGACATCCTTCACCGCGATGGGAACGCCAGCCAGCGGCGGCAGCGCGTCGCCTTTGTCGGCCAGCGCGTCAACCCGCGCCGCCTGCCGATACGCGCGCTCCTTGCACAAGGTGAGATAAGCGCCAATGGCGGCATCTTCGGCGTCGATTTTCTGGTAAAAGGCGTCCACCAGCGCAGTCGCCGTGGTCTGCTTCTCCAGCACCGCGGTGCGGGCGGAATCAACTGTCAATTGATCGATGTTCATCTGAAGCTATCTTACAAGTCGCTGAGGAAGAGGCACAGCTTCACAGGCTGCGGAAAAAGTTTGAAATCTGCTCAGGTAGTGCAGGCCTTCAGGCCCGCGTTATTCATCATGATCTCACGCTTTGAAGGGGCACGGCTTCAGAGGCTGCTGAAAAACTCCGTGTGCGGATGCGATTTGAAAGGGCACGGCTTCAGCCGTGCCGCTAAGGCTTTCATTTTTGTCATCACGAGCGGGCTTCAGCCCGCGAGGGATCTGCTTTTCCGTCTTTTTCAGCAGCCTGTTCAGCCGCGCCCTTTCAAAGCTGAAGCACCGCACTGCCCGAACATCTCTTTTCCCCCACCCTGTTCAGCTCACCCCTACCCGCGCTCCAGTTCGTCGAGCATGGCTTCCATCTCCGCCAGCGCGTGCTGATTTCGGGTGCGGCGGGCGCATTCGATGCCTTGCTGCAACAGCGCCTGCGCTTCCTCCTTGCGCTCGGCGCGCGCCAGCGCCTGCGCTGCCATGAAGTACCCGTTGGTGTAGTCGGGGTGGGCCGCCAGCAAGCGCTGGAACTCGGCGAGCGCTGCGTCGGTCTCGCCCGCGCCCGAGTACTCCAACCCTAGCGCGTAGCGCGCAAAGGCGTCATCGGGATTTGCGTCCAGTATCTCTTTCAGCGCCGCCACGCGGCCCTCGTCGGGCATGGGTCCGATCTCCTTATCTACGGTAGCTCACTCGTCGGTGCTCTTGCTTGGCCTCATTGACCGGCCTGTGGTCGATGGTGCAGCTCATCCCGTTTCCAACTCCGCGTTCCTACTCTGACCTGGAGTTGTCGGAAGCTTTGTTCCAGGGCCTCGACTTCTCGGCGTTTCCGACCGGCGTCCGCATTTTCAGTAACCAGCTTTTGCCGGTGGTCGCGAATTAACCCGGTCAAGGTGGTATCTCGATGGGCCGCGATTTTTCGGACTTCTCTCATCAGCCCGTCATCCAGAGAAAGGGTGATCTTCATAGGCACATGATAAGGGAATCACCTGGAGCGCGTTTCAAGAATCGGTTTGTTCCAGGGCACGGCTTCAGCCGTGCCGTCGGGACCTTCATAACGAGGTGGGCTTTAGAAACTGTGTCGCAACCCTCGGCCCTACTTCGCAGGTGGAACAAACAGCACGAAAACCAGCGCCGTAGGCGCGAAAGAGCTTAGCCCGGTGTCCAGGTTCGCATCCCTTCTTTTGGACGCTAACCCTGGCCGGGTGAGCACCCGACTCGATCTTCTTTTGCGCCTTCACGAGCGGACTTGCGCCAGGATGGAGTGCACCACGTTGAGGGTGTGCTGCGCGGCGAAGATTTGCTTCAACGTCTCTTTGAACTCCTCCTCGGATTTGATCGGCCTGGCACTATTCAGATAGGTCAGGGTCAAAGGATAAAAGTTGACGGTGTGAGAAACCTTGAACAACTCGAACCGGTAGTTGAGCGTGGGCGCAGCAATATAGAAGTAGTGGACGAAGATATCGCCCGTGGCCTGGGTGACGACTTCGCCCTTCACCAACTGCCGCGTTTTCTCGCCCAGCAGGGTGGCTTGCTCTTTCAAGATGGTGGCCGGCGTGGTCAGGTTGGAGTCGGCAATGTTCGCCGGCCAAAAATCGTTGCTGTCAGGCATCGCGCCCTCCTTCAAAATTTCAGCTCCAGCGTCACCGGCAGATGGTCCGACATCGTCTCTTTGTCGGGCTGCCCGTCCTCCTGCAACAGCGAAAAATCCCGGATCGAAGTGGGGATGCGCACGTTCTCCGTTGCGAAGCCATCCAGCAGATCGGGGCGCAGCAACACCTGGTCGAACAGGTTCCAGTAATAGCAAAGGTGCTCGGCGCCCTCGTAGTAAAACGTCCCGCCCGCCTCGCCGTTGTCGCCGAAATGGTTCCACATGGGATTGTAGAAAAACTTGTATCTCTGCTTCTGCACCAGGCGCGTCATGCGGGACGCCACGCGCCGGCTCATCACCGCGTGCAGGCCGCCGGCTATGACCATCCCCGCCTCGAAAGGATTCATGTTCATGTCGCCCAGCAGAATGGTGCGCTGATGCCCTTCGCTCATCTCGACCTCGTCGATGCTTTGCGCCAGGTGTACCGACTCAACCAGCAGGCTCTCCTCGGAGAAGTTCATCTTGGCGGGAAGATGGGCGGCGGCGAGCAGGATGCTCTGGCACTCGGGCAGCGCCAGGCGGCGAATGGAGACGCGATGGCTCTCAAACAGCGGCGTCAGCAAACTCGACTCGAAGCGGGTGAAGAACAGCAGGTGGCCACAGTTGCCGGGAGCGTACTGATAGTCGGGCGCGTCGGCGTAGTCGGACGAGTCGGCGTTGAGTTCCTCCAGCAGCTGGGCCGGCGACGTGGGACACTCGGCCAGGATGACCACGTCGGCATTCTCCTGACGCGCCAGGCGACTGACGAAGCCGTGCAGGTCGTGCCGATTCAGATTCCAGAACAGGAACCTCGTCATAGCCCGAGCCTAGCAGAATCGCTCTCCCGCTTCGAGTTACGAAAGGACAAGTGGCAGTTGCCAGTTTCGAGTTTCCAGTTTCGAGTTTCTAACCCCAGCCTGGTGCCCCAGGTTCGCGTCCGTCTTTTAGACGCTAACCTGGGCTGAGGAAGATCCGGGCCGGCCCGCCGAACATTTTCAACTCACGATCTCTGGCCGTCCACTCCGACTCGATCTCCACCACTCCGTTCTCCCGGAAGGCATAATGCCGGAAACTGCTCCACTTCCAGTCTCCTGGTTCCTTCACCAGTCCACGTTTCACTGGATTGCGGTGCAGGTAGCGCAACTTCACCATGAACTCCCGCGCATCCCTTACGTTGCGGTCATAGTAGCGTTTTTGCCAGAACGAACCCAGTTGGTGCTCCAGGTTCGCGTCTGCCTTTGGGGAAACGCGGTGCCCCAGGTTCGCGTCCGCCTGTGGGGAAACGCGGTGCCCCAGGTTCGCGTCCTTCTTTTGGACGCTAACCTGGGGAATAGTTCTGCTGCGCAGCCGTTTTGCGAACGACAACTTCAAGTAATGGATCGCCTCGGCTAGTGTGCCCTGCTCCGGCTCGCTGAGCAGGAGGTGAACGTGTTCGGGCATCACCACGTATCCGTAGACGCGCATGTCGAAGTGACGACGCATGTCCTCCAGGCAACGCGGGAACAGGTCGTAAACTGCGGCGTTGGCGAACTTGGGCTGGCGGCGATAACAACTGAAGGTGATGAAATGCGACTGTCCGGATTCGTGAAACCGGCGCAGACCACGTGGCATGAAAACAATCTACACCTTGACCACTACCGAGTGCAGTGATCCCAGGTTAGCGTCCAAAAGACGGACGCGAACCTGGGGCACCAGGCCGCATACGCCCTGCCGGATCCTAAGGACAACAGAAGACCGAACAACATCAAACTTACCCTAGTCGCAAGAACTCCGAAGATCCTCTTTCTCATGGTCGTCGCCCCCTCCTTGGAGGTGTTTCCGACTTCACAGAATAGCTCTACTGAGCTTAATCTTCCCACCATACCGAAATTAAAAGCCGGAATCGCGGTCAACTCCGATGGAGAATGTTCGTAGCAATTATTGTGACCTATCCTTTCTTGCGCAGTTTTTTCGCAACCAGACCAATTCCTGATCCAAGGAGCAGCAGGCTGGCTGGCTCCGGGATCGGCTCGGTCACTTCGCCTAGAGCCATATTCGTCGCCCACTCGGGAGGGTTGTGACCATCAACTGGATCTTCTGAATAGATTAGATCGCCGGATGCATCGAAAGGCTCGGCGAGAAAGGTTATAGTCCGGCCTGCCCCGGAGTAGGGCACGGTTATGGCAAAATTTGTGTTTGGGTCGGTCCCGATCCCGACGAGGGAATAGGAGGATAGATCAGCCGGATCCAACGATGGGTTAAACTGCAGATACTCGACGCTGCCTATTGTATCCCCGCCATATAGCCAAGCGAAGGTCAGAGTGTCACCGGAAGGCCCGATTACACTGGACTCCAGACCGACACTTAGAAGCCCCTGGTGTTCACGCGCGTACTCCGCATCGAGGCTGTCCATTGTGAACCTCCAGGTCTGTTCACTTATTGATCCGTTGCGGTAATCTTCAGTCACATAATACTGTTGCAATCTGGTCCACCACCAACTGTTACCGTAGGCTGGCTGGGCAAACATGCCACAGACCATTACAGCTACTAGTATCGTGATAAGGCGAACCCGTACGAACGTAAACAACCCACAACTTCGTGGTTTCTTCATTGGAAGTCCTCCCTAGTACGACTTGCATTACCATTTGATCGAGAGGTACGGGGAGTTGGAGTCGCTGCGGGCTCGACAACTGGGGGACGGTGAGCCGGCGACAGATCGATCTTTCCTGTCGTAGCTTTGCCCACTCACCAGCGCACGCGATAATCCAGAAGGGGTCTCGAAGCGTGCGCTTTTACTGAGGATAACTGTAGGACGAAACTGCGGCAGGTCAAGACAAAAATGGGAAATCTCCTCCCATTTTTGTCCACAGATTCCCGAATTGGAACCGGATGCCCACGGCGCGGGTCAGCCCGGTGCCCCAGGTTCGCGTCCCTGTTTTGGACGCTAACCTGGGCAGAGGAAGGTTCGGACTCAGTCCTCTTCCGCTTGGCCCCAGCCGCCGCCGCCGGGGGTCTCGATGCGAACGCGTTCGCCGCGGCGCAGGCGCGTGCTGCCCTTGCTGGGCATGAGTTCGGTGGAACCATCGGCGCGAAGTATCTCGGTGCGTCCCGGCGCTCCGTCCTCGCCGCCCGCCAGTCCGTACGGTCGAGACTTGCGCCGGTCAGCGAGCAGGGTCACCGTGGCATCGGCGAGCACTTCCATTTCTCTGACGATGCCGTCGCCGCCGCGATGTTTTCCTGCCCCGCCGCTGCCCGCGCGCAGCGCATACTTCATCACCCTTAACGGATAACTGTATTCCAGCGCTTCTGCGGGCGTGTTAAGCGAATTGGTCATGTGCGTGTGCACGCCCGAGACGCCGTCGTGGGCGGCACTGGCGCCCGAGCCTCCGGCAACGGTTTCGTAGTACGCGAACGGAATGGCCTTCCCGCTGCGGTCGTCCATGCCGCCGATGGTGAGATTGTTCATGGTTCCCGACGACGCGGCGGGGATGTGCTGGGGCAGCGCCTGGGCCAGCGCGCGCAGCAGCACGTCAACGATGCGCTGCGAGGTCTCAACATTTCCGCCAGCCACGGCTGCGGGTGGACGCGCATTGACGACGGTCCCCTCGGGCGCGATCAACTGAATGGGCCGCATCAATCCCGCGGTTGCGGGAACGTCTTCGCGCAGCAGGCAGCGGAAAACGTAGAAGCAGGCGGAGTACGTGATGGCTTCCACGGCGTTAATGCTGCCCTCCACCTGCGGAGAGCTGCCGGTGAAATCGATGATGACGGGTCGCGGCTTCCGGCCCGCGATTCTTGTGGCGCGCGGAAAGGTGATGCGCACGGCGATGCGCACCGGTTCGTCGCTGACGCCATCGTCATCGAGCACGTCCTCGGCGGCGTAGCTTCCCGCAGGCGCGGTCGCCAAAAATGCGCGCATCATTTTCTCGGAGTAATCCAGCAGGGCTCGCGCGGCACGCTGCACCCGCGGGAGGCCGTAACGCCCGCAAAGTTCGAGCAGGCGCGTGCTGCCGGTGTGACACGCCGCCAGTTGCGCGCTCAGGTCGCCTTCACGTTCTTTGGGAGTGCGAACATTGTTGAGCAACAGCGCCAGTATGTCGCGGTCAAGGGTTCCGGCGCGCACGATCTTCACCGGAGGAATGCGCAGGCCTTCCTGGTAGATCTCGCGGCACGGGCCCATCGAGCCCGCGTAGGTTCCGCCAACGTCGGCATGATGCGCGCGCACAGCCACGAAGAATTCGGGAGCGGCGTTGCGCCGGGCGCGTCCCACAAACACCGGAGCGACGACGGTGATGTCGGGCAGATGCGTGCCGCCGCGGAAGGGATCGTTGAGCATGGCCACGTCGCCCGGCGCGAGCGGCAACTCGGCAATGGCGGCGCGCACCGACATTGGCATCGAGCCCAGATGCACGGGCATGTGATCGCCCATCGCCAGCACGTTGCCGGCTGCGTCAAACAGCGCGCAGGAGTAATCGCGACGCTCCTTGATGTTGGGCGAGAACGCCGTGCGGCGCAGCGCGGCCCCCATCTCTTCCGCGACCGCGTGAAACAGATGCTTGAAGACCTCGAGCTCGATGGGGTCGGCGCGCATGGGAGCGAGTGTAACTCAGGCGCTGGCACCGGGACATTTTGCGTCGTCGTTTTGGACGCAAATCACGAATTGCGCCAGGGTTTTGGACGCAAATCGCTAAAGTCTTGGACGCAAATCACTAAACCGCCGGTCGCGCAAGAGATTTCCCAAATATTTTTGTTGACATTCCGTTCGAGTAACCGCAATATCTTGTGTTAGACATACTGCTCATGCAACATCTTGGGCGGGTATGGCATGGGCCAAAAAACTAGACCTTCAAGGGAGAAGGTTACACAAGGAGGATTATCCAATGGCAACGAAGAAGAAGGCCACGAAGAAAGCCGCCAAGAAGAAAAAGCGGTAACCGATCCTGCGAGGCACCGGCCTCGCTTAACTTTTGCAAAAACATGGCCTCCGCACTCGCAGTTCGCGGAGGCCTTTCCTTTTGCGCGCCCTCAGCGCGCTGGATTACGGATGGCCCTCCAGCCGCGGATCCTGTTGAATCCATCGCAGCTGTGACCTGCCACAACCAAGATTCAACCGTTGACGCCGGAGTTGTGTACTCTAGAATGAATCACTGGAAAGCATATTCATGGACGTTCTCAAGAAACTTTTTGAAGATCATTTCCACGCGCCGGTGGATAAGGCGGAGCCGCTGCCCGGCCAGCTCGGCGGCTCGGCGCGCAGCATGGTCCGGCTGGCCAGCGAAAAATTCAGCGCCATTGGCGTGAGCTACGAGGTGCGCGAAGAGAACGTCGCTTTCCTGGAATTCTCCCGGCATTTTCGCCGCCACGGGTTGCCGGTGCCGGAAATCTATGCCGAAGATTTAGAGCACGGCGCTTATTTGGAAGAAGACCTGGGCGACACGACGCTGTTTGAGTTCCTGTCGAACAATCGGGCAGGCGAGGCCATCGCTCCCCAGGCGGTCGAAGCCTACCGCAAGGTTGTGGCCGTGTTACCGCGCTTTCAAATCGAAGCCGGCCGCGACTTGAATTACAAAGTGTGCTATCCGCGCGCCAGTTTCGATCGCCAGTCCATCGCCTGGGACCTGAATTATTTCAAGTACTATTTTCTCCGGCTCGCCAATATTTCATTCAACGAACAGGCGCTGGAAGTGGATTTCGGCCGCCTGACGAAATTCCTGCTGAGCGCACCGCGCGATTACTTTCTCTATCGCGATTTCCAATCGCGCAATGTGATGTTGCGCGCCGGCAATCCATTCTTCCTGGACTACCAGGGCGGCCGCAGAGGCGCGCTGCAATACGATATCGCGTCGCTTTTGTTCGATGCCAAGGCCGATTTGCCGCCCGAGCTGCGCCAGCAATTGCTGGATCATTATCTCGACACGCTTGCCGGTTTTATCGAACTTGACCGCGAAGCGTTCCTGCGGCATTACTATGCCTACGTGTACGTCCGCATGATGCAGGCGATGGGCGCTTACGGCTTTCGCGGTTTTTATGAGCGCAAACCCCACTTTCTGCAAAGCGTGCCGTTCGCGCTCAAGAACCTGCGCTGGCTGCTTCATAACGTGCAACTGCCCATTGCGCTGCCGGCGCTGATGGACGCGTTCACAAGCATTCTGGGCTCGGACAAATTGCAGGGCCTGGCGCCCGCAATCGGCAAGGTCACGGTGCGGGTTTGCAGCTTTTCATTCCACCGCGGTCCGCTGAAAGACGAGACCGGACACGGCGGCGGCTTCGTTTTCGATGCGCGAAGTCTTCCCAATCCCGGACGCGAAGAGCGCTTCAAAGCTCTTACCGGCAAAGACGGGCCCGTGGCCGATTACCTGAATCAGCAAGAGAGCGTGCATCAATTTCTGGGTGGCGCGACGGCGTTGGTGGACGCCAGCGTGAGCGATTATCAGCGTCGTGGCTTTAAGAGTTTGACCGCGTCGTTTGGCTGCACTGGCGGCCAGCATCGCTCGGTATATCTGGCGGAGCAATTGGCCAAACATTTGCGGGGCAGGGAAGGGGTCGAGGTGGTGGTGCAGCATCGCGAACTGGAGAACTTGGGCGAATGAAAGCGATGGTTTTGGCCGCCGGCCTGGGAACGCGATTGCAGCCACTCACCGACGATCGTCCCAAGGCGCTGGTGGAAGTCGCCGGGCGCACGATGCTGGAGATCACGCTGGCCCGCTTGCGCGCGATTGGAATTCGCGAAGTGATTGTCAATGCGCATCACTTTGCCGGCATGATCGTCGAGTATCTGAAAGCCAACGACAACTTCGGCATGAACATTGAGGTCTCGCGCGAGGAGGTCTTGCTCGACACCGGTGGCGGGCTGAAAAAGACCGCGCATTTCTTTCTGGAGGATTCGAGCGACTCGGGAGAGCCGTTCCTGGTGCACAATGTCGATGTCATCAGCACCATCGATTTCCCGCGCATGCTGCAGTTTCACCTTGAAAATCGGGCCCTCGCTACACTTGCGGTGCGATCGCGCAAGAGTTCTCGCTACTTGCTGTTCGACCAGCAACTCCAACTTTGCGGCCGGCGGTCCGGACGCAATGGCGAAACGGAATTGGTGCGACCTTCACACGACATGCAGGCGCTGGCGTTTTGCGGCGTGCACGTGATTTCTCCTCGTCTGTTTGGGAAAATGACGGAAGCGGGCGTGTTCTCCATCATCGACTGCTATCTGCGCCTGGCTGGCCGTGAAGAAAAAATTCTTGCCTTCCGCGCCGACGAATATTATTGGCACGATCTGGGCACGCCGGACAAGGTGAAGCAAGCCGCTCAGGACCTAAAACAAGAGCAATAAGTTCACCGCACCAATGGTCCAGAAGGAACCATCGCTCGTACGGACGGTACTCATCTCGCGGATGAAGCCACAATGACATCTCCGTAGTGTGCGATTTTGACCATACAGGAGACATTCCAACTGCGGTAGAATCCCCTAATCCATCACGCCGTTGCGCTAAGACATCTTTGGCCGTCGCGGGTGAGAGGCTAGACCTGCAGCAAAAGGCGGCATTCAGTGTCCAGTGCGTTTCTCCGCAAAATACCCGCTTATATCCTGCTCACGATGTTCCTCATGCCTTGGGTTTCGGCCCAGCAGAGAAGTGCGATTCCTGCAACATTGACCATTCCCGATGGCACCCCCATCAAGCTTCGACTTGCGGAAAGCGTTTCCTCTGCCCACGCCCGGGTTGGAGACAACCTGAATTTTGTCGTGGTGCGAGATGTGAACGTCGCCGGTTTCACGGTTATTCCCGCGGGCACCATCGCCCACGGCTCCATCACTGGAGTTAAGGGCAGGCGGTTGCTGGGAATCGGAGGCAAGGTGG
The DNA here is from genome assembly GCA_963836875.1 of uncultured Acidobacteriaceae bacterium. GTDB lineage: Bacteria > Acidobacteriota > Terriglobia > Terriglobales > Acidobacteriaceae > Bog-257. Next base: position 53,957 of record CAWIKZ010000005.1, read on the forward strand.
CCCTGAAACTGGATTCCGTAGAACTGATAAACGGCGATCAAGTCGGGTTGCGTGCCCGCATGAACGTGAAAGGCCGCTCCCGTACCAAGCTGATGGCCGCAGGTATGATCGCCACCGGCTTCATCTTCCTGCCCGCTGCGCCAGTTTTTCTGCTCACCCGTGGCCATGACAGCACCGTGGTGAAGAGTACAGAGATCACTGCGCAAATCGACGGCGCTGCCTCGCTGCTATCGGCAGGGTTACCGGGTTCGCAAGAAAATTCCTCCGAACTGGGCGAGATGATGGATTATCTGCCGCCCCGGGTCTTCAGTGGTGAGGGCCGCGAGGGCGACATGCTAAACCTGGTTTTTGTCGGCCAACAGGAAGACCTGCAGCAAGCGTTCGAGCGCGCTGGTTGGGTCAAAACTGACAAATGGAAACCGGTATTCGTTTGGCATTTGTTGCGGCATCGGACCAGCGACGCGCAGTTGCCGATGGCCAGGTTTTACCTGTTCGGAAGGGTGCAGGACTATTCGTATGCCTTGCCCGATCCTGGCGCCATCATGTCACGACGGCATCATCTTCGCATCTGGAAAACCGATTACACGATTGACCGGATGCCCATCTGGGCGGCTGCCGCCACGCACGACGTTGCCATTGAAATCGCCAAGCGAGGACGTTTGATCAACCACCGGATCGATCCCGCGGTCGATACCGAGCGTGATTTCGTCGGAGCCGATCTGACGAATACCTTGTCGGTGAGCCGGGAGGAATATTTGCATTCCGCTGCTCCAGTTTTCCAGGCGCAAACTGCGTCCGGCGAGCCCTATCACTCCGACAGCAGAATTCTGCTCTTGGATCTGCACGATAGGACCCCCGCTAAGATCGGCGTGCCCGGTCAATCGTCCGCCCTGGTTCGGGCTACGCCGCAGCCTATCGGGGCCCCAGCGGAGTCGTTCCGGATATCGCCTTTTTAACTGGGTCGAGGTAGGAGCGACTGGTGGTCTCAGTCGAAGTGAATCGCAATCACCGTCTGCGTCCTGCCCCGCAGGCGGCTGAAGAAGTCGCCGGCAATCTTCATCCAGCCATATTTGCGGCGCAGCAGGTCCTGCCCGTGCGCCGCTTCCGCGCCTTGGCAGATGCGGGCGCGGGCCTCCACCCAGGCTCCGCGAAGGTTGCCGCGAAAGCTGCAAGGCGCAACCCGCACCTTGGGATTGTTGCGAATGCGCTTGACCTTGCCGGCGTCGGGCGTGGAATAAATGTAGAAGACGCAGCCTGCGTTGGGCGAAAAATCGGCGCGCGTCGGGGAGCCTGAATCCTGCGCGAACCATACGGGAGTGCGCACCCCCACGCCGGTTTTGCGGAAAGTTTCCAGGTCCAGGTACTTGGCTTTGGCGAATTGCCCAATCGCATCCGGCATGGTCAACGACCTCTGCAAGAGCTTATCGCATGGCGCGGGCTTGGCGCAGGGTCTGATTTGGTGTATCTGGCCGCAGCACCGCTACCGCGGTGCATTGGAGAGTTGCCCATGAAGCCGGCTTTAGAGGCTGCGGAGAAAGGCCTTGCAACGGACAGAAACAGCAGGTCCCTCCGCTCGCCCGACGCGGCGGGCTCGGTCGGGATGACAAAAATAAAGGTGGCTGAACAGGCTGCGGAATGACAAGAATAAAGGTTTACAATGGCGCACCTGAAGGTGAGCCCCTTCAAAGGAGCGTAATGCGTTTACTGCTGAACTGGTTGTTGAGCGCGATCAGCCTGCTGATCGTGTCGCATTTGGTGCCCGGATTCTACGTGCGCGGATTTACGGCGGCGCTGATCGCCGCGGTGGTGATCGGGCTGGTCAACGCCACGCTTGGGTTCCTTCTGAAAATCATTACCTTGCCCCTGACTTTTCTGACCCTGGGGCTCTTCTGGTGGGTCATCAATGCGCTGATGCTGATGTTTGCCTCGAGGCTGCTGGCACCCGCTTTCGTGGTGCGCGGCTTCTGGCCGGCCTTTTGGGGAGCCATCGTGCTGGCGCTGATCAATATGGTGCTGAAGTCGCTGACGCGCAAAGCCGAACGAGAGTAGGCGGTATTGAGAATTGCAAATTATTGTGACAGGGCAACGGCGTCGGTGAGGACAGCGTGAGAGAGCCAGCGCAAGGTAGAACTTTCCCAGCCCAAAAAACAACCCCCTCGACGCCGAGAGGGTTGCAACATCAAAAAACTAAGAGGCTTACGCCTTGGTTACTTTGCCGCTACGCAGGCAACTGGCGCAGACCCGCATGCGCTTGTTGCCGGTCTTGGTTTTAGCGTGCACTGGGCGCAGATTGACGTTCCAGCGCCGACGAGTGACGTTGTGCGCGTGACTGATGTTGTTGCCGAACTGCGGGCCTTTGCCGCAGATTTCACAAACTTGGGCCATGTTAACTCCAGAAAATTGCCAAACTGGCTGGGTAAACACCTTATGATACCTGACCGAGCAAGTTTTCGCCAAATCAGCTTTTGGTGGGAGCCCCCTGCTTCAGCGGGGGGAGCTGGACTTCAGTCCAGCGGAAACGCGCTCAATCATTAAGATGGGCTTCAGCCCCGGGATTTCTCCATCCCGGCGCTAAAGCGCAGGACCGAAGTCGAACTTTGCCCGGAGTGCTGAAGCGCTCCTTCCCCCGCATAAATGCGGGGGCTCCCACCCAGGAGTAAACTCCCCGGATTCCGAACCTGACAACTCTCCTCCTCTCCGCAGTGCTAAACTGCGCGCAGTGACCAAAGAACCCCACAGTTCCGCACCTGACAGTGAAGACGACGTGGTCACGCCCGGCACGCTTTACCTGGTCGGCACTCCGATCGGCAATCTGGAAGACATCACGCTGCGCGCTTTGCGGACCCTGAAGGAAGTGGACCTCATCGCCTGCGAAGATACGCGGCAGACTATGAAGCTGCTGAACCACTACGGCATCGAGAAACCCACCATCAGCTATCACGAGCACAACGAGCTTACCCGCGCGGCTGAGCTGGTGGTGCATCTGGAACGCGGCGACAACATCGCCATGGTGAGTGACGCCGGCATGCCCGGGGTAAGCGATCCCGGCTATCGGCTGGTGGCGCTGGCGGTGCGGCATCACCTGCGCGTGGTACCCATACCTGGAGCATCGGCATTCTTGTCGGCCCTGGTGGCCAGTGGCTTGCCCACCGATTCCTTCCACTTCGGCGGCTTTCTTCCGGCCAAGGAAGGGGCGCGCCGCACTATGCTCGAGGTCATTCGCAGCTCATCGCGCACCCAGATCTTTTACGAGGCGCCGCACCGCATTGTCGAGACGCTGCGCGACATCGTGGACATTCTCGGGCCGGAACGCCACGTGGTGATGGCGCGCGAGGTGACCAAGCTGCACGAGGAATTTCTTCGCGGCAGCGCCGGCAGCGTGCTGACGCAATTGCAGGAGCGCGCGGACATCCGGGGGGAGATCACGCTGCTGATCGGCAAAGCCGACGACCACGTCGCTGTGCCGGCCTCCAGCAAGAGCATTGCGAAGCGAATTCGAGAACTGATGGCAGCCGGGCAACTCGACGAGAAAGCCGCGCTCAAGCAGGCGGCCAAGGAGTTCGGGCTTTCCAAGAGCGCGACCTACCGAGAGTTCCAGAGAGACAAGTGATCTTTGAGTTGTCATCACGAACCGACTTTAGTCGGTGAGGGATCTGCTGTTCCCCCGCCGTCGCGCCCAGGCCCAAACAACAGCAGATTTCTCGCTTCGCTCGTAATGACAATTTCAGGAAGAGTCTCGAACGCTTTTCCGCAATAAACGCGGTTGAGTTCTGCAAATTCCAGTTGCACCATATTCTTCGCGGGCAAGGGAACGACATTCTTCGTGTCTTTGCCCATCGCTGACGGAGAGGAACGGCAGGATTCTCGCGCGGCATAGGCGCGCCCTTCGCCAGGCGCGGAGCAGGCAGCACTCCCCCGGCGCGAGAAAACCACAAGCGTGCAATTGGGAGGCCCTCAGTGGATGGAGGATGATTCAGACGGGACCGTGCGCCGCTGGCTAACACTTTGCGACAGCCGGGGGGGACGCGCCGCCACCACCGCCACCGATGCCGTCGCCTGCGCCAGAATCCGGTGGTGGACCACAAACAGCGCCAATTCCAATCGGTCGGAGACCCCAATTTTGTCGAAGATGTTGCGCAAAGCGTTCTTGATCATCTGTTCGCTGGTGTAGAGCTGCAAGGCGATTTCGCGGTTCTTGTATCCCTGCACCACCGCGGCGGTAATCCGCAGTTCTCGGTCGGTCAGGCGGTCGCGCACCCGTGCGCCGACCAAGTCCTCGCTGACATCCGCATCCGCCGGGTTGGGACTCTGCAGAAACGACTGGCCCCGGGAGAGCCGCCGCACCGCTTCGACGGCGACGTTGCCGCAGGCCGAACGGTAGATGACGCCCTGCACTCCCATGCGCATGAAGTCCGATGCGCGCTCGGCATTTTCCGCCAACATGAGCAGTGCGATGCCATGCTCCGCGGCAATCTCCTGGATCTCCGCCAGGAAAGAAAGAAAATTAGTGGAGAGAATCAGGACGTGCGAGCGCAGCTTGTGGAGCGAGTTCAGCAACTGCTCCGGTGACTGCGGCTGACCAACAATACGAATGTCTTCCTCCACCGCCAATACCTTGGCTATCCCGGCGCGAAAGATTGCTTGGTGGTCAGCGATGATGACGTTGATCATAGTTGGAATACGTTGCGGTTCCGCTCTGCTTTTCTAGTGGGCCCGAATTCAACTTCGCGAACGACTTACCGCGCCTCCCCGAAACGGAGGCCAGCTTGAACTCTGGTTTATACCATGAATGTGCAGCCAAGGGTAGGCTTTTAGTCACCTGTAATCAATAATTGAACTACCCGAAAGTTGTAGGTTGGCTCTAGTGAACCGCGGGGTATAGTGCTCGTCATAGTCTTGACTATCCCCGGAACCATTCAGTAAACCTTGGCGGCTGGCGAGTCGCCCCTGCCGGCTTGTATGATCGAAATCAGGTGGTCACAACCTATACATCTTCTCGTATCGAAACCCGACCCAATTGGGCTGAGGTTTCTCTTCCCGCCTTGCGTCACAATTTCCGGGTGTTGCAAAAGCATGTGGGCCCCGACGTCGCCATCTGCGCGGTGGTGAAGTGCGACGCCTACGGACATGGCGCACAGGAGTGCGCGCTGGCGCTTCAGCAGGAAGGCGCAAAATGGTTTGGGGTGACCTCTACCGACGAGGGAGTCATCTTGCGCGAGGCCGGCATCACCGGACGCGTGTTGGTGATGTGCGGCGTCAATCGGGGAGAAGAAGACGACGCCCTGCGCCTCTCGCTAACGCCTGCGGTGTTCCGTTTGCAAGACGCGGAAGCGCTGGCCCAGGCGGCCGCTCGCCAGCGTCTGCCGTCGCAGATTGCGATCCATCTGAAGATCGATACCGGCATGGCGCGTCTCGGGCTTCCTCTGGCTGATCTGGAGTCGTTCGCCGAAGGCATCCAGCGACTCCGGCAGATCGAGTTGGAAGGTGTATTCAGCCATCTTGCCTCGTCGGAGGTGCTTGACGACCAGGCCACCCAGCGGCAAATCGAGCACTTCAACTCTGCGCTGCAAACGCTCGCGGCCTACGATCTGCGTCCCCGGTTGCGCCATCTCGCCAATACCAGCGCGGCCATCGAGCGTCCCGATACATGGCACAATTTTGTGCGGCCCGGTCTGGCGCTCTACGGATACGAGCAGCAACCCTGCTATCGCGATGGTTCGCCGGCGACGGCGCCTCCATTGCCACTGCGCCCGGTACTAGCCTGGAAGACGCACGTCATCGCGGTCCGTGAGGTTCCCGCCGGTCAGGCGCTGGGCTACAACGGGGCTTATAAAACAACGGCGCCGGCACGCATCGCCACGGTTTCCGTCGGTTATGGTGACGGACTCTCGCGCAGGCTTTTCGGAAACGGTGAAGTACTGCTGCGCGGGCAACGCGCGCCGATTCGCGGGCGCATCTCGATGGACCTGACCTTAGTGGATGTGACGCACATTGCGGGCGCCGCAATTGGCGACGAAGTGACACTCATCGGCCGCAGCGGTGCGCAGCAGATCACCGCACACGACCTGGCGCGTTGGGAGGGCACCGTGGTCTACGAGACCTTGTGCAATCTCACCAAACGCGTGCCTCGACGCTACGTGGAGTAACGCCTGACCTCACGCCAGCCTGTAGAAGCTCAGGGAGGCATCGCCCTGATCGAGCCGCCGCGAACGCACCAGCGCGCCGAAGCGTTCCCCGGGGTCAAACTTCTTTTCATGTTCAGCGATGACAAGGCTTGCCGGCTGCAGCAGCCGCGATTGCGACAAATAACCGAGCGTGCGCTCGTAGCTGCCGCGCATCCGGTACGGCGGATCGAGAAAACAGTAGTCGCAGACCACGCCCTTACTTTCCAGAAGCGGCAGCGCTTGCGCGACCTCGCGCTCGTGCAACTCAAATGCATCAGGCATGGCAAGCGGATCCAGATTTTCGCGCAGCAGCCGCGCATGTTTTTTCACGGATTCCACGAAATACACGTGGCGCGCCCCGCGACTCAGCGCCTCGATCCCAACCGCCCCCGTCCCGGCGTACAGATCGAGCCATACGCTGCCCTGCAGATTGCCTGCGGCGGCCAGCACATCGAATAGCGTCTCCCGCAGCCGGTCGCTGGTGGGCCGCAGATCGAGACCCGGCAGCGAATGCAGGCGGCGGCTCCGAAACTGTCCGGCGATGATGCGCATCTCCTAGAGTGTATAGAATGAAACTGGAGGCTGACGCGGCGCCATGAGAAGTTGGTCAATTCCCGCGGGGCGATTGTTCGGAGTGGACATCCGCATCCACCTCACCTTTGTTTTTCTGCTGGCGTTTGTGTGGTTCACCCAATCGGTGGCCATGGGCACGGCGGGCGCAATGCGCGGTCTGGCGCTGGTGGGGATCATCTTCGGCTGCGTTGTACTGCACGAACTGGGACACGCGGTAGTGGCCAACCACAACGGTGTGGCCGTGCGGTCCATCATCCTGCTTCCCATCGGCGGAGTCACCCTGATGGAGGACGTGGGGCAGCACAATGCCGACTCCGCTCGCGATATCCGCATTTCCGCCGCCGGTCCGGTAGTCAACCTGGTGATCGCCGCCATCTCCGGCGCATTCATCCTGGCGTTTCTGCCGCAAGTGCACCTGTGGGCGCAGCCCTTCGTTCACGCCAATAATCTGCCGCGCAGCTTGTTCTGGGGAAATGTGTTCCTGGGCGGCTTCAATCTGCTGCCTGCCTATCCCATGGATGGCGGCCGCATACTGCGCGCGCTTCTTGCCGAGCGCATGGACTATGTACGCGCCACCCGCCGCGCCGTTGCCATCGGGCAAGGGTTTGCCATGCTTTTGATCTTTCTCGGAGTATGGAATACCTGGCTGATGCTGATTGGCTTCTTCCTCTTCGTGGGCGCGCAACTGGAGGATCGCTCGGTGGTCTTTCAGTCGGTGCTGGAGAGCGTGCGCATGGAAGATGTCATGCTGACCGGCTTCTCCACGCTCTCGCCGGCCGATACCCTGGAGGACGCGCTGCACAAAGCAGTACACACTTTGCAAGACGACTTCCCGGTGGTCCGCGGCAGCGACATGATCGGGGTCATCAGCAAGCAGCGCATCGTTCAGGCGCTACGCGTCGGCGGCAACGGATACGTGCAGACGGCGATGGTGCGCGCCTTCGAAATTGCGCAAGGCAGTGACTCGCTGGCGTCGGCCTTCCGCAAATTGGGCGGACGAGGCCTCAGCATGATTCCTGTGGTCGATCAGCAACGCCTGGTCGGCATCGTCACCATGCAAAACCTGATGCACAGCATGACCCTGCTGGCGGAGACCCGAAGGTTGAAAAAGCAGCAGGAGGCAGGGAACTAGGCGGGAGCCCCCGCATTCGTGGGGGGAGCACATCCGCGCGATGGAGTCGGTGCCTACCGGGAGCCGAAAGCGCTGTTGGAGCGCAGGGCTTCTCTCAGTATTTTCTCAATACTCCAATCACTCTGCCCTGCACTTGCACCGTGGCGGCGGGCACGATGATGGGCGGCATGGCGGCGTTGGAAGGTTGCAGGCGAATCTTGTTGCCCTCAACGTAGATTCGTTTCAAGGTGGCATCGCTGCCATTCACCAGGGCGACCACGATCTCGCCATCGCGCGCCACATTCGTCTTCTCCACCAGAACATAGTCGCCATCCACGATGTGCTCGTCCTGCATGCTCTCGCCCTTCACCTGTAGCACATACACGTCTTTGGAGCGAGTGAAGTCGGCGAGGGAAATGGACTCGGGGTTCTCCATCGCCTCCAGCGGCTGGCCGGCGGCGATGCGTCCCATCAGCGGCAGACTCATGCCGCTCTCCGCCGCCGCTGCGGCAGCCACCGCCAGCGACTGCTTCATGCGTCCGCGCGGTTTCAGCAGATCGATGGAGCGGCTGCGATTGTAGTCGCGGCGCAACAATCCCTTCTGCTCCAGGTTGGTGATGTGCTTGTGCACGGTCGCCAGCGAACTGAGGCCGAGTCCCTCGGCGATCTCCTCGAACGATGGCGAATAGCCGTGCCGGTCCACGAATTCAGAGAGAAAGTCATACACCTGTTTCTGACGGCGTGTGAGAGCCATGGCTGGGCGCGCACCTCCGCTCATATTGTTAGCGAATAAAAGGCGAATGTCAACGAAAGTTTGGCGGGAGGGCTATTCAGTTGGTTTCTTCCGCGGACGACTTTCAGAACGGGACTGTCACAGGAAGGGCGGCGCGATGTTCAGCATCCCAAAATTTGCGGTGCGCAGGATTTGCGATCCAATGCCTTGGCTCGCTTGGAGCGGCCCTTTTCTGCAGAAAACGCGGCCTGTCAGCTCAATCGCGCTCGCGCATTTGCAGGCCCGAGACTTTCGGCGGCGGCGGTGCTTCCTGATGCTGATTCTGCCAATCCGCTTCGCTGATGGCTTGAATGGGCTCCAGTTTCTTCTGTTCCAGCGCGCTGTTGAGGGTGGGCAGTTGGCCCACGAGCTGGTCCTGGACCTTCTTGATGACGTCCTCCAACTCGCGGCCCAATACTTCCGTGCGCGCAACCTGCTGAGCGGTTGGAGGCCCGTAGTAGCCATTCACGTCGCCATAAACCGTGGTCAGGAATTCGCGCAGCCGTTCTTCGCCGGTGATGGCGCCGCCTTCTTTGGTAGCTACAATCTCCGAACGGATCTTGTCCGCCGAAGCGGCAAGCTGGGTGAGACGCTGGCGCAAGGGATCGTTTGCCGGCAGCGTGCCGGCCCGTTGGCTGGCGGCGTCGCGAATTCCGATGATCGAATCGACCGCCCAGCTCATGTGAGCCAGCATGTTGTAGAGCTTCATGGTCAGATCAAATTGGGCCTGGCGCTCCGCCATCGTGTACTTGGTGCGCGGATCTTCCACGACCTTCAGCTCGGTGGTGTACACCTCATCGCCCTTGGTCATTTTCACGGTGTAGGTGCCCGGCACGACAAGCGGTCCTTGGAGCGCGCCAAAGGCTGCGGACGCCGCCGGAGGAATGGTCGGGGATTTCAGCCGCATCGACCAGGTGGCGCGGTTCAGACCGCGATGCTTGCTGCCGCTTATGGTGTCGAGCAGCTTGCCCTGCTGGTCGAAGACTTCGATTTTCATGTCGCCATAGATATGGCGGCTGCGCTGGTAGTAAGTGATGAGCGCGTCCGTCGGACGGCTGGGGCCGATGAAAGCCTCGTCGCCCTCCGGCCATGAAGCATTGGCGTCGATGTACTGCGCAGCCGGCCTGCTGGTGATGAAGGCCGCAGTTTTGGGCATCAGGTCGGGAGTCAAAGCGCGCAAGGGCGAAATGTCGTCGATGATCCAGATGCCGCGGCCGTGGGTCGCCAGCACCAGATCGGACTCGCGCGGCTGCACCACGATGTCGTCCACCGCAACCGCGGGGAAGTCGCTGCCTTTGTACTGCGCCCACTTGTTGCCACCGTCGACCGAGATCCACAGGCCGAACTCCGTGCCCAGAAACAGGATGTTCGGGCTGACCGTGTCTTCGGTGATGACGTGAGCGTAGCCGCGCACTCCGTTGCCCTGCGCGGGCAAAGACGTCCAGGTCTTGCCGTAGTCGGTGGTCTTGTACACGTACGGCTGCATGTCGCCGAAGGTGTGACGATCGAAGGTCACGTAAGCGGTGCCCTCGTCGAAGCGGCTGGCCGCGACCGTGGATACCCATGAGAATTTCGCCACGCCGACGTTGCCAACCACGTTCTTCCAGGTCTTGCCGCCATCGCGCGTGATCTGCAAATTACCGTCGTCGGTGCCGACCCAGATGATGTTTCCATTCTTGGGCGACTCGCTGATGGAGTAGATCGTGGTGTGCATTTCGGCGGCCGAGTTATCCACGGTGACGCCGCCGGATTCTTCCTGCTTCTGCTTCTCGGGATCGTTGGTGGTCAGGTCCGGCGAGATGCGCTCCCAGGATTGCCCGTGATCGCGCGACCGGAACAGGAACTGCGCGCCCATGTAGATCGTGCCTTTTTCGTTGGGACTCATGGCGATGGGCGTATTCCAGTTGAAGCGCAGTTTCTTCTCGCCATATTCGGGATAGGGCGTGATGGCACGGCTTTCATGGGTGTAGCGATTTATCCGTCCGATGGTGCCGCCCTGGTATTCGGCATAGATATAGGCAGGATCGGCAGGGTCTTCGAACGCCCAGAAACCGTCGCCGTTGAAAATGTTTTCCCAGCGTGAGTTGCTAACGCCACCCGGATAGGACGAATCGCCCACCCACGAGCTGTTGTCCTGCAAGCCGCCATAGACGCGGTACGGGTCGGCGTTGTCCACGCTGACGTGGTAGAACTGCGAGACCGGCAGATTCATCTGGTGCTTCCATCGCGTGCCGCCATCTTCGCTGCGCCACAAGCCCCCATCGTCGCCGGCGTACACGATGTTCGGATTCGCAGCATCGATCCAAACCGCGTGAAAGTCGCCGTGCGCTGCGTTGGAGACGGGGCTGAAACTGCGGCCGCCATTCACGCTGAGCAACAGCATGAGATCAGGCTTGAAAATCTTGTTCTCATCCTTGGGATCGACGATGAGGTTGGCGAAGTAGAACGGGCGCCACACCATGAACTGGCTGGCATCCATCCTGGCCCAGGTCTTGCCGCCATCGTCGGAGCGGAAGAGCGCGCTGTTTGCCGATTCGATCATGGCATAGACCACCTGCGGCTTGGAAGGCGCCACCGCCAGTGCGATTCGGCCATAAGGTTTCGCGGGAAGGCCTTTGCTGTTGGCGTCGGTGAGTTCCGTCCAGTGCTCGCCGCCGTCAGTGGACTTGTAGAGGGCGCTGCCCGGACCGCCGGAGCGGAAGGTCCAACCCTGGCGGCGAAAATCCCACATCGAGGCGAAGATGGTATTCGGTTCCAGCGGGCTCATGGACAACATGCCGCAGCCCGTCGAAGCATTGCCGCCCGCCAGTACTTTGCGCCAAGTCTTTCCGCCATCGCTGGTCTTGTAAACGCCGCGCTCGGTATTGTCATTCCACAGATGGCCGGTGGCGCACGCGTAAACGGTGTTGGAATCCTTCGGGTCCACCAGAATGCGGGCGATGTGCTCGGAATCTTTCAGGCCGACATTGGTCCAGTTCTCGCCGCCGTCGGTAGATTTGTAAACCCCGTCGCCCACCGAGACGCTGTTGCGCGTCCAGGCCTCACCACTGCCCACCCACACAATGCGCGGATTGGAGGGGTCGATGGTGACGGCCCCAATCGACTGCACGTCAGGCTTGTCGAACACCGACTTGAAAGTGGTGCCGCCGTTGATCGACTTCCACACGCCGCCGCTGGCCGAGGCAGCAAAGACCGTCAGCCGGCCTTTGTCGTAGATCGCATCCACCGCGGCGATGCGCCCACTCATCCTGGCGGAGCCGATATTGCGGGCAGACAAGCCGGAGATGGTCGAGGAATCGAACTTGACGGGTGTTTGTGCCAAGGCCGTGCTCGCGCACAACGACAAAAATGCGCACGTCAAAGACAGAACTCGTACGGTTTTGTTAACCCAGGAAGCAGCAATCATTTCGTTCAAATCCTCTTATCGAAGAACGTGGAGCCCAATCGGGCAGGTGATATCTACCTGTATCGCTATTTCTTCGCGGCCGGCATCTTGAACTGCGCATCGTCGATGGGAACGTTGACTCCAATTTTTTCCACGGTGATAACCACGTGCTGGCTGGGATCGTTCTTCGCGCCCACCTCAATGGAGTAAGGGTAGTAAACGCCCGCCACCTGTTTATAGGATCCCAGTTGCTCGTCGCTTTCATGCACGGAACCCCGGATGAACTGCTGTTTTTCCCGCTTGATTTCCAGATAGGTGTCGGGGTCGAGGTAGTAATAAATGATGTCCCCGTTTTTCAGCGTGACCTTGAGCTCGTAAACGTCATCCCCATCGACCGTGTCGTGGCCGAGATATTCGACTTTGTTGCCCTTGGCCTGGTAATCGACCAGCGGTCCATCGATGTCGGACTCTTCCATCAGGTCGCGCGTATCGTCTTCGCCCATTAACTCCGGGTCCTTGCGGCCGCCGAAGGGTTGAATCTGCCAGCCGCTTGAACCGTCATAAGCCTGGACCTGGGTCATGCCCTGGATGGTGACGCCCTCGCGCAGCAAATTGCCGCGCTTTTTCTCCACCTCGATCCCGGCGTTAAAGTTCTCGAGGTAAATCTTGCCGGTCATCCGGATGGTATTCACCGCCTTGATTTTTTCCCGGCCGCCATGGGCTTGAATATTCTTGGCGACCAGTTCCTCGGCGGTCTGGGCTGAAGCCAGGGCGGTGAGACATAGGATTCCAAGCGCTACCTTCAGGGCTACGCGCATGTAGTTCGCTCCTCTTCTAACGCAACTGAACTGCTGGGTCTGGCGGGGCCGATCCGCTCATTCGACGTGCCGCAAGGAGTTTCGTGAGTTCTGGCCTGGATATAAAGTGCGCCGCCAGTACGGCTACTTATTGTACGGCAGGCGGTGAATTTAGTTCCCTTCAGAAAAATGACCGGCTACCAAACCACACAGCGCTGAGCGGCCGGACGCACCATGGCAGAGTCCGGCTTACAGGAAAACGCGCTGGCGAATGGCGGGAAGTTAGACAGCGGCCCAATCACGCGAAACTTGGCTACCGGATGCGGGTCGCCCTGCACCATGAGCCGCTGGGTTTCCGGTCTGGTCTCGTCTCCGCGGAACTGTCCCCACGCGATGAAGAACTGCTGATCGGGCGTGAAACCGTCAATGATTCGCGCTGCAGGCTTGCCCTGCTGTGACTTCTGGAACGCGAGGTAGGCAATCTTGACTCCGGCCAGATCGCCGATGGATTCGCCCAGCACCAGCTTGCCGTTGTGATGAATGTTCGGCTCGATGTAGTAGCCATCGAACTGCTTGACCACGCACTCGGTTTTCGCCTGGAACTTCTTCAGATCGTCAGCCGTCCACCAATTGCTTAGACGGCCTATGGAATCGTACTGCGCCCCCTGATCGTCAAAGCCGTGGCTGATCTCGTGCCCGATGACCACGCCGATGGCGCCGTAGTTGACCGCATCGGTTGCCTTGACGCTGAACGCAGGCGGCTGCAGGATTCCGGCCGGAAACACAATTTCGTTCAACAACGGATTGTAGTAAGCGTTGGAGGTGGGTGGCGTCATGCCCCAGCGTCCCCGGTCCACCGGTTTCCCGATGGTCGAGCGGTCGTCGTTGACGGCGAACTGCGCTCCCGCCATGACATCGTCAAAGTACGAGCCGCGGGTAATGACAACGTGGCTGTAGTCCTTCCAGTTGTCGGGATATCCCACTTTGACATTGAAGGTGGCGATCTTCTCCATCGCCTTATTCTTGGTGTCGGGAGTCATCCAGTCCAGGCCATTGATGGTGTCCCCCATCGCCGCCAGTATGTTCTTCACCATTTCCTGCGCACGCGCCTTGGCTTCCGGCGGGAAGTAACGCGCCACATAGTCTCGACCCAGCGCCTCGCCCAGAAACTGGTCGGCGGATTCCGCGCATTGTTTCCATCGCGGTTTCAGTTCTCCCACCCCGCCCAGCGTCTTCTCGTAGAAGTTGAAGTTCTCCTGCACGAACGGCTGCGAGAGATAGGGCGCTGCGCCATGCAGAAGCTGCCAGGTCAAATAGATTTTCCAATCGGGAAGAGTTGTGGTGCGCAGTTGCCGGTCAACCTCCTCCATGAACTTCGGCTCCTGAACATTCAAGTTGACCCGCGGCAGGTTCGCGTCCTTGTAATAGCCATCCCAATCGAAGTGGGGCGTGAGTTGTTGTAGCTGGGCATAGGTCGTCTGATGATCGATGGCCTGAGGATCGCGACGGGCGACATTGTCCAGAGTGGCTTTGGCCAGTGCGGTCTCGAATTGCATCACCTGGTCCGCAGCCTTGCGGGAATCTGCCTCGCTGTATCCGGCAAGCTGCAACATGTTGGCCACGTGGACAAGGTATTTGGCGCGCGCTTCCTTAAAGCGCTCTTCGGTCTTCAGATAGTAGTCACGGTCAGGAAGACCCAGCCCACCCGCCTGAACATCGGCAATCACCTGCGAGGGATTGTGGTTGTCGCTGGCGGCATTCACCCCGAACGGGACCTGGATGCCGAGGTTCGCAAAGCGCAGCAGCATGTGCTGCAGGCTGGCCTGGTCTTTGATGGCAGCGATGTCGGCGAGCAACGGCTTGATAGGCGTGGCGCCCGCCTGGTTTACCCGCGATTCGTCCATGCAGGCTGCGTAGTAGTCCCCGATTAACTGGTCAACACTGCCCTTGGGCAGATCGCGCTTGGCGGACGCTTCTTCCAGGATCACCCGCAGTTGGTCCTTGTTGGCTTCGCCCGCAGCCCAGCGGCGACTCCAGCGATCCATGGTGGCAGGAATCGGATTGGCGGCCCGCCACGCTCCATTGGAAAACTGATAGAAGTCGTTACAGGGATTCGCGGAGCGGTCGAGATCAGCAGTTTCAATTCCGACCGGGACTTGTTGGGCAAAGGCGGCAACTGAGCAGAGTGTGGCCAGGAGAAAAAGGCGGATAAGTCGCATCAGGTCCTTCTCGCTTGCGATGTGCAAGGCGAGGCCATTCTACGCAATTTCAAGGCAAAGTGCGAAGCCGGCTTAAGTCGCAACCGATGGCGCTCGGCGGGCCCGAGAAGATTGCACCTTCCGCACGGCTGGCACCTTTCGCACGGCTGCCGGTGGACATTCTGCTTTGAAGGAGGCCAGGGACTGCATCCGCTGGGTTACCGCCGACTGGATGAAGCGCACCTCCCGACTGAGCATGTCGGTGGCTTGCCGGCAGAGTTCGGGTTGTTCCCGCATCAGACGAAGGAATTCCTGGCGTGCCACCCGCAAAACTACAGAGTTGGTGACTGCGATGGCCGTAAGGCTGTACGGGCTTCCGGCGAAGGTTGCCGGCAAGCCCAGCACCGACCCCGCCGGAAATACTCGATCCAATCGGGGCAAGCCCTCGACCCGAAGACACACTTTTCCCCTGCGCACCAGAAATACGCCGAGGTTTTCATCGCTGGTGTTGAACAGGACATCTCCGGCTGGGATTTGTTGCGCTTGACCGAGCGCTTCCAGGGAACTCTTCAAGTTCGGCGACGCATTCAGGATGTTAGAACCGTTACCCACATTCTTCATTGTGTTCTTATGCCAGAGTGCGGGCCCGAGACGCGGTGATTAGCATCACACATCGCTGTGAAGTAGAACCGGAAGGTGCGCGGTCGCGAGGCCACCTGTTCGGGGAAAGACACTGTCTGCGGACTTCTTCCCGCGCTAAATACAGGCAGTTGAGGCGGGCGGGTGGCTGGGCGCGGGCACGAAAAAACTTGCAATTTCTGCGAAAAGGTCGCGCCGTTAGCATCGGGCGGTACAGGGGGTCTGGCTCGCCCGACAGTGAAGACGGCGCGACCATCGAGTCAGTACAACGCCCTTATCGTAGTTTCCGGGCGCGCAACATGCAGCGACCAAGGTCACGCTTCCACGTGCGATATTAACCAAGCCAGTGTGTTCTACGTCGCCGGGCGATGTGCGATCGCGACTCTGCGGCAAGCGAGCTTGCACGGCGATCAAGCGCGGCCAGACGCGTTATGCAGTGCCAACCTGCAACGCCCTGGTTCTTGAGCAGCAAAAAAGGCCGCGGTGCAAACCGCGGCCCTGGTGTTCGCGACTTTGCTCTAGCGGCGTTTGCGGCCCTTCTTGGCGGCTTTCTTCTTCGCACCGCCCGAAGATTTCTTCACGGCTTTCTTAGCTGACTTCTTTGCCGGTTTCTTCGCGGCCTTCTTGGCTGGCTTCTTAGCGGCTTTCTTGGCGGTTTTTTTTGCCGCCTTCTTGGCAGGCTTTTTGGCAGCCTTTTTCGCCGGCTTCTTAGCGGCTTTCTTCGCCGCCTTTTTCACCGCCTTCTTAGGTGCTTTCTTGGCGGCCTTCTTGGGAGCGCTCTCCCGCGGCTGACCCGCGACGGGCGCACGCGATTCCGTGGTGACTTCCGGCTCCGCTTCCTCCACGTCAACTTCTTCCACCACCACCGAAACGGATTCCGGTTCCTCTTCTTCTTCCTCTTCCTCTTCGTATTCCTCGTCTTCGAGGGAATCGCCGTAGGAACCGTCTCCGTAATCATCCATTTCGTCGTCTCGACCGTAGAGCGTCTCATCGAAAAACGTCATGTGTCCTCCTGATTTTGCTCGACTCCGCAGAACTAAACGGAGGCAGCTCGTAAGGCTCAATTCAGATTTATACCAGAAAAAATGCTGCCGCAATAAGCGCGCGATTATAGCACAGCAGGCCCCTCGACCCGGTCATGATCGCGCCGCCCCCAAAAATCGTAACGGGCTTGTTGTAACAGAACAACCGCGCGAAGGGAAGAGAGCAATTAGAAAATGATGATGAATCGCACCGGAGCAACACGACGGCCCCTACTTGCGAATGACCAGCACCTCGCCGGCGCGCAGAGTGGCGGCCAGCTTGGGGTTGTCGCGCTTCAGAGCGGCCACCGAGGTGTGATTGGATTCGGCGATGCTGCTCAGGGTCTCGCCTTTCCTGACTTTGTAGTACTTGGCAGCCGCAGGACTCGACGGCGTGGATACGGACTTGCCTGTCCTGGCGGCTTTGACCGGAACGCTACCGCTGCCCGATGACGCCTCTTCTGGGCTGGCGCCAGCCAGCGGCTTGTAGATGGCCAGCAGCCGTCCCGGGGCCACCTCCGTTCCCCGTAGATGGTTCCATTTCCGTAACTTATCGACCGGGACCTCGAAATCGTCGGCGATGGAATACAGGGTGTCTCCCTTGCGCACTTTGTAATGCGTAGCGTGGCGCGAATAGGAGGCGGTTTCGGTGTTCGAGCGGCCCGGAGCAACCGGAATGATGAGTTTCGAGCCCACCTTGACCTCGCCGCCGGTTAGGCCGTTGGCTTCCGCAATCGACGAGGACGAGGTGTGATACTTGTGGGCGATCGACGCCAGGGTATCCCCATATTCGACATGGTGATAGCGCCACCACGTCCGCATGTCAGGCGGTATCGCGGTCATGGCATTTTCATATTTCTCGCGCGATCCGGCGGGAAGATTCAGGGCGAAGCTCTGGTCCTTGGGAGTGGTCATCCGCAGCAGGCTGGGGTTCAACTCCTGGAGGTAGTTCACCGACGTGTCCACGCACTCGGCCACCAGACGCAAGTCCACGGGATAGTCGATGGTCACCTGGTCCATCTGCGGCGCCGGGTCAGGTGCGACGCGCTGCAGCCCATACTGCTCCGGATTCTTGGCCATGATGGTCTCAGCCAGGATGATGGGCACGTAGTTGCGGGTCTCCTGGGGCAGCACGCCACGCCGGTAGAGCTCCCAGAAATCGGCATAGCCAGTGCGTTCCACCGCGTGCTGCACGGTGCTGGCGCCTGAATTGTAGGCCGCCATGGCCAGGTACCAATCGCCAAACTGGTTGTAGAGGTCTTTCAAATGGCGGGCCGCGGCACGGGTGGCCTTCTCGGGATCCTGGCGGTCATCCACCCACCAGTTCCGTCCCAGGCCGTACAGCGCGCCCGAGCCGGCCATGAACTGCCACATGCCGCGCGCGCCCGCCCGCGAAAGCGCCAGCGGCTGAAATCCAGACTCCGCTTGCGCCAGGTAGATCAGGTCCTGGGGAACGCCCTCCTCCTTGAAAATCCGCGAGACCATGTCGCGGTAACGGCCGGAGCGGGCCCACGCGCGCTCCAGCGTGGCCCGCCCCCTGGGGCTGGAGTAATAGTTGATAAACATCGCCACCTGATCGTTGAGCACCAGTGGCAAGTCAGACTTAGTGGTCTTGATCTCGGCCTCGGCCGTGGCTCTGACGTTGGGATCGACAGGAAAGGTGATGTCGTTGGCTTCGTCGATGGGGGCCGGTTCGGAGCGCGGTTCGGTGAAGCCGTCGCCCTGTCTCAGCGCGGCCATTTCAAGTTCGTGCACGGCCTCGACAATCTTGTCGAATTCGCGCTCCAGCCGTTCGTCATTGCGGATGTCGAGATTGCTGGACAGCAGGGTGTTGAACGCCTGATCGAAGTCCTGCTTGGCGGCTTCCAAATGGTCGGCCCGATAGTTGGCCTGTCCGGCTGCGTACTGCTTTTCGGCCTGCGCAATCAACGCCTCGGCTGGATCGGGCTTCGGATTATTCACCTGGGGCTGGACTTTGGGCTTGGGATCAGCCGGTTGGGCAACAGGGTCAGCGATCTCGGGAGCTTTGGCTTGAGCGGGAAGCGAGGCGGCGGCCGTTTTGGGGTGATCGGTCTCGCATCCGGCGCTGAAAACCAGGCCTGCAAGGAGGGCCGCCGAAACCATGCCGCGAAAGATTCTCATTCCTTGGAAACAGCCCTCTCTCACACCGCCGTCTGCGGGTGAATGCGATGTTACTACGCGTCGAAATTCACGGTCAACGGAAGCTCAGAAGAAGCCCAAGTCCGTCAGTAACCGCTGCTGGCACAATGCTTTGACGCCTGCGGCGCTGCAAAGTTTGGCTCAGGTGCGAGCCAATGCCTGATTCAAGTCCGCGATCAAGTCCCCGGCGTCCTCGATTCCCACGGAAAGCCGGATGGTTGAGGGCGAGACCCCAAGCAAGCGCAGTCGCTTGGCGCCCAGTCCGACGTGCGACGACAGCACCGGATACGACACCGTGGATTCCACGCCTCCCAGGCTGGCCGCGAGATACCAAAGCTGCAAGCGGTCAATGAAGCGCTCGGCTGCGCGTTCGCCGCCACGAATGTCGAACGACACCATCATCCCGAAGTCTTTCATCTGGCGGCGCGCCAATTGATGCGCCTCGTGGCTTTCCAGGCCGGGATAGTACGCGCGCGCGACCTTGGGATGGGCTTCGAGCGCCTCGGCAATTTGCGCGGCATTGCGGCAGGCGCGCTCCACTCGCACGTGCAGCGTCTTCAGGCCGCGCAGCAGCAGGTAGGCGCAGCCCGGATCGAGGCATCCGCCGGTCAGGATCATGGTCTGGCGCGCGGCATCCATCCACTTCTTCGAACCGGCCAGCACACCGGCGGTGAGATCGCTGTGCCCGCCCAGATACTTGGTCGCCGAATGGATGACGATGTCGGCGCCCAACTCCAGCGGCTTTTGCAGCACCGGTGTGGCGAAGGTGTTGTCGGCCACCACGCAAGCCTTGTGCTTGCGGCCCACCTCGGCCAGCGCGGCCAGATCGACGCAGCGCACCGTCGGATTGGTGGGCGTCTCCAGAAAGAGCATTCGCGTCTTGCGGCTGAAGTAGCGATCAGCATTCCCGATGTCGTGATGCGGAATGAACCGCGTCTTGATGCCGCAGCGCGGCAGTACCTGCTCGAACAACTTCAGCGTCCCGCCATAGATGTCGAGCATGGAGACGATCTCGTCGCCGGCCTGGCAGGTGATCAGGGCCGCAACCAGTTCCGCCGCCATCCCGCTGGAGGTGGCGACTGCGGCTTCGGCTCCTTCGAGGGCGGCAATCTTTTCTTCGGCCGCCGCGACCGTCGGGTTGCCGTAGCGCGAATAGAGATACAAATCACGATCGCCCTCGGCGTAGCGGCGCAGCGCCTTGACATCGGGGAGAACGAAGACCGCGGTTTGCGCGATGGGCGTGGTCAAGGGCGCCGCCTGGCCGTGCCGATCTTCGCCGGAATGCACACAGCGCGTGGCGTCGGCGCTGGCTTTCCTTTTCATCCGCAATCCTTTCGAGAGTATTTCCAGCACGGGAAATTCGATTGTAATTGACGGGCATGATAGCTACGGTCATGCTGGCTTATCGGGACCGATCCAGAGCATTGCTCATCATAACGAAGGGTTTCGCTGCACCGCCCAACCAGTTTCGGTAGAATGCCAGCTATGGAAGAAGGCTCTCGACTCGTTGCGGTGTCACTGGAGAGCATGAGCCGCGAACCGTATATTGGGCCGGATGGGAGGCTTGCCCAACGCGCAGTGATCTGTGGCGAGTCAAGCACGAGCGACCTGTCATTCACGTTCCAGACTGGACTTCTGAATGGTGAGCAAATTGAACGATGTGAGGCCCTAAGAAAGCATGGGTTTACGGTTGTCGAAGCTCCGAAGGATTGGCGCTACGGCTACGGCTCGCCGGATGGCTGGCAGGAAGTTGTGATCCAGGAGGCAATGAAGCGAGTGGGAACAGTCCTGGAAGGCAGCAGAGGAAAGGATGCAATGTCAAGCTACGATGCCGAACTAGCCCAAGCAGTATTAGAGGCGGTCAACAGGTCATTTCCCAAGCAGCTTAATATGGTTCAATTGAAGCACGAACTGCACCCGGAGCCGAGCGACCATGCGTTGTTCACTGCCATCGATGCGCTACTCATTGACGGGCTCATAGAGGCACCACATGTCCGCTCAGGAATGAGTGGCAAGCGCGAGCTCCTCAGTGTGGCATACGTCCGAATATGTTCTGAAGGGCGCAAATACCTCAAAAGCCAAACACAACCGCTAGCGCCATCGACTGGCCCGGTGTTCCATGGAGATCAGATAAACAACTATGGGCAAGTCGGCGCAATCGGGCGGCACTCTCAGGGCGTAGTCAACGTTCAGGAGCGTTGGAAGGGAATCGAGCAGGACACCGACCTTAAGGTGCTTGCTGTCGAGCTGGAACGGTTGAGAACAGAATACCGCAAGGTAGCTTCATCGCGCGAAGATGATAAGCAAGTTGCTCTGCTAGGTAATGCCGCAGAAGAAGCAGAGAAAGGTAATGGCGGCGGTGTGGCCACGATTCTCTCTAAGGCAGGAACAGGCGTTCTTAAGGTGGCAAAGGATATTGGAACTGACGTAGCCGCAAAGGTGATCGTGGAATTGATGAAGGCTGGTTAGTTGACAAACTGCAGCCGTATGAGCATCCATGAACCAGCGCTCAATTCTCAGCGGAGGGACCCTAAAATGATTGGAAACTGCGCCCTGTGTGGGAATTACGGGACCCTGATCGACAGTCACTTCATGCCTGCGGCACTGTATCCAGAGTTGAACGACCCCGCCGGTCCGATCAAACACATGATCGTCATGACGCGAAAGGGCACGTTCCAGAGCCCCGAGCAGTTTCATATGCCCTTGCTATGCCGAGCCTGTGAGGTCAGGTTCCAGCAGGGCGGAGAAAATTGGGTTCTCGGAATGCGCTATCGCTCGGACGGCACCTTCCCTCTGCGGGATCTTCTGCAACGGGCAACCCCAGTCGATAGCAACGTGGCGACGAGCGTCTTCGACGCTCGATCTCTTAGCGGCGTTGACGTAGATCGGCTGCTGTATTTCGCAGCGAGCATATTTTGGAGAGCCGGGATCGCGAACTGGACTACGAAGTTTGCCGACGCGCCAAAGATCGATTTGAAGCCTGAGATCATGGCTAAGTTCGCGGACTATCTACTTGGCAATGGACCGTTCCCAGGTGAGACGTCTCTGATTGTCTCAGTTGCGTCCAACGCACAACCACAGAGGGCAATAATTTGTCCCATCAAGGCGCAAGAGACTCCCTTTGTTCGTTACGAGGCGCATATTCCGGGTATGATGTTTGAGCTGTTCGTCGATGCGGGACCAACTTACGATACGTGGTCACTCAACAATCCTCCAGAACGTATCGTGCTGACCGACTTGGTTACGAAGCGGGTATTGCAGGCAGCCGGCGATATCGTATCTGAAAGTGAACCGAAGGGAAGCCTCAAGAAACACCTTCTCTGAACTTTCTGTTCGCTGGTGCTGGATACCGAGAAACGCGCTTGTATTGACCGGGCCGATCAACTCCCGATGGTCGGCAATCGGGAGTTACTCGTAGCCGTGCCAGCCTTCTGGACTCGCTTGTGAGTCTGAGGAGGCTTTTGTTACATGCTCTAAGGATTTGTGTTGTCCGCCGCTAAAGTGGCTGCGGAAGAAGTCGACACGATGAAAGAACCCGCCGATACCTCGCGGGCTGAAGAGACTGTGTCGCTACCTCTGCCGTCCCTACGGGACTCGGATCGGTTTCCCACTCCTACCCGCAGCAGATGCCGGCATGTTTTCGACATTTCTGTCGCCCGTCTGGTGCCCTGGTCCGCTGGAGACGACTGCAGCATCGACTACGGTGAAGCGTGCCCGTTCGCGCCGGAATCCGTCATAACTTCCGGATTGCCCGTCGCTCGGGAATGCACGGAACAATTCTCGAGTTTGCGAGGATAGCTTCCGCTATGCCGACTTCCCGTTACTAATCTCGCGATGGCGGGACTGGACTACTTCCGGATTGCCGACCCTATGCCCGGAGTCTCGTCTGTCGCTTTCCACAATCAGTTTCCCGATATCTCGGGGCGGAGAGGCAGAAGAAAAAAGAGAGCAGGAAATTCTCCTGCTCTCTTAGTCTCGGTTCATGTTCCTAGACTTCTTGGACTTATACGACATTGGCTATGGGATGGATATCTTCCCGGTGGTCATTGCGGCCCCATGATGAAACGGGCCCCGGATCGGCCGAAGCGCAGTTGTTGCTGAAGCAGCTTGCGAGCATTCTCGGGGAGTGCGAACTTCGCGCTGCTGCTGCTGCCGCCCTGGGCCGCAGACGAAGTGCTCCCGCCACCTCCTGCGCGTATTGGGACCGCCAGAAAACCATGGACCTCACCGCTGTTTGTGTTGACGGCAAAACCCACGATCTCTCCCGCGGAATTGATGCCGAATCCGTGGAGCAGGTACAAGGGAGACTGGCCGGCGATGAGGCTGTTGAGGTCGTACATCATCCCATTCTGCCAAAGGAATGCTCTCAAGTTTTGACCGCTGGCATCGCTCGAGACGCCGGTCACTTGTCCCTTGTTGTTGATCGCGACGGCGGCACTTACGACGTCCCCCTGCAGCGTACCCAAGTCGTTTATCACGCCCTTCTGCCATAGGAACGCGTGCTGATAGGTGTCGCCTGAAATGTCGGATGCGCCGACAATCTGGCCGCGGTCGTTGATAGCGAAGGCAGCGTTTTCTAATTCTCCGCCCAAGTTGCCGAGGTCAATCGGCCTCACGCCTTGCCGCCATAGCAACGCGTGCCGCGGTTGAAGAGGTAGCGCGTACCGCGGGTCATAAGGCGCACAAGAACCCGATGCGCCGACGGTATCGCCCTCGTTATTGATCCAGAAGGCAGCTCCCTCGGTATCGCCCGGATACAAGGGAAGTGCCCGGGCATGGCCCGCGGTCCAGCGCGTCGGCCGGAATTGCAGCACCTGGGGCGCCGGACAGTTAGGGTCAGTTGTGGAGGTTTCAGAATATCCGGCGACCTGGCCGCGATCGTTTATGGCGGCGGCTTGGCTGTTGTCGCCACCGAGTGGTTCAAGCGGCTTCATGATCCCGTGATGCCAGACGAAACCGAGACAGACGAGGTGGGTGCCAAAAGCGCAGAAGTCCTCACCGTTTGGATCGGAAATCGAAGTCTCGGCCGTGCCCGCAACCTGTATCGCGTTGTTCAGGTTGGCAAACGACTCGCTGTTCGGTCCCCCCAACGTCCCAAGGTCGGTCATTACCCCTTTCTCGATTACAAAGGAATGTTCAACGGCGTCGCCGGGCAACGTGGAAAATCCGTCTATTTGTCCGTTGTCGTTGATGCCATAGGCTAAGCTGAAGCTGCCTCCGAGCGTGCCCAGGTCGGTGATCGTGTACCGAACAGAGCGTGAAGCCTGTGTGGTTGACGGTTCCTGCGCGCCCAGCAAAGCTGGCGTTGCCAGCGCAGCAAATAAGCTGATTCCTACTATCCACGTGCATATTCTCGATTTCATATTGCCTCCTCATTCCTGCGCCCGGGCAAAGGGTTGCGCCGGGCGGCTTTTATCGGTCTCATATAAGTAGGCGCAAACGGCGGGACAGAACTATCATGCAGGGAATGCTTTTCGTGAAGAGACCGCATGAGCGGGCGAGGTTCCTGAGGTCGTTGCAATGCGGAAATCCACACCACCGCACGATGAGGCCGGAACGCCACCGGGTAGCGAGGTGAGCGAGTTTCTCCGGGCCTGGAGTGATGGAGATCGAGCTGCTCTCGACCGCCTGACTCCAATCGTCTATGACGAACTCCACCGCCTGGCGCGACGCTACATGAAAGGTGAGCGCCCCGGTCATAGCCTGCAAACCACCGCCTTGGTCAATGAAGCCTATATGCGGCTGGTGGATTACAAGAGCATGCAGTGGCAGAATCGCGCCCACTTTTTCGCCGTTTCGGCCCAGCTGATGAGGCGCATTCTGGTTGACCACGCGCGGCGCCGTAACCTGAAACGCGGGGGTGGCGTGCAACATGTTTCGCTGGACCATACAGCGATGGTGGGCGGCGAACGGGCCGCCGATCTGGTGGCGCTCGATGACGCCATGAACCTGCTTGGAAGACTCGATCCGCGCAAAGTGCAGGTTGTCGAAATGCGTTTTTTTGGCGGACTCAGTGTGGAAGAAACGGCTGAGGTACTCAAAGTATCGGCGGTAACCGTGATGCGCGACTGGAGCACCGCCAAAGCCTGGCTCTACCGGCAGCTCATGCCCAGGACAGGGGATGGATAGCGAACGGTGGAAACAAGTCGATGGCCTGTTGCAGGCCGTGCTGGAGCGTCCGCCCGACGAGCGCGAGACGTTTCTCCGTCATGCATGCTCCGGCGACCAAGCGCTGGAGCGCGAAGTACGGTCGCTACTGACCGCACAACAAGAGGCTGAAGGATTTCTCGATCGTCCGGCTATCGAAGTGGCCGCGCGAGCGCTCGCCCGGAACGAGAACGAAGATGCGCACGAGATTGCCGGCCCGTCGATCAGCCAGACTGTCTCGCATTATCAGGTGCTTGAAAAGCTGGGTGGCGGCGGGATGGGGGTGGTGTACAAGGCCGAAGACACCGACCTTGGCCGCTTTGTCGCTCTGAAATTCCTGCCCGACGATCTCGCTCAAGACCCGCAAGCGTTAGAACGCTTCCGCCTTGAAGCCCGGGCTGCGTCTGCATTGAACCATCCCAACATTTGCACGATCTACGAAATCGGCAAACACAAGGATCAGTCGTTCATCGCCATGGAGTTTCTGGATGGGGTGACGCTGAAGCACTCCATTGCGGGCCGTCCGCTCGAAGTTGAGGCTCTCCTCGCGCTTTCTATCGAGATTGCCGACGCTCTGGATGCGGCCCACACCGCCGGCATTGTTCATCGCGACATCAAGCCGGCGAACATTTTCGTTACTCACCGCGGACATGCGAAGGTCCTCGATTTTGGACTGGCCAAGATTCTGAAGAGCAAAAACATTGGTGTCGACGCCTCGACGATGGAGGAGTCTCTCACCACTCCCGGAACAGCAATGGGCACGGTGAACTACATGTCGCCGGAACAAGTCCGCGCCAGGGAGTTGGATGTACGTACCGATCTGTTTTCCTTCGGTGCAGTCCTCTACGAGATGTCCACCCGGACGCTGCCATTCCGCGGGGAAAGCACCGGAGAAATTTTCGAGGCCATTTTGAATCGGGCGCCGGTCCCTTCGACGCGGCTCAATCCCGACATGCCTGCCGAACTGGAACGGATCGTTCTTAAGTGTTTAGAAAAAGATCGAAACCTGCGGTACCAGCATGCTTCGGATCTGCGCACCGATCTGCAGCGACTGAAGCGGGACTCGGAATCCGGGCGGCTGACAACCACCACGAGGGCCGAGGCCTCAACGGGCGTCGCCAGACGTTGGAAGGCCATTGCTCTTGCTGTCGTGGCCGTGCTGGCTTTATCGGTTAGCAGTTACTTCTATTTCCGCCAAAGCCCAAAACTCACAAATAAGGACACGATTATCCTTGCCGATTTCACCAACTCAACGGGTGACGCAGTCTTTGACGGCGCTCTGCGGCAAGGGTTGTCCGTGCAACTGGAACAGTCGCCATTCCTCAGCATTGTGCCCGAGCAGCAAGTCCAGCAGACCTTACAGATGATGGGCCAGAAGCGGGATGCGAAGCTCACGACGGAGATTGCGCGGGAACTCTGCCAGCGGACGGGCAGCGCCGCTGTCATCGACGGCTCGATAACGCAGATCGGCACGCCGTACCTTTTGACCGTCAAGGCGGTCGACTGCGCAAGCGGCAAGTCGCTGGCAAGCGCGGAAGCGCAGGCGAGCGACAAGAACCACGTGCTCGATACACTGGGCAAAACAGCTTCGGACATTCGGAAGAAGCTGGGCGAATCGCTGAGCACGGTGCAGAAATTCGATACTCCTCTCGAACAAGCGACCACCCCGTCGCTTGAAGCCCTTAAATCCTTCAGTTCGGGTTTTCAAATTCAGATGACTGCCGGAGATGCTGCGGCTATTCCGTTTTATAAACAGGCCATCGAACTCGACCCTAATTTCGCACTCGCCTACGCGTGGATGGGCATCGGGTACAACGATATGGGTGAACTCAGTATGGATGTTGAGAGTACCCGAAAAGCTTACGAACTCCGCGACCGAACGAGCGAGCCTGAGAAGTACTTCATTACGGCCCGGTACCATAAGGTGGTCACCGGGAACCTGGAGAAGGCCGAAGAAGCCCTCCAGCTTTGGATACAAGCTTATCCCCGCGCGGCGCTCCCGCATACTTACTTAGCGGGGGCAATCTACCCAAATGAAGGACAATATGAGAAAGGGGTTGCAGCAGGCAGAGAGGCAATCCGCTTAAGTCCGAACTTTTCCCCCGCCTACGGACTCACGATTCCTGACTACGTTGCGATGAATCGCATCGATGAGGCGAAGGCCACGTATGAGCAAGCTCTCGAACGCAAACTGAAAAACTCTTTCTTACATATTGCTTTGTATGAGATTGCCTTTTTGCAGAATGATGCAGCAGGGATGGCGCAGCAGGTATCAGCATCGGCGGGAACGCCGGGCCTGGAAGCTACCTTGCTCGCGCATGAGGCCGATACCGCTGCCTACTCCGGGCGGCTTAGGAGCGCCCGAGAGTTTTCCCGTCAGGCAGTAGATTCTGCCGAACGGGCTGGAGACAAGGAAGCGGCTGGAACCTACTCCGCCCTTTCAGCTCTCCGGGAGGGCTTATTCGGCAACGCAGACGAAGCAAAACGGCGTGCCACTTCGGCAATGAGGCATGCGGCAGGCCACGATCTGCAGTACGCTACCGCGCTGGCGTCGGCCTACGCCGGGGACGACGAGCGAGCGCAAAAACTTACCGACGATCTGGGCCAGAGATTCCCAGAAGCCACAGTCGTGCAGTTCAATTACCTGCCGACCCTCCGCGCAAAGCTTGCGGTCAGCAAGGGAAATGCTTCTGAAGCCCTGGAGACTCTCAGAGCCGCCCTGCCGTATGAGCTGGGACGGACGACTTACAGCACCTTCGGCTGGACGGCCCTGTATCCTGTCTATGCTCGCGGAGAAGCCTATCTGGCCGCCCATCAGGGCAAAGAAGCCGCGGCTGAGTTCCAGAAAATTCTCGACCATCGCGGAATCGTATTGAACGGACCGATTGGCGCTCTCGCGCGTCTGCAGCTTGGTCGCGCCTGTGCCTTGCAGGGCGACACAGCAAAGGCAAAGGCTGCATATCAGGGCTTTCTCGCGCTCTGGAAAGACGCTGATCCCGACATCCCCATCCTGAAGCAAGCGAAAGCGGAGTACGCAAAGTTGCAATAGCCGCCGGTAGCAGGAAACAGTTCTTCCACGTTCGGGCTGAAGAGAGAGATTGTGCCGCTACCTCTGCCGTCCCCGCTGAGGGTAGGAGGGGAAAACCGATCCGGGTCCCACTACCCTCGATTTCCGCGAGTTGACGTTTGTCCGGTTCCAGCGGCGGACTGCAGTCCTGATACGTCCCCGCTGATCGAGAATGCTTCTACATGAGAGCATCGTGATTGCGTGGCTTCGCTACCTCAAAAAACCTTCCAGACGTAATGAGCTAGAAAAAGCAGCAGCAGCAAGCATCCTACGCACATCCAAATGACAAAATGCGCGGTCAGTTTTGGGGAATTGATTTCCTTCTTGTCCATGAATGAAGATTACTCCTAACAGAGCGGTGTCGAGGCATGGTCCCTCCCCCGCTGGTATTTCAAGTGTCGATGGCTGCCGGTAGTACGTCTCTGTCCAGTCTCCTCGTGGCGGCCCATGAATTGTCAGCGAGTGGCCAAAATTGGACATCTCGGAGGGGGATAGTTCTGCCACACTACAGCCATGACAACTAAAACGATTCCGGAATACCTCGAGGACGAGCGCCGAAACCGTGCAGACACTGAGCTGCGGACGGAAGAAGAAGCCGCGCGCATCCAGCCGCTGCACCATGGCCACCATCGCACTCCGAAACCGCCGCAGCCGGAATTGCCGGCTCCGGTTGAAGCCGTGGCTGAAGCGAGAAAACCTCCCGCAGCCAAAACGAGAAAATCTGCCGTAGCCAAAGCGAGAAAACCTGTCGCAGCTAAAACGAGGAAACCTGTCGCAGCTAAAACGACAAAACCTGCCGCAACCAAAGCGAGAAAACCTGCCGCAGCTAAAACGAGGAAACCTGTCGCAGCAGCTCGGAGAAAGCCACGCGCCGCCCGAAAGACGGGAACGAAAGTCCGCAAGAAGGCGTGACGATCCCTGCATGATCTTTGCGGTCAGCGGCGACCCTATTCTCTGGTATTACTGGACAAGTCCAGGCCATAAGGCGGGTGGATGAGGGTCCCACCGATTTTGATGGACACGGTCTTTCCGTCAGGATTCTGCACACCGCCTTGCCGATTCGTGTGGAAGTGCAATAACTCCCGCATCGTCGGCCATCCGGAAGTTACTCGTGGCGTGCCGGCCTTCGGGACTCGCTTGCGAGTCTGAGGAGGCTTTTGTTACATGCTCTAAGAATTTGTGTCCGCGAAGAAAATCCGTCGTACCCTGCGTGCCCGCCGCATCCTTCCTCTACTCGCAATGCGGACTAAGTCGCATCCGTCCAGAACCTTCTTAATTTGTTGCAAAAGCCAGTCCTACGACGTCGATAGAATATAATGCGCGCACCGATGGCCCTCACCTCCGGCACCAAACTTGGTCCTTATGAAATCGTCTCGCCGCTGGGCGCCGGCGGCATGGGAGAGGTGTACCTCGCGCGCGATACACGCCTCGACCGTAGCGTCGCGGTCAAAATTCTTCCCTCACATCTTTCTAAAGACCCCGAGGCCAAACAACGCTTCGACCGGGAAGCCCGGACGATCTCTTCCCTGAATCATCCCAACATCTGTACGCTGCACGACGTTGGACACCAGGATGGGATCGATTACCTGGTGATGGAACACCTGGAAGGCCAGACGCTGGCCGAGCGTTTAAGCAAGGGACCGCTGCCCATCGACCAGGTCTTGAAGTACGGGGCCGAAATCTGCGACGGCCTGGAGCGGGCACATCGCAGCGGTGTGGTGCACCGCGACTTGAAGCCCGGCAACATCATGCTGACCAAGACCGGGGCCAAGCTGATGGACTTCGGTCTGGCCAAGCAGGCGGTTGCCAGCGCGACCGCGACATCCGGCCTCACCGCCACCGCGAAGACACCCCAGGCAAGTCAACCTCTCACCGCGCAGGGCACCGTCGTGGGAACGTTCCAGTACATGTCGCCCGAGCAGATCGAGGGAAAAGAGGCCGATGCACGCTCGGACATCTTCGCCCTGGGTGCGGTGCTCTATGAGATGGTAACGGGAAAGCGGGCCTTCGAAGGCAAGACTCCGGCCAGCGCGATGGCGGCGGTGCTGGAGCGCGAGCCGACTCCGATTTCTTCCGTGCAACCAATGACCCCGCCCGCGCTCGAGCGTCTGGTCAAGGTATGCCTGAGCAAGGATCCCGACGACCGTTGGCAAACGGCGCACGACGTTAAGCTGCAACTCAAGCAGATCGCCGAGGGCGCATCGCAGGCCAGCGCGCTCGCGATGCCGGCACCGCAGCATAAGCGGGGTAATGCGTGGGTCTGGGTCCTGACTGGGATTCTAGGGGTAGCTGCCGGTGTGGCACTGGTGCTGGCCTATCTTGCGAGCCACAGAGACATGCGGGTATTGCGGGTCGAACTCAACCCGCCCGACAAGATGCAGTTCAACCTGTCGGGCGACCACGGTGGCCCGGCGATGATTTCTCCTGACGGCCGTTACATCGTCTTTTCGGCCTACGGCTCCGGGGGCGCCCAGCTCTATTTGCGGTCGCTGGATTCAACTTCTCCGCAGGCCCTTCCCGGCACCGAGGGTGCAATGTTCCCTTTCTGGTCGCCCGACAGTCACTCCGTAGCCTTCTTCACCGACGACAAGCTGAAACGAATCGAAGTGAGCGGTGGCACGCCGGTCACGATCTGCGGTTCGACGCTGGGACGTGGCGGCAGTTGGAACCAGGACGGAACCATTGTGGCCGCCCTCTCCTACAATACCGGTCTATCGCAGGTCCCAGCCAGCGGAGGCACGCCTACTGCTGTCACCACGATCGATGGTGTCCACTATTCTTCCCATCGCTGGCCGTGGTTCTTGCCTGACGGCAAGCACTTCCTCTACATCGCCGTTAAACATAATGCGCCGACCAGCCCGGAAACCGCGGTGTTCCTTGCATCGCTCGACGGCAAAGAGAACCGCCTTCTGTTTCACACCTTATCGAACCCCATCTACGCATCGGGACGCTTACTGTTCCAGCGCGAAAATTCCCTGGTGGCACAGAGCTTCGACCCATCCAACGGCAAATTCTCCGGCGAGCCGCAGACCCTAAGTGAAAACGTTCAATTTGACCCTGGGCTCTGGCGGATGAACCTCAGCGCCTCCACCGACGGCATGATGTTGTACGCATCCGGCACGGCTTCCGGGACCGAGATCCTAACCTGGTACGACCGCAGCGGAAAGCGACTGGGCACGGTGGGCGAGCAGGGGGAATTCTACGATCTGGATCTCTCCCCTGACGAGAAGAAAGTTGCGACCACGGAGTTGAACACAGCCATCGCGACCATCTGGATTCGCGACCTGGCAAACAATCTGAAGACTCGGCTCACCTTCAGCGACGGCGCACACCTCACTCCGCTTTGGTCTCCGGACGGAAAAGAAGTGGCCTTCACCTCGAACCAGCAGGCCGCGATCTCCGTTAAGACGATCGGCAGCAGCGCCCCGGAGCGCACGCTTCTTTCGTCGCCGAATCCTATCTATCAAGCCATTTCGGACTGGTCGCGCGACGGCCGCTACCTGATGTATGAACAGGGTACCGGCGTGAATACGGACCTTTGGGTGCTTCCGTTATCTGGCGGAGGCAAGCCGTTTCCCTATACGAGCGGGTCGTCAAGAGGAACGTTTTCGCCGGATGGCCATTGGGTGGCATATGTGGGTCAGGAAGGGGGCCGTCCCGAGGTTTTTGTGGCCCCATTCCCTTGGACCGGCGCCAAGTGGCAAGTTTCGAACGGAGGCGGCGCCGGACCGCGTTGGCGAGCTGACGGCAAGGAACTGTTCTACTTCGATTTCAACGGCGTTACGGCGGTTGAGGTGGACGGCGCGAGGTCCGCATTCCAGGTCGGCAGCAGTAAGTTGCTGTTCCGCCTTCCTCTGAGAGGCATCATGTCTCGTGAGTATGCTCCCTCGCACGATGGTCAGCGGTTCCTCGCGGTCACGCCCAGTGAAGGCAGCTCTCAGTCGTTGACTCTAGTCCAGAACTGGCCGGCAGAGTTGAAGAACAAGTAGTGCTGGCTGTACGGCGTGGAGCGTCTATCGCGGGTCCTGGACACGGTGCCCTAGGGAAGGTCTGATTAAGTCCGTTGGACATCCCCTCAGGGCTAGAGCGTTTTCAAAGTTATTGTAGACCATATCCGCAATGCGAGAACCAGGCTAAGGCATTCTCGGCGGTAACGGCTACCAGGGCTTCGGCAATGGCGCGTTCCAGAGCTTCTACGGTTCGGGCCTTGGCCGAGCGCAGCCACTGCTTGATCTTCGACCAGGCCTGCTCAATGGGGTTGAAGTCCGGCGAGTAGGCGGGCAGATAGATCAGGCGCGCTCCCCGGGCTTCAATCTGCTCCCGTACCCCCTGCACTTTGTGAGCCGACAGATTGTCCATAATGACCACCTGTCCGGGCTGGAGCTGCGGGCACAACACCTGTTCCAGATAGGCCAGGAAGACATCTCCATCGGTCGGCGATGCGATGGTCATGGGCGCCTGCAAGCCGTGGGTGGTGAGCGCCCCCAGCATGGTCAACGTAGACCAGTGGCTGTGGGGCGTCCCTTCCGGCACCCGTTCTCCACGCGGAGCCCGGCCATAGTTCCGCGTCATCTGCGTGCTGGCGCCGCTCTCGTCTAGAAACACCAACTGCGCAGGGTCGATCTGGGTTATGGCTTCCCACCACGCTTGCCGGCGCTGCTGCGCCTCCGGCGTTTCTTGTTCTTGGGCGTGGAGTGACTTTTTTTAAGCCGCAGTCCCATCTGCCGTAAGGCCAGCCACAGCCGCCCGATGCTCAAGCCCACGCCCTGGACCGCTTGCAGTTGCGCTTGCAACTCCCTCAGGGTCAGATCCGGCTGCTTACGGATTTGCTCCCCCATCCACTCCTGCACCGTCACCGTCACCCGGCTCACCGGACCACGTCGCCACGGCGGCCGCTCCATCTGCCCCGTGCGCGTGCGGGTGGCCGAGATCTTCTTGGCCCAGCCTTCGCTCACCCCGAATTGTTCCGCCAACTCCCCCAGTGTCCCTTTGCCCTGCTCATAGGCCTGCAAAAACTTTCGTCGCAAATCATTCGCGTATGGTCGTGCCATCCTGTGGAGCGGAGAATCGCCAGCAACAGTCTACACTATCTCTGAAAATGCTCTAAAGCCCCGGCCTCATATTGGGCATTTACGGACAGCCTGAAGGCCGTCCCCTTCAAAGAGCCGAACTTAATCAGAGCCTCTCTGGTTGACGCTGGTATTCGGAGCTGTCGAAGTGGCCCTGCGAGGAGGCGATGAGTCCATCCGCTCCAATCTGCCAAACGAAACCGGGCGCTTCCACGGTTACGGCGTACACCCAGGACTCGTAGTCCCGACGTCGATGCCGGAGGAAACGCCGTCTTTGGTGGTCAAAGACCACGCCATGCGAGGCGTATTGTGGGCCAGGCCAATTCTTCCTCTGACATCCACAATGATGATTCCCCCGTGTCCGTTCAGCCGGGCCTTCAGGTAATACAGCGCGCGCTGCGCAGCCTCTTGTGGAACCAGCCCATCCTCCACGCGGTCAGCCGCCCACTTGCTGAGGACCAGCTTCATCATGGGCTCGCCCCACCCTGTGGTGGAAACCGCGGCGCTACGGTTGTCGGCATAACAGCCGCAGCCGATCAGCGAGGAATCGCCGACCCGGCCGGGAGCTTTGTTCAGCGTTCCCCCGGTCGAAGTGGCAGCCGCGATGTTGCCGTCGCGATCGAGAGCCACGGCCCCCACGGTGTCGCTCGAGCGCATGGGGCCGAACTCGTCGGGCATCTCGAGGTAACTCTGCTTCTTGGCTTCGCGCAGGCGCAGCACTTCACGCTCGATGACCAGCTCGTCGTTGGAACACAACTCGATGCCGTGCTGCTGAGCGAACCGTTCGGCTCCTGTTCCGACGAAGTACACGTGCGGGCTCTCGGTCAGCACCTTCTTGGCGGCACGGATGGGGTTGCGGATGTGCTCCACGCAGCCCACGCCTCCGGCGCGCAGGGTCGCTCCCTCCATTATCAGCGCATCCAGTTGCACCCGGCCATCCATGTTGAGGAACGAACCGCGACCGGCGTCGAAGGCCTCGTCCTCTTCCATCGCGACCACCGCCGCCTCAACCGCGTCCAGGCAGCTTCCGCCGCGTTGCAGCACCTGCCAGCCTTGGGCAGCCGCGGCTTCCACTCCATGCAGGTGCGCGTCGAGGGCATCGTCGGGAATTGCCCACGCTCCGCCGTGGACCAGCATTACAGGATTGCCAGCCAAGTCAGGACCTTTCGTTGCGATGCCATTGTTGCCGCAGGGCAAAGCAAAGAGCATACCAGAAGGGCGATGACGCCCCTCATACAGCCTGCGGCCAATGCTGCCGCATGCCACCATCTGTTCTAATAGAGCCATGGGCGACCTTGGGCGCATGCTGGTTTTTATTGGTGGGCTGCTGCTCGTCGTCGGGATCATCGTCATCCTCGCGGGCAAGGTAAACCTGCCCATCGGACGCTTGCCGGGGGACATCGTCTATCGCGGCAAGAACACGACCTTTTATTTCCCCCTGGCCACTTCCATTCTGCTGAGCGTAATCCTATCGCTGGTGTTGTATGTGGTAAATCGGATGCGGCGGTGAAGTAGCCGTCAGCTCTCAGCCGTCAGCTTTCAGCTAAACCTCAACCCGGCGGGATTCATCGGCCTGTCAAAGCGCCGACAGCGAGCCAGCAAGTCTGAAAGCTGAAAACTGATGGCTGACAGCTGAGAGCTGACAGCTGCAGTTGATACACTGCCTCCAGACGCTCTTCCCATGGCCGACACGCAACAACTCGGGCTGGCCTTCCAGGCGCCGGCGCGCAAGATCTATCCGGTGCGCGAACTGGTCGCCGCGGTGCGCACCCAGGTGGAACGCGCCTTTACGGACATTTATGTCGAAGGCGAAATATCCAACTACCGGCCAGCCGAGTCCGGACATCTTTACTTCACGCTGAAGGATGGCTCGGCGCAACTGCGGGTGGTGATGTGGCGGACCCAGGCGCGATTGTTGCGCTTTCGGCCGGAGAACGGCCTGCAGATCATCGCGCGCGGTCGAGTCACCATTTACGACGAGCGCGGCGACCTGCAGTTTCAGGCGGAATACCTCGAACCCAAGGGCGCGGGCGCGCTTCAGATTGCCTTCGAGCAGTTGAAGGCCAAGCTGGCTGCCGAAGGGTTGTTCGAACCCAGCCGCAAGCGGCCTATCCCAGCGTTGCCCCGGCGCATCGGGGTGGTGACTTCCCCGCGCGGCGCGGCTATCCAGGACATTCTGAACATTCTTCGCCGCCGGCACGAGTCGGTTAGCGTCCTCATCTATCCCGCGCAAGTGCAGGGCGAGAGCGCGGCCGCGGAAGTCAGCGCTGGCGTGCGCTATTTCAATCGCCACGGCAAGGTGGATGTGATCGTGGTGGCGCGCGGTGGAGGCTCGTTCGAAGATCTGTTCGCCTTCAACGATGAAGGCCTGGCGCGCACCATTGCGGTCGCGCACGTTCCCGTGATCTCGGCTGTAGGCCACGAGACTGACTTCACCATCTGCGATTTCGTCGCCGATCTTCGGGCACCGACGCCTTCGGCAGCGGCCGAGCTGGTCACTGGGTCGAAGCAGGAACTGGCGGAGAAGCTGGTTTCCCTGCGCCGCCGCGTGGCGCAAGCAGTGAACTACAAACTGTTGCGGGCTCACAACGCGCTTTCGCGTCTCACCCAGCACGCCGTCTTCGCGCGCATGCGCGACAGCATCGCCCGCCGCCAGCAGCGGGTGGACGACCTGGTGTTCCGCATGGCGCAGTCACAAGCCGAGGCACTGAAGAACCTGTCGCGCCGTCTCGGGGATGTTGACGCGCATCTCCGCCGCCACGATCCTCGGGTTCGCTTAGGCGTGATGCGCCGCCAGCTCGAGGGACAAACTGCGGGGTTGCATTCCGCATTCCTGCGGCGGTTGGTTGGGCGACGGAACGAACTCGACGGGCTGACGACCGCTTTGGGCCGGGCGAGTGAAACCATATTGTTGCGCCGCCGGGGCCACTGGCAGCAGTTGCACAGCAGTTTGGAGGCGCTCTCGCCCAAGGCGATCCTGGCCCGCGGTTATGCGCTCGTCTTCGATGACGAGGGCCGCCTGGTGAAACAGGCGGCGCAGCTCAAGCCGGGCAGCCGGGTCCGCGCCCAACTCGGCCGCGGCGAGTTCACGGCAAAAGTTGATCACGTCAAGGATGAACCGGCGGACGATGGATAGTTGTGGAAGGCGACATCCCAAAGCTAGCATTGGAACCGCGATTAGCATTCTCTAACTACTATCTACTGACCACTTCCTGTTGCTCTGCATTAGAATGAAGGCACTCAGCGCGGACTCTGGCCGCGCAAGGGAACCGCGAAAATGCCAAGCCTCAGCTACCTTCCGCGAGTTTCGGTGACTTCGGTCTTCGATATTCTGGTGGTGGCGTTTCTCGTCTACGAGTTCCTCAAGCTCATCAAAGGCACGCGCGCCATAGCGATGCTGGTGGCTGTGGTGATCCTGGGACTTGCTTTTTGGATCGCGCACCTGGAAGCGTTGAAGACGGTGGACTGGCTGATCACCACTCTGCTGCCCTATGCCATCTTCGCGCTGATTGTGGTCT
The DNA here is from genome assembly GCA_963836875.1 of uncultured Acidobacteriaceae bacterium. Classification (GTDB taxonomy): domain Bacteria; phylum Acidobacteriota; class Terriglobia; order Terriglobales; family Acidobacteriaceae; genus Bog-257. Next base: position 90,579 of record CAWIKZ010000005.1, read on the forward strand.
TCGGCGCCGAAATCCGGCGCGCCCTGGCGCGTCTGGGACAGAAGCTGTCAGCCACCCGCGGTGGCGCCTTCAATGGCGCCGACAGCTACGAAGACATCGTGCTGGCGGCCAATCATTTTTCCCAGACCGTCACCGGCGCGCTGATTGTCATCGAGCGCGAGATTGGCCTGCGGACGTTTATCGAGAGCGGAGTGCCCCTCGACGCCTTTCTCTCGTTTGACTTATTGGTCACCATTTTCCGGCCCAGCGCGCCTTTGCATGACGGCGCCGTCATTGTGCAAAAGGGGCGTATTGCCGCGGCTGCCTGCTTCCTGCCGCTCTCCATGAATCCCCTGCTTTCCACGCAGTTTGGCACCCGCCACCGCGCTGCCATCGGAATCACGGAAGAGACCGACGCCATCTCCGTGGTGGTGTCGGAAGAGAACGGCTCCATCAGCATTGCGGTGGGCGGACAAATCGAGCGGAACATTACCGTGGAGTACTTGCGCGAACGGCTGAGCGAAGTGCTGCGGCGGTATGTGCCGGCGGCGACCTTGCCCACCATCATGGCGGACCACGAATTGCCGTCCGACGGGCCCGCGGTCGAGCGCGAGCGCCTAAGCCACAATCAGGACCTGGCCGATGGAGCGGAGCGATAAAGCCATGCTCGCCTCACTGCGCAACTTCTTCCGCAAGTATGTCGTTAGAAATTTCGCCCTCAAGATGGTCGCGCTCGCGGTCGCCGTATTGATGTGGTGGGTGGTGGGGCGCGATCCTACCATCGAGATTCCCATGACCGTTCCGCTGGAGTTTCATCATGCGCCCGACAATCTCGACATGAACTCCGACGGTCCGTTGCAGGCCCAGATCACGATGCGCGGGCCTGAGCGTTTCTTGCGCCAGATCGACCCTTCCGAAGTGCACGCCGTCATCGATCTGCAGGGCGCAGTTCCCGGCGAGCGGACCTTCGAGCTCACCCCGAAACAAATCCGTGTGCCCCGCAACGCCGAAGTCATGCAGGTAGCGCCGGCTACGTTTCACATCAGCTTCGATCGCAGCGCCACGCGGTTAGTGGAGGTGCAGCCACGCATCATCGGCACCTTGGTGAGCGGATATGGCATAACCGAGGTGAAGGCCGATCCCTCGCAAATCGCCATCGTGGGTCCGGAGAAGAGAGTGAATGCGGTCGAGAATGCCGTTACCGATCCCGTGGATGCGACCGGCGTGGTGGGCAAAGCCACCTTCACAACCAATGCCTACGTGGCCGACCCTCTGGTGCGTGTGCAAAAACCGGGGGCCATCCATGTGACGGTGACGACGGGTAAGCCTTCCAAGGAAACACGCAAGCCGTGAGCGCCGCGACGCCAATGCCAATACCAAAGATGCGACAACTTTTCGGGACCGATGGGATTCGTGGCGTCGCGGGCGAATATCCCCTGGATCGGCGAACCGTGTACGCCATCGGACGCGCCTTGGGGCAGCGACTTGCCGAACACCATGCGGTGGCCCGCGTCCTCATCGGACAGGACACGCGCGAGTCGAGCGGCTTGATCGGCGCGGTCCTCGCAGCGGGACTGGAGGCGGCACCAGTGCAGGTGGTGAGCGCAGGCATTATTACGACTCCTGGGATTGCGTACCTGACGCGCGCCAACCACTTCTCGGCGGGCATCGTCATTTCGGCCTCGCACAATCCCTGGCAAGACAATGGCATCAAGATCTTCGGCGCTGACGGTTACAAACTGTCGGACCAACTGGAACATGAAATTGAAGCCGACATTTTTGCCCACCTCGAACAGTTGGCCGCGGGAGCGGCGGATGCGGTGGTTTCGACGTCCGACATGCTGCCGGGTGAGCAAGGGCTGCGTGACCAGTATGCCGAGTGGCTGGCGGACTTGGTTTGTGCCACCGACTTCAGCCGGTTGCGGGTCCTGGTGGATTGCGCCAATGGGGCGGCGAGTTCGGTGGCCCCCGAGGTGTTTCGCGATGTGGGTCTCAATGCCGACTTCGTGCACATCGAGCCCAATGGGCGCAACATTAATGCGGGTTGCGGGGCGTTGCATCCGGAAAATGTGGCCAAGGCCGTGGCCGCTGCGAATGGCAAGTATGACGTGGGCATCACCTTCGACGGCGATGCCGATCGGGCCTTGTTCTCGGCTGCATCCGGACGGGTGGTGAACGGCGATGGCGTGCTGCTGCTGGCGGCACGCGATATGAAGACCCATGTCCGTTTGCACAATGACACGGTGGTGGCGACCACCATGTCAAACATGGGGCTGGAAGCGGCGCTCCAGCGCGGCGGCATTCGCATGTTGCGCGCGCCCGTGGGCGACAAGTACGTGCTGGAAGAGATGTTGAAGACGGGAGCGACGCTGGGCGGCGAACAGTCGGGACACATTTTGTTCCGCGACATGGACACCACGACGGGCGATGGAATCCTGACTGCGCTGCGGGTGCTGGAAGTGCTTGCGCGCACTGGAGAGTCGCTGGCCGAGCTGGTCGCCGACATGAAAGTCTTCCCGCAGGAGATCAAGAATATTCCTGTGCGCGAGAAGCTTCCGCTGGAACAACTCCCGAAAGTGATGGATGCCATTGGCGCGGCCGAGCGCGATCTCAGCGGCAACGGCCGCGTGGTGGTCCGCTACTCGGGCACCGAGAAGCTGGCGCGCGTGATGATCGAAGCGGCGACGGAAGAAGTGATGCGCCGCCACACCGATGCCATCGCAAACGCGATCCAGCAGGCGATTGGAGTTTGATTCACCACAGAGACACAGAGGCACAGAGGCACAGAGAAGAAGCGCAGCTATTCCATGTCGCGCCAGTTCGGCCCCACGCCAACTTCCACTCTGAGCGGCACCTTGAGCGCGTGCACGTTCTCCATGCGCTCAGTGACCAGCCGCCTCATGGTGTCCACTTCGTCTTCGGGAACTTCGAAGACCAGTTCGTCGTGTACCTGGAGCAGCATTCTGGAGCGCAGCTTGCGCTCGCGCAGCTCGGCGTCGATGCGAATCATGGCAATCTTGATGAGGTCGGCGGCAGTTCCCTGTAGCGGAGTATTTACTGCGGTGCGCTCGGCAAAGCCGCGCAGGTTGCTGTTCTTGCTGTGGATGTCGGGAATGGGACGCACCCGCCCAAACAGCGTCGTCACTTTCTGATCGCGGCGCGCCTGATCCAGGGTTGCGTCGATGAAGCTGCGCACCCCGCTGTACTTCTCGAAATAGGCATCGATGAAGCGCTTGGCTTCCTTAGTGTCAATGCCGAGCTGCTGCGACAGTCCGAAGGGTGACAGACCGTAGACGATGCCGAAGTTTACCGCCTTCGCGCGACGGCGATGTTCGGCACTGACCATCAGCGGCGGCACGCCGAACACTTGCGAGGCGGTGAGGGTGTGAATGTCCTCGCCGGTTCGGTAGGCCTCGACCAGCAGCTTGTCGCCGGAGAAGTGCGCCAGCAGACGCAATTCAATCTGCGAGTAGTCGGCGGCCAGCAGCACGTACCCGGGCTCGGCGATAAACGCAGCGCGGATTTCGCGGCCAAGCTCGGTGCGAATCGGAATGTTTTGCAGGTTGGGATTCACGGACGACAGACGTCCGGTGGCCGAGCCGGCCATGTTGAAGGTGGTGTGCAACCGCCGGGTGCACGAGTTGACCAGCACCGGCAGCGCGTCCACGTAGGTTGACTTCAGCTTCGAAAGCTGGCGGTAATCCAGCACCATGCGCGGGACTTCGTGCTCGCCAGCCAGCCCTTCCAGCACGTCCACCGCAGTCGAGATGGTCTTGCCCTTGCCGTACTTGAACGGCTTGGGCAGGTTCAGCTTGTTGAACAGCACGTCGCCCAGTTGCTTGGGCGAGTTGATATTGAACTCGAAGCCCGACTTGTCGTAAATCTCGCGCGCCTTCGAGTTGATCTCGCGCTCCAGACGCTGCGACATTGCGGCCAGCACATCGCAGTCCAGCTTGACGCCGGCCTCTTCCATGCACGCCAGCACCGGCACCAGCGGCAAATCGATCTCGTCGTAAACCTTGCGCAACCCGGTCTTCTCGACTTCGCCGCGCAACTTGCCGGTAAGCCGCAACGTGATATCGGCCGCTTCGGCTGGCGACGGGCCTAATACCATGCTGAAGTGCCGCTGCGCAGTCTGCGACAACCCGTAGCTCGCAGCGCTCGAGTACGTAGGATCGAGCAAGTAGCTGTACAACAGTGGATCGTGCTGCACGCCCGCGAGCGCCAGGCCGTGCTGGCCCCCATGCTGGCCAAAGACATGCATCGCCGACTTGTAGTCGTGCACGGTCTTGGATATCGCTTCATCGGCAAGCGCACGCTTTAAGGGTTGCGCAACTTCCGAGTCATCCAGCGCAAGCGTCAGGGCCTTACCGGGTTCGGCTGCAATGGCGACGCGGAGAGCTGCGGCTACGGGCGCGAGCGGCGGCACCGCTGACAGTGAGAGCTGTTCGTTGTCTTGCTCTTCTTCGCTTTCTTCTTCTTCTTCGGCGGCGGCGGTCTGCTGCGCCGCCGATTCCAGCGCGATGGCGAGCACCCCCCCCGGCTTGCTTGCCAGCGCCACAACAGCCTCAACCTCCGCGGCGGACTTCGCGTCGCGATAGTCGGTCTCGCCGAGTTCGACGCTTTCATGCAGAAAGTCCTGGACCAGCATCGTAAATTCCAGTTCGGTAAACAGCGCGCGGGCGGCGGCTGGATCGGGCTCCTGCGCGCGCATGGCCTCGGGCTCAAACTCGACAGCGACATCCGTCTTGATGGTCGCGAGCTGTTTGCTCAGCAGGATGGCGTCGCGGTTGTTCTGCAGCGACTCGCGATAGGCTTTGCGCTCGACTTCCTCGGCGTGCTTCAGCGCGTTCTCCACGCTGCCGAAACGCTGGATCAGTTCCACCGACCCTTTGTCGCCGATGCCGGGCGCGCCCGGGATATTGTCGATGGCATCGCCGCGCAGCGCCATCACGTCCACCACTTTGTCCGGCGGCACGCCCAGGATCTCTTCCACCTTGGCGGCGTCGCAGATGAGATTGTCCTTGGGCGGGTTCAGCACGCAGGTGCGCTCGCTGACCAGTTGCATCATGTCCTTGTCGCTGGAGACCACAAACACCGAATAGCCCATGTCCGCTGCTTGTCGCGCCAGGGTACCAATCACGTCGTCGGCCTCGAAGCCGGAGGCCTCGATCATCGGGATTCGATACGCCTCAAGCGCGCGCCGGATGTAGGGCACCTGCTGCGCTAAATCTTCCGGCATGGCTTTGCGATTGGCCTTGTAGCCAAGGTAGGCCACGTCAACGTAGGTCTGCGTCTTGCTGTCGAACTTGCGCAGGCTGGGCATGGCGGTGGCCTGCTCATCGCGAAAAGTGGGCGCGGCCACGTCGAAGACGGCAGCCAGGTATTGCGGCTCGAAGTCTGCTCGCAGCTTGCGCAACATGTTGACGAAGACAAACGTCGCGCTGGTGGGGATGCCGGTCTTGGTGGACATGGGCCGCTGCCGCGCCATGGCATGGTAGGCGCGGAAGATGAACGACATCGTGTCGATCAGGTAGATGCGGCCCTTCGATCCCGCGGGCTCAGCGGGAACAGCAACGGCGGCTTTGGCTGCGGCTGCGGGCTTCGCGGCGCTGGAGGCGGTGGCGGACTTCGGGGTTTTCTTGGTAGAGGGCAAGAGAAAATTCTAACAAGTCGCGGTGAACCCTGCCACTGACTGCAATACATGACTGCTGAAGGTGGTGTGACGGCGATTCTTGACCAGCCACTTGGATCACGTTGCCATGAGTGTGGAGGATCACGGCAGACCAGTGATGGTCATCGACGAAACATTACCGGTTTGAATATTCAGAAGCTGAAGTCTGGGGTTGATGGGAACGCTATTGAGCCGCGAAAGGGACCATGTGAAAAACGCGATATTTTCACCATTCGCCGACAACTTAAAGTCAGTGGCATAACCATTCGTGCTAGTCAGTTTCTTCACCTTATGTGATGAAAGGTCTAACCGATAGACATCGTAGTCGTAGCCTTTCGTACCCTGACTCGCTGCCATGAACATGATCCCCTTACCATCCGCTGTGAAGTACGCACTAGCAATTTGCACCTGTGCCGGCGCATTCGGGACCTTCGGCACAATCACGACTGGAGCACGACTTTGATCCGCCAGGGAGTAGATCAGCAATTTGTCTCCCGCCTTGGTGCGAGCGTTCATAAGCACCAGTGTCTCGTCGCTAGAAATCGACTCCGGATAGATGCTGTACGTGTCTTCCTCGTTACCAAAGCTTGTCTGCGTTACTTGCTTCAGCTCCGTTCCATCTACCTTTACAGAATATATTTCGAAGCCACGGGCGTAGCGTTCGAGAGATGTGTCGCGGGCGAAGTAGATGGACTTGCCATTGTGCGAAAACAGCGGCGCAAAATCCTTGTGAGATGCTGAAACCAGCGGACGAAGGTTGCTGCCGTCGATGTCGCACAACACGATCTCGGGCGGGTCATCGTGCTGCCGCCTGGAGACAAAAACTACTTGCTTGTCGTCCGCGGAGAGGTCAGGACCTTCTTCGAAATCACTTGTCCCGGTCAGCCGTGTAGCCCTTCCCGTATGAGTATCGACTTTGTAGATCACGGAGGAATCGTCCCGTGACAGCGTAATGATGACGAAGTTCCCGTCATTTGAGACTGCCTCGATATTCAATCTGCTAGTGGAGCTGGACGGCCCGGTCATGCTGGGTGATCGCAGTACCGCGTACTCGATGCTAGGAATGATCACCAGCAGTCCAATCGCTACGCTCCAAGTGGCTTTCCGAGGTACGCCGAAGTTCCGCGCAAGCCTTTTCCATGTCGCAACCGGACCGATCGCAAGTCCAGTTAGAAAACCGTAAAACGCCATGATAAGCGGGAACCACGTCGCGGTCTCTCCATGCACTAAGCCGACTGATGAACATCCGGAACCGACTACAACACCTGCGATTGTGAGAACGATGACTGTCGCCACGCCCCAAGCGATTGCGACAACTACGCCACCGACTTTTCGGCCTACTGTTCCCGAATTTGCTGACATGCAAGAAGCACTGAAAAGGTAATCGTAAGTGACAGGAAGAACCGATCAAGAAGAAGAACCCATTTCACAATGTCACTGTACTCCCATTCATGTTCGCGTTCCATATGACTGTTGTAAACGGGCCATTACACAATCAATCTCCAGCCGTCAGTGCTGACTCTGGAGGCGCGCGCCCTACTCGATAAACATGCAATCCCCATACGAGTAGAACCGGTAGCGCTGGCGAACGGCGTGTTCATACGCCTGCAAGGTTCGCTCGCGGCCGGCGAAGGCTGCGACCAGCATCAGCAGCGTCGATTTCGGCAGGTGAAAGTTGGTGAGCATGGCACCTACCACGCGAAACTCAAATCCCGGATAAATAAAGATGTCGGCTTCGCCCCTCTGCGCCGTGATCCGGCCATCGGGGGTGCCCCACCCTTCGGCAGGCTCAGGGCAGGCTCCAAGCTGGTTTTGCTTGGGTGGGTTAGTGCGCGCAGCAAATTCCAGCGTACGTACCGTGGTGGTTCCCACAGCCACGATCCGCCGCCCGGCATCGCGCGCGTGCTGGATTCGCTGCGCCGCATCAGGCGAAATTTCGTACCACTCGCGATGCAACTTGTGCTCCTCAACGACTTCCTCGCGCACAGGTTGAAACGTGCCGAGGCCGACATGCAGCGTGATCTCGGCCGTCTCGATTCCGCGCTGGCGTATGCGCTCAAGAATTTCCGGCGTGAAATGCAGACCCGCCGTCGGCGCGGCGACGGAGCCCAGCGGCTTGGCGTAGATCGTCTGGTAAGATTCGCGGTCGGAGGGCGTGTCGGGGCGATCGATGTAGGGCGGCAACGGAATGTGGCCGATGCGATTGAGCACGGCGAAGAAGTCGTCCACCGGATCGAAGCGAAGACGGCGCTCTCCGAAAGTACCGCGGCCCACAATCTCGGCCGCGAGTTCATGCGACGATTCGTCGGCGTCGCCGCCGAAGTAAATCCGCTCGCCCAATCCCAGCTTGCGGCCGGGGTGAACCAGCGCTTCCCACTCCGGCGGATCGGCAGCGAGTTGCTTGGTCAGCAGCACTTCGACTCGGCCGCGAAGGAAGTCTTTCGCGGCGGGATTCTGGGTCGAGAGCGGTTGCGCGCGCGAGCCGCTGCGATGTCCGAAAAGGCGCGCTGGTAATACCTTGGTGTTGTTAAGAACCAGCAAATCGTCGGGTCGCAACAACTGGGGAAAGTCGCGAAACACGAGGTCGTCGAGGCGCTCGTCACTGCGGTTGATGTGTAACATCCGCGCAGCCGCCCGGTCCGACAGCGGCTCTTGCGCGATCAGTTCCTGCGGCAGGCGATAGGCGAAATCGGAAACCAGCACACAGCGATTATGCCTGAGAGGACGGACATCACACTCGCATGTTTGTGCCGTTTCTTTTGCGGAAATCGTTTCCTGCGGTAGGATAGCAATCTAAGCCTTTCCAGCGCGTTCGGGCCCAAATTCATGAAGACCGAGCAACAACACAGAGACGAGATTGTCCGCTTCGGCAAGATGCTGCACCAGACCGGCCAGGTGGCCGCCACCGATGGCAATCTCTCCGTGCGCCTGGAAAACGGAAATATTCTGTGCACTCCGACGCTCATGAGCAAGGGGCTGATGGAACCCGAAGACCTGGTGATGGTGGACCCCAGCGGCAACAAAGTGAATGGCTCGCGGGGCGTGTCCAGCGAAATCGCTATGCACTTGTTGATTTACCGCCTGCGTCCGGATGTCGGCGCGGTGGTGCATGCGCATCCTCCAACCGCGACCGGCTATGCGGCTGCCGGTATCGCGCTGGACAGTGCATTGTGTTCGGAGATCATCGTGACCCTGGGTTCGGTGCCGCTGGCGAACTATGAAACTCCCGGCACACAGGAGCTGGCGGAGGTGCTGGCGCCACTGGTTGCCGAGCACGATGCCATCCTGATGGCCAACCACGGCGTGGTCACGTACGGCGCGGACTTGCTGACCGCCTACATGAACATGGAGACCGTGGAGCACTTTGCCAAGATTGCGCTGGTGACGCATTTGCTGGGTAAGCAGCAGCCGCTGAGCGATCAGCACGTGGACAAGTTGCGGGAAATGCGAGTGAAATATCGCAACCACGTGGAAGTGGGAAAAGGGAAAGAGTAGCGCAGTACAGCCCACTCATCCCTTTTCCAAAAGCCCGCACTACCCGATCGTCGCTCATTCTCCTCCAAAACTGAACCTCATTCCGGCGCGGAAGTTCGCCCGCAGAGCCGGATATCCCAGCACTTCGTTGTAGTGATTATTCAGCGCGTTATCCACGTTCGCGTATGCCGTGACGTGATGATTGATGGCGTACCAGCCGCCGAGATCGACGCGGGCATAACCTGCGGCATAGTAGATGGGCGGAATGTATCCGAAGAGGAAGTCGGAGTCCGGACGTTGTCCAACCGCGGTGACGCCGAGGAAGGCTCCCCAGCGCTGCCGCGTGTAGGTCAGCAGTACCATGCCAGCCTGCTTGGGACGCCGCAGCAGCGGGGCCCCGGTGCCGTAAATGCGCGGATCGCAACCGGCATTGGGATCACAAGGCGGCGCCTGCTGAATCTGGGTCGAGGTGTAGGTGTAAGCGGCGGTCGCCGACAGATGATTGGCAACCTGGCCGCTCAACACCACTTCGGCGCCCTGCGCCATAGCGCGATTGAAATTGACGTACTGGCTGGTGTTGGTATCGGAGTTGTATAAGTACTCGATCTGGTCGCGGAACTGGTTGTGGAAGTACAAGGCGCTGAGCGACACCCGATTGTTGAATAGCGACTGCAGCACGCCGGCTTCGATGGCCCGGTTCTGCTCCGGTTGCAGGTTGGGATTCGGCAGCGTGGGGAACGTTCCGGTGATGCCAAAGGTTTGCTCGAAGCTGGGTTCCTTGATTCCCTCGGAGTAGCCAAAGTGCAGGCGCGTGCCACTGAAGACGGTGTTTCCGCGCAGCGCCAGAAATGTCACGGAAGCACGCGGACTGACTTTGTCGCCAAAGCTGCTGTTGTTGACGTAGCCAACGCCCGCCAGGACCGACAGCCGCCGCCACACGATGGTCTGCTGCGCAAACAGATAGTTGTTAAAGCGCAGCCCGTGGGTGGTGGTGATTCCAAAGTCCGAATTGTTGTTGATGTATCCGTTCTCGTCTTCAAAGTTGTAACCCACTGTGGTCTGCGCCCAGGGCCGCGGGCTGTAGATTCCCTGGTAGGCAAAGCCGGCGAGGTTGTACTTGGCCAGGCTGTTGAAGGCGCTGTCGAATGGCCGGTTGAGATCGTCGACGGGGTTCACGTTAAGCGCAACGTGGTGGTACTCGAAGCCGCTGAACTGGTGCTGCCAGGCGCCCGGCCCGCTGACTGTGAGATCGCCGCTGGCCAGGAAGTTGTTCTGGTGCGCATATTGGTTCGGGTCCGGCGGCAGCTCGGGATTCCCGTTGAACCACCAGTTCGACTGAATGCCTGTCCAACTGTTGTAGTGACGGGCGCGCAGGCGAAATGCCACGCGATCGGAAAGTCGCACGCCCACATTTCCGCCTTGCAGCGAGTTGGAATAGGCGTCGTTCACTCCCTGGCCTTGGGTGTCGAACTGGTTGGCGAAGACGTTGTAGTCGAAAATTCCACGCGCTCCCGCCAGCGACGCATAGCCGTTGGCGGTGGAAAAATTCCCGCCGTCGGCGCCGAATTGAATCTCCGGCGTACGCGTGCTGCCAGTCGCCGTCCAAAGTTGCACCACGCTGGTCATGGCGTCCGAACCGTACACCGTGCTCTCGGGACCGCGTTCCACCTCGAGCCGGTCGATGTTGTTCATGGGAACCACGCCGAAATCGAAGATGCCGCCAGGATCGTTCACCGGCACGCCGTCCACCAGCACCTTGTTGTAATTGGATTCGCCGCCGCGCACGAACAAGCTGGCGAGATTGCCGCGCCGCCCCGTGCTGCTGACGATGGCTCCGGGAATGTAGAGCAAGGCATCGGGGGCGGAGACGGGATTGATCGTCTTCAGTTGCTCGCTGGTGAGCACTCCGACCGAGGTGCCGGTTTGCTCCGCGGTGGCGGGAGTTGCGGTGGCGGAGACGACCACGGTCTGCGAGGTGGTCGCAAGCTTCAGTTCGATGCTGAGGGTTTCCGCCTTCGGAATAGTAACCGGCAGCAATTGCTCGGCGAATCCCGGGGCGAGCACTACCAGGCGATACTGCCCGTCGGCGAGATGAGGGAAAGTTGCTGTGCCATCGCCGGCGGTGGTTTGCACGCCGACTCCGGCGTTGCCGGTGACACGAAACAGGCTGACCTGCACTCCGGAGACGCGCCCGCCGGAAGGACTTTCCACGAACACTTTGAGATCGGATGCGAGGGCCGCAGCGGAGCACAGCAGGGCGACGAAAACTCCACGAATAATAAGGGTCGAGAGACGAACGCTGAACATGACACTCTCCTTTACACGCGAAAGGGGTTGGTGACGTGGTTCGCGCCGGTCTCCTGGCTGACGAGTTGCGATTGGCATCGCGGACAGCGGCGGGGCCTTCCCGTTTGCACAGTGGCCTTACGCCAAGACTCGCTTACAGTTGCGCGGCAGCGCGGGCTTCACACCCGCTTCCCAGTTCCGCCGATGCGACGACGGAACGCGCGAACATTGATTGGCAAGGAACAATCCCGAACCAAATTGGTTCAGGATGAGATTTGACTGTACTGAGCGGGGACGCGGGTGTCAATCGGGGCGTACGGAAAACTGCGATTCCGCGAAGGCGGTGATGCGCTCCAGCGCCGCTTGCATCTCAGCATGATAGCGGTCGAGCGTCGCGTCGTCGGCGTCCGGCGGAACGAAAATGTTTTTCGCCACGCGTACATAGGCGCGCGAAAACGGTTTGGGAATGAGCATGGCGTCCCACGTCTTCAAGACCCAGGCCTTCTCCACGGTAACGTAGAACGCAGTGATGGGGATGCCAGTGAGTCGCGCCAGCATCACCGGGCCCCTCTTGGCGACGTAGCGCGGACCGCGGGGACCATCAATGGTAAAAGCTACAGCGCCTCCGGCCTTGACCATGGTCTCCATTTCCAGCAGGCCGCGCTGGCCGCCGCGCGAACTGGAGCCGCGAACCGGCACGAACCCGAAGCGGCGAATCACCCGCGCGATGTATTCGCCATCGCGGCTGAGGCTGGTCAGCACTCCGATATCGCGATTGCGAAACAGCCAAGTCGCCGGCAGCACACAGCGGTGCCAGAAGGGATAAATGCCGGGGGTAACGTTGTCGAGGCCGCCAATGGAGCCCTCTTCGAAGGTGATGGTCATACGCAGCGTGCGGCCGATCAGGCCCACCACCGCGGACGCGATCCACGAAACCAGCGCGATCTGTATCCGCTGCGGGAGCGTGAGGCGGAGGGGGTGAGATTCCCCGGCGGGTGCGCTGCTTGAATTGGGCACGCGAGAATTCTAACCTGCGTAGCCGATACTGGCGGCCGCTCGGGGCGGTCGGGGCGGATTCCGATGCCGTTCACAGATCCATGAAGTTGCGAACGATTTGCCGGCCATGCTCGGTGAGCACGCTCTCCGGATGAAATTGCACGCCTTCGACCGGGAACTTGCGGTGGCGCAATCCCATGATCACGCGTTCGCCGCCGCGCTCCCCGCAGGTGGCTGATATTTCCAGCTCAGCGGGCAGGTCCTTCTCCTGAACGATCAGCGAGTGATAGCGAGTGGCCGTCATGGGCGAAGGGATGCCGCGGAAAATCGATTTGCCATCGTGTTCGACGGAGCTGGTCTTGCCGTGCATGAGGGTGGCGGCACGCACGACTTTGCCGCCGAAGGCTGCGCCAATGGCTTGGTGGCCGAGGCACACGCCCAGCAGAGGCACGCGTCCTGCGAAATGGCGGATCAGTTCGATGCTTATTCCAGCGTCCTGCGGGGTGCACGGGCCGGGAGAGATCACGATGCGATCGGGATGGAGGTCGTCAATCTCACCGATGGTTATCTGATCGTTACGGCGGACGGTTACAGCAACGCCTAATTCCCCGATGTATTGGACGAGGTTGTACGTGAACGAATCGTAATTATCTAAGACGAAGACCATAACTTCAGTTTCGAGTTTCAAGTTTCGAGCTTCAGCCACTCGCTTCACACGCCAGCAGCAACGCGCTGGCCTTGTTCATGCACTCCTGATATTCGCTTTCGGGATCGGAATCGGCGACGATGCCGGCGCCTGCCTGAACATAGGCACGATTGCGATGCAGGACCATGGTGCGAATGGCGATGCAGGAATCCAGATTGCCCGCGTAATCGGCGTAGAGGACCGACCCTCCATAGACGCCGCGGCGCACCGGCTCCAGCTCCTCGATGATCTCCATGGCGCGCACCTTGGGCGCGCCACTCAGCGTGCCCGCCGGGAAGCAGGCGGCCAAAGCGTCGAGCGCATCGAGGTCGCTGCGCAACGCGCCCTCCAGAGCGGAAACCAGGTGCATTACGTGCGAGTACTTTTCCACATACATCAAATCGCGCACTTTCACGCTGCCGTATTCGCTCACCCGGCCCAAGTCGTTGCGCCCCAGGTCCACCAGCATGACGTGCTCGGCACGCTCCTTTTCGTCGGTGCGCAACTTCGCGATCAGTTGTTCATCTTCGGCTGGGGTTGCGCCGCGCTTGTGGGTGCCGGCGATGGGACGATACTCCAACTTTCGCCCGGACACGCGCACCAGCATTTCCGGCGACGCGCCTACCACCTGCATGTCATCCAGCTTCAGGTAAAACATGTATGGAGAAGGATTCACCGTGCGCAAAGCGCGATAAATCTGGAACGGCTCGGCGGGCGGCTTGAAGTCCAGGCGCTGAGACAGCACGACCTGGAAGACATCGCCGGCGGCGATGTACTCCTTGGCACGGCGAACGCTGGCGACGAACTTGTCGTGCGAGGTGGCCTTGTGGACCTTAATCGGCTTCTTTCGGTCGCTGGTTGACCAATCAAAATTGTGGGCCCGCACTCCGCGAGCCAGTTTGGCCTCGATCGTGGCAATGTCGGCAAGGGCGCGATCATAGGCCTTCCGCGGCGATTCCGCGCTTACGTCGGCCGCAGCGATGATGTGCAATTGGTGCCGCAGGTGATCGAACGCCAGCAGCCGGTCGTAAAAGGTGAACACGCAATCCGGCAACCCAACGTCGTCTTTGGCACGCTCGGGCAGGCGCTCGAACTGCCGCACCATGTCGTAGGCAAAGTATCCGACACAACCGGAAGTGAAGGGCGGCAAGTTGGGCAGCGTCGCGGGACGATATTGCCGCAAGCAGGTGCGCAACAAGTCGATTATGCTGCCCTGGCGGCGTTCCACCGACGGGCCGCGCCGAATCTCCAGAGAACTGCCGCGGGCGGTGACGACCATTCGCGGTTGCGCGCCCAAAAAAGTGTAGCGGCCGATCTTCTCACCGCCTTCGACCGACTCCAGCAGAAACGCGTATTGCTGCTTGGCAGCCAGGCCCAAGAAGGCCCCGACCGGCGTCAGCAAATCGGCGCTCAGGGTTTTCGCCACCGGGATGAGCGAGGCGTCACGGCTGAGTTGCAAGAAGCCTTTGTAGTCGGGAGTTACCATGTGATGTGCGCGAGTTGCTGAGGTTATAGGGATTATACGGGAGCATCGCGAAGTGCGAACTATCCCAGCCAAGCAAGAGAAGCTTGCGTGGGGCGCCCGCGCATCGCGGAGCCAATCCCGTGGCGCATTGCCCAGGGGTCGTGGCAATTGTCACTGACTTTCGCGAAAAATAGTGAGAACATAGATGCAAAGTGCGGATGCAGGTCTGTGCATCGCGCACCTCTCCCAGAGTCGGGCCGCCCATTTGTCAACCCTTGCATTGCGTCGTGAACGATGCAGGAGGTCTTACCATGCGACATAAAACTGCGAGTGTTTCAACCGCGAAGCCCGAGCAAGGCTCGCTGGAATTGACCGAGGAATTAGTTCGTATACGTGCGTATCGGCTTTACGAGGAACGGGGCTGTGAACGCGGTCACGACCTCGAAGATTGGCTGCAAGCGGAAGCCGAAATATTTGGAAAGAAACCCGCTGCTGCGGCTGAAGCAGAGGATGCGGAAGACGGGAGCCGGACGACTGTGGCGTAAAGGCGGCTGTTGCTCACGTTCGTCGATGTCCATCAGGGGCCCCCATTCTCCGGCCAGAACGCCGGCCAGGAGGGGCGCTCGTTCGCAGCGAACGGAGCCCTGCGCTGAGCGGCCACGGGGAAGACCTTGGGGGTTGCCTGTCACCAAATAGGCAGTAGGTCCTGCAGCCGTTCCGCCGTCAGCCGCTGTGGCGTGATCATGGACGCTCCTTCTTTTTCGCCCTAACCCCCATGGCAAAAAGCAGGATCATGGGAGCAAAAACCAGCACTGGTATTGGCCACAACAGTGAACTTACTAGCTTTCTCATAGTTCCACCCTCACGATCAGAGTCCAGATGCCATCGCCAGGTTTTGAGGAAATGCGCTCACCCGCTCGCACGTGATGCCAATCACAATGATTCAGCGCGTCACACAAAAGCGGTGATCTACGTCACAGATCAATGTTAAGAGGCGGAATCGAGATGGCTGAGCCCCCTGCGACGCCGCTGACCGGCCACCCTTCGACTCCCCGGATGACCGAAACGACGCTGGCGGATTGGTCTCGCCGGCATGGCGGAGTTCACATCGAAATCGCCAGCCGAGGAGGTGATCCAATGAACTATCGGGCTAGCATCGGGTGGGGCAACCCGCCTACACTGGTTGCAGTAGCAAATAAGCAGCGTTGCGGGCAGTCAGATGGTAGATACCTGCGCTTGCGGTGACGCGGTAACTAAGGGGGGCACCCGATGCGACAGGTGTGCTGCGCTCCACGTGCTTGGGCTTGAGTACGGCGCGAGCAACGATGAAATAAAAGACGCACTTCGTACCCTCGCGAAAGTGTGGCACCCAGACCGTTTCGAGAGCGACAAGAAGCTCAGGACAATTGCGGAAGAGAAGGTCAAAGAATTCAATTCCGCATTTCAACTTTTGACGATGCCTTCTTCAAGGCGAGTTCCTCGTAAGCCTTCGCAGGGAAGGTCACCTTCGCAACCCAAACCGCCAGAACCGCAAACGGAACAGTCACAGCCAAAGCCGCAAGAGCAAAAACCACGAACAGAATGGCAGTCGGCGGCAGGAGCCCCGAAGCCACCGACGTCGGAAAATCGTTCACAGCAGAATTCGACCCCAACACAGCGAAAGCGCAATCACTCCCGACCAACAAGGGTTCCTGCTGAAAAGTCAGGCTGGGGATTCCTTGGCATAATTGCAGCCGTCATGCTGATTTGGGTTGGGGGATACCTGTGGCATGAGAAGAGCAGGACCCGTTCAATCAGTTCTAGGCCAGCCGCGCCAGTTGTAGGCGGTTCTCCTGCTCAACAACCTCCTGTGGCGCAACAGCCTCACGACGACCCGCTCACCAAAATATTGCCCCAGCCGCCGCCCTATGGCGAGAAGCAAGGCCAGGCGATAGCGCCGAACACCAAAAGCCCCGAACCGCTCCTTAAGCCACGACCTCCTGTTATCGACGAGGCAAGATACCTCACAGTCGGTTCCACCATAGATGAAGTCCTTGCTGTCCAAGGCATACCGACGGAGGTCTCTGGGAACGTCTTTCATTACGGGCCTTCCAAGGTATATTTCAGGAACGACGTCGTGGAGTCATGGGAGGTGTCGCCACTAAGTCCGCTCAAGGTTCGGCTGCTGCCTTCAACCACCACGTCAGGGCAGGGATATTTCACGGTCGGCTCCACCAAAGATGAAGTCCTTGCTGTCCAAGGCACACCAACGGAGTTCTCCGAGGACGTCTTTCATTATGGGTCTTCCAAGGTGTATTTCAGGAGCGGCGTCGTGGAGTCGTGGGATGTATGGCCACTAAATCCGCTCAAGGTTCGGCTGCTGCCTTCAACCACCACGTCAGGGCAGGGATATTTCACGTTCGGCTCCACCAAAGATGAAGTTCTTGCTGTCCAAGGCACACCGACGAAGTTCTCTGAGAACTTCTTTTATTACGGGACTTCCAAGGTATATTTCAGGAACGGCGTCGTGGAGTCATGGGATGTATGGCCACTAAATCCGCTCAAGGTTCGGCTGCTGCCAAAATGAGAATTTATAGCGAGAAGGGCAACAGTGGAATCATCCCAAACGCCAGCGGCGTAAATGGCTGTGCAGTAAGCAGATGATGGTGGGCGCTACAGTGACTTCCCCCGTGCGCGACGTAGCCGGTGATGTCAAGGATCAAGTCGGGTGTCGTTGCTGAGACAGACGGAGACGTCACGGCTGGCACCCGCAGATGGGATAGCCGCAGTGGCCATGATCGTCCGCGATGGTCCTTAGGGCAAGGGATTCTTGGTTTTTTCTGGGGGCTAAAGAGCGCCAGCACGTGTAGGCTTTTGCGCCCGGCCATTGAGTTCCCTCGGGTTAAAGACGAAGTGTGAACCGAACTGCTCTGCCAGTTTTTCGGCAACTTTGTCGGCCGTTAAAGGTCTGCTGAAATAGTAGCCTTGAATCTGGTCGCATTGATGTACTCGCAGGAATGCCATTTGTGCCCCAGTTTCAACGCCTTCTGCAATCACCTTGAGATTCAAACCTTTTGCCATGCTGATGATGGCAGCCGTGATGGCTGCGTCATCCGAATTCAGCACGACATCCTGCACAAAGGAGCGGTCTATCTTGAGCTTACTAACCGGAAACTGCCGCAAATAGCTAAGGCTGGAGTACCCGGTGCCGAAGTCGTCGATGGCCAGTTTCAACCCCATGGTTCGCAATTCTTCAAGCATGGGGAAGATAACGTTCACGTTGGACAGCAAAGTGCTTTCGGTAAGCTCCAGTTCGAGGTATTCAGGGGAAAGCCCAGTCTCGGATAGTACCTTCTTGATGACGGCAAGAAAATCCCCTTGGCGAAACTGTACGGCCGACACATTCACCGCCACCGGCACTACAAGCAAACCTGCGTGCTGCCATTCCCGAACCTGAGAGCAGGCTTCTCTGAGCACCCACTCGCCGATGGGCATGATCAGGCCGCTGCTCTCCGCCACTCGGATGAACTTGTCGGGCGGCACCAGGCCCCGCTCCGGGTGCTGCCAGCGGAGCAGGGCTTCCACCCCGACGATCATTCCACTGGCGATCTCCATCTGCGGTTGATATACCAGGAACAGTTCTTTTCGCTCCAGTGCCAGCCGCAGGCTGTTCTCCAAAGTCAGCCGCTCCACCACCTGAATATTCATGTCTTCGGTGAAGAACTGGAAGGTATTGCGTCCCTTCTCTTTGGCGCAATACATGGCCGCATCGGCATTCTTGATCAGCGTCTCCCCGTCCATTCCATGTTCCGGGAAAATACTGACGCCGATGCTACAAGTGACGTTGAGGCGTTGATCTTCAATCAGGAACTCAGCGGCTATCCCATTGAGGATCCGGTCCGCGGCGATGGTCGCTTCGGTAACGCTCTCCAGGGCGGCCAGCACGATCAGGAATTCGTCGCCGCCGACGCGGGCCACCGTATCTTCTTCCCGGACACATCGCTTAAGCCGTTCGGCAACCTGTTGCAGGAGAAGATCGCCGAACGAGTGTCCGAGCGAATCGTTGATGATTTTGAACCGGTCGAGATCGAGAAACAAAACTGCGATTTTCTGGTCCTGGCGGCGAGTGCTGGCCAGCGCTTTGGCCAGGACTTGGCGGAGAAAAGTCCGATTATGCAGACCGGTAAGGGCATCGTAGTAGGCGAGAAATTGGACTCGTTCCTCGGCCACCTTGCGGTCGGTGACGTCCTCAACCGTGCCTTCGTAGAGAAGGATGTTTCCGTCGGCGTCACGCACCACTCGCAGATTCACCAGCGCCCACTTCTTGGTGCGATCTTTGTCATAGACTTCCAGTTCCGCACTGCGCACTACCCCCTCCGCGTCCAGCCTGCGTTTCAATTCCTTCATCCGCTCCCGATTGACGAGTAGCTGATCCACCATGTTCGGCACCCCCGCCGTGAATTGCTCCGGCGAATCGTAGCCATACATTTGCGCCAAGGTGCGGTTGATGCTTAGAGGACGGCCTTCGGGGGTGATCTGAAAGATTCCCACCACCGCATCTTCGAAGATGGCCCGATATTTCTCTTCCGCCTGTGACAACTCGGCGGTCCGCGCCGTGACTTGTTCCTCCAGGTGCTCGCGGTATTGACGAAGTTCCTGATCTCTCCTTTCGATCTGGTCCAGCATTTCGTTAAATGCGGAAACCAGCAGCCCGAACTCGTCCCGGTTTTGCACATCGGCGCGGACCGAGTAGTCCGCGGCAATGGAGACCCTTTTGGCGGTCTGCACCAGGTTCACCAAGGGACGCGAGATGGGCCGCTGCGATGAAGAACGGGCCCGTAAGGCGCATTCCTGAAAGAATTGTGAATGGCTTCTGCGATGGTCCAGGGAGAGACCAATTGTGGGTTGGGCCTTTCGGGCAAATACCCCGTAAGCCCTTGGAAACTCTGGTGGGCGCTACTGGATTCGAACCAGTGACTTCCACCGTGTGAAGATGGCACTCTACCGCTGAGTTAAGCGCCCACGTTTCTTATTCAACCAGTTACAGCCGTTTCCGTCAACCGCGCGGGAACGTTTGAGAGCGGAATTGCCTGTACCAAGCGAGATTGAGCTTCGCGTTTCGCGAGGTCTCACGGCTTAGACCTATCTAGGGCGTACTCTTCTCCTCCTCTTTATTCCCGGATCGGAAGATTCTCTCTATGTCTGTAATACTCATGCGAGCTTGGTTTTCCCGCAAATCATTTTCTTCAATCGTCAACGTGGTGACTTTTGTAGCAGAGACCGCTCTATTATTCTTCCTAATAATATTGTGCCGAACAACTATTCGATTTGCCGTCTCAATTATAATTCCGCTATGTCTGTTCTTGTATATTCGATTCTTTTCTATATCAGCACTAGAATTGCCCGTAATTCGAACCCCGGAGGCCGAGCTGTCATGTATACTATTAAAGAATATTGACGCACTGGACTCGTCATCTATATTTATACCCCAAAACGATATATCAAAGATAGTATTCCTCTCGATGACGACTTTAGAATATGTCTTTATGCTTATGCCATTTTTAGCGCAAGTCGAAATATTATTGCCCCGTATAGTTGCCTTACTCTTGTTTGCTCTTATTCCTCCTACATTTCTAACGAGTTTGTTCCCCTGTATTACACATTCATCAGTAGTATCCATGTCGATCCCGAACTTATCATTGTCATGCAAGTGATTGCGGAGTATGCTTACCCGGCTTCCAGATGTCACAAGCACACCGACCTCGTTGCCATATATCTCGTTGTCCTCAATGGATCCTAGTCCAAGGTCGTGCGCGAACACGCCTGCGGTATTGCCATCATGAATCTTGTTATTGCGTATTGTAGGGCTACCTCCACTCGCGATTTCTACTCCTGCGCCATCGTTATTAAAAATCTCATTCTCTTCAAAAACCCCTAGTCCGTTGGTGCGAACGACAATTCCGGCGCCCCTACTATCGTGTATCGAATTCCATCTAAACCGAGGATCTGCGCCATCGTGAACAACAACGGCTGCTGCAACTTGGCTCGATGCACTGCAACCCTCGAATTCAAGACGACCTTGGCAAATATCAACACAAGATTTGGTCGTTGTAGGACCTGTCTGTCTAAATGTGATATTTGTCACACGACCCATTGTCGCCATAAAAATGAGACAGCTATCGTCGTTCGCCTGAATGACGATATCGCCCGGCTTTCCGTCCCCAACTATCTCTAAGATCTTCGTGACAACAACTGGTCCGGTATAAGCTCCTGGCTTAACTAAAATCCGTTCGCCGGGCGCAGCCTTGTCTACAGCATCGGAAACTGAGATGTAATCACCCCGCCCACTTGGGTCAACCGACCGGGTTACCACCGAAGGTTGTGTAGGCGGTAACTCAGGATAAGACTGTGTGTCGGCGCTCGGAAAAGGCGCTGACGTCAATTCGGCGGGCATCTCGATTTTTGCGAGAATCTCAAAGGCGAAACAGGCAGCATTATCAGCCGCGACTTCTTGTGACCCCGATTGGTCGGCTTGTTCCTTGTTATCGACGAGATCAGAGATGCCTCGGACAACTAGCGCATCGAGTTGAGGGTTCATGGAGGCACCCTTCAGTAGTCCTCCTCCTTCCATTTCTACAGCTAAGGCGTCGCTATAGGCCGAACGAAGAAAGGTATAAACCTCAGACGCCTCTGAAGCAACAACCTTTTCTCCCGCTGCTATAGCTCCTACAAAGACCCGAGGCGGATTCGACTCAGAGTTAGACACCAGCCGCTTTCGCCACTCAGCTTTCTTGGCCTCGGCACGAGCTCTTTGTTCCAGCCGGTAACTACTGTTGCGAACGTCAGGTCTATTTTGAAACTTGGTATCAGCTTTTCCGGACTCATACCCATATATTTTTGTCGCAACCACCACATCGCCAATCACAACATCTTTGAGCCCACCTGCTATGCCGACAAATAGCAATACCCTAGGACCGAAATGCTGAATGGCTCGCTCTGCTTCTGCCGACGCTGTCACGTTCCCCGCACCGATTTCAACGATACAAACGTCCCAGGTATCCTTTCCGTTGAAGGTGCCGATTTCATAAACGGTACCAGACATATGAGTTTCTTCGTGCAGGTCTGCAAGATGACGTCGTACAGCGTTGTATTCCAAAGGTAAAGCCGTAAGAATCACAGCCCTAGGACGCTGTGTCTTAGCTTTGGGCAGCTTCGCATCTAACGTGGGAGTTTTCCGCTTCACCGGTTTGAGGCGGTCGTTTTTCTTTAATACCATTTCAGCCCTTAAGGACACTCTGGCAGAGACAGAAGGTTGTCCGGCTGCTCTAAATCGGCGACGGTTCGCAAATATTCGTTGCCTTGGGATGACTTCGCAATTATGACCTGCGCTCGCTCGGTACCAATTTGCACGTAGAAACTCCAGCGGTTCTGCTTAATGCCGAGAATCGCCTGTTCCACTGTGAGCTTCCATTGCGCGCCGTTGCTATTAACTCCACCTATCGAGCGAATTCGTTCGTGAGGGTTAGATCTGTCAGTCTTATTGATGCATCGCACTTGAACTTGTAGCGTCATTATGCCTCTGAGCTTTAAGTGTTCCCCTCATTTTAACAGTGCCGTGGCTCTATGGGCGTTAACGAGGTGAGTCATGGTCCCGACCAGCCTCCCCCCTCAAATAAACACTTGAGCCGACAGGCCCATTACCCGGCGGTTTGCAAAAAACATTGCAGCACGCTGATTATATATGTTCATCTAAGTGGCTTATGGCACTCGAAGAATACCAGCGCAAACGCGATTTCAAGCAGACCCCGGAGCCTCCGGCGAAGGTGGAACGCGGCCAGCGCCGCCGCTTCGTGGTGCAGAAGCACCGCGCCACGCGCCTGCACTATGATTTCCGGCTGGAGATGGAGGGTGTGCTGAAGTCGTGGGCCGTACCCAAAGGGCCGTCGCTCGATCCCGCCGACAAGCGGTTGGCGATGCAGGTGGAGGATCATCCCGTTTCGTATTTTGATTTCGAGGGCATCATTCCTGCCGGCAATTACGGGGCGGGCAGCGTCATGGTATGGGACATGGGCACGTGGGAGCCGCAGGGAGATGCGGCGGAGATGCTGCACAAGGGCGACCTGAAGTTTCGCCTCAACGGCGAGAAGCTGAAAGGCGACTTCGCGCTGGTGCACATGAAGTCGCGCCGGCCGGGAAGCAAGGGCACGGAGTGGCTGCTGATCAAGCACCGCGATGCCTACGTGCAGGAGGGCTACAACATCGACGAGTACGACTACTCGGTGCTGACGAAGCGCACCATGGACGAAATCGCGGGCGATCAAGGCTCGGCGGAGTGGAAGAGCAGCCGAAAGACGTCAGCCGGCGGCGCCAGTATGAAGAACGACTGGCTGGCCGAATCGATCGCGAAAGCGGATGCGAAGACGGCCAAATCCGGGAAGAAATCGGCAGCCTTCAAGTCGCCCTCTGTTACAGGCAAAACGCTTGTCGCCAAACGCACGCGGATGAATCCCACCCAAGCAAAAGAAGCTTGGGTGCGGCACCCCGCCAAAGCCGGGAAGAAAAGCAAAATCGCTTGCCCTCCTAGCGCCTCCTCAGGCGGCGTAAAAAAAAACTCCCGGGCCGCGACGAACACAGTGAAGATCTGAAGCTCAAAGCCGCGCGCATTGGCCATAAATCGCCGATGCCTCGCGTTATCCATCCCATGCTGGCGACGCTGGTGGATAAGCCGTTCGACGGCCAGGATTGGCTCTTCGAGGTGAAGTGGGACGGCTATCGCGCCATCACCTTTCTGGAGAGCGGCGCGGTGCGCCTGGTTTCGCGCAACCAGAACGACATGACCGCCGCCTATCCCGAACTTCGCTCAATCCCAGATTCGGTCAAGGCGCGCACGGCAATTCTGGATGGCGAGATCGTCGCGCTCGATGAGCAGGGACGGCCTTCGTTCAGCCTGATGCAGCAGCGGACGGGAGTGGGCGAAGGCGGCCGTCGCATTCGTCGCACCCGCGACGATATTCCCGTCGCGTATTACGTCTTCGATCTGCTCTATCTCGATGGCTACAACCTGATGCCAGCGCCGCTGGAACGGCGCAAAGAGCTGCTGGCCTCCATCGTGGCGCCGGGCGACGTCATTCGCTATTCCGACCACTCCATCGGAAACGGCAAAGCGCTGTTTGCAGCGGCGACCGAGCGCGAACTGGAAGGCATTGTCGCCAAGCGCCGCAGCAGTCCTTACCTGCAAAAGCGCAGTAGCGACTGGCTGAAGATCAAAATCGTCAAGCGGCAAGAGTGCGTGATTGGCGGCTACACCGATCCGCGGGGCTCGCGCGAAAACTTTGGCTCCATTGTGCTCGGTCTCTACGACGATCGGGGCCGGCTGATTCCCGTCGGTCAAGCCGGCAGCGGCTTCACCGAGAAGTCGCACGCGGCGATGTGGAAGCGGCTGCACGCGCTGGAGACCAGGCGCAATCCATTCTTCGGCAAAGTGGAAAGCATCACGCCAGCGCACTTTGTGAAACCGGAGTTAGTCGCCGAAATCAAGTTCACCGAGTGGACGCACGAGGGGCAAAGCGGCGGAATGAAGATGCGCGCTCCCGTGTTTCAGGGACTGCGCTTCGACAAGAAAGCGAAGGAGTGCAAGCTCGAGCGCGCTGCCAGCGCGTCAGCCGAGGTGAAGAAGGCAGAAGCGGGGGAGCAGATTTCATGACACGTATAACCTGACTCACTTTACATCCTTCATCGGCAGCACCGACCCGTAATCGTGGCCGCTGGCATCCACGGCGCGCGCAATCACCGCGCTGAAGGCATCGCGGACCTCGGGATACTTGGCCACAATCGCTTTACTGACGGCCATGTTGTCCCGGAACACCAGGCCGGTGTTGGAGGCGTCGGCGGTCTCGTAACGCACCCGCAGGTCCAGATTGTCTTCCACCGGCACGGCCACCATCTCCGTGACCTTGAATGTTTTGCCATTGGCGGCAAGGTTCAGCGGACTACCGTTGTCCGGCAGGTCGCTGGGGCGCGCGCCCTGCATCTCGTCGGCAATCTTGTCGAGTTGCGGCGTGCTCATGAAATTCACCGGCGCCATCAAGTCCCACGCTGTCAGATAGTAGAACCAGGCATTGTGCAACTGCCCTTTGGACTTGTACTCGCGCGCCTTGGCCAGATACCACGGCCCATCCTGGCCGCCGATGGCGTCCAACCGCGGGTAATAACCCGCCAGCTTCCACGCGCCGCTCACCGCTTGCAGGACCAGGGTCAGCGTGATCGGATCTTTGCCGGCAATCTTCTGCATCACCAGCGCGTAACGGCCAGCCGGCAGATTGGAAATCGAGAACACCAGGCGGTCGGGCGAGTTATAGATGCCACAATAGAAATCTGCCCGCGGTAGCGGCCCTTTGGCCTGCGAGGCATCCAGGACGTAGGTCCCACCGACTGTCGCCTGGCCTTCGGAGAAGTACGGCTTGTTGGTGACCACGGCCTGTTCGATGGCGCCGAAATCGCCCGCGATAGCGGAGATGGAATTGGCTTTGAGCCCGGCAACATCTCCGCGTTTGGACATGTCGAGATATTGGCGCGCCGCCGCTTCGACGGCGTTCTTGGTGGGGACGTCCAAATCGGCGCCGCTGGCGCAAGTCTGTGCCGTCCCCGCAGGGGCCATGATCGTTACTGCAAGCACCAGGAGCCCCATCCAAAGGAGCAAGTAGCAGGTCGAGCGATAAGTGAACGATAGTCGAATCATGTTCGCAGCCTTAACGCCGCGTGAATGCCAATGGCGGTGCGCGGCCTTGGCCGGGTTTAGAATAGACAAAGCGGCGCGCCTCGAGAAACGATGCCGCCCTTGGGCCGTCGAACATATTATGGTACGCCTTGGGCACAACTTAGGATTGGCCTTGTTGCTGGCAGCAGGACTGTGCCTTGCGGCGGGGACATCGCCGGCTACCCAGACGGCGGCCCCGTCGAGCGGCGCTTCGGCAACCAGTTCGCACCCGCAAAAGGCGCATGCTCACCGCAAGAAAACCGCTCCAGCAGTCGAGACCCTGCAACCGCCGCCGGCACCGCTGACGCCGGAGCAAATGAGTCCCACCCCGCCGCAGGTCACTTACCAGAATGGATTGCTCACCATCGACGCCAGGAATTCGACGTTGTCGCAGGTCTTGCGGGCGGTACAGGCCCGGACGGGCGCGTCCGTCGAGATGCCGTCCAGCGCAGCCAATGAGCGCGTCATGATGCAGGTGGGTCCCGGACGGGCGCGAGATGTACTGAACACGCTGCTGAACGGATCCAAGTTTGACTACGTCATCCTGGGGATGGCCGACAACCCGGGTGGTGTGCAGAAAGTAGTTTTGATTACCCGGCAAAACGCGGCGGCCACCGTGAACACGGCGCAAAGCAATGCCCCCGGCCACGCTCAACCGCAGTACCAGCCGCCACCCGACGAGCCGCAGGACGAAGAGATGCCAACCGAAGTGGAGCCCGACAACCCGCCGCAATCTCCCCAGGGCATGCCAATGCCGGGGCGGTTCCGTCCGGGGCAAGTCCCGATGCCCCAGCCCGACACCAACCCCGAGCCGGTACCGGACAATGGCAACCCGCCGAACGGCAGGAAAACTCCGGAACAGTTGCTCCAGGAGCTGCAAACTATGCAACAACAACAGCAGAACTATCAGCAACAGTTGAATCCAGCCAATAGCGGGGAGCAGCCACCGCCGGAGCAATAGCAATAACGATAGGGTAAATCGATACACGAAGAGCGTCCCCGCCGGACGCTCTTCGTATTTCGGCTGATGATGGGTCTTCGCCCTACGTCGTGAAGCCCACGGCGGAGAGCTCGCGCAGCGACTCTGCATAAGGGGCACGCGCGACGCCGCGTTCCGTGATGATCGCGGTGACGTAGGCATTTGGGGTGACATCGAACGCGGGATTCTCAACCGCTACGCCGTCGGGCGCTATCTGCTTGCCGGCCAGGTGCGTCACTTCCCTGGAGGAACGCTGCTCGATGGGAATGCGGTTGCCATCGGGCGTTTCCAGATCCACCGTGGAAAGCGGAGCCGCCACGTAGAACGGGATCCCATGCGCCTTGGCCAACACCGCGACTGTATAGGTCCCAATCTTGTTGGCCACATCGCCATTGGCGGCGATACGATCAGCGCCCACAATCACCGCATCGATTTTTCCCTGCTGCATCATGGCGCCGGCCATGTTGTCGGAGATCAGCGTGGTCGGAATGCGGTCTTTCATCAACTCCCACGCTGTCAGACGTGAGCCTTGCAGAAACGGGCGGGTCTCGTCGGCAAAAACGTGCAGCTTCTTGCCCGAATCCACCGCCGCACGAATCACGCCCAACGCTGTGCCATAACCGCAGGTCGCCAGCGCGCCCGCGTTGCAGTGGGTCAACACTCCGCCGCTGGAAGGCATCAGCACGGCGCCGTGCCTTCCCATGGCTTCGTTTGCGGCAATATCCTCCACCAGCATGCGCTGCGCTTCGGCCACCAGTTCCTTCTGAATCCGCGCGATAGGCTGGAAGCTGACTTGCTCAAATTTGTCGCGCATGCGGCGAATCGCCCAGAAGAGATTGACCGCGGTCGGCCGAGCCGCGGCGAGGAGCTCGCAGATCCGGTCGAAATCGCGCTTCAGTTCGGCATGGTCCCTGGCCTGCGAGTCACGTACGCCCAGCGCAACCCCCATGGCCGCGGTCACACCAATGGCCGGCGCCCCACGCACGATCATGGTGCGGATCGCGTCGGCAACTTCTTCGTAGCTCTTGCAGGTGACGTAGGTCTCTTCCGTAGGCAGCTTGGTCTGATCAATCAAGCGCACACCCGCGTCCGTCCATTCCAGGGTCTTAATCATGTCGTCATCTGCCAAGGTCCGCAGTTATGCGTTGTACGCCTGTGCCTCAAGTTGAACCAGTTGCACTGGATATCCGTCAGGATCGGTGAAAATGGCGAGCCACCCGAAATCCTCATGGATCGGTTCCATCATCATCGGGACACTCTTCGACTTGAGTTCCTGCACGAGGCTTTGGATGTCGCTCACCTCGAAGCCGAAAGTGCAACCCAGAGTCGGCGCAACCTTGCTGTACTGCGACTCCGGGTGCAAGCCGAGGGTGATGTTGCCGGCGGAAAGCGAACTCCAATCCGGCGTATGAATTTCCAGCTTCAGCCCCACTACATCGCGGTAAAACGCGACGCTGCGTTCCATTTCTTTCACGATCAACATGATGGTAGTCAGTTTCCCGATCATGGATTGTCTCCTTCAGTGAGTTCAGGATCGATGGACCTCGCAGCGGTTTCCCGGCGCTTCACATGTTGCGCGCGAACGTCATTCGCCGTGAGCAGCGCAGCGAACTCCGCCGGGGCAGCGGCCTTTTCGACGTTGGCGCGACCTCCCGCTTCTTCGCGCTCTACCAGGCAAAGCACACCGGCGATCTCGAATCCGAACTCGCGCGCGGCCTCAATGGCCTGGATGGTCGAAGCTCCCGTGGTGCAGACGTCATCCACGATGACCACCCGCGCCGGCTTCTGCCGAAAACCTTCGATGCGCTGGGCCATGCCGTGCGCTTTCTCCGCTTTGCGCACCAGAAAACCGTGCACAGGACTTCCCTGCTGTGCGCTGACAACGGAAGTCGCCACCACGATCGGGTCGGCGCCCAGGGTCAGCCCGCCAATCGCATCTGCCTGCCAACCGCGAGCGCGAATCTCGTCGAGGACCGCTTGCCCGGTCAGCAGCGCCCCGATGGCATCGAGCGTGGTAAGACGACAATCGATGTAGTAGTCGCTGGTGACGCCGCTGGAAAGCTTGAATTCACCCAGACGAAACGACTTCTCCGCCAGCATCGCCAAGAGTTGCTCGCGCGCCTTTGCCATCCTGTCAACCATACCATTTCACCCGGTCACTTTTTCCAGGTGGCGGTAGTGATCGCTGGCCAGCCATAACAGCGCAAACAGGGAGAAGTTGTAACCGCAATGCATGAGAAACGAAGCGGCCACAGAGTTGGTGCGCGCGCGCGCCACCGTGAACACCACGCCGACCACGAAGATACTCAGGACCGGCGCCCAGGCATAGCCTAACTGGGTGCCATGAATGGCGGCGAAGGCGGCGGCCGTCACGACGACGGCCATGGTAAGGCCGACCGCCCGCCGCAGCAGCGGGTACAACAGCCCGCGGAAAAACAGTTCTTCCAGCAACGGCGCAAGCGTCACGCCAAAGGCGGCCATCAAGTAGGCGCTGGACGCGTCATGGAAGTATTTGTCCATGGGCAGCGACTTCGGGATGGGCATGAAGCGCGAAGCGCCATCGACCGCTAACGCCACAATCGTCCCCATAACAAAAAATCCGGGCGCGGAAACTCCGGGCCAATTCCAGTGGATCGCTTTCCCGAAGGGTTCGTGGCTGCGCGAACGCACCCGTACAAACATAAACAAAAGGACGATGGGGTAGGCTGCCGCCTGCGCTCCTATCACCACGCGCGCGTTGGTAGCCAGTTCGGTGATCGGTGTGTGCCGATATCCAGGGACGGCACGTGCGATGAACAGTGCAGCTATGCTGAAGCCGAACACTACGACCGCCGTGATCAGCATTACCGCCACCACATCCCAGGCTGACCAGGCGGGGAAAGGCCGGGGGAGAAAAGACGGTTGCGCGGCGAGCACGACGGCGGGCTCTGGCGGCGCGATTGGGGCCGGGCCCGGCAGATCGGCGGGTGCTTCTGCGACGAGCGGATTTTCACTTGGATCAGGCATCAGGTTTAACACGGCTTACGCGTTGCTCCTCGCATTGGACGAACGCGGCAACAGTTTGGCGAGCGTCTGGCCGGTGTAGGACTTCTTCACCCGCGCCACCTGCTCCGGGGTGCCTTGCGCCACCACGCGTCCACCGTCCTCGCCACCCTCCGGCCCCAGGTCGATGATCCAGTCGGCGTTGCGAATAACGTCCATGTTGTGCTCGATGATGACGATGCTGTTCCCCAGGTCGGTCAGCCGATGCAAAACTTCCAGCAGCTTGCTGACATCGTCGAAGTGCAGCCCGGTCGTCGGCTCATCCAGAAGATACAGCGTCCTGCCGGTCTGGCGCTTGCTGAGCTCGCGCGCCAGCTTGATGCGCTGCGCTTCTCCACCCGACAGCGTTACTGCCGATTGGCCGAGATGAATGTACCCCAGGCCGACATCCACCAGCGTCTGCAGCTTCTGCTTGATCTGCGGGATGTTCTCCAGGATGGGCAGCGCGTCGGCCACCGGCGTCTCCAGCAAATCAGCGATTGAATAGCCCTTGTACTTCACCGCCAGGGTCTCATGATTGTACCGTTTGCCGCCGCACACCTCGCACAGCACGTACACGTCGGGCAGAAAGTTCATGGCGATGCGGCGCTGCCCGTCACCCTGACAGGCCTCGCAGCGTCCGCCGGCAACGTTGAAGGAGAAGCGTCCGGCCTTGTAGCCGCGTTCGCGCGACTCCGGCAACATGGCATAAAGATCGCGAATCAGGGTGAAGACGCCGGTGTAGGTCGCGGGATTCGAGCGCGGCGTGCGGCCAATGGGCGACTGGTCGATGCGGATGACCTTGTCGATGGATTCCGTCCCGGCGATTGCCTTGTGGGCGCCAGCCTCTTCGCGCGAGCCGTACAGCGACTTGGCCAGCGCGCGATAAAGAATATCGTTCACCAGGGTTGACTTGCCCGAACCCGACACGCCCGTGACCAGCGTCATGACGCCCAACGGAAAACTGATGTCGAGATTCTTCAGGTTGTTCGCGCGCGCACCGAGAATGGTGATGGCCTTGCCGTTCGCTTGACGTCGCGCGAAACGATACGCGATCTGCTTTTGCCCGGAGATGTACTGTCCGGTCAGCGAACCCGGCGCCGCTTCGATCTGTGCGGGAGTGCCGCTGGCCACTACTTCTCCACCATGACGGCCAGCGCCCGGCCCGAGATCGATGACGTAATCGGCGCGCCGAATTGTGTCTTCGTCATGCTCGACCACCAGCACGGTGTTGCCCAGATCGCGCAACGATTCCAGCGCGAGCAGCAGACGGTCGTTGTCGCGATGGTGTAGTCCGATCGAAGGCTCGTCGAGCACATACAGCACGCCGCGCAGCTTCGATCCGATCTGCGTGGCCAGGCGAATGCGCTGCCCCTCGCCGCCGCTCAGGGTCGCAGCCGAACGGTTGAGCGCGATGTAGCCCAGCCCGACCGCGTTGAGAAAGCCCAAACGCTCGGCAATCTCTTTGCGAATTCGGCCTGCGATACGCTCCTCGCGCTCGGAGAGTTTGATCTGCGCCGCCGCTTCCACGGCGCGCGACACCGGCAGCGCCGTGAAGTCGGCAATAGACATCCCGTTCACCTTCACCGCCAGGCTCTCGGGCCGCAGCCGCTGGCCGTGACAGGCAGGGCAGGTGGTCGCGGACATGTGGTCAAGCAGCCAGTCGCGATAGGCCTCGGAGGTGCTCTCCTCCATGGCTTGCCGCAGATACGCGAATACGCCGAGGAAGCCACCCTTCTTTTTCTCGGCTTGCTCCGGCCCGTAAAGAATCAGGTTTTGCGTCTTGCGCGGCAACTGCTCGAACGGCGTGGTCAGGCTGAATCCGTGAGCTTCTGCCGCCAACTGCAATATGTGGACCAGGTGTTGCGACGCCGAGCCGGGTCCCAAAGCGCCGTCCAGCAGAGGCTTCGACCAGTCTGCAATGACCTTGGCCGGATCAAAATCGTACTTGCTGCCCAGGCCGTTGCACTCCGGACACGCGCCGTACATGCTGTTGAATGAAAACGAACGCGGCTCCAGCACGGGAACGTTGATGCCGCATTCCGGACAAGCCAGCTTGGACGAGTACAAATGCTCCTCGCCGCCGACCACGGCGACCTGCACTAATCCATTCGCCAGCTTCATGGCCAACTCAACCGACTGCGCCAGGCGGTGCTCGATTCCGGGCTTCACCAGCAGCCGGTCAACGACCAGTTCGACGGTGTGGTTCTTGCGCTTGTCCAGCGTGATCTCGTCATCGGCAATGTTGCGCAGCTCGTTGTCGATGCGGGCGCGGGTGAAGCCCTGCTGGGCCAGCTTGTCCAGCTCCTTCTTGAACTCGCCTTTGCGACCGCGAACGATGGGGGCCATGATCATCACCCGGTCGTCGGGCTTCAGGTCCATCACCCGTTGCACAATTTGGTCGGCGGACTGGCGCGAGATGGCTCGTCCGCAATGCGGACAATGCGGCGCGCCGATGGAGGAATAGAGCAGGCGCAAGTAATCATAGATTTCGGTGATGGTGCCAACGGTGGAGCGTGGGCTGCGACTGGTCGTTTTCTGCTCGATGGCGATGGACGGACTCAAGCCGTCAATGCTGTCCACATCGGGCCGCTCCATTTGGTCGAGGAACTGGCGGGCGTAAGCCGACAGCGTTTCCACGTAGCGCCGCTGGCCCTCGGCATAGATGGTGTCGAAGGCGAGCGACGACTTGCCCGAGCCGCTGAGGCCGGTAATCACGGTCAGAGTGTTGCGCGGAATCTGGACGCTGATGTTCTTGAGGTTATGCTGACGCGCCCCGCGGACTGTGATGCTGCTGATACCCATGGATAACTGTTGGCTCGACTCCCGCAGCGCGGTCCGGCTTGCTTCGATCCAGGGCCGAAAAGTACGGTCGCGTTCTTCGGGCTACGACCCGGGAACCGCCGTTTCAGCCTGATGCACTGCACTGGAAAGTCCGCGAGAGGGGAAACGCAATTCTACTCACGTATCTTAGTTGCCAACAGCGAGATACGTCAACGCGAGGTAAAGTGACATCAGCAGATAGATGATTGCCCGGCGTCCTGGACTCAACCCGCCCAGAGAGGTTCTGGGCATCATCCGGCGGATTCCGGCGCATCAAAAGAAGAGAACGATATGACGACGTTTCTGCTCTCGACCCTGCTTCTGTTCACCATTGTTGCGGCATTCGCCTTCGGGGTTGCGATGGGATATTGGGCGATTTGCGGATTACTGAACTTATTTCATCCCAACCGTATCCCGAACAAGCCATCCAGCGCGCCAGCCCTGGCACCCACGGCAGGCGGGGACTAACTCCTGACGTCCGCACCAGCGACATCGACATAGCTGAGAATCGCCACATCCTCTGAGCTGGCACAGAGAAGATCATGGCAGGGAGCGAGCGGTTGCGGAGGTTGTTCGCACCTCTCTGCGATATTCTTTGCCAGTAGCTGTGGCGAATCGCCACAGCGCCATTCGAACGCTCGTCCGAACTGTTGCGAAATCCATCACGTTGGCGGGTGACCCCCATCACAGCGTCCCCTAAGTCTATGTTCCACACTGAGATCGTAGTCATGGCGGTTTCATGGGTGCGGATTCTGCCAAGAAGCACGTTTCTTGGGCACAGTAATCGCTCTCAGGCCGAACAGGACCCAGTGTTCATAATCTTTTACTCGGAGAAGTCATGAAGAAGGTCATCTTAGCTGTTCTACTTACCGCTTTCGCGCTGTTCCTGATCCTTCCCAGCCTGTCGTGGGCGCAGGAAGACCTTTACAAAGCAAAGTGCTCGAGCTGCCATGGCGCGGATGGAAAGGGCACCGCCGCCGGCAAGAAGATGGGAGCTCCGGAGTTTTCGTCGGCCACCGTGCAGAAGGCGTCGAACGCCGATCTGGTTGACTACATTGAGAATGGCGGGCCACAGAAGAAGGCCATGCACGCGTTTGCCAACAAGGGCGTCAGCCCGGCCGACGCTGCCAAGCTGGCTACTTACGTGAAGAGCCTGAAGTAGGCCCGCTTCACGCTGGCTTCCTCTCCAAGCCGGCTCCAGGTTACGAGCCGGTCTGGAGCGGGAAATCCCCGAAGTTCCGAAGTCGCCCGACGGCGCTCTCGCTTTGACGCCGCTTCCACCTGCCGAGGTCCGACCGGGCCGCCAGGGCGATGTGGAGAAAAGCATGAGCAAAGGAATCCTTTACGATGCGACCTTGTGCATCGGCTGCAAGCAGTGCGAGCAGGGCTGCGCCACCGAAAACGGCCTGCCGTACGACGATCGCATCGCCGACCAGCAGATCACATCGGCGCACAAGTACACCGCCATCCTGATCAAGGACGATAAGTTCATGCGCAAGTTGTGCATGAACTGCGACGACCCGGCTTGCGCCTCGGTCTGCCCGGTAGGCGCGCTGAAGAAAACCGCTCTCGGGCCCGTCACTTACGACAAGAGCCGTTGCATGGGATGCCGCTATTGCATGGCGGCCTGTCCCTTCGGCGTGCCCAAGTACGAGTGGGAGAAAGCGGTGCCCGGTGTGCGCAAGTGCATCATGTGCAGCAAGCGCGTCGCCCAAGGAAAACAGACAGCTTGCGCGGAAATCTGTCCCACCGGCGCCACCAAGTTCGGCGAGCGCGACCAACTGCTGGAAGAAGCCAAAAAACGCATCCATGACAATCCCGGCAAATATTTGCCGCACATCTTCGGCGAGACCGAAGTCGGCGGCACCTCGGTGCTGCTGCTGTCTTCCGTCCCGTTTAACCTTTTCGGTTTCCGGACCGACCTGACGGAACGGGCGCTCCCCATGTACACCTACCAGGTGCTGTCGCGCATACCTGACTTCGTCCCCCTGTTCGGCACCATGCTGGGCGGCATTTACTGGATCACCCATCGCCGGGAAGATGTCGCCGAAGCCGAGGCCAAGGAGAAAGAACAGAAAGGCGGTGACCGATGACGGTCCCAAGAATCCGCTTCACCTTCTGGAAGGCGATCTTCCTTGCCATCATGGCAGCCGGCGTGTACTGCACCTTCCTCCGCTTCTTTCGCGGGCTGGGCGCGTCCACGAACCTGAGCGATCAATTTCCCTGGGGACTATGGATCGGCTTCGATGTGATGTGCGGCGTCATGCTGGCGGCGGGCGGTTTCACGCTGACCGCGGCGGTCGAGATCTTCAACATCAAACGGTTCCATTCCATCGTAAGGCCCACGATTCTGACCGCCTTCCTGGGCTACCTGCTGGTTTGTGCCGCGCTGATGTACGACCTGGGATTGCCCTGGAACATCTGGCATCCGCTGGTCATGCGCAATCCTCATTCGGTGATGTTCGAGGTGGCATGGTGCGTGATGTTGTACACCACCGTGCTGGCCCTGGAATTCTCGCCCATTGTGCTGGAGCACTTCCAACTGAAGCGAGCGCTGAAGGTTATTCGCAGCGTCATGGTGGTGTTCGTGATTCTTGGGGTGCTGCTGTCGACCCTGCACCAGTCGTCGCTGGGGACACTGTATCTGATCATGCCCAACAAGCTGCACCCGTTCTGGTGGAGCCCGCTGCTGCCGGTCTTCTTCTTTTTGTCGGCGATTGCAGTTGGATTGGCCATGACGATCTTCGAATCCTCGATGAGTTCCAAGTACTTTGGCCGTGAGTTGGAGCTGCCCATCCTGCGCGACTTGGGACGGGTGCTGGTGGTGGTGCTGGCGCTCTACGGCATCCTGCGCTTCGAAGATTTGTATCATCGCGGCGTCCTCAAACTGGTCCTGGTATCGGGATACGAACAGCGCTTCTTCCTGCTGGAAATGCTGCTCTCGCTGGTCGCGCCGCTGGGACTTCTGCTGATACCCAAGGTCCGGGAAAGCGCGCAAGGCCTGTACCTGGCGGCGGTGCTGACCCTGCTCGGATTTGTCACCAATCGTCTGAACGTGACCATCACCGGAGTCGAGACCGCCGTCGGCGGCCGTTACGCCCCCAGGTGGACCGAGGTAGTAATCACCGCGATGTTTGTGGCACTCGGTTTTGCCATCTTCGGCCTGGCAGCGAAGTACCTGCCGATCTTCCCCGAAGAGAAAGTCCATATCCCGGCACTCCACGAACCCGAAGCCGGGTTCGCAGAAGTTGCGGTGCCCGTCCATGCTGGAGACTGACAACTCGGGCCGGCCCTCACCCGAAACCACCGGGGAGAGCCCAGTCTCGGCACGTCCCTTCTGGCTGCAACGGCTGGGACACAGCGTAAGCGCCAAGCTGATGGTCTCCATTTTCGTGGTCATGATCATCATCTTCGCCCTGCTGGGATATTTCAGCACGCAACTGCATCGCAAGCATCTGGAAGCCGCGGCGCTGGTCAGCGCCGAGCAGCAGAGCGAGGTGCTGCGCCGCAGCGCTTCGCATTACATGCTGAACAACGATCGCAGTGGCCTGTACGAGATGATGCTGAACATGGCCGACCAGCCCGGCGTGGTGCGGGTCCGCATCTTGAACCCGCAAGGCGTGATCAGCTATTCGACGGCCCCGCCCGAGGTCGGCACCATGGTGGATAAGGGCGGCGAAGCCTGCTATGGCTGCCACACGCAATCGCAGCCCCTCAGCCACCTGGACCGCTCCGACCGGTTTCGCGTCTATCGCGCAGCCAACACTCGCGTGCTGGGAGTGATCACCCCGATCGAGAACCAGCCCGCCTGCTCCAATGCCGCCTGCCACGCGCATCCCGCAAGTACGCGGATTCTGGGCGTGCTCGACACCAATCTTTCCCTCGCCAAGGTGGATGAAAACCTGCGCCGGGAGCGGAGAGAGATGCTCGCCGGGACCGGGGTCGCACTGCTTGCGGTGGTCTTCCTCAGCGGACTGTTCGTGTGGATCGTGGTCCGCAACCCGCTGCGCGAATTGAAGACCGGCACCGACCGCGTGGCGACCGGCGAACTGGGCTATCAGATTCCCGTCCACTCCCAGGATGAGGTGGGCGAACTGGCGCAATCGTTTAACCAGATGAGCAACCGTTTGCAGGTGGCGCAGGCGGAAATCACGGCTTGGGCCCACACCCTGGAAGAGCGCGTCGAGGAGAAGACCCGCGAGTTGAAACAGGCGCACCAGCGCATGTTGCACGTGGAGAAGATGGCCACCATCGGCAAGATGGCGGCGGTGGTGGCGCACGAAATCAACAATCCGCTCTCCGGCATCCTCACCTATTCGAAGCTGGTCAAGCGCTGGATCGACAAAAACGCCGCCAGTTCGCCCAAGAAAGAAGAGATGAAGGGATCGCTCGATCTGGTGGCCAGCGAGAGCAAGCGCTGCGGCGAGTTGGTGAAGAACCTGCTGAGTTTCTCGCGGGTCTCGCCCATGAATCTGGCCTGGTGCGATCTGAACCAGGTCATCGACCGTTGCCTGCGCCTGGTGCAGCACAAGATGGAAATGGCCGGCATCCAGCTCAACCTCGATCTCGCCGGCGACTTGCCCATGGCGCATTGCGATCCCGCGCTGATCGAGCAGGTGGTGCTGGCCATGGTGATCAATGCCATCGACGCCATGCCCCAGGAAGGCAATCTGTGGATCAGCACCCAGGCCAGCGCGGAGTGGATCGAACTGGTCATTCGTGACGACGGCATCGGGATTCCCGCCGAGCATCTCCCCCATATCTTCGAGCCCTTTTACACCACCAAGGAATCCGGCGGCTCGGGGCTCGGCCTGGCCATCAGCCAGAACATCGTGGAACGCCATGGCGGGCAGATCGCAGTGAACTCCGTCGTGGGACAAGGGACCACATTCCGAATTGAGCTGCCGGTGGACAGCCAGAATCCTGCGGTGGCCGGCGATCGCGACCGCGCAGCGGTGGAAACGAGGTAGAAGAATGACGCAAGGCAAGTTGCTGATTGTGGACGATGAGCTCAGCGTGCGTGACTCGCTGGCCAAGTGGTTCACCGAAGAAGGCTATGAGGTGGCCACCGCGGAGAACGCCAATGAGGCGCTGACGCGCGTAGCCGAGCAAACCTTCGATGTCGCGCTGGTCGACATCAAGATGCGCGGCACCGACGGCATCGAACTGCAGCGGCGGTTACACGAGATCTATCCCGACATGCTGGTCATCATCATGACGGGCTACGCCTCGGTGGAAACGGCAGTTACGGCGCTCAAGCAGGGCGCCTATGACTACGTCAACAAGCCGCTCGACCCGGACGAGATGGCGCACCTGGTGGCCAAGGCCATGTCGCATCGCCGCACCCAGCAGGAGAATACGCGGCTGAAAGAGACGGTCGCCGAAATTACCCATCCCTCCGACATCATTGGACAGAGCGCGGCCATGAAGCATGTCTTCGATTCCATCGAGACGGTTGCGCCCACCGATGCTACGGTGCTGGTCACGGGCGAGAGCGGCACCGGCAAGGAGCTGGTGGCGCGCGC
This sequence comes from uncultured Acidobacteriaceae bacterium, assembly GCA_963836875.1. Lineage (GTDB taxonomy): Bacteria > Acidobacteriota > Terriglobia > Terriglobales > Acidobacteriaceae > Bog-257. The sequence continues at coordinate 128,221 of CAWIKZ010000005.1, forward strand.
CATTCATGCCGGAAGCACGCGACGTTTTCATCCCCTGGTGGTCATCCATTGCGGCGCACTTACCGAAACCCTGCTGGAGAGCGAGCTCTTCGGCCACGAGAAAGGCGCGTTCACCGGCGCGCAATATCGCAAGAAGGGCAAGTTTGAAATTGCCGAAGGCGGCACCGTGTTCCTCGACGAGATCGGCGACATCAGCTTGAAGACCCAAACCGACCTGCTGCGGGTGCTGCAGGAGCGCGAGATCGTGCGCGTAGGCGGCAACCAGACCATCCACGTCGATTTTCGCGTGGTGGCCGCCACCAACAAGGACCTGGAACTGTTGATCGAGGAGGGCAAGTTCCGTCCCGACCTGTTCTATCGGCTGAACGTTTTTCATATCGAGATTCCGCCGCTGCGCGAACGCCGGGAAGACATTCCCCTGCTGGTGGACCACTTCACCCGCAAGTTCTCGCGCGAAATGAGCAAGAAGATCACGCGCGTCTCGCCGGCGGCGATGAATGAATTGCAACAATACAATTGGCCGGGCAATGTCCGCGAGTTGGAGAACGCGGTCGAACGGGCCATGGTGGTGGCGCAGGAGCCCGAACTGCGCGAGCAGGACTTCAGTCTGAAGTCGAGGAACGGCTCTGCTCACGGAATCGGCGAGGTACGCAGCCTTGACGATGCCGAACGCGCCCATATTCTGCGGGTGCTGGAGGAGTGCGGCGGCAATCAGACCCGGGCCGCCGAAATTTTGGACATCGATCGCGTCACCTTGCACCACAAGCTGAAGAAGTACGGATGGAATAGGAAAGAGAAAGAGCAATTGGCGGGAGCAGCTAGCAATTAGCAGGTGGCGATTGAGGGGAATCCCTGCTTTGCTCGTCTGGATTTCTTTTGCTAAGTGCTAAGTGCCAAATGCTAAGTGCTAATTACTGTTGCCGGTTGCTCCTCTGGATATCCGCGTGAAACAACTTCAATTGCTGCCAGTGGGTACGGTGGACGCTTGGCTGCTGGAATGGTTGCAGCACGAGCTCCAGCAGAAGTTTCGTGTGCCCACCGAGGTGCTGCGGCCAGCCATCGACCCCTCGTTTGCGCGGCACGCCGAACGCCAGCAATACCACTCGTCCGAAATCCTGGGCAGAATGCAGAAGTACGTCAACGGCAGTACCTGGCGCCTGGTCGGAGTCACGGAATTGGACCTCTACATTCCAATTCTGACTTTTGTTTTTGGGGAAGCCCAACTGGGCGGCGCCGGAGCGCTGGTTTCCTATCATCGTTTGCGGCAGGAATTTTACGGTCTGCCGCCGGATGCGGACGTTCTCGCCAACCGGCTGTTGATCGAGACCGTGCATGAACTGGGACACACGCTGGGCCTGACCCATTGCCACGACTATCGCTGTGCCATGGCCCCGGCCCACGCGGTGGAGTGGATCGATATCAAAGACAGCGGCTTCTGCGAAGACTGTCTCTCGCGTGTGCTCCAGGAGGTATAGCGCGCCCCACACTGTCGCGCCAGATTAAGGCCGCGCGGACTATCGCTTCGCAGGCTTTGGCAGGTCGCTCCACTTCCCGCTAAACAGCTTGCCGCGATGCTCGGCCACCATCGCTGAAATGCCCATCACGCCCATCACCAGGAAAATCAGGAAGAAAACCACGGCAATCACCAGCACTGGCATACCACACCTCTGAGGCCATTCTGCTTGGCGATTGAACTTGCTTCCGTGATTGCGGTCACAGGTGGCTGTGAGCCAGGCGGAGCCGAGCGGCAGCAGGAAGGCGCGTCCGCCGCCCGTGGGCACTTGTCGTAGTAACAGCAGATCCCTCGCTACGCTCGTGATGACAAGTGAAGATCACGCAGCGCGCCAAGAAATCTCGCCTCACTTCGGCCGCACGTACCCGTACACGTACTCCGTGTCGCCTGGTGCAGTCAGAACTGAAGTGTGCAGAGAATTCGCCAGCTTTGAGGGAGCGGTATCCGGCAAGAGCTCGTTGGTCAGCAGGAAACCGCCAGGCTTGATCATCGTCGCCAGGTTGGCGCGCGCCAACGCCTGCTCCAGGGCGCCGTAATAGATGAATATGTTGGTCCCGATTACCACATCGAATTGCTGGTCGGGCGCCAGCGGCAGAGTCTGGTACACAACATTCATGTCCACGGGGGTAACTCGCAGCACCACGCCGGGGCGAATGGTCACGGCGCGGTTCCAGATTTCCGCCGCCGCCGCGGGCACCGCAATTCGCGCAGCCGGCTTGCCGATCTGGTCGCCAAACTTTTGCCAGTATTCCAGGAAGGCGGCACGGAACGAGCTCTCCCATTGGTCCAATGGGGTGCACAGCAATTGGACGGTGTAGGGCTTACCCGCGGCCGCGGCTTTGCGTGCCCGCTCAATGTGCCGGTTGACTCGCGGGCTGATGTCGAAAGTGTAGACTTCGACCGAAGCCGGATCGGCCAAGCCCAGCCGGGCCAGCGAGTCGATTACCGCAAATGGCTGGGTGGTTTGTGGCGGATAAAAATCCGAGCCATAGCTCTTATTTACAAAGTCAAGTCCGGGGCCGACGATCGCCACCCGGTGCACGCTGCTCGGCGTCAGCAGCCCTTTTTCCATCATTTGCCGCAAGTGCAGCTCGATGGTGTAGTCGGGGTAGAGATTGCTGTCGGTGGAAATGCCCCGGTCCTTGAAGAGCTGGTAGACGCTGATCTTCTTTGCCGATAATTCCGCCCCCCACTTATTTAGGTCGTCCCGCTGGTGTGCCAGATTGGCCAGCAGGTAGGCCTTGATCTTTTTTCGCCCGTCAGGTGTCGCCGGGCTGAGGCCCTTTTTTCCGAGGAAGACGCGCATTTCCAGCATTCCTTCGCTGAGGTGTGGGCCCGCCAGCGCCCGGATAAGATCGTCGGCCCGCTTTTCGGCCAGGGAGTTGATTGCGCTGTCCTTTCCGTACTTCTGCGGGTCCAGAATGCGCGGTTCCTTGGTGTAGGTGACGCCCAGGCACAACAAATTCGTGAGGGTGTCGGCCTCGCCTCCTTCGATCCGGCCGCGGATTTCCTTGTCCCTGCTCCGCACCCAATTGTTCCAGGCGTCGGCGGTGACGGGGCTGGAGGTTTTCAGATCCGGCGGCAGCGTGTCTCGCATGGCCGAGAGGACCGGTTGGGCAGATGCGAAGGGAACGAACTGAGGAGTCTGCGCCAGGGCCGCGCACAGCGTAAGAAGGCAGAACAAGAAAACACCAAGTCTCTTGCTAATTTTGCTGGGCATAAGGATCGCTACCAGGCGCTCCGGCGAGGAAGTTTGCAGGGTCGTGGTGGTCACTTTCTCATAATACTATGCAGTTTTCAGAACTCGCGTCGAATCAGCCGCACCAGCCCGGGTCTCCCAACTTGAAGAATTGGATCGGCTGAAAAAGTGTAATTGCGGACAGTGTTCGGGAATCTGGGCACTGCGGGAGAGCCCAAAAAGCTAGGGGTGGGCACAAAATTGGGCACAACCGAAAAGTGCGAATCCGGTGATGCCCGGCAAGATGTTGGTGCGAAAGGGGGGACTCGAACCCCCACGGGTTTCCCCGCCAGATCCTAAGTCTGGTGCGTCTGCCAATTCCGCCACTCTCGCAGGTTTCGCTAAACGATCAGCCTGAATTGAGCGGATCCAACTCCGGCCATGGCAAGTCTAAAGCAGTATTACGCTTGGTGTATAGGGTGGACGCGGCTTCATGGGCCCGGGTCGGGTCGCCCGACCCGGGGCGGGGAAAGGGCGGATTGTGGGAAGTTTCCCAGAACGATGTTGCAAACGCGTGCACAGGATTGCGTCACAACTCAACATTCTACAGGGTTTACGGTGGCACTCGAATTGCATGTGTAGAGGCAGTCTCCCTCGCTACGAGGCCAGTAGGGTTCGTTGCGGTTTGACACAAAAAAAGGAGGGTTTACCCCTTGAAGATTCGCATCGCTACTCTGTCTCTCACAATTCTGTGTCTTGCCTTGACCGCCTCCGCTGGCACAACAATCTTTAGCGAAGGTCCGATTGATGGCAACGACAATGGTTTCTTTGTCACCGGCCCTACCTTCCCAAATATTGGTGGGTCTTTCCAAGACATTTCGAATGGGTTTGTTGCAGCAGCTTCCGGCGCCCCCGCCCAGCTCGAGTGGGGTGAGTGGTCAGTCGGCGCGCCGACGAGTTTTAGCTATGAGCTAGGCAGCGCGGCGTTCGGCACCGACCTCGGTTCCGGAACCGTTACGCAAAATGCTGCTAACAGCACCTTCCTCTTTACGAACGGCTTCGGTTACGGCATTTACGACGTTAAGGTTGGTATTACCTCCGCAGCCATGACAGCCGGCAACACGTACTGGCTCTCCATCAGCAATGCCACCGACGCCGCCAACGATGGTACGCAAGCGTGGGACATCCCGAACGGCGGTAGCGGCGGTCCTGCCACTTGCAACTTCCGGCAGAGCGGTACCAATTATGGCAATTGTGGATTGGGCGGGGAAGACTTCACGCTCACCACTGGCGCACCACCCGGAGCCCCTGAGCCCAGCAGCATTCTGCTGTTCGGTTCTGGCATCCTCGGCTTGGCGGGCGTCCTGCGCCGCAAGCTTAACCGGTAAATACAACCCTTCCCCCAATTCAAAAACGGCCGGAGCTTCTGCTCCGGCTTTTTCTTGCTATCTGGAAAGAAATCCGGGAACGAGCGGGTTCCCTGCTGCGACCTGAAGTAATGGGCTTCGCGGCCACTATCGGCGTTCCGCTTACCAGGTCGAAGGCAAGGAATCGTCGAGTTCGGTGGTCAGCGCCCACTCGGTGGCCCGCTGCTGCTCGCGCGTGAGTTTCACCCCGCCGCAGGTCAGGTAAAACGCGTCATGGGCGGTTGCGCCCTCCGTGTCAATCATCGCCACCTCAATACTGCAGCTCTGCCGGGCAAGGATGGAACTGATGCTGTGCAGCAGTCCGGGACGGTCCTGGGTGACGACTTCCAGCAAGGTGCTGGCCGGAGAACATTCCTCGTCGAAGCGCAGGCGGGTTTCGACCTTGAGCTTGGCCGGCTTCGTGTCGGACTTGAGGCGCGATTCCAGCAGGCGCTCCAGGGGAGCTTCGCCGATCACGATTTCGACAATCGACTTCTTGAAGCGCTCGCATTCCGGGGGATTCAGCTCCAGGGTGTGAAAGCGGTCTTTGAAATAGAAGCTGTCGACGATGACTCCGGCGCGATTGGAGAAGGCGCTCGCCTTGGTGATGTCCATGCCCCATCCGTAGAGAATGCCGGCCAGGGTGGAAAACAGGCCGGGACGGTCGAGGGTCACGATGGTGAGTTCGTGCTGCCCGGCAATGCGACGTATGGCGAGTTGTGCCGGTTGGCCGCGTAGTTGCTTCGCCATCTCGAAATGCAGCAGCACCTGCTCGGGCGAGTGCGACATGAGGTAGCGCTGGGGCAGGCCATCGAGAAACTTCAACAGTTGCGACCGGCGCTTGGGCAGCAGCGCGGCGATGCGCTCCACTTGTGCGCTGCGCTCCTCGGCGTGAAATCGCTCGCTGTCGGCGCTGCGGGTAAAGTAGTTGGCCGTGCCGGTGTACAGGCGCCAAAGGTTTTCCGCCTTCCACGCAGTGAGCGCGTCAGGATTGACCGACTTGATGTCGGCCAGGGTCAGCAGCGTCAGCATCTTCAGCCGCTCGGGGGTGCCGACTTTGTGCGCCAGTTCGCGCGCCGTCTCGGGATCGTAAATGTCGCGGCGGCGCAACGTGGACGACATCTCCAGATGGGTCACGATCAATAAGCCGACGGTCTGATCGTCTTCTTCCTCCAGGCCCATGCGTTGCACCGCAGCCCCAGCAAGTTGGACGCTGTTGTGAACGTGGTCGGCGCCGTCCATGCCCTTGCCGGTATCGTGCAGCAGCAACGCCAGAAACAGCAGTTCCGGGCGCTCCAATTCGGCCAGCAGAGTGGCGAAAGGCTGCAACCACTCGACATCGTTGGCAGCCAGTCGATGCAGCATCTCAATGGCGAGAATGCTGTGTTCATCCACCGTGTAGCGATGGTAAAGATCGCGCAGGACCAGCGAGTCAATCGCCTCGAATTCTGGAATGGCGAGGGTGAGCAAGCCCAGCGAATGCATGGCGCGCAGCGCATCGGCGGCATAGGGCAGCGCCAGGATTTCGCGCAGATATTCCCACAGCCGCGAATCCAGCGGCATGGTATCGGCCAAGCCGCGGCGCGCGTTGCCCAGCCGGCGTTCGGTCTCAACACTGAGCGCGACACCATGGCGGGCGACAAGAGTGAAGAGCCGCAAGATCACGAAAGGATCGCGAGCGCCGGCCGTCTGCTGGAGATAGACGCGTCCGTCCACCAGCGAAAATTCTTCGTTCGAGGAGCGCGAGCGCCACTGCTGAAACGAGCGGTACAGCGAAGAACGTTTTCTGGGAAGCTGTTCCAGCATCTGCCGTGCGTGCCGATGGATGGTCCTGGCATGGCGAAAATACAAGCGCATCCATTCGGCAGAGGAAACGCTGCCGGACTGGGTCGCGATGCCGCGCTTGGCCAACTCGTCCTGGGCCTCCCAGGAGATGACGTTCTCGTCGCGATTGCCCCGGTAGTGCAGGTAACCACGGGTGGAGGTGAGGAAGTCCATTGCGTCGAGGACAGCATCGGTTTCCGAATTTGGCGGCGGGTTGAGCGTGTCCGGCCACTTGCGCTCGGACGCCAGCGCCAGGATCGTCTCCAGCCATCGCGAAACATGCAGGTCGCGCAGCCCGCCGGGACCTTCTTTCAGGTTGGGCTCCAGGTGAAAGATGGTGTCGCCGAAGCGCAAATGGCGGGTGCGTGTCACTTCCGCCAGGCGTTGCATGAGAACGTCCGACTCGCGTGCCACAAGTTGTGGCAGGCCCTTTTCATGGAGACGCTCAAACAGCTTGGCATCGCCGCTCAGAAATCGGCAGTCGAGCAGCGAGACGGTGAACTCAACATTGTCGTGGTCGAAGCGTGCGCACTCGTCGAGCGTGCGGGTCATGGGACTGACCCGCAGGCCGGTGTCCCACATCTCCTGGCACATACTGCGCACCGGGTCCTTCATGCGGCCGCGCAGAGCGTCGTTCTCAGCCAGGAACAATAGGTCGATGTCGGAATAGGGGAAGAGTGCGCTGCGGCCGAAGCCACCCAGTGCGGCCAGCGCGAAGCCGCTGCGGACGGTTGCCGGGACGTACTGCTCCCAGAGTTGCAGCGCCAGTTTGTCCACAAACTGCGTGCGGTCACGCAGCGAGGCCCGGCCTGAGCCGGTCGCTTCGAACTCCCGCCGCAGACGCTCGAACTCTTGCCGATACAAGGCGCGAGAACCGTGTTCGAGCGCCTGGCTGGGCATGTTTTATCCGCCTCCTGGGAACGTTCCCGCGCCCTTGTCGGTCACAGTGCAGCCTCGCCGCGCTCTTCGTTGCGTATGCGGATAGCTTCATCGACGCGCGACAGAAAAATCTTGCCGTCGCCGATCTTGCCGGTGCGCGCGGCATTGGTGACCGCCGCAATCGCCTGGTCCACCAGGCGGTCGGGCATGACGGTCTCAATCTTCACCTTGGGGAGAAGATCGACCGTGTACTCGCGGCCGCGATAAAACTCGGTATGTCCCTTCTGTCGTCCGTGACCGCGGACCTCGGTTACGGTCATGCCCTCCACTCCGATTTCCAGCAGAGCGTCTTTGACGGCTTCGAACTTCGAAGGTTGAATCACCGCTTCCAGCTTGGTCATAAGCGATCTCTAACCGTCAGCCTACGGCAGAGAAACCTCCCAGTAATAGCCTTCTTCGCCGTGCTGGGTGACGTCGAGCCCCTGCTCCTCGTGTTCCGCGGAGACGCGCACGCCCAGAACGAAATCGACAACTCTAAGAATGATGTAAGTGCCCACCACCGCCAGCGCAATTGCCATCGCAATGCCGACCATTTGGTTCAACATCTGGTGATAGTTGCCGTCGATCATCCCGACAGCCAGCGCATTTCCCTGCCCGTCTTTGAAGATCGGATTGACAAGTTTGGTGGCGAAGACCCCGGTCAACAGCGCGCCAATGGTCCCTCCCACGCCATGCACGCCGAAGGCATCGAGCGAATCGTCATAACCCAGCCACGCCTTCACGCGGGCAACCATCAGGTAGCAGGAAACTCCGGCGATCAGCCCGATCAGCAGGGCCGGCATCGGCCCCACGAATCCCGCTGCCGGGGTGATGGCGACCAATCCAGCTACACAGCCGGAGATCGCTCCCAAGGCGCTGGGTTTGCCGTTGCGAATCCACTCCGCTCCCGCCCATCCGATGGCGGCGGAGGCCGCCGCGAAGTGCGTCGCCACAAATGCGCTGGTGGCCAGGCTTCCGGCGCTCAGCGCGCTGCCCGCGTTGAAGCCGAACCAGCCCACCCACAGCAAACAGGCTCCGATGAAACTGAGCACTACGCTGTGCGGCGGCATGGGCTCATTTGGATAACCAAGCCGGCGGCCGAGGTAGGTGGCACAAATGAGCGCCGAAACTCCGGAGGTGATGTGGACCACGGTGCCGCCCGCGAAATCGAGGGTGGGAAAGCGCCCGCCGAGGCTGGCGTTCAGCAGACCGCCCTTGCCCCAAACCATGTGGGCCATGGGCGCATAAACGAAGAGCGACCACAGCACCATGAACAGCAGCATGGCGCTGAACTTCATGCGTTCGGCAAAGGCACCGCTGATGAGCGCCGGGGTGATGATGGCGAACATCAACTGGTAGATCATGAAGGTCTGTTGCGGGATGGTGGCGGCGTAGTCGGCATCCGGTTGCGCGCCGACGCCGCGCAGAAAGGCGTGACTCAATCCGCCGAGGAAACCGTTGCCGGAGGCGAAGCACAGACTATAGGCGACGATTCCCCACAGCACGGTGATGACCGCCATCATGGCGAAGCTCTGCATCATGGTGGCCAGCACATTTTTCTTGCGCACCAGGCCGCCGTAGAACAGCGCCAGGCCCGGGCCGGTCATCATCAGGACCAAAGCGGTGCTGACCAGCATCCACGCGTTATCGGCGGAGCCTTTGGCATCGGCGATCTGCTGCTGCAATTGCACGATGCGGTCGCCCTGCGCCGCCCCTTCGTTTGCGCCTGGAGTCGCAACTGGCGTCGATTGCGCCACCAGAGTGCCTGCCAACAAGATCAACAGTACGAACGGGAGCAACTTCTGAACCAACCGCATGTATAACTCCTGTTGCGAGGCTGACATTGACTAAATTGAAACCGACTGGTACGTCGGCCCGCGCGAAAACCATGGTTCACGCCTTCGAAGGCCCCGGAAATGAAAAGAGTATGCCAGCGCGTGGCCGGTGGTTCCCTTCAATTTTGCTTATGTAAATTTGATACGCGGTTTCGCCGCGGATGAGAAATTCAAACTATTTATGGCGGCTATCAGTTCCGTTTATCGCCGTTTGCCCTCTTTACCGGGCCGTAGTATTTTGTAAGCGCCTAAAAGGTGCTTCCCTAATGAACAGACCCGAAGCCTACCAGCGCCTGCTCGACATTGCCGCCCGAGCAGACGCGGAAGAGGGCATCCGCCAGGGCCTGGACGACGTGGCCCATGGACGCACCCGCCCGGCACGTGCGGTATTCGACCAGATTCGCCGCAAATATGACATACCGCGTTGAACTGCGAGGCAGTGACATCACAATGGCAATCGCGGTATCTTAGCTGAGCATGTCACCACGCAAGCTTGTGCAGATCGCCGACCCTCCCGCCCTGCCTACCATCAAGGATTACTTCGGCATGATGGCCGAAGAGCAGGCAGAAGACATTCGCAGGTTGAAACAAGCAGCTGCGGGAAAAAACTCCGGGCCGCCGGAGAAGCAACCTGCCGACAACACGGTACCCGATCCATGGCTGATGCATCCCATCCGCCCCGCCAAGCGTGCGGCGGCAAAGCGCGGCGCAAAGGGCACCACAAGGTCGGCGACCAAGAAGGCTCCCAAGAAAACGGCGAAAAAGGCCGCCAAGAAGGCTGCGAAGAAAGCGCGGCGCTAGCTCTGCTTTCCTCTCGGGCTATTGACTGCTGCATAAGCCACGTCCGGTGATTTTGAATTGTCATCACGAACAGCCTTCAGGCTGTGAGGGATCTGCTGTTTCCCCCGAACAGTGGTTCCAGCACTAACAAAAGCAGATTCCTCGCTTCGCTCGTAATGACAACTCCTGAGATGTGAGATTGCGCTTGCGCCGACCTGTCCGGCGATGGTTGCCACCCGCTCCTGTCCTCCCGCCGATGGTAAGATTTCAGCTTGATGGTTACTTTCGTTGTGCTGCGCATCGTGGTGGTGGTGTTGCTGATCGCGGCAAACGCCTTCTTCGTGGCCGCTGAATTCGCGCTGGTGAACGTGCGCGAAACGCGGCTGCAACAAATGATCGCGGCCCACCGCCTGGGCGCGCGCACCGTCCACAAGCTGCATCAGAAGCTCGACCACGTCCTCAACACCGTGCAGTTCGGCGTCACCGTGGCCAGCCTGGCCTTGGGCTGGATCGGCGAGGCCTCCATGGCCCGCATTCTGGAACCGCTGTTCCGTCCCTTGCCCCACTCCCGACTCTACGCGCACGGTGTCTCCGTCGTGGTGGCCTTCATGTTGATCACCTATCTGGTGGTCATCCTGGGAGAGGTTGTTCCCAAGACGATTGCCTTGCAGCGCACCGAGCGGGTGGCGCTGGCGGTCGCCGGGCCGATGGATTTTTTCATGACCATCGCCGCGCCATTCCTCGCATTCATGACCGCGTCCACCAGGATCGCCTTGCGGGCGTTTGGCATGCACCAGGTGCGCGAAGGCGGCGTGCACTCGTCGGAGGAGTTGAAGCTGATGGTCTCCGCCAGCCGACGGTTGGGAATGCTGGCGTCCACGCAGGAGGAGTTGATCCATCGCGCGCTCGAGCTGGAAAACATTTCGGTGCGCGAAATCATGGTTCCGCGCCGCGATATTTTCTCCTTGCCGGGCGACATTTCGCTGGAAGAAGCGTTGCAGCGCGTGGTGGACGAGCAACACTCACGCGTGCCGGTTTACGATGTGCAGCGCGGCCCCGAGCACATCATCGGGGTGCTGTACGCCAAGGACCTGATGCGCTGGTTGCGCTACCGGGTGGGCCGCACCGCTTCCGGCAGACCGGTCAGCCGGCCCAGCGGCCTCGAAGTGCACCACATCATGCGCGAAGTGCTGGTGGTGCCTGAGACCAAGCCGCTTCCCGATGTGCTGATCGAGTTCAAAGTACGCAAGCGGCACCTCGCCGTGGTAGTGGATGAGTTCGGCTCGACTGCCGGCCTGGTGACGGTGGAAGACGTGCTGGAGCAATTGGTGGGCGAAATCGAGGATGAGTTCGATATCACCGAGCCGCGGCTTGCGCCGGGCGCTGCCTCGATGACCCTGGAAGGCTCGGTCAACATTCGCGATCTGGAATCGCAATATCACATTGCGCTGCCGCGCGACGAAGGCTTCGAAACCCTCGCCGGCTTCATGCTGGCGCACCTGCAGAAGATTCCCGAGGTGGGCGACAGCTTTGAACACCAGGGCCGCCGCTACACCGTCGCGGCCATGGATGGACTGCGCGTGGTCAGCGTAACCCTCGAGGGGACCGAAGCGCAGTCCCCGGTGCAATCTCCATCGGCAGCGCCTCTGGCCCAAGGATGATGCCGCGCTACCTGCTCTCGCGATCGTTGTACATGCTGCCGGTCGTTTGGCTGGTGGTGTCGGTGGTCTTCCTGCTGATTCACCTGGTGCCGGGCGACCCCATCCAGCAGATGCTGGGCGAAGGCGCGGCCGCCACCGACATCGCGGCGGCGCGTCATGCCTACGGGCTGGATGCTCCGCTGGGGCAACAGTACGTGAACTACTGGCGCGGTCTGGTGCACGGCGACATGGGACGCTCGCTGCGCCTCAATCAGAATGTCGGCCACGTGATCGCGCAGGCCTATCCCGCCACCATGGAACTCACGCTCGCAGCATTGCTGGTCGCGCTTGCGTTGGCGATTCCCGCCGGGGTTCGTTCGGCGCTGCGCCGTAATCGTTGGGACGACCGCGCGCTCAGCTTCGTCTCGCTGCTGGGACTGTCCTTCCCGAACTTCGCGCTGGGGCCGATCCTCATCTTGTTTTTTGCGATTGAATTGGGCTGGCTGCCGGTCTCAGGCTCGGGCTCGCTGGCCCACCTGGTACTTCCTGCGATCACCATGGGAGGAGCGCTGGCCGCCATCCTTACCCGGATGATTCGCACCTCGATGCTGGAAGAGCTGGGACAGGATTACATCCGCACGGCGCGCGCCAAAGGTTTGCCCGAGCGTACCGTGGTTTATCGCCACGCACTGCGCAATGCGATGATTCCGATTCTCACCGTCGTCGGATTGCAATTTGGAGCGCTGCTCGCCGGGGCCATCGTGACCGAGACGATCTTCTCGTGGCCAGGCATTGGGCGGCTTACCATTACGGCCATCTCCAACCGCGACTACTACCTGGTGCAAGGCTGCATCCTGATGATCGGGCTGACCTACGTGCTGGTGAACTTCCTCACTGACCTGCTGTATTCGGCGTTCAACCCGCGGATTCGGCAGTAGGGGAGCGGGGTGGGAAACCGTGACGCTTCTAAAGTGGTAGGACACCGGTCATCTTCTGCTTGACAGACATTTCGTCTGTGCTATGCTTTTGTCACTGGTTCTTGTGATCAGATTTTGAACATGCATTTGCTGATCGATTCCCGAATGTTTATGGCCATGTGCGCCCCAGGTGGCGCCGTGCCTGCGTCGGGAGTGTGATCACGCACCTAACAATCTCCCTACACTGAGCGGCCGCCTGGGGCTTACACCGGCGGCGATTTTGTTTTAGCCCATATTTCGCTCAGACCTCGATCACCCCAACAAGCCCGCCACGGCGGGGCTCTCGTTGGGGACCCCGAGAAGGGAGATTCACCGTGTCTCACGGCAATTACGACATACCTACTATTGCGATCCATGGCGGACTCGGACCTGATCCGACCACTGGCGCCATTCTTCAGCCCATCTATCAATCGACAACTTTCGTGCAGCAAGCGGTTGGCGTTCACAAGGGATTCACCTATTCGCGCGCGGCCAACCCGACCGTGGACGCGCTGGAGCGCGCCTTGGCTGCGCTCGAAGGAACACCTGCCACGGTCTGCTTTGCCACCGGCATGGCGGCAATCACCACGCTGTTCCTGTCACTGCTCAAGTCCGGCGACCACGTAATCATTTCCGAAGTGGTTTATGGCGGCACGGTTCGGTTGTGTCAACAACTGCTAAGTGGGCTCGGCATCGAGCACACGCTGGTGGATGCATCGCGCGCGGAGCTGGTCGAGCAGGCCATCACGCCGCAAACCAAGTTGATCTTCATCGAGACGCCGGGAAATCCGACGCTCAAGCTGTGCGACATTCCGGCTATTGCAGCCGTCGCTCGCCGGCACGGCGTGCGTCTCGCGGTGGACAACACTTTCCTGACGCCGGTGCTGCAACCCGTGTTCCAACTCGGGGCCGACATCAGCGTGCTTTCCACCACCAAGTACATCGAGGGCCATAACGCGACCGTAGGCGGTTCGCTGGCGGCCCACGACGAACAACTGCTGGAGCGCTTTCGTTTGATTCGCAAAACTACAGGCTGCATTCAGTCGCCGCAGGACGCCTGGCTGACGCTGCGCGGGATCAAGACCTTGCCGGTGCGGCTCAAACTGCATTCCGAGAACGCTGGCGCGGTGGCCCGATGGCTGGAATCGCATCCCGCAGTTGAGCGCGTGCATTATCCCGGGCTTGCCTCATTTCCGCAGAAGGCGCTGGCGGAACGCCAGCACGTGGCGCACGGGGGCATGCTCGCCTTCGAAATCACAGCCGGCGCCGAGGCCGCCGTGGAGCTGATGAACTCCGTGCGTCTCTGTTCGCTGGCCGAGAACCTAGGCGCGGTCGAAACGCTGATCACTCATCCGGCCTCCATGACGCATGGCGATGTGCCGGTGGAAACGCGCAGGGCGATCGGCATAACCGATGGGCTGATCAGGCTCTCGGTGGGCCTCGAATCTCCTGAAGACATCATTGCCGACCTGGAACAGGCCCTGGCAGTCGCAACCGAAAAAGCTGGGAGGACATCATGTGCCGTTACCCGATAACAGTTTTGAAGTTTGGCAGCTCGGTGCTGTGTGGCGAGGCCGATCTCTCCAAGGCCGTGCAGGAAATCTATCGCTGGACTCGCGACGGCCACCGCGTCGTCGCAGTGGTTTCGGCAATCGGATCGACTACCGATGCCCTGCTGGTGCGCGCTCAGACATACGGCCCCAATCTGAGTGATGAAGCCGTGGCAACGCTGGTCGCGACCGGCGAAGCTACTTCGGCGGCGCTGCTGGCGCTGGCGCTCGAACGCGCTGGATTACATTCCGTGGTTGTGGATGAAGTCCGGCTCGGCCTGCGGACCCGCGGCCCGGTATTGAACGCAGAGCCTTGTGGCATCGACGTTCCGCGGGTGCTGAGCATTTTGGAAAATGCCTCGGTGGCCGTGGTGCCCGGCTTCGTCGGACGCCAGGAGGATGGGACCCTTTCCCTCCTCGGCCGTGGCGGCTCCGATTTGACTGCCGTCTTCGTGGCCCATCACTTGGGGGCCGAGCGCTGCCGGCTGGTCAAAGATGTGAACGGCATCTTCGAACACGATCCCGCCGACAAGGTCAATGTCCCGCGTCGCTATAGCACGGTCAGTTGGGCGCAGGCGGTGCGCGTCGGCAACGGCGTGGTGCAGCCCAGGGCGATCGAGTTTGCCGAGCAGCATGGGCTCACCATTGAAGTGGCGACCCTGAATTCCGACTCGCCGACTCTGATCTGCGGCCTTCCCATAACGTTTGCCGACCAGTTCCCCTCGGCGACGCCGTTGCGCGTCGGATTGCTTGGGGCCGGCACCGTCGGACTGGGCGTCTATCGCACACTGGCGGCCCATCCGGAGACCTTCGACATCAGGCGCGTCGCGGTTCGCCGTCTGGAGCGCGACGACGGTATTCCTCCGGCTTTGCTCACTCACGACCCGTGGGAGGTCGTCAGTTCGGATTGCGACGTGATCATCGAGCTGATCGGCGGTCTGTCGCCGGCGTGGGAATTGATTGTGGCGGCGCTGAAGGCAGGCAAGCACGTCATCACCGCAAACAAACTGGTGGTAAGCCGCCACGGCAAGCAGCTTCGCCGAATCGCGGAGTTCGCAGGCGTGCAATTGTTGTACTCGGCAGCCGTCGGAGGCGGTGTGCCGATGCTGGAGCAGGTGGGCCGTATCGCGCAAACCAGCGGCATCCGGACCCTGCACGGCGTGGTGAACGGGACCACCAACTTCATCCTCGACCGGCTTGCGGAAGGCCTGAGTCGCGAAGATGCGCTGGGTGAAGCACAGCGACTGGGTTTCGCCGAGCAGGACCCCACTTCCGACCTCGACGGCAGCGATGCCGCGCACAAACTCGCGCTGCTGGCGCAGATCGCTTTCGGCGACTGGCTGAATCCGGCAGACATCGAGCGAACCGGCATTGAGCACTTCGATAGCGAGGCTGTTCAAGACGCCGCGCGCTCGGGGCGCTCGGTTCGCCTGGTCGCGACGTTGAGCCAGGATAAGTTCGGGTTGCGAGCTCGCATCGCTCCCCAACTGTTCGAGCACACCCATGCCTTTGCGCAAACCATCAATGAAGAGAACTGTCTGGAAATCGAATCGCAGAGCGGCGACGTGGTGCAGGTGCGCGGCAAAGGCGCCGGACGATGGCCGACGGCGGTGTCGGTGATGGCCGATGTGTGCGACATCTACCGCGCCCAACAAGTGGGCGTTGCCGAGGAATTCTTGGTTGCCGGGAGGGCCTCATGAAATTCGCCAGCCGACTGCTTACTTTCAACGCCTGTCCGGACGATCCGTTCCGGCCGATCGCCACGCCCATCTACCAGACCGCAACGTTCGAGCAGGAAGAGGCGGACGCCTTCGGTCGCTACGATTACTCGCGCAGCGGAAATCCAACCCGCACCGTGCTCGAAGACCATCTGGCGCGATTGGAGAATGCCGAGCGCGCTTTCTGTTTCTCCAGCGGTTTGGCGGCGATCAGCGCGGTCGCGCGATTGCTCTCGGTGGGCGACGAGATTCTTGCCGGAGACGATTTGTACGGCGGGACCTACCGGCTGTTTTCCAGAATTCTCGACCGTACTGGCGTAAGCGTGCGTTATGCCGATGCGTGCGACATCGAGAAGTTTACAGCGCAGGTCACTCCCCGGACGCGTCTGCTTTACGTCGAGACCCCGACCAACCCGCTGCTGCGAATCGTTGATGTTCGGAAGCTGGCCGACTTGGCGCACCAGCATGGCGCGCTGTTGTGCGTGGACAGCAGCGCGATGTCGCCGTACTTGCAGAATCCGCTCGATCTAGGCGCCGACATCGTTGTGCACTCGGCGACGAAGTATCTCTGCGGGCATAGCGACGTCACTGCGGGAGTGGTTGCAGTGAAGCGGCCCGAACTGGCGGAGCAAATCTATTTCATTCAGAACGGAGAGGGCTCCGCGCTTGGGCCCTTCGACTGCTACCTGCTGCTGCGAGGCGTGAAGACACTAAAGCTGCGCCTCGATTGCCAACAGGCGAATGCGCTCAAGGTGGCGAATTTTCTGAGCGCGCATCCTGCGGTGCAGCGCGTGCATTACCCCGGGCTGGCCAGCCATCCCGGTCACGATGTGCATGTGAAGCAGGCGCGTGGAGCCGGGGCGGTCATCAGCTTTGAGACGGGCTCGTTCGAAGTGTCGAAGCAAGTGGTGGAGGCGACGCAGTTGTTCCGCATCAGCGTGAGCTTCGGCAGCGTGAATTCCTCGATCAGCCTGCCGGGATGCATGTCGCACGCCAGCATTCCAGCGGAGGTCCGTCAGGCGCGCTCGCTGGCGACGGACCTGGTCCGGCTGTCGGTGGGGATCGAAGATGTGGACGACCTCATCGCCGACTTGGAGCGGGCATTCGAACGTGCCGCGTGCGCAGTTGCCGCCGCGAACCGCGCCGCGGAGATCAGCGAGCAGCAAGTTGTGTAGAGCAGCCTTCCCGCCGTTCAAGCGGTGGGCTGTCTTGTTCCGCGCCCGAGGCGCTGGCTTCAGCGTTGCGCCAGAGTCTTTCTACGTCACGCTCTACTCGCTCATTTCGTCGGTGCGGGAGCCGGCTGCTGCGCCGGCGCTCCGCCAAAATTCACTTTTGGAGCCTGCCGTGCTCCCTCCTCCGTCTTGAAGTAGGCATCGTTGCGCGTAAACCCTGAAAGGCTTGCGACAATATTGTTCGGGAACAGGCTTATATACGTGTTGTAGTCCTGCACGGTCTCGTTGTAACGGCGGCGTTCGATGGCTATGCGGTTCTCCGTGCCCGCCAACTCGTCCTGCAAGCGCAGAAAATTTTCATTGGATCGGAGTTGCGGATAATTCTCCACTACGACCAGGAGGCGGCTAAGAGCAGAATCGAGCTGGCCGTTGGCGGCGATCTTCTCCTGCGGCGTCTTGGCTCCCATCATGGCGGCGCGCGCCGCGGCAATGTCGCCGAACACCTTTTCCTCGTGGATCGCAAAGGCTTTCACCGTCTCAACCAGGTTGGGGATGAGGTCGGCCCGGCGCTGCAGAACCACATCCACCTGCGACCAGGCTGCATTCACGGTTTCGCGCTTGCGTACCATCTCGTTGCGATGGCCAACGAATGTGCCGCCAACCCAGAGCAGCAGCAACACAATCACGACCAGTACGATGATTCCTTTTTTCATGCCAATCTCTCCCCGCCGATCGTTGTCAGATGGACATCTTCCTAGGGCAATTTCTGTAACTGACGCTTGGGTACGCGCGTATCCAGTTCGTGAGCGACCCGCTGAATTGCACTCATGTACGCATGGTACAACTCGTGTAGGTTCTCCGAATGCGGACCTTGGTTGCGCAACGCCAGGATTGACCGCAGCGGCTGCACTTCAAATCCAAAAACCTCCGCGGCAGTTTCCAACAACTGCGGCTTCGCCTGCGGTGGATTCTGTCCCAACGCGATCAAGGCATGGCGGAACAGCGTGAGAACACTGGTGATCGATTTTGCCAGCACCGCGCGAAGCTCGCCCTGGTTGTCAGGACTCAGCAGCAAGTGGTGGCGCAAACGCAGCAGCGTCGTCCGCAGTTCGTGCTCCACCTCGACGTGGTGCAGATTCATGGGCACATCGATTGCGGTCACCACATCCTGGCCGAACAGCGTCTTATGCGAGCGCTGAATGTCGAGCAGCTCAATCGCGAAGACATCGGCGGACTCACGCAGCTCGTCGAGGGTCATGATCATCGGCGGCCGCAGTTTCTCTTCGTGACTCCACCAGTGCAGGACCGCCGAGATCGCGGCGAACAAACTCGGTTCCAAGTGCTGCAACACAACCAGCACATTCACGTCGGAGAACTCTTCGTGGAAGTCCTCGCGGGCAGCGGAGCCATATAGAACGATGGACACCAGATTTTCGCCGCATGCCTGCTGCAATCGGGTAACGAGTTCCTGTAGTTTGCTTTCCGGGTTCTTCATCGATTGTCACTCCCCAGCGGTCACCAGCTGCCGCCAGCACCACCGCCGCCGCTCATGCCGCCGCCAAAGCCACCGAAGCCTCCAAATCCACCGCCGCCGCCGGAGTAGCCTCCGGAACTGCCGCCAAACCCGCCGCCCCAGCTACCGCCCCGGCCACCCAGGGCGCTGCCCAACAGAAACCAGGGAAGAGCGGATCCTCCGCCTGATCGCGGACCGCGACCACTGCCTCGTGCGGAGCGCAAAATAGCTCGCACAACAACGAAGATGATCACGATGACCACGACCGGAATCCACCAGGACGTTCCCGAGGCAGGCGCGCTGGGCTGGGAGGCCGGTACGCCATTCAACTGCACACCTTTGTCCGCTGCTATCAGCTGGGCCACACGCGTTGCACCGAGGAGCACCGCAGCGCTGTAATCTCCGCTGCGCAGATTGGGCACCATCTCCCGCCCGATGTCTCCTGCGCGAGCATCGTTGACCACCGGCTCCAACCCGTAGCCAATCTCGATCTTGTACTGACGCTCCTTTGGCGCCAGCAAAAGCAAGACGCCGCGGTTGTCTTTCTTCGATCCGACACCGAGCTGCTTGTAAAGATCGGCCGCATAGTCTTCCCTGGTGCGGCCATCGAGGGAATTTACGGTCACGACGGCAACTTGTGCCCCAGTCTTCTGCTCGGCCTCGGCGCACAGCGCCTCCAGCCTGGCTTTGGTCGTGGGATCGATGACGTTGGCCAGATCGGTAACGTAGCCCTGGGGACGAATATCGGCGATCTTCTCTGCCCATGCGAAGGAACACCCCGCGAACAGCAGCACAGCCAGTAGAGCGAATTTGACACGCGTTGCCATGAGTTATCGCCGACATTGCATCGGCGTAAGTACCGTAGAGAATGCAGGACGCAGTGTCAAGGAACGCTTGCAGCATCTACGAATCGCAAGCCCTAGTTGCGTGAAACCCCCGGAACAGGATATTGTCTCCGCGCACACTCTGGAGGGGCGAAGCGATGCGATTGAATTGGCGCGCCGTGATAGCGGCGGGCATTGCCGACTGGATACTCGGAGCGGTGTGGTTCACCTGCTTCCGAGCGCCGTGGCAGGCGGGCACACGCATACCGCCGGAGGAGTTGCAGGCCTACATGGCCCATCCCAACTTCTGGCCCTACATCATCTCGCTCATCTGCAGCATTTTGATCGCCTACGTCATCGCCCGGGTGCTCAGCGGCTGGCAAACCCACAATCTGGTAAGCGGAGTCGGCGTTGGTCTCCTGATAGGCTTGGCGGCCGCGTTTGCCATGATTACGGAAATGGTCTTTGAAATTCGCCCGGTCCAGTTCATCATGATCTCTGCCGCCTACCCGCTGCTGGGCAGCATTTTGATGGGAGTCATCGTAGGCGTATGGAAACCAAAAGCGAGGTCCGACCTGAGTTCGGCGCCGGCGTCACCATGAAGATCGAAGGAAAAATCGTTCCGGGTTACCTGAAGGCAATGAGCGGGCTGGAGCAACTGCCCGGCCCTAATGGCGAGCGCTCGGTGGAATTGTTTCGCCACGGCACGCTCACGGTGAAGCTGTATGCGCCGCGCAGCGCCGATCATCAGCACCCCCACACGCGCGACGAGATTTACGTGATCGCCACCGGCACGGGACGCTTTGAACGGGAAGGAAAAGAAGTGAGCTTTGGTCCGGGAGATGTTCTGTTCGTCGCCGCCGGCGAGCAACATCGCTTCATAGAATTTACCGACGACTTCGCGACGTGGGTATTTTTCTACGGCCCGGAGGGCGGCGAAGCGCTGCGCGAGAAAAGCTGAACCGTGCGACCCCTTCGTTCCTCCCGGCAGGCCAGTTGCGGAAAGTGTCGCACAAGGTCTAGGCTGTTGGGCAAGTAGTTGGGGTGGGTTGTGTTCAGCCTCAGTTTCATCCTCATCATCGCCGGCTTGGCTTTCGGCGGCGCCACCACGCTCATCGGATTTGGCGGCCTGCTGGGCGCTTGCTTTCACCGCGCCTTGGGAAATCCCTTACCTCTGCCGACCATTCGCAATCCATTCGAGCGGCGCCTGTATATCTATGTGGGGACCGGGGGATTCGTGGTGTGGGTCAGCGCCTTCTTGTACAGCCTGAAGATTGCGCCGTGATTGGCGCCCTTGGAGCGGTGCTCCACCCTATATGCCAAGTGTGAAACTTCTTTGAACTCCGTGCCCTCCGTGACTCCGTGGTGAATGATTCTCGACGGAGCGAGGACCGTCGCTCAAGCCTCGCCCTCGGCGGCAAGCACTTCATCGGCGACCGCGGCGGCTTCCACCGCCGGCTTCACGTCGTGGACCCGCACGATGTGGGCCCCGCGCAGGATGCTGGCCACCATGGCAGCCAGCGACCCATAGAGCCGTTCCGATGGCGGCGCGTCCCTGCCGGCCCGCTGGCCGACGGTGCGCCCCACAAACGACTTGCGCGAGGTCCCGGCCAGCAGCGGAAATCCGAAGCGGTGCAATCGATCGAAATGCGCCAACAGCGGATAGTTCTCCTCGAAATTCTTGCCGAAGCCGAAGCCGGGATCGAGTACGATGCGCGGCCGCTGCACCCCACGTTGCAGGGCAACGAGCAGGCGGTTGGCGAGGTCATGCTCCACCAATTCCGCCATCTTGGGCTCGCGCGGAAGATTGCGCCACTCCTCCGGCTGCCCACGGGTGTGCATCAGCACTACGCCGCATTGCAAATCGGCGCACGTCCGCGCCATCTCCGGGTCCCACTGAAAGGCGCTGACATCGTTGACGATCTCCGCGCCTGCGCCCACCGCCGCGCGGGCCACGCCTGACTTATAGGTGTCCACCGAAATGACGGTTTCCGGCCGCGCTTGCAGGATGTCGCGCAATACCGGCATCACCCGGCGCAGTTCTTCCTCCTCGCTGACCACCGGCTTTGCCTGTGAGGTGGCGCTCGCCTCATCGCCGCCAAGGCGCGCTCCCGGACGGGTGGACTCGCCACCCACATCCAGAATGTCGGCGCCCTCGTCCAGCATGTGCAGCGCGTGTTGCACCGCACGTTCCGGCTGCAGAAACTCGCCTCCGTCGGAGAACGAATCCGGGGTGACGTTCAGAACTCCCATAATGAGAGTTCGCCGTCCCAACTCCAGGGTGCGCGACCGTAGCTGCCAGCGAAAGTAAGGACGCATGAAACAATTGTACTGGCCGCGAAGGTGCTGCATTCCTGCTGCAAAATGAAATATGGCAGCCTTGCCTGCCAGTGCTAGAATTTATGCAGTAGCCCCATGTACCGGGTCCGCCATCTCGCCTCCTTTATCCTGCTCTTCGCGCTGCTCTCGTCCGCTGTTGCCGCAACCAACAACAAGGCCGACAAGAAGCCGAGTGAGGAGAAGAAGCTGGCCTCCGAGATCGACAAGGTCCTGAGCGATCCCGAGGCGGCGCGCGGATTTTGGGGTATTTATGCGGTTTCGATGGACACTGGCAAGCCGCTCTACGCCCTCAATCAGGACAAACTTTTTACCCCTGCATCCAACACCAAGCTGTTCACCACCGCGGCCGTCTTTGGGCTGATCGGCCCCGACTATCGCTTCAAGACCACGGTAGAAACCAAGGGCACGCTTGACAAGTACGGCCGGCTCAACTCCGATCTGGTGCTGGTGGGACGCGGCGATCCCAACCTCTCGGGACGGACCCTTCCCTACAACATGCACACGGAACGCAAGACGCCGCCGATTCAGGTGTTGCAAACTCTGGCCGATCAGCTTGTTCAGCAAGGCTTGAAATACATCGATGGCGACGTGGTGGCCGACGATTCGTACTTCGTCTTCGAGCGCTACGGCGAGGGCTGGTCGCAGGATGATCTGGTGCGGGAATGGGGCGCACCGGTTTCGGCGCTGACCATCAACGACAACGTCATCTTCGTGAACATCATGCCGGCCGACCGCCCCGGCGAACGCGCGTTCCTGACCGTCGTCCCGTTTCCCGAGTACTACAAAATCGATAACCGGGTGATGACCACGCCGCAAGGGACCGGACCGCGAACCGTGTCCATCAATCGCGAGCCCGGCTCCAACCAGCTCACCTTCTGGGGCAACATCCCGCAGGATGACCCCGGCTTCGGAGAAGCCCTGGCCATCGAGGACCCCGCCGATTTCGCGGCGCGGCTCTTCCGCGAACTGCTGGAGGAGCGGGGCGTCACCATTTACGGACGCGCGCGCACTCATCACACCGAACTTGCGTCCACGCAGACCTTCAGCGTCACCTCCATGGCTTCGGGCGGTGGCGACACCACGCGACCGCCCAATCCCTCGCCCCTGGTGCTGGCCAGCTATCAATCGCAGCCGCTCGCACAAGACCTGCGCGTCATTAATAAGGTGAGCCAGAACCTGCACGCCGAACTGATGCTGCGCTTGCTGGGCAAGGAGAAGGGCACGTCGGGCTCAATCCAGGGCGGGCTGGAAGTTCTCCGCGGCTTCCTGATTCGCGCCGGCATCAAGCCGGAACAGTTCGTCTTTCTCGACGGCTCGGGACTGTCGCGCGAGAACCTGGTCACTCCCGACGCGGTGGTTGCCATCCTGCTCTACTGCCACAAGCAACCCTGGGGACAGCTCTACGAAGATACTCTGCCCGTCGCCGGAGTGGACGGATCGCTGGCGGAACGTTTTCGCAGCACGCCGGTGCTGGGTCTGGTGCACGGCAAAACGGGGTCGCTGGCGCACGTGTACGCGCTGGCGGGCTACGCCACTACCCAGGGCGGCGAACACATCGCGTTCTCCATCATGACCAACAACGACACCATGCCCTCTAAGAAAGCGCTCGATACCATTGACCAGATCGTGGAGAAGATGGTCGAAGACAAAAAGTAACTGCCCGCCTGAAGAAACAATAAGCGGCATTGAAGGATTGAGCAGCCGTGCTGCAACTGGCCATTTAAGGCTTGATTTTAGAGTTTGTAAGAAGGCGTTCTGAATCGGCGCGGTAGAACGACTGTGCAAAATCCAGCCCCACAGGGGCGGAATTGATGTTAGTTCAGGGCGTAAGCCCTGGGTAAAACGGGAAAAATAACGAGTCCCTTCAGGGACGGCACAGTTCTCCGGAGGTATTGCGGTACGATTCTGCTCGCGGCGACGCGAGAGAGCAAAGTCATGTAACCGCCACGGACAATCGTGTACAACAGTATCTTGCAGTTATCTCGACCTGCTGACAGAAGGAGCACGCACCGCCATGATTGAACGACTCAAGGAGAGCTTTGGGGGAGTACTGGGTTTCAAAGTGGTCGGCAAGCTGACGGCCGAAGACATCAAGGCGTTTGAGCCGCAACTCGAAATCGTGATTGCCCAGCGCAAACACAAGCCCATCGGCATTCTCGCCGACCTTTCGCAGATGCACGGCGCCGACTGGGGAGCGCGTTGGGAGGAGATGCGGTTTCTGCAGAAGCACACCGACCACATCGCGCGCATGGCGGTGGTGGGCGCCGACAAGTGGGAAGAGATTGTGGCGATCGTCACCGCGGGCGCAGCGATTCTTGAGGCCGAGACGCGCTACTTCGACAGCTCCGAAATCCTGCACGCCTGGGAGTGGGTCCGCACCTCAAAGCACGCCGAGGACGTTCCCGTCCGCCAGATCTCGCCAGGCACAGGTATCTGGAAGGACTACCATCCGGAGTGGATGGATATCGGTACGTAGCTCCTCTCGCCTCACAAGACAAAGCCCTCTCGCGCGCTTATCATTAAGGTTGGCGCGCGCTAGCGCCGCATCCCGCCGTAGCGCACGGCATCTACTATTACTGCACCAACCAATACCTGAGAGGACGCACTTATGGCTACCACAACCACTCCCGCCCGGGAAGGAACTCGCATTTCCGCTACCATCAACAACGCCCAGATTCCCGCCACCTTCAAGAACGAACCCTCGGTTGATTTCAGCAATCCGGAGAACGCGCGCCGCATGAAGGCCGCCATCGAGAAAGTCCGCAACGAACTGGGCCGCGAGTACGACCTGGTCATCGGCGGCCGCCACCTGAAGACCGGCGAGAAGACGCAATCGTTTAATCCGGCCAAGCCATCGGAGATTGTCGGCATTCACCAGGCGGCGGGCGCGAGCGAGGTGGAACCCGCGATGCAGGCTGCTTTGAAGGCGTTCGAGACCTGGAAATTCGCCTCCATCGAGGAACGCACCAACCTGCTGTTCCGGGTGAGCGTACTGCTGCGCGAGCGCAAGTTCGAGCTGATGGCGTGGATGATCTTCGAGGTCGGCAAAAACTGGGCCGAGGCCGATGGCGACATCGCTGAATTGATTGACTTCTGCGATTTCTACGCCCTGGAAGCGCTTCGCCTCTCCCACGCCGGGCCGCCCGTGCAGTTGCCGGGCGAGCGCGGCTGGCTGCGTTACATTCCGTTGGGCGTGGGCGTGGTGATTCCGCCGTGGAATTTTCCCGGCGCCATCATGGGCGGCATGACGCTGGCCTCCGTCGTGAGTGGCAACACGGTCATCCTGAAGCCCTCGAGCGATTCGCCCACCATCGCGGCGAAGTTCTTCGAGCTCCTGGAGGAAGCGGGCCTGCCCGACGGTGTGGTCAACTTCTGTCCCGGCCATGGCAACAGCTTCGGCAATGCCATCGTCGAGCATCCCCAGACGCGCTACATCGCGTTCACCGGATCGAAGGAAGTGGGACTGCACATCAACCAGCGGGCCGCGGTGCAGCAACCCGGCCAGATTTGGATCAAGCGCACCGTCCTGGAGATGGGCGGCAAGGACTCCATCGTGGTGGACACCGACGCCGATCTCGATGCCGCGGTCGAGGGCGTGGCCTCCTCGGCGTTTGGCTTCAGCGGGCAGAAGTGCTCGGCGTGCTCGCGCGCCATCGTCGATGAGCGCGTGTACGACAAATTTCTGCAACGCCTGAAGGAGCGCGTGGAGAAGATCACGGTTGGCAACCCAACGCAGAACCCGGCCATGGGCCCGGTGATCAACCAGAAATCGATGCAGTCGATTCTGGGCTATATCGAGAAGGGCATCGCGGAAGGTGGACGCCTGATTACCGGCGGCGCGCGCGCGACCGAAGCCGGCGATGGCTTCTTCATCCAGCCCACGGTGATTGCCGATGTCGGTCCCATGGCGACGATTTCGCAGCAGGAAATTTTCGGTCCGGTGCTGGCGGTGATCAAGTCGCGCGGCTTCGAACATGGCCTCGAAATCGCCAACAACACCGAGTTCGGCCTGACCGGCGCGGTCTATACCACGTCGGAAGATAAGATCGAGGCGGCCAAAGAGCAGTTCCACGTCGGCAACCTGTACATCAATCGAAAGTGCACGGGAGCTATGGTGGGCGCGCATCCGTTCGGCGGCTTCAATATGTCGGGCACCGACTCGAAGGCCGGCGGCCCGGACTACCTCCTGCTGTTCACCCAGGCGAAGTCGATTGGGGAGAAGGTCAGAAGATAGTGGCTAGTGATAAGTGGATAGTGGTTAGTGGCCGGGGAGAAATCTCCGGCCCGTTTTCTTTTTGGCGGGTAAGAGTTGTGCCGAAGAACGTAGGCTCATTGCTACCATAGGGGTCCTTCGACTCCTCGCTACGCTCGTCGCTCAGGATGACAATCATACTGCTCATTCCGGCCGGATACCGATGGCGGCCATCATGCGTCCGGTTTTGCCGAACGCGGCGCGGTGCGAGAAGAAGCGCGCAGTGTCGCACGCGGTGCATCCATCGACAATGCTGATATGTTCCCCACCCAACCCGGCGTCCTCGAGTTGACGACGGTTGGCCTCGACCAGATCAAGATGCAATTCGGGACCAAGCTCGCTGTGACCGGGAGCCCGCGCGGTCAGAAACAACATGGGATAGCGAACGTGGATGGCATTAGCGTCGAAGACCTCTTCGAAGAGATCGGCGCTATAGGGGAATTGCGAGTCGAACTCGGCGCGCACCTCGGGACCAACCTGATAGCAGCAACGCCGGATGGACGGCCCAATAGCGGCGCGCAGATCGCGCGGCAGGCTGCCAAACTGTCGGCGCATTTCGCCCACGCCCTTCTCCACAATGCGGGCGGCGGCGCCGCGCCAGCCCGCGTGGAATGCGCCAATCACGCGGCGCTTCACGTCAGCCACTAACACGGGAACGCAATCAGCAGTCTTGATGGCCAGCAGCAATCCGGGCGTGTTGGTGATGATGCCGTCACCCGCGAGCGGCCCGCGTGGCGGTTCGCTCACGCGATGAATCACAGCCGAGTGCATCTGTTTCATTTGCACCAGCGGCCAGGCGCCACCGGAGTCTTGGCTCGCCGCACCCAGCGCTTCGAGAAACAACGCGCGGTTACGCGCGACATTCTCTTTGCTGTCCGCCGGGGTGAGGCCGAGGTTCAAGCTCCGTCCGCCGTAGCAAGTCGAAACCCCGCCCTGTCGAGTACTGAATCCATGCACCAGCCACGGCAGGGCCGCGAGGCTTGGCGCGCGCAGAATCTCGAGTGCGTCCTCGCTTGCGGATGCGGGTTGGACCAGCCGAGATTTCTGGCGCATGGGATGAGGATTGGAATTCGGGCGCGTGGACACGGCCCTATTCTAATGGAATAGCGTGACTGGAATTCTGCCTCTCCCTTTGGCGGAATACAATCGGTGCGGCGATGCTGCTCTACTACATCACGGACCGTAAGGGCCTTGCAGGAACGGACGCGCAGCAGCGCAGCCGGTTGCTGGCCAGGATCGGCGAGGCGGCGCGCGCCGGGGTTGACTACATTCAGCTTCGCGAAAAAGATCTGGCGGCGCGCGATCTGGAACGGCTGGCGCGCGACGCGGTGCAAATGGTTCGAGAGAATTTCGCGACGGCGAAGCTGCTGGTCAATGGGCGCGCCGACGTTGCGCTCGCCTCCGGGGCTGACGGCGTGCACCTTCCCGCCGGCGAGTTGGATGCCTCAGAAGTCCGCGCGCTGTGGATGCGAGCCAGCGAGCGCGCGCCGGTGATTGCGGTCTCGGCCCACACCATCGAAGAGGTGCGTGCCGCCGCTGATCAGGGAGCAAACTTCGCAGTGTTGGCGCCGATCTTCGAGAAGGCGCACACCGGCGTACAGGGAATCGGGATCGGCGCGCTGCGCGCCGCTGCAGAATCAGCGATCGAAGGCTTTGCGATATTGGCGCTGGGGGGAGTCACTCTCGCGAACGCGCGGGCATGCCTCGCTGCGGGCGCAGGCGGAGTCGCGGGCATTCGCTTGTTTCAGAACGGCGATGTCGTCGAGACGGTCCGCCGCCTGCGCGCGCTGGAACACATCTAATTAGGCTTGCACAATAGAGTGACGAAACCTCGGAATTGTCATCACGAGCGAAGCCGGGGGTCCCCAGCGAGGGCCGCTTTTGCCCTCGACCCCGAAAAACCCGGGCGCCCGTAATGATAATTCCACAATTCTTGCCGACTTCCGGTGCCGTTGCAATTCTCACTAAGTGCGATCGCCGAGGTTCAACGTTGTCGAGTCCCGTCACGCGAGCGCGATGACGTCGATCTCCACCAGCACATCCTTGGGCAGACGAGCGACCTCGACCGTGGAGCGCGCGGGCGGCGCTTCGGTGAAGTAGCGGCCATAGACTTCGTTCATGGCGGCAAAGTCAGACATGTTCTTGAGGAAGACGGTGGTCTTCACGACCTGTTGCAGCGAGCTGCCCGCGGCCTTGAGGATGCCTGCCAGATTTTGCAGCACGCGCTCCGTCTGCGCCGCCACGTCGCCAGAAAGGAGCTGTTGCGTGGCGGGATCGAGCGCGATCTGTCCGGACAGAAATACCAGGCCGTTAGCCTTGATGGCCTGAGAGTACGGCCCGATAGCCTTGGGCCCATCGTTGGTCGCGATCACTTCGCGCATGGCGTCCTCCCGACTTGTATAGGAATCAGTGCGTCTAGATTTTCGCACAATGCTAGGCGAGCGCGGCAGCCCAGTTCACGGGAGTTCAGCGGCATCCAAACACCTCAGGCCCGTTCCAGGGAGGCTCTACTTTGATGCAGTCGCACTGACGGTCGGTTTGGTTCGCGAAGCCTGAGTCAACTTCTGCCGCTTGATGGCTCGCTCAATGAGTGCCTCCTGGCTGTTCAACGCACCCTTCTTCTGGAAATCCGGGTCGCGCACGTACCTGCCCTCGGAGTTCATATGCCGGGCCTTGGCCTTGTCCTTGAGGTAGGTGCCGAGAATCTCGTCGCGAAGCACGCGAATCAGGTCCTTGTCCTGAACGGGGAAATCCGCTTCCACCCGGCGATTCAGATTGCGAGGCATCAGGTCGGCGCTGCCCAGGTACACTTCTTCGCGTCCGCCATTGCGGAAATAGAACACCCGGCTGTGCTCCAGAAAACGTCCCACAATGCTGGTGACGCGAATGTGGTCGCTAATTCCGGGAATTCCCGGCCGCAAGCAACAGATGCCCCGCACCAGCAAGTCCACTCGTACCCCGGCCTGCGAAGCCTGGTACAGCAACTCGATCATCTTCCTGTCCACCAGGGCATTCATCTTCATGATCAGGTGGCCGCCGCGTCCGCTCCGTTGGTGCTCAATTTCACGCTCGATCATGGCTTGCATACGCTGGCGCAGCGTCATCGGCGCAACCAGCAGCTTGCGATACGCAGTTTTCGCCGAATAGCCGGTAAGAAAGTTGAACAGGTCGGTGCAGTCGGCGCCGATGGCCGGATCGCAGGTCAGCATGCCGATGTCGGTGTAAAGCTGCGCGGTGATGCTGTTGTAATTGCCGGTGGATAGATGGGCGTAGCGCCGGATGGTGTCGCCCTCTTTGCGTATGATCAGCGCGGCCTTGCAGTGCACTTTTAGTCCCAGCAAACCGTACACCACGTGAACGCCATATTCTTCCAGCTTGCGTGCCCACCCGATATTACTTTCCTCGTCGAACCGCGCCTTCAGTTCCAGCACGACAGCCACCTGCTTTCCGTTCTCCACGGCTTCCAGCAAGGCGTCGACGACCGGGGCGTTCCGTCCAATGCGGTAGAGCGTGATCTTGATCGCAAGTACGTTCGGATCGCGCGCTGCTTTCTGTAGAAGACCAAGGATGGGCTGAAACGAATCGAAGGGATGGTGGAACAAGATGTCTCCGCGCCGGATGGTGGCGAAGATATCTTCCTCCTCCGCCTCGTTGGCCAAGGGGGAGGCAGAGCGGGAGCAAAGGGAGGAAACTTCAAGTCGGGACGGTTTAGAAGGCAAAGATGGCGCACCCGAACCAGCGCCAGCGGACCGCTCAGCTTGTAAATGTCGTCGCGCTCCAACTCCAGGTTCTCGACCAGGATGTCGAGGACGGTTGCCGGCATCGCCTCATTGATTTCCACGCGCACCACATCCGCGAAGCGACGCTGCCACACGCCTTCCTCTACCGACTCCAGCAGGTCGCCTGCCTCCAGGTTTTGAATCTCACTGTCGGCGTCGCGGGTGATATGAAAAGGATGGGCCTCAAGAATCTCCATGCCTGGGAAAAGGGTCCCCAGGTTGGCGGTGACCAACTGTTCCAGCCAGACAAAGCACTGTTCCTTCTGGGCGGTTTTCGCCCGGCCCTTGGCTTTGGGCGCAGCGCTCAGCGGAACCAACTGCGGCAGCGTATCGGGAATCTTGACGCGCGCGAAATGCTGCTCCCCTTCGCCCGCTCGCAAAAGCACCGCCAGGTTCAAACTGAGGTTGGAGATGTGCGGGAAGGGGCGCCCGGGGTCGAAGGCCAAAGGGGTCAGGGTAGGGAAGACGGCTTCCTGAAAGTAAGAGTCCGCGACCGCGCGCTGCTCGTTGGTGAGATCGGTGTAGCTGAGGATGCGAATTCCCGAACCCTCAAGCGCAGGCACCAGCTCCTTGCTCCAGCACTCATGGGCGCCGCGATATAGGCGGATCACCGAGGCACGGATGGCGCGCAATTGCTCGGCGGCGCTCATTCCGTCGGGACCGGAGTCGATTACGCCCTTTTCGATCTGCCGCTTCAGGCCAGCCACCCGCACCATGAAAAATTCGTCGATATTGGATCCGACAAACGACAGAAACATCAGGCGTTCCAGCAGTGGGTTGCTGCCATCCTGCGCCTCTTCCAGAACTCGCCTCTGGAACTCCAGCAGGCTCAGTTCGCGATTGATGAACAATTCGGGATCGTCGAGTTGCTGGGGAGATGGCGCGAGAACATGCACGAGGGAACGAAGCGTTGCGTGGGCAGTGGTTCGTCTTGCCTTGGATGGCGCGGCCTTCGCGGGTGTGCTCATAAAGGGTCGGGTTTACAGGTAGACCCTAATTGTAACGGGACGGCCTCCAGTTGAACACAAATTGGCGCGCCAGACGCAGGATTCGCCAGCTGTTAATCGGATATTCACAGCGGCAGGAGGCCGCGAAGCACACTGCTCACGGGCTGTCTTCCAGCAACGGTTCGAGCTCGTGTACGCGATTTGTTGAAAGCCACCGCCCTAAACGAAAGGCCCATTCCACCTAGGGCCTTGGCCACTGGCCTACGCTTCCGCTGGGGCTGGAAGATACACCTACGCCGGCGCCAGACTGCAGCTTGTCGAGAAGCAGGTCCATGTTGGGCTTGGCGGTGATCCCGGGAGTTGCGGCCTCGAGCTTGACCGGTCCCAGGCCGAAGCTGATTTTGGTAAGCACCGGCGCCAGGAAGATGAGCACAAGAGGAACCAGGCAGATCCAACCTAATTTATAGTTGTCGCCGGTATTGAGCCATCGCAGCCAATGAGTTGCGTCCTTGCTAATGACGGGCAACGCCGCCACGAACAGAATGAGGAATATCAGCAAGCCACCGAAGACCCGGCGCCACCGTGGCGCGGCATCGCCGAACCAATAACCCATCAAGTCGCCGGGGTCGGGCGCCGCCTTGGGTATTTCTTCCAGATACTCTTTGGCCTGCTGCGATCCGGCGTCCGCCGCCCGCTGCCAGGCCTGCTTGGCGGCAGTGCTTTGCTTCAGACGGTAGAGCGCAATGCCCAGATTCAGATCGAGGTCAGGGTGGGGGACAACCCGTTGTTCCGCTTCCCGTAGGAAATCGGCAGCCTCGCGGTCGCGCTTCTGCGCAATGAAGATGGACGAAACCCCCAAAGCAAGATCGTTTGATTTCTTGCGGCTAAGGTCCAGCCGCCAGCCCTCCTGGAAGGTGCGAAGAGCGGTCGGGAGCCGGTCGAGCGAGTTGTAGGCCTTGCCCAAGTTGACCCAGATGCGGGAATCGGCCCGCGAAATATCGTCGGGCGCCTGGCTGAATGCCTCCCGCAATACGTCGATGGCCTTTTCGTTACGATCGAGACCGTGCAAGGCAATGCCTTGCCCGAGCAGGGCCTCGAACCGATCGTGGTCTTTGCTCACCGCGGCCAGGACCTGTTGGTAAATATCCTGCGCCTGGCGATAGTCCTCCAGATTCAGCAAGGTTTTTCCTTTGCTCAAGCGGATGTCAATGCTGTCGGGCTCCAAGCTTTGGGCGCGGTTGATCGCTCGAAGTGCGGCTTCAAACTTCGCTTTGTCGGCCAGCAACCCTGCCAGCAGCCACCAGCCGGCGCCGGGCCGGGGCGTACCGACCACCGGGGTCTCGACCGTGGCCCGGGTCAGCAAATCCTCAGCTTCATCCCGGCGGTCGAGCTTGATAAGAGCGCTGGCCCGGCCCACTGCGGCCGACAGCCGGAGAGTCGCACCGGCGGGTTGTTGGGCCAGATCGCTGGCGGTCACGAAGGCTTGCAGCGACTCCTCCGGGCGCTCGACGGCCGCCAACAGAGCGCCCAGAACAATCCAGTAGGAAAGCGCCGATAACAATGGGGTGGTGGGCAGAGGTGGCGCGATGCGCTCCATCATCTGCAAGGCTTCGGGAGCCTTGCCCTGGCCCTGTAGCGCCAAGGCCTTGGCCAGAAGCATGTCGTCGGTGTCCGGCAAATCCTTCAGCACCTCCCAGGCTTCGTCGTACCGTTGCAGCGCAACGAGAGAGGTCCCGAGCGCATAGGTGGCGGTGGGATCGGCGGCAGCGAGAGCAGGATTTAGGCGGCGCGCTTTTTCCAGGGCCTCAACCGCGGCCGGGTAGTTCAATAGACCCGACTGGGCGAGACCGACACCGGTCCAAGCCATGGCATCGTCTCCGCAATTTGCGGCGGAAGCGGCAGCCCGCAGCAACTCCGCACGGCCATTACCCAAATCACCGGCCGCGTTGAAGATGAGACCGCGCAGCGCCAGAACCATGGGATGATTCGCGATTTCCGGCGGCGGAGGCGCCAGAGCTTCCTGGAAGCGGCGCGCGTAGAAATAAGCGTTGGCCTTCTGCACCCAGAAGGAGACCTCGGTCCGCAATTCGGGACGGGCCTTTTCCGCCTCCTCGAGCGGGGCAGCGGCCTCGTCGTAGCGCCGAAGCAGGATGAGCAAATTCGCCTTGCTGATCAGCAGGTTGGATTCAAATGCAGGCGGCAACCCCGCCGGGCGGGTCTTCTGAAAATCACCGAGCGCGGCTTCCAAGGCTTCCAAGGACTTTTCGTTTTGCTGCAACCGGTTCAACAGGTTGGCTTTTTGGAAGGCAGCAAGAATCCGGATGGTGGTGGTGGCTTGGTCCGGCAGAGCCTCCGCGAGTGAGCGGTCAAACGCTTGCAAAGCCTCGTCAGACTCACCCAGTGCGTCCAGCGCGTGTCCCGTCTGCAACCAGCAGTTGCTGGCCGCCAATCCTGGCTGGACCAGGGTGGCGGCGGTGGTCAGCGCGTCCAACGCCTGCTTAGGCTTGCCCACCCCCAGAAGAGCGATTCCCTTTTGCAGGAACAAGATTCCGCGCCCGGCGGGGTCCTGGGCAAACGGCTCGGGGGTTTGCTCGGCGAGAGTGATGGCATCGAGCGCCTTTTGAGGCTCCAACATGCCGTTCAGGGATATCGCCTGGCGCAGATAAAAACCCGGGCCCTTGAGTTCCGCCGGAAAATCGGGCTGCGCTTTTTCGAAGGCGTCCACCGCCTCCTGGTGTTGGCCCAGGTTTTGTAGCGCGCATCCGCGAAGGAAATACGCCCCCGCCATCTGAGCAGGATCGGGGTGCAAGTCCTCGAAGGAAGCAAGCAGAGCCAGCACCTGCTGGGGGTCAGTTTCGAGCAGATTGGATGCACGGTCGAGCAGAGACTTGGGATCGTGCTCTTGCGTCGCAGCGGTTGCCGGTTCCATGGCGCGCCTCCCGGTTCGCCATTGTAACGCGGTTCGGCGACGCTGGCAGGAGCATTGCGTCCCCGCGTGGTCCGGTCTCAAGAACCACTTCAGGGCGAATGCCAGCGATCACAAACCAAACATTTGCGAAGCCGCCTCCGCTGGTGCGCCATCAAGCCAGGGCGGGCTCTTTCACGACGCCGCTTACGGCCCTCTCCCCAGTTCGACCGAGGGACTGGGCTGAAACCGCATCCAGAGCTTGCCGCAAGTCCGCGATCAAGTCCTCTGCGTCTTCAATACCGACGGAGTATCGTACCAGGCCGTCACTGAAACCTGCCGCACGCCGCTCCTCTGGGGAGAGGCCCGCGTGGGTCATGGACGCTGGATGCTCGATGAGGGTCTCAACGCCCCCGAGCGAAACGGCCAGGGTAGCGACCCGGACACTGTCCATGAGCAGCCGTCCCGCCTCCATACCTCCTTCCAGCTCAAAGCTGATCATCGAGCCGAAGCCGCTCATCTGGCGTTTGGCGAGATCGTGCTGGGGATGGGATTCCAACCCGATGTAGCGAACGGTCTTCACCTCAGGCTGCCGCTCCAGCCAACGGGCGATTTCCATGGCGCTGCGCTGGGCCCGTTCCACACGGATGCCGAGCGTCTTAAGACCGCGCAGCACCAGAAACGCCTGGTGTGGATCCATGTTGCATCCCGAGTTCACCATCGCCTTGCGCAGGCGCTGGTACAGATCCATGTCCTGGGCCACGATGATTCCGCCTACCACGTCCGCATGGCCGTTGATGAACTTGGTCACGGAGTGCAGGACCACGTCTGCACCCAGCTTCAGTGGCTGCTGAAGGTAGGGGCTGGCGAAGGTGTTGTCCACCACCACCAGGCAATCCCGAGCGTGGGCAAGGGCTGCAACCTGCTCGATGTCGGTGACCTGCATCGTGGGGTTGGAGGGCGTCTCCACGTAGAGGAGCTTGGTGTTGGGCCGCAATGCCTGCTCCACTTGAGTTAAGTCGGAGGTGTCCACGTAGGTTGACTGCACGCCGAAGCGCGAGAAGTGTTTTTCCATCAGCCCACGGCTGGGGCCGTACACCGATGCCGTACTCACCATGTGCGCGCCGCTCTCCAGCAAAGCCAAATACACGGTGCAGATGGCGCCCATGCCGGAGCTTGTGGCGATGCCTCCGCAACCGCTTTCCAGTTCGGCTAGGCAATCCTCCAGCGCGCCAATGGTGGGATTCCCGATACGCGTGTAGATGAATCCCTCTTCCTCCCCGGCGAAGAGCGCCGCCCCATGAGCGGCATTCCGGAATGCGAAGGTGGAGGTCTGATAGATGGGAACGCTGACCGAACCGCTGGCATCCGCCTTGTGACCCGCATGAATTAGTTTGCTGTTAATGCCGAGGTGTTTGGTATCCATGAGACTTCCTTTCGGCCCGCTGGCTGTGGTCGTGTTGGACGGTAGGAATCTCTGCCCTCCTACTTTGGGGAACCACTCAGTATTATCGGACATATCTGCTACGCGAACAGTGATAGTCAGCACACGGTCCCGTGACCGCCGCGCAGGCCCGGTCGCATCACTGATCAGAGTGATGCGCGCCACGGGCCATGCACCGGGCACGGTGCTATCATTTGCAGCGATGGAGAAGGCACTGATCTATTTCGATAATGCGGCCACGGGGTGGCCCAAGCCGGAAAACGTTTACCGGTTCATGGACGAGTTCTACCGCACCCATGGCGTCAATCCGGGACGCAGCGGTTACGATCTGGCGATGGAGGCGGGTTCGCTGCTCGACCGTCTTCGCAAGCGCCTCACCAAATTCTTTGGCGGCGATGAGGGTGCCTCGGACCGGCTGGTCTTCGGCTATAACGTGACGGATGCACTCAATCTAATCATCCCGGGGCTGGTTTTGGCCGGCGACCATATCATCACCACCAACCTCGAACATAACTCCGTGATCCGGCCCGTCAACCACCTGGTCCGCGACCACGGCGCAGAGGCGACCTTCATCCCTTTTAACCACGCCGGGTTCGTGGACCCGGACGATATCGCCAGGGCGATGCGGCCTAACACCAAGCTGGTGGTCGTCAACCACGGGTCGAACGTGATCGGTACGGTACAGCCGATCAAGGAGATTGGAGCGGTCTGCCGCGAGCGCGGCGTCACGTTCGTCGTGGATACCGCTCAGACCGCCGGCATCGTTGCGATCAATATGCAGGAGATGAACATCGATGTGGTCGCCTTCACCGGCCACAAAGCGCTCATGGGGAGCATGGGCATCGGCGGCCTTTGTGTTCGCAAGCACGTAGGCGTCAAACAAGTGCGTAGCGGCGGCACCGGCGTTCGGTCTATCCATCCGTTCCATCTCGACGAGTATCCCTGGAGACTTGAGTACGGCACGCCAAACATGGTCGGCGTGGCCTCGTTGTGGGCCGGACAGGACTGGTTGGACGAGAACGGCATTGCGAGTGTCCATGCGCGCGAGATGCAGCTGGCAGAGAGACTAGTGGATGGTTTCAGGCAAATCGGAGGCGTCCAACTGTACTGCTGCGACAGCCTTGAAAACCACCTCCCCACCATCCTTATGAACCTGGAGGGCGTCGCTCCGGGCGATATCGGTGTCATGCTCGATGTGGACCACAATATCGCGACCCGCACTGGTCTGCATTGCGCACCTTTGGTGCACGCGCAACTTGGAACGGTCGCGCGAGATGGTGGCGTGCGATTCTCCATCGGCGCTTTCAATACGGAGCAAGAAGTGGATGCGGCCATTGCGGGCATTGCCGACATCGCCCAGTGGGCGCACCAGCGGCCCACAAAGCCGCACAGTGCCTGGGCACAGGGCTAAACGTATTCTCACCTCTGGTGTATAGGCGATGGGTGGAGAACACCTTGGCATCGCCGGCAATTCGAAGCACCAGCTCACAACTGCGGACGTTAGAGTTCAAGTCCGGGCAGCTAGTTTGGCGGCCTGCATCACGGTCTTCTTCATGCGGTTTTCACCGGCCCAATACAGGCTGATTTCGTGGCCATCGGGGTCATTGAGATAGGCGTGCCGCCAGCCCCAAGGCATCATGCGCGGCAGCTGCGTGATGTAAAAGCCCTTTTGCTGAAGCTTCCGGCAAAAGCCGTCGAGATCGCCGACTTCGAAGTACAAGCGCACCCCTTCGCTGGAAATGGGGAAGCCCGGCCCCGCTTGGTGCAGGGCGATGGTGCCATCGCCGCCCGGCGCGCGCAGGCGCGCATACACCGATGTGCCCTCATAGCGAAAGTCTTCGATGAGCTTGAATCCCATCAGATCGCGGTAGAACCCCAAGCTGCGCTCCACGTCTTTGGCATAGATCATGGCGTGATTAAAGGTGAGCTTTTGGCTGGTCTCCGGGGCAGCGATCGCCTTCTTCCGTCGCGGCTGGGCTTGCTTCGTAGGCGCTTTTTTCGCCCGTGAAGCCGGGGCTTTCTTCTTAGAGACCTTTTTTGTTGTTGGCTTCTTCATGTGCCGACATTCGGACTACGGTATGGGTTGCGGTTTTTGCGACATCAACTCTTCGAAGCGTTTGTCGGTGCGCAAGGTGGCGAACTCGGAGTCGGTGTACACCTTGTGGATGTCCTTATAGCCTTCTTCCATGGCTTTGCGCAGATACTCGAGCGAGTGATCGAAGTCGCCCGCTTGAGCGTACATTTTGGCGACCATGAACGAGAAGGCGGCGCGGTCCTCAGGTGAACTGGATTGCGCCATTACGCCAATCCGCGAAACCCGATTGAAAATGTCTGGGTCGAGTACATAGGCCGCGCGATACTGCTGTGCGGCCAAGCCATACTGATGTTTCCCCCAGTACGAACTTCCCATGTTGTAGTGGAATACGGCATCATTGGGTTGCAACGCCAGGGCTTTCTTGTAGTAGCGGATAGCTTTGTCGAAATTCCGATTCCGCTGCTCCATGTAGCCGCGGTTGTTGAAACCTTCCGGGGCGTTCTTGTCCGTCTTAATGGCCCGATTAAAGCACTTGGTAGCCTCGGGATACTTTTGCAGAAACAAGTACGCCATGCCTTCCTTGTTCCACAGAAGCGCCGTGGGATGTTTTGCAATTGCCGCTGAGTAGAAGTCGAGGGAATTGAGATAGCGTTTTTGCGCTCGCAGCGCGTCGCCCTGCTCTTCCGAATCCTTGGCGGAAGCACTGGGATTGGGAACCGGCGACGGTGCAATGGCCTGCTGCCCATCGCCGGCCAACAGGCACAGCGGGAAGGCAAGCAGCAAGATCATGAACAAAGATAGCGGCAGCAGCGTCCGTGGCGATGGGAGAGGGGCCATGGCCGGACCTCCAGAGTCCAGTATTGTCCCATATTAGACCTATTTTGGGCCGGGATTGTTCCCTTTCTCTGAACTATCCGTCCCACCATTTTGCTGCTGGGCTGCGTTGTCGCCCCGGCCGAAGAGGCGGCCAAAAAAGCCCCGCTTCTTTATTGGTGGCGGCGTCTGGCTCGAAGCGGGCTGACTGACAGCCCCTCGGACTGGAGTTCCGCCCGGTCCCGGCTGGACCACGCCATTGGTTGTCGGCGGTGGCTGCGCAACCGCGGGCTGTCCCAGGCCGAAAATCTTGGTGAAAAAACCCCGGTGATCGCCGGCGGCCTGGTCACAGGTTTCCTTCGGTTCGGTGCCCGCAATGAAGGCGACCGTGTAGGTTTGCGGACAGGAGGCGGTGGCCAGACGGTTGGTCACTTTGTCCAGTGTCACCTCCACCACGCCGGAAGGAGCGGTGAAGTTTTTCATGTCTGCATACTGTGGCAACTTGGCCGCCCGCTTCATGAACTCGGCCCAGATGGGCGCGGCCGTGGCGCCGCCGGCAAGCTTTAGATCGGTGTAGTCGTCATTTCCTACCCAGACTATGCACAGCAGGTTGCTGGTGTATCCCGCAAACCAGGCGTCATGCGAGGTCCCCGTTTTGCCCGCTGCCGGCGCTTGGAACCCTCGGGCGCGCACCGGATAGCCGGTGCCGTTGTTGATCACGGCCTCCATCATGGTGGTCATAACGTAGGAGACGCGAGGGTCGAGCACTTCTTTGCTATCGGCCTTATAGTCGTCGAGAATGTTCCCGCGCACATCCCGCACCGACTTCACCATAAGCGGAGTGAGATGGGTGCCGTGGTTACCAAAGACGGTGTAGGCGCCGGCCATCTCCAGCGGAGTTGCATCGTAAGCGCCGAGAGCGATCGCCGGAGTCGCCCGTACGCTCTGAATTCCGGCCGCCTTGGC
The DNA here is from genome assembly GCA_963836875.1 of uncultured Acidobacteriaceae bacterium. Classification (GTDB taxonomy): domain Bacteria; phylum Acidobacteriota; class Terriglobia; order Terriglobales; family Acidobacteriaceae; genus Bog-257. The sequence goes on from CAWIKZ010000005.1 coordinate 167,029, forward strand.
CAGCGCAGCCACCTTATCGAAGCCTACCTCCTGGCCAATCCTGACCGTCGCATTGTTTAACGAGAGCGCCAAGGCATATCGGGCGGTCACCTCTCCGTTGAAGCTGTCGTGATAGTTGCGGGGCTCGTAAACCTGGTCTCCGTTGACGATGCTGACCTGAGAATCGTCAACCAGCGTGGCCGGGGTGAAAACTCCAGGGTCGCCATTGCTCTGGCCGCCATCACCATTCGAATCGGCCCCGCCGGTGGCGACCAGCGTCTGTCCGGTCACAGCGGTGTTGATCGCCGCGGCGTATACGAAGGGCTTAAAGATGGAGCCCGTGGGGCGCTTGGCGATGGCGTGGTCTAACTGGCTCATGCCATAGTTCCTGCCCCCGACCAGCGCGAGCACTTCGCCGGTGTGCGGATCGATGGCCACCAGCGCCACTTGCGGCATCGGTCCGGTCTCGACCCTGGTCTCCGTCTTAGCATCCTTGCCTGAGCCTACTTTGATCTTGTGGGTCCGCCGTTTTTCCACCTGCTCGTCCACCAACTTCATGCCCGTGTCCACCGCCTCGGCGGCGGCGCGCTGCAGGTCAGGGTCGAGGGTGGTGTACACGCGATAGGCCTGATCGTTCAACTCGACTTCGCTGAACTGGTTCGAGAGCTGGTCCTTTACCAAGTCAACAAAGTAGGGCGCATCGCTGGCTTCCACGTTGAACGCCGCGACTTTCAGAGGAGTTGCCTTGGCGCGGTCAGCCTGCTCGCGAGTGATGGCGCCGGTTTCAACCATGGAGTCGAGCACCAGGTTGCGGCGCTCCAAGGCGCGCTTCGGATTCTTGTACGGCGACAAATAGTTCGGGCGCTGGATCATCCCGGCCAGCAGCGCAGCCTCGGGCAGAGTGAGGTTCTTGATGTCCTTGTTGAAATAAGCGTGCGAAGCCTGGGCAAAGCCGTTGATGGTGAAGGAGCCGCGCTGTCCCATGTACACCTCGTTGGCGTACATCTCAAAGATGCGCTGCTTGGAAAACTTGTGTTCCAGCTCGACGGCGATCAACATTTCCACCAGCTTGCGCTTGACCGTCTTCTCCGATGAGAGGAAGAAACCGCGTGAGAGCTGCATGGTCAGAGTGGAACCGCCCTGCCCGTGACGGCCTTCGCGGACGTCGATGGCGGCCGCCTCCATCAGGCGAAAATAGTTGACCCCACTATGTTGGAAGAAGCGGCGATCTTCAATGGCGAGCACCGCGTCCACAAGTGGTTGAGGAATTTCCTCAAACTTGATGATCTCGCGCTTGGAGCGCTCCTGTCCCTCAAACAAAGCCGTCACCAGCTGCGGTTCCAGCTCGTACGCCTCCAGGTTGCGGCTGCCTTTTCCAGTCTCGTCAATGGCGGCGACTTTGCCATTTTCGAACCGGATCACGGCGCCTTCTTCGGCGTGGAAGGATTCTGGCCCGGGAACCACCTGAATGCCATACGGGGTGAAGGCATAATGGCCAATCGGCGAATCGCTGTTTCCACGCCCCTCAGCGTATCCCGCGCGGCGCAGCTCGGCGGCAACCTCTGCCGCGCCAAGCTTCTCGCCTACGGTGACGGTTTGCGGGCGAGCGTAGATCCTGGCGGCGTTGCTGAAGATCGGTCCAGCCATGCGGCGGTCCACGATCGCCCCGTACTTTGCGTAAAAGAAGCTGAACACCGCCAGAAAGACGAAGCCAGCGATGAGAAAGCCCGCGAAGAACAGCTTCACCAGCGGATCGGCGATCGAGAAGTGTTGCACACGGGCTGGCCTGCCCCGCCCGCCGCGGGAATTCCTTCCGGACGCGGGCCGGGCCGAAGCCCTGCCATCAGGTAATTTGATCTTGATTGCCACGTTTATGAATACGCAGAGAAGCCGCTCTTTCTAAGACGGCGATACGGCGCCTTCCGTTATCCCGGATGCGGGTTTCCTAAGGAAATCCTGGAAACTTTGGCATCCGAGGGCGCGATCCAGCTTTCGGGCGCAGCAAAACCGGTGCCCGAATCGACGAGGTTTAAGGACGGCTCCAGAGCAGTCCTTATTGTAAAGCAGGAAGGGCCAGCCGCGTCAGTGCGGGCACGGTTGGGTAGTGCCCTAATTTGGACGTTTCGTAGACTTCGTTCCCTCCTGAATTTGGCAGGTCTGGTCGTCGGCGTCATTATGCTCTTCGCATACATGTGTGGTTGCCTTTTCGTGATCAAAAGCGAGTTCGGAGCAAAACGTCGTCCAATGCTGACAGTGGAAGATGTCCTCATAGTCAATCCGTCCGTGAATGTAAAAGATCATGTCGCCATCGGTAAACCGCTTGAGAAACGATTTCTTGATGGTTTCTTTAGTCTGAGCCGTGGAAGATTGATTAGCGTCAACCCAGTCCAAGCCCGGCTGAAATGGCTTGGTTTTTCGGGAATATTCAGCGTTTGGCGCAATGAGTGCTCGGCTCACGAAGATACCACTGGCCTCCTTGCCTCCGTTGTCAGCCGAATAGTTCGGCTTGATTCCCTTAGGGAAGGAATCCCATCGCATTATCATAATGGCGCTCTTTGCTGGCGTCTTTCCAGTGTTCTTGACTGTGACCTCGATTTCAAATTCCTTGCCGAGCTCCAATGTAGGGGTGTTGGAGATCCTCTCAACCGCCACCCAAGCTCTTTGATCCAATCGAATCGCCTGTTGCGTAACCTTGATGCTAGCGTTGGCACTATCAGCAGCCGCCTTGAGTTGGCCTACAGCGTCGGAAATCTTACGGTTAACCTCCTCAGATGTATCAGCAAAGTTGTCCGCAGCGTCAACTTGGTCCCCGGCGGCATTAGCCATATCCCCGGCGGCTTCGGCCTGGGTGCCAGCAGCGCCGATCAATTTCTCCGTTTGGCGACCATTTTGCCACATCTCATAGAGCTGACCAGCGAATATAAGGCCGGTAATTACGGAAATCGTAATGGCTGCCTGCGTCAGCCGGAGCATAGAACGCTCGAAAGCCGACATCCGTTCTTCTATCTTCAGTTCGGTTTCTTGTAGTTGTCTTTCGGTTGCTGGCTGTGCTGGCGCGTTTCTTGGGGCAGTATTCGGCGGAACTGGTGGATCACGCGTGGGTTGATTCTGGTCGGCTTGGTTACTGTCTTTCATGGTGCATTCCTCTATCGCAGTATCTCCGCCAGGTTGCCGCTGGCAATCAGTTCCGCTACGTTGGCGAAATCCGCGGTCAGGATTCGATCTTCCCTGATGGTGGGAGACACCGACCGAATGGCAGCGTGGGCCGCCTGGCCGCGCTTGCCGGTCAGCAGGGGTGCGCGGAAGTCCAGGGCCTGGGCGACGGCCAGGGCTTCGATGGCGAGCACATTGCGCGTGTTGGTGACGACCCGCAGCAGCTTGTTGGCCGCAATCATGCCCATGGAGACGTAGTCTTCCTGGTTGCCCGAGGTGGTGATGGAATCCACTGACGCCGGATGCGCCAGGACTTTGTTTTCGCTGACCAGAGCGGCGGCGGTGACCTGCGCCATCATGAATCCTGAGTTCAAGCCGGCGCCGGGCGCCAGGAACGCAGGCAGCCCTTCGTTCAGGGCGGGATTCACCAACCGCTCGATGCGCCGCTCGGAGATGCCAGCCAACCCGCTGAGCGCGATGGCCAGGAAATCGAGCGCGAAGGCCAGCGGTTCGCCGTGAAAGTTGCCGCCCGACAGGATGTCGCCGGGGACCGTCGCGCCCACTCCACGTTTCGGCGCGCCCACTTTCCTTTCCTCAGGAAAGACCAGCGGATTATCCACCGCCGAGTTCATTTCGATCTCAAAGACCTGGCGGCAATGGGCGAGCGTATCGCGGACCGCGCCATGGACCTGCGGGATGCAGCGCAGCGAATAGGCATCCTGCACCTTCTGGCACTCGCGGTGCGACTCGCGAATCAGGCTGCCTTCCAACATGCGGCGCAGGTTCTCCGCGACCAGTGACTGTCCGGCGTGCGGACGTGCCTGGTGGATGCGCCTGTCAAACGCGGCGTCGGTGCCTTTTAGCGCGTCCACGGTGAGGGCCCCCAGCACATCCGCGGTGTCGGCAAGTATATTTGCCTGCAGGGTGGCCAATAGTCCGACTGCCAGCATGCCCTGCGTGCCATTGATGAGGGAGATCGACTCTTTGGCTTGCAGCACCAGGGGCTCAATGCCGGCTTGCTTCAGTGCCTCGGCAGCGGCTACGCGCTGGCCGCGGAAGGTTGCTTCGCCCTCGGCGATCAACACCAGCGCGAGATGCGCCAGCGGAGCCAAATCGCCGCTGGCCCCCACGCTGCCCTGCGACGGAATCACAGGATGCACGCCCCGGTTCAGCATCTCGCAAAGCGTGTCAATCACCGCCGGACGCACCCCCGAGAAACCCTTGGCGAGCGAGTTGGCGCGCAGCAGGACCATGGCGCGCGTAACGTCTTCGGCCAGCGGTTCGCCGACGCCTGCGGCGTGCGAGCGCAAAAGGTTGATTTGAAGCTTGCGAATATCGTCGGCCGAGATGCGAAGATCGGCGAGTTTGCCGACGCCGGTGTTCACCGCATACGCGACACCGTCATTCTCCAGCAGCTCTTCGACCACGGCGCGCGCCCGCTCGACGGCGATCCGCGCCTCGGGTTGCAGCAGCACCGGGCGCCGTTCCTGGACCACCTGGCGAACCTCGTCGAGGCCCAGATTATTGCCGTCGATGTGGAGTGCTTGCATTCTGAAATAGAGATCAGTTTCGATTTGCTGGAAGCGGTTTCATTCCGGTAATTTTGAGTTGTTATCACGAACGGCCGAACCGGGGTACCCAACGAGCGCCCCGCCGTGGCCGGCTTGTTGGGGTAAAGTTCAGGCCGTGACGGATCTGCTGTTTCTTCAGAACGGTCGTTCCAGCGCTAACCAAAGCAGATTCCTCGCTTCGCTCGTAGTGACAACTCAGGAAGCCGGTTTCCACAATTTCCCCACTCGCCGCTGGCCTCAGTTTTTTCCCGCCGCCTTCAAGAACGACGCCAGGTACTTTTGCGGCAGGGGGATTCGTTTGAATTCAGAATCCACCACCAGGTGCACGGTCTCGCCCTCGGCCAGCGTGATGCCGTCTTGGTCGCGCATCACCTCGTAGCCGAAATGCAACAAGGAATCGCGCACGTTGACCAGGCGCGTCCGGATGGTGACCATGTCATCGTAGCGGGCCGGGACCTTGTAGCGGCAGCGCACGTCCACGACGGCGATATGGGTGCCGTCCCGCTTTTCCATTTCGCTATAGGTGAAGCCCAGTTGGCGCAGCATCTCCACCCGGCCCACCTCAAACCAGATGACGAAGTTGGAGTGATAGACCACACCCATCTGGTCGGTCTCCGCATAGCGCACCCGAAACCTGGTCTCGTACACTTGAGCTTCCGAGCGTGTACGTCGCGACTGGCCATCTTCAGCTTTCAACCTGGTACCCACTCGGCTGGAGACACAACCCCTGAAAGAGACCGCAGAGACGACCGCACCTGGCTTGCACCGTTAGCCTTATTTTTTCTCCGGCGCTGGAGGGGTGCTGGAAGCAGGTCCGTTGCTGACCATCTGTCCTCTTTCCACCTCCCCTACAGGCACGGGCTTGCCATCCGCGATATAGTCAACGAATTGCGCCGGCAACGACTCGACGGTTGGGAGCCCCGCCGAATTCTGCAATTGGTAATGCACTCTGGGAGCGACCGAAGCGCCCGAGTTGCCGCATTCTCCCACAGGATCGCCCTGTTTGACCATATCGTCATGCTTCAACTTAACGCTGTTTTGCTTAAGGTTCGTCAGCAGCGAGTATTCGTTGTCGTGGTGCGAGATCAGAATCATGTTTCCATTCGGCGTATCTGGACTGGGCTTGCCGGGAGCATTGTCCCCGATGTCATTGACCACTCGAACCACCCTACCGTCGGCCGGGGCCAACACCGGCTGGCCAAAACAGTAGAACTGTTCGTTCCTGGTGGCGTCGCCCTCAAAAGGATTCCCGTTCTTCAGCAGAACAAAATCGATGGCAAACTGTTGGTCGTCGGTCATCTGATAGGCGTTGTTAAAGACGCCGTGTCCGCCTTGGTACACCAGCCACTCGCCGGAGAAGGGCAGCTTCAACCTGGTGGTGTCCTTGTAGCCGGCATTATGGCCTTCGGGGGGTGAAGACAGCGGTCGGACCGTGAAACCATCGGTGTCGCCATTCTCGTTGACCATGACCACAGTCGCCACCTGGACCTTGGCGTTGGCGAATTCCGACAGCCGCGAGTAAACCGTAACTCGCTTCAGCATGTAGGGAGCGGTAGTCTCTGCCACCACCTTGGTCTCCGGGCCCAGTTTTGTTTTCAACTGCGCGAGCATGGCTACAAATTTCTTCCCATTCTCGGCACTCTTTCTGTTGTCCTCCGGATACGTAGCCCAAATCGCGCTCCCCTGGCCAGCTTTGAACATTTCAAAAAGGTTCCTGGCACGCTCCTCGGCCGCTTGGCTCATTACCGGATAACGGGCATAACTACTGGACGCCTTTGCCGCAGCGGGCGCCGCCTGCGGTTTCGCTGCCGGTGACGAAGATTGGGCGTAGATCATAGTGGAAAACAGCATTACCGCTACGATGGAATGCGGACGAAATGTCATCATGACTCTCCCTGGTGAACTCTGACAGCAATACTGCTTGAAGCGACGCTTCGTGACAATAGAGACGTGGCCTGTTCCGGTCACGCTGGATTGCAACTTAAGGCATCGCCAATTCTATCGCAAGTGGTCTTTGCCTCTGCACAACCCCACTCGTTTGCCCCGGGACCTATGGTCCAACCTGGATGAGTTCGCCAGGACCTGCACCGGCTATTTCTCTGTCCAGCGCGGATTGCGCTTCTCCAGAAACGAGCTTACACCCTCCCGGAAATCGGCCGTCCTGCGGATGCGCGCGTTCTCCTCCACGGCGACCGCGATCTCCCGGTCGAGACTCTCCGACGCGTAGCGCGTGAGTAGGCGCTTGGTTGCCAACAGCGAGGCGGGACTGTTGCTCAGCAGGCTGGCCGCCAGATCGCGGGCGCGTCCCAGAAGTTTCTCGGGCGCAACCACCTCGTTGACCAGCCCCATGCGGAAGGCTTCTTCGGCCCCAATGATTCGACCGGTGAGCAGCAGATCGCGCGCATGTTTCTCGCTGACCTGGCGCAGTAAAAAGGCCGAAACAATCGCCGGCACGAAGCCAATCCGGACCTCGGTATAGCCGAACTTGGCTTGGGAAGAGGCCAGGGTGAAATCGCAGAGGGTGGCCAATCCGCAGCCGCCGGCGACCGCGGCGCCGTTCACGGCGGCGATGGTGACCTTGGGGAACTCATACAAGGTGCGAAACAGGCGCGCCATGGTGGCGGAGTCGGCCAGGTTTTCTTCTTCGCTGCGGCCGGTGATGGAGCGCAAATTGTCCAGGTCCATGCCCGAGCAGAACGCCTTGCCCGCACCCGTCAGCATGACGATTTGCGCAGCCGATTGCTCGATCTCCTCCAGGGCGCGCAGTAACTCGCCGATGAGTTCGTAACTGATGGCGTTGCGCTTATCCGGCCGGTTCAGGGTGACGGTCGCAACCGGTCCATCGTAGGCGAGAGTCAGAGTTACGTATGAGTGAGGTTGCTTTGGCATGAGTAAGATCGTACGTGATGGCTGGCCGCCCGTTCCTTTCCACGCTGCATTATGCGTAGTTCAACTGGCAACTGGCAACTGGCAACTGACCACTGACAACTGTTCTTTTACATCTTGGGCCCGCTGAACCTGCCAGCGATCTCCGCCGCCAGGCGGAGCGGTTCCGTAATCGGCTTCTTCAGCGGCAAGTCAGCGCCTCGGCCCTTCAACGCTTCCAGCAATTTCTCGGTTGGGATATTGCCCACCAGCACGTCCTGCGCAAAGGGGCAGCCGCCCATGCCGGCGAGGGCGGAGTCGAATCGCCGGCAACCGGCATCATAAGCCGCCAGAACTTTTGCCGCCGCATCGTCCGGTCGGCTGTGCAGATGCACGCCGATCTCGACGCCTTCGAATTTCTCCAGCACCGGCCCCAGCAAGTCGGCGATCTGCTGCGGCGTCGCCAATCCTACCGTATCGGCTAGCGAAATGGCCTGCAAATCCATATCGGCAAGCAGGCTGGTCCCTTCAATCAACTCATCGGCGTTCCACAGGTCGCCATACGGATTGCCGAACGCCATTGAGATGTAGGCTATCGTGTCGAGCCCACTGTCGTCGGCCTTCGTCTTAATCTTTTCCAGAATGTCGAAATTCTCTTCCAGCGTCTGGTTCTGGTTGTTCTTCAGGAAAGTTGGCGAAAGTGAATAAGGGAAGCCCAGGGTCCGCACCGCATCGGTGACAATGGCCCGCTCGGCCCCGCGTTCGTTGACGACAATGGCGATGATCTCGACGTCATCCGGCGGATCAAGTTCGCTCATTATCGTCTCCGAGTCGGCCATCTGCGGGACCGCCTTAGGCGAGACAAACGACACTGCATCAATGTGCTTGAATCCCGCAGCAATCAAGGCTTTCAGGTACTCGACCTTGACCGAGGTGGGGATCTGCCCAGGCAGCCCTTGCCACGCATCACGCGGGCATTCGATGAGTTTGAGAACGTCAGCCATTAGCATTTAGCACTTAGCTGTCAGCTATCAGCTATCAGCCCTCAGCTATCCGCGGGAAACGAAACCTTGAGAGCCAGAAAATCGTTTACGACCCCGCGGCTCGACCCAAGTGGCCGGTTCTTAGCTGAAAGCTGACGGCTGATAGCTGACAGCCGACCGCAGATCCCTCGACTCCGCTGCGCTCCGCTCGGGATGACAATGTGGGGTGGCTGACAACTGACCACTGGCAACTGACAACTGGCAACTGACTACTGGCAACTGCCTACGTTTGCAGCACCCCCACGCTGAACTTCGGCACCTCGGGATTCAGCGCCGCCGCTTCCAACGCAGTAATGATCGCCTCCCGCGTTTCCGCCGGATCAATAATCTTGTCAATCCATAGCCGCGCTGCGCCGTAACGCGGATCGGTTTGCTCGTCGTAGGTCGCCTTGACTTCGTCGAACAGCTTCTTCTTGTCTTCTTCGCTGAGCTTCTTGCCACCGCGCTCCAATTGCTTGATCTTGATCTCCACCAACGTTCCCGCCGCCGAGGCACCCGCCATCACCGCGTAGCGCGCCGTCGGCCAGGCGAACAGGAAGCGCGGATCGTAAGCCTTGCCGCACATGGCGTAATGCCCGGCGCCGAATGAGCCGCCGACAATCACCGCGATCTTCGGCACCACCGAATTCGACACCGCATTCACCATCTTGGCTCCGGCCTTGATGATGCCGCTCCACTCGGCGTCGCGTCCCACCATGAAGCCATTCACATCGTGCAGGAAGAGCAGAGGCACCAGGTTCTGATTGCAATCCATGATGAAGCGCGCCGCCTTCTCCGCCGACTCGGTGTAGATGACGCCGCCAAACTCGGTGCGCTTGTTGCCGGCGTGGTCCACCTGCTGCACGTGCGTCTTCTGATTGGCGACGATTCCGACTGCGAAGCCGCCAATGCGCGCATAGCCGCACAAGACCGTCTCGCCGTACTCAGCTTTGTATTCGCCAAACTGGCTGCTGTCCACGATACGCGCGATGATCTCCTTCATGTCGTACTGGCGGCCGGGATCGCCATCGAAGATGCCGTAAATCTCTTCCGCGGCGAACTGTGGCTCTTCCGGCTTCTTGCGGTCGAAGACGCCCAACTGACGGTTACCTATCTTGTCCACCAGCAGGCGAATGCGCGCCAGGCATGACTCATCGTCCGGCTCGCGGAAGTCCACGATGCCGCTGATTTGCGAGTGCATCTTGGCGCCGCCAAGCTCTTCGGCTGAATATTTCGCGCCGATGGCAGCCTGCACCAGCGCCGGTCCGGCGAGGAACAGGCCGCTGCCTTCGGTCATCAGGATGTGATCGCACATCAGCGGCAGATAGGCGCCGCCCGCCACGCACATGCCCATGATGGCGGCGATCTGCGGAATGCCCATCGCCGACATCACCGCATTGTTGCGGAAGACGCGGCCAAAATCGTCCGTATCGGGGAAGACGTCTTCCTGCAAGGGCAGAAATACTCCGGCGGAATCCACCAGGTAAATCGTGGGAATGCGATTATCAATGGCGATGTTCTGGGCGCGAATCACCTTCTTGGCCGTGATGGGAAAGAACGCCCCAGCCTTTACCGTGGCGTCATTCACAATGAGCATGACCAGCCGCCCTTGCACCCGCGCCAAGCCGGTCACCACCCCGGCGCAGGGCGCGCCGCCCCACTCCTGGTACATTCCCCATGCTGCGAAGCCGCCAAGCTCGAACAACTCGGTGCCGGGATCGATCAGCAGCGCAATGCGCTCGCGTGCGGTCAGGCGTCCTTTCTTGTGTTGGGACTCGATCGCCTTATCTCCACCACCTTGGGCGATGATCTGTTCTTCATTGCGAACGTTGGCGACCATTTCGGCCATGGCGTTCAGGTTGCGTTCGAAGCGTGACGAGTTGCTTTTCACCTTGGTTTCAAACGAGAGGGACGATCCGGAATGATGGCTTTGGTCTGTCATGATAAGTGAGGGGCAAACTATCTACGATAAAGCAGGGAGCGGCTGCACGCAATGCAGGCCGACACAGACTACAGCCCTACCGCAAACGCCACGATGGTTCTGCCTCGCCGGCCGGTGCTTCGTTCCAGTTCGTCGAGCAACGCCGGCTCTATTCCTTCGGGATCGACTGTCATCTCGCAGGCGGCGATCTCTTCTTCGCTGGCGCCGTGATAACACAGCTCGCAGACACCCAAACCACCTTCGGATTGCACGGGCGGTCCGAAGACGCGGCAGGTGAGCGGCCGCGCAGCGTACAGGTCGCACATCCCAGTCTGGGGATCGAGGACCGGGCAAGGCTCGTCATTGGCGAATTCTTCGAACAGCGCCTCGGCTGTCTCGCCCTCATCCAGAATGCCGGTCTTCCGATCTCCAGGGAAGTCCTGTGAGAACCGGAAAATCGACGCGCGGGCTCGTTCGCGGACCTGCGCGGCGCGGGCCCGGTCGGTCACTTCCAATTCGGCGAGCCCTCGCTGCAACCGAAGCGCGTCGAGCTGATTGATGGCAAAAGCTCCCATGCAGCACTGCGTGCATCCCAGCTTGCAGACCAACCACTCGCCACTGCGGCGGGCCGTATCGGCGAGAGCCGAATCGATAATCTGCACCAGCTTCTGATCGCCAGGTGGCAAGCGGGAGCCCATTGCTAAAGCATAGCGCAGGCGGCGGACCTGCTACCGCATAATCCATTCCGCTACGGCGCTAGCTCCAGCGCCACTGCGAGCGGGTCCTCCACAATCGCGTCCACCAGGCCGACCTGCAAGGCTTGGGGCGCGTGCAGCTTTTCCGCTGCCAGAAACATTTGTAGCGCGCGGGCTTTGCCGACGAGGCGTGGTAGCCGTTGTGTCCCTCCCCAGCCGGTGATCAGGCCGAGCGCAGCGCCGCGATGTCCAAACATCGCATGAGCGCTGGAGATGCGGCGATCGCAGGCCAGCGCGAGATCCAGTCCTCCGCCCATGCAGTAGCCCTGAACCACGGCGATGGTGGGAGCAGGGAAGCTGGCGATGGCAGTCATCAAGCGCTGACCCATCTGCGCGAAACGGAATGCTTCCGCGCCGGTCAGCGCGGTAATCTCATTGAGGTCGGCCCCGGCCGAGAAAAACCTGGCATTGCCGGCGATCACCAGGCGCACGGGCGGCTGCGCCGCAAGCTCCTCGACAGCAGCGGTGAGGGCCAGCACTCGGGCGCGCGTCAGGCGGTTCATGCCATCGTCGGAGACGAGGAGCAGAACGACGGCGTTGCCACGCAGCTCGCGAGAGTACAGGGTTTCTTGGGAAGTGGGATGCACCGATAGCTAGGGTAGCAAACGGCCCGGCATCTGAGCGGTACTGTCGCTGGCGCCTGCTCGCGCAGGCCGCCATGCTGCGGCGAATTAGCCGAAAAAGCGTTAAGATGTCGCTCACAAGGCAAGAGGAGGGTGGCTAATGGCGCACCATGAGAGGCTAACGACTTTCTCCCGCAGATCGTTCCTGCAGGTTTCTACCGCCGCATCTGCAGCACTGGCGTTGCGCGTCGTGACCGAGCCCATGCTGGCGTACGCGCAGGAGTTGCCGTACGCGCCCGTCGGCGGAGTCCGGATCAACGCCAACGAAAATCCCCTTGGCCCTTGCGCAGCCGCGCGCAGCGCGGTGGCGGCGATCATGCCGGAAGCTGGCCGTTATCGCTTCCGCTTGACCGAGGAATTCGTTGGCCTCTTCGCGGAAAGCGTCGGCGTGAAAGCGGACCATGTCAGGATTTTTGCCGGCTCCACCGAGCCGCTGCACTATACCGTGATGGCTTTCACCTCGCCCAAAGCGAGTTACGTGACCGCCGACCCCGGATACGAAGCTGGCATGTATGCCGCGAAAAGTTCCGGCGCGCGGGTGGTCAAGGTGCCGCTCACCAAGACTCATGCGCACGATGTGAGGGCCATGATTGCCGCCGCGCCCGACGCGGGCGTGTTCTATGTCTGCACCCCGAACAATCCAACCGGAACCCTGACCAGCCATTCCGACATCGAGTACCTGCTGCAGAACAAGCCCAAAGGTTCAATCGTGCTGGTGGACGAGGCCTACATTCACTTTTGCGATGCGCCTTCGACCATCGACCTGGTGGCGTCCGGCCATGACTTGATCGTGTTGCGCACTTTTTCGAAGCTCTACGGAATGGCGGGCTTGCGCTGCGGATTGGCCATCGGCCGGCCCGACCTCATGCAGAGGCTCGAGGATTACGGCGGAGGTAATCCCATGCCCGTGACCGCCGTCGCCGCGGCGTCGGCGAGCCTGAAGGACACGCAACTGGTAGCCGAGCGCAAGCGCATCAACGCAGAAATCCGCGAGGAAACTTTCCAATGGCTCGATCGCAACGGATATTCCTACATTCCATCGGTGTCCAACTGCTTCATGCTCGATACCAAGCGGCCGGCGAAAGAGGTAATCGCCGCTATGGCCCAGCAGAACGTCTTCATTGGCCGTATTTGGCCGCTGATGCCAACCTACACCCGCATCACGGTTGGAACCCGCGAGGAGATGAACCAGTTCCAAGTGGCGCTGCAGAAGGTGATGAAGGGAAGTGTGGTGGGCGGGCTGCGGCGAAAGGATGAGCCACCGCTGCGCCACATCGATGGGTTTATTTTGCCGGCGTGAGGGGTTAGCTCCTAGCTCTTAGCCCAAAGCCCACTCTTTCTCTGTGTCTCTGTGGTGAACTAAGTGGTCGCCGGCACGCCGCGCGACTTCACGTTGGCGCGGATGAACTCAATGATGGAATCCATCGGAGTGCCAGGCTGGAAGATGGCGGCCACCCCGCGCTTCTTCAACGTTTCGATATCCTGATCGGGAATGATGCCGCCCACCAGCACCAGCACGTCGTCCATCTGGTTCTGCTTCAGCAGGTCCATCACACGGGGCACGATGGCATTATGCGCGCCGGAGAGGATGCTGAGGCCAATGACGTCCACGTCTTCCTGCAGCGACGCGTTGACGATCATCTCGGGGGTCTGGCGGAGTCCGGTGTAGATCACTTCCATGCCGGCATCGCGCAAGGCGCGGGCAATCACTTTGGCGCCGCGGTCGTGGCCATCGAGGCCGGGCTTGGCAACCAATACACGGATTTTGCGGTCAGGGGACATGTGGCGCTCTTCGCCTTTCGCTACTCGCCGGTCATCCCGAGCGAGCCCGCCGTGGCGGGCGAGTCGAAGGACCTGCGGTTGGTTCGGGTTCCTCCGCTCACAACTGAACTAAGAATCATAAACCCCGGACTGCGCTTTGGTAAGTGAGGTGCGTCACCGGTAAGGTAGGCCCGACGAGTATTCCTCCCCATGCACCCCTTAATGCCCACGGCCAGTTACTTGTCACCCGACTATCCACTCGGATAGGCCTCTATCTTTTCGGATAGGGTTCTGCCCCGCCGATTTCTTCTCCGCCAATCGTTTGGATTGAGCTGCAATGGTTCGGCTTACGTCCCTTCAACCACTTAGCGCGCACGAGAGAGCTCGTTGCACGCACGCCACGAATGGAACCCAACTTGCTACATACAAAGGCACGCCCTTCGAGGAGAAAAATCGTGAAACTGTTCAGACTACTCGCCCTCATGCTGGCAATTGGGGTTTTCCCCGCGTTCTTGGCACGGGCCCAGGGACAGCAAGAAGTTGACCCCGATCACTTCGAGCAAGCGCAAACGGCGCACGCAAATGGACACGGCTCGAAGGCGCAAAGCGCTCACAAGGCTGCCGCTGCTGGTCATCGCGGCCATGTACGGATGGCGAGTAAGCACTCCGGCAAGGCAAACCATCATCGGGCGCACGTGTCTGCTTAGACTAGGGCTGAAAAGGCTCGGACCGACCCAGGGACACAGCAGGTTCCTCCGCTCGGTCGCCGCGGCGACCTCGGTCGGGATGACAATTCTTTGAGGCGGACACGGCTAAGTGCTAATTGCTAATTGCCACTTGTTTCTCACGCGAACGCGGTTTCGGTGTAGGTTCCGTAAACGTCGCGTAGGGCCTCGCAAATCTCGCCCACCGTCGCGTACGCCTTCACGGCATCCACGATGAACGGCATGGTGTTCGCCGGTGAGACCTGGCCGTTCTCGCCGGCCTTCGGTTCCCGCGCGGCGGCTTTCCGCAAGGCATCGAGGCAGCGGCGAACCTGGTCATTGGAGCGGCGGGCACGCAACGCAGTTAGCTTCTTGCTTTGCGCCTGTGCGACCTCCTCGCCGATGTAGAGGATGTTCGGCGCCGGTTCTTCCACGACGAAATCGTTGGCGCCAACCGTAATCTTCTCCCGCGCTTCGGTGGCGCGCTGGAATTGGTAGCTGACCTCGGCGATTTCCTTTTGCGGGTAGCCCTTCTCGATGGCTGCGACCATGCCGCCCATGGCATCCAGCTTTTCAAAGTATTCGAACGCGCCCTGCTCCATGTCGAGCGTGAGGCGTTCCAGGAAGTAGGAGCCGCCCAGGGGATCGACGGTCTGCGCCACCCCCGATTCGTACGCGATGATCTGTTGCGTGCGTAGCGCGATGCGCACCGCCTCTTCGGTAGGTAGCGCCAGCGCTTCGTCGTAGGAGTCGGTGTGCAGCGACTGGGTCCCGCCCAGCACCGCGGCCAGCGCCTGAATGGCAACGCGCGCGATGTTGTTCATCGGCTGTTGCGCGGTCAGCGAGACGCCCGCGGTTTGCGAGTGGAATCGCATCAGCCAGGTACGCTGGTGCTTGGCTTCGAAGCGGTCTTTCATCAGGCGATACCAGATCTTACGGGCCGCGCGATACTTCGCAAGTTCCTCGAAGAAATCATTGTGCGCGTTGAAGAAAAAGCTGAGCCGCGGGCCAAACTCATCCACGTCGAGGCCGCGACGGCGCGCCCATTCGACGTACTCCACGCCGTCGTAGATGGTGAAGGCCAACTCCTGCAACGCGGTCGAACCGGCTTCCCGAATGTGATAACCGCTGATCGAAATGGTGTTGAAGCGCGGCGTGAACTTGGAACCGAACTCGAAGGTGTCAATCACCAGCCGCATGGAAGGCGCTGGCGGATAGATGTACTCCTTCTGCGCGATGTATTCCTTCAGGATGTCGTTCTGAATGGTGCCGGAAATTTTCTTCCAGTCGGCGCCCTGCTTCTCCGCAACCACGAGATACATGGCCCACAAGATCGACGCCGGCGAGTTGATGGTCATGGAGACCGTCGTCTTCTCCAGGTCAATGCCGTTGAAGAGGATCTCCATGTCTTCCAGCGAGTCGATGGCCACGCCGCACTTGCCGACCTCGCCTTCGCTGAAGGGATGATCGCTGTCGTAGCCCATCAGCGTGGGCAAATCGAATGCGACGGAAAGGCCGCCGCCGCCGCTGGCCAGCAGATACTTGTAGCGTTCATTGGTCTCCTCCGGCGAAGCAAAGCCGGAGAACTGGCGCATGGTCCACATTCTGCCGCGGTATCCGGAAGCATGAATGCCGCGCGTGAAGGGCGGTTGGCCGGGATAATTCAGGTAGTCTTCGTACTTCCAGTCAGCCGGAAGATCGGCGGCCGTGTAGAGTCGCCGAATCGGCAGGCCAGAGATGGTGGTGTAGCGGGCATGACCGTGCTCGTCGAGGTTGACGCCCGTGGGCGCACCGATCGGCTTCTCCGGCCCTTTCTCCAGATTCGGAGCGAGCGTCTTCTCGGCCCATTGCTTCTCCGACTCGGAAGGATGGCGGCCATTCTCGAAGAGATCGGTGACCGGCGATTCGGCCAGAACTTTCCCATCAGGCTTGCGGCTATCAGGCATCAGCTACCCCTCTTGAACCCGAACCCTACATGCTAGTAGATGCGAGGAAGCGGAGCAAGAAGCGATGTGGCGCGGAGGTCTTCACGGCCGACATGCGAAAGGACCCGAATGCTCGTGGCCAATCTGAGGGTATTGAACACGTCTGCGAAAACAAGAAAAGACTAAGCCGTTGCATCGGCCCCGTCAACTCCCGCCGAGCGAAACTTCTGCGCTCGGCGGGTGGACACGGCTAGTGTTGAGGCGGCTCCGGCGGCGGTGTTTGACCGGGCGTTTCCGGCGGCGTACCCGGCTGCGGCGCCGGCGTTACTCCGGGAACCGGGATGGGTGTCAAGTTAGGTTGCGTCAGGTCGTTGGTATTCGCTGGCACGGTGCCGGGTACGTTCGGCTGGTGTTTCACTTGGGCGGCTTCCGCGTCTGACATGTCAATGCCGAGCTTGGCTAAAGTCTCGGCGGTGGATAAATCGAGTTGCACCTTCGACTTCTCGTAATTGGTGGCCGCCGCGAGGACATTCGACTCCGCCTGAGTCAAGTTGGAGGACGATTGCAACACGAGCGTGCTGGTGGACGCGCCCATGCGCAGTTTTTTCTGCTCCGCATCCAGGCTCTGGGCGGCGTAGTCGCGGGCCGCCAGTGCCGCTTGCAGTCCCACGTAGTTCTGTTGCATGGCGAACTGCGCCTGTCGCACTTGCAGCCGTATGGTGTTTTCGGTTTGCTGCAAACTCATTTGCGCCTGGCGATACTCCAACACCGAGCGCACCTGGTCGGCCTGAATCTGGCGGTTGCGTAGCGGGATGTTGATGTTAATTCCCACCCCTTTGTCCGGAGCGCTGCTGTTGAACAGATTGCCGAACGCGTCGCTATAACCGGTGGTAGGAAACGTTCCTGGCGGCGGGCAGCCCCGATTCACATCGGTGCACAACGGGTTCTGCGGTCCTGCCAGCGAGGAGGCTCCATAGAACGCGTACACGTCCACCGTCGGCAGCAACTGATTGCGAATCGACTTGCGTGAGATTTCGTTGTTGGTGAGGGTAAGGCGCGCGGTGGTGATCTCGGGACGTTGCTTCAAGGCTTCGTCGATCAGGTCCTCCACCGGCCGCACCTCGTACTGTTCGGATGTACTCAGGGTGTCGGTGGGAATTACGGGCGCAACGGCGAGCATGGGATCTGCCATGTTGCGGGTGATCGCGTTCTTCATGAGCAGTTGTTGCAACTGGAGATTCACTTGCGCAGTGATCAGGTTTTGCTTGGCCGTGGCCACGGCACTCTGCGACTGGACCACAGTCAGCGGAGCGAGCGTCCCGGCGGCCACTTGCTTCTGATTGTCGGAAAGGGTCTTGTTGGTGAGGTCCAGGGCACGCTGCTGTACGGTCACGTTGGCGTAAGCATTTACCAGGTCCCAGTAAATGTTCTCGATCTGCGATACCGTCTGGATGACCTGTAGCCGGAACGTGACATCTTCGATCTCACGGTTGTTTCTAGCAATGCGGATCCATCGCAGGTTGGGATCGTAGCCGAATCCCGAGAGCAGGTGCTGGCGCAGTTCAAAGCGGAAGTTCGGGGTCAGGGTAGGATTCAACGTATTGAAAAGGGAATTCGACGCGGCGCGGCTGTTATTGAAACCCACCGTCATCAGGGTCCCGGTAGAGAACCCTTGGCTGTAGAGAAAGTTGGCCGTTGTCGTGTTTTGGTTCAAAACGTTGGTGCCAGTAAAGATGGTATTCGCCTCTGGCGTGACAGCGTGCTCAATCGATACGGTTCCCGAAATCACGGGATCATAACTATCGAGCACAGGGCCTTCGCCGGTTGTGGATGCGACAATGCCTCCCACCCCCGCGCCGGCCCCGCCAACTCCGATGGTCGTGCCACCCGCGCCGCCGCCAGTGGTTCCCGTGGTGGATGTTCCGGTGCCTCCAGCCGAGGTCGTACCGGTGGTGCCGCCGGGAGTGCCCTGCACCAGGCCGGCGTTTACGCCCAGCGCAACCGCTCCCGCGCTGGTCCGAAGAAGGTCGGTGTCGGCAATGGACAGGTTGTAGCGCTGAATGCCGATGTCAAGGTTGTTTTCCAGGGCCATCGCGACCGCATCGTTCAGCGACAAGTACATGTTGCCGTCTTTCATCAACTGATCGAGGCGGGCGGAATTGGTCACGTTCAGCGGAGCAACATCGCGCGCCGTATAAACCACGAACGGATTGGGAAATTGCCGCTTGCCCCGGGTGTAGTCCTGATCGGAATAAATATGAGCATTGTGCTGCGGCGCCGGCGCCTGAGGCAGCGGGGTCAGCGGCGGGTTGTTGGGCGCGGTTTGCGGCGATGCGTTCTGGGCAAAACTCGCAGTGGCAAGTATCCCCAGCAGAAATGCAGATACCAGGATTGAGCTGACCGGCCTGACGGACTTAGAACCAGACATTCTTTCGTCTCCCCAAAAAATGCGTTAGAGTACTTTGGGTTTCGCGTCTTTCACCTGCTTCCTGTCGCCTTATCTCTGACACGAGAATTCGCAAGGAAGCGATCTCACATGACGCCGCAGAGGTGGGGAAACCGTTACCAACCTCGTAAGCAGCAGGAAATGTCATAGTATAGCTGACACGCTGCCGCCGCTTGCGGACGGTATGTGCACAAGATTGAAATTCAGACTGAAAGGAACGCCTCGATGAAACGCCTCTTTGCAAGTTTTGCGATTCTGATTTTGCTAGCTCTTCCTGGTTTTGCGCAGCAACCGGCCGCTGCCCCGCCGCAGCCGTCCACGCATCACGCCGTCAAGACTCCGCCGCCGCCCTCCGCCGATGCCATCTGGGCTGACCTCATGGAAGGCAATAAGCGGTTCATGGCCGGCAAGCCCAAGGCCCGCCAGTTGGTCAGTCTGCGCGCAAGCCTCGCCAGCAGTCAGCATCCTAATGTAATCGTGTTGGCGTGCTCCGACAGTCGCGTGACGCCGGAGTTGGTCTTTGACAAGAGCCTTGGCGAACTGTTCGTCGTGCGCTCAGCCGGAAATATCGCTGATGCCATCGGGGTGGGCAGCATCGAGTATGCGGTGGAACATCTGGGCAGCAGCGTGCTCGTTGTGATGGGCCACACCAAGTGCGGGGCCGTGACCGCCGCGTGCTCGGGCGAAAAGATGCCATCCGCGAGCCTGCAAACCATCGTGGACAAGATCGATCCCGCGGTTGCTATCGCAGCCAAATCCGCGAAAGGCAATGAGCTGATCGAGGACGCGATCGTACAAAACGTCCATCGCAGCGCCCAGGACGTGCTCGCCAGCAGCGAGATCCTGCAGCATTTTGTGGCAGACGGGAAGCTCAAAGTGATTGAGGCGGAATATCAGTTGGATAGCGGAGCCGTGGTCCGGCTGGACAAGGCGCAGCACTGATTTCAGAGCGAACTGTGGCGCTGGCCCCATCGTGGAAGAGTGGCTTTATGGCAGTGAAGTCCAAGATTGCGGCGTCGCTCGCAGCTTTACACTGCTTAAGAGAACGCCGCATGCCGGACACCCGGTTTGCTTGCCCGGAATGATGTGAGCCGCACTCTCAAAATCACGCTGGCCTATGACGGATCGGAGTTTCACGGATGGCAAGTGCAACCGGGACTGCGAACTGTGCAGGGCACGCTGGCCGAGTGCTTTCAGCGGCTGACCGGCGAAGAGGTATTGCCGCAAGGCTCGGGGCGCACCGATGCGGGCGTTCATGCACTGGCCCAAGTCGCGTCGGTGAAGCTTGAGAGTCCGATTCCAGAGCGAAACCTGGTCATCGCGCTGAACGACGTGCTTCCCCCTTCGGTGCGAGTGAATGCCGCAGAAGTTGTTGCGGACGACTTCCACGCGCGACATTCTGCCAAGGCGAAAACCTACCGCTATCGTATTTATCGCAAGGACATATGCCCGCCATTTCTGGCGAGATACGTTTTTCATGACCCCTATCCCATGAACGAAGAAGCGCTCATTCGCGCGTCGGAGCATGTCATCGGCAAACACGACTTCACTTCATTTGCGGCTTCCGACCCGGAGCGTAGCGCACGCATGGCGGAGGGCAGGGAAGCAGAAGCTTCCCATTCTGGAATCACCACGAACGTACGCACGATCCACTTTTCGCAGTGGATGAGAACGGACGAGGAGCTGGTTTACACTGTGCGCGGAGATGGTTTCTTGCACCACATGGTGCGGAATCTCGTCGGCACTTTCTTGCAGGTGGGAAAAGGTGCGCTGAAGATGGAGGATGTGGCGGCGATCCTGGGCACCCGCAATCGCAGCGCGGCTGGGCCTACTGCCGCCGCTTGCGGACTGTATTTGGTGAGCGTTGAATATTGAGCAAGATGCCAACCGAAACTAAAGTTGCCGTCGGAAACGCGACCATCGTCAGCACGAATCCCGCAACGGGAGAAGTGCTGGCTGAGTTGACGTGCGTCACTCCCGGCGATGTGCAGGCTGCCGTCCTGCGCGCAGAGCAAGCCCAGCCTGCATGGGAGGCAACGCCGGTGGGAGAGCGAGTGGCGCTGTTGCGGCGGTTTCAGCGCCTGCTCAGCGAGCGGCGCGATCAGGTTGCCGACCTGATTTGCCGCGAAGCCGGTAAGCCCGCCGTCGAAGCCCTTACCACCGAGGTTCTGGTCATCCTGGACGCAACCGAGTTTTGCATTCGCAACGCGCATGACTTCCTGCGCGAGGAACCGCTGCCGCACGCCAATCTCGCCATGAAGACCAAGCGGGGCAAGTTGCTGCGCGAACCGTTTGGCGTAATCGGCATTATCTCGCCCTGGAATTATCCGTTCTCCATAGCCGCCACGGAAACGCTCGGCGCATTAGTAACGGGCAACGCGGTCGTTCTGAAGCCGTCGGAGCTCACGCCCTTGATCGCGCTGGAGTTGCAGCGGCTGCTTCTGGCAGCGGGCTTGAACCCCAATCTCATGCAAGTAATGATCGGAGAGGGCGCCGCCGGAGCGGCCTTGATCGATTCCCCCATCGACAAGCTGATCTTCACCGGTAGCGTTGCGACCGGCAAACGCGTGGCTGAAGCCGCGGCGCGAAAGCTGTTGCCCGTCGTGCTGGAGCTGGGCGGTAAAGATCCCATGATCGTGCTCGACGATGCCGACCTGGAGATTGCTTCCAGCGGGGCTTTGTGGGGCGCGTTTATGAACGCCGGCCAGACGTGCCTTTCGGTCGAACGCTGTTACGTCCATCGCAGCCTCTATGAAAAGTTCCTCCAAGCCTGCAGCAACAAGATCGCCGAGCTGCGCGTGGGGAATGGGATTGGGTCGGAGGTTGAAGTTGGGCCGCTCATCCACCAGCGCCAGTTGCGGATTGTGGACGAGCACGTCAGAGATGCTGTATTGCATGGCGCGCGCTTGCTGCAGGGCGGAAAACGCCTGACCGAACTGGGGCCGAACTTCTATGCGCCGACGCTGCTGGCCGACGTGACGCAAGATATGCGCATCATCCAGGAGGAAACCTTCGGCCCGGTGCTTCCGGTGGCGCCCTTCGACACCGACGAGGAGGCCATTCGCCTGGCTAATGACAGCGATTTCGGGCTGGCTGCCAGCGTCTGGACCACCAACCGTCGTCGCGGCGAGGCGATGGCCAAGCGGATCAAGGCCGGCACGGTGATGATCAACGACGTGATCTCGTGCTTTGGGATCGCGGAGGCGCCGCACGGAGGGTTCAAACTCAGCGGCATCGGCCGCACCCACGGCAAAATGGGCCTGGCAGAGATGGTCCAGGTGAAGTACGTGGACACGGACCTGCTTCCCGGGATGCCGAAGGTCTGGTGGTTCGGGTACGGGGAGAAGCTCCGCCAGCAAATGGATGGGTTCATCGATCTGCTGTTTGCCAGAAGCTGGGGGAAAAAGCTGAAGGGCGCCCTGCGGGCGGCGGGTCTGCTGCGGCGTGGCAATCGTATCTAGGGGGGCTCCGCATAGATCGCTTTGTATCAGGGCACGTCTTCAGACGTGCCGTAGTGGCTCAACAACGACTTGGGCTTCAGCCCCTGAGGGATTCTGTTTTTCAAGGAGAACCTATTGGACGGCACCACCGTGTACGTCTTAATCGTTGTGTTTGCCGCCACCCTGATTCGTTCGGTCTTCGGATTTGGCGAGGCGCTCATCGCTGTTCCGCTGCTCGCCGTGCGAGTTCCGGTCCGCGTGGCTGCGCCGCTTGCCGTTCTGGTGTCCATCACCGTTGCGGCTGTGATCATTGCGCAGGACTGGCGGAAGATCCATTTGCGCAGTACGGGATGGCTGGTGCTTCCGACGCTTTTCGGCATCCCACTGGGCCTCCTGCTGCTCACCAGCGGCAATCATCGCCTCGTCAAAGCGGCCCTGGCAGTGGTCATCATGGCGTTCTCGGCGTATTCGCTGATCGGCCGAAGGCCTCCGGAGTTGCATAGCGACAGCCGGTTGTGGCTTCTCATCTTCGGATTTTGCGCCGGCGTACTGGGAGGTGCTTACGGGATGAACGGGCCACCGCTGGCGATTTACGGTGCGATGCGCCGCTGGTCCGCGCAGCAGTTCCGCGCCACCTTGCAGGGATACTTTCTTCCAGCCAGCATAATTGGCATGGCAGGATATTGGCTGGCGGGTCTGTGGGTCCCCGCCGTAACCCGTTATTACCTGATATCGCTGCCGCTCATCTTGGCGGCCATACTGCTGGGGAGAACCATAAATCGTCGCCTCCACGGGTACGCGTTTCTCAAGTACGTCCACGTCGGCCTGGTCGTGATTGGAGCAGTGTTATTGGTGCAGGCGATGCGCAGTTAGCTGCCAATACAACAATGCAGTAAGCTGTCCGTGGTCTTGAGATATTCATCACAACCAGCGATACTGCCTTCATGCCCGAGATGATCGCGACTGATCCTCCCCAGCTTCCCAAGCACAAGCTCAAGTACAAGAAGCAATTTCAGCGCGCCTGCAACGAGCCCAATGAAAAAGGTAAGCTTTGCGGCGGCCATCTGAAACGCTGGTTCTACCTGGCGGACGTGCTGGAGCAAGCCTGCGGCGATGTCCGGCAAGCCTTTGGCGATCACATGGAGATCTATCGCTGCGAGCATTGCAAGACGCTGTACCTGCCGGGTCCCGAGGAGCCGCGCGGCCGCAATGTCGCCGGGGTGGGGAGCCAGTCGATCTTCGGATTAACGCTCACCGCCAAGCCGGGTGAGGAAAAAGAGAAGCAATAGCCAGAGCTGTCGCAGCGATCGTCGCCCCAGCCCTTATATCGGGAACCGTCGGGCCGAGAATTCGGTGGCACAGGCGGACGGAATTCGCCTCAGTGTAGCGAATGGAAGATTCGGTAATGGCGCAGTTTGAAATTTAGCGGATTTGAACGGCTTGGCGAATGGCGTAAACTGTGGGCATGAACGCAATAGACTTCGAATGCCCAGTCTGTGGTGCTAAACCCGGAGAAAGGTGTCACACGGCCACCGGCAAAGCCAACCCGGTGTCCCACGCCAAGCGGAAACTGGCGGTTCTGGAGAGAGAGCACGTCGGCGAGGGTGTCAGCCAGGCGGCGCCTATTGGGAGAGAAGGCAAAGACGATAAGTAACTCCTGGCCTGCAGGCAGTTCCCAAGGCTGACCGCGCTCCTTGCTGCGCCCGATTCAAACTGGCGCCACTACTTAAGATTCAGATGACTGCTCGTTTCTCCCATTCTTGCTTTACAATTTGTCGCGCATGAAACTTCTGGCATTTGCCGTGCTCTCTTTCGCCCTGCAAGTTTCTTCGGCATCCGCCGGGAAAGCACCTGCCACGCTCGGCGACTCCGTTCAGCCAGGCAATCCCGTCCAGAACATAAGTGCAACCTACCGAGCTCAGAACAGCGGGACAGGCGCCAATCGCGGCGAAACCCTGGTTGCTCAAGGCTCCGCGCCTTCTCTCGATAGCACCAGCAACCGCCAGGGTACCAGCGGAAACGGAGCTGGCGAGCCCACCCAGACCGTCAAGGTGAGCGACCTTCCTCCCCTGTCGATCACCAAAGATTGGAGCGACCGCGCTTACTGGCTCTTCACTTTTTTCCTGGTGGCCGTCGGTGGGCTTCAGGTCTTTTTGTTGTGGGGGAATTTGCGGGCCATCGAGCGCCAGGCCAACCAGATGGAGCGCCAGACCGGGATTCTGGAGAAGTCGGTTGCTCTGGCCGAGAAAAGTGCAGAAACCGCCCGGCAGAACATCGAAATGTTCATCAGCCGCGAACGCGCTCACCTTCGCGTGGAAGTGATGCCCCTGGAATGGCCGCTGCCGCCCGGCCCGGCGAAACTGAAGTACAAAGTCACGCTTCATGGCGCCACGGAGGCCTACATTACGAGCTCATGCGCCCGGGCTGAAATCGTGGATTCGCTGGAGCCACCGGATGATGCGAAGTGGTGGCCGGCAATGAGCATTCCACAGGTAATCAGTCCCAACAACAGAGTGCTTGAGGGGACCGTCGAAGGCATATTTCCCAAGATGAATTTGGAACAGCCGGACATCGAAGCGATTGATGAGGGGAAGAAGTTTATTCATTTCCGCGGGTTCATCCGCTATGAGGACGTGTTTGGAACGGAGCGATCGACGCGCTTCCGGCGGGTGTGGGAACTCTCGAAAGTTCGCAACCCGGATGGCACCCGCTCTGCTCACTGGGGCAAACGCGGCAGCCCAAAGGACAACTCGGAAACCTAGACGAGCTTGCGAATTTGTTTGAGCCGTGCTGATGTGCCCAAGCCCCAGTAGCGAAAATGTCATGAAGAATGCGGCACTGCCTTGCAATCCTTTCCATTTGCTGCCGCCGACATAAAGAGCATTGCTGGCCGCGAAGTAAAGCACTCCGGGGAAATAAGGCAGGTTGCTGGTCCAGTAAATCCACCCGGTCAGAAAGCCGGCGAAGTCGCCGAAGGCGCGCTTGCTCCAGACATACATGCCGCCTTCCTGGGGATAGCGCGAAGACAGTTCGAGCACGCACAATGCCAGCGGGATGAAGATGGTCGCCAGGCCGATCAGCCAGATCACCACCGTGCCCGGCCCCGCGCTGGCCGCCACCGCAATCCAGCGCAGGCTCAGCGTAGCCACCACGTAGAACATCACCAGATCGCGGAAACCAAGGACCCGCCTGGGTTGCGGGGAAGCGTCGGGTTCGGTGGCCGCTCGATTGGCGCTTGCGTTGATCTTCATTGCAGGCTGTTAAATGAAAATCCGGGCCGCCGTCACAGCGGCAAACAATACCGGTAAAACTGCTCATCGCGCTTCCAGCCCAGACTTTCATAAAGCTTTTGCGAGGCGTAATTGTCGATCGCCGTCTCCAAGGTCAGGCTGTCGGCTTGCGTGTCCTCTGCCAGTTGATGAGCGCGCTTCATCAGGGCGCGTCCAACGCCAAGTTTGCGCGCATCGGCCACCACGTAAAGGTCGTTGAGGATCCAGTGTCGGGTTAAGTTGACCGACGAAAATACGGGATAGAGATGCACAAAGCCAACCGCTTGCGCGCCGTGACGGGCGAGAAACAGCACCGACTCGCCTTTGCTCAGCCGCGCGAACAGAAAACGGCGCGCCGCTTCCAGGTCGGGCGGCTTCTCATAGAACTGCCGGTAGGCATCGAAGAGGGGCGCCACGTCGCCTACATCGGCCGGCGTGGCCTGTACAACTTCCAGAGACTCTGTTGGGGAATGCATGGGGACAAGGAAACACGCCAGCGGCTGGCCGTCAACTCTTTTGTTGCGCCCTTTTGTTGCGCCCGTGCCTGCTATGATTCTCGGCGAACCCCATTAGATGAGCTAGTCATGGACATTTCGCTGCACGACATCCTTGCGTCCTACAACGACCGGAGCCCGCTGGATCTGGCTTACACCATTCCGGCTTTGTGGTATGTGGACGCACGCGTCGCCGAATTGGAGCGCCAGAACGTGTTTGGGCGGACGTGGCAGGTGGTGGCGCGAGTGGACCAGGTGCAGCAGCCAGCGGACGCATAGTGAACAACTGATCGAGCGCCAACTCCCCGTGAAAGATGTGCCCGCCCGACATCGCGCGTCTCCGGCATGACTAGCTGGTCCCTTTCGGGTGCTTCAGGATTTCCAGTGCGGCCAGGCGTCCCGGAGCACCCATGATGCCGCCACCCGGATGGGTGGCCGAACCGCACATCCATAGATTCTTAATGGGCGTCTTGTATTGCGCCCAGCCAGGCACCGGTCGCAGAAAAAACAACTGCTCCAGTGAAAGTTCGCCCTGGAAAATGTTGCCTTCGGTCAGTCCAAGTTCGCGCTCCAGATCGAGCGGCGTGACCACCTGGCGGCCCACAATAATGTTCTTCAGGTTGGGCGCAAATTCAGCGATGGTATCAATCACGTTGTCGCCAAAGGCCTCACGCTTCTCGTCCCACGTGCCTTCTTTCAACTTGTACGGCGCGTACTTCACGAAGCACGACATCACATGCTTGCCCGGAGGCGCCACCGAAGGATCGGTGAGGCTGGGGATGACCATATCAACGTAGGGCCGGCGCGAGTAGTTGCCATACTTGGCATCGTCGTAGGCGCGCTCCATGTAGTCCACGCTGGGAGAAATGGAGATGGCGCCACGCAGATGATGTCCTTCGCCCGGCAGGCACGTGAAGTCAGGTAGGCCATCGAGCGCAAGGTTCACCTTTCCCGACGAGCCGCGGTATTTATAGCGCTTCACCTGATCGCGAAATTCGTCGCTCAGGTGCTGAGGCTCAAGCATCTTCAGGAACGTGAGGTTGGGATCAACGCTCGACGAGATAACGGACGCGTAGTACTCGTCGCCACTTGTCGTGGCAACGCCGACGGCCTTTCCATCGCGGACCAGAATCTGGGTGATCGCAGTCTGGGTCTTGATCTCGACTCCAAGCTCGCGTGCCGCATCGGCGATCGCGTTGGAGATGGCTCCGGTTCCGCCGCGCGCGAAACCCCAGGCGCGAAACGCGCCGTCAATCTCGCCCATGTAGTGGTACAGCAGCACGTAGGCTGTCCCCGGCGAGCGCACCCCCAGAAAAGCCCCAATGATTCCAGAGGCCGACATGGTCGCCTTGAGCACGTCGGTCTCGAACCACTGATCGAGAAAGTCGATGGCGCTCATGGTCATTAGCTGTACCTGGTTGTACTTGTCTTCGCCGCTCAGGTCCTTGAAGCGGCGGCCAAGTCGCTGCCCTGGCGTTGCAAGGACCAACCTCGGGAAAACTGCTGAAGAGCATCGCCGAAGCCGAAATCGAGGACCTCAAGTACTTCCGCAAGACCAGCGGCGAGATTGGCGGCGTGCCGGTGGACATATCGCGCACTGGCTACACCGGCGATCTGGGCTACGAGATTTGGATCCGGTGGCAGGACGCCGTCAAGGTGTGGGACGCGCTGATGGAGGCGGGCCGGGGATTCGATATACACCCTACGGGCATGCTGGCCCTCGATGTGGCCCGCATCGAGGCCGGGCTGATCCTGGCCGACGTGGATTACATCAGCAGCAAGAAGGCCCTCATCGCGTCGCAAAAATACACTCCCGCCGAAGTCGGTCTGGGCAAACTCGTCCACTACCAGAAAGAAAATTTCATCGGCCGGCGAGCGCTTCTGGAAGAAAAACAGACTGGACCGCGGCGGCTCTTGATGGGGTTGGAAATCGACTGGAACGAAGTGGAAACGCTATTTGACCGCATGGGGCTGGCGCCGCAAACGCCCGCTACCGCTTCGCGCGTACATGTACCCGTGTACAAAGGGCGCGATCAGGTCGGGAAAGCAACTTCGACGACCTGGTCGCCTCTGCTGAAAAAACTGATTGCGCTGGCAAGTTTGCAGACTCAGCACGCAACGCCGGGCACCACGCTGCAGATGGAAATCACCGTGGAAGCGGTCCGGCACAAGATGTCAGCCGCCGTCCGTTCTCTGCCATTCTTCAATCCACCGCGAAAAACCAAAACACCGGTTTAATTGGGGCCGGGACGGGATGTCTAAAAGAAAACCCGCCGAAACCGCGGCGGACAGGCAGGACGGTAGGAGTTATTAAACTAGGACCGATTGCTGGCGGCAACGCTGGCTTTGGCTTCTTCCCGCGGATAGAGCAGACGCTCAACCGTGCGATCCATGGTGTCCAGCAAGCTGTCCGCTGCGGGCTGAACCCTGGCATCCTCCAACGCGTAATTCCAGTCCTTCGACCGAGCGGAGGCCAGAGCAACCCTGCTACCAACTGGCGCCAGAGCGGTGTAGCCCAGCCAAATTATGACAGCGAAGTCGTATGCAGCACTCTCGATCTGGCTCAAAACTGAGGCAAGCACAAATGTCGCGTGCGAAGACGCGGCCGCCGCAACCAACATGCTGACGGAGGCGAAGATACCGAATCCTAATGCGATACCAAACAGAACGTGGCGTCGCGAGATGCCAAGATATTTACCGAAAAGCAGCAGGAAAAACACCAATCCGCACTGCATTAAGCAGACGCTTCGTTGAACTAGAAAAATCCCATTGGTGAAGAGGTCAAGCTGGCTCGAGCGCGCGGCGGTCATGGCCCACATGACCCCGACCAAAAGCACCACCAGGGCCGACCAGCGAAATAGGATCACACCCAGGTCTCGTAAGGCCTCGTAGGGACGAAATGCGTCGTGGAAGATCTCCTGAAGAACGGCGAACGAAAGTAGAGCGCTGAGGGCCGTCGAAACCCAGTAGCTCCAGTAGTACAGCGTGTAGGAATGCCTCTGGATCACAAAGAGGACCGGATCGCTAACAACTTGCAGGAGCGCATAGTTGAAGAAGTAAGGATAATCGCGGTGCAGTCCACGCCGGTACATCGCCACCAGCACCCCTAACTGCATGAGGGGGCCGGCGCACCAAAGGATGTAATCGAGCTGGCGTAAATGCATAACGCTATTTGATCATAGCTCTGCAATCGGCGCAATGCAAGCGCCGTACTGTACCATTACCGCCGTTTCAGGACGACTGAGGACCATGCTCGCTAGCCCTGGTAGGGGCGGTTTTCGGACGGCTTTTTTCCTCTGGTGGGGTCTCCTATAGCGCCATCAGCAGCCTCTCCTGATCGAGGTTGATTGGCGCGCCCTCGCCCGCCCGTGCAGACGTAACTACTGGGATGGGGCAGGGAGTGCCAGGATAGCACCACGGGATTGGCGCGCCCTCGCCCGCCCGTGCAGACGTAACTACTGGGATGGGGCAGGGAGTGCCAGGATAGCACCACGGGATTGGCGCGCCCTCGCCCGCCCGTGCAGACGTAACTACTGGGATGGGGCAGGGAGTGCCAGGATAGCACCACGGGATTGGCGCGCCCTCGCCCGCCCGTGCAGACGTAACTACTGGGATGGGGCAGGGAGTGCCAGGATAGCACCACGGGATTGGCGCGCCCTCGCCCGCCCGTGCAGACGTAACTACTGGGATGGGGCAGGGAGTGCCAGGATAGCACCACGGGATTGGCGCGCCCTCGCCCGCCCGTGCAGACGTAACTACTGGGATGGGGCAGGGAGTGCCAGGATAGCACCACGGGATTGGCGCGCCCTCGCCCGGAGCCAATAAGTCGGCACCGACACCGCAGAATTCGCCGACGATGCAGGATGTCATCGAAGAAGCGCCATCACTCGCAATGGCTGGCTGTGCCATCAGATTGGCAGGAACCGGACTGGTGGCGGCGCACAGGATACCGGCGGACAACAGAGTACAGATGACTAGAATCAAAACGTGTTTCATACAGTTTCTCCTTGTCGTGATCGAGCAGAGTTCTTAGCAAGTAACAAACCATTGGAGCGCGATGACTAATTGCTCTCGTTCATCGCGGGGGGCAAAGTCGTAGGCATCGGTGCGGAGCCTTCCCCGATGACGACGGCTGTATTGGGTTGACCGACGGAGGTCGCGCCACTCACGGCAGTAAGAGCTCCGGCTAACATTAAGGCGGCTAGGGCGGCGATGATTGTCTGTTTCACGGTTTATACGACCTCCTGAGTTGAGCTTTTCTGAGCGCTGTGTCTTCCGTTCCGAGTGGATAAATCTGCTGCCGGCAAATCTTCGGCCAGATCTGGCAATCTGTGATAACAGCAGTTATATCAGCTAGTTAATAGACCTAGCTGTATTACGTTTGCCTTAGTCCACACGCGCTTTTTCCAAAGATGGACGAAGTGTGTTCGGTCGCGCGTGTTGGGCTCCATGAACCTGGTACTACAGTTCGCATTATAGATACCGCCATATCAGGTGGCACAAAATTCGCGCTCCCTTTGTAACGGAAGTACATGTACTAATTGGGAATTCGGTCCCTGGGGACTGTACCACTCTTGCGCGTTCTGGTGCTGATCTAAGATCATGGATCATGCCCGCGTTTCCTGTCGTCGCACCGAATTTCGTCTTATGGTAAAAATACTTGGACCATTATCGCGGTGTAAACATGACGGACGGTGCCGGTAAAAACCCAAATCGCTTGCCGCGCGCCGACTTTGCGATCAAAGCCGCGCAGAGTGCTTCGTTGCAGCCCTCACAGGTTTGTCCCAACTGTTCTGCGAACCTGCAGCAAAACCACTGCAAGTTAGTCTGTCCGCAGTGCGGATATTTCCTCAGTTGCTCCGACTTCTACTGAACCCGTTGCAAGCTGACCACCAAAGTCAGTGACGCTGACGGAGCAACTGCGCTTTCCCACGTGTTTCCAGCCGGCACTGCTTCTCGTGCAACGTCGCGATACAATAGATTCGCTTCCTAAGGAGGATCGAATGCAACGCACAGCCAGTGCTCACTGGTCGGGTGGTTTAAAAGACGGAAAGGGCACCGTTTCGACACAGAGTGGTGTCCTCAATCAAACCCAGTATTCCTTCAGCACACGTTTTGAAAACGGGGCCGGAACGAATCCGGAGGAACTGATTGCCGCAGCGCATGCCGGTTGTTTTTCCATGGCACTGTCCGCACAGCTTGGCAACGCGGGCATGACGGCGCAGAGCATCGATACCAAGGCGACCTTGACCCTGGACAAAACCGAGGCTGGCTTTACCATTACCAGCGTACACCTCGACGTAAAGGCCAAGATCCCCGGAGCGGACCAGGCGAAGTTCGACGAGGCCGCCCAAAATGCCAAGAAGGGATGCCCTGTCTCCCGGGTCCTCAATGCCAGCATCACCATGGACGCGCAACTGGTTTCCTAATGCTGTTCACGGCTGCCTGGGTCGAACCGGGCAGCCCACGTTCCTCCGCCGAGATCCCTCGAAAACGCGAGACGTGTGAACGTAAGAGCTGTGTGCCCCGGCCCAATATTTGGCTGCCTGGGTAGTTAGGTGCCCCACCTTCCCGGTTGTGAAAATCTTGCCCTTGCTTTACAGTTCTCAGCGTGGGTCAACGAAAGGATTCCTATGACAAAGAAATTCACTTTGCTTTTGATGTGCTTTGCGATTGCACTGCCGCTGTTTGCGGAAAACAAATACTCGAAGCGCTTGTCTGAGTCAACAACGGTTCTCACGACCATCCTTGACAAGCATGAGGTACCGCAGGACGTTCTGGACAAGACGGTATGCGTGCTGGTCTATCCTGGCGTCAAGAAAGTTGCCATTGGCATCGGCGGGACTTACGGACGGGGCGTGCTTAGCTGCCGTACCGGTAAGGGGATGACGGGCGAATGGAGTGCTCCCTCCATGTACACCTTGGACACGGGCAGCTTGGGACTGCAATTGGGCAGCACTTCCACCGATTATGTGTTGTTCGTGATGACCACGAGGGGTGCGGACAAGGTCCTCTCGGGCAAATTGAAGCTGGGCGCGGATGCCAATGCCACCGCCGGTCCCTCGAGTGCGAACGCGGCCGGATTCAATGACCCCAACGTCGACATACTCACCTATTCCCAAGCGAAAGGACTTTTTGCCGGAGTTTCGTTAGGCAGCGCTTCGATGGGGACGGACAACGACGCCAACAAGGAGCTGTACGGGAAAGAGATCGATGCTGCGCAGATTGTCCGTGGTGGCGCAACCCCCGTCCCGGCTGCTGGTAAACCGTTGGTGGATGAGTTGAACAAGATGTCCGCTATGCGCAAGTAATAATTTTCTCGATAGCACGCGGTCGCGAGTTGGCGAGTACTTTCACCTGCCAACTCGCGCCGTCTCCAACCGAGCCGCGCCTGCAGCACAGCGTTCACTTCCAAGCGGGCCTGCCAAGTAGTTGTGGCGGCGAAGCGGAAAAGGTTGGACGAACTGGCGGTGGAGTTTGCCCTTTCGATCTTGCCGATCCCGACTCCACCTGACGAACCCGACCCTCAATTTTGCGAACGCAGTATCTCGCGAATCTCGCGATTGACTTGGGCCGCATCTTGCGCTGCTTTATCGATCAAGTCGAGCCACTTCTTGTTGTTCTCGTCTAGTTTCGCCTGGGCCAGAAGATAGGCAGCCTGCATGATGGTTTCGATGTAATTGCTGAGGTCGTGGGACAGAATGCGGAGTTTGGTTACTGTCTCGCCTTGTAACTTCTTGCTCTCTTCCATTGCCGGTTGGGCCACTTGTTCTCTCCTGCCTTACCGTAGCAACCACGCCGCGGATGCTACCCCCGCAGCGCGTGGGCTTCTACCATTGGACGCGGATGGGGAAGTTTTCGTTGTTCAGGCACCCGCCGTGCCCCTGCCACCTTACCACACTGCCCTCACCCGGCTGCGCTGTCGTCAGCTTAACCCGTCGCCGATGTGCCACTTACAAACAAGGAGCTAGCCCCTTCCGGCGAGCTGCGACCTTTTCCGCCGTCCTCGGCGGCTGCTATGATTCTGGCAACATCCCAGGCAGCGCGAGTTTCCCATGGCTCAAATCCGGCTGAAAACGAAGCTGGTGCTTGCGATCAGCGGTATGGTGTTCGCGCTGGTCGCGGCCTTTTCTTATCTGTACGTCTCGCACGTGGTGCGGCAGCGCACGGCGGAGGCTTATGACAACGCCGCCTTCGTGGCCAAGGAGATCCGGGAGAGCGCTCGCGAAGCTTCGCAGCTTGACCTCAGCAGCGCCTTTATCGATACCAACGATCCCGCGCAGGTCAATGCGGTGTTGGATGAAGCCCTACGGACTGACTCCGGGCTGAACACGCTGTTGCAATCCATCGTCGGCTATTCTCCCACCATCGCCGATGCCGCCATTACGGATGTAAATGGCCGCGCCATCGTGCACACCGACCCCTCCGCCATTGGCTTTCAACTGGAGTCGCGGGAAGACTTCAGGAATGTGCATAACGGCAGCTTCCGCCGCCAGCTCGAGGCCGTGTACGGCAAGCCGAAAGTTTACGACGTTTACCTGCCCATCCAGCGCGAGGGGCAACCTTTCGGCGATATCCGCGTCGGCATCTCCACGGTGTTTCTGAAAAGCGAAGTCCAGCCGCAACTGACGCGCGCTGTTTTCTTCTCGGCCCTCGCCATCCTGCTGTCGCTGGCGTTAGCAGCCGGAGTGTCAAACATTGCCTTGCGCCCGTTGGAGGCGATTGGCCGTCGTCTGGACCTGATGACCGTGGGCGTGCCCGACATTGCACCCGAGCCTAATCCGAAGGAAACCGACGAGTATGGGCTGGTCAACACCAAGATTGATCGTCTGGGCCGGCAGATCCGCGACGTGAAAGAAGTTTTTAGCGCCCTCAAAGAGAACCTCGACCAGATTATGGGCACCTTGCAGGACGGACTGGTCCTGTTTACGCGCGATACCCGGGTGGTGCTGGTAAGCGCCTCGGCCGAACGCTTCGTCGGCCGTCCGCGGGGAGAGATTCTGGGAAGGGTGGTGGAGGAGGTATTCAACGATGCCAACAAGCTGGGCCGCATCGTGCTGGATGCTTTCGCTCTGCTCCAGCCCATCCCGCAGCGTGAGATCGAGCTGGAAAATGGCCGGCGCATACAAATAGCGCTGGATTTCATCGCCGAGCGCGGAGAGCGTATCGGCGCGCTTCTCACCATGCGGGACGCGGAATCGGTGCGCCGAATCGAAAACGAAATTGAACTGTCCCGCCGTCTAGCCGCCATCGGACGGCTGACCTCCGGTGTTGCCCATGAAGTGAAAAACCCCATCAATGCCATCGTGGTCCATCTCGAGCTGCTGCGCGAAAAGATGCGCGAGATCGATCCTGACACCCGGCGCCACATGGACATCATCGGACGCGAGATCCATCGTTTGGATCGGGTGGTGCAGACGCTGGTGGACTTCAATCGTCCTTTGGAGTTGCGCCTGTCCGACTTCGATTTGCGCCGTTTGATGGAGGAAGTTGCCCTGCTGGCCGCGCCGGAAGCCGCCCGCCAAGGGGTGAAGGTGGAAACCAACTTGGGCAGCGAGGCGCTGCCCGTGAGGGCCGATGCCGACCTCATTAAGCAGGCCCTGCTGAACGTGGTGATCAATGGAGTGCAGGCCATGAACGACGGCGGCGTGCTCACTATGGTCACACGCCGGGACGATACGGCGGCCACGATCGAGGTGCGCGATCAGGGCACCGGGATTCCTCCAGAGATTCGCGACAAGATTTTCAACCTGTATTTCACCACCAAGAAGGTGGGCAGCGGCATTGGTCTGGCGATGAGCTACCGCGTGTTGCAACTGCACAATGGCGCCCTTGATTTCGTGACCGAGATGGGTCAAGGGACCACGTTCCGCCTGGTCATTCCTTTGGCGGGCGCGCGCGAGGTAAAAGATACGGAAATCGCGACTCGCACCTGATCGTGAGGATGTGCGGGCATACAACCGCAATGCCACGGTGTTCAGATCGTGCGGCCCGAGGTTTATCATGGAGAACAGTTGTTCTGCTCGCTTGCTCTCGGGTGGCCGCCCAGACAGAGACTAGCGTGGCAGCGACATTGCAGAACTTCGCATGAACATTTGGCGCCAATTCGCCGCTTGGGTTCTGGCGTTGTCGTTGTTGCTGAGCGTGGCATGCAAAAAGAAAAAGCCACAGCTTCCGCCACAGGCGCAGGCTCCCATCGTCTCGGTCCCGCTACCGGACGAAATTTCTGAGACCGCTCCGCCCCCTCCGCCGCCCAAACAGGAGGTTCCCGCTCCGGAACCGCAGAAGCCGAAAGCCCCGCCGCGTCACCGAAGAAAACCGGTCCAGCCTCCGGCCACCAGCCCAGAAAACACTCCCGTGACTTCAACCGGCAATGCTACGGTGGCCGCGGCCCATCCCGTGCCGAGTCCGGCTGAGGGCGCCCCTGACACTGCCATCGCCGCCGACGTCAGCAGCCAGCAGGTGAGCCAACAGAAACAGACGACCGCTGACTTGCTTGCCGCCGCCGAGAAAAATTTGAAGAGCGTGAATCGCACACTGAACCATGACGAGCAAGCCATGGTGGCGCAGATCAAAACCTACATTGATCAGTCGCGCAAGGCCACCTCGGAGAATGACTTCGAGCGCGCCTATAACCTGGCCACCAAAGCCCGCCTGCTTTCCGACGCACTGGTCAAGAAATGAGCGCGGCTTTGGGCATCTACTTCTTGCCTGCTGCGTTCACCTTGCTCAGCATGTCGCGTGCGAGTGCCTGATACGGACCGTCCATCGCAGCAGCCTTCTGCAGGGCAGCAACGGATTCGGCTTTGCGGTTCTGCTTCGCGTAGGCATAACCCAGCCGGAAAAGCGCAGCCTGTTGGGCTTGGGGATCGTCCTGTAACAGGCTCACCGCTGTTTTGAGCTCGGGTACGGCTGCCGCCGGCTTGTCCTGTTTCAAATACGCATAGCCCAGGGTGGAGTGCGCCACTCCCGCCGATAGCTTCTTCGACTTGTCGGCAGTGGCCGCCTCTGGGCCTTCGAGGGCGATCACCTTGTTCGCATAAGTGATTGCCTTGGCCGCTTGCTTTGGGTCCTCCGCATAGGCATTGGCCAGCATGAGCAGTGTGGGAACACTATCGGGATTGGCCGCCAACGCTTTTTCTCCGTAGGCCTCCAGTCGTTGCGGCTGGTTTAGCTGTTGCAAGCTGTAGAGCGCAAGTTGCGACACCGGCTGCTCGAATTCCGATTTAGGGAACGCCGGAGTGAACTTCTCGATGTAGCTCATGCGCTTGCCTGGGTCTTGCTCAGCGGCTATGGCGTTGTAGGCAGCCGTTTCCAGGAACTCGTAGTTGGGGCGCGCCGAATTCTGCTCCTGATTCACGTGAGAGGCCCAATCCGCATCGGAGACGTCGGCGGGCTTCGCTTGGGTGGAGATGGAATGGAACACCGCTGCTCCCTTGGCGGCGTAATCAATGATCTTGCCATTGTCTTTCATGGCCTGCGCCACCCCGGCCTGGGAAACGATGATGTCGAGATTATTGGGATAGAGTGCCAGGGCTTGGTCGCCATATTCCAACGCCCTGGCAGTGTCGCCCGCGGAGAGATATTGTTGCGAGAGTTGCCAGTCCGCATAAGCTACGGCAGGCTTACTGTCGGCATATGTTTTGAGGAACTCCTGGTAGAGACTTATGCGCTTCTGCGCATCGGACTCGGCGGTGATCGTCGCTAATTCCTTGTCTTCCGGCGATCCGGCTGGAATTACGATCTTGACGGCTTGCGACCAACCCGCAAGAGAGAAAATCAGCGTCCCGAAGAAAATCAGTTGACGTGCGAAACGCATGATGCACCTCGATGACTGCCCCGGGCAGCCGCCGGACGGGTTTGTGGACTATCCGCACGGGGCGAATGCCGAGGGTCGTATTCCCGCAAATCGTAGCTCTTCTGGCCGCAATTCGCTATGAGCTACCGCACACCGATAAGTGAGATTGTCGAGCATTCACGAGGAACGAACATTCCATGAGAATTGAATGCCCATTCACCGGGGAGTTGTGCGTCTGGAACAGCAATGCTCGCGTCTTCAGGGTGGGCTGGCAGAATTGCACGCCGCCACTGGGTTACAGTTGAATAGTATGAGGGAGATGTTCCGACACCGTGGGATGCGGCTGATCTTCACAGCCAATCTCATTTCCATGATCGGCAGCGGCATGAACTCCGCCGCCGTGATCTGGTACATCCTGCAAGCCACGCATTCGGAGGTATCGCTGGCGGCGCTAATCGCGTTGCAAACCCTTCCTTCGATGCTGCTGTTGCCCTTCACCGGCGTGCTCATCGACCGCGAAGACCGCCGTCACCTGATGTTGTGGCTGGACTCGGCGCGCGGGGCCATCATCTTCTTTGTCGCCATGCTGGTGTTCACTCATCATGTGCGGCTATGGCACCTGTACGCCATGAACGTCCTGGTGGCCATCGGTTTCTGGATGTTCTTTCCCACTGTTAACGCGCTCATCCAGGAGCTGACGCCGGACGACAAGATGCTGGATTCGAACTCGCTGTTATTAGCGGCGCTGCAGGGTGGCTGGTTGATGGCTGGCGCAGTGGTCGGCTTCATGTACAACCACGTCGGTCTGGGTGGCGTGTTGCTCATTGACTGCGCCAGTTACGCCGTTTCGCTGGCCTGCATCCTCCAGGTGCGCAAGGGCAGAGTGACGGTTTCGCGTCCTGTATCGGAGAATGCGGCATTGGCTTCACCCTCGGGCGCAGTTGCGCGCTATATCCACGAGCTCGGAGAAGGCTACCGCTATGTTCGGGCGAACCGCCGGGTGCTGCTGATCGGCATCGCCTGGGCGCTGTTTGTAGCCGCCATGATGACCCAGGGTGTGCTGTCGGCGCCGCTGAGCGAACGCATTCTGCACGGCGGGGCCGTTGGCTATGGATGGCTGAATGCCGGCTGGGCGGTTGGGGCCTTCGTCAGTGTTTTCTACGCTTCGACGTTTATCCGGCGGCACGGCGCCAACCGTTCAGTCACGCTGACCATGTCCATCATTGCCTTGTCGCTCTTCCTGCTGCCAGTCTCGCGCTGGCTGGCGCTGGCGGTGCCCATTTACTTCATGATGGGCTCCAGCCGCGGCGTGGGCGGCATTGCTCTCTCCAGCGAGATGATGCAACTGGTGCCACGTCACTTCATGGGACGGGTACAAAATACTTTCTCCTTCGTGGCCAGCGCCCTGCAAATCGGAACGTCGTTGCTGGCGGGCGAAGCCGCCCATCGCCACGGGCTGACCTACGGCTTCTGGATTGTAGGAGCCATGTATTTGGGGGCAGGGTTGGCGGCATGGCTGCCGGTTCGCCATGCCGAAGCCGAAGTTTTTCAGCGCGACAATCCGGCCGCAGACTAGGCTCCACTTTGCGATTGAATGAATCCGCTAGGCGAGCCGGAAAAAGACGACGGCTGCGGTGACTCGGCCGCGGTTTCCAATGGCGTTCGCGGCATGTCGCGCAACAGGAAGTCGCAAATCACCCGATTGAACTCGTCGGGCACTTCCTCGTAAGGAACGTGGCCGACGCCATCGAGCATCGCCAGCGCGCTGTTTTTCAAGCGGCGCTGCAGAGCATGGGCCGACGACGGGTACACCGCGGTGTCGCAGGAACCCCAGAGCAGCAGTGTGGGCAATTCACTGATCGCCGGCAAAGACTCCTCGATAAGTGCCAGGTCGCAATGCCACGACCGCACAATGCGCAGCATATGCTCAAAGCTTCCCGGCACCTCCAATCCCGCGGTGTAGCCTTCGATGCTGCCGGGCGCGATACGCGTCGGATCGCCATACAATTTGCGAAAGTACCGGAGCATCATCCAGTGCTGCCTGGGTAGGACGTGAGTGACGGAGAAACCGCCAAGCGCGGTGGATAATAAGCGGGTCAACAGCCGTCCGTAACTCGACCAGGGATTGATCGCACAAACCAGCACCAGTCGCCGGATGCGCTGTCGCATCGACCGTTGCGCGGCCAGAGCAGCCAGGACAATCGCCAGTCCGCCGCCGCGAGAGGTGCCCAGCACGTCCGCCTGTTCCATTCCGAAATGATCCATGAAGCGCAGAACGCCTTCGGCATCGCTGGCCAGCGAGCATTGCGGCGCATCGGTGCGCTGCGAAAAGCCACAGCCCGGCAAATCGATGGCATAGACCGAGAAATGCCGGGACAGCGCCTCCAGGTTGAAGCGCCAGGAAAAGGAATAGGCCATGAAGCCATGGATCAGCAGCAGCGGCGGACCGGAACCGGCATGAAGATAGCGCCACCTTACCCCATCGAGGGTCACGCTGCACTCTTCGGTTCCGGGAATCCTGGCGATCTCCGGAACCGTCCCCGCTTGCTCGGCCGTGTCAAGTTCTGGCAT
Source organism: uncultured Acidobacteriaceae bacterium (assembly GCA_963836875.1). Lineage (GTDB taxonomy): Bacteria > Acidobacteriota > Terriglobia > Terriglobales > Acidobacteriaceae > Bog-257. Next base: position 206,326 of record CAWIKZ010000005.1, read on the forward strand.
GCCGTACAACCAATCCGTGGGTCAGAGAATCCTACGAACCGATGTCGCCTCTGTCGCACGGGGGAGGGTGAAAGCTCTCCCCCTTTTTTGCATGGAAGTTTGCGGCGATTCCTGACTCTCAATGCAAATTCTAGTCCTGAGTGCGTTGGTTCGGCAGACAATTGGAAACAACCGGCCAGCGTCGTAGGCGAGTCGAGTTCGAAAGAAAACCCGCCAGTGCGCGCAGACTTCCGTTGACTACACGTCAAATACGTGTTACACGTAATTGACGTGAGGAGTTAAGCGGCGATGTCACAAGATTCCCCCAAACAGAATGTCACAGTCAGCTTGAGTAAACCGACCCTCCGCAAGGCCAAAGTGCTTGCCGCCCGGAGGGATACTTCGATTAGCGGCCTGCTTGCCCAACAGATTGAAATCCTTGTCGGCGAAGAAGAGGCTTATGAACGTGCTGAACGACAGGCCATTCAGCTTCTTGAGCACGGCTTCCATCTGGGAGGACTAGCTCCCGCCAGCCGCGATGAACTGCATGAACGATAAGACCTTTGTTGACACCAATGTCCTCATCTACGCTCACGACGTCGATGCCAAAAGCAAACATCATGCCGCCAGGGCGATCCTCGCTGAACTATGGAGTGAGCGCTCCGGCATTGTCAGCATGCAGGTGCTGCAGGAATTCTATGTCAATGCCACACGCAAGGTTGCGCATCCTTTGCCCAGAGAGTCTGGCAGGCTCGTCGTGAACACGTATGCAGTCTGGTGTGTCGATACTAGCCCGGCAGAAATCTCAACTGCATTCCGAATCGAGGATGAATCTCACATAGGGTTCTGGGACGCCCTCATTGTTGCCTCGGCACTCAAGAGCGGCGCAGCCAGGATCCTCTCGGAGGATCTGAACGCGGGACAAATGATTGCCGGCATCCGGATCGAGAATCCGTTCGTGAGAATCCGGTAATTGGTTCCGACAGCGGCAGGCAGCCGGCTTGCGACCGAAAGAATCGAAGTCCACCTAATCGCTTTCGCTCGCTTCAACCGGCGTATTAGTATGGGGCATCCGCCATGGGTCCCGGTCCTCCAGTGCGTGCCTCTTCCACGGAAGCCTTGCCTTTCAGTGAATCCCAGGCATCGCGCTCGGCGCAGCAACAGGTGGCGCGCGCGGCCGAATTGCGCAAGGTCCACGAGGCGTTTGCCTGGTTCCGCTCGCACGCCCGCGAGTTGGAAGACTTACAACTCGAAGTCACGTCGATTGCCGCGCCGCCATGGGGCGAGGCTGCACGCAGCGCGTGGCTCGAAGCTCGTTTCAGCGAGTTGGCGCTTTCCGACGTGCATCAGGATGAGTTAGGCAACGTCTTCGGAGTTCGACCGGGTACCGATCCCAACGCTTCCTACATCGCATTGAGCGCACATATCGATACGGTGTTTCCCGCAGGAACGCCGATCGAGGTGCGCCGCGATGCCGGCAAACTCTATGGGCCGGGCATCTCCGACAACTCGTCGGGAATTATCGCCTTGTTGGCGATTGCCGGCGCCATGCAAGCCGCGAATCTATCGGCCGCCGCTCCGGTGCTCTTTATCGGCGACGTGGGAGAAGAAGGCGAAGGCGACCTGCGCGGCATGCGTCACATCTTTCACCAGCCTAGGTGGTCGGCGAACATAGCTTCGCTGGTGGTGCTCGATGGCGCAGGCACCGACACCATCATTGCCGAAGGCCTGGGCAGCCGGCGTTATGAAGTCACGGTACGGGGCCACGGCGGCCATTCGTGGAGCGACTTCGGCGTCGCTAATCCGATCGTTGCGCTGGCACGGATCATCGATCGTTTCGCCGGTACGCCGGTGCCCGCCCTGCCGAAGACGACCTACAACATCGGCATGATCAACGGCGGTACGTCGGTCAACTCCATTCCGGAGTCGGCGACCATGAAGGTGGACACTCGATCGGCTTCGGTGGAACAACTCGACCGCTTAGAGAGTGCCCTGCACGAAGCGGTGGACGCCATGATTTCCGATAGCGCTGGCCACAAGAAACAGGAGCTGCTGTCGGCAGAGTTCCGCGTGATCGGCAATCGTCCGGCGGCTGATTTGCCGGTAGAGTCGCAACTGCTGAAGGCCATCCGCGCGGTGGATGCGCAGCTCAACAACGCAGCGCGCATTCAGCGGGCCTCCACCGATGCCAACGTGCCACTGTCGCTCGGACGGGAAGCGATCGCCATTGGCGCTGGAGGCAGCGGGGGCGGCGCTCATACCATCGGCGAATGGTACGACCCGACTGGCCGGGACCTCGGACTCAAGCGCATCCTGTTGCTCATCCTCGCGCTCGCCGGAGTGGTGGACGAATGAAATTGTTTCTGCTGATAGTCCTTGTGCTAGTCGCGGTGAATACAAATACCTCCGCAAGCCCCGCGTCATCTTCGGGCAAAACTGCGGGCACCGAGCCAGCCGACACCATCTTCCTCAACGGCGACATCTACACGCAGGCGACACCAGCGCGCGCGCAGGCGATGGCGTTACGCGAGGGCCGCATCATCGCTGTCGGTTCCAACGACGATATTCGCAAGTTGAAGGGCGCCCACACGCACGTTGTCGATCTCGGCGGCCACTTCGTGATGCCGGGCTTCAACGATGCCCACGTTCATCTGGAACATGCGGGCCTGGAGTTGCTCAGCGTCGATCTGCGCGGCACCCAGTCGCTCCAGGAGATGCAGCAGCGCATCGCGGCCAGCGCCAAGACTGCCACTGCCGGCGAGTGGCTCGTGGGCGGTGGCTGGGACCAGACGCTGTGGACGGACGGAAAGCTACCGACCCGCCAGGACATTGACGCGGTCAGCGGCGCGCATCCGGCAGTGTTCATCCGGGTGGATGGACACATCTCCGTAGCCAACACCGCGGCGCTGAAAGTGGGAGGAGTTACACCGCAGACGCAAGCTCCGGAAGGCGGCAAAATCGACCACGACCACGACGGCCAGCCCACCGGCATTTTGCGCGAAACGGCGAGAAGGCTGGTCGAGTCCAAAATCCCGCCGCCGGCTCCCTCGCGTCTCCGCCGCGCGGCCGAACTTGTCCTGGCCGACGCCGCGCGTTGGGGCATCACCTCCGCCCAGGACAATTCCAGATGGGAATCCTTTCTGGTTTACGAGGACTTGGAACGCGAAGGCAAGCTGACGCTGCGCATCAGCGAATGGCTGAGGTTCGACGATCCCGTCAGCCTGCTGGAGACGCACCGCGCGCATCATCGGGCCGACGATCCCATGCTGCACACGGCCATGCTGAAAGGCTTCATGGATGGGTCGCTGGGTTCGCGCACGGCCGCGCTGCTGGCGCCCTATTCCGACGATCCCGGCAACTCCGGCCTGCCTCAGTATGAGCAAGGCAAGCTGAATCGCATGGCCATCGAGCGCGCGCTGGCCGGCTTCCAGATCGGTTTTCATGCCATTGGAGACCGCGCCGCGCAAATGGCGCTCGACGCTTTCGCTGAGGCTGAGCGCAGCGCGAAAGAGAATGACAAGACGCGCGACTTCCGCTTCCGTATTGAGCACGATCAGGTGATCACGCCCGGCCAGTTCGCGCAGTACAAGACGCTCGGAGTCATCGCTTCCGTCCAGCCGAGTCATTTGCTAACGGACATGCGTTGGGTCATGCAGCGGATTGGCGCCGATCGGGCGAAGACCTCCTATCCCTGGAAGCAATTCCTCGATGACGGCATCCCGCTGGCGTTCGGCACCGATTACCCAGTCGAGCCGATCACTCCGTTTCGCGGAATCTATGCGGCTGTCACCCGCAAGAACGAGGCAGGCACCAACGAATATTTTCCCGAGCAGAAGCTCACCATCGAGCAGGCCATCGACGCCTACACCACAGGCTCGGCCTACGCCCAATTCGCCGAGAAAGACAAGGGAACGCTGGCGCCAGGCATGCTGGCCGACTTCGTGGTCCTGGATCGCGATCTAACTAAGGTCGCGCCGCCCGAGATCCTGAAAACGCGCGTGCTCAGGACCGTGGTCGGAGGCAAGACGGTGTACGAGGCAAATCGATGAGTGTGGGTCAGGTTACGGATAGCCGACGACTCGGGAGCTATCGTGCGGTAGCTTGGTGCTTCTAGGTTCGCGTCCGTCTTTTGGATGCTAACCTGGGGTCACTGGTGACGGCAGCTCACGGGTGTACGACTTATCCCGTCCGGGCCCTCGAATCTGCTGAAATTCCAGCCAAACGGCAACTCCGGCTGCGGCAAGTCCACTCATACCTAGCATTGCCGCAGGGTTAGCAGGATTTGGTGACCAATTCCCTGTTTCCAACGTCTAATGGCATGAGAACTCCTGGTGAATCCCCGCACAATTCAGCCGCGAAGTTGCGCTGACTGTATAATTTCTATTTGGCTTTCTAGCCGGAGGAACACTTGATGGATCTGCAAGTTTCAGGTTTCAGGCAAAAGTTTAGGGCCAATCGCTTTGCCTCAACCTTGGTGGTCTTGGCGACCTTAACGCTAGGTATTCTGATTGGCACAGTTGTCTCCGGAGGCGTGAAGGGCAAGGAGAAGAATCCCTCGGCCGACGCGACTCCGCTGCAGGTTCCCTCCCCGGTGCAGTTGTCGAGCCAGTTTTCCCAGATTGCTCGCCAGATGGAGCCCTCGGTGGTCAACATCAGCACCGAATCGACGATCAAGAACCCGCACCGCGGCCATCGCGGCACGCCCGGCGAGGAAGGACCAGGCGGTGACGAAGACAGCCCGTTCCAGGACTTCTTCAACCGCTTTTTTGGCGGACCGGGTGGCCAAGGTGGTCAAGGTGGTCAGGGCGGTCCTGACCAGGGCTTTGGGCCTGACGATATGCGCGAGCGCTCCCTGGGCTCCGGCGTCATCGTCGATTCCAAGGGTTACATCGTGACCAACAATCACGTGGTCGAGAAAGCCGATCGCATCCGCGTAAAACTGATGGACGATCCCGCCACCGTGACCTACGACGCCATCGTGATTGGGGTTGACAAGGAAACCGATCTTGCGGTCATCAAGATTGACGCCAAGAAGCCGTTGCCCGCAGCCAAACTGGGCAACTCTGACAGCATGTCGGTCGGCGACTGGGTGCTTGCGGTGGGAAGCCCATTCGGTCTCGATGAGACGGTCACCGCTGGCATCGTTTCCGCCAAAGGACGCAATATCGTTCCTAACCGGCAGTTTGAGTCGTTCATCCAAACCGACGCTGCCATCAATCCTGGCAACTCGGGTGGTCCGCTGGTCAACATGGCGGGCGAGGTGATCGGCATCAACACGGCCATCTATACCAGTGGAGGAGGATATCAGGGCGTCGGCTTCGCGATGCCGTCCAATACCGTGGTGTATGTTTACAACGAGCTCATCAAACCGGAACACAAAGTTTCGCGTGGTTCGATTGGAGTGGAGTTCAACGCCGTTCCGAATCCGGCGGTGGCCCGCGTCTATGGAGTCACGAGTGGAGTCACCATCGCTCACGTTACGCCCAACGGCCCGGCCGACAAGGCTGGTCTGAAGACGGGCGACACCATCGTTTCCGTCAATGGCAAGCAAGTGAAAACGGGCGACGAACTGGTGGCCGAGATTTCCTCGATCAAGCCGGGCAGCACCGCCAAAATCGGCTATATTCGCAGTGGAAAAACATCGGCGACGGACGTCACCATTGCTGACCGTTCCAAGCTCTTTGCCGCACGCCTGGGCGAGCAGGAGGAGGGTGGTGAGCAGGCCCAGCCGCAGGAAAGCAAGTTCGGCATCACGGTTCGCAGCATCACGCCAGACATGGCCAACCGCTACCAGTTGCCAAGTGCCAAGGGCGTTATTGTGCAAGACTTGAAGCCGGACGGCTTCGGCGACACTGTGGGACTGAGCCGCGGCGATGTCATTCTGGAAGTCAATAAGCAGCCGGTGAACGGCGAGGACGATTTTCAGAAGGTGGAGTCGCAGATGAAAAGCGGCCAGGACGTTGTGTTCCTGGTCCGTCCGCGCGGCACGCGAGATAACACCACAGTCTTCATGGGAGGGACCTTGCAGTAACCAGTAGGTACTCCTGGTTTGGAGTGGGTCCGTTCTGAGTTAAGCAACCCAAGCAGCGGCACTGGCGCATCGAACCAAAACGAGGCCAGTGCCACTTTAGTTTCATTTTGGGATTCGGGCCTCCTTTTCTTGTTCCCATAAGGTTAAGGCTTCATTACAATGGAGCCCATTCTGGAACTCATAACTTTTTTTCTGAGGTGATTGTTGCCTATCGGAAATCGTAGATCTCAACTTGCCGGTGTTCTTTTGGTGCTGGCGCTGATGGCTGGCGCGGCGTCGGCAACCACAACAGCCAAGCCAAAAACCAAGCACGCACAGGTCGCCCAAACGCATTCGTCCTCGCATCATTCTGGGAAATCCAACAGGAAGAGCGCTTCCCGCTCCCGCGGCCAACGCGGGATCGACCAACAACGCACCATGGAGATCCAGAGCGCCCTCATTCGGGAGCATTACCTTAGCGGTGGGCCCTCCGGCACTTGGGACGAGGCCACCCGCGACGCCATGACCCGCTACCAGGCGGCCAACGGCTGGCAGACCAAACTGACACCTGACTCTCGTGCGCTGATCAAACTGGGGCTGGGCCCCGATCATAAGGGCCTGTTGAATCCCGAAACAGCGAATATTCCTTCGCCGCATGAACTCGGTGTGGACAGCGGAAACCAGCCCGGAGGCTCGACCGACCAGCAGTAACCTCGATTTCTTCTAGTCCAAGCAAGGCGCGGCGCAACCCGCGCCTTTTGTATTTTCGTCGAGAGCCGGTGTGCTAATCTCATCCGTCCGTATTCATAACGGCAGAGAGGCGAGTATGACCCAGCAAGAGCAGGACTTCCGTATGGACTACATCGAATTTCCCGCCACCGACATTGAAGCGACCAAGCGCTTCTACCACCAAGTTTTCGGGTGGGAATTCAAGGATTGGGGGCCCGGTTACACCAGCTTCCACGATGGCCGGATCGCCGGTGGCTTCAATAGCGAGTCGCAACCTGCAGGCGCGGACAGCGGAAAAACGCACGGCGTGTTGGTGGTCCTTTACGCGGCTTTGCTGGACGACACCTACCGCAAGGTGATCGCAGCGGGCGGCAGGATCGTCCGCGAAATTTTCGAGTTTCCCGGCGGCAAGCGCTTCCACTTCGCCGATCCCAACGGCAACGAGTTGGCAGTCTGGAGCGAATAATCACTGTGAGAGTTCCTGCGATTGTTTGGCGAAGAGCGAATAGCGAATAGCGACCACCACGCGTGAACACCAAACTCAATTCCTTGCTGGTGAAGAGCATCGTAGTCGGCGCGCTGGGCGGCTTGCTCTTCGGGTTCGACACCGCCGTCATCGCCGGCACCACGCAACAGCTCAGCCAGGTTTTCAGTCTCACCGCGAAAGAGCTGGGCTTTACCGTGTCGATCGCGCTCCTGGGGACGATCATCGGGGCCATGTTCTCGGGCATCATGGGCGACAAGCTAGGCGGGCGCGAGAGCCTGCGCATTCTGGCAGGCTGCTACATCATTTCCGCTCTCGGCTGCGCGTTCGCGTGGAGCTGGCCGTCGCTGCTGATCTTCCGCTTCATCGGCGGACTGGGCATTGGCGGCTCGTCGGTGCTGGGGCCAGTGTATATCGCCGAGATCGCTCCTGCGCGCTGGCGCGGGCTGCTGGTGGGCTCGTTCCAGATCAACATCGTGATCGGAATCCTGGTTGCTTATCTCAGCAATTACCTGATCGGGCTGGCCGGCTTTGGCCTGAACGAATGGCGCTGGCAGCTTGGCATCGCCGCCGCTCCCGCCATCCTGTTCCTGATCATGCTGTTCGGCATTCCGCGCAGTGCGCGCTGGCTGGTTACGCAATATCGCATTCCCGAGGCGCGCCAGGTGCTGGAGAAGCTGGGGTCGGATGATCCCCAGGGCGAACTCGACCAGATCGTCGCCTCCGTGCATGTGCATACGGAAGACGCGCCCCATTCCGAGCCGCTCTTTCAGCGCAAGTACTGGCTCCCGATCTATCTCGCCTTCACCGTCGCGGCCTTCAACCAGTTGGCCGGAATCAACGCCATCCTGTATTACCTGAATTACATTTTCGCCATGGCGGGCTTCAACAAGGTCTCAGGCGATCTGCAGGCGGTCGCGGTGGGCGCGATGAACCTGCTGGCGACGCTGGTGGGCATGTCGCTCATCGACAAGCTCGGCCGCAAGACACTGCTGCTGATTGGCGCAGTCGGCATGACCCTCTGCCTGAGCGGCGTAGCCGTCATATTCTTCAGCCATCAGCACCAGGGCCTCCTGGTCTGGTTTCTCGTCGCCTATATCGCATTTTTTGCGATCTCTCAGGGCGCGGTCATCTGGGTGTACCTCAGCGAAGTGTTTCCCAACCGCGTTCGCTCGAAGGGACAGAGCCTGGGCAGCTCGACCCATTGGATCATGAACTTCGCCATCTCGCTGGTCTTTCCCTATTTCGCGGTCCGCTTTGGCGGCGGCTATCCGTTTGTGTTCTTTGCCGCCATGATGGCCCTGATGTTCTTCGTCGTGCTGTTCACCTTCCCCGAGACCAAGGGCGTCACGCTGGAACAGATGCAGCGCAAGCTGGGGATTGAATACTAGTTGTCAGTAGCCAGTCGCCAGTTGTCAGTGGTCAGCTATGGAGTTATGCCGTTAGCCTTATCATGGATTGTCATCCTGAACGAGGACTTCAGTCCGAGTCGAGGAACCTGCTTTAGTTTTCTCGGGAGTAGATTCGAATGAATCGCACTCGTTGTTTCCTCTTTTTTCTTCTCATCTCCGGCTTTGCATTCGCCCAATCACCCTCCGCCCCTCCTGATCCCTACAAGCCCCTCCTCGACCGCCTGCAATCCATCACGGTCATTCCCTTGCCGACATGGCAAGCGCACGCCGCCGACCTCCCGCACGGCGAAGATCCGGCATTGGGCACCTCCGACTGGCCGCCAGTGAAGCTGAAAGAGGACTGGAAGGGCTCGCGCTGGCTGCGACTGACCTCCGCGGTCCCGGCGCAGTTGAACGGCTACAGTTTGCAAGGGGCGCGCATTTCTCTCGACCTGCACGTCAGCAGCGACGACGCCATCCAAATCAGCATCTTCTCCAACGGCAACATGGTGGCGCGCACCGACGAAGACGGCCAGGTGCCGATCACTTTGATCGAGAATGCCCAGCCGGGCCAGAAGCTGGTGCTGGCGGTTCGCGTCCTGGACTCCGGTGGTGGCGGCTGCTGTGGCGGCGACTCCACCCGCATCGACCACGCCGAGCTTGGCATTCAGCCTCCGCCGGACCGTCCCGATCCCGCACTGATGCGGCTGCAAATTCTCTCGGCTGAGCCGGTCATTGCCGCTTATCCCGACGGCAAGAGCGAGCGTGAGCAGCAACTGGGCTCGGCCGTGAAGGCCATCAAAGTCGCCGCACTCGACCAGGGCGACCAGCTGACGTTCGACGCTTCCCTGCACGATGCGCAAGCCAAGCTCGACGTGTTGCGGCCTTACATGAAGCAGTTCAGCATTGCCGCCGTCGGCAACAGCCACATTGACATGGCATGGTTGTGGCCGTGGACGGAGACGGTCGAAGTCGTGCGCAACACTTTCGGCACAGCGTTGCAACTGATGCGCGAGTACCCGGACTTCAAATTCACCGCCAGCACCGCGCAAGCCTACGAATGGATCGAAGAAAAGTATCCCGCGATGTTCCAGGAGATCCAGCAGCGGGTGAAAGAAGGACGCTGGGAAGTCATTGGCGGCATGTGGGTCGAGCCCGACCTCAACATGCCCGACGGCGAGTCGCTGGTGCGCCAGATTCTTTACGGCAAGCGCTACTTCCAGCAGAAGTTCGGCAAGGACATCAACATCGGCTGGAACCCCGACTCGTTCGGCTACAACTGGCAACTGCCGCAGATTTACAAGCGCTCGGGCATCGACTACTTCGTTACCCAAAAATTGCTGTGGGCGTCGGAGTTCACCAAGTTCCCCTATCGCCTGTTCTGGTGGCAGGCGCCCGACGGCAGCCGTCTGCTGACCTACTTCCCCAGCGACTACGCCAACCAGATCGATCCTCAGAAGATGGCGCGCGACTCGGCCACTTACGGTCCGATGATGTGGAAGTACAACGGGGGAACCAACTCCGCACCCGCTGGCGGTCTGGACATGATGTATCTGTACGGCGTAGGCGATCACGGCGGCGGCCCGACGCGCCAGGACCTCGACACTGCACTGCGCTGGCAGAAAGGCGACCTGGTTTTTCCGAAAACCAACTTCTCCACCGCGGGTCAGTATTTTGCCGACCTGGAGAAGAACAAGAGCGAGCTAAGAATTCCGACCTGGGACGGCGAGCTGTATTTCCAATACCATCGCGGCGTGCAGACCACGCAGTCGGAAGAGAAGCGCGGCAATCGCCAGAACGAAGAACTGGTGCTGAACGCGGAGAAGCTGGCGTCCATTGACACGCTGTTCGGCGGGCCTTCCGGGCTCTCCGAGAAGTGCCAGCATTGCGCCCATTGGGGCAGTTACCCTCAGCAAGACTTCGATATCGCCTGGAAGAACATCCTCTTCAACCAATTTCACGACATTCTGCCCGGCTCGGGCATTCACATCAACTACGTGGACGCGGCGCGCAAGTACGCCGTGGCCTCGCGCATCGACCGCGACATCATCCACGTGGGACTGAAAGACATTGCGTCTCGGGTGCTTTCAGATGGCGTCAGCGTACTAGTGTTCAACCCGTTGTCGTGGACGAGGACAGGCGAGGTGGAGTTCGAGGTGCAGTTCCCGACCGGGGTGAAGGATGTCAGCGCGGTGGAGGCTGGTGGCACGACTATGCCAATGGAAGTCCTCAACTACGATTGGTCGACCGGCCTCATGAGAGTGCGATTGCTGGCTACCAACATACCCCCAATTGGCTACGAACTTGTGCGGCTGATTCAGCAGGCAAATCCACCGTCAGCAAAAACAACCTTGATCGCCAGTGCCGATTCCCTGGAAAACGAATTCATTCGCCTCAAGGTCGATCCTAAGACCGGCTGCATCACCAGCATCTACGACAAGGTCAACATCCTCGAAGCGCTGGCGCTGCCGGTGCAGAGCGAAGGCTCGCCGGCGGCATCGCCCGACGGCTTGCCGTGCGGCAACCTGCTCCAGGCCTTCGTGGACAAGCCCAAGCGCTGGGACGCGTGGAACATCGACGCCGACTTCGTCAAGCAGCATTGGGACCTGATGCAGGCCGATGAGGTGAAGCTGGTAGAGCCCGGGCCGCTGCGTGCCGTCATCCGCGTCCGCCACCACTTTCAGAAGTCGAGTTTCGTGCAGGACATCACCATGTATCGCGGCGTGCCGCGGGTTGACGTTCACATGCAGGCCGATTGGCACGAGCAGCACATCCTGCTGAAGGTTGCGTTTCCCGTCGGCGTGCACAGCGACAAGGCGACGTTCGAGATTCCCTACGGCAGCGTCGAGCGGCCTACGACGCGCAATACGCCGGCCGAGCAGGCGCAGTTTGAAGTTCCGGCCCTGCGCTGGGCCGATATCTCGGACGCCATCCACGGCTTCAGCCTGCTGAACGACAGCAAGTATGGATACGACGCCAGAGACAACGTGTTGCGCCTGTCGCTGCTGCGCTCGCCAACCTGGCCCGATCCTGAGACCGACCAGGGACACCACGAGTTCACCTACTCGCTGTATCCGCATGGCGGCACCTGGCGCGAGGCGATGACGGTGCGCCAGGGCTACGAACTGAACTATCCGCTGATGACACAGACGACCACGCAGCATCCTGGGGCGCTGCCCGCCGAGAAGTCGTTCTTCGCCACGGCGCAGGACAACGTGATCATCACGGCAATCAAGAAGGCCGCCGACGATGATGCGCTCATCGTCCGCTTCTATGAGTGGGCCGGGAAGAAGGGCGACGTCGTTCTCCAGCTTCCGTGGAGGGCAACGCAGGCTTGGGAGACGAACTTGATGGAGGTTGCGCCGGTCCCGCTCCAGTTGGATTCGACAGGCAATGCGGTGACCGTCCCGACGAACCCGTACGAGATCAAAACGGTGAAGGTGAAATTCGACAGGGAGGAGTGGAGGCCCGAGCGGGGACGAGATCACTAGAGCTACTGCTTCTCTTTCTCCTCACCCGGTTTGGCGGTGCGCGTTAGTCCGAAGATGGACTGACTGCCCACCCCAGCGACATTGCGGCCGCGTTGCTTGCGGAGGTCCGAAGTGAAGTTCCAGAGCCTCCCTCAGGGCCGAGCACCATCAATACATCGGCCCTAATCGGCGGTGAAATCTCAGGTCTATAATGGAGCAATAACCTCAGGAGTATTCCTAATCATGAGTGCAACCAACGGCGGCAAAAATAATGGCGCGGACGCGCCCAAACCGCGCACGGAGTGGATCACGAAGCGGCGCGAAGAGGCTGCGCGCAGCGGCGACAGCAACATGTCGCAGATGCATTTTGCGCGTAAAGGCCTGCTCACCGAAGAAATGCTGTTCGTCGCCGAACGCGAGCAGGTCGCGCCCGAACTCGTCCGCGATGAAGTTGCCGCCGGGCGCATGATCATTCCCGCCAACGTCAACCATCCCGAGCTGGAGCCGATGTGCATCGGTGTGGCTTCGAAGTGCAAGATCAATTCCAACATCGGCAATTCATCGGTCACCAGCAACGTGGACGAGGAACTGAAGAAGCTGCACACCTCGGTCCATTACGGCGCTGACACGGTGATGGACCTCTCGACCGGCGGCGGCATCCACGAGATTCGCGAGGCCATTCTGCGGCATTCGCCAGTGCCGATTGGCACGGTGCCGATCTACGAGGCGGTGTCGCGAGTGAAGCGCATCGAAGACCTCAACGCCGACATCATGCTCGAAGTGATCGAGGAGCAGGCCGAGCAGGGCGTGGATTACATGACCATCCATGCGGGCGTGCTGGTGGAATACCTGCCGCTGATCACCAAACGCATCACCGGCATCGTGAGCCGCGGCGGCGCGATCCTGGCGCAGTGGATGGCCCACCACCACAAACAAAACTTCCTCTACGAACGCTTCGACGACATCACCAAAGTTCTTGCCAAGCATGACGTGAGCTATTCGCTGGGCGACGGGCTGCGTCCCGGTTGCATCGCCGACGCGAGCGACGAGGCGCAATTCGCCGAGCTGAAGACGCTGGGCGAACTTACTAAGAAGGCCTGGGAGCGCGATGTGCAGGTCATGATCGAAGGCCCAGGGCACATTCCGCTCGACAAGATTAAGGAGCAGGTGGAAAAGGAAGTCGAACTCTGCTACGGCGCGCCGTTCTACACGCTGGGGCCGCTGGTGATCGACATCGCGCCCGGCTATGACCACATCACCTCCGCTATCGGTGCGGCGATGATCGGCTGGTACGGCGCGGCGATGCTGTGCTACGTGACTCCGAAGGAGCATCTCGGCCTGCCCAACGACAAAGACGTGAAGGACGGCATTATCGCGTACAAGATTGCGGCCCACGCCGCCGACGTGGCGCGGCATCGTCCGGGCGCGCGCGACCGCGATGACGCCATCAGCTACGCGCGTTACACCTTCGACTGGGACAAGCAATTTGCGCTGTCGCTCGATCCCGAGACCGCTCGCGCAATGCATGACGAGACGCTGCCCGATGCGTATTACAAGGAGGCGGCATTCTGCTCCATGTGCGGTCCCAAGTTCTGCTCCATGAATTACTCGGCCAAGGTGGACGAGTACAACCGCCAGGTCCACGGCGTGGAGAAGAAGGATTATTCCGATCTGATGAACAAGCTGGTGGCGATCAAGTAGAACAGCAATTAGCAGCTAGCAAAGGCCGCGCGAGAAACGATGCGGCTTACTGCAAACAATTCGAGAGCAGGGACTCGCCGAAATTGAAATCGGAGTTGGACGTGACTGGGTTAGGGACCCAGCCTCCGCGACAATCCCAAGGTCAAGCCCGTCAGGATTGCGAGATACTGCTCTCGGCCACGACTGTGCATGAATGACGTGGGGAACATTGCCTTTGGATTGGCGAGGCGGCCCGCTTCCTTCTTTTCATTTCCACATAAGTTTGCGGACCAACTTGTGCGGGCAACCCCGACGAAACATCGGGCCGCTCGACTGCCAAAAATCAGGGCGGCTCTGCGTCAATCGAACCGCCCTGAGTCCTCCATTTTCACCGGTCTAAATCCACTGCAGCCTAAGCCTGCTTTTTCTTCTCTTGATCATGTTCCGCTTGCGCCGGCTGCGGAGTCTTGGGCTGTCCGGTCGGGACCTCCTGTTTCGGAGGCACTGGCACGTTCGGCTGGGTTACAGGTTTCTGCTCTTCGGGCTTCTGCGGGTCGCTGTGCTGTGGTTTGCGAAATTCTTGATCCGACATTTTGCTTCTCCTTATGCTGGTCTTTAGTGTTGTTGGTAAGTTGTTGCAATCGTGTTAACTGTGCTTTACGCATTTAGCGGGGACATCAGGACGGGTTCGTGCGCCGAAGTGCTGGGTTCGTGGGGCTGATATGTGTGGCCCGCTTTAATACAGAACTCCGAGCGCGAAGATGACGCCCGCCGAATCTCTGCCGTACCGAGCGGGAAACGGTGGTGCGCCAGTTGCTCCGAACGCAGGAACATGCTCCGGACAGAGCCCGGCTAATTTACTTCTCGAGCACTTTTTCGATCTGCCCGACCTTTTTTTCAACTTTCCCGGCCCTGTGTTCGGCTTTGCCTTCAGCCTCTAAGTCGGGATTGTTCGTGACTTGGCCTGTCTTCTCTTTGACCTTGCCTTTCACCTCATGAAACTTGCCTTCAATCTCGTCCTTCGTACCCGTGCTCATCTGTTTTCTCCTTATCGTTGAATTAGCCTAATTAAGGAACTAAGGAGCGGGACCTTCGTTACCCGCCCCGACGGAATTGCCATGAACGAGAATCAGACTCGATTCCGCGTCAGTCGTTGACTGGGTGGCGGAGCTGTTAAGCTACATGCCAGGTCGCGTTCCAGGGCAGCTATTTCCGTTCCAGAACCGGTCGCGTTAAGCGCGCCCGCGTCCCCAGTACCAACCGCCTCCACCAAGCAAAAACACAACCAGGACGATAACTAGAATCGTTTCGACACTCATTTTGAAGTTCTCCTTCAAGGGCCGACTTATAGGGTTGGCGGCAGCCTGGACGGAACGCTTGACAAGTCGCCGCTGGGTGCGCCACTTCTTGGCGCGGGCATCGGATATGCGTAACCCCGTCTTTAAGAAGAATGACGGGTGGAGGCTTGAGCCGTCTGTTCAAAAGGGAACACACTCAAACTTCAGGATTGCATTGATTAGTTTCACAATTGAACTAAAATGCTCACAACCGGGGTAGAGGAGTCCCACACCCATGCGTAAAGCTGTTTTGCTGTTTTCTGTTCTTCTAGTTGTTGCCGCAACCGTTGAAGCCCAACAAATTCGCGGCAACTATATCGAGTCGCGCTCTACCGATGTTTACGTTGCGCAATGCTTCGCCAATGGCGAGGCTGGTCTCACCGGCAACCAAGCTCTGCTGGCGTGGCACGTACAGGAAGGTTCGTGGAATGGCGTAAAGCTGGATGGCCTGACGGTCGCGGCTGCCGTCCGCGCGCGGGCCACACTGGGCGATCCCTACGGCGAGCCCTATCCCGCGCAGGCGGTGTTGATGGTGGACGATGCGGCCAATGCTGCGCAGCGCCAGGCGCTGATCGCTTTCGCCCAACATCAGGGCGGGGAACTGCTGGATCATGTCGCCCGCGTGGAATATGTGCCGGTCATTCTCGAGGTGCCGGACGACCCGCACCATGGACATGCCGTGCTGCGCGCCGGGCGCCTGGCAACCATCGTGACCCGCCCGCTCAACCACCATGACCACATCTGCGGTAACGAGACCGACTATTATCCTCCGCTGACCAAGCTGGACCACGCAACCTCGGCCGTGGCACTGACCGATGAGTTCTCCGGCGATGGACTGGGATCGCAATGGAGCAGCCATGACCGGCGCAGTGCCTACATCGGCAGTTTCCACGAAGGGGGCGCCACCATGGCAGCCGCGCCGGAAGGACCATCCATGCACCACGGGAGAGAGTAAGAGGCCCGCTACAGAGTGTCGTTCCTGAAGGGACTCATTTCATTTAACAACGCTTACCCATCACCCACGTGCTGGGCCAAGATTGTGTCGCGCTGCGGGCTGGCTGCCTGCCCAGTGCTGACCGCTGACCACTGACCACTGACCGCTGATCTGAGCGTTTGCAGTGATTCCAATCACAATTCCGCGGAGTCTTATCCCTGCGATTTTCGCGCTTCCGCGCCACCCCGGCGGTGCTAGAATTTTCTGTTATGCCATTCCCAACCGATCGTCCACGCCGCCTGCGTCGCACGGAAGCGATGCGCTCATTTGTTCGCGAAACCAGGCTCAGTCCCGAAGGCTTCGTCTATCCTCTGTTCGTCTGCCCCGGCGAAGGCGTGCGCAAGGAAGTGCGCTCCATGCCCGGCGTCTTCAATCTCTCGGTGGACGAAGTAGTGAAGGAGTGCGCCGAGGTGAAGTCGCTGGGCATCCCCAGCGTCATCCTCTTTGGGCTGCCGGAATCGAAGGACGAAGTTGCCACCGACGCCTGGTCCGACCATGGCATCGTGCAGAAGGCGGCGCGCGCCATCAAGCGCGAAGTTCCCGGCCTGCTGCTGATGGGCGATGTGTGCCTGTGCGAATACATGTCGCACGGCCACTGCGGCATCGTGGCCAGCCTGGAGACGGACGCAAGCAAAGAGGTGGCCGAGTTCATTTCCGAACTCGGGGCGCAAGGCAAGAGAGCGATCGCGATTCGCTTACCTAAGCCGGGCGGTGCCACGACGGCGACTGCGCTGGCTACCGCTCCGGCCGTCGCCACCTTGGCGGCCGAGGATTACGAGATCCTCAACGATCCCACGCTTGAGCTGCTGGCGCGCACCGCAGTGGCGCAGGCCAAGGCGGGCATGGATATCATCGCGCCCTCCGACATGATGGATGGCCGGGTGGATGCCATCCGCACTGCGCTCGACGCCGCCGGCTATCAGAACATTCCCATCCTCTCGTACGCGGCGAAGTTTGCCAGCGGCTTCTATGGGCCGTTTCGCGAAGCCGCCGATTCGGCGCCGCACTTTGGCGATCGCCGCTCCTACCAGATGGACCCCGCCAACCTGCGCGAGGCCATGCGCGAGATCGAGCTCGACCTCGAGGAAGGCGCGGACATCATCATGGTGAAGCCGGCCATGCCCTATCTCGACGTGCTGCACGAGGCGCGGCTGCGCTTCGATGTGCCGCTGGCGGCTTACCAGGTGAGCGGCGAGTATGCCATGATCAAGGCCGCCGCACTCAACGGCTGGATTGACCACGATCGCGTCATGATGGAGTCGCTGCTGTGCATCGAGCGCGCTGGCGCATCCATCGTGCTGACCTACTTCGCGAAAGAGGCGGCGAGGTTGCTGGGATAGGCGAGCCGGGCGGGCTTGACGTCAGGTGTCCGCTCTGCAAATACCTCGTCCCAGGCTGATATGTGGCTGCACCCGTGATGACGAGCCGCTGGTGACGCCACCATATTCGGCGAATCCGCTAGGGTTCGCTTGCGGCGTGGAGTATAGTTGCTTCATTCAGCGGTGCGCCCATGAGACCCTTGCCTCCGGATTCCGTCCGGCCCACGATTCTGTGTATTGACGACGCCGAGATTGCTCTGCGAGTTCGTAAACTTCTGCTTACCATCGCAGGCTACGATGTGGTGACCGCGGCTTCGGGCGAAGAAGGCCTGGAACTATTCAAGCGCGACGCCGTCGATCTGGTGATCGCCGACCACTTCCTGACCGACAAAACGGGCACAGAAATCGCCAGCGAGATGAAGACCATCAAGCCGCACGTACCTATCCTTATCGTCTCGGCGGCCTCGGACACTCCCGAGGGAATCGAATTTGCCGATGGGTTCCTGCCCAAAGGCGAATCTCCTGAAGTGCTGTTCGAAACCATCGCTCGCTTGCTCAAAAGATGACATAGTTGAGTTAGACCTCGGCGGGTGTTTCCAGGCTCCCAGCATTCGAAAACGGTTCAGTTCTTGCCTTCAGCGATTTGCAGATCGAGGGCGGCGCGTTCCCCGTTAATCACGATCGTTCCCGAGTCCAGCAACTGCTGGCCGGTGCAATCGTAGGAGGCGAAACAACGCATCACGCGGAAGGGAAGGAAGAATTCCACCGCCTCCGGACTCGAACCGTCGGCGACGTGAATCATGCTGCTGAAAACAATGCCATCAAAATCCGCATCTTGCGGAAAATAATTCAACACCGGCCGCACCAGATGAGAAATATGCTCATCGAAGGCCAGGGCCGCCAGTTTGTAGCGAGAGGTTCCGGCGGCCGCATTGAGGTTGGTGGTAATGGACAGTTGCAAGTAGGCGCCCTGACGGAACCCAATGAAGGTGGGCGCCGCGTATGGCAGAAAATGCGCTTCTTGGTTGAGGGCCTTGGTCATACGCGTGACGGCGTCATTATTCTGGCGTTGCAATTTCGCCAAAGCGTCCGGACTAAAGATCCGTATTGGTGTTGGTGAAGTCAGGTTGGCGGAGACGGATGGACTGGCCGATGCGGCTGGACTTGGCGCGGTGCTTGCCGTCTCGACAGGCTTCTTCGTCGCGGGCAGGGGCGTAAACCTTTCTTTCCACTCCTCCGAGGGCGCGCCCTCCTGCAACCACAGCGAATACGGCTCTCCGTTCAGGAACACCTTCGCTTCCAGGACCGCCGACTGCTTCTGATCGTCGGTCTTGGCGTCCACAAGTTTCTGGGCAACCGGAACCGGAATGATGACGGTGACGTTCTCCGGGTGCTCCGAGTTGACGCCCATCACTTTTTGCCGCACGTGATGGGAGACCTCGATGGCAAACGCGGAAAATTCCGAATCATCCGGAAAGTGCGGCACCTCGACTTGCAACATCGGCATGATGACGCTCTGAAAAGTTTCTTTCAGGCGCGCGTAAGAATCCATGCGGTCGGCCGAATAGGCAGCATAGTAGTTGCCCGTGATTTCCAGCACAGTTTGGCCCTTGTAGATGTCGAAGCGGATGGAGCGCTGATCGGCCAGCTGCATCTTGGGGAGATCGACGTCGAGGACGCGGCTGAAATAGAAAGGATAAGGAAATTTGTGCGCTTCGATCTCGGTCCCGATCGCCATCAAGGTCTTGAGGTGCCGCTGCTGCAGTTGCTGCGTTTTCGGATCGGACATCTCCATCGGCGTGACAACTTGCGCCGTGAGGGGACCGATCGTTCCCAGCACAACACTCAGGACTGCGATGCCTTCTACAAATTTCATGGCAGCAGTTTCTTCTCTGGCAAGGATGGGGTCAACTCCGGCTTACTTCTGGGCATACACCAGTCCGCCGGCCTGGTACGGTGGATCGGCCACCGCGCGAATGTACGACACCAGCGCAGCGATGTCGCTCTTGGAAAGCGTGTATCCCCAAGGCGGCATCTGCGGCGATTTGTTCAGCGCGGGACCGCCATGGCTGATGATGGCGACCAGGTCGGCATCGCTCATTTTGTTGAGAGTGTCGCCTTCGGTGAACGGATGTGGCTTGACCGAGAGGTTGTCCATGTTGGAGACGCGCTGCGGTGTGGACTCCGGGTCGTGGCAGCGGACGCAGTACTGCGCGTTGAGTTGCGCTCCTACCGTTTGCTGGTAACCCAACGCGATCTCGTCAATCGTGACGCCGACGGTTTTTCCCGAGGCATCGCGCGTGCGGGCGATCAGCTTGTACCGGCCACCCTGCTGGCCGAGTTGTACCGTGCTTGTGACCTGTCCGCTGGAGTCGGTCAGCGCTGCGGCGGGCGTAAAACTTACGCCGGAGGGCCCGCTGAAATAGACTGCCGCGCCGGCGACGCCACTTCCGGAGGCGTCGTTCACCTGCACCACGACAGGCTGGTCCAGCAGCATTCCGGCATAACCAATCTGCTTCCCACCGCTGGATTCAACGATCGCTGTTCCCGCGGCGGTGGATTGCAGAGGCGCTGGCTGGTTGCTCTTGCGGGAGCATCCAGCCATCAGCAGCGTGACGGCGCAAACAGCGATGAATAAAGTTTTCATTTCTTCATCGCCTCCTGCGCGCCGCCAGACTTGAGCGACATCAGAAATGCAGTCAACGCGCGGGCTTCGTCGTCGGTCATGTGCTGGTTAGGCTCGATGGTCCCCGGACGCAGCGCCTGTGGATCTTTCAGCCAGTGATAAACCCAGGCTGCATTAAACCGCTTGCCGGTCGCCGTCAGCGCCGGGCCAATGTAGCCTTTGTCGTTCTTGTAATCGGCGATGTGGCAAGACTGGCAGGCAAATTTGGAATAGAAAAGCTGCCGCCCCTGTTCCACCTGCGCGGGATTGAACTGTGACACCGGCAGGGAATCGCGGTCAAACTCCGGCGTCTGGTACACGGTCATCATGTAATCAGCCAGAGTGTTGATCTCCGCGTCCGGGAGGTTGAACTTGGGCATGCGGCGAATCAGCGCGGGCCGCAGCGTTTCCGGGTTCTTCAGAAACTGCGTCAGCCACTCGCGCTGTACCGCGGTCCCTTCCCACGTGAGGTCGGGAGCCATGTCCCCGCCGTGCCCGTTGATCATGTGACAGGTGAAGCAGCGCAGGTCGCCCATGAGCTGTCCGGCATTTCCCGCCGGCTGATACTTGGACTGCTGGACCGAGGCAATCCGCATGGTGGGCGGCTGGGTCTGCGCTCGGTCAGTCAGCGCCAGCAGTGCAGTGGTGACCGCATCGATCTGCTGCGGCGTGAACTTGAACTGCGGCATCTTCAGCGACGGCCCGAAAGCCCTCGGATTGCGCACCTTTCCAGCCACGTAGCCAGGCAGGCTGTGTTCGACGCCTTCGACGAAGACTAGTTGGTTGAGTGGTTTGCTGCCGATGCGGCTCAGCTCAGGCGCAAAGTTCTCGGGCTTCTTGATGCCGTTGATCTCGTGGCAACTGGCGCAGCCGTTCTCGACTGCCAATCGCTTGCCGTGTTCGATCTGCTGCGGGGTGGCAGGGTCGAGATGCACATTGGCGACGAAGTCGGGCTCCACCTTCGACTCGAGGAAACCCGTCAGCGTGGCCACTTGCTGAGCGTCGAAGCGGTAGTGCGGCATCATCGTGCCTGGGTCATAGTGATTGGGATTGGCCACCCAGTCCTGCAGCCACTCCGGTTTCGCCTTTGTACCGATGCCCGTCAGCTCAGGCCCGACATTACCTCCGACCATCATGCCGGCAGCATTCTGCATGGCATGGCACGAAGCGCAGAAGGATTGGCCGTACAGCGAGGTGCCTGCGGCGGGATCGGCTGGCGTTTTCGTGTCAGCCTTCACCGGCTGGAGCGGCGGCTCGAGCGGTGTGCTCTGGGCAAGGATGAATGCCGAGACGTCGCGGGCATCGTCATCGCTCAAATGGTAGTTCGGCATGGTAGCCGTGCCGGCATAGGCTTGAGGATCTTTGATCCAGGCATAGACCCACTCGCGCGTGGTCTTGTCGGCGATGTGCTTCAGCGAGGGCGGGTCGTCGTCTGGAGTGACGTAAGTCCCGTCCCCCTGCTTGATGGTGTGACAGTGCGTGCAGCCGTAGCTGACGATGAGTTGCCGCCCCTGGTTGAGAAACGGTGTCCCGGTTTGATTTTCCAGATGGCATTGCCCGCAGCCGGCTTCGATGTACTTGGCCGGCAGCAGCGGCTGCTCCCATTGTTCCGTGGCGCTATGCGCCTCCTCTACCGTGGTCGCGGCCCCTTGTCCGCGGTGGCAGGTCGTGCAGCCGAACTCCGTCAATTTGTGCGGAATTACCGGGTGTTCGCGAAATGCAACTGAGCTGACGTCTGCAAGGCTGGCTTCTTTCATCCCGAGATGGCAGGTCGTGCAACGGTCGGTCACTTGCTGCTCGGGAATCCATATCTGCTGGATGCCGCCTTGGAAGTGCCGTTCGAGGGTAACAGCGTCGGCGCGGCCGCGGATGAGATGTAAGTATTGCTTCTGATAGTGACGCCACTGGCTGAAGTGGTTTTTGGCGGGCGCGACGGCCAGCAGCACAAGTAGGATGACGCTTGCCGACCCAAAGGCGCGAGCGCTGTCGCCGAAGAAGAGCTGCCACTGGGCGTGAAGGTTATTCTTCATGACAGCCTAAGCCCTCCATGGCCAAACCCACGACCATCCCGGCCCGCGGAAGAAGGTGCCGATGGCAGTTAGCACAACCAGTTCGAACAAGAACCATGTCATGATCCAGAACGACAGCGGTTTACTGGCCAACCAGCCGCGGAATCCTCGTGTTGTCTGGGGAGGGGTTTGCGCGGCCAGCAGCATGAACGCGGCGACGATGAGGGTCGGAACCAGTGCCACCCAGACATCGAACACTGCCAGAAAAATACAGAACAGCACAACCACAATGCCGAAAATTCGCAGACGCCTAGCTTTGTCGCGCAGCCATAATCCCTCGGCTTCGATGTTGATGTTGAAGTAGGGAATGACGATCAGTGCCATCACCACGAGACCGGGTATGAGAACCCCGGCCACGACCGGCGGGAAGTAGTGCAGCAATTCCTGCAAACCGAGGAAGTACCAGGGCGCCTTTGCCGGATTGGGCGTGTGCATGGGATCGGCGAGCCCTTCCAGCGGTGCATTCCAGCGCAGCGAAATGACGACCAATATAATTGCGAGGACTTGAATAGCGACGGCGGTGCGGAAGAAGACTTCGGGATAGGTCATCACCCGCTCTTCATCCTTCACGTGCACTTGCGGCGAGGTCCGCTTGGTTATGAAGGCTATGCGCCGGGGTGTCTTACGCACATCGGAGTCGACGACGGCAACGAAATCTTTGGGATCGCTCACTTCGCATCTCCTTCCGCCGAAGATTCACCGGGATAAATTCCGCCGTCCTTGCGAATCCGCCAGAAGTGGATCGCGATTAGCACAACCGCGGCAAAGGGCAGAATTACGCAGTGCAGAACGTAGAAACGGAGCAGCGCATTGGCGTTCACGGCCGTTCCGCCCAGCATCAGGAACCGCATCTTGGCGCCCATCACCGGCACCGCCGAGGCAATGTTGCTGCCGACCGTCACCGCCCAGAAAGCCAGTTGGTCCCACGGCAGCAGGTAGCCCGTATAACTCAGCAGCAGCGTCATCAGAAGCAGCACAACGCCAATGACCCAGTTGAACTCACGCGGCGGCCGATAAGCCCCGCGATAGAACACCTTGAACATGTGCGCGAACACCAGGAAAACCATGGCGTGGGCCGACCAGCGATGCAGGTTGCGCAGAAACACGCCTGACGAGACCACGAACTGCAGGTCTTTCATGTCGGCGTAGGCCTGCGGGACCGAAGGGTGGTAATACAGCATCAGCAGGATGCCGGTAATTACAAGAATGAGAAACGTCCCGAAGGTCAGCGCACCCAAATACCATGTCGCACGGAACTCCAACGTGCGCTTGCGCGCCTTGACCGAGAACAGGTGTAGGAAGACGTTTTGCTGCACAGTTAACGCACGGTGCAGGTTGCTCTCACCGGTGCCGCTGCGAAAAATGGAGCGCCATATGCGGTTCTCGCGAACCTGGTCAGCGAGGCGATCGAGGGTATTGGCCACGGCTAGACCCTCACCAGTTGCTTGATGGCGACGGCGTTGGAGCGGTCAACCATCAGGTTGCCATCGTCGCTCAGCCACATGCGCAGCCAGGGAAGCGGTCTGGGCGCGGGGCCAGCGATCTTCACGCCGTCCTTGTTGAACTTGCTGCCGTGGCAGGGGCAAGCGATGATGCCGAGGTCCGGCTTATAGGCCGTCATGCAACCCAGGTGAGTGCAGATGGCCGAGAGCGCGAAGAATCCCTCCGCCGTGCGCACCACGTAGATCGCAGTCGCCGGATCGAGCGTAACCGAGTCCGGAGGATAGTGGTCGGGCTTTCCCGCATCCACAATCGGCGACGGTTCGTAGAGCACATTCGGCGACAGGTACTCGTAAGAGAAAGCAGCCGTGCCCAGTGCGGCCACCGCCACCGAGCCCACTCCGACCTTGACGAAAAACTGCCGCCGGCTCATCTCCTCCGGGCTCTCGGGTGAAGCCGCGGGTTTTGGTTCGTCAGGCATAAATCCTCAATATCATCATTTCGCCGGAGCAGGCATAGACGCTGGCGCCGCAGCCGGCTTGGGTCCATCGAAGCTTTGAATGGTGATGAGCCCGGTCGGCTCGGTCGCCACAAAATGATAGGCCTCCATGGTGATGGTGTTGGCGGGACAGCGCAGCGCGCACAGGCCACAGCGGATGCAGCGGGTCTCGTCCTTCAACATCGCAGTTCCGGTGACGCTGCCTAATTCCGCCGGTTGTAAGTCTGTCAACTCGAAGCTGAAAAACTCTGGGTTGTTCGCCAGGGCATCAATCGTGGTCGGTTCGAACTGAATCCGGTCCAGCGGCACCAACTCCAGGCAGTTCTCAGGACAGACATCCACGCAGCCGCCGCACAGCACGCAGTCGGTGCCGTCGTGTTCGTTGCCTTCGAGAATGGTGTTGACATAGCACTTCAGGCAGCGCTGTGCCTCGGCTATCGCTTCCTGCTCGCTGTAAACCAGTTCGACCTCGGTCATGCCGGTGCGGCGATCGAGCGGCAGCATAGGAATGGCCTGGCGGTGGATGTTCATGTAGTCCACTGCCATTTGCCAGCGGTCAAGGACTTGCACTTCAATCTGCGGCTCCGGATGCTCGGTCCCGCGAAGGTACTCGTCAATGCCGACCGCCGCGCGCTTTCCGTCGCCCACGCTGTCAATGATGAGGCGCGGCCCGAATGCGCAATCGCCTCCGGCGAACACGCCAGGGGCCGAGGTCATCAAGCTGTCGCGATTTACGTTGATGAGGCCGCGAGGCGAGACCAGCACGCCATCCTCAGGCCGCAGAAATTCCAGGTTGGGCGCCTGCCCGATGGAAAGAATGATAGTGTCGCACTCAAACTGGGTATCGCTGTTGTCGTAGAAGGCGGGATTGAATCGGTGGTTTTCGTCGAAGACATACTTCGTCTTCAGGCATTCCAAGCCAACGACTTTGCCGTCGCGTCCCAGGACCCGCTTGGGCCCAAAACCCGGATGCATGACGATGCCTTCGGTCTCCGCCTCCTCGATTTCCTCCAACGCCGCGGGCATTTCGTGGCGCTGCTCGAGGCAAACCAGGCCGACCTCGCGAGCGCCCATGCGCAGCGCCGACAGCGAGATGTCCATCATCTCGTGCGCGGCGACGGTTTGCACATTCTCTTCCGAGGGCGTTATCTCACCGGGCGAATCATGCTGGCGCAGCACTTCGCGCGCGGCCGAGCGCGCGACATCCATGGCGACATTGCCGCCGCCGATCACGATGACTTTCTTCCCGATGGTGAACTTGTAGCCGAGATTGACGTTGAGCAGAAATTCAATGCCGCGATGCACGCCATCGAGATCAACGCCCGGGATGGAGAGGTCGCGGCTGCGATGTGCGCCAACTGCGATCAGGACAGCATCGAAGCCCTGGCGTCTCAGCTCGCCGACCGTGAAGTCGCGCCCGGCCGCGGCGTTCAGGCGCAGCGTGATGTCGCCGGTCTCCAGGATCTCGCGCACCTGCGCCTCCACCACACTGCGCGGCAGACGATACTCCGGGATTCCGAGGTACAACATTCCTCCGGCCACTGGCGACGCCTCGAAAATTGTTACCGAGTAGCCCATCAAGGCGAGATCATGCGCGGCTGAGAGCCCGACGGGTCCGCCGCCGATCACAGCGACCTTGAAAGGAAGTTTTCCGACTGGATGCGTACTGGGCGCAACCGGATGACGCGACTCGGGGCCATGCCGCTCGGTGAGGAACCGCTTCAGGGCGCGAATGGAAATCGGACGGTCAATTTGGCCGCGGCGGCACGCGGTTTCGCAGGGGTGAGCACAGACGCGCCCGCAGATGCTCGCCATAGGATTCGGATCGCGCGCAACACGATATGCCTCTTCGAAGCGCCCCTCGGCGATCAGGGTCACATAACGGCCGGCATTGGTGTGCGCGGGACACGCCATCATGCAGGGGAAATTGGTATTCAGCCATTCCCGGTCGACCTTCTTGTTAGCGAAGCGAATTTGCATCAGCCCCCTGTGGAGACGAGGTGCGCGCGGCGTGATTGGAAGAAGAAGGGCGGAGCCCTGCCCACCCTTCGTAGCGTTTACTTCGAAAGGGTGAAGTCGGCCTTGCCGGTGCCGGCGACATCAACCGACTTGCTCTGCTGCTTGGTGCCTTCATGCCAGGCGACCACGTTGTACTTGCCATCGGGAACGTTCTCGATTTTGTAGTTTCCGCTGGCGTCAGTCTCAGCGAAGTACGGCGTCGGGCTGACAACGATGTATCCCGCCATCTCCGGGTGCACGTTACACAGCAGCGACACCACGCCGGGGTTATCGAACTTAAATGCCTTCTTCTCGCCCTTGGGCCAGGTACCGAGGTTATGGCCCAGTTTCTTGTTGCCGCTGATGGATGGCCAAAAGACGTTGTGCTGCACGTTGTCGCTATTCAAGAACTCGACGGTGGTTCCCGTCTGAACCACCATGACATGCGGGCTAAACATCAAACCCTTCTGGTCCATCACCGGCTGCTTTGTGGGAGCTGGAAACGTCTTGCCCTGGATGGTGTCCACATAAACGACGGACTTCCCGGGCGATACTTTGCCTTCGATGGTGCCAGCCACAGCGGTAGCTGCGACGGCGGTGACCAATAAAACCGTTACTAGAAAACTGCGCATCATGAATATTCCTTTCGTTGGTTGTGCTTCTCTCAGGTTCAAGCTGTCAATACACGAATTCTAAACCTGCGACTGCCGTATTGGTATGGAACGGGTTCAGGGCCACCGGGAGGCCGGTGACGGGATTTGTCCCGAATATGACCGACTGCGACGGACGGAACTGGTACTCAAACGACGCCTTGATGTTGGCGTGCATCAGGAACTGCACCCCCGGAGTAACCCGGTTTCGCGTTACACTGGCCGCCCCATTGAAGGGAGAGCCGCTGAATCCGCCCGCCGTTAGGCCGTTCACGTAGTCCGAGTTGGAGTTTACGCTGTCATAGCGCATCAGGACCATCATCCAGGGATAAGCGAGCCATTCGACGTCGGCGAAGCCTCCGCTAAATGTAGCCGCCCGACCGGAAATGAACCCGACGGGCGCCGTGGTACCTGTTATCGGCAAAGGAACCAGTACGCCATTGGCGTCGACCGGCAGCAGGTTGGCATCGTGCCCGTACATGTACAGGGCATTGAACTGTAGGCAGCAGCGGTAGTTGAAAGTCATGTTGCCGCCGACCCGGTAAAACGGCTCGCGCGCAGTGATGACGGTGGGCACGCCATCGGCGGTGGCCCCCGATAGCCGCTGCACCGAACGTCCATAGAAGTAATAGCTGCCGAGGTTCAAATAGGTGTGATCGCGCGGTCCGGTGGGGCCGGCTGCCTGGATGGCGTTACGGCTTTCCTTGTCGCGCTCGAGGTTAAACCGGTAACTGAAGGAGGCGTAGAGGTCCTTGAAGTTCGCATCCGAAGCCACGCCCAGCCCGCCATTATTGCTGCCCGTGGCCTGGGGAACATAGGGGATGCCGCCGTTCGCGTCTTGCCCGAATCCACTGGTGTTCTGGTCGATGAAGGCAAGCGAGTAGTAGTAGCCTCCGGTGTGCAGCCCTCCGCTCAACTCGACACCCTTGCCCGCATCCGCCATGGTGAATTGGTTGTTGACGAACTGCTGCGCAAAGGCCGGATTCATGGCCCCGATATTGGCCTGGGTGTAGATGTCGTAGGGACTGATCCAAATGCTGCGGGCTTGGGTAAAGGGCAGCTCCAGTTCAAACTGGCCGACGCGAAGACTCAGCAAGTTCTGGGGCAGTTTCAGGAACCGGCCGACATTGACGAACCTGAGGTAGGCATCGCCCAGTCCGCCGTTGGCGTTGGCGCCGCTGACACTGATGTCGTCGTCCACCCAGAATGCCATGTCACTGCCGAAATTGCCGGCGGTAAAGATGCTGAATAGCCCAGTCTGGAAGTCAGTGGTCGGAGTATACGGCGCCACTGTTCCAGGCGGCAGCAACTGATTGAACTTCGAGCTGCTGGTTCCCGTGTACTGAAAGTATTGGTTATAGCGCAGCCCGATCGGCGGCATACCGGGAATGACGCCCGGCCAGACGGCCTTCGGCCACAGTTCCGCGTTGGCCGGCGCTCCCAGCATTACCGGCGGAATCTTGATCATCGACTCGTCGTCCTTGGGAAACTTGAAGCCGGCGTCTTTGAAGGCTTTCCCGAAGTCGTTCAACTGGGGGAAGTCAACGTGACAGGTACTGCAACTGGTGCCATACATGCGTGAAAACGCCGGAATGGCATAGCTGGTGCTCGAAAATACGATAGCCAGCACCATCGGCATCAGAAAGAGGCTTGTCTTACGAAACGCGTTGCAAGGTCGCCGTTGCATCTTCAGTCCTCCCTTTAGGTTTTGTTTTCACAGTCAGGCTGCGCAATGGTTTTGCCGCCGACAGTCTTTGAAACTCATGTACCGTGAATCCGAGACCGCCTGCCATCAGCAGGATTATGAATGATGCAACCCCCGTCAGCAAGAGCACGGTTTGCCGATCAGCATCTCCGCGTTGTGGCTGAACTTCCGGTATCTGGGAAACAGACGATGCACCCCCATTCACAGGAGGCGTTCTTCCGCCTGCTGACCCTGGTTGCGTCAGTGCGCTGATGGTGCCGAGACCAGCCGATTGCGCAGGCGGATAGAGGGTCAGGTACAGATTCAGGGAGTTGTCAGCTTGCTGTCAAACCTTAATGACCATGTGAACTCCTTTGACACCTTTGCTCGCCGGCAATACGGTGACTGCTAGTGCCGGCAATACCAGGGACCCACGAACCGTACGGACGGCATGCCCTTGCGTGCCGATCCTCACGCAATAAATTGTGACCAAGATAATAGCAGAGGCGTTGGTTGTCCACATCGGACGCCGACAGGGAGGGGGTATTCATTTTGGCGCAACCTCAGCGCAACGATGCACGCACAGCGCGCGAGGTGACTAAGGCGGCGCGGTGCTGAGCTTCGGAGCTCAGTACAGGAAGTCGAAATCGAACAGGAACTTGCGGTCGTAATTGCCGAAAAACGTTCCGTACAGAGGATCGGCGAAGTTGGAATGCACTTCCAGCGGATTGAAATGGTCGGTCAAGTTGCGCACCGTCAGCGAGAGCCGTACCGCGTGCTGCGGATTCACCTGCAGATCTTTGGACACGCGGATGTCGGCCGAGAAGTAATTCGGGTAACGGTATTGCGGCCCGGTCACCGCCACGTACTGTTGATATACATTCGTGGGCTGGTAAGGAAATCCGTTGCGGTACTCGACGTGCGGCGACAAGGTGATTTTCTTCGGCAGTTTACCGTAGCTTCCCCAAAGCAGGAAGCGGTTGGGTATTTCGCTGGGCAAGCTGGCGACCAGATTGGGTTGAATCACCGGCGAAGGAAAATTTCCCAGGTAGGAACTGGCGTCGTTGACGTCACCATAGGCATACTGCCGCACGTAGGAGAAGAAGAACTGACGCGGCGAGGCCGACCCGATGCGGGCGGTAAATTCAGCCTGCCGAGTTTGCGCCCATCCGGAGGAGTTGAGCACGAAGGCAGGCTGGCCCTGAACGACCTCGGGTTGCAGCGTGATCATGTCCTGCTCGTGGCTTTGCAGGTACTTCGCGCGGACCATCAACCAGCGCGTCACCGTTCGTTCCAATTCGAGGTTCCAGGCCGTGCTGTACGGAGCGAAGTTCCCGCTCTTGAGCTTGCGATCGATGAAGGGAAAGTTCGATTCTGCCGCTTGGCCGGTGATGTTGAGATAACGGACCGGCGGCCCGATCGGCAGGCCCTGCGCATTGTAGGTGGTGATGAGTTGATCGGGGTAGCTGTTAAAGGCATAGACATCCAGCGGCACCGAGTCATAAAAGATGCCGATGCCACCGCGGAGCACGGTTTTGCCGGACTTGCCCGGCGACCACACCAAGCCGGTGCGCGGCGCGGAGCGTGTGGTAGAAGTAATGGTCTGGCCTTCCAGTCGAATCCCGAGATCAACTGCCAGGTGCGCGTTCAGTATCCAGTGATCTTGAGCGTAAACCGCAGGTTCCGTGTCGGCGACCTTGTAGGGCTTGCCGCCGACATAATCAATAGTCTGCAGCAGCCGTCCGTTGGCGTCCTGCAAGCTCACTGGGTTGCCTAGGAAGCGGCCCTCGTTCGCACTGTGTCCAATTACAGAGCCGATCTGAAAAATGTGCTGGCCGTGGAAGTGCAAAGTGCGTGGCGTCCACTGCTCCATCCACACAAAGCGGGTGGCGCTGCGGGAGTTGTAGCTGAAATAATTTCCCTGATTGCCCAGCGGCGTGAGCACCATGTCGGCGTTGCCCTGGGGCGAGACTGCGCTGGAAACTCCCGTACCGGAGAATGTGGTTTGCAGCAGGCCGTCGCCGATCTGCCAGCGATGCGTCAGTGTCGCGGTGGATTCGCGGAAATTCGCATCCGGCGTTACCGGCTGAGGATTGAAGTAGTCGAGGCCGGCATATTGCAAACTGTGGGGCGCGAAATGGAAGCTCGCAGTCAGGGTCTGCCTGGCAGACAGAATGGCGTCAAGCTGGGTGAAAGAATTGTAGGCGCTTGAGCGGGTGAGATTTTGCGGATAGGGAAGCGTCATCACTTCCTGATTGTTGAAAAGATACTGAAAGCCTTCAACGAAATAGAGTTTGTTCTTGACCAGAGGCCCGCTCAGATTGAATCGCGGAGAGGCGTCAACCAGTCCCTCCAGGTGTCCACTGCGGATGCGGAAATCGGGAAAGGGATCGTTCAAGCTGTAATCCCATTTATCGCCACCGCGCCGCGTCTCGGCCGAAACCACACCGGCGGTGAACTTGCCATACTGCGCCAGGTACGGCATCTCCGCCACTTCCACGGTCTGCACGCTATCAATGGGCACGCTGAGGCCGAAGCTCCCGGTGGCGGGATCAGTGACATCGACGGAGTTGACCAGCAAGGCGCTGTGGTCCTCCCCCAGGCCGGCGATGCGCACGCTGCCGTCCTTGGCGCGCACGATGCCGGGGATGAGGGGCAGCGCGTCCGCCAGAGTGGCGGGCCGCAGGGCGCTGTTCTTAGCCTGCGCGGTAGGCAGGGTGGATTGAATGCCCGCGGTTTCGGTGACCGGATTGGAGGCTTCGCCTTTGACTTCGACACTCTGCTCGCTCAGCGCCGCTGCACTCAAGACGACGTCAATGTCCTGAGCGGCGTTGCTGTCGCTGACCTCCAAGGTGGTTTCATTTGGCAGGTAACCTTTCTTTTGAACACGCAGCGAATAACTGGCGCCGTTGAGCGATAGCGTTACTTTTCCCGTGGCGCTGGTGGTGGAGGTGCTTATGAGCGCGCCGCTGGAGCGAATCTCCACCATCGCATCAGGAACAGGCTGGTTGTTTTCGTCGATCACCGACAGATTGATGGAGTAGGTCCGAGGGTCGCTGGGAGCGGAGGCCCAGAGAAAACCGCAGAGCGGCAGCATCCACACGAGCAACACCACGCTCTGGAGAACAGCGTGGATCACCAGCGATCGTGATGGAGTGGTCATCCTGTGAGAGCTCAGCGTGGCCCATCGGCAATACTGGAATGTCGCCTTATGATTATGCTCGTGGTAGCTAACCAGCATCTATCTTCGTGGATGTTCACGGCGAACTTGATACTTAGATTCTACCTGTCCGGCACCAGCGCTGCCAATGAGATGAACAGAATGTCATCTGGATACTGCGGTAATTCTATTTGGCTGCCTAATCTGTAAACACATGTCTCGATCATCAGTTTCGAGGGGACCAGGATTCACGTGTTCTGCATATCTCGAACTGGCGCCGCCTCCGCTCAGGATGACAAGGTGGAAGGATCCCGCACAACTCGAGACTGGAAACTGGAAACTCGCAACTGACTACTGACTACTGACTACTGACTACTGACTGCTGGCTAATCGACCTACGCTGGAGATACTGAGGCCCACCGTTTTCTCGACTTTCAAAAAGAAGGTGCTGGGGTCCTTCATCCCCCACTCTTGATAAGGCACAACAAAACTCGCGCTCGCCTTGACCGCATCACCGCTCTTTTCAACCGGCAACGACAGTGTGAGGTCATGGTCGGCGCCATGGATATGAAACACGCCCTGCACCTGTAGGTTCGATGTCCCTTGGTCGGCGAGCCTTCCGATTACATGGCTGGGAGAAAAAACGATCTCGGGATAGCGCTGGCTCTCCAGCACCTCTTTGTGCATTTTCTTGTCGCGGGACTGATTGCCGCTCTCGCCGCTGGTGGCATCCACAATGATTTCACCGCTGGCGGCGCCCGATTGCGGGTCGAATGTGACGCTGCCGCGCTTGAGTTTGAAAGTGCCATGGACGGTGTGCATGGTAGCTCCCAGCGTCCACTCGATTTTGGTTTGGGCGGGATCGAGATTGACCGTGGTCTACTGCGCCGCCACCATCGACGGCAACAGCGCCAGCCAGGCGAACCGCGCGATACAGCTCGTAGGCATACGGGGAGGGTAACAGTTTCGAGTTTCGACCTTCCAGTTTCGAGCGCGCCAGCGATTGTTGAACCTGCGAAGCTATGGGCTTATATCACCGGGGTGGCTCGCGGGCGGGCATTTGTTTCTCTTAGCGGTTCTCCGCTACGACGATCTGCCCGCTGAGAATGTCAGCCGCCTGAGTAAGGGTCAGGTCATCGGCCACTGGCTGGAAATCACTGCGGGTTTCGGTCTGTTGCACGTTGATTGTCTTGAAGAGGAGAGCTTTTCCTTTCATGTCCACAGCCATGGCAGCCATTTCCCAATGGCCCGCCGCAACTTCGGCCTGCCTGACCTCAAAATGGCCCCCCTTGTTCAAGTGTCCCAGCAGGCCGCCCCCAAATTTAACGTCCTCCATGAGACGACCATTCATTGCGGCAAGTCTTTCTTGTTTGACGTCGACCCAAACTTCGCCTTCCAGGTCATGAAAAACACGGGCCTCCAACGACGGCGGCTGAAAAT
The DNA here is from genome assembly GCA_963836875.1 of uncultured Acidobacteriaceae bacterium. Lineage (GTDB taxonomy): Bacteria > Acidobacteriota > Terriglobia > Terriglobales > Acidobacteriaceae > Bog-257. The sequence goes on from CAWIKZ010000005.1 coordinate 239,324, forward strand.
TCGGGTTTGGTCTGAAGCTCAGCTTTATCAGGTCTCCCTCACGACCCGCGTAGTTGAACACAAATGCGTCCGGCAGCATCTTAAACAATCGTCTCCCTGGTTCTGTCTCGGTGTTTCGCGCCCGCTGCAATTTTCGTTGCTCTGCTGGATTGCTCACCAGCGCGTGAATACGCTGGTTCTCTTTTTGCAGTTGTTTCGTGGTGAGGGGGTGGTCGTTAATAGACAGAAGTCGACTGAGGGCGCCGTCTTTTGTCTCAATGATTCTCTTGATCTGTTTCTTGCCGGCTTCTTCTTTTTCTTGCCGGTACGCCCACTGGGCATGGTCCTCATCCTGGAATTTCAGTTCGTTGGTGACCACCCTCCGTACCAGCTCATTGGCCGACATGTCTTGGCTGCCGGGAGGGGATTGGGCAAGGGTGGTCGATGCGAGCAGAACGATGGCCGTTATAACGGCGGCGGGGCTGTGTATCAGTCGCACTGCCCATGGAGACGTCGGCGCGCGGCCCATTTTCAGCCAGTTATGCATGTGGCCACTTCCGTTACTGAGACCGACGGTGCAGACGACCAGTAGCTCCGCGTCGCGGTCGCAGTCCCTTGGTTCCTCACAATTTCCATCATTGAACACGTGTACCCAAAAAGCTGTTCAAAATCGCACAGACTCCATTGGTCCTCTGGGGCCGCTCGGTCGCCTGGCCATTCTCGGAGTCTCGCCGAATACGGACATCGATGTCCGCGACCTGTGCAAGAGGGAGAAGCAATAGGCGATCCGGAAACATCCGACGGAAAGTTCGCCACCAGGTGCGGCGAGACCCCATTCCTTGTTTCTATTCGTCAAGCGACGCCGATCTGCGCTGGACGCGCGAGCAATTCCGAACAGATTTCCGGAACCCCAATTGATCTCGGCGTGTGTCTTTGCCCGTCTCGGGATGAAGCCGAGGCCCCACTCCAGACGTGGTCAATTTTGCTCAGACCTCAGAACGTCCCGAGATTACAAAAGTGACAGCCCTCAAAGCGGCTCGGAAGAGCCGTAATCCGTTTTCTTACGAGGGCCAAGGAGAAATATGAAAACCAGCACGAAAGACAGGATCAAGGGCAGCTTCCACGAGGTGAAGGGAACCATCAAGGAGCAGGTCGGAAAGGCCACGAACGACCGCAAGTTGAAAGCTGAAGGGAAAGTCGAAAAGAACGTAGGCAAGGTTCAACAGCGCATAGGCCAGGCTAAAGAAACCGTCGCAAAGTTGAAAGGAAAGCTCAAAGGTCTAAAAACTGCGTAGGCCATTCCGCAATGAATCGGCAAAATTGACTAAGCCCACATTTCCTTTTTCAAGTTGGCCTAAACCGCCTTATGATCGGGCCAACGCCAGGGTTCATGCGGGTTTGACGGGGAAAAGGACACTCCGGAGGGGGATTCTAGCTTAATTGCCAAACCCTGGGTTATACTCGACGACGTTCTGAAGGCAAACGCTGGAGGAAAAAGTATGTTTCACTTAATCTGGTACGTTCTTATTGGGCTAATCTCGGGGGTCATCGCGAAATCGGTGATGCACGTGCATTTAACGATGTTCTGGACGATCGTGCTCGGCATCATTGGATCGATCGTCGGCGGCTGCGTCACCCACATGTTTTCGCGCCCGACAAACGCGCGATATCATCCCGCCGGCCTCATTTTCTCCACACTGGGCGCGATCCTGCTTCTCTTCATTTGCTATAAGCTGAAGATTCATCTTCCCCAGGTTAACCCGTTCTAGCTCGCCGACGACGAACCTCGTATTCCGAGAGGACCGTCACGCCTCGGGCTCATGGGGCCACTTGTCCCTAACGAAAACTATGATAGAGCTCGTGGTCCTAGCACTGTGCAGTACCTCCGCGATCAAACCGCTAACAAGCATTTCAGGCTGGAGTTCAACGTCGACCCGAAAATCCCCGGCAGCTTCATCTAGCCCCCTTCTTGCCTTCTGTGCCCTTGGTAAGCAGGTCGCTTACGCATTCATCTTCTTTACTTGATGCAGACAGGCTTAAGATCTGATTTTGTCACTTAAGACTGGTACTTGCGGGAAAGGGATGACATGCCGACGGAGATCCCAGAGTAGAATCAGGGCGGCCAATTTAGCCTCGGTTTTTATACTCCCGAGGGGGCCGACGCGAGATGACGCGTGGTGCCGGAGGACGCGGCAGCACATACCGAAGACCGTGGAGTGAACCGCGCATGGGAAGACAAGGCCCAATTGCAGAGTGCTTTTGGGATCAGCCGCTGCATGACCTGCTCCATCTGTTGCAGACATCTCCAGCGGGTCTGAGTTCTGCTGAAGCGGCACAACGGCTGCGTCTTTATGGCGCCAACAGCTTCGTGCAGGAATCCCGCTTCGCCGCACTATTCAGTTTTCTCCGCTTATTTGCTAATCCCCTCGTCATCATCCTTCTCATCGCCAGCGCCATATCTCTCGTACTCGGCGACCCCGTTGGCGGACTGATCATCATCTCCATCGTTGTGCTAAGCCTGCTGCTGAACTTCTTCATGGAATTCCAGGCCCGACATGCCGTTGAGAAGATCCAGAAACAGGTTGCCACAACTGCTGCCGTCATTCGTGATGGGAAAGAACAGGAACTGCCGGTAGCAGAACTGGTCCCGGGAGACATCATCCGACTCAATGCTGGGGACCTCGTGCCGGCAGACTGCCGGTTGCTCAAAGTAACGGACCTGCATGTGCGCGAGTCAGCCCTCACCGGAGAGTCTCTCCCCGTCGAAAAGTCAGCAGATGATCTTTCAGCGGGCAAACACGGGGTGGCTGATGCCAGCAACAGCGTTTTCCTCGGCACCGCAGTGCAGACCGGTATTGCTACCGCGGTTGTCATTTGTACAGGCAACGATACCGGCTTCGGTGAGATTGCCAAGCGCCTGACTATGCGGCCGCCGGAGACCGAGTTCGCTCGTGGTATACGCCACTTCGGCCTGATGATCACGTGGGTAACCATGCTGCTCGTGCTTTTCGTCCTGCTGGTAAACATCATCCTTCACCGTCCGCTGCTGGAGTCTTTCCTGTTCTCCGTCGCGCTTGCCGTGGGGATGACCCCGGAGATGATGCCCATGATCATCACGGTCACGCTGGCCCAGGGCGCCAGACGTATGACGAAGAAGAAAGTCCTGGTCAAGCAACTGGCGGCCATCGAGGATTTTGGCAGTATCGATGTCCTCTGCAGCGATAAGACGGGCACACTCACGGAAGGGGAGATAGTGCTCGACCGGCAAGTCGACGTCCAAGGTAAGGACGAGGAGAATGTGCTGCGGATGATTTATCTGAACAGTTACTTTGAAGCCGGCATCAAGAGCCCGCTCGACGACGCGATCTTGAAGCACGAACACCCTTCCATTGCGGAGTATGAAAAGGTGGACGAGATCCCCTTCGACTTCAACCGCAAGCGCCTTTCCGTCGTGGTACGGCACGGTGACGAACATCTCCTCATCACCAAGGGCGAGGCGGAGAATGTCTTCGCAATTTGTCAGACCGTTAACATCGCTGGGGCTTCCCAGCCGTTCGATGAAAGCCAGCGGGCCAGCGCGGCAGAGACCTTCAAGAAGCTGAGTGCCGACGGCTACCGCACTCTTGGTGTCGCGGTGCGGAAGGTGGACAAACAGAATGCCTACACTCTAGCGGCTGAGCAAAATATGACGCTGGTCGGGTTTGCCGCGTTCCTGGATCCCCCCAAGGAGGGGATCCAGTCCGTTCTCGAAGCTCTAAAGAAGAATGGGATTTCCGTAGTCATCATGACGGGCGACAACCAATATGTGACCCAGAAGGTTGCCCATGACGTTGGATTGCCGGCAGATCGCATTCTCACCGGCAGTGAGGTCGACACGACGGACGATGCCGCTCTGGCCTACCAGGCCGCGCACGGCGCCATCTTCGCCCGCATGTCTCCGGAGCAGAAGGACCGGGTCATCCTTGCTCTTAAAACGCGGGGGCATGTGGTCGGGTACATCGGTGACGGCATCAACGATGCTCCGTCGCTGCACACTGCGGATGTCGGTATCTCCGTAATGAATGGCGTGGACGTAGCCAAAGACGCTGCCAAGGTCATCCTGTTGGAAAAGGACCTTGCCGTGTTGAACGACGGGGTGAACGAGGGACGTCGCTCCTTCGCCAACATCATGAAGTACATCATCATGGGAACCAGCTCGAACTTCGGCAACATGTTCAGCATGGCGGCGGCATCGCTGTTCCTGCCCTTCCTGCCCATGCTGCCGACCCAAATTCTGTTGAACAACTTCCTGTACGACATTTCGCAGATCAGCATCCCCGGCGATAATGTTGATCCCGCCCTCCTGCACCGGCCCAAGCGATGGCAGATCGCCTTCATTCGCCAGTTCATGATGATCGTCGGGCCAATCAGTTCGCTTTACGATTTCCTCACCTTTGCGGTGCTCCTCTGGGTGTTCCATGCTTCGACCAACGCACCGCTATTCCGCACCGGATGGTTCGTGGAGTCCTTGGCAACTCAAACGCTCGTGGTTTTTGTGATCCGGACGGCCGGCAATCCCCTGAAGAGCCATCCCAGCCGCCCGTTGTTTCTAAGTGTGCTGGCGGTCGTGGGAATCGCCGCTGTGCTGCCGTATACGGTAGTAGGAAGGCTCTTGCGGTTTACTCCGCTACCACGGTCGTTGCTGGGTACGATTGCGTTTCTCGCCGTGACCTACATCCTGCTGGTGCAGGTCGTAAAGTCCTGGTTCTATCGCCGGCACGCGCTACTTTGACAGAGAAGACCGTGCCTTTTAGCGGGGCACAATTAATTCTGCAGCCCTCTGCCTCGGCTTTGGTCTTGTGCGCTGTCCGTCCGGGGAGCGGCAGCAGCTTTGATCCACGAGCTAGCGCCGTTCAGACAAATGTTCCCCCACCAGCCCAACCCGGATCCGGTCCCCGCGGCACATCGGTTGGACGAGCAATTCTGACCAGCTTTTGGAACCTGATCGTTGAATACTAGTCGTTGAATACCAGTCAACGATACAAGACTCTACTTCACCCAAGGAAACTTGCAAACCGAACCTTAACGGTTCCGCGACACGTAAGGCGTAAAGGAGTTCTCGATGAATTTCAATCTGATGGATCCAAAACTGATTGCTCTCGCAGTGGTAGTGGTTCTGATAATCGTGGTTGGCGTTGCCCTTTACATGCGCAAACGCAAGAACACCACGGCAGGACTCCGAAACCGTTTCGGGCCGGAGTACGACCGGGCGGTTAAACAACATGGGTCTGAACGCAAAGCGGAAGCGAAGCTGACAGATCGTGAAACCAGGGTTGAAATGCTGAAGATCCGCGATCTTGACCCAGCGGAGCGTGAACGCTACCTCGCCCAGTGGCAGACGGTGCAGTCCCGCTTTGTCGATTATCCGAAGGGTGCGGTGACGGAAGCCGATGAGTTGGTGTGTTCGCTGATGCAGACGCGCGGCTATCCGGTCGCTGATTTTGATCAGCGCGCGGCGGACATTTCCGTCGACCATCCCCGAGTCGTGGAAAACTACCGATCGGCGCACGCCGTCGCCTTGCAGCTCGGCAAAGGCGAAGCCAGCACCGAAGACCTGCGGACCGCGATGATCCACTACCGCTCACTGTTCGACGAACTGGCACAGGTGCAAATACCTGGCGACAAAAAAGTGGCGTAACCCAGGGTCTACGACTGTCCAGCAAATAAGCGTCATTAATCGGAACCTACACCAGAGGAGAAATTCATGATGAAACCGAGCACGGACGATAAAACCACAGGCAAACTTCACGAAGTCAAAGGAACAATCAAGCAGAAAGTCGGCGAGCTTACCAACAAACCCGACCTGAAAGCTGAGGGCAGAGCTGAAAAGAATGCCGGCAAGGTTCAAAACTGGGTTGGCAAGGTCGAAAAGGCTGTCGGCGAATAAACGAATCAACATCGAATCTGGAAACGAGAGAGGACAAAGCATTATGGCGCAATCAGTGTCGGAACGAACGGGCGAGCAAATTGCCGAAACGGCACGCAAGGCTTCTCGGGCGACCTCTGCCGTTGCGGATGCAATTGAAGATGGCTTAGGAGCAGCGCGGCGTGTCGCAAAACAAGGCGGCGACGCTGCTGAAGAGCTTTTTGATGACACAACCAAGCGCTTACAGCGACATCCTATTGAGACAATTGTGGTGACATTCGCAGTAGGCGTTACGGCTGGAATAGCGATCGGCTGGATGATGAAGCGCAGGTAGCTCTAGCAACGAAAGACTGAATACGCGAGACAAGGGCCCAGTGCGCTGGGCCCTCTTCGCTGGCTCCCAGGGTCTCATCCCCACAACCGCCGTACAGATGATGGTGTCTTCCCAGAGGCAGAGTTAGTCCACGGCGGCCCAACTTGGGCCCAACTGGCAGTGGTCAAAAGGATACAGCGATTCGCCGTGCCTGCGTTTACGCTGGTGTAGAGGTAATACCCCATGAAAGCACTTGTAGGTCTCGGAACAACAGTACTGTTCCTGGCTCTCGGAACCACTGTTCCTGCCTTTGCACAGCAGGGACAAGGGGGAGCCAAGCCAGAACAGAAGCAGCAACAGCAGCATGCTCAGCCGCAGCAGCAGCAGCACGCTCAGCCGCAGCAGCATGCCCAGCCGCAACCAAAACAGCAACAGCCACAACAGCATGCCCAGCAGCAACCGAAGCAGCAGCAGCAGCACGCTCAGCCGCAGCAGCATGCCCAGCAGCAACCGAAGCAGCAGCAGCAGCACGCTCAGCCGCAGCAGCATGCCCAGCAGCAACCGAAACAACAACAGCAGCATGCTCAACAGCAGAACCAACAGAAACAGCAGCAGCAGGCCAAGCAGCAGGGCCAGAACAAGCAGCAGCAGCCACAACAGCATGCCCAGCAGCAACCGAAACAGCAGCAACAGCATGCCCAGCGGCAGGGCGTCCAGCAAGCGGCACAACACTACACCCCACAACAGCGGCAGCAACAGCAGGCAGCATGGCAGGGGCATCGATCGCAAAACTGGCAGTCCGACCACCGCTCGTGGCAGCAACGCGGTGGCTATAACGGTTATCGTATCCCTGACAATCGCTACAACGGCTATTTTGGCCCGGACCACGGGTTCGTCATCTACAACCAACCTTTTATGATTGTTGGCGGCTTCCCGCGCTTCCAGTACAACGGCTTTTGGTTTAGCCTGGTTGACCCGTGGCCTGACTATTGGGGAAACAACTGGTACGAAAATGACAACGTTTATGTTGTCTATCAGAACGATGGATACTACATGTACAACCAGAGGTACCCCGGCGTCGGCATTGCAATCAGCGTTTCGATGTAAAGATCCAATTGCTTAAGTCCAGGCGGGGGCTGCACCCTTAAAGACGCTGCCTAAGCTGAGAAGTCAGCCGGGCGGTAAGGCGCGCCGGCGATTAGGTTGCAGCCGCCAGGTTCAACGTTCAGATCGCATTCCCAAATGGTGGCAGTTTGATGATTTCGCTCTTCATCGCCATTCCAGGCTGGAAACTTCTCCGCAGTCTGGGAGGAGTTGGCCTGGTAATACTGGGGGTCGTGGACAGCTCGGTGGTCCCCACGTTCGGCAGCTTGGATATTCTTACCGCGATCCTGGCAGTCAAAAATCACGAGCTTTGGCCGTACTATGCCGCTGCTAGCACAGCAGGTTCGTTGATCGGCGCTTACATAACCTATCGCGTGTCAGCCAGGGCCGGAGAGTCCTGGCTCGAAAAGCGCATTGGGAAGAAACGCTCGCGACAGGTCCAGGGCCTGCTTCAACGCTGGGGGTTCGCCGCCGTGTTCGTCTCGTGCGTTGCCCCACCGCCATTTCCTACCTCGCCATTCTTCATAGGAGCCGGTGCACTTCGATATCCGCAGGGGAGGTTCGTTTCAGCGGTGCTCGCTGGCCGGGCCCTTCGGTACGCAGCGATCGGATTTCTGGCCGCCAAGTACAGCCATCCAATACTGCGGTTCCTGCGGCATTCGCGTGGTTTTGAAGCGGATGCTAAGTTGATCGGCATCACCGTGGCTGGCTTTGCAATCATAGTGTTGTTCATTGTTTTATGGCGGCAGTACAGGATCCATTTCCAGCGCACCAAGGCAGATTCGGTGCTGATAGTGAAGTGAGACAAGACAGGTTGTACCTCGGCACGAAATCTGGGCCTTCGCGGACGTTGTGCAGGCCTCAGCGCGTTTTCAGAATTGAGCGAAGCGACTTGCTTCCATAAGGTGGCCGCATGAGCAGCGAAGGGTCTGAACTAATGCTGGGTCTCTTGAAAGAGCTGTCGGTCTTCAAGACTATGGATGAAGACTACAGTGCCGGCCCCAAGGGTCCAGTGGAAACAGAAGCCTATGAGATGCGCGAGCGAAGGCGGCAGGAAATAAAGCAGGAAATGCAAACGCTCGCTGCCGAGAACAAGAGCCATCCGTCCTAAACATCCGCGGGCACTCTCTACGGATGGTCAATCTTGACCAGACGCGACCTGCCATTCCCAACGACGATTGTTTGTGGCCTTGAACCCACCAGGCCGCCGCGTTTAACAGGAGGCCTTCTGACTGCAACCATGCCCAGAGCATTCGGTAGCTTGATGCGAATACTGAGACTGTGTCCCCACGCCAATGTAGGTTGGCCCATACGTTGCAACGGGGAGGAAATACCCTCGCAACATTGTTTTGACTGCGGAGCACAACGGACGTATATGCTTCAGCCCAGTTTGCAAAGGGGCCCATGGAAACGGCCGGAACCGTGCTCCACCTATCGCCTCAAAATCGCCTTCTCATCAAATGTGCAGAGTGGATCGGTACCGCCGGAACAGCTCGCGATATCTTAAAGTGGTGATATAGGGTGGACTGCAACCGCCTGATACTCCGGCCGCGACCGTAGAAGATCTTCCGCCTGCCTCAAATCGAGGTCCTTCGACACTGGTTCAAAGTCGGACCGTGTTTCATGTTGCTGCTTGCTGATTGTCTTGAACAGTAGCATTCGCCCATTAACGTTAATGTCGATGAGATGTGTCTTCCAGTGAGACGAGCTGACTTGGGACCGCTCAATCTCAAATGTGCCGCCTTTGGCGACGCGCCCGAAAAGTCCGAAGCCAAAACTAACGTTCTCTACCAAAAGCCCGTTCAAGCGCGCCAGCCGTTTCTGTTGGGGATCGACCAGGAGTGTTCCAGCCATGCTCTGCAGGATCTTGGACTCCATCGTAGGCGGGACAAATGCCGGGTCAGGGCGAAAGTCGAGTCGCTGATAGGGACCGTCCCAACCGTCGTACTCATAGACGAAGGCGCTCGGTAACAAACGCACAAGGTTCTCCAGCCGGCGTTCGTCCGCATCGTACTGTTTCTTGACCGCAAGCTGCTGGTTAGGTTCGCGAACCAACTGATTGAGGCGGGCAGTCTCCTGCTCTCGTTGCCCTGAATCCAGCGGTGCGTCATTGATTGCGAGAAGACGGTACACCGGACCGTCTTTGGTTTCAACTTCCAGCTCGCTCAACGTCTGCTGCTCGACTACTTTGGTGACGCGGTATATCCAGTTACTTTGCTCTGCCCGGTCAGTCACTTCATTGGCAACCATGTCCTTAACAAGATCATGTGCAGAGGATTGCGTCTCCGGCCCATACGAGCCGGCGTAAGAAGAACACATGAGCAGAGCAAGGGCCGCGAGATGGAGGCTGACATACCTCATCGTCAATTAGATGCTGGATGGCGGAGCTTCGGCTGAGTTTATTTGGATCTCTCCGATCTCCTATGCCTCTTAGGGATGTGAGCAGATTTGAACAGACGCGGCCTGCCGCGGTCGTCTAACCTTCTAGCAGATGGAACTAGGATTCGCTTGGGGCTGTTTCCATGAACGTTCCCTTGTTCCTTCTGACCGGGGGCCCTGCAGTTAGCTGGATTTCCAGCGGGCACTCTGACCCTCAGCCTCACTTGCAGCAGGGGCCCGCTATTCGCAGCGGGTGTTTAAACCCTGTTCCCCCATCCGCGACATTGCCCCAAAGGGCTCTTAAACAGCAGGAGCGCCAATAGAAAAGCGCTTTACCGGAAATAGAGGAAGGTAAAAATAGTATGCCGTTACTTCAAGTTGTTTTGGTCCTGATCGTCGTCGGGGTTCTTCTGTGGCTGGTGGATCGCTTCATCCCCATGGCAAGCTCCATAAAGTCAATATTGAATGCCGTGGTGACCATCGCCGTGGTGATATGGCTGCTGAATGTCTTTGGGCTTATGCACTACCTCACCAACATTCACGTGGGCAAGCCGTAACGGAGAAGGATGATGCACCAGAACAAACTCCAAGCCCAGAGTGGAGAAGTGCGTGCGCAATGACCGAATACAACCAAAATCCACGATGGACGCCGGACTTGCCTTGAGAAACGCGATCGCAATTAACTGCCGGATGCTCTCGCTTCACACGCTGGCACTGGTGCTGGTAATTCTGATGTGTAGTGGCGCTGTGTCAGCCTATTCCGTGCTGACCCACGAGGAGATCGTTGACTTGCTGTGGGCGGACGAGATCAGTCCGCTCGTCCTCAAGCGCTATCCTGGGCTCTCCGAAGAGCAGCTCAAAGAAGCTCATGCCTACGCCTATGGCGGGGCCGTTATACAGGACCTTGGCTACTATCCATTCGGCAGCGTCGAATTCAGCAACCTGGCGCATTACGTTCGGACCGGAGACTTCGTTCGTGAACTGCTGGCGCAGAGCAGCGATCCCGACGAGTACGCCTTCGCCCTCGGCGCACTGTCTCATTATGCGTCGGACATAGCCGGCCATCCCGCGGTCAACCATTCAGTCGCCATCGAATACCCTAAGCTGCGAGCGAAGTTTGGCACATCAGTTCGGTATGCGCAGGACAAAACCGCGCATCTGAAGACAGAGTTTGGGTTTGACACGGTGCAGGTCGAGAAGAATCGTTACGCCTCGCAGCAGTATCATGATTTCATAGGATTTCAAGTTTCCAAGCCGCTCCTGGAACGGGTGTTTCCCATCGTTTACGGATTGCAGTTGAAAGAGGTGCTGCCCCGCGAGGACCTTGCGATCGGCTCGTATCGATACTCGGTCAGCCGGTTGATCCCGGAAATGACCCGGGTCGCGCTGCAAACCCACAAGAAGGACCTGATGCGCGAAACACCCGATTTCGCAAAACAGAAGTTTCTGTACCGTCTTTCCCGCTCCAATTATGAAAAGGAATGGGGAAAGGATTACGTGAAACCCGGATTGGGCACGAGGATCCTGTCAACCCTCTTGCGATTCATGCCGAGGATTGGTCCCTTCAAAGGGCTGGGGTTCAAGAGCCCGACTCCGCAAACCGAGGACCTGTACATCAAGAGCATCAATACTACGGTCGATCAATACCGAGCTTTCCTCGAGCAAGTGAGAAGTGACTCGCTCGTGCTGCCCAACTATGACCTGGATAGCGGCAATCCGACCAAGGAAGGCGAATACTCCCTCACCGACGAGACTTACGCAAAGTTGCTGGGCCAATTGGCCAAAAGCAAGTTCGACCATACGACGCCCGAGTTACGCGACAACGTCTTGCAGTTCTATTCCGATGTCTCGGCATCGATCCAGACGAAGGACCACAAGGTTCGATCGACCAGTGTGCCCGCATTGCTTGATCAGTTAAGAGCCGCGACGCCGGTTCCGGTCGCCGAAACCGTGGCCGACCATTGATCGCCGCCCCTTCTCTCAGAGGAAGGGGTTAGTCTGAAATAAGGGTCATCTGCAGCGACGTGGTTGTTCAGCGGATCACACAAAAGCCGGTCCCTCGCTGCGCACGTGATGACAAAATGGGATGTTACTACGTCGTGCAGACATCAATAGGAATTAACACAGCACGGCTTACCGTTATGCTCCAACCAGGTCAGTAACGAACGCAAACTTGCTTGGGCCAGGGCTATACAGGAATCGCCCGCACCATAGTAGATGTTGATGGTATCGCCATCGGGACTTATGGTGTGTCCACACGGAAACACCACGTCGTGCACGTCGCCTCCGCGCTCATAGTCGGTTTCCGGTCCGAAGATCCAGGAATCGCCTCGCAACAAACAAACATCTGGCTTCAGAATGTCAAAGAGAGCGAGCCCTACCCGGTATAACGAGCCGGAGGCCGTGTGCTTCACTCCGTGATACAGCATCAGCCAACCTCTCTCCGTCTCGATGGGCGGAGACGACAAGCCAATCTTGTTTGCGTCCCACCACGCGCCCTTGCGCGCCAACATCATCACTCGATGGCCGCCCCAATGACGCAGATCGGGAGAGTAAGAAACCCAGATGTGAGCTCCTAGAGGAGTCATCGGTCGATGGATGAGCGCCCACAGTCCGTCGATCCTGTGCGGCAAAAGAGCGGCATCCTTGTCGTCCGGCGACATGAGGAACCCGTATCGCTCAAACGTCCGAAAATCCTTGGTTAGCGCCAGAGAAACCCCAGGACCGCCTTTGGAATATGACGTGTATGCCACTGCATACTGCTTTAGCTCTGGAACGTAGGTGATGCGCGGATCCTCGATTCCCCACAGTTCCTCTGGATACTTATCTGGATCAGGCATCAGCGTTGGCGTTGCATCGATGTCCCATCCGTTCACACCATTCACAGAGCGCGCGGCGCAGAGATGGGAGAGACCGCGGCGGTCCTCCACCCGGCAAAGCAGTAGCGTGGAGCCATCCGCAAGCAGTGTCGCTCCGGCATTAAATACACTATTGATCCGATAAGGCCAGTCTTTGCTGGTCAGGATTGGATTGGCGGGATGCCTGTGAAGGAGAGATTCGGCAGAGTCGATAGAATCAACAGCGTCGATGGCCAAAGTCATTAAGACATTCTACAGGAACAGGAAACTGATATTGCAAAACGTTGGAGCGCAAAGCACTCGAATCGCGTCGGCAACCAGCTAGAACCCAATCTCTTGCGCTTAAACATCCTGGAGCTGCCGCATCTCCAGAAGCGCCATCAAGAACGCCAGCGTTGACTCCGCTCCCTGGTTCTCATTGGCCCGGTCAGGATGAAGACCATCTCGACAGCCGCCGGTGCTGGCGTCGTATAAGGCGGCCTTCAGGTCGTTATCTCCCAAAAACCAATTGAATGCAGTCCAGGCCTGCTTGCGCCAATGCTCATCGCCGGTGGCGCGATACGCTTCGAGATATGCAGAAACTGTCGCACCTGCCTCTACCGGCTGCTGATCGAAACGAGCTTTTTCACCCGCCTTGCAGTAGAAACCCTGCGAGCCGATCGGGACGAAGTGGCCGTTCACGTTGCAGCATTGTTGCGTCGCAAGCCACTCCAGCGACTCGAGGCCAGCCGTAAGCAACTCTTTGTCCGAAGTGCGTGAGCCTGCCAACAATAACGCCTGGGGCAAACGTGCATTGGAATAAGCCAAACTCTCTTCAAACCAGTTCCAACCCAGCGTGCTGGTGATTCGATAGATATTCAACAGCTTGTCAGCGAGTGCATCTCTCTGCCTTTGCGCAGACCGGTCTCCCGGGAAGCGATCAAGATACGCCTGAATTCCGAACAAGGAGAACGCCCAAGCTCGGGGACTGGTGAAAGTCAGCACCGCCGGAACCGCCAGTTCAAATAAACGCCCAGCGAGGCCCCTTAGACCTTCATCGACGGTCTGATTGACCGCAGTTCCCAAGGCCCACAAAGCGCGGCCGTGACTGTCTTCCGACCCCTGTGGCTCCTGCCACTGACGCCCATAGCTGAGAAAGTTGCGGAACCTTCCATTGGCCGAATTAAAAGCCAGCCAGAGAAAAGCCAGGTATCGCGAAGCCAATTCTTTCGCCTCAGCGTTCCCGGGCGCCGCAAGTTGCTGCACGCGAATCGACACGATCAGGGCGCGGGCATTATCGTCGGTGGCGTAGCCCTCGTGATGATTGGGAACGGCGAATACGGCGTGTTGCAACATTCCCGTATCGTCCGTCATGCGATTGAGATGATTCAGCTTCACTGCCGGCAAACTGTGGATGCGATTTGCCCCGACTGGATTTGGGCTGACCAGGCGAGGGTTCCACATGCGCTCCGCTCGGGCCCGCTGGAAGCTGCGCATGTAGTCCTGGGCCACGCTTTTCCAAACCATGTTGCGGGAGTACAAGTACGCCCGTTTGCGCATAGCGTGCCGTTCGGCTTCATTCTCCAGGAGCTGAATGGTCTGCTCTGCAATTGCGTCCGGGTCGTTGAATGGGACCAGTATTCCACGGCCCTGGTCGAGCAGCTCAAGCGCGTGCCAGTAGGGAGTCGAGATGACCGCCTTCCCCGCACCCAGGGCGTAGGCCAGGGTTCCGGAAACGACCTGCGCCTCATTCTTGTAAGGTGTGATGTAGATATCGGCTGAGCCGATGAACTCCATCATCTCCTCAGGACTAACGAATCGGTTATGAAATATGACGTGCTCCCCAACTCCGAGGTCCTCAGCGAGCAACTGCAGCGACTCCCGGTATTTGTCTCCCTCCCGCTTTCTAATGTGAGGATGGGTCGCGCCCGCGACGATATACGTAACATTGCTGTTCTGAGACAGAATGCGCGGCAGGGCCTTTATGACGGTTTCAACTCCCTTATTCGGCGAGAGCAAGCCGAAGGTCAGCAATACCGATTGGCCCCCCACTCCGAAGCGGTCCTTGTAGAAATTCGGATCGACAAACGCCAGGTTGGGAACTCCATGCGGGATGACGTCAATCTTTGCCGCAGGCACCTGGAAGATCTCCTGGAGAAATTGTGCAGAGTGTTGGCTCATCACGATAAGGCGGTCGGAGAGCTCTGCGATTTCGACCATCACGCGGTGCTGGTCGGGGTTGGGTTCGCGCAGCACCGTGTGAAGGGTGGTCACGATCGGCATGTGCAGTTTCCGCAGCAGCTCCAGGATGTGGCTCCCGGCCGGCCCACCGAAAATTCCATACTCATGCTGCACGCATACCAGATCGACATTGGTGAAATTGAGGAACTCGGCCGCACGGTCATACGACGGCAGCTCCTCTTCGGTCAGCTCGAATCGCACGCGCTCGGGATAGCTGTATTCGGAATCCGGATCGTTCACGGGTAGCGCGAATAACCGTTCGGTTCCGTACTCGGTCGAAACCGCGTTGCACAAGTCGGTGGTGAAGGTGGCAATACCGCACTGCCGGGGAAGATAGTTTCCGATGACAGCGATTCGGCTGGGAAGAGAAAGATCGACCGCTGTGTCGAACGGCTTCGCTGACTTGATCTCAGCCACGTGCGGTAGTGAGCCGGCAAGTCCCAACGGTCTTCTGAATGGTAGTGTCTTTGGCAATGATATGGGTCCCTCTGTGCGCATCCCACCGGGAGGTAGGTGAACAATCGCGGCGCTGTCCAGTTCGGTTCTCCCCCGAGAACACCTCGCCTGACGGCGCCGCGAACTTTTCAATTGCCAGTGTGCCGCAATTCGGCAGGCACACCGGCAAACCTCAACTATTTAGTTTCGGCAGCTTCGTGCTGGTTTGCGCGTTTTTTAGCGGCATTGACTGCTGCGAGAAACGACTCGGTGCTCGCCGGAGCATGCACCTCACCCGAGAGCGTTTTACGGAAGGAAACATCCTTGCCATAGATCGCAACGGTGGAGTCATTGTCCTGCTGGATCTTGGCGCCATCCACTGCGACTCCAGCAAACAGGCCCTTCGAACGCGAGTAGCTCAAGGCCTCCGTGTTCATCTTCCAGTCGGTGCCTGCCGAGGCATGCCTTCCAACCGGACCCGCGGCCGCCGACGCTTCGCCGCTAAGTTCAAACTTGCTCGACAGCAATCCTTGCACACCCTTGTCATTCATGAACAACACGACCAGATCAACTGACTCAGCGCCAGCCTGGAAGCCAAAATTGCCGCCGCCGATCGAAATGAATGCTGGCGCGCTCCAGCCGTGGGCCGTCCGGCAGGTAACCACGCCGCGCCCATGCTCTCCGCCGACGATGAATCCACCCTTCGCCATGTCCGGCACCACGGCGATGCACTTAGCGTCATTCAGTACCTCGTCCGGGATGCCTTTGTCGGGCGCCGCCATGATCTCATTCAGGACCTGACCCGCCGCTTGTAAGCGTTCCGTAGTGTCTCGCTCTGCTGAACGAGCGAACGCGAAGGTGGTGGCGAAAGACAATGTCAACAAAGCAATGGCATATTTCTTCATACCACTTCCTTTTTCATTCCACTTGACTTTGTGGACGAACTTGTGAGGGGCGCTATCCGCCGTTAAAGGATCAGGCTGTTCTTCGGCCACTGATCAAATTGATGACCAGGACCACGACGGCAATCACCAACAAAATGTGGATCAGGCCGCCGGCTATGTGGAAACTGAAGCCGAGAAGCCAGAGAATCAACAGAATGACAAAAATCGTCCAGAGCATACGTTCCTCCTATGCTAGTTATGAGCGTCAAGATTGTGTGATTGCTCAGTAACAGCGCCTGTGCCGGTAATCGCACCGAAGGTCGCTATGAGTCCACTGCTTTGCTGTCAGCAGCAAGGCTTCGGGACCGCCAGCGGTTTACTCAGCGATCCTCTAGATCCGGCCAAGCAGCACCAAAATAACCACAATGACGAGGATTAACCCCAGCCCGCCACTCGGGAAGTAACCCCATGAACGGCTGTGGTTCCACCTCGGCAGGGCACCCACCAGAAACAAAATCAGTAGAACAATCAAGATAGTTCCGAGCATACTTTCCTCCTCGTACTTACGAAACAAGCTCCGGCGCGATGCGACTTTGGTGAGCACTCGCGCGGGCCGGGTTGGTTGCGATCAGGCTGGCGATTGTTGTCAACAGATTGTGGGGGTGCTGTCCTTTAGGGTAAAACCTGTCCGCCGTGATGCCGGCAAGTACCGCATCCCCCTGGTAATCTCCGCTCATCGCTACAATCGAAATCGACGGATACCGGCTGCGCACCTGCGAGATCAATTCAATACCCGACATCTGCGGCATGTTGAGATCGGTGACGATCAGATCGGGGACCGTCCGGTTCAAGTGCGACAAGGCACTGACGCCGTCTTCCGCCTCCGCCACGTCGTATCCGGACGCCACCAGCAACATTCCCAGGCTTTCCCGCATGCAGGGTTCGTCGTCCACAACGAGAATCTGAGGCTTGGCGCCGTTCGGCATTGTGCTCTCCTGATGGTGGCAGACAGAACAAATCCCACTTCACTACGATGCCATGCCCACGCTGCCCCCGTCTGGTCAAAACAGAACACTTCATTTGGGGGTGATGTGCTGGTGATTAGCCGGCCGGCAAAACTCTGGAAGAGAAACACCCTGTAGCCCTACTCCACTCCGCCCGATGCAGGGTGCTCAGCGCCACGAGTTGGGAACAGCCGTCCATCGTTGAAATGTAGGCAGGTAGCGGCGCTTGTGGCAGACAATGCAGCGCCCCGGGCACAGGAAGAGGCGAGGCAGGACGACTCTCTCGAACCATCCCTCAGGAGGCGCAGTCCTGAACTGGTCTCCCTTGCATACACGGCAATGGGCGGATAACAAATGCATTCTTCGATTCGTAGCACTGTTCTCAATACCGAACAGCGGACTCGTCTCACTGGTTGGGTTGGCTGATGGACAGCCTGGACCGCCCAGTGTCCTTACTCCAAATTCCGGCTCAAGGAAGCCCGCACTCTCAACGTGCAGTCGTATCCTTGACAGCGACGACCGCGCTGGCTTCTGTGGGTGTTAGCCGCGACGGATCGCACTCGGGATAGCCGCTAACGCATGCCAGATAATTGCGTTGGTGATCGGCAACGGTTACTTCACTTGATTCCTTCGTCGATAGTTGGGAACGGTCACAGCCTGCCCCGCCGTCCCAACACTGCGAGACATTACGCCGGTGCTGAGCCACCGCTACCTCGCTCACCTCAGAGGGGCTCAGTTTCGACAGGTCGCAAGACGACCACCCGCTCCAACAATCGGAGACATTTTTCTGGTTTTCCGCCATGGCGACGCCGACCGCTTCGGACGCCGTCAATTTGGAGTGATCGCACGATCGCAGCCCACTCCAACAATCGGAAACCATATTCTGGTGCGCAGCTATCACTACCTGGGCCAGCTCCCGCGTACTGAGCTTCAAGGGATCGCATGACGTCCATTCGCTTTTGCAGTCAGAAATGTTTTGCTCGTGCTTGGCAGCGGTCACTTCGTTCTTGTCAGCCTGAGTCAAAGCCGAGCGATCGCACGAGTCCAAGCCGCTCTTGCACGCAAACAGGTTCTGTTCGTGACCGGCTGACTGTGCTGAGAGCAGCGCTGAATACCAGATCAGAAACATAATCAGAGAAAAACGGCGCATTCGCGAGAGGACCTTCATTTGCTTCCGCCTTTTAAGCGCGACCACTCCAAGCCGCACACAGTCTTGGGAAGATTATCGATCAGGCGAGACGCAGAAAGCTGTTCAACATTGCTCAGTGAGCAGTCCCGTGCCGTGTCTGACTTGTGCAGTTGCACCGCACGAACGGCGTTGTGAGATTACTAAGAGTGCCCTTTCGTCGGGACGCGCATTTCGGCCGCTGGTTGTCTGCCGCAGGGCGAAGGACTTCATCGCCTCAGTACAAGTGTGCTGCCGATGTGTATCGCAGACAGGATTTTGCTCCCCATCATGCAACTTGGGACGGGTCTATTCTCATGTCGGAGCTGCGGCTCTGAACAAACAACTCGCCTCGTGCGACTCGGCGCAGCGCATCGACTAGGACCGGCCCATCCATCGAACGATAGACGACCCCTCGTGCTCGCAACCAACGCACGTAGGCGGTGCGGTCGTGGTCCTCGGCGAGCACCAGCAGTGCAGTCTGGCTCGGTTTCAACACCGGCTTGATCTTCGAAAACGCCGCCAGAAAACGCGTCGACAAGACTAATACGTGAGGTGTGAAGGTTTTCAAAGCCCGCAGCAACCGTTCGGGAGACTGTGACTGGTCGAGGATGCGAACGTCGTTGGCGCCCGCCAGTATCTGTGCCGCCCCAATATGAAAGAGCTCCTGATGGTCGGCAATAATGACATCGATCATGACTGGATCTCGCGTCCACTTGATCGGACTTAGGCCTTTGACAGTAGCAGTCGCTCCTTTCGCAAGACTGGTCAAAATTGCACACCATCATACTTTAGTGAAAATAGTGAAATTAGAGGCAGGCAATATGCGAGGCTCGTGATGCGGGGCAAAATAGGGGATGCGCTGCAGTGAAAGACCCCATCCAAGCAAGAGAAGCTTGGATGGGGTCTGCACATTCAATTTTTCGACGCTTACCGCTTCCGCTTCCTGAAGAACGCAGGGATTGAAGCGCCCAATCCCCAAAAAGAGAAATTCGAGAAATTGGCGCCTGCAGCCATTGCGCCACCTGTGGCCACCAGGGCAATCGTTCCTGGCTCGGGTGTGGTTCCCGTCCCACCAGCGCAATCGCCGGTATCGATGTTATTGGTATCCATGGTGACGGCGCCATTCAGGGCTATTACTCTGCCACAAGTGACGTTGGCGCCGTGATTCAGCGTAACGCTCTGGTCCGCGATCACACTCCCATAAAAGTCAGTGGTTGTCCCCAACGTTGCAGAACTGCCAACCTGCCAGTAGACCTGGTCATTACTGCCCGGATTGATGATGAGCACCGACGAAGCGCTGGCCGTGGTCAGCGTGCTCCCAATCTGGAAGACGATCATCATATTGTTCAAGCCTTCGAAATTGAGGGTGAGTTGTCCGGTCATCTGTGCTGAGGACGCGAAGAAGTAGACCCCGGGGTCAAGCGTAAGGCCTCCGAGATCCTGACCGGTCAGAGTTCCCGTAGCAGGCATGCCTGCGAGAACGTTGTACCCATGCAGCGCGTCAGCCTGCGCCTGCATCGCAACCGCATCGTCGTTATGAATCGTCCCCATCACAATTCCAGGAGGAAATCCAGTGATGGAAGTTCCGGGCCAGAGACCCAAGTCTTGAAACACCACGCTGGAGCCGGTGTTGGTCACAGTTGAGGCACCCAGAACGCCGAAAGCGTCGGCGCTTCCGAGAATGTCGGCATTGGCTGTGAGGGCGAACAAAGGGAGGACAAGACAACACATGCGCAGCAGCTTCATAAAGTGGCTCCGCCTCGTTCCAATCCAAAAGAACCCGGCCTCTGTCACTGGAAGGAATGGCACAATGGTGACAGATAGCAAACACCATCTAAGGCATTGATTGCAATTCTATGGCCTCGCTAACCCCTTCTTAAAACAGCCGATTTCCGTTTTGGGAGTGCACATTCTTGCACCAAAGTTCCAAACAATTCCTCATCTTTAGCTGGCCTTGCTCTTGCCGAACTGATCCAAAAGTGGCCCACGTCACACTTTGGTGGAATAGGGAATTGAAGGAGGGAATGTGCGACGTCGGACTTGCGCTTATTTGCGCAGAAAGAAGTTGAGCATTGCCCAATGCACGTGCAAGCTGCCGTTGTAATCGATCAGCCCCATCTTGCGAAAGCGGTTCATAAAGAAGCTCACTCTCGAGCGGGTGGTGCCCACCATCTCGGCCAGCGTTCCCTGACTCACCTTCAGGGCGGCGGGATGTGGCTTGGATTGCGTCCCAAAGCCCGCGAGCAACAGCAGCGTCCGTGCCAGCCGCTTCTCGCTGGAATTGAGCAGTTGATCGAGCAGGTCCTCCTCAGTCCGGGTAACGCGAGAAATCAAGTGCGCGATAAACAGCCTCGCGAATAGAGGGTCGTTATGGATGATGCCAATGATGGCGATCTTTTCCACTCGTATAATTGTGGACGGCCGTACCGCGGTGGCGGTTGACATGCGCAGCGACGGCGCTCCTAAACAGCCTTCCCCGAAAAAGTCGCCTTGCCGGAAAATAGCGATGACGGCCTTCTTGCCATGTTTCGATAGGACCGTCAGCTTCACGTTGCCAGCCTCGACATAGAACATGGCATCCGCAGCCTCGCCCTGAGCGAAAATTGGTTCTTTGTTGCGGTACTCCCGGCTGGTGCTGCGCTGGCCGATCTTCTTGAGAAACGTACCGGGATTAAAGGTGAGTGCGCGTTTGCCTGGCATGGCTGCCTCCCGAAGAGTTGATCTCGTCCGCAGTGATACGGGCCCACTCGTCAGCTAGCGGCACATGGATCCGTCGGTCGAGGCGGGACATCGCTGCCCGCAAATTCCCCTCATAAACCCGAGGCTACCGCTTGGGAACAGACAAGGCTGTGCAAAAGCGCTCAATTGGCACAAATTCCAAATTGGGAAAACGGTGCAATATTGAACAGAAAACGCAAACCGGCGGCTCTTAATGAAGGTGTATAATTTGGTCGTCTGAACGGCCCCTCCGGAGGTACGACATGAACAGCAGGGGCATTCCAGCCCGCAGCCAGGACCCTCCAGCCAAACGGGTTCCATCCGTGAATTCGTTGCGGTCCGCAAAACCCGCCACCGGCGAAATTGCACAGCTTCCCCGGTTTCAAACGCCCAAGCTGCGACCCACAAATGGCGATGGGGGGTTTGATCCTGAGGCTTTTCTCGCGAGAGCTGGGTTGGGCAAACAAATTGTCAATCTGAAAAAAAATGAGGTGGCCTACGCGCAAGGCGACCCTGCCGACACGATTTTTTACGTGCAAAAGGGCCGGCTGAGAGTAACGGTCACCTCCGCGGCGGGAAAAGAAGCCACGATCACCTTGGTGGGCGCCGGGGAATTCCTGGGGGAGAACTGCATGGTCTCCGTTCATCCTGTTCGACTCGCGACTGCTACCGCGATGGCCGAGTGTTCACTGCTCAGGATCAGCAAGGTGGAGATGGTCCGCGCCCTTCATCAGGAACCCGAATTTTCGAATGTGTTCGTGTCGTTTCTCCTTACCCGCAACGCTCGCATCCAAGCGGACCTGGTCGATCAGCTTTTCAATTCCAGCGAAAAGCGGCTGGCGAGAATTCTGTTATTGCTCGCCCAGTTCGGCAAGGAAAGCAAACCCGAGACGGTGGTTCCCAAGGTCAGCCAGGAGGTATTGGCTGAGATGATTGGCACCACCCGGTCCCGCGTGAGTTTTTTTATGAATCGCTTCAGGAAACTGGGGTTCATTGAATACAACGGTGAGATTCGGGTCCACAACTCCCTTCTCAATATCTTTTTGCAGGAATAAGGGTTGCGCAGTTTTTTGCGGGATTTACTTGCGCAAGTCCGTTCTTATTTCGCTAACAACACAGCCCCAGAATTCTGCTTGCCTGGTCTTAATTGACCGTTCTTGCCTGGCGGCGTGTGACATGATGATGGTGTTATGCCGGCAAAAAACAAGAAGGTCGCATTCAGCCCCGCCGCCCTCCGCGAGGTGAAAAAAGAAATGGCAAAGCCCCGCATTGCGGAGTCGGTCAAAAGATCTGTCGTGCTCGATCCGCGTCTGCGGGAGAGCGTATAAAGCTCGGCGCAGCGTGTCAGCGCGATTCTCCGCTAGCGCCGCCCCCAAGGTGATGTTCTCCCATCGTTCCGACTCACCAAGCCCGGCCCAGGCGCCGTTTTCGGCAATGCTTTACCGGCGCTAGGCCCTTTCGAAATAAATTGTTCCGGACCCTGGCGAGAGTGATCCCACGATGCGGCATGACTTCTCAGGCCGTGGCCTTCGACCCCGAATTTCGCGGAAGCGCGCAAGGGTTTGTTGGTTCTGCGCCGTGCTGGTTGCAGCGGTCCTCGCTGTTCCTGTCATCCCGGCAGACGGAAGGCAGGCCCAGATCGCGGTATTGCACGTGCCGGAACTCGAGGCCGGCTTTCACCTGCTTTACGAGTTGAAGCCCGAGGAAGCTCGCGCGCAGTTTGCGGCCTGGCAGAAGTCCTACCCGGCAGACCCTCTCGGGAGCGCCTCGCAAGCGGCAGCTTATCTGTTTGAGGAGTTCTACCGGCAAGGCGTTTTGACCTCCGAGTTTTTCCTCGACGACAAACGTTTTCTGGGCAAGGTCGCTCTCAAGCCGGACCCGGAACTGCGCGCGGCATTCTTCGCCGCGGACAAACAGGCACAGGACTTGGCGCAAATGCGATTGCAAACGAATCCGGACGATACCAACGCCCTGTTTGCCATGACCCTAAGCTTGGGTATGCAGGCCGACTATGCCAGTCTGATCGATAAGCATCAGGTGGAAAGCCTGAGAATGATCGGAGATGCTGGTGGCTACGCCAAGAAACTGCTGGTGGTCGCGCCGGATGCCGCCGATGCCTATCTCACCTTGGGCGCGCCGAATTACATCATCGGAAGCCTGCCGGGATACAAGAAGTTGTTTCTTGCCTTCGCAGGAATCCATGGCAACAAGAAAGTGGGGATTCAACAGCTCGAAATCGCCGCCGAGCGCGGCCATTATCTCCGGCCGTTTGCCAAGATTCTGCTGGCGCTGGCGGCCCTGCGCGAGAAAGAAACAGAAGTGGCCCGCACCCAACTTACGGAGCTCGTCGCAGAATTTCCCGAGAACCCGCTTTTTACTGGCGAGCTGGCCAAACTCAAGGTTCCGCCTGCCGCGGTTGTCCCCCAGTAGAGTGCAGAATCTGAGGTCTGTGGGATAAGGCTCACTGGGCCTCTGTAATCTTTTTGTAATCCCATTGCGCCCGCCGCCCCCAAGGATGACACTTGAATCACGCGTGTATCGATGGCTGCAGTGGACGCGGGCATCCTCGCCCAAGGCGGATCACACTTCATCGCTGTTACATGCTGACACGCGCTCTTGCGGCGGAGGTGTACCCTGAACGCCTTACTCGTCTATCCCAGGTCTCCTGACACCTACTGGAGCTTCCGTTATGCCCTGTCGATTCAAGGCAAGCGGGCCGCTCAGCCGCCGCTGGGCCTCATGACTGTAGCCGCGCTGCTTCCCCAACCATGGAACAAGCGCCTGATCGACACCAACGTCGAGTGCCTGCGGGACTCTGACCTCGCCTGGGCCGACGTCGCATTGATTAGCGGCATGCACATTCAGCAGGAGGATCTGGTCTCCATCGTGCAGTGCTGCCGTGCGCGCGGACTCCGGACCGTTGTGGGCGGCCCCATCACCAGCAGTGTGCCCAGGTCCGTACTGCAAGCCGACCACGTGGTGATCGGCGAGGCGGAGGACCTTATCGCCGGCCTGGCCCGAGATCTGGAAGCGGGCACAGCACGCCCCCACTACCAGGCGGCCGAGCGTCCCGCTATGGAGCGCAGCCCATTACCCGACCTGCGTCTTATCCAGATGCACCGCTACAGCACCATGACCGTCCAGTATTCGCGCGGCTGCCCCTTCAACTGCGAATTCTGCGACATCATCGAGATCTATGGCCGCCGTCCCCGCACCAAGGCCGTGGCCCAGGTCCTGGCCGAACTCGATCAGTTGCGCGAGGCGGGCTGGCGCGACGCGGTCTTCATCGTCGACGATAACTTCATCGGCAACAAGCCCCGTGCCAAGGCGCTGTTGGCGGCCATGGCCGAGTGGGGAGAAGCCCACGGTCGTCCCTTCCGTTTCAGCACCGAAGCATCGCTCAACCTGGCCGACGATCTCGAACTGCTGCAGTTGATGAAAGAGGCCGGCTTCATATCCGTCTTCCTGGGCATCGAGACCCCGGACGAGGACAGCCTGGTCGCCAACCACAAACTGCAGAACACGCGGCGCAACATGCTGGAAAGCATCGGCATCATCCAGCAGTACGGCATTGAAGTGATGGGGGGTTTCATCCTGGGCTTCGATACCGACCGCGAAGACGTCTTTGAGCGCCTCGTCGAGTTCATTCAAAAGAGCGCCATTCCCGTTGCCATGGTGGGCCTGCTCCAAGCCATGCCAGGCACGCAACTGTTTCGCCGCCTGTTGAGCGAGGGCCGAATTCTGCACGCCGGGGGCGGCAACAACACTGATTGTGAGCTGAATTTCCTGCCGCGCATGAACGCCACCCGCCTCCTCGAGGGCTATCGTCATGTGCTCACTAGAATCTATGCCTGCGATGCCTATTATGAGCGGGTCAAGCTCTTCCTCAGCCGCTGCCAGCCGCAATTCCGGCAGCGCTGGAGCTACGGCAGCCTGCGCGCCTTCTTTTCTTCCATGGTGCACCAGGGATTGCTGGGAAAAGCTCGCCTCAGCTATTGGAAGTTTCTGCTCACAGCCGCCACGCGCTACCGCGCCTCCTTCGGCGCCGCCATGACTCTGGCGGTGATGGGCCATCACTTCCAGACGATCACCGACCAGCTCTCTGACGCAGACTTGATCGAAGTCGTGGACTGAGGTGCAGTTTGAAATCCACAGAGTTTGCACCTCGGGCGTTCGGCGTAAACTGTCTGCATGTCAGAGAAACGAACAAAATTCGATAAAGCACAGCGACAAGCCGATCAACTCGAAAAGAAGGC
This sequence comes from uncultured Acidobacteriaceae bacterium, assembly GCA_963836875.1. GTDB lineage: Bacteria > Acidobacteriota > Terriglobia > Terriglobales > Acidobacteriaceae > Bog-257. Next base: position 264,547 of record CAWIKZ010000005.1, read on the forward strand.
TTCCCGTCGTCCAGCGCAAAATCGGAGAAAGGGAGCAGTCCGCGAGGACTTCAGCCAGGCCGCCGTCCCGATCGTCAGGGGAGTGACGGCCAAAGGTTAGTCCGCTCTTTCGTTTCCTTTTTGCCCAGGTAGGACCGCTTGGCCATCGCGCGCCCTTTTACGATGCCTTGCCCTCTTCTTCGAGGAACTTGTGCAATCTCCTGCCAGCGTTGCCTTCGTCCCCGCAGCGCATAGACAAGAAACTGCTGCTGAAAACTCTGGGAGAATAGGCTATTACCATGACAAACGAAGAACGCAAAGAAGCACTTCTGAAACTGGAACACACCTACGACCGGCTGTGTGCTCAAGCTAAAGACCTGGTTTACCAGATGTCGCGAGAACCTGCCGCCAGCGCTCGTAATCAGTTACGAGAGAAGCTGATCTCTATTGATCAACAAAGAACTGACCTATATGCAGAGATGGATGCCCTGTGGAAATCAGAGTGACCCACTACCTCAAACCGCGGTAGCTGGACAACGGTAGCGCGCAAGCGTAGCATTATTATTGAGCAAGCACCTCTCCTTACTCTTTCAGGTTCCCTGAACTAAGTCAGCCCATCTGAAGTTTTTCCTCTTTGGCAGCGAGAAGAATCCCGAAGCCAAAATTCATGGCAAGGTCGCTTAAAAGGCCAGTGCACAGAATAGGAAGTATTGAATGACACAGGCAGTTGCTCGGTACGTCGTGTCGTTTCAGGCGGAGCCTTTTCGCAAAGGGAGGCGCCACCACTGGATGATTTGCCGGGCGCAGAATCCCGACGAATTAGTGTCTTGGGGACATGCCCTTACGCAGGAACTGGCAGAGATAGCAGCCCGCAGCGAGGTCAACAGCCTCTCTTCTGGACTGACTCAAGGTGGGCGGGTGACCACCATCAAGTTGGCCACCCACCATCTCTGATTGGCACTCCTGAGCCGAGTCCAACGAGCGTCTAGCTAGACATTCTTCCGCCTATGATGCTGCGGCTGCTAGCTTGCCTAGACCACGCGCCGATTACCCGCAATTATTGCTGCGGGGGCTGGGGCGTGACTGTGGTGGTCGAGGTGGTGTCCTGCTTCACCTTGGGCGGCGGCGCGGTCGTAGTGGCCGTGACGTCGGTTACCGGCGCTGGCGTGGTTGTGGTGGTGGTAGTGTCGGTTACTTTTGGCTGAGGCGTGGTTGTGGTTGTTGTCGAATCGGTCTGCTTCACTTCCGGGCCGGCCGGCGTAACCGTCGTATCCGTGCTCTGCGTGACCTTGGCCGGCGGAACCGATGCCGGATCCTGTGATGTCATGGTGGTGGTGCTCTGAGCGGCGGGTGGATTCTGCATCGTCGTGGAGGTGCTGGATTGTGTGGTGCTCTGTGCCAGTACCGCCAGGGACAGGGCGAGCACGATGAGCGAGCCCAGGACGACAGCAAATAGCTTCTTGGATTTCATTCGATTCTCCTTTTTCAGGTTGGTCAGACACCATGGTATGGCTGCCGCTGTCACTTAATCTGTGCAAAATTGCTCGCTGCCCGGTCAAGTTCCGGAACCCAGTTTCGAGTTTCAAGTTTCCAGTTTCGAGTGCCTGGGTGCCCCGTTCTAGCCTTCTTTTGGCTAGGGCGGGGGATTTTCGTTGGTAGATGCGAAATGCAGTTATCAGTTTCAAGTTCCCAGTTTCGAGTGCCAATCCAGCCTCTCTCATGAATTTGTCATCCTGAAGCCGAAGGGATGGGCCACCCGCCGACTCGGGGCATCTAAAACGCTTTACCCAGCACGCGCCGCTAAATACTTCCCCCTCCCCCCCGGCATTTCTGCAACGAACTTTTACTTGACGTAGGTTGACATAACTTGGCTCAAATAGCAGTCGAATTTTCGTTGCGCTTCACGTTCGGGCAGAACCTCGCGGAAATGCCCCGCAAGGGCTATCATCTCCGATCAGGAGGTGGTATGCCGACCGAAGAGTTTGTCAGTAAGATCAACCGCGAGATTAAGAGCCAAAAACGGCAGGCGGAACTAGCTACAGAAGAGAAACTCCATGACGCCAAAGTACGGGCTACTCAAGGGCTGGCAACATGGAGCGCCCTAAACGCCGAGGTGATGGCGTGTATTACGAAGATCCCAGGGATTGGGCGGGCGTTAATCGGCGACCGAGCATTTTCGCTGACCTATGACACTGAGGCTCTGCGCATAACCTTGGATGAGCCCACCGGGAAGATTAACTACGTCGGGTCTATGGGTAAAAGCGGCGAGTTTCATCCATTAGTGAAGGGGGAGGAGCTTGTTTACTGCGCCAACATTGGCATCCCAATTTCGGTTATCGAGATGGCGGAGAAGCTAATCTCTCTCTTGATCGAGCGGCGATGAGCGGCGATACGGTTAATAAATCGAAGTTCGACGCTGTGCTGCGAGTGCTGATTAACACCCCGCCCACGACATTCAAGGAAGTGGCCGCAAGCCCGAAGCCACGCAAGGATGGCGGCATTAAGCGCAGCGCACGGAAGGGCGAGCCTACCCCGCCCCACAAGGCGAAGTAGGCTCGGTTGTTACTACCGCTTCAGGTAATCCAGAATACTGAGGACGGTCTGGATTACCGTCAGCACAAAGCCAGCCACGGACAGCCGTGTGGCTAGCCCGGAAGAATTGGGGTTTTGGGCCCCTTTTCTTTTGGACACCAATGCAGCTTTCTGGGGGTTAACTCGGTACGGCGCTAGGCCGTCAGTTAGACCGACTAACCCCCGGATGGATTGAGCCCGACTTCGGCTCGCTGCAATCCTATCCGGCCCGGTGATTAGTGGCCGTGACGCCAGTCACGCTAGAAGGTTTCTCGCGTCAGTTTCTTGAATGTAAGCGGCTTGCGCTCTCCGAGGTTATGCAACGCCAGATCGAACAGTTGCGGTTGCAGGTGGCGGCGATTGAAGCGCCAGCAGAACTCGCTCAGGTAACTGTCCATGTGATCGCGGCTCATCTTGTGGTAGGAACCTACAATGGCGCGCTTGAATAGAGAGAAGGCGCTTTCGATTGACCGCGTTCCGGTAATGAATCCATCGTCGCGCAGTTCGGCGTTGTGCGCCCGCTCTTCGTGCTTGTCTTTCGGGATGGTGTAACTGTAGGCGGCAGCGCCGTCCGTAACAACCTTTTCGGTGTCGGGATGAATCTTGGATTGGATGATGGGGCGCATCGTAGCTATCTTGCTGTTTTCGATGGTTTGCAGGTGAATGCGTCCGCCACGTTCGGCGAGCCCGAGAACAGCAACCTTGGCATCGTGGGCGGCCTTTAGCCCTTTACGGTGCATCTTGCCGCCGATGAAAGTCTCGTCTATCTCGACGATCTTACCTGGTCCGCCGATCTTGGGCATGTCAGTTTCGCTCATGGCGTTGCGAATGCGATGGCAGAGATACCAGGCGGTCTTGTAAGAGCAGCCGATGTGCCGCGACATCTGCGAGGCCGAGACGCCCTTCTTGGCTTCGCACATCAAGGCGATGGCCGCAAACCATTTGGTCAAGGGCAGGTGGGAGTCATGGAAGAGGGTGCCAGTCGTAGCGCTGAAATGTAATTTGCAATCCGCGCACTCGAACAGGTGAATCCTTCGCCCCGCCTTGTTTTTAGTTGTGATTGAATAGATGTAGGGGCTGTCGCAAGCCAGACAGCGGACGCCCTTCGGCCAGCGCGTCATTATCCAGTAGGCCAACGCCATATCTTCCGTGGCGAATGTTTTGGCAACCTGAAGGAGGTTCATAGCATGGTCCTCGCTATCCCGCGCAGTGCAATACGCCCGCTCATTATTCGGTTTCCGGTGGTTCTGGTTCCGTGGCCGCAGCGAACGCATCACTGCAAGGTCCAATCGGAGCCGATATATTCGGTAGATGCTTTACTTGCACATCCATTCGCCCGTAAGTATGGGCTTGGCGACATTCTGGACAAACTTCCGAAAACTCCCGACAGCGTTTCAGGATGTCCAGCTGCACATGAGACGGTGGTGGAGCAACCCTGCCGATGATTTCTAAGACAAGCAGCATTCCGCAACCGCTTGTTTTGCACTCAACAACCGCGCATCGGTAAAGCGTTTCTTCATTCATGGATTCTTTATAGCGCATTACTCAACCTAAGTCAAGTAAATAATCGTTCTCACAGCATATTTGTTTTCAATACTTTGCCCGCAAAGTATTCATAACACGCGATTTACTGGCAGACGTAAGTCCTTGCTGCTCAATACTTTGCGCGATTCCACGCAAAGTATTCTATTTAAAGCAGATATGAGCAAAGTATTCCGAACAAGACACTTATCGGTGCTCCAACAGGCTCCCGGGCGGCTGGTTTTCAAAGATCGCTGCTGCGGCCCGCAAGCCGTTCACTATCACGGCTGCATAGCGCAGGCGGGCATTCGCAGCGCTGGAGGCTGACTCCAGCGCTACCCATTCTATTTTGTGGATCGGAGCAGGGCCGAGGAGAAAACGCATTCCGCAGAACGAAGGTAACCACAATCTCCCAAAGCGGACACACACTGTGTCTCGCCGGATGCCGGGCTAGGATTGTGACGCCCTTCGGGCTGAGAGTTGATGCTCCGGCCCTCTTGCCAAAAATGGGCGAGAAGGATGGGGCACCCATGTCTGGGAAGCCCGGTCAAGCCGAAGGGGTGGGCCACCCGCCGATCCCAGGTTAGCCCAACAGAAGGGCGAACCTGGGGCACCAGGCAACGCGATCGCAGAACAAAGATTTCGAGTCCTCAATTTCACCCAGACCTCCTCATCTTGATGTGATATACAAACTGTGGTGAGGAACGCATGCCCAAGAAAATATTCGTGACCGTAAGCGGCGGAGTTGCTTATGCCGTGGACGAATCCGTACCATCTGGCTACCAACTGGAGATCATCGACTTCGACGACATCAAAGAAGGTGACGACGGCCGAAGCGATGAAGCAAAGAGCTTTTGCCTGGCACAGGGGATAAGCTGAGCGGAGTGTGCCATTGGACCTCGAATGCTCTTTGGAGCCTGGTCTCAAGTATCGGAGTAATGCTCAGGTTGCCCGGGTGGTCACCGAGAATTGGTGTGCCACCTACATGTACTGCCCGGCATGCAGCTCTAACTCACTGACTCAGGCACCGAACAACTGTCCCGGCGTTGACTTCACGTGCCCAAAATGCACGCTGGCATATCAACTAAAAAGCCAGAAGATTGCCCTGAAAAACCGCGTCGTTGACGCAGGCTACGATGCGATGATTCGAGCTATCCGGTCTGAACGGGTTCCGAATCTGTTCTTGCTTCGATACTCTCCCGCCTGGTCGGTCATCGACCTTCTTCTCGTACCAAGCTTTTTCTTCACAGAATCAGCGATCGAAAAGCGCAAGCCCCTTTCGGCAACAGCGCGAAGAGCTGGATGGGTCGGATGCAATATTTTGCTGGATAACATTCCGATTGATGGACGTATTGCCGTGGTGTCGGCTGGCGTTGTTGTGAACCCTACCCAGGTGAGACAGGACTACGAACGTATTAGGCCGCTGAGCACATTGAAAGGCGAGATGCGGGGATGGACGTTGGACGTTTTGAACATCCTGCGAAAGCTCAGTAAACAGGACATCACTTTACCGGATGTCTACGGCTTTGAGCGGCATCTACAGGATATTCATCCGAACAACAACAATGTTAGAGCTAAAGTTCGGCAGCAACTTCAGGTGCTACGAGACTTGGGATTCCTTTCCTTCGAAGGCAATGGCCGGTATCACATGCTCCGCTAGGCTGCTGCAGGAAGTCCGTTCTTCTACGGGAAACAAGAATGCGCTGAGCCCGGAGGGCGACATAATCGTAGCCCAGGAGGTGAGTCCTGGGTTGCCGTTTTAGGTGGTAGGAGTCCGGTAGGACGGCACACGGGTTCTGACGTTGTCGGCGCGGAGGTGCCGTCCCTGAAGGGACTCGGGGATTTAATAACATTCTTACCCAGCGCTCTCGTGCTGGGCTACGATTGTGACGCCCTTCGAGCTAAGAATTGACGGCTCCCACCGTTTCAAAAATACAGCGATAAGGATTGCCGCCCAGCTTGACGCAAGTGTTAATATTTTGAAACGGGGACCCGCAGATCGCGAGCCCCCGGTTATGAGGTGCGAGCGCACCTCAGATGAATTTACTTGCCGATCGGCCACGCCTTGTAGCCGTAGGCCCAGGCATCCATGAGTTTGCCGCTGCGCCAGTGACGGAAGTAGCGGCGGAATGCGATACGTTTACCCACGATCGCACCTCCTGATGGAGGGGATAACCCTCCCGGGAATGGTCAGAGCGGGTGCTGCACACCCGCTCTGACTAAAATCTTTGCGCGGAGCATCGGCAGAACTGCCTTAAGTCCCAATTCCCCCGATCAAAATTTGAGTAGGCCTCGACGTCGGAGCCGCGGAAAGCCCAGAGGCGAGGTCCGGTTTTGTATCCGCGGAGTTTGCCATGCAGAGCTAGGTGCCGCACCATGCGGCAAGACAGGCCTAGTATTGCCGCAACTTGATGGACACGGAGGATGGAATCAACGTGAAGCTTGAGACGGAGCGCGGGTACAATGCGATCTTGAACTTTGGGCATGGAGCCCTCCAAAATTTGAATTTTGGAGGGCGTGTGCGGGGTTACACAGGAGACACGCCACACCCCCTCCAAGAAAGCGTGTTCTCAATCAACGCTTCGGAGGGAGCCGGCGGATGAAAGCCTTGAACCATGAACGCAGCCCGGCGGGTCACCGCGATACAGACAAACCGATGGGCTTCTTGGAGCGCATGCAGAACAATGGTGCGAATTTTGTTTACTAACTTGAGGGCTGTGCGCTCTTTCCCAAGCGCACGGCTAAAAAATCGACGCACGTACGCGTTAACAGGCGCGTCAACCGGCAGGTAGAACATTACCGAGCTAGCGGCCGGATTGTACGTCGAGAAGCACCACTCGCTGCTGTGGAGCTGAAATTCTGGAGGTACATCCTGAAACAGGGGCCCGAAAAATATACCTTGACCAAGCTCGAACTTGATCTGGAGCTGATTTTCTAGTTTCGCAATTCGCGCTTTTAATTGCGCGCGAAGATCGCTAATGAAATGGCTCTTCCCCGTCCGGACGCCGGCGAAGGTTTTCTCGAATCGGAATTCTTGGAGAGTCCTTCCCAGATGGTCAGCCGGAAAGGCGCCGACAGTCACTTCCAGCTGCTGGGCCGGAAAGCTATCGAAGGCTACTTCCATCTGGCTGGTTGGAGGGGAGTCGAAAGCTATTTCCAGCTGGCTGGAGGGGGGGCCGTCCACAACCATTTCGGGTTGGCCGATTGTGAGGCCATCGAATGCCATTTCAACTTGACAGCTCGCAAGGCCATCGAAAGCAATTTCATACTGACGGCTCGCAAGACCACCGAGAGCCATTTCGAATTGACGGTACGTGAGGCCATCGAGAGGCATTTCATATTGATGGCCCACAAGACTATCGAGAGCGATTTCCAGTTGACGGTTTGCAGAGCCATTCAGGGCCATTTCGAGCTGGTGCGTAGGGAAGGCATTACTTGTCATGACGCGGAAGTGCTGGCCATCCATCAGACCTTCTCCTGCGATGTTGTATAGCTCCCCCATAGTTCTATTCTATGGCTCCCTTGCCAATAATTACCCATCCATTGCCGCTAATTGTGGACCGCACAAAATTGACCTTGCTGGGGCGCCCGACCCTTGTCGCGCAGCGACAGGGTGGGAACGATCAACCCAACCGCAGACCCTTCGACTCCGTTCGCTGCCCTCTCTCCGCTCGGGATGACAAAACAGTTGGCAGTGGCCAGTTGTCGGTTGTCAGTAAAACAGGACCGATTCACTAGCCGCTAGCCACTGCTTCAACTGCACCCGCTGGTGCTGCCACAGCTCATGCATCTGTAGCAGCTTCCGTTGCGGGTCATGATTGCGCCGCAGACGGAGCAGACGGGTGCGTCGCCCATGTCAATCAGGTCCTGCAGCGCGTCGGAGGCGTGATGGTGGCCCCTGGGCCCGCTGAGGCCGGCTTTCCCACCCTGTCCGCTAATACCAGCAGACAACGGTGGGGCACCTGCTGCGCCCGGGATGACAAGCTGTGCGGGATTGCTGCCGCTATAGGGGTCCTTCGACTCCCCCTCACGATGTTCGGGGTCGCTCAGGATGGCACCCGTAATTGACTTGTCGGTGCCGTAGCCGTTCTCGTCCGGCACGCCGGGCGGCGGGGCGTTGACGTACTTGGGACGCAGTCCGTCGAACAGCGCCTGCTGCTGGCCGGTGAGGAAGCGCAACTGCAGCCAGCGGAAGATGTAATCCATGATCGACTTGGCGTAGCCGATGTCCTGGTTATGGCTCCAGCCGCTGGGCTCGAAGCGGGTGTGCGCGAACTTCTCGCACATCAGCTTGAGCGGCACGCCGTGCTGCAACGCCAGCGACGTGGCGCAGGCGAAGCTGTCCATCAGGCCGCTGACGGTCGAGCCTTCCTTGGCCATGGTGATGAACAACTCACCGGGCATACCGTCCTTGTAGAGGCCGACGGTGAGATAGCCTTCGTGTCCGCCCACGCTGAACTTGTGAGTGATGGACAGGCGCTCGTCGGGCAGACGGTGGCGCTTGGCTTTAGGTGGAGCGGCGTGCTCGTCTTCCTCAACCTCGGCCGCGGCGAGCGCGTCGCCTTTCTTCGACTTCGCAGTGGCCGATCCCATGGAGCTGAGCGGCTGCGCCTTCTTCGACCCGTCGCGATAGATGGCGACCGCCTTCAGCCCCAGCTTCCACGCTTGGATGTAGGCTTCGGTGATGTCGTCCACGGTGGCGTTCTCGGGCATGTTGATGGTCTTGGAAATTGCGCCCGAGATGAACGGCTGGGCGGCCGCCATCATGCGCACATGTCCCAGATAGTGAATGGTGCGGGTGCCCTTCGACGGCTTGAAGGAGCAGTCGAAGATGGGCAGGTGCTCTTCCTTGACCGAGGGCGCGCCTTCGATGGTGCCGGTGGCGTCGATGTAGCTGACGATGGCGTTGGTCTGGTCGGGCGTGTAGCCCAGCTTGAACAGCGCGGCCGGCACGGTGTTGTTTACGATCTTGATCATGCCGCCGCCCACCAGCTTCTTGAACTTCACCAGCGCCAGGTCGGGCTCGATGCCGGTGGTGTCGCAGTCCATCATGAAGCCGATGGTGCCCGTGGGGGCCAGCACCGTGACCTGCGCGTTGCGATAGCCGAACTTCTCGCCGTGCTTCAGGGCCTCGTCCCAGGTGCTTTTGCTGGCTTCAAAGAGCGCCGGCGGAACGTGGGTCTTGTCGATGTTGTTCACCGATGCGCGATGCATGCGGATGACGTCGAGGAAAGGTTCGCGATTGATGTACCAGCCGGGACAAGCGGCGCCGGCATTTTCGCGGGTATAGGGGTCCTTCGACTCGCTGCGCTCGCTCAGGATGACAGACGTTTTTTCAGTGGCGGGCGTGAGCGGCTGGCAGAGTTCGGCAATCTTGGACGATTGCAGATAGGCTTCGCCGCACATGATCGCAGTCACGCAGGCGGCGTAGTCGCGTCCGGCGTCGGAGTCGTAGGGCAGGCCCGCGGCCATGAGCAGCGCGCCGAGGTTGGCATAGCCGAGTCCCAGCGGACGGTAGTCGTGCGAGTTCTTGCCGATGGCTTCGGTGGGATAGCCGCTGTTGTCCACCAGAATTTCCTGCGCGGTGATCACGATGGCGCAGGCATGACGATAGGCATCGATGTCGAACGTGCCGTTGGGCGCGAACTTCATCAGGTTCAGGCTGGCGAGGTTGCAGGCTGAATCATCAAGGAACATGTACTCGCTGCAAGGGTTCGACGCGTTGATGCGCGCCGTGTTCTTGGAGGTGTGCCAGCGGTTGACCGTGGTGTCGTACTGCATGCCGGGATCGCCGCAGTGCCAGGTGGCATCGGAAATCTTGTGCAGCAGCTCGCGCGCCTTGAAGGTCTGCACCGGATGGCCGTCCTTCACCGAGCGCGTGCTGAAGTCGCCATCGCGCAGCACGGCGTACATGAAGTCGTCGGTCACGCGCACGGAATTGTTGGCGTTCTGGAAGAAGATGGACGAGTAGGCCTCGCTGTCGGGACCGCTGCCGTCGTATCCGGCTTCGACCAGCGCCCAGGCTTTGGCCTCTTCCTTCTGCTTGCACTCGATGAATTGAACCACGTCAGGATGGTCGATGTTGAGGATGACCATCTTGGCGGCGCGACGCGTCTTGCCGCCGCTCTTGATGACGCCGGCGAAGGCGTCGAAGCCTTTCATGAAGCTGAGCGGGCCGCTGGCGGTGCCGCCGCCGGAGAGCGCTTCGGTGGACGAACGCAGTGGAGACAGATTGGTGCCCGTGCCCGATCCCCACTTGAACAGCATGCCCTCGGTCTTGGCGAGAGTGAGAATGCTGTCGAGCGAATCGTGTACCGAGTTGATGAAGCAGGCCGAGCATTGCGGATTCTTGTAGCCGACCGCGCCGTATTCCACGCGCTGGGCCTGCGGATTCCAGTGCCAGTTCTGCGCGTCGGAGTTGGGCTCGATGCGATCGCAGCCCACGTTGAACCATACCGGCGAATTGAAGGCCGCCTTCTGCTGCAACAGCAGGTGGGCGAGCTCGTCGTGGAAGATGGCCGCGTCGTCGTCGCTGCGGAAGTATCCGCCCTTGATGCCCCAGTCGCGAATGGTTTCGGCGACGCGGGTGACGAGCTGGCGCACGCCGGTCTCGCGCTCGGGCGTGTCCAGCGGGCCGTGCAGATATTTGCTGGCGACAATGTTGGTCGCCGTCATCGACCAGTCCTTGGGGACCTCGACGTCTTTCTGCTCGAAGATGATGCTGCCCTGCGTGTCGGTGATCTGCGCCAGACGCAGCTCCCACTCCAGCTCGTCGTAAGGCGAGACCCCGGCCTTGGTGAAGAAGCGCTTGAAGCCGAGCCCGGGCGCGCGCTTCTTCGGTGTGGGCGTGACGGATGCGGCGACGGTGGCGTCGCCGGTCGCGATGGACGGAGTGGTCGCGGTGGTTGGTTTGGTGGTGACTTCGGCCATGGAGAGTGCTCCTGAATAATGTTAGATACCGTTATGAACGACGCGGGAGTGAACTCCCGCTTTGCGTTGTGTCGTCCCTGAAGGGACTCGGCTTCTCAATCCTGCTTACCCAGCGCTGAAGCGCTGGGCTATCATCTTTCGTCCCGCAAAGCGGGACTGGATTTAGCTCGTTCTTCCTGAACCTCCCCGCCGAAAGGTCGACATCGAAACGATTCGTGCGTTCTGAATGCGTGTCCGAGTAGACGGATGGCTACGGGACGATTGTAAGAATGCCGCGTAGAAGGGCCTAGGGGACGCTGCCGGAGATGCCCACTGTGCGATCTGTGGTGCGCTGGCGATGGGGACCTCGTCCATCCCCAAGAACGAGCCGGAGACTTCTGCGCCCGACGCAACGATCCGGCCCTGAACGTCGACGCAAGGACCAGTCTTTAGCTGGACTTCATTATGTTGCTGCTCCGTGCAAGTTGCCACTTCAGAGTCGTATAAACGAGCTAGGGAGCCGCAGCCATCACCGTCCAATCTTTCTGCACAAACCGGAATGGCAAGTATTCCGGCAAGCATAGGTGCTAAGACGATCTGTTTCGTTCTCATCTTCCACCCCCTCCCCAGAAGGTTGTGGGGGCCTCTTCGCCTGCCAGCGAAACGTGGACAGGAAAGAAGCCCCCGGTTGATCTTTTGTCCGGCGCCACCGCACAACCGCGTGCCGCCCAGGAAATTTCCTGTGGCGGCTCCGGACGGGCAACTCATGCGCGCAACCTCGCGCGCTGAAGTGCCGCACTGACTTGGAAAGGAACACCGCTGATGCCATCGTCTTGCGATGACTTCGTCGGCCCAACTGCTAGCCCTCGGCACGCGAATGCGCGTTCCTCAGGAACCGCGTGAACTAAATCGCGGCGCTTGACGAAACCTGCGCCCAATCCAGAGGAGGAATCGTCAAAGTGCCCGGCCCCACTTGCATGCCAAGAGGGTCACCCCTGCCGCCCTGGCACCGGGAAAACGCTTCCCGCCGCGACCGCATTTGCGAACGGTACTCCCACATCTTGTATATGTCAAGCCTGGAACCACAATATATATATCGGCGTCACAATATATGGTATTTTACCATTTCGACCCCAAGGAAGTAATCCCAAACACCTGAATTTCAACCTTCAGCAGCGCTGGCCGGGCGCGAAACTCTCTGTCCAACTCTTTGGCGAACCGTGTGGCAACACGCTTTTCGTCAGCCGCTTCACACTCGTCCCACACCGCAAGCTCGAAAGTTGCTCACGCTGTGGACTCTAGCCCTGCGATGCAGCCGATTCAATGCCCGTTCTCGGTGCAGCTATGTGGATGACTGTGGATTGTGAGGAAAAGCGGGACGCCCAACGGGCGCCAACTCGCTAACACCCTTTTCAGACCTGCTTCGTCAAACCAGAGGGCAGTGACGTTGGTCACAGACGGCTGGGTCGCCGGAAGCAACAATGAGATCGGCATGATTTCGCGGAGCGCAATGCGGAGAAGCTGGTCGTTCGTGCTGTCGTTGGTCATCGTCGTATGGGCCGAGGCCGGCCTGGCGATGCCGCCCGCACCCGGCCATGGTTCGAAATGCCATGCCGGGATGGTGCAGATGCACCGGCACGTGGCCCACTCCGTGACCCTCGCAACCTCGTCTGGTTGTTGCCCACAGGGCCCGCATTCCATGCCAGGCTGCCCGCCGCACCCGGCGCCTGTCCCCAATCAACCCGCAGGCCACCCTGGCTGTTGCGACATGAGCAGCCAGACTGCCAGGCCGTTGGCTTTTCTGGTCGCCTCGGGCAATTCTGTCTCCCTCCAGTTGAGCGCCAACGGTCCGGCAGGCACCATCTCGCTGCCTGCGCGTCCAGGTTCTGCCTTCCTCTCCATTGACCGCGCCCCTCAGCGCCCTGTCTTCGAACTGAAGACGGACCTGCGGATTTAGCGCGCCTCTCAAAATCCTTGCAGCTTCCGGCCTGCTTCGCGCAGATGCGCGCTGGCCGCGAAGCCCGACGGGCCCTAGCGAAGGCTGTGGCGCAACTCATTGCGACAGTCTGATGGCCCTGAGACACATGGACGATGTTCAACTGAAAATTATGAGGAAACTATGAAATCGAAGATGCTGGTAATTCTGAGTACGCTGGTCATGGCCCTGGGTCTGATGGCCCAGAACGCGACCCAAACTCCTGCCGCCCCATCCGGCGACAACCCCAAAGCCTGCGCCTGCTGCAATCACGACCAGGCCGGCGGCAAGATGTCTTGCTGCGGCAAAGACGGCAAGTGCGGCCAGATGTCCAAGGACGGCAAAGACGCCACGATGTCCCATGACGAGATGATGTCCAAGGACAGCAAGTCGGGGATGAAGTGCCCGATGATGGCGAAAAATGGCGGCAAGGACGGCAAGATGTCGTGCTGCGGCAAAGATGGTAGCTGCTGCAAAGACGGCAAGTGCGACATGGCCAAAGGCAGCAAGGGCTGCTGCGGCGGAAAGATGTGTGAACGTCCGGCTGCCGGTGTGTAACTAACTCTTCACCGCGGAGGCACGGACGGAATCCGTTCAGTCTGCTTCTCTTCATGTTCTCCGCGGTGATCACCAAAGCCGCACCACTCCAGTGTGCGCTGGTATAGTCATGGTCGTTCACCCATACGGGAGCACACCATGAAATTCCGTCTCGTCCTCTTCTTCGTTTTCCTCGCCGCCACCATCGCTTTCGCCCAAGCCAAACCGCAGTCCTCCCCGCCCAGCATCACTTATCTGCGCTGCGGTGTCCTCTACGACGGCAAGAGCGACACGGCCCGCAAGAACGTCACGCTGCGCATCGCCGGCGAAAAGATCGATCAGCTCGGCGACACCATGCCGCAGCCCGAGAGCGGCGCCCAAGTCATCGATCTCTCCCGCGAAGTCTGCCTGCCCGGACTGATCGACACCCACACCCACGTGCTGCTGCAAGGCGACATCACCGCCGAGGATTACGACGTGCAACTGCTGAAGTACTCAACCCCGTACCGCACCATTCTTGGCACGGTGGCGGCGCAGCGCGCGCTCGGCTACGGCTTCACCACCATTCGCGATGTCGAAACCGAAGGCGCCGGTTACGCCGATGTGGACATCAAGCACGCCATCGAGGCCGGAGTGATTCCCGGCCCGCGCATGCAGGTCGCCGGACGCGCCATGGACGTGACCGGCGCCTATCCCCTGCTCGGCTATTCCTGGGAGCTGAAGATGCCCAAGGGCGTGCAGGAAGTGGACGGCGCGGAAGGCGGTCGCAAGGCGGTGCGCGAGCAGCTCGCCAACGGCGTGGACTGGATCAAGGTGTACTCCGACCGCAGCTATCGGGTGCGGCCTGACGGCGTGCTCGACGATATTCCCACCTTCACCCCTGACGAGCTGCGCGCCATCGTTGACGAAGCGCATCGCGAGCATCACAAGGTCGCCTCCCATGCCTCGGCGCTGAACGGAGTTCACAACTCGGTCGAGGCGGGAGTCGATTCCATCGAGCACGGCTTCTACATCGCCGACGCTGACCTCAAGACCATGGCTGCCAAGGGAACCTTCTACGTGCCCACGCTGTTCGTCGGGGAGTACGTCGCCGTAGGCCGCGCGGCCACGGGCGCGCACGTGTGGCTCGACATGATCAACATTCATGCAGCCACGTTTAGGCGCGCGTTGAACGCCGGCGTGAAGATCGCCTTTGGCACCGACGCCGGTGGATTTGCCTGGACCATCGATCCCGCGAAGGAATTTGCCCTGATGGTGAAGTACGGCATGACTCCGGCGCAGGCTTTACGCTCAGCCAACATGAGCGCTGCCGAACTGTTGGGTATGCAGGACCGGATCGGCTCGCTGGAGCCCGGCAAGTTCGCCGACATCGTCGCCGTGCCCGCCGATCCCATGGCGGACATCACGCAACTGGAACACGTGAACTTCGTGATGAAGGGCGGGGAAGTGTTTAAGGGGATGACGAGTTCGCAATGACGAGTGAGCAGTGAAATCGGCGTCAAGGCGTTTTTGTCGCCGCTTTTGATTCTTCCGGTCTAGCAGAAGTCGCCGCTCTTTCTTGATTCAGCGCTAGGAGCCGTTCCAAGATTTCAGAATCGGTCAGCGTCGCAGGCCAGCCGTATGCCGCGAAGACTGCTTCGTCGAGCTTGCGGTGGGCATCGTTGAGCCAAGCCGGACGTTTGTTGTACAGATTCGTGAGAGTCCGGTCCACACGCTCTTTCTCCGAAGTTCCCGGGGGGTTGAGCCAGGCATCACGCTTTTCCACGAGTTCGCTGGCGGCAGTGGCGATCGCTTTCACCTTCGGATTGTCCTTTGGCTCTTGGCCGGGCGGCCAGGGGAAGGGAAACGTCTCAAATGTGCGGGTTGACGAATAACTTGGATCGTTACCCACTCCTATCCATGAGCACTGTGCGAGAGTCCATATTTCGTGAACCCGTGACTGCAGAACTCCGATTGTATAGTCATCATCGCGGGCGATGACATGGAGCTTATGGTCCGGAATCACGTCAGTGGGCATCCAAACGAATAATCGGTACTTCGCCACTTCCGGCGTGACAATACACCGACTTAACTTCGAGATCGCGCCGCGTAAACCGGGTCGCGCTTCTCCGTGAATCCACCACCGCTCACGTGTTCTTTTGCGACGATTGGCGTCACGGAGAGGTTTGACGAACTCCCGCACATATTCGAAGGGCTTTTCGTAGAGCGCGGCTTCCGCTCCCGGCATATTGCAACCAAAGTCGATAATCCAGCCATCGCTTGGCCACCCAGTTACGTCTTGACCGCCCAAGCGGCGCTTGACGACGTCGGAATTGGGTCGCCCATTTGGATTGAGAGGAGCGTTCAACATTTCGTTCGCTGTGTCTCTCGAAACGTCGAATGGGCCGGCCTTCATCATTCCCAGAAAGCAGAGCCTCTGGTTCTCCGGCAGGGGTTTTGCTGCGGTTGCATCCAGCCCAGATGTGAGGTCAGGATTGATGGACGTGACAGGATGCCCGTCGAGCGTCTTGTTCTTCTCTGAACCGTCGTCAAACCCGACCATTGCGACTCGGACATTGGCGCCATCGAGAACCCAGGGCCTGTCACTCCAAGCCATGAAGATGTCACCAGTTTTCTTGATGCCTTCGAGCACCGGACGATTGCCGGGCATGCTGATGGAATTCGTCGCTAGTAGTCCTGCGCGCTTGGCTTGCCCAGTTTCAATCTGCTTTCGCGCACGTTCGAACCAAAAGGTCACGAGGTCCGCTCCTCCAGGTACGCGATCGACATACAACGCGCGCAGGCTGTCAACGTAATCGTCGCCTAGTTCCGCCCGCATTTTCTTGTCACCAAGGAAGGGCGGGTTGCCGACGATGAACTCCGCGGCGGGCCATTCGGGTTCGGAAGCTTTACCTTTCGCACTAAGCGCGAGAATCGCGTCACGGTGCTGGATATTAGTCAGGTGTCGCAGAATCGGCTCAGTCGGCATTCCTATGCCGTTCTCTTTTAGCCACTGCAAGTAACCAATCCACACGACCACGGAAGCCAATTCATGGGCATATACGTTCGTTTCGAGGCCGTACAGCTGCGACGGGTGCACCTGATACGTGATGAAAGACGTGGGCAGGCCATGAGCAGCACTGAAAATGGATACTTCCTTCCACAGGTCGAGCATTCGCTTCAGGGCCAGGTACAAAAAATTGCCGCTCCCGCAAGCCGGATCGAGCACCCGCACCTTCGACAATTCCTCTACCCAGGCGAAAAGCTTGTCCTGCATCTGTTTTCGAATCTTGGAGTAGGGCTGTCCCTTCAGTTTTTGGGCTTCTGCGTCCAGGGCAGCAACCTCGGCTTTCACCGCTTGCCAGCGCTTTTGCAAGGGCGCAATTAGTACCGGCTCGATGATCAGGAGAATGTCTTGTTTGCTGGTGTAATGCGCGCCCAGCTGCGAGCGCTTGGTGGGGTCGAAACTGCGCTCAAACAGCGTGCCGAAAATTGCGGGCTCGACGTAGGACCAGTCGAGGGTGGCCGCGGCGCCCAGGATGGTTAGATCGGAAGCTGAGAGTTCGATGATTGCGTCATCGGCAAAGAGGCCGCCGTTGAACCGGGCCACATCATGAACGCCGTAGATACTTCCCGTGGACATGGCCGCAAACAATTGGCGCAGCTTACGGTTGAAGTTGGCGGGGCGGCCCTTGTCGATTTCAATCATCTGCCGGAACAAATGATCGGGTAGCAGCCCTATGCTATCGGCAAAAAGACAAAACAGCAGCCGCATGAGAAAGTGCGCCGCCTTCTCCGGATCGATGCGTCTCACTTCCAGGTTTACGGCCAGCTTGGCGAATTCCGCGGCGGCTTTTTCGGTAACCCGCGCCGATGATTTGTCTGGCCTTAATTGGTCAGGCTCGTTGAAAACCGCACGCAATACTTCAAGCGGTGGAAGGGCGGAGTTTGGCGTCGGAACACTGGAGAGCAGGTCGTCTAAGGTAAAGCTGTACACCTCCGGCTTGTGGCCGGTGAAGTCGGTGTGAACCTCAAATCGGTCCTGATCGCAGACCACCAGCAGCGGAGGATTCTCAAGGTCCTCGCGATAGTCCAGGAGCTGAACGTAGGCATCCCGCAGGTCTTTGTGCTTGCCTTTGTACTCCCATGCGAAGTAACCACGTTTCCAGACATCGGCAAATCCCTTTCCGCCTCTGGTCTTTGAGACGTGCTTTTCAAACGTGAAGCTTTCGCCAGTGACGTCCATGGCTGCGGGGCGGGGATGGTCGAGGACTTCGCACAGGTCGATAAAGTGGCCTTGGGCGGCTGATCGCTCCGACAGCGAACTGGCTTTCCAGCGGGCAACGAATTCCGGCAGAGAAAGGGACATCGCCTACCAATTGATTGAAGGCTGATTCTTACAGAGGAATGGGGTTTCGCCAAGTACCCGATCGAAGCCCTACAAAATGGCTCTCAGCTCCCTGCGAAAATCACCGTTAAATTTCCTCTTTCCCCCTCCCGTAGTAATCTAATGACAGCTAGATGCCCTCGGAAAAAGTGTTAATTGTCGACGACGAGAAGCTGGTTCGTTGGTCTCTCCGGCAGAAGTGCGAAGAGTGGGGTTACCACGTACTGGAGGCTGACAACGGCTCGGCCGCGCTGCGCGTGGCCCACAACGAGTCTCCCGACCTCGTGCTGCTCGATGTGCGCCTGCCCGATGCCAGCGGCATCGAAATCCTGGAGCAACTGAAGAAATCCAACGACACGCGCGCCGTCATCATGATCACCGCCGATCCGCAGCTTGAGGACGTGAAGACCGCGCTCAAGCTGGGCGCCTACGACTTCGTCGGCAAGCCGCTGGATTTCGACGAGCTGGCGGTGGCGGTGAAGAACGCGCTGGAGACCACCCGCCTGCGCTCCGAGGTCGAGTCGCTGCGCGGCGAGGTCCGCCGTCGCGCCGGCTACCACAATGTGATCGGCGTCTCGCAGAAGATGTCCGATCTGCTGGGTTTCGTCAACAAGATTGCCACCAGCGAGGCGACCACCATTCTGGTGCAAGGCGAGAGCGGCACCGGCAAAGATCTGATCGCCAAGGCCATCCATTATCAGAGCCGCCGCCAGGACAAGCCGTTCGTCGCCATCAACTGCTCGGCCATTCCCGAGACCCTGATGGAGGCCGAACTGTTCGGGCACGAGCGCGGCGCTTTCACCGACGCCAAGGCCATGAAGAAGGGCCTGTTCGAGATGGCCGATGGCGGCACGCTCTTCCTCGACGAGATTGGCGAGCTGTCGCCGCTGTTGCAGGCCAAGTTGCTGCGCGTGCTGGAGGACCAGGTCATCCGCCGCGTCGGCGGGGTGCGCGATATGCAGGTCGATGTGCGCGTGATCGCGGCCTCCAACCGCGACCTGGAGCGAGCGGTGCGCGATGGGCAGTTTCGCCAGGACCTGTATTACCGGCTGGCCATCATCTCCATTTTTCTGCCCACCCTGCGCGAGCGCAAAGACGACGTGCTGCCGCTGGTGGAATACTTCATCGCCCGCTACAACCGCAAGTTCCGCAAATCGGTGAAGGGCATCACCGACGAAACTCGCAGGCTGATGCTGAAGTACGACTGGCCGGGCAATGTGCGCGAATTGAAGAATGCCGTGGAGCGCGCCATGATTCTGGAAGACAGCAACGAACTGCATCCGGAATACATGCCGTTCGCTGTGGCCCAGCAGCAGTCTGCCTACACTGCCTTTGAGCTCTCCTCAGCCAACAACGGCAGCAGCGTTGCCGGCAGGCAGTTGCCCGATGGCCGCAGCCTGCCCAAGCTGGAGATTCCCGAGGGCGGCACTTCGTTGGAAGAGGTGGAGCGCGAACTGGTGGACATGGCCATGGCCCAAGCCAATGGCAACCAGACCCACGCCGCCCGCCTGCTCGACATCAGCCGCGACGCCCTGCGTTACAAGCTGAAGAAGTTCGGCCTCATCCGCGCCGAAGAAGACGAGCCCACAACCGCCCCCTCGTAGGGGCACACCCAACCTCCAGGAGCGCTCGACCAATTGCTGGCCCGAAAAAGAAACCCTGAGAAGAACTAATGATCTGCGGAGAAAAAAGGAGAGCCCAAGCCGTTTAGCCTGGGCCCTTCATTTTTCGCTTGGGTCCGCGGGCCGTGCGTCTAGTTTCTGGCGAGGCCCGCGTTCCGTTCCATTTAAGGTTGAGCGAATCTTGTCACCGTCAATCCGCCGCTACATGTCGTTACATCACGAGGGCAATGCTCTCCAGCTCTCGTTGGAAGGTCTCCAAACTGCCACCCAGCATTCCCGCTCTGGCCACCGCATTGCGGGCTTCCTCGGCCGACACGCCATAACCGTGTCCGGCGAGGAACATCTGGATTAACTCGGCTGCATCCTTCGAGTCGAATCCCTGGAGCAACTCGCTCCTCAGCGCCGATAGTTCCGGGACGGAAAATTTTTCTGCCATCATTCACCTCACCTCCGACCCCTTACGGGCGTTGCTACCTTAGACGGATTAGACAGCTATTAAGTTGCAAGCAATCCGAGTGCCGAACTTGATAACCCGCCAGCCCTTGGGCCCGCTTTTTGTATGAAATCCAACCCCTTCATGCCGCAATAGTTGCAGGTTGCCCTCCCGAAAAGGGAGCCGGGTTCCCATTTCTGCCACAAAAGTGAGGTGTGCGGCATGCCGCCGCTGCAAGAATTTGCGCAGACGGGGAGGGGAAATACTCTTTGTAACCTTTGCGGTGAGTACTATTTCGGGAAAACTGAGCAATCTCTACCACTGCGTAAGCCTCTTTCGGGCTTAGGGTTCCGGCCGTACGGGGACCCAGAGCACTCCATCTGCGGCTAAGAAACTCGCTCACCGTGGGAGGTTCAAAGCTGCTCGATGGTGGCTTCCGGTTCCAGCAGGATGGGGATGCCATTGCGAATGGGATAAACGCGCTTGCACTCGTTGCACTTCAGGCTGTCTTCGCCGCGCAGCACCAGCGGCTTGCGGCAAACCGGACAGGCGAGGATTTCCAGCAGGTCTGGGCTGATCATGACCATCAATTCTAGCAGCCTCGGCTGGTCCGCGATCAACCGCCCCAATCGCTTCCGACCGCTCCGGCGGATGTCCTGCGCTCCGTTCTGCTAAACTTTACTCTTCCCTTATGACGGAACAATCGCGTTCTCGCGTGTTTCTCTGGGTCCTGCTGGGTGGCGGGGCCTTCTTCCTATTCTTCATTGGCATCTTCGCATTGGTTTACTTCACAGTGCGCTCGCAGCAGAAGACAACCTTCAGCGGCTTCGGTGACAAGATCGCCGTAGTTGATTTGGAGGGTGTCATCCTCAGTCCAAAGGATACCGTCGAGCAGCTCAAGAAGTTTGCCGACGACAGCTCGGTAAAAGCCATTGTCCTGCATGTGAACTCTCCCGGCGGAGGGGCGGCGGCCTCGGAAGAAATCTATCGCGAGGTGCTGCGTATTCGCGAGGAGAAGAAGAAACCGATTGTGGCATCCATCGAGACGGTGGGCGCCAGCGGCGCCTATTACGTGTCTTCGGCGACCAGCAAAATCTTCGCCGATCAGGCCAGCATCGTCGGCTCTATCGGCGTCATCGCCGAATGGTACAACTACGAAGAGCTGATCAAGTGGGCCAAGCTGAAGGCCATCACGCTGAAGGCGGGCGAATTCAAGGACACGGGATCGCCCACGCGCGACATGACCCCGGCCGAGCGCGCCTACCTGCAAGCGCTGATCGACAACATGCACACCCAGTTCATCCATAACGTGGCCACCGGACGGCACCTGAAGGACGACCAGGTGCAGGCGCTGGCCAACGGCAAGGTTTGGACGGGAGAGCAGGCGCTGCCGCTGAAACTGGTGGACCAGATCGGCGACTTCCGCACAGCCATTGCAGACACCGCAAAATCGGTGGGCATCAAGGGCGAGCCAACGCTGGTGCGCCCTGAAAAAGAGCACAAGACCGTGCTCGACCTGCTCTTCGGGGATGTTTCCGAATACCTGCCCAGCCGGGCGAAATTGATGGAAACCAACGTCGGGTTCTATTACCTTTGGAAGTAAGCGGTCCTGTCGTCTATGAAAACACGGAAGTCCAACGAAAACTTAGGCTTGCCAACCCCGCGACAAATCTGAGAGTATCCGTTGTACAGGCTGGACAAGCAATTCGTTTCGCGAAGGGGCGTGCGAGATGACCAAGGCAGACTTGATCGATGAAGTTTCCCGGCTGGCCGAGCTCACTCGGAAGGACAGCGAGGTCATTGTAGAGACCATCTTCGAGAGCGTGGTGCGTTCGTTGCGCGCTGGCGACAAGATCGAGATCCGGGGATTCGGCAGCTTCCGCACCCGCCAACGTAAATCCCGCGTGGGCCGCAATCCCAAGACCGGAGAGCGCGTCGAAGTCCCCGCCAAGAAGATTCCGTTCTTCAAGCCCAGCAAAGAGCTGAAGGACATGGTCAACAGCTACGTCGAGCAGCGCCCGCACGTGCAGGCCGCCGCGGAAGGCACCCCCGAGCCGCAAGCATAATCCTGAAGGGGGCACAGCCCCGACTCTCCACGCACATGCGGCGCACCTAAACAGGCTACGAAAAATCCCTGGAGAACGCTTTTGGTGGGAGCCCCCTGCTTCAGCAGGGGGAGCTGGACTTCAGTCCAGCGGGAAACAAGTCGATTTTGAACTGGACTTTAGCCCTGGGTTTTTCGATCCCCGGCGCTAAAGCGCAAGATCGGAGCCGAACTCTTCCGGGGGCGCTGAAGCGCTCCTCCCCCGCATAAATGCGGGGGCTCCCACCAAGGATTGCATACCCTGGGTTTCGCGCGCCGAGTCGTGATGCCGCCCCCTCGGGTTTATGATGACGGCATCACCCGAGATGCAGTTGAGCCATCGACAATCTATTGTGTCCTGTAAACAGCAATCTCCTACCTGTTGTTGCGCCAACCTGAGCCTCTGCCGGCCTGCGCTGCTGGGCAGGCGACGGTCCCTGCTGTGGCTTGTCTTCAGTTTGAGTTTGAGTTTGACTTTGATCTTGTGGGCGGTCTTGAGCGGAACCGCGATTGCGCAGATGTCTGCATCGCACTCGGCCACAAGCGACGCCAGCTTTACGCTGAGTGGCTCGGTCATAAACTCCGTCACTGGCGAGTCCGTTGGACACGCGCTCGTCCGGATAGCGGGCAGTTCGCAACGCACGGTTTTTTCTGACGGCGAAGGGCACTTCCAGTTTGAAGGGCTGCCGGCCGGAAGGGTCATCCTTACCGCGCAGAAGCCGGGCTACTTCAGCCAGCAGGAGTTCAGAGGCAGCGCCAACAAGCTGGTGAACGTCGGTCCCAGCACCGACTCGGTGGTGGTGAAGCTCACTCCGCAAAGTGCGATCTCGGGCCGGGTCACAGATGCTACGGGCCAGCCAATCGAGCATGTGCCGGTCCATTTGACGGCCAAGGCGGTGCGTGACGGCCGCAAACATTGGGAGGCGCGGGGTCAGCAGCAGACCGACGAAGATGGCCGGTACCGCTTCGCCAACCTGATGCCTGGGACCTACTATCTGGCGGCTGGACCGGGTCGCGATGGAACGCGCATTCTGCCGGAAGCCGAGAAGCCCAAGACCGGCTATCCCAGCATGTACTACCCAGGTGTACCCGATTTGGCGTCAGCGTCGCCGATTCAGCTTGCCGCAGGCCAGCACGCACAGGCCGATTTCTCCATGACCGCAGGCCCGGTTTACCACGTCTCCGGCAGCGTCACCGGGTATGCCCCGCAGCAAGGTGTGGGGTTTCAATTCTTGAGCCAGTCGGGCGACGACTTGTTCCTGCCCATCAAATTCAACATGGAAGCCGGACGCTTTGATGTGGACAGCGTGCCCCCGGGCAGTTACGTAGTGAAGGCATTTTCCCAGGCAGGTCCGGACCAGCCACTTCGCGGGGAATTGCACCTGAACGTCGCTGCCAATGTCGAGAACCTGCACCTGGTTCTCGGACCGGCCATCTCCATTCCGGTGGTTGTGCGGATGGAGTCGCGAGCGTCTTCGAACCAAGGTACTGCGGCGGAAGGAATTCAGCCTGCGCCGATTGCCGTGCGTTTGATTTCCTCGGACCCGACCACTGCGGAATCCTACTCGACCGCCGTACGTGGCAGCGCGGGAGCCTATTCTTTGGCGCTGCAGAACGTGGAGCCGGGGAAGTATTCGGTTGATCTGATAGCGCACGGCGGGTGGTACGTGCAGTCTGCCCAGTATGGACAGACGAACTTGCTCAATGACGACCTCACCATCGCATCGGCGGGACAAAGCTATCCCATGGAAATCGTCTTGCGCGACGATGGTGCAACCCTGACGGGAACGGTGAAATCCCCTGATGGAACGGCGGCCCAAGCAACCGTGGTGGCGGTGCCCGAACCGGCTTCCAAGGTTGCCGCCAAGGTTGCGTACTCGTTTGCACAGAACGGCTTCACCTTCAGTGGGCTTGCTCCCGGCGAGTACCTGGTTTACGCCTTCGACTATGCCGAGGGCATTGAGTATTCCAATCCTGATGTCCTGCAAGCTTATGCGTCGCAAGCCGCCCACGTCACCCTGGCGGCAAATCAGAAGACGCAAGTCGCCCTCGATCTGATACGCACCGGGGATGGAGACTGACTCGAATGTTTGCGCGTGCCGCTTTCGTCGTGCTTTTCGCCGCCGGATTGTCTGCGCAATCGGACCAGACGTCTCAAGCGCCATCGGCCCAGGCCCAGCAAGGCTATCGCATTGCTGGAGTCGTGGTGAACTGGGTGACCGGACAACCGCTGGCTGGAGCTTCAGTCGCGATTGCTCCAACTACGCAAGGCACAGAACGAGACATATCACGGTCGGTGACCACGGGCGCAGACGGCCGCTTCGCCTTCGCCGGTCTGAGTCGCGGCAAGTATTCGCTGATGGCGGCCGCACATGGATTCATGTTGCAGGGCTTCGAGCGCCATGGGATGTATGCCACCGCCATTGTGGCCGGCCCCGATCTCGATTCGGAGCACCTGGTCTTCCGGCTGCAACCGGACGCTTCCGTCGAAGGCCAGGTCATCGACGAGAACAATGACCCGGTGCAGAACGCCATGGTGCGCCTTTTTCAGCAATCGACGGAAGATGGACGGCAGCGGACCATTCCAACGAACCAGGGGCAGAGCGATGATCAGGGCCAGTTCCACATCGGCCATCTGGCGCCCGGGACATATTATCTCGCCGTCTCGGCGCGACCCTGGTACGCACAAAACAGTCGTGTGATTTTGCGCCGGAAATCGAACAATCCCGACGCTGAGGCCCGAGCGGCGCAAGAGGCCGCTGCGCTCGCCGTGACCTACCCTCTCACCTTCTACCCTGACTCCCCGGATTCGGCGGGCGCGAGTCCGATCGTGTTACGTCCCGGTGAGCGGCTCACAGCGGGCGTGGTCCTGCGGGCCGTGCCGTCGCTGCATCTCAGGATCCGCACCAGCATTTCTGGCGGCGCCGGCGATGCGGGGATGGTCGGGTTCCCGCGAGTGTTGCAGCGCATCTTCGATGGCTACCTGGACTCCGTATTCAACGCTCCCGAGTCATCGGTTGAACCCGGCATAGTCGATATCGCCGGCCTGGCGCCTGGGCACTACGTTATCGAGATGCCGAGTTCGAAGGGCGCCAACGACAAAGGCGCCAATCGCGCGGGCTACCGCGAAGTTGATCTGGCGGGCGATCTGGAGGTGAATGCGAATGACAGCTCCGGCTTCGCTGCCGTTGCAGGCTCCGTATCGTTTGAGGGCGCGCAGCGCGTCCCGACGGGGTTGGCCATGCAGCTCTCCAATCAGGAGACCAGCGAAAATTTCGCCAGCGAAATCCGGGATAAGGGGCAGTTCGAGTTCGAGGGAATGAAGCCGGGACGTTATACCGTGGGCCTTCAGGGCAGCGGCGGATATTTCCTGAGGAAAACGTCGGTGACCGGGGCAAAGCTGACGGGGCGCACGCTGGAGATCGGCAGCAGCAGCAGCGTCCATATTGCCGCAACGGTAGGGCGTGGCGTCGCGCAGGTGGATGGAGTTGCACTGCGCGGCGGCCAGCCGTTTGCTGGCGCGATGATCGTGCTGGTTCCCCGGGATGCCGCCAACAATTCGCCATTATTCCGCCGCGACCAAAGCGACAGCGATGGCACCTTCACGCTGCCCAACGTTATTCCCGGCCAGTACACCGTGCTCGCGCTGGCCAATGGCTGGGACCTGGAGTGGGGCAATCCGGCGGTGTTGCAGCCCTACTTGAAAGGCGGAGAAGCCGTCCAAATTACCGGCGACGGCAAGCTGCAAATCGAAGTGCAGGTGCAATAAGATCTGATCCGCAAAGGCGGCGATCGCCTCACCGTAACAGGCTGTCGAAAACGAGGCGCCGATTTCGTGGAATTCCTGTTTGCCCGTCTCACAATAATCCGTGACCTGGCTCACTGCGTTGCGCGGCGGTTCGCGCTGCAATACAGACGGCTGCTGGAGCGTAGGTTCGCCCCTCCCAGCGGCTTTCATATCCGGCTCTGTGCCGGGAGGTCGGAATCATCATGCAATCAGAAAAAAACGAAATCCTCTGCCCGCTGTGCCACGGCCACGGCCGCGCACACAAAGAGGTTCTGGTGGTGCGCTGGCGCAGCCGCGAGTTTGAATTGGCGCTGCAGAAAATTGCCGACGAAGCGGCCTTCGGAAGCACCGGCGGCCTCGACAGTCCGTTTGAGACTAAAGAGCCTGTTTACAGCAACGAATCTGACTAGCGGCCTCCCGACGTCTGCTGCGGCGGACGCCGGAGCCAGTCCTCTGGCTAGTCGCAACCGGACCGCTCTCAGGGTCCACCTGGGCCCGATCACGGTGCTGTGACTATCGCGCTGCGGCGTACATTGTCGCCATCGGCCGCGTGGCCCAGGCAGTGAAAGAGCGCGGCATCTGGCCGTAGAGTAGAAGCTCCTCCGAATTCCGTGCTTTTGGACGCCATTCGTTATAAGCTGCGAGGTTCCTCTTGCAACAGCTCATGGCCCTTGAATCTTCTTCCGTCCTGCAGTTCACCGAGACCGCCACGAAAGCCGTGGCCACTGTTGAAGTCATCGAACGCACTCCATTTGCCTTGCGCCATGCCATCCTGCGCGCGGTGGGAGGCGTGACCCGCATCCTCTTTGCTCCGCCGCAGGAGCTGCCGATCGCGCTGTTCAGCGAGTTCTTAAACGATGCGCGCGTGGTGGCCAATCCAACTCCCGACGAGATGGTGCACTCCGCGGTGGGAGTGACCGAAGCCTTCGCCGGGGTCGCCAGCACGGGATCGGTCTGCATCGATGTCAGCTACGAACGCACGGGGATGGTGAGCCTGCTGGCCCCGCTGCAGATCGCGGTGGTCGCGGCCGAGACCATCGTGCCCAAACCGCGTGACCTGTTTCGCGCCGACATGCTGGGCGGTAAAGGGCTGAGGCGGGACTTTGTGTTCGTCACCGGCCCCAGCGCCACCGCGGACATGGGTCCGCTGGTGCGCGGCGTACACGGGCCGCACAAGCTGCACATCATCGTGGTGAGGTAAGCCATGGCCGCGACCGTGAAACCCGCAGAGATCCAACCGCGTCAGGTAGCGAACAAGAGCAACAAGAAGGCCCTGCTCGACGCCATCCGCATGACGCTCGATGTGCAGAGCGCCGCTGTCCGGCACAACACCCAGACCTTCAACCGCAATCGCTACGCCGCCACTGCGCTGCTCGCCGATTACGACGAACTGAAAGACCGCGCCCGCCAGATTAAGGAGAATGCGCTCGCCAATCTTCCCGAGCTTCTGCAACGGCTGGAAGCCAGCGTACAAGCCAACGGCGGGCACTTCTACCTGGCGAAGACCGCGGCCGACGCCAATCAGTACATTCGCGACGTGCTGGTGCGCCACCAGGTCAAGCGGGTGGTGAAGGGCAAGAGCATCACTTCGGAAGAGATCAAGCTGAACCACGCCATCGAAGCTGCCGGCATTGCCGTGGCCGAAACCGACCTGGCGGAATTCATTCTGCAGGTTGCCGACGAACAGCCGTCGCACATTATCGCGCCCGCTTTGCACTATTCCCGCGAACGCATTACCGCGCTGTTCAAGCGCAAGTTCACCACCGATCTGCCGCTCGACACCGGCGAAGAACTCACGCGATTCGCCCGCGAAAAATTGCGCGAGCAGTTTATCGCCGCCGACGCCGGCATCTCGGGCGCGAACCTGATTGCCGCCGACAGCGGCTCCCTGATGCTGGTGGAGAGCGAAGGCAACATCCGCATGACGATGACGCTGCCTTCGCTGCACATCGCGATCGCCGGCATCGAAAAGGTTGTTCCCTCGCGCACCGACTTCGGCCCGTTTCTTGAACTGCTGCCGGCCAGCGGCACCGGACAGCCGCTGACGTCGTACGTGAGCATTCTGCATCCGCCCTTGCAGGCGCCGCCGTTTGTCGCGCCGGGCGGGACCGGCAAGCCGCGCGAGTTCCACCTGGTGCTGATCGATAACGGACGCAGCCGCATGAGGGAAGATCCGGTGCTGCATGAAGCGCTGTACTGCATCCGTTGCAGCGCCTGCCTGAACTCCTGCGCCAACTTTGAAACGGTGGGCGGGCACGCCTTCGGCGGAGAAACCTATTCCGGCGGCATCGGCGGTCCGTGGGAAGCAGGCACCGGTACGCTGATGAACGCGCGCTTCAGCGAACTGTGTACCGCGTGCTCGCGTTGCGTGCCGCAATGTCCGGTGCGCATCGATATCCCGTGGCTCAACGAGAATTTGCGGCAGCGCATGAATCGGGAGGAACCGCCGTCGGCCGCCAAGTCCGCATTTGGCGCGATGACCGGCAGCGCGGAGCAGGACCGGGTTGCGCCGCTGCAGAAACAGTTCTTCGGGAACTATCACAGCCTCGGCAAGTGGGGCACCCGCTTTGCTGGGCTGGCCAACGCGTCCATGCACCTGCCGGGAGCGCGTGGCCTGATGGAGAGTGCGTTTGGCGTCGACCGCAGGCGCAAGCTGCCGCTGTTCCCCAAGAAAACCTGGGAGCAGTTGTTCCGCGAGGAGCGCGGCGTGAAGCCCGGCGCTATCGACCCCGGCGTGGTGATGCTGGCAGATGTGTTCACCAACTACGGCGCGCCGGAACGCGGCATGGCGGCGGTCCGCGTCTTGCGCGCGGTTGGCCTCGACGTGGCGCTCAGCCCGGTCATGGCGGATGGCCGCGCCGCCATGTCGCAAGGCATGATGGAGACCGCGCAGCGACAGGCGCGCGCGCTGGCTCCGGTGCTCAAGCGCTACGTGGACGAAGGACGGAAGATCGTCGTGCTTGAACCCAGTGTGCTGGCCATGCTGCGCTTCGACTTCAAGCATCTGCTCGACGATCCGGGAACGCAGGCGTTGCTGGCGCAAAACAGCTTTGAGCCGCTGGAAGTGCTATGGGGAGTCGCGCAGGAGATGCAGCTCAACTTGGCGCAGATATTTGCCGCCCGCAGATGTCCGCAGGGCACGCGGCTTTTCTACCACTCGCATTGCCAGCAGAAGACGTGCAATTCCGCGACGCAAACCGTCGAGGTGCTGCGCGCCGCGGGCTTCGATGTGGCGACATCCTCGGTGGAATGTTGCGGCATGGCCGGCAGCTTCGGGTACAAGCGCGAGTATTACGAGTTGAGCATGGCGGTTGGCGAAGATCTGTTTGCGCAAGTGCGTCGCGCCGAAGAGAAAGGTGAACCGCGGACCCTGGTCGCGAGCGGGATTTCCTGCCATGAGCAATTGTCGGCAGGATTGGGACGCGAGGTCTTTCATCCCGCGGAATTGCTGGCCGGCACACTCTGATGCGGACACAATTGCGGTGCGGCCCTTGAATCCGCGAAAGCCGTGCCAGAACGGGACTTCGGGCGACTACGATCTGTCACGTAGATCACCGAATTAATTACCTGAGATGTATTTACAAAGTTAGAGTTTAGCGGCACAATTTAATCTGCAGTCAGGCAGTTCTGGGGGAGGGCTGCCTTCCAGGCGCTCGGCGTTCACACGCTGAGCGCCTTAGATTTTTTGGCCGCAATTTTCTGTTTCTCCTACCAACGCCAGCGCTCCCCGCGCCAGGCTACTCTGGAGTTAGCAAGCGGCGGCTTGCGTCCAAAAGCAGGCGCCAGCATCTAATGGAAGCCGGAATGTTACGATGAATTGCGGGTTTGGCCGCCACGGCGGGCTGGGCTGAAAACCGGCGACCCTCAGGAGGATAAATGGCAAGTGAAGCAATTGTAGAGGTAACGGACGCCAATTTTGACCAACTGGTGCTGAAGTCAGAGCAGCCGGTTATGGTGGATTTCTGGGCGGCCTGGTGCGGCCCCTGCCGGGCGCTGGCTCCCATCGTGGATGAAGTGGCGCAGAGCTATAACGGTCGGGTCAAATTTGGCAAGATGGATGTGGACAAGAACGCTTCCACTCCGCAACGCTACGGAGTGCGCGGTATTCCCACCTTGTTGGTCTTCAAGGGTGGCCAGGTGCGCGAACAGATCGTCGGCTACGTTTCGCGCGAGGTCATCGAAAAAGCGCTGGACAAGAGCCTGTAAATGGCAAGTGTTTCCTTCTGGGCATTTCTTTACGCACAGAGAGAAATCATCGCACGCGCCACCTTATCGTGATGGACGGCCCGCCCGTCTCTGCCGGATAGGGACGCGCTTCGACCGCGAGCTCAACTTCCTTGGCAAATAACGCCGGCGAAAGTACAAAAGCTGTGTCCTGTGCCTGCAAGCGGACCGTCTCGCCGTTGGGTCCGATGCGCTGCGGAAATTCGACACTCTCTTTCGAGCCGCAACACAGATAGAGCGACAGCAGATCGCAAAATTGCAGCACGTCCGTCCAATACTGCACTTCGCTTTGGCTGCGCTTTTGCCGGCGAAGCAAGCGGCACTGGCGCTGCTCTTCCGACGCCAGAAATTCGCGCACGTGCTGTGTATCTTGGACAGGGTATGTGCCCAAGCTGATCCCAAACTTGCCCAGCCGGCAGAAGTGCCCGCTGACGATCAGGGCGGCGATGGGCGCGACCGCTTCGGCGGAATCAATCGAGCCTCGCCACGCCCGCAGGAAGTCACCCGCCTTGATCTCGAGAAACGACAGCGGCCTGCCCACTGTGTTCAGAGCGACATTTTCCCCGGAATACGTTGCGGGGGTCACGCTCAGCCGCTCGCTTCCGTTGTCGAAATCTTTCCAGCCCTCATCGTGCAGGCTGATGCCGCGCACGATGTCGTCGTCCACCGCAGGCGCGCCTGCAACCGCAAGCTGCCGGGCTATATCGCCGGAAACCCGCGCGTGATCGGGCTGGCGCACCAAACGATACTTTGGCGAGATGGTTTTCTGGGCGCGGGCCACGGCCTCCCAAGCGGAGCCGAACGCGTTATCGGCGTGGGCAGGTTTGGTTTCGGGCCGGAGGATCATGGAACCTATCCTGGACTTGGCCGTGCGGCGCGCCCGCGCTTGGTTGCCACGGCGCGGATCGGCCCGGTTCCGGTGGGCGGCTTGCGTCCGCCGTCGATCAGTTGTTTCAACACCAGCGCGTTGTTGCGCTCTTCGTTCTTGGAGGCGAACAACAGCGTCAGGCGGCGACGTTTCTTCTGTAATTCGTAAAGCTGCTGCAGCGCTGCATTCGCTGCCTCGGTCGTAAGCTCCTTGAGATACCTTTCGCGAAACTTGCTCCACTGCTGGGGATGAGTGTGAAACCATTTGCGCAACTCGTTCGAAGGAGCCAGGTCCCTCAGCCAGGCATCGAGCGCAGCGTCGGCCTTCTTCAACCCCCGCGGCCACAGCCGGTCCACCAGCACGCGAGTGCCATCGTGTGGCGACGGCTGGGCGTAAACCCGTTTGAGAGCAACCGTCATGCGAGGTGTATTCTAACTCTGCTGGAGCCGCAGTGCCGACAGAGATTTGCCCGGACACCTGGAAAAATGCCGAGACGAAAACGCGCGCCTTTTGCCCTTTTATCTGCAATCATTCTGATCGTGATCACGATCTTTCTGGCCTGCGATTCCGAGCCCCGCAAGAGCGACGCCGATCTCGGGCTGACTCCACAGCAGGCGCAAGGCCGGCGGGTTTACGACGCGCGTTGCGCCGAGTGTCATTACGCCTACAGCACCCATGACCTGCGCGCGCCCAGCCTGAACGGTCTGTTCAAAAAGCCATTCATGAAAAACGGCATTCCCGCCAATGACGATAGGGTCACGGACATCATCCTCCTGGGCCGCGCCAAGATGCCGGCCTTCCAGCAGAAGTTGACCCAGCAGCAACTGGACGACCTGATGGCGTACTTGCATACCTTGTGAGAAGCCGCTGTTCGCTCTTCGCTGTTCGCCATTCGCTTCTCGCCTTCAGCATTTATCTTTGAAGTTGTCATTACGAGCGCAGCGAGGAATCTGCTTTTTGTTAGCGCTGGAACGATCCGTGAGGAAACAGCAGCGAAGAGCGAAGAGCGAAGAGCGAAGAGCGAAGAGCGAAGAGCGAAGAGCGAAGAGCGAAGAGCGAAGAGCGAAGAGCAGCTCCCGTCCTTGTACAATAGTCACGTCACATGGCTACCGCTCCCGACCTGATCCAGATCGAGATTGGCCCGCGCCGTCCGGCGCCCAAGCCGGAATGGCTGAAGGCGCGCGCGCCCATGGGCGAGAACTACCACAACCTCAAGACGCTGGCGCGCAACCTGGAGCTGCACACCGTCTGCGAGTCGGCGCATTGTCCCAACATCGGTGAGTGCTGGAACCATCGCACCGCGACCTTCATGCTGCTGGGCAACCTGTGTACCCGCCGCTGCGGCTTTTGCGCTGTACCGAAGGGCCGCCCACAGCCGATCGATTTTGAAGAGCCTCGCCGGGTCGCCGAAGCAGTTGAGAAACTGGGGTTGAAGTTCGCCGTCGTCACCAGCGTCAATCGCGACGACGACAACATTGGTGGGGCGCGCGTCTTTGCCGACACCATCCGCGAAATCCGCCGACGCGTTCCCGGATGCCGCGTGGAAGTGCTGATTCCCGACTTTCAGGGATTGGACGAGCCGCTGCGCATCGTGATGGACGCCAGGCCCGACATTCTCAACCACAACACAGAGACAGTGCCTCGCCTGTATCGCGTCGCACGGTCAGGCGCGCGTTACGAGCGCACCTTGCGCCTGCTGGCGCGCGCCAAGGAAATGAATCCGGCGATTCCGACCAAAAGCGGCGTGATGGTCGGTCTGGGCGAGAGCACCGGCGAACTGCTCGAAGTCTTCCGCGATCTCGCGGCCCACAACGTGGACATCCTTACCATCGGCCAGTACCTGCGGCCCTCGAAGGACCACCTTCCCGTGGCGCGGCTATACACACCCGACGAGTTCCGCTTCCTCAAAGAAGAATCCCTGCAGATGGGTTTCCGCCATGTCGAGTCCGGCCCGCTGGTGCGCTCCAGCTATCACGCCGACGAGCAAGCCGACGCGGGGACCCGCATCGTATAGACGCTGAGGAACAATTTGTATGAGGCTGGCGTTTAGAGCAGTTTGCGAAATTGCTCGATTGTGAGTCCTGCGTCACGAATGATTCCACCCATGGTGAAGGCATTTACGGGGTTGTGACGCGGAATCGTAAGGATGCGCTGGCCGTCCGTCATGACGGTGTGTTTACCTTGCCGCAGAATGCGGAATCCAGCCCTCTCCAGGGCCCGAACAGCCTGAAGGTGGGGAATTCCCGGAAGCTTGCCCATTAACCGACTTTCACTTCCACCTCACGCACCACCTGGCCGCGCGTAAGTTCGGTGACCGCCTCCAAATATTCGCGAATGGCGTCCTGGATATTCTGCAGCGCCTCCTGCTCGTTAGCGCCCTGTGACCAGCAGCCGGGGAGCCCGGGGCAGGACACCGCAAAGCCTTCTTCCGAATGCTGCAACACCACACGATAGGTCATGCTGTTTATGCTACTCCTGTTTCGAGCGATCGAAAAAGGCATCGGAATCATCACCCCACGACGAAACTCTTCATCCTTCGCAGCAGCGATTCCGGGGCTTGCACGTCGAGTTCGACGTTGCCGTCGCGATACTCCCGCGCAAATATAACGGACTTAGCGTCGAGCGCAGCCAGCGCTTTGCCTTCCGACTGCGGCACGCGCAGATGTACCCGGCGCACCGGATCCTCGGCGATGAGTTCGTCGATACGCTCCAATAAACTGTCGAGTCCAAATCCCTTTGCGGCCGAGACGTGGATCACGCTCGCCGTATCGCGCAGGCTCTCGCGTTTCTTCTCCGGCAGCAGGTCCACTTTGTTCATCACGTAGAGCCGCGGCTTGTCCTGCGATTCCAACTCACGCAGCACTTCTTCGACCTGCGCCTGCTGCTCAGCCGCCGTTGGACTGGTGACGTCGGACACAAGCAATAGCAGCGACGCCCGCTGCACCTCTTCCAGGGTGGCGCGAAACGCCGAAACCAGCGTGTGCGGCAGGTTGCGGATGAATCCCACAGTGTCAGACAGCAGAACTTGCCGCCGTGAAGGCAGGGTCACGCTCCGCAACGTGGGATCGAGCGTGGCGAACATACGTGCGCTCTCCAGCACCCCGGCCTGGGTGAGCGCATTGAACAAGGTTGACTTCCCCGCATTGGTGTAGCCGACCAGCGCCACCGTCGCGATGGGAACCGACTCGCGTCGCTGCCGCTGCTGCCCGCGGATGCGGCGAACATTTTCCAGCTGCTCTTTTACGTGGCGAATGTGCCGGTAGATCTTGCGGCGGTCCGTCTCCAACTGGGTTTCGCCGGGGCCACGAGTTCCAATGCCGCCACCGAGCTGCGACATCTGCACGCCGCGTCCCGCCAGTCGCGGCAGCAGGTATTGCAGTTGCGCCAGTTCCACCTGAAGCTGTCCCTCGCGGGTGCGCGCGTGACGGGCAAAAATGTCGAGGATGAGTTGGGTGCGATCGATCACCCGCAAGTCGAGCCCACGCTCCAGATTACGCTGCTGCGAGGGCGTGAGGTCGTGATCGAAGATGACCAGATCGGGCGAACTGGAAGCGACCGCGCCTTTCAGCTCCTCCAGTTTTCCGCTGCCAATGAGCGTAGCGGGGTCCGGCTTTTGGCGCCGTTGCTGGAATTCGCCGATGACGGCCGCTCCCGCGCTGGTGGCCAGCTCGCGCAACTCGGCCATGGACTCTTCGGCGGAAAATCCGCGATGCTCCTGTCCCTCTGCGGACAAGTGAGGAGCGGCGACGCTGCGCGCCACGCGCGCGCTGGGTGGAACTTTGCCAGTAGATTGCTGCCGAGGAAGCAGCGGCGTATCGGGTTCCCCTTGGCGGCCCTGCGCGCCACGGGCTTGGGTATCGCGCCCCGCCGCCGACCGGGAGGAGAATTCGACTCCAACGAGGAAGACGCGTTCCGGCTGGCCCTGGCCGGTTTGCCAGGAGCGGCCATTCGCTCGGGAGTTCATTCCATCCGCGCGGGAAATAGACTAGCCCTCGGAGATAGTATTCGCGGTCTCGGCGTCCGCTGGAGCCACTGGAGCCACCGCTTCCGCTGGCGCGTGCTGTTCAAAGTGACGTTCCGAATGCCCGGGACGCGACATAGCCACAGTGGAAATGGCGTGCTTAAAAATCAATTGCTCCTGGTTGTTGGTGTCCAGAACGATAGAGTACTTGTCGAAGGAGCGGATTCTTCCCGTCAGCTTCACCCCGCTGAGCAGGTAAATGGCAACTACGAACTTGTCTTTACGGGCAGTATTCAGAAACCCGTCCTGTATGTTCTGTGCTGCCTTGTTTTCCATACGTCCCTCCTGGCAATATGCAAAAAACAGCACAGCCCCAGATTCGCACCCCTTACGATTCCGAGCCTGTAGAAACCCGTCCGCAGCCGAATATGCCACGGCCGCAGAAGCCCAATGGCCACAGAAGCAATGATAAGCCACTTTTACGATAAGGCGGCGACAGCGCGATTTCAACTAAAACAACCACTCGGGCCTGTGATGTAGAATTCGCCCACTGCTCCGAATCCCAAAGCGTGCGCGGGATGCCGGTTCAACATAGGTGACCAAGAGATGACTTCCTGGCTAGTGGCGCTACTCCTCTCGCCCGCAATCCAATTCCCCGGCGGCGCAGCGACCGCGCTGATGGTGCTTCGCTGGATCCACTTTGTCGCCGGCATCACCTGGGTCGGGCTGTTGTACTTCTTCACCCTTGTGGGTGTGCCCTTCGTACAGGAGCTGGACGCAAAATCGCGGGGAATCGTCGTCCCCAAGCTGATGCGGCGGGCCTTGTGGTGGTTTCGCTGGAGCGCGGTGGTGACCGTGCTGGCCGGCATCGCCTACTGGATGCACATCGTGGCCAGCGACGTTCGCAATGCGGTGTCGGTGGGCGAGCCGGCCTCCGCTGGGATGATGTTCGGCGCCTTCTTCGGACTCTGGACGCTGGCGTTCGTCATTGAGATGGGAGCGCTGATGTCCCCGGCGGAGGTGCTCAGAAAGGGCCCCGTGCTAGGCGTCATCGTCGCAATCGCGGTGGTCGCGGCGGCGTACATTTTTCTGAGCCTGAACCAGCATGGCTGGGAGAGCAATCGCGCCCTGGCGATCGGCATTGGCGGCGGACTGGGCTGGTTCATGCTGCTCAACGTTTGGGGCGTGGTGTGGCGCATGCAAAAGAAAATGATCCGCTGGACCGAGGCCAATGCCAGCCAGGGAACGGCGATGCCACCCGAGGCGCCCAAGGTGGCGAGAATCGCGCTGCTATGTACGCGCCTGAATTTCTGGGTGTCGTTCCCCATGCTGTTCTTCATGGGCGCGGCCAGCCATTACATCCTGTTTGCGGGGAAGTAAACATGGCATGGCCGTCGTTTCGCTCCTAATCGGGGACGTTTTCGCCGACAAGGAGAGTAGTCTCTATTTTGCTGCATCTATCGTAAGCAGGGGTGAGGAAGTTCGCCCCATCTAACCCTTTTCATGCCGCAACCTACCCTGATGAATGCTCGCCTCAGTTGCGTCGTCGCAGCGCTTCTTTTTCTCTTCATTCTGACTGGGTCGAAATTGTGGGCGCAGGGACCGCCGTACCAGACCGACGATCCCGTGCCCGTGGACCTGCACCATTACGAGTTCTACATCTTTGGCACGGCGGACGGGACACCAGTGGAGATGGACTCTTCGGGTCCAGCCTTCGAGTTCAACTGGGGCGCACTGCCGAGGGTGCAAGTGCACGCGGTGTTGCCGTGGGGAGTGGTGGCGCCGCTCGACAATCCTGTATATCTACCGAGCGGGGCCGGGCCTACTGAGTTTGGGCTGACGGACATGGAGTTGGGCGTCAAGATTGCATTTATCAAAGAGGGTAAACACGTTCCGCAGATTGGCAGCTTTACCATGTTTGAAATGCCCACGGGGAACGCGGACAAAGGCCTGGGCGTGGGCAAGGTCTGGTACAAGCTGCCGATCTGGCTGCAAAAGAACGTTGGGAAATGGACGTTTGACGGCGGCGTTGGCTATGAGGTGGTGCCGCAAACCGGGTTCCGCAACTTTCTCTACACCGGATGGCTGGTGGAGAAGAAACTCAGCGACAGGCTCGAACTGGGCGCGGAGGTTTTCGCGCATGGACGGGAAGGAAGCGCACCGGCGCAGACAGAGGCTTCGACGATGGTCGACGTGGGGGGGTACTACCACTTCAAGCACAACCCGGGCCAGCAGTTCTTGCTCTGCTACGGTCACTCTGTCGCTGGACAAACGGAGAACTACGCCTACGTGGGCATGTACTGGACGTGGGGAAAAGACAAGGA
Organism: uncultured Acidobacteriaceae bacterium; assembly: GCA_963836875.1. GTDB lineage: Bacteria > Acidobacteriota > Terriglobia > Terriglobales > Acidobacteriaceae > Bog-257. The sequence continues at coordinate 301,707 of CAWIKZ010000005.1, forward strand.
CAACAAGAAGGAAGGCCCAAACGAGGGGTACTCTCCGGGACAGCTGAATCGCAGCGCATTTTGACGATTGGAGTCCGATTCGGTTGGCGTTAACTGTTGTGAAATCGCCATCACACTCACAATCTCCGGAACGCCGATTGCTGGCGAGTCGTCGCCAACCCGTAACCCGAGCCACTACCCGCCGCTTCAGCCTGCCTACACCAGCCTGCGTACACCAAGCATCGATTCCGCTATAGAATCATGTTTCGCCATGCCATCGACCTCGCCGCAATCGCTAGTTAGTCCGGGTTCCGCGACCCCGCGCGAGCCTGTTCCCATGCTTGACCTCACCCGGCAGTACGAGACCATCAAGGACGACGTGCAAGCGGCCATCGAACGTGTGCTAACTGCCCAGCACTTCATCGGCGGCCCGGAACTCGAGGGCTTCGAACGCGAATCTGCAAGCTACCTGGGGGTGACGGAGAGCGTTGGCTGTGCATCGGGGACTGACGCCTGCTGGCTGGCTCTGGCAGCCGCCGGCGTTGGGCCGGAGGCGTGCGTGATTACCACGCCGTTCAGCTTCTTCGCCACGGTGAGTTCGATCGTGCGCTGCGGCGCCACTCCGATTCTGGTTGACATCGATCCGGCAACCCTGAACCTCGATCCCGAAGCGACCGAGAGGGCGCTGCAGCGTGCGCGCTCGTACAAGCTTCGCGCGGTGATGCCGGTGCACTTGTACGGGCAGTGCGCCAACATGGACAGGTTCGCCCGTCTCGCCGAGCAGTACGACGCCAGCCTTGTCGAGGATGCGGCGCAGGCTTTCGGTGCCAAATGGCGCGACAAGAAAGCGGGAGCCATGGGCAAGACCGCCGCGTTCAGCTTTTATCCCACGAAGAACCTGAGCGCCTATGGTGATGGCGGATGCGTCACCACCAATGACGAGGAGCTGGCGGCGCACGTTCGACGTTTGCGCAATCACGGTAGCCGCCAACGGTATTACCACGAGGAGATTGGCTGGAACAGCCGCCTCGATGCCATGCAGGCGGCGGTTCTGCGGGTGAAGCTGAAGCACATTGATGACTGGAACCAGGCGCGCCGAATGCTGGCTCGTCGCTATCACGGCCTATTCATCGGTGCCGGCGTGGTGCAAAGCGGCGAGCAGTCGGTCAGCGCACAGGCGCCCATCGCGCTGCTGGCGACGGTGCCCGAGGCTTATCACATCTATCACCAGTACGTGGTGCGCGCCTTCCGGCGGGATGAACTGCGGACCTTTTTGACCCAGCAGGGAATCGGAACGGAGATCTACTATCCCGTCCCGTTGCACTTGCAGGAATGCTTCACTTACCTCGGCTATAAGGCGGGCGACCTTCCGGAGTCGGAGCGCGCGTCAAAAGAAGTACTGGCGCTGCCCATGTTCCCTGAACTGCGCGAGGACGAACAGCAACGCGTGGTGGCCGTCATCGCCGAGTTCTACAGCCGGTAGAACGGCTAAGCATTGGGGTAGCGGCCAAGAACCAGAAAATCGTTCACCACGGAGACACGGAGGACACGGAGTTTTTGATTGCTATCGAGTCCCCTCCGTGATCTCCGTGCCTCCGTGGTTATTCATTCCTGTGGGTGGACTCACTTGTGCTTGTGGCGCGGATGCGCTGGCGGCTGCTTCTTACGCTGCGCGTAGTAAGCGGCCAACGCTGCCCCGTGCTTGGCCTTCTCCGCAGCCTCTTCTTCCGGGGTCATGACCCGGCGCACGATAGGGCCGTTCAATTTGTAGGTGATGTCCACCATCTGCCCGTCGTCATTTTTCTTGCGGATGGTGAAGGTCGGCAGGTCGCCTTCTTTCCCGAAATCCTGATGGCCAGTCTTCACCGGAAAATAGCCCTCAAGATTGCGCTCGCGATAAGCGGTTTCATAGCGATGCTTGGCGCGGTTCCGGGTGAAAATTCGAATCTGATTGAAGTCCCAGGGCAGTCCGTCCTTGGGCTCGTTCAACAGCACCAGGTACTGCGGCACCTGCTTGTCTTCCTCCTGCACCGTGTTCAGCACGAAGTAGCCCATGATGCGCTGGCCCTCGGCATATTGCGCAACCTCCAGCGGGATATCGAGGTCGATCATGCGCAGCAGCACCCAGCCGACGCGTCCAGCGGAGTTGCGCACCAGATACCAATCTTCCATCACCGGCTTGGGAGGCTCGGGCGGTTTGCCTGGGGCGCTAGCGGGCGCGGCTTTGGCGGAAGCAGCTTTGGCGGACCCAGCCGGCTTTGCCACCGCCGCGGGCTTGGGTTGCGGTTGAGTCGTGGCGGCACTCTTCGGATTTTGTGCGGTCGTCGTGGACGGGGACTTCGGCGGATTCTTCTCCGCCGTGGCGCGCTTCAGGATGTCAACTTTCTCTCCGTCCTTGAGCTGATAAAGATGCTCGCCTTCGCGCGACGGAGTTACGTGAATGTTGAGGTCGGAGCGGGCTGTTCCGTGGGCTTGCACTTGCTGGCTGGCATTGTCGCTGGCCAGCTTCTGGAAGGCATCGTAAACATCCTGCGGAACCAGGCTGCGTTCCTCGATCCAGCCTTCCTGTCCGCTGTCGGTCCGCACGCGCAGGAAACGCCGCTGCTTCTCCAGGACTTCCACGCGATCGCCGCCATGCACCGTTCCGATCTTGTTGTACATGGTGGCCACCCGGTCGCGCAGGCTGGTCTCCTGTGCCGAGACGTACATGTACTCGTGCTTGGCGAGGGCCCCGCGCTTGCAGGCGCAGCCCAGCACCAGCAAAACCAGTGCGAGGGCGAACAGCGAAATGCGAGTATTACGAGAACAGGAAGATTTCACCGGCAGCACAGACCACTATAAACCAGTAGCCAGTGACGAGTGATTAGTGGCTAGAATCCATCGATGGTCGAGCGAGCTACTACAGCCCAACCGCGATCCTGGAGCGGGGATCGAGATAATCCCGCAGGCCGTCGCCGATGAAGTTGAATGACAGCACCGCCAGCATGACGGCGGCGGCGGGAAACAACACCAGGTGCGGCGAATCGAACAGGTGGGAGCGCGCGTCGTTCAGCATCGAACCCCAACTGGCCGCCGGCGGCGGCACGCCCAGTCCGAGAAAGCTCATGGTGGCTTCGGCCAGGATGGCGCCCGCCATTCCGATCGCCGCCTGCACGATAACGGGCTGAATGATGTTGGGAAGAATGTGCCGCACGATGATTCGCAAGTCACTTGCGCCCAGGGCGCGCGCGGCTTCCACGAATTCGCGTTCGCGGACCGCCAGCACCTGCGCGCGGACCAATCGGGCATAGCCCACCCATCCTCCAATCGAGAGCGCCAGGATCAGATTGAAGATGCCCGGACCGAGAAACGCTACAAACGCGATTGCCAGCAGAATTCCGGGGAACGACATGAAGGCGTTCATCACGATCACGTTGAGCACGCGGTCGGTGACTCCGCCGTAGTAGCCGGCGATGGAGCCGAAGATCAGTCCCAGCGTGAGCGAGGCTGCGACCACGCAACTGCCCACCAGCATGGAGATGCGGGCTCCGTAGATGATGCGCGAGAGGATGTCGCGTCCCAGTTCGTCGGTGCCAAACCAGTGCGAAGCCGAGGGGCCCATGAGTCGCGCCGGCAGGTCGATCTGCGCGGGATCCTGAGGGGCGATCCAGGGCGCGAACAGAGCGCACAACAAAAAGATGGCGACCATCACGATGCCCGCGGTGGCGAGCAGGTTATAGCCGGCGGCCCGACGGAGCGTGACCAGTTGAGCGGTGGACGCCATGCAGCATCATGGTAAATGAATACGGCGGCGTTCTGGCGAAAGCGCAGGTTAGCACTCGGAGCGGGCCTCTCGCTTGTCAATGCTTCGCGACATTTGCCTCCCAGGGTCTAGAATCATGGGTTGGTTGCGAGTACCCGGATCGCCGGCCCATGTTGCCCTTCAAACTCGTTTATAGCGAAAAGTATTTCCTGCCCATCGGCGAGCACATTTTTCGCGCCGACAAGTTTCGCCTCATTCGCGAACGCCTGCTTCAGCAAGGCATCGCCGAAGACCCTGACTTCGTCGGCCCGCAACCGGCCACCGAAGCCGACGTCCTGCTGGTCCATTCGCCGCTTTATGTGAACAAGTTGATGGAAGGCAGCCTGAGCGCGCGCGAGGAGTTGGAGATGGAGATTCCCTACTCGCCGCAGGTGGTGGATGCCTTCATGCTCCACACCGGAGGTTCGATCCTGGCAGCCGAACGCGCACTGGAAGATGGTGTCTGTATCAACATGGGAGGCGGATTTCACCACGCTTTCCCCGATCACGGAGAAGGCTTCTGCATGATCAACGATTTTGCCGTGGCCATTCGCGCCCTGCAGAAGCGCGGCAAAATTCGTCGCGCCATGACGGTGGATTGCGACGTGCATCAGGCCAACGGCACCGCCGTTATCTTTGCAAGTGGAAGTCCGCCGGCCACCCCGAACACTCTACCCTCTGGGCCGGCTGCGACCTTGGGAGCTCGACAACGGACCACCATGACCGAGGGCCCCAGCAACGATGTGTTCACCATTTCCTTGCATCAGGAGAACAACTATCCCTTCATCAAGCCGCCATCTTCCATCGACGTCAACCTGCCTGATGGCTGCGGCGACGCCGAATACTTGGCCTGGCTCGATAACGCTCTGAGTTCCGGCCTGCGGCAATTTGAGCCGCAACTGATCTGCTATGTTGCGGGCGCAGATCCTTATATGGACGACCAGCTTGGCGGCCTGAGCCTGTCCATTGCGGGCCTGAAACAACGCGACGAGCTTGTCTTTCGCGTCGCCCGCGCTCGCGACATCCCGGTGATGGTCACTTACGCCGGCGGTTATGCGAACCACATCGAAGACACGGTGACCATTCACTACAACACCGTGGTAGCGGCGGCTGAAGTTTATCGCACCGCTTCGAGTCGAACTTCGCGATAGTGTCTGTGTCATGGGTGAAGCTTCGACACAGACACCGATAGATCTTATTGCTGCACTTGCTCTCTAAGTTTCTTCGCCAGCTTCTCAATCTTCTTCAGGCGCTCGCCCAGGTCTTTGGAAATCACGCCCTGTGAGAGTTTTTGGATGTCGCCCGGTATGGCGTCGCTCAAGTGCTTCATCTGGTTGGCTTGCTCCAGCATGACCTTCCGGTCGGGGCCGCGCTGCAAGGCGGCAGGCGGGTGACTTTTGTCCCCAAAGTCAGGTGGACTGCCGTTATTGATTTGAGCCATGGAAGGCGCACAGAGCGTAGCGGCCGCGAGCAATAGGGAAAATGTGCGTGTCCTCACCGTAGCGGATACCTCCTGCTCAGCGCATTGTACTGCGCATCGCAGAGGCTGTTTGCGAACATGTTATCACCGCAGCGTCAAAAAGCCGTGTCGCTGCGTGATATCCTGATTTCAGCGTGGAAACCGCAGGTTTCCGCCCACCCAGCCTGAGCTGTGGACTCCTGACAAATGTTCGAGAACCTTACAGATAAGCTGCAGCGTGCCTTTAAGAGTCTGCGCGGACAAGGCACCCTGACGGAAGAGAACATCGGCGAAGCGCTGAAAGAAATTCGCATGGCGCTTCTGGAAGCCGATGTTAACTTCAACGTAGTCAAAGAATTGATCGAGCACATCCGCGAAAAGGCGCTGGGCCAGGAGGTGCTGACCGCGCTTTCTCCCGCCGAGCAGGTGGTCAAGATTGTTCGCGACGAACTGATCGCCGTCCTGGGCAAAGACTCAGCCAAGCTGAAGTTTGCCTCCCAGCCGCCCACGGTTGTGCTCATGGCGGGTCTGCAGGGTTCCGGCAAGACGACCACTTCGGGCAAGCTGGCGAACTGGCTCAAGCAAGGCGGACACCGGCCCATGCTGGTCTCGGTTGACGTTTACCGCCCGGCGGCGCGGGAGCAGCTCAAGGTGGTCGCGCAGGCCATCAAGGCCCATATCTACGAAGGCAAGGTCGAGGAATCGAACACCGCGACTGTCGAACGGCTGGTGAAGGAAGCCCGGCGCGAGGCCATCAATAACGCCTGCGACGTGCTCATCGTTGACACCGCCGGCCGGCTGCACATCGACGAGCAATTGATGGACGAGATGCAGTCGCTGAAGAAGATCCTCAATCCGCAGGAGATCCTCTTCGTTGCCGACGCGATGACCGGACAGGACGCGGTGAAATCGGCCGATGAGTTCCACAAGAAGCTCACGCTCACCGGCGTGATACTCACCAAGATGGATGGCGACGCCCGTGGTGGCGCGGCGCTTTCCATCCGCAAGGTCACGGGGCAGCCCATCAAGTTCATCGGCATGGGCGAAAAGTACGACGCCTTGGAGTTGTTTCATCCCGACCGAATTGTGGGGCGGATTCTGGGGATGGGCGACATCCTCTCGCTGATCGAGAAGGCCGAGGCCCATCTCGACAAGAAGAAGTCGGAAGAGTTCGCCCAGAAGGCGCTCAGCGCCGACGGCTTCTCGCTGGCGGATTTTCGCGATCAGTTGCGGCAGGTGAAAAAACTGGGCTCGTTGCAGAGCATCATGGGCATGATGCCCAAGATCGGGCCGTTCGCCAACCTGCAGAAGTCGGGGGCGGACAAAGTGGACGAAAAGCAACTCGGCCGCGTGGAAGCGATTATCAACTCCATGACACCGTACGAACGCGAGCACCACGAGTCGATCAATGGCAGCCGGCGCAAGCGTATCGCCCGCGGCTCGGGGACCAGCGTTCAGGAAATAAACCAGCTGCTGCGCCAGTACGCGCAGATGCGCAAGATGTTCAAGAGCATGGGCAAGCCCAGCTTCGCTCGCCGGCTGGCCGGGATGAAAATGCCGGGGATGTAGCAAGGGCCGCCGTTCGCTCTTCGCCGTTCGCCGAGGCCGCGTTTGGTTAGTGCCGGCTGTTAGAGGGTGTGTGAAAACTCGTTTTGAGTTGGAACACCGGAACAATTGCGCAAAATCTGAGCCCCGCAGGGGCGAAATAATGCTAGCCCAGGGCGTAAGCCCTGGGTAAAGCTGTAGTCCCGGCCTTCCGGCCGGCAAGAGGTAAATTCATTGGCTATTTATCTTCCCGCAACCGCAGATGACGAACACGTCGCACTCGACGAATTGACCCCGCGCGAGATCGTGCGCGAACTTGACAAGTATGTTGTCGGGCAGAACCAGGCGAAGCGCGCCGTGGCCATCGCCCTGCGCAATCGCATGCGCCGCCAAAAGCTCTCGGCCGAGCTCGCCGAAGAGGTCATCCCCAAGAACATCATCATGATTGGACCCACGGGCGTGGGCAAGACTGAGATCGCGCGCCGGCTGGCCAAGCTGGCCAACTCTCCCTTCATGAAGGTGGAGGCTTCCAAGTTCACCGAGGTCGGCTATGTGGGCCGCGATGTTGAGTCCATGATCCGCGACCTGGTGGAGATCGCCATCGACATGGTGCGCGAAGAGAAGCTGGAAGACGTCGCCGACAAGGCCGAACTCAACGCGGAAGAGCATCTGCTCGACCTGCTGCTGCCGGCGATGCCAGCTCCGGTGCAGACGCGTCCCGCCGCCCACGACCCGCAGCAGATCGGATTCAACCTTGGAATGGCCATCGGCGGCGAACCCTTGCTGGCCGGCGAACCCGGATCGCGCACTCGCGAAAAGTTTCGCCAGCAGTTGCGCGAAGGCAAGCTCGACGAGCGCATCGTCGAACTCGACGTCCGCGAAAAATCGATGCCTGCGTTCGAGATCATCACCAATCAGGGGGTCGAAGAGATGGACGTCAACATGAAAGACATGTTGCCCAACATCTTCGGCCAGCGCACCAAGAAGCGGAAGATGAAGGTCAGCGAGGCGTTCGAATATCTCATCCAGGAAGAAGAGCAGCGCCTGATTGACATGGACCAGGTCACGCGCATCGCCGTGGAGCGCGTGGAGAACTCGGGCATCATCTTCCTCGACGAGATCGACAAGATTGCCGGGCGCGAAGGCGGGCATGGACCCGACGTTTCGCGCGAAGGCGTGCAACGCGACATTCTGCCCATCGTTGAAGGCACCACGGTGAACACGCGCTACGGCATGGTGCGCACCGACCACATCCTGTTCATCGCTGCGGGTGCGTTCCACGTCTCCAAGCCCAGCGATCTGATCCCCGAATTGCAGGGGCGCTTCCCTATCCGCGTCGAGCTACAGTCGCTGACGGTGGAAGACTTCATCAAGATCCTCACCGAGCCTAAGTCGTCGCTCACCAAGCAGTACATTGCGCTGCTCGACACCGAAGGGCTGAAGCTGGAGTTCACTACCGAGGCGTTGGCCGAGGTGGCAAACTTCGCTTTCCGCGTGAATGAAGGGACGGAGAACATCGGCGCGCGCCGCCTGCACACCATCATGGAGCGCGTGCTGGATGAGATCAGCTTCGAGGCCCCGGACATGAAAGAGAAGAACGTGACCATCGATGCCGACTACGTGCGCAAAACTCTCACCGACATTGTGAAGGACCAGGACTTGTCGCGCTACATCCTGTAGTTCAGAGCGGCACCACAATAGCTGTGTCCGGTTTGCACGGGTAGTGCGGGCGCATACACGAGAGTCGTTCCGGGCGCGAACAAAAGCAGATTCCTCGCTTCGCTCGTAATGACAATTTCAGAGGACCCACTGACAACTGACAACTGACAACTGCTTACATCCCCGCCCCGCCTTCGAAGATCTTTTCCATCTGATAAGGGAACACGCGATACAGAGCGTAGCTGATGCCGGTATCCGAATACTGGCGAAAGAGCAGGTCGCCACGGCCGTTGGCGTCGGCATCGATCGCGTCGATGATCTGCATGCGCGGATAGGCGTCGAGGTGATTGCTGTCGCTGACCACGCTGAAGATTTTCTGCGGTGTGCCGTTGAGATCAACCCTGGCCACCACGGTAACGAAGTAGTCGAACTCGCCTCCGGGAGTGGTTTTTGCAGGCGCCACTGGCAGCTTGGCGCTCAGCACTAGCGTGGGCGAGTTGCTGTAGTCGAGATCGAAGCCACGCAGATCGTAGTCGGTGATGGCGGCTGTCTTGGGCACCGCCGGACCGTTGTGTTTACTGGCGTACTTGCGGACCTCGTCCATCGCCATTCTCGACATCGGCTCGCCCAGGCTTTGTCTTTCGCTGGCCGCCATCCCATACAGCAGCGACCGGGTTTGGTAGTCGCCGGCATCGGAGATCGCCGCATAGGCGCGCGGCGCCTGCGTGGCTTTTGCCGAAGTTCCGGGAGTACTGGTCGCAATGCCCCCTGCGGCTGGGCTGCCTGCCTTGCTCGCACTTGCATTGGAGTCGGCTGTATCGGGAAGACCTGGCTGCGTGACCGGCTTGCCACGCCGCAGCACTGGACGGTTGGGATCGTCTTCATCGGGTGACGCCGCTGACGGCGTATTTGAAGCTGGCGCCTGCGCTTTCGCTTGCTGCGTATTGTCGCCGAGGGTCGGCTTGGAATTCGAAGGCGCAGACGACGAGGCGGGCGGCGGGGCTTTTAGCGTGGGCCGGTCGGAATCGTCGTCCGATTTCGGCGGAGCATTGCTGTTCGGTGTGGAACTGCCGCCCCCGGACGGAGTCGAATTTCCACCCGAGGTGGAAGCTGGCGCGCTGCTCTGTCCACTGCTCGGAGACGCCGTATCGCTTGCTCCCGGGCGGCGCAGCACTGGCGGCCCTTGATCGTCGCTGAGCACGTCCCGCCCCTTCGGCTCCGGCTTAGGCTGCTTCGCGGCCTGCTGGGCGATCCGGGCTTCGACGGGCGTTTCAGGCTTCCATTGCCCCTCCGCAACCCAGTTGCCGCCGACGTCCCGAGGCGTGGTGACGGTGAACCATCCCGCAGGCTCTCCGTAAGCCAGCGCTTGATACAGGGTTTCGGGCTGCAGCGCCATGGGCTCGGGATTTGCGCCGTAAAGGCTGGCATCGTAGAAGTGGCCATCGATCCATAGCGCAATTGGCACCAGCCGCGTGCCGCCGCCGGGCAGAAACTCAACCACGGCGATGGCGCGCGGGCCGTGCTTACTCTTCTTGTCGCGCTTCTGCGCCTGCTGCTGGTCCCGGTCGGCTGGCTGGTGCTCGGTGCGGTCGCGAATCTGCGCAGTGACGAAAGTTGACAGCAGCAAGACCGCCAGCAGCCCCGCGGTGGCCCATTTCCCGGATTTGCGGTATAGATAGTGCAATATGGAAATCAAATCGAAAGCTCCCGACTTTACCCTGCCCGACGAAAACGGAAACCCGGTTTCGCTCGATCAGTTCCGCGGCCAGACCGTGGTCCTGTTTTTCTACCCCAAAGCCGACACGCCCGGTTGAACGATAGAAGCGTCCGGGTTCCGTGACGCATACAGCAAATTGCAGAAGGCCGGACTGGTGGTGCTGGGCATCTCCGGCGATACGCCGAAGGCACAGTTGAAGTTTAAAGAAAAATACGGCCTGCCGTATACCTTGCTGGCCGACGAGAAGAGGGAAGTCGCCAAGAAGTTCGGCGTCCTCAAAGAGAAGAACATGTATGGCAAGAAGGTGATGGGCATCGCCCGGACCACGTTCCTCATCGGCCCGGACGGCAAGATCGCGCATGTCTTCGAGAACGTCAAGCCCGACGGCCACGCGGAAGAGGTGCTGGCGCTGGCGAAGAAGGGGAGATAGGGGATAGTGGCCGGTCTGGCCGACAGACGGGTAGGGAAATCGTCCAGAGTTTCGATGGACTCGGTAGCGCAACATTACCGGACTCAGTGTTGGTCTTCAGCGCAAGAACGAAGAATTGATCAGCGAGCCTTATCGCAAACAGTCGCTCAGAAGACTCTGCACACCAAATAGCATCTCGCGGACATCAGCATCAAGGTACTCGTTGAATTGCCCATGGTCCGCCTTGTTACGGACCTCATTCCAAACCTGGACTTTCTTCTGGACGAGTCTGTTATACACGTTAGCCTGAGCGCACTTGTTATTCACCGCGCTTAGGTCGTCGCTGCCTTTCACAGTAACTCCTCTGAGGAGCGCGAGTCGCTTAAGGCCATTTTCGAGAACGGCACCGCATAACGAGGCTGCGGGATCCTTGTAGCCCTGTTCCATCAGATACCCTGCTTGTGTCAGTAAATCCGTGAACACTTCAGCCGAAACCAGCGCCTTGAAATTGTTGAAGTAGCCGTTGCTCAGATCGTCACGTACTGCGGCCAGAACACCCAATCCAGTCGTGACCCAAGCCGGCAGTATGATGTCAACACTGGCAGCCATTACCTTACTGCCAAATTCTTGGGTATAGGTGTGAGACTCTCCTAGAAAATCAACTAGGAATGCAACGCACTGTGCCCTCCACATCGTATATGGAGCAAGCTGCAGCGGTAATGGATTGTTCTTGTACGTGTCGTTTGGGTGGTACCGGAACAGAGCTTGCCCCTGCTTAATAAGGGTTTCGGTTCGTTGCAGGAGCTGCGCGTCAGTTTGCATCGAGATTCCGCTTTTGATATCCGCTATTCGTAAAGGTCTGGTGGGATATGCTTGTTCGCAAATTCTCTATTGCTGAGCTTCGAAAGGTCGTCAAAAATCTCATGTTGGGCACCCGACGCCAAGTGTTTGTACCGCTCCGCAAACCTGCGCATTACTTTATGTTGTGAGTTCCAGAACAAGAACTCCGTATCCATACGGTCCATTGCTGCTTTCGCGACCTCATCAGGCAATGCCCATAAAGCGTTCCTTGCGGCCGGTGCTCCGCGAAACGAATCAGACCTCGCCTGTTGCAAAAGTGCAAACACGTAATCTTTGTAGAGCTGCGGGGGGATCGCGCCGACGTGCTCTACCACCGCGGGTACCAGCCTGTTCACGTCTTCAAATTGATCTTGGTTGATAATGCCAATTATGTCCTCGAAAAGCGCGAGTCGTAGTCCTTCATAGACAGCACCGAGAATGGCTGTTGGAACGGCCCTCAAAAACTCGGATTTCGAACCTACATCTCCGTACAATGTCACAGCTCGAACTATCTGTTCAATAATCAATGTCGCTTCATTCTTTGGGAACGCGGGACTCTTGACAACTTGACCGATCACTGACATCGCTTGGGCGTTTTCGATGGCAGATCTTGAGAGTCCATCCAGAATGTACGCCCTGTCCTGGTTATTCAAGAGCGCAATCTTTTGGGCCACAGCATGAATTGAAGTGGATGTGGATAGCAGAGCTGCGAGGAATTGGACCGCTTCGCCGGAGGCTTTCGGTGGCTGAGATGCACTTCCGAGGTCGGCATCCCTGGCATCTCTTTCATGCAATCGAAGCCGTTGGACAACAATCTGAGCGTAGATCACACCTGATTCCACGAGTTCGTACAGACGATCTCGTCTGGCTTTTAGTTCTTCTGGTCGAAACTTATTCCCTTTCGGATGTTGATCATTGTACGCACCGACTTCCGCGTGACAATCAAAGCAGACAGGGATCCCGTTGTCCGAGTCATTGGATCCCCCTTTACTCTCATCGATGATGTGCGCAGCTTCAATGTTCGTGCCACACTGCTTGAGACACAAACAGCAAATGCGGCTCGAGCGAATGAACATCTCCGTTTTTGTCTCTATTGCGAATGGCATGTGAAAGTTACCCTACCTGTTCGCGCCATTTACCAGTCCGATTCCATCCTCGGTGAAAAGCGAGCGGCGAAGACCGCATAGCGACATAGCGAGCAGCGAATAGCGGTCCTACAGCTTCTGCAGGCGCTGCACGTCGCGCACGCCAGGGATCTTGCGCACGCCGGTGACGATGCGCTCCAGGTGCTTGAGGTCGGCGATGTCGGCCACCAGGTCAACCGTGGCGTGGTCTTCGGCGGTTTTGGCTTCGATGTTGCGAATGTTCGTGTTCGCATCGCTGATGACCGTCGCGATCTGTTTCAACATGCCGGGGCGGTTATCGCAGTGCACCGCCAGCTTTACGGGATAACCAGCTTGCCAGTTCGCCGAAGCCGCATCCTTCCCCCACTGGACCGCAATTTGCCGGTCGGGTTCATACATCAGGTTGGTGACATTGGGACAAGCCTTGGAGTGCACGGCCACTCCCTTGCCCCGGGTGACATAGCCAACAATGTCTTCGCCGCGAATCGGGTTACAACATCGCGCGCGGTACACCAACAGGTCGTCGTGTCCTTTGACCATGATGGCTGACGTTTCCGAGCCAAACACGCGGCGAATGACGCTGGTGAATCCTCCGGTAGGATCTTTGTCCGGTTCGCCTGCGCCTGATATCCCAGACGAGGCGTCGGCGGGGAGCACGCGCGCCAAAATGCTACGCGCCGAGTACTTGCCGTAACCGATAGCGGCCAGCAGGTCGTCGGGCTTGGCCAGCCCATTTTCGCCGGCTACGCGCGTCAACTCCGCCTCGCTCAGGTTCTTCAGGGCAATGCGATATTTGCGCGCCTCTTTTTCGATCAGCTTGCGGCCGATTTCGATGGCGCGTTCGCGCTGATGCACGTTCAGCCAGTGCTTGATCTTCTGGCGGGCGCGCGGTGATTTCGCCAGTTGCAGCCAATCCCGGCTGGGATGATGGCCGGGCGAGGTCTGGATTTCCACGATGTCGCCGGAGCACAACTTGTAACGCAAGGGCGCCATGCGCCCGTTTACCTTGGCGCCTACGCAGGTGTGGCCGACCTCGGTGTGGACGGTATAGGCAAAGTCAATCGGCGTGGCATCCTGCGGCAGGATGACGATCTTGCCCTTGGGGGTAAACGTATAAACCTCTTCCGGATAGAGGTTAATCTTCAGCGTGGAGAGGAACTCGTCGGAGCTCTTCATGTCGCGCTGCCACTCCACCACCTGGCGCAGCCAGGCCAGGCGCTGCTCGTCGCGCGCCGACACCGGACCATCTTTGTACTTCCAGTGCGCCGCAATGCCTTCCTCGGCCATCTTGTGCATTTCTTCGGTGCGGATCTGCACCTCGAAGGCATGGCCCTTCTCGGAGATGACGGTGGTGTGCAGCGACTTGTAGAAATTATTGCGCGGGATGGCGATGAAGTCCTTGATTCGTCCCGGCACCGGCCGCCATTGATTGTGGATGATGCCCAACACCGCGTAGCAATCGGATTCCGATTGCGTAATGATGCGCAGCGCCAGCATGTCGTAGATCTGGTCCACCGAAATGCGCTGCCGCTGCAGCTTCTGCCAGATGCTGTAAAGGCGCTTGATGCGGGCTTCCACTTTGGCCTGGATTTTGGCCTCCTTCAGCTTCTGCCCGATGACGTTCTGCACCTCGGCCAGGAAAGCCTCGCCTTCTTTGCGGCGTGACTCCATGGCTTCCTTGACCTGGTTGTAGGAGATGGGATCGACGTACTGGAAGGCCAGGTCTTCCAGTTCACCGCGGATCTTGCCCATCCCCAGGCGGTGGGCGATGGGAGCGTAAATTTCCAGCGTCTCTTTGGCGATCTTGAACTGCCGCTCTGGCGAGAGAAACTTCAAGGTGCGCATGTTGTGCAAACGATCGGCCAGTTTGATGAGCACCACGCGGATGTCATCCATCATGGCCAACACCATCTTGCGCACGTTTTCGGCCTGCGCCTCTTCCGACGAGGCGAAGTCGATCTTGCTGATCTTGGTGACGCCTTCGACGATGTGGGCGACCTGCTCGCCGAACTCAGCCGTGATCTCTTCGATGGTTACCGAGGTGTCTTCCACTGCGTCGTGCAGCAAGCCGGCGACAATGGCGGTGGGGTCAAGCCGCATCTCCGCCAGCAGGGTCGCAACCTCCAGAGGATGCACCAGGTAAGGCTCTCCTGACTCGCGGGCCTGTCCTTTGTGATGTTCCAGGGAGAATTCGTAGGCCTTCTTGATCAGGGCCTGGTCGTCGTCGGGGCGGTAGGAGCGGACCTTGCGCAGCAGATCGCGAAAACGTGTAACCGTCAAAACATTGGTCGCGATGTGCTGGCGCAAAGTCGCCATGTCCGATTATACGACGAGTTGCAGCACCTCCAGTTTTCAACAAACGCCCAAGAATTTTCACCACGGAGAACACCGAGCGTGTAGAGTTCCGAGTCTCGCATTGCCCTTCCCGGGCTCTTTGTGCCGGCTGACCTCAACGATTTCAAGTAAAGACAGGGACACGCATAGGAAACTGGATAAAGGATACAGGATACCAGGAAACAGGAAACATAACGCCAGCGTCACAGAATATGTAAATTATTCATTACAATATATTTATAATTTACAGTTACTGTCCAATCAGCGTTAATTCGCCTCTCTGGATAGTTAACTAGCTACTTGCGTCCGACAGGGAATAGCGTTTTTTGCTGCCGCTGGCGCCCACTCCCCGGATTCCGGCCGAAAGCAATTCTCGCCGATAATATTGGATTTTAAGTTAGTTGTGGAGTAGGATGACACTGTTCGTCGCTCCCTACCATAGCGTATCTCGGGCGCACGATGCTAAAATAATTCTGTTATCAAGCGCGCGTGGAATGGCAGCCTTGGAGAGTGAATATCATGCCCCAAACAGCCGGAGCAGACCGGCGGACGCAATTGAAAGAGCACTACTGGCCGAGGGATGCCGCATGGAACGGCACCGGAAGCGGTTGGTTCAAAGGGCCGCGCACCCTGCCGCTGATACTCGCGCTTCTGTCCCAAAAGGGACTGACCGCGGGTCGGGACGTTTCTCGCGTTTACCTCGAACTTCTCGCACGCCACATGGACGGCGGGGTAATTGAAATTGGTAATGAGGCAGATCATGCGTATGCCGCCGGATACACCGGCACGCGTGCGGTTAGAACCTGGCACGAGCGCATGCAGTTGCTTGAACACCTGGGATTTATCAAATCGAAGCATGTTGGAAACCAGCGGTACAAACTCGTTCTAGTCGTAGACCCCATTGTCGCTACAGCAGAATTACGCAAGCAGGGACGCGTTCCCGATTCGTGGTGGGAGGCCTACTTACTGAGGTTGATGGAAACAAAGGAAGCTGACGCGGAGCGATTGGAACGGGTCGCAGGTATAGGTTCGCCGTCCGCGAATCCTATTGGCGTCATTAAGCGGCAGCGGCGCTCGATCAGCTTCGATGAGCACCTCTGAGGGATGAGAGAGACAACATGCCCAAACAGTACTGGCGGCCGCCGCGAAACTACTATGATCGGGAAAAAGCCCGCAAAAAGCAGCAAACGCTGGAGCTACTTAAGGAGATACTTGAAAACACAGCCGACGAGAATGATTTTGTCGAGGCGGTGAAAAGCGTCAATCCAAGCGTATCGGCGGAGGAATTAGCTGAGCTGATTAAGCTGTTTCACGCTTCCGTGCGCGGGAAGCGCGGACTCGGTCGCGGAGGGCCTTGAGCTTCTGCTGCGATATCCTGATGTCTTCGTCGCTCATCTCGTCATACTTCTTGTCGATCATATGAGCGAGCTTTTCAATCAAGACTTCCGCTGCAGTTTGTGATTTTATGCCCGCACGAGACATCCTTGGACCTTTCTTTCTCAGCAACCCGACGATGACAATATACCCTATACGTCAACCAGTTTCATGCGTGATTCGTCGCCTGATACTTATTTGACCGTTTGATTCATCATACGTTATTGCAGTTGCAGCAAGAGTTTTCTCACTCATGCGCATACTCATCAGCGGCGCTTCGGGATTGATAGGCGGGGCACTTACCCCCGCTTTGATTTCTGCTGGCCACACGCCGGTTGCCCTGGTTCGGCGCGCGCCACGCCAGAACGAGATGCAATGGAATCCGGGCGAGCGGCTCGATCCGGAGAAACTTGCGGGCGCGGATGCCATCGTCCACCTGGCAGGCAAGAACGTCGCTGGCCGTTGGACGGAGAAGTTTAAGCAGGAAGTGCTGGAGAGCCGCGCGCAGGGAACTCGGACTCTGGCGAACGCGGCCGCCGAATCGTATCGCCGAAGCGGGCAGCCGCATGTTTTCATTTCAGCCGCAGGAATTAATTATTACGGAAACCGTGGCGACGAACTGCTGACCGAACAGAGTTCTTCGGGCAAGGGGTTTCTCGCGGAGGTCAGCCGGCAATGGGAAGCCGCCACCGCTCCCGCGAGCGAAGCTGGACTGCGGGTCGTGAACCTTCGCATCGGAGTGGTGCTTGCCCATGATGGCGGGGCGCTTAAGCCGATGCTATTGCCATTCCGACTTGGCCTTGGCGGGCGGATCGGCAGCGGAAAGCAGTTCTGGAGCTGGATCGCCTTTGACGATGTGATCGGTGTGGCGCTATTTGCCTTGCACTGCGATACCTTGCGGGGGCCGGTGAACACGGTTGGACCCGAGCCAGTTCGCAATGCGGAGTTTGTGCGCGCGCTGGGAGAGGAACTCCACCGTCCCACGATCTTCCCGTTGCCAGCTTGGATTGTGCGGACACTTCTTGGCGAGATGGGAGAGGAGTTGCTGTTGACCTCAATTCGCGCCGAACCCGCAAAGCTGAAGGCCGCCGGATATAGCTTCGCTCATCCGGAGTTGAGGGACGCCATCCACGCCGCCGTGCGCGGGAAGTGACGCCGATGGGTTTCTATGTTAAGGAAGAGCGGTTGGGCGGGCCTCAGGAGGATGGGTGGGAACTGTGCCGTCCCTGAAGGGACTCGAATCTATTTTCTACTTTACCCAGCACTCACAGGGCACGGCTTCACAGGCTGCTGAAAAACAGTTTAGCGGAAGGGCGGCGAAGCGAACAGTTACAGCGTGGTCCGGTAGTGGAGAAGTTTGAAATTAGGTGTGCCGGAGGAGTCAGGGCTGGTGAGCTTTCACGAGGTGTTCGGCAAAGGCCACGCTCACGGAAGGGTGTACGCCCGCAGGAAACGGATATCCGCAAACCGAACACCTCTGGAGGTTTCCGTCCGGGATCAGACGCGGTTCCGATTCTTGCTTCCCTGCAGTGTCTTCGCATGTTGACAGGCTGTCAAATTCACGGGGATTCAGACCTGCTGCAATTAACGTCTGAGCCATCGCTCTCTGTTGTGCTTTGTAATGTTCGCTTGGAACGAACTGTTCGGAAATGAAGTCGCTCTCTGCCCCCATACCTCGGCGGTCGGGATAACCTCTGGGTTTAACCGTTCTGCGTTTAGCCATAGCGCAGCCTGGTCGTCAATTATACGACGGGCAAATAGAAAGGGATTCTGGTCCACCAGTTCCAAGCCGGCCCCCGCCCTGATACACTTGGTCGGCTAATTCTCCGCAATGAGTCATAACGGTTCCCCGAAGATCCGGTTGGTGCTGCTCTGGCACATGCACCAGCCTTTCTACAAAGACATGGTCACCGGCGAGTATCGCCTTCCCTGGGTGCGCCTCCACGGGCTCAAAGACTATTACGGGATGGTGAAACTGCTGGACGAGTTCCCCCAGGTCCATCAGAACTTCAATCTTGTGCCTTCGTTAGTGGCCCAGATCCAGGATTACGTCTCGGGCCACGCGCACGACCCCTTTTTCGATCTGGTGTCGAAGCCTGCGGCCGAGCTAACGCCATCCGACCGGCACTTTGCGTTGCAATATCTGTTTCAGGCCAACCCGGTCAACATGATTGGGCGCTATCCGCGCTATCGCGAGTTGTGGGAGCGCTATCGCGCAACCTGCGAGCGCCCCGAAGGGCCGGAGGGCTACTTTGGGACGCGCGATTACGCCGATCTCCAGGTACTTTCGCAACTCGCCTGGTTCGACGAATACTTCCTGGAGGAAGCGGATGTCGCCGCGCTGGTGCAAAAGGGCGAGGACTTCAGCCGCGCCGACCAGCAACTGGTGATTGCCAAAGAGCGCGAAATTCTCGCCAAGGTGCTGCCCGCTTACGCCGACGCAGCGCAGCGCGGATCCATTGAGCTCTCTGCTACTCCCTACTATCACCCTATCCTGCCGCTGCTCTGCGATAGCAACGTGGGCGCGCAGTCCTCGCCCGGACTGAGTCTGCCCACCCGGCGCTTCCGCCGTCCGGAAGACGCCAGTCTCCAGATCGAACGCGCCCTGGATTCTCATCAGGCGCTGTTCGGGGTCCGCCCCAAGGGACTCTGGCCCTCGGAGGGAAGTGTCTCGGAGGAGGCCGTGATGCTGGCGGCCCGGCAGGGAATCGAATGGATGGCAACCGATGAAGGCGTATTGGGACGGTCGCTCGATTTCAATTTCGCGCGCGAAGGTAATGGCCATCTCTCTGCCGACGCCGCGGAACACTTGTACGGCATTTACCGCTACCAGAAGAACGACACGCGGATGCACATGGTGTTCCGCAACCATCGCCTTTCCGATCTCATCGGGTTTGTGTACTCGGGGATGCCCGCGCAAGAAGCTGCCCATCACCTGCTCGAGAACATCAAGAGCTCCGCGCGGCCGCTCCTCGAACGCGGCAAAGATCCCGTGGTTTCGATCATCCTCGACGGCGAAAACGCGTGGGAGTATTACCCGAAATCAGGCCGCGAATTCCTGCGCCGCTTCTACGACGCCTTGCAGCATGATTCGGAGATCGAAGCGGTTACCATCGGCGAGGCCATCGCCCGGAACAAGCCCGATGACTTCAAGCCCTTGCAGCGGCTGGTTCCCGGTTCGTGGATCAATGCCAACTTCAACATCTGGATTGGCTCTCCCGAAGATAATCGCGCCTGGGACTTGCTCTCCGAAGCCCGCGATTATTACGACCGCCATGCGCAAAAAGTTTCTGCGGCGCAACGCAAACTGGCGTGGGAAGAGTTGCTCATCGCCGAAGGCAGCGACTGGAACTGGTGGTACGGGCCGGAGCATCACTCGGCCAACGATCGCGACTTCGACGAACTGTATCGCCGCCATCTCTCCAACGTGTATCACGCCCTCGAAGGAGTCCCGCCGGAAGAGTTGAACACCCCGATCATCAGCGGAGTTGTGCGTCCCAGCTATATTCCGCAGACGGCTTATGTGCGCGCCCGGGTGGACGGATTGGTCAGCGGATACTTCGAGTGGATGGGCGCAGCCAGCTACACCTCGGACCAGCGCACCGGCGCCATGCACGGCAGACAGTTTCTGCTGGACGCCGTTTTCGCCGGACTGGACGCGGATTCCGTATCGGGCCGTTTGGACTTCCAGCACAGCGTGCCCGAAGGGGCCTATCGCCTGATGGTGAATCTGGAAGTTCGCCGCGACGAGCATGACCGCAAGTCGCCGATGCAATCGTACCGGCTGGCTGTGGACGTGCACGGACACACACTGCAAAAGTGGGTGTTGAGTAACGGACAAGAGCGCCGTAAGCTGGCGAGCTTTTCCTCTGACGATGGCAACTCCACCAGCAACGGCGTCGAGGTGGCGCTGCGCGAGATTTTCGAATTCCGTGTTCCCTTCGCCCTGCTGGGCGCGCAGCGGGGAAGCCGCATCCGTTTGCGTTTCGCCATCTGGCGCGATCACCTGCCGGTGGACTCGTTGCCGCTGGAGGGCTGGATCGATCTGTTTGCGGTTCCCGAGGAAGAACTGGAGAACAACCTCTACAGCTTTGCGCCGCACGAATTGCTCTAGATCTGCGAGTTGGGCTGATGCCTGGTCCCCGCCGGCCAATAGACAGGCCATCCGCGCTCTCGCGCAAGCTGCTCCAGATCGTCGTTGGGATTGACGCAGACGGGATGCCTTGCCATCTCCAGCATAGCTTGGTCGTGCACCGAGTTGCCCACCGCCACGTCTATAGGTTGGCCAATGTGTTTGCGGATTGCCACCACTTTCAGTTCATCGGTCGGAACGCGAACCAAGCGATCGCTGGCGCATCCACCCTCCACCTGAACGCATGCCGCCAGCACGCGCTGGCGGGCAATGCCGAACTGCCTGGCGGCATGTTCCACCAGCCAGTTGTTGGTTGAGGAAACCGCCCAGAGAGTGCACCCCTGCGCCGCCAGCCGGCGAGTCAACTCCTGCATCTCCGGAAACACCCGCGGGCTGACCACCTCGGTGTAGAACTCTCTCGCCGCCCGCCGTAACAGCCGGCAAGAGACACCATGATTCATGGTGACCATTTCACCGCATATTTGTTCTTCGTTGACCCTGCCGGCTTGGTACTGCTTGTAGCGCGCCAGCGCCCACTGCGCAACCTCGCGGCTGACGATGCCACGCTCGATCTCCCAATAGAAGAAGTCGGCCCCGGCGTCGCCGCTCCACAGCGTTCCGTCGCAATCGAAGACCGCGATGGCCGGCCGCAGCGCCAGCACCGACTCAATAAACTGCAGAGCCGCGCTGGGGCAGTCGGTTGCGCTCAAAACTGCTTCTCCGAGAAGATCATGTCCGAGCGCGACAGGCGTTCATAATCTTCGGGCGTGTCAATGTTGGCGACGGCCCGCGCGTCGTCCACCGGCAGGTACATGATGTGCCGTTGCTGCTGGTGCTCCAGATCACGGGCGGTCGCGTCCAGCGGAGCGCGCAGGAACGCTTCGATCAGCTCCCGGCCGATCAGGATGGGATGCCCGTGCGCCCGCTCCTCCCCGCGTTGGACTTCGGGTACGACGGCCCACACCTCTGGATCCGCGGCCAGAAAAGCGTCGTGCAGTTTTTGCAGCGTAGCGGGCAAAACCGGGGGGCGGTCCGTCAGCGCCAGAAAAGCGGCATCGCGCCCGTGATTTAGCACCTCCCGCACGCCCAACCGCAGCGAACTAAACTGCCCCCGCTCGGGAGTGGGATTCACCACCAGAAACGCTCCGTGCGCGTAGGTGACCGGCCCAATGGACGCTGCGTTGTTCCCGGCCACCACGATGACCAGATCGGTCATGGGCTGAAGCAAATCGATGGTAGCTCCGAGAAAGGTGTTGGCCGCCGGCGTTCCATCGGCCACGGGTGGCCACGGCAGAAGCGCTTTGTCACGGCCCATGCGCGTGGAAAAACCGGCCGCCAGGACCACTCCGCAAATACTGGGAGACATCGCCATGCCACGAAGATATCAAAGCGCAGTTGCAGAAACCAGCCAATACCGTGGCGATGCCGTTATACTTCTGCAACGACGCGATTGCTTTTGCATCGAACCTGCATGGCGACCCGAACACAAACTCTGAGCGAACAAGATCTTCGGGACCTGGGCTTCGGCTCGGTGGTGTCGCGGGAAAGCCACCAGCGCCTGCTCAATCGCGACGGCAGTTTCAACGTCGAGCGCCGTGGATTGCACTTCTGGTCGTCCTTTAGCCTCTATCACGCGCTGCTGACCATGCCCTGGTGGCAGTTTCTGCTGGCCGGCGTGTGTTGGTACCTGCTGGCGAACACCCTGTTTGCGTTGGCCTATGTTGCTTGCGGTCCCGCAGCCTTGGCCAGCACCACTCCCGGTATCGAGCAGAATGCGTTCTTGCGCGCGTTCTTCTTCAGCGTGGAGACGCTCTCCACCATCGGCTACGGAAATGTCGTGCCCACAGGCGTGGCCGCAAATGTAGTGGTCACCATTGAGGCGCTGGCCGGACTGGCCGGGTTCGCCATCGTGACCGGACTTCTATTCGCGCGGCTTTCGCGGCCCACGGCGAAGGTGCTGTTCAGCCATCACGCTGTCATTGCGCCTTACCGCGACATCACCGCGTTCGAGTTTCGCGTGGCCAATGCGCGTTCCAGCGAATTGATCCAGGTCTCCGCCATTGTGCTGCTCAGCCGCTTCGAAGAGATTGGCGGCGTGCATACCCGCCAGTACTACCCGCTGCCATTGGAGCGAGACAAGGTTGTATTTCTCCCCTTGACCTGGACGGTCGTGCACCGATCGACGAAACCAGCCCGCTGCATGGCGAGACGCGGGAGTCGATGCGCAGATCGCAATCGGAATTTCTGGTGCTGCTCAGCGCTTTCGACGAGATTTTCTCGACCACCGTCCAGACGCGCACCTCTTACACGCCCGACGAGATCATCTGTGGGGCGCGCTTCGCCAATGCCTTCATGCTGGACGCGGCGCAACAATTTACCGACGGCGCGGGCAAGAACAGGAAGGTTGCGGTGGACATGCGCCTGTTCGACAATGTGGAATCAGTCGCCGACACATCAAATCGCTGATGGTCCCCAGATTTCCGATTGTCATTCTGAGCGCGACCACTCGCCTTCTCCGCGCGTGTCATCCTGAGCGAGGAGGTCGCCGTGGCGACCGACGAGTCGAAGGACCCCTATATCCTCTCCAAACCTCGGTTCAACTACCTCGGCTCAACTACAAGGATGGTTCGACTCGCGTTTGCTAGACCCGGCGTTCACTCACTCGGCACGCTTTTGTGCCACTGTGTCGCCTGCTCGTAGGCATGAGCGAGCCGCAGCACGGTCGCGTCGGCTCCGGGCTTGCCGGAAATTTGTAATCCCACGGGCAGTCCTTCCCGCTGGAATCCGCAGGGCACCGAGACGCTGGGCCAATAGAGCACGCTGAAGGGCGAAGTGTTGCGCAGCAGGTATCTCGTCTCGAATTGCCGCAGGTCATTGATGGCCAGCGATTGGAGCTCCGAAATTCGCGGTGCTGCCACCGGGACCGTGGGCGTGATGACCACGTCCACTTGCTGGAATAGGCCTTCGGCTCTGTTCCTCTCCTCGTTCAGGCTGCGCCAGTCGCGAATGTAATCGGTCGCGCTGATGCCAGCGCACTTCACGATTCGCGGCAGAGTCTGCGGCTGGTAGAGTTCCGGAGTCTTAGTCGCCATAGCTTCGTGATACTCATAAATCTCGGCGTTGAAAATGGTGCGATGTCCACCGGCTTCGAGCTCCACATCTGCAACCTGCGCCACCAGCGTCTTGATGACGGCGATGGCCTCTTCCACGCAGGTGGCCACCTCGGGCTGCATATCGAAGAAGAAATTCTTGCGCACAACTCCGACTCTTAACCCGGCCACGCTGTCGTCGAGCGCGGCCCAATCGTTTGGGGCAGAAGAGCCTGCATCAGCTACCAGCGCGCCGAGCAGAAGCGCCGCGTCGCGCACCGAACGTGTCATCGGCCCCGGCGTGTCGAACGATGTGGAGAGCGGCACCACCCCTGTGCAACTCAGCAAACCCGCGCTGGGACGGTGGCCGACAATTCCGCAAAACGCCGCGGGACAGCGAATCGAGCCCGCCGTGTCGGTTCCGATCGCTGCGATGCAAAGCCCCGCCGCAACCGCCGCCGCAGAACCGGACGACGATCCTCCCGTGATGCGTTGCAAATCCCACGGATTGTTCGCCGGTCCAAACGCACTCACGATGCCGCTGCCGCCAAAAGCAAACTCGTGCAGGTTCAGTTTGCCGACCAGCACGGCGCCCGCCTGCTTCAACTGGCGGACCAAGACAGCGTCTCGCGTGGGAACCCGATCGCGATACTGATTGCTGGCCGCCGTGGTGCGAACTCCCGCTGTATCGAGCAGATCTTTCAGGCCAATCGGAATGCCGTGCAGGGGCCCTCGCCAGTGACCCGCCATGATTTCTGCTTCAGCCTGCCGCGCCTGCTCCAGCGCAAGTTCTGCCGTCACGGTGATGAAAGCATTCAGAGTGGGATTCAGCCGCTCGATACGCACCAGACAATCGCGAGTGAGCTCCAGCGGAGAAAGCTGGCGGGTGCGAATCTGTTGCGCGGCTTCGGTGAGGGTGAGCATTAGGCAATTCTAGCGGGCGCTGCAGACTGACTTGAATTACTCGAAGTCATGTCATAAATCTGAGGCTGATTCAACCCGAGTCACCTCAGGGGCTAAAGCCCGGTCTTCAAGCAGTCCTTACGGCACGGCTGAAGCCGTGCCCCTTCAAGTCTCGTTTACTCAAACTCCTCCAATTCTCCCGGATTCCGCTTCAACTGCCAGCGCCAGAACAAATAGAACGGTGCGCCGAGAAAGACAATTGCAATACCGATCAGCGTTTCCTTGGGGCGCGTCACCACCGAGTTGAGCGCCCAGGCGCCCGCCACCAGCACGTAAAGCGCGGGCAAATAGGGATAGCCGGTGCAGCGATACGGACGCGGCAAATCGGGGTGGGTGCGCCGCAGCACGAACAGTCCCGCCACTGCCGCCGTGTACGACAGCACCATCATGAACATCACGTAAGTGTAGAGCTGATCGAAGCTGCCGCTGAGGGCCAGCACCACCGCCCACGCGCTCAGCGAAATCAAGCTGAAGGCGGGCGTGCGGTAGCGCCGATGCACGCGTCCCATGGCATGAAAGAAGGCACCGTCGCGCGCCATGGCAAATGAAACCCGCGCGCTGCTGAGGATGGCGCACGACATCGCTCCGAAGCACGAGAGCGCGATCACGGCGCTGAGCCAGCGCGCGGCACTGCCTCCTAAGAGCACAGCCGCAGCAGCGTGTGCGACGGTTTCTTCCTTGGCCACGGCAGTGATCGGCAGTGCGTAAAGATAAACCGCGTTCACCGCCAGATAGATGACGCCAACTACGAGCACGCCCATCACCATGGCGCGCGGCAGCACACGCTGCGGATTCTTGATTTCGCTCGCCACCCACGTGATGTAGACCCAGCCATCGAACGCCCAGAAGACGCCGATCAGTGCGACGCCAAATCCGGAGATCACGGCGCCCAGCGACATCGGCTGGCTAGCGGGAATACTGACTGCGTAGTTCGACCAATGGCCGTGGCCGATCGCAAGGCCGAGCACGATGAAGAGTCCGATGGCCGCAAACTTCGCCCAGGTCGCCACGTTGATCAGCGCCGAACCACGCTTCAGTCCAAGCACGTTGATCGCGGTGAGCAGAACAATAGCGCAGATGGAGACAAGGTGCCCGCGCGTCAGCGTCCATCCAAAAATCGTCGCAACGGGAACATGAGCCGACGCAAACGGCAGCACCGCGCCGAAATATTCGGCGAAGCCGACGGCGAGCGCGGCGATGGTGCCGCTCTGGCCGACAGTGAAGATCATCCATCCGTAGAGAAACGCCGGAAACTCGCCGTATGCCTCGCGCAAATAAACATATTGCCCGCCCGCCTCGGGAAACATCGCCCCCATTTCGGCGAAGGCGAAGCACGCCAGCAGCGAGATCAGCCCGCCTGCCAGCCACACTCCCAGGAAGAACAACGGCGTGCGCACGGCAGAGGCAATCGGTCCGGCGGTGAGAAAGATGCCCGAGCCGATGATGCCGCCGGCCAGCAGCATCACGGAATCAGTCAGCGAGAGGCCACGCACCAGCGAGGGCTCGTGATGGGCCGCGACGGCGCGCTGCGCTGTGGTGGGCTGCGCCATGAATCAGCCGATGCCGAGGTCCTCGGGCATTTCCAGCGGCGTGCCGCACACCCGGCAGATCACCGCCGAGCAGTCGCCGCAGGTGAGCGGATCGTCCATCTCGCGCGCGCAGTTGGGACAATACAGGTCCGGCGAATGTGCCGAGCCGTTCGTGGGTTCGGGAGTTTGAGCCATATGTTCCGGAGACTGTAGCAGATGGGTCAGCGGAAAAACAATTCGGCGGGTTGGTAGCGGCTTCAGTTTCCCGGATTGCCGACAGGGCGACTCTTCACTTCCGGACTTATCTCAAGCCAAGTTCGCCATCGTACTGTTGGATGACCCCGTAGCACTCGCAGGCAGCGTCTTCAAGTTTTTTGCGGTGCACGATCTTCACTGCACCCCGGGTGTACTCGATGAGCTTCTTCCTCTGCAAAACACCAGCCGCCAAGCTCACGGTAGGCCGATCCGTCCCTAGCATGGTTGCGAGAAAATCATGAGTGATGGGCAGCGACCCTGAATCCACTCTATCCTGAGCCATTAGCAACCACCGCGCCAGGCGCTGCTCAATACCGTGCAGCCGATTACACGCAGCTGTTTGTGCAACCTGCATACCCCGAACTGCAGCATAGCGGCCCAACATCAATTGAAGGTGGGGAGCGGATTCCAAAGTGTTTTGCAAAGCTCCGATCTCGACCCGAAACCCATCCCCCGTGATTTGTACCACCGCTTGAAACGGACTCCTGCTCAGGCCAACCGCCGCCAGGGTCCCTGTAAAGCCTTCTTTTCCAACTATGCCAGCTTCGGCGGTTTTTCCATCTTTCATTACGACTACAAGAGAAATCAAACCGCGATTCGGGAAGTATGCAAATTCCAGCTTTCCACCCGCCTCGTGAAGGACTAGATGGTTTGGCAAGCTGACGTATTCGAGATGAGGACGAAGTGAGCTGTAGTCGCTATCGGAGATGGATAAAAGGATTATGTTGCTGACGGGTTTCCCATCGGTATTAGTCCGCTCGCCGGACCGCGCGACTTGGAGGTTTTTGCGTGCCACAAACCAGAACCGAAAACCATCCCCGATGGGAAAGTGAACCAGTCGTGGCATGCGAAGCAGGAACCCTGCTCATTCGCTCCACTCGGAGAAGTATACAGTGCCCTCCCCAACGCTTCGGTAGGATGTCCAACAGTGGCATTACCGCTGGTACGCGCAAGTATCGCGACGCACGAAACGTGACCCACGCTTCAGCGATTCCGCCACTTCAAAAGAAGGCCCCGAAATCGGGTATGCGAACCAACAAGAATCTTCTGCGTATGTAAGATGCCCAACCGACCATCAAAATTGGCATGTGATATTACCGCAACAGGGGAAGTAATATGGGTCCCCGTGGTTATCGCCTGGCCGAGTCATCACGGGAATCCCACTTTGTTTCAGCGCCTCCAACAGGTCTGATGTCGAAGTGCAAGCGCTGCCCCTTCGGAGGTAGGAAATGAGCGCCAGGGGCATTCCAACCCGCAGCCAGGGCCGTCCAGCCGAACGGGTTGATTCGCTGCGGTCCGCAAAACTGGCCACCGGCGAAATTGCAAAGCTTTCCCGGCTTCAAGCCCCCAAGCCGCAACCAACCAATGGCGGTACGGTTTTCGATCCCGAGGCCTTTCTCGCTAGAGCTGGGTTGGGCAGGAAGATTCTCAATCTGAAAAAGAATGACACGGCCTACGCGCAAGGCGACCCTACCGACGCGATTTTTTACGTGCAGACGGGCCGACTGAGAATTACTGTCACCTCCGCCAACGGAAAAGAAGCGACGCTTGCCTTGGTGGGCGCCGGGGAATTCGCGGGGGAGGATTGTATGGTCTCAGCTCATCCTCTTCGACTCGCGACGGCTACCGCGATGAGCGAGTGTGCACTGCTCAGAATTAGTAAAGCGGAAATGGTCCGCGCACTTCATCAAGAACCCGCATTTTCGAATGTGTTCGTCTCCTTTCTGCTTACCCGCAACGCTCGCATCCAAGCGGACCTGGTCGATCAGCTTTTCAATTCCAGCGAAAAGCGGCTGGCGAGGATTCTGTTGCTGCTGGCGCAGTTCGGCAAGGAAAGCAAACCCGAGACGGTGGTTCCGAAGGTCAGCCAGGAAATCCTGGCGGAGATGATTGGGACGACCCGGTCACGAGTGAGTTTTTTTATGAATCGCTTCAGGAAACTGGGGTTCATCGAATATAACGGCGAGATTCGGGTTCACAACTCCCTCCTCAACATCTTTCTGAATGAATAAGGGCGCTGTAGTTTTTGCGCAAGCCTCCATGTGAAACGTCCCTCCTTTACAGGCCTCCAGGTTCAGCAGTTGGGAAACGGCTAAAGCGCATATTCCGGGCCCACTATCTTCCACTTGGCGCCGCGTGGCCCCTGAAATCCCGGTTTGTGCAAAATTGACCAGACACCCAAACGTAGGGCGGAATATCGTCACGATGAAGTCCCCTTCTTAGGGGATAATTTAAGTGGCACAGAAGCCGCCCCTGGCTGAGTCCCGGGTGGCTTCTCTTTTTTTGCAGATGCTTACGCCGAGGGGCACCTTGGCGATTGCCCGGACTGACGAGGTATTCGGAAACCGATCCACTGCCGACAGGCACAGAACATCTCTGGTGGCACGAGCGAGTTATTCTTGCAAGTGTACATTCGAAATCCCCGAGGACATCATGATCGATAAGAAAGCCATTGCCGCGGACGAGCGATTGCGCCAGGAGTTCAACCAGTGGGCCGAGCAGGGCCGCGGCGAGGAGATGGAGAACCATCACATCAGCATCACTCAGCAAACGCTGGCGCGCATGGAACTGAAGCCGGGCGACCGCGTGCTCGACCTGGGTTGCGGAGCGGGATGGGCGAGCCGCCTGATCGCCGACGCCGTAGCCCACGGCGACAAGCCCGGTCAGGTGGTCGGGCTCGACGTGTCGGACGAAATGATTCGGCGGGCGCGCGCCGGCTCGACCGCCTATGACAACCTGATGTTCGTCATCGGCTCCGCCCAACAAATTCCCTGGGAGGAGAACTTCTTCGACAAGGTGCTGTCGGTGGAAAGTTTTTATTACTACGCCGACCAGGACCGCGCCCTCGCCGAACTCTTCCGCGTGCTGGCGCCGCACGGCGAGCTGTTTATCCTGATCAATCTTTACAAGGACAATCCCTACTCGCTGCGCTGGGTGGAGGAGCTGAAGGTGCCAGTGCAGGCGCGCTCGGAGCAGGAGTACATCCAGCTATTGAAGGCGCACACCTTTGAAGATGTGCGAGCGGCGCGCATTCCCGACTTAACTCCGACGCCGGAGGAGTACAGCGGCAAGTGGTTCAAGAATGCGGAGGAGTTGCGCGAGTTCAAGCGCATTGGCGCGTTGCTGCTGATGGCGCGCAAACCCGGCTTCCATTCGCCGCCACCGGGCTATGAGGTGTACTGAGGAAGCGTGGAGCGGTCCAGGCGGACAGGAATCAAAAATGATCGCGCAGGTGGCCGAAGCTCTTGACTTGTAACAGGCGGCCATCGCCGGCCTCGGGACGAAGTTCGCCCCGCTCCAACATCCAAGTATCGCGGTGGGGAACAAAGACGGCGTGCAGCCCGGCTTCCAGCGCCGGATTGATGTCGGACTTGGGGCTGTTGCCGATCATCCAAGTGCTCTGGCGCAGCAAGCCGTACTTCTCGACCACCGCGTTGTAGGTGGCGGCATCCTTCTCGGCCACGACTTCGACGGCGGTGAAATGTTGCTTGAGCCCGGAGCGCTCGACCTTGCCCGATTGCTCGATGATATTGCCCTTGGTCACCAGGAAAAGATGATGGCGCTGGGCGAGGTCGGCCAGGGTTTCCGGCACCTCGGGCAGAATCTCCATGGGATGCTCAGCGATGGCGTAGGCAAAGCCGCGGATGGTCTCGTGCAACGCGGGCGTAAGGGGCTCAACCGACAACCGCTCGAAACATCGCACCAGCGCCAGCGCGAAGCTGTGCATGCCATAGCCGTGGGTGCGGATGTTTTCGCGCTCCACCTCGTACAGCACCTGGCGCACCTGGTCGGGCGTGTACTCATGATGATTCAGAAACGAGATGAAGTTGGCAATCGCCCGCTCGAAGTAAACGTTGTTCTCCCAGAGGGTGTCGTCGGCGTCGATCAGCAGGTGCTGGCCGGGGGGGATTTTGCAGTGCTGGCTCATGGTCCCGACTACGCTGACTTTTGCAGGTGCGTTCGTCTGCGCCTGGTTGTGTTGGAACTATGACGTTGCCGTCCACGGTGCGGCATTTGACTTGTTTGAATCAGGACCTCGGCGGGGATACCGAGTTTCTGATGTAGACTGCGAATCATTTTCAGTGATAAGGGCCGGTCGCCGCGCATCACTTCGTAAACTCGCGTCCTCTGCCCAATCACCCCAACCAGCGCGCGAAGATCTTTGCCCGACTGCTCCAACCTGAACCTTATGGCTTCGACAGGATCGGGCAGGTCAATCGGGTAATGCTCGCGTTCATAGGCCTCAATCAACGTGACCAGGACTTCCAGTTCGTCCCCCTGAGGGCTACCCACAGGAGATCCCCAAAGCGCTTCGACGCGCCGTAGGGCCAGATTGTAATCGTTGTCTGATCTGATAGGTTTAACGTCCATACTGCACCGTCTTCACATCGATTTTGTCATAATCTGCGTGGGTTCCGATCCACTTGATGAAGATGATCTGCCGGCCGTAATCCACCGCCACAACCAAGCGGTAACTATTCCCTTTGATATTGAATACCACCCGGTCGGATCCCACGACGCTTGCACTACGATAGTGGGCCCGAAGATCGGCCGGGCCCTTCCATTCCGCTCTCGCTACTTCGTGGAACCAGGAATCGAGCGCGGCCTTTACCGCCTTCTGGTCCTTATTACCCTTGAGCGATTCCACAAAATCCGTCAAGGTGCGTCGCGCAATCACCCTCACCGGTAATCACCGTGCTTCGAGGACCATGTTACACCTGTGCCCAGATTGGGCACAAGGTCGTTCTCTGACCTCACTCTCCGCCCGGCCCTTGCTGCATCAGGCTTGCCGGCGGCGGAGGGATGGTGATATCCAGCTCCTGCACCGGGCCAAGCGTGCTGAGGGCATTGCCGAATTCCGTGTCGTTGCCCACCACTAGCACCGCCATCCGTTCTTTGTGAACGTACTTGCGCGCCACGCGGGAGACGTCCTCCGCCGTTACCTTTTCCACCTCGCTGCGGTAGCGCTCCAGAAAATCGAGCGGATAATGATAGAACTCGTAGGCCATCTTCTCGCGCAGAACTTTTTCCGGCGTGTCGAACTGGAAGATAAACGAGTTCAGGATGTCGTCTTTGGCGCGCTTTAGCTCCTCCGGCGTGGCCGCATTTTTCAGCAGGCCATCGATTTCCTCGTCCAGCCCCTGGATGCCTTCCACGGTGCTGGCGCTCTTGGTTTGCATCTGGATGTTGACCACGCCGGGATGGTCCCAGCCAGAACCCACGCCTCCTCCCACGCTGTAGGCGAGCCCTTTTCCGGAGCGCAGATGGTTGAAGAGCCGCGAGGAGAAGCTGCCGCCAAACATTTCGTTCATCACCGTCACGGCGAAGTAATCGGGATTGCTGCGCTCGATGCCGAGGTCGAGCATGTCGATGCTGCTCTGGTTCACGTCATTCTTGCGGACGAAATACAGGCCGGGCTTCGGCTCGGTGAACTTGATGTCGGGCGCTTTAGCGTCCGGGCCTTTCTGCCACGAATCGAAGGCCTGGTGCAGCTTAGCTTCCATGGCCTTCGCATCGAAGTCGCCGGTGATGCCGAAGATGATGTTATTCGGATGAACGTACTGCTGATGCCAGTTCAGCAAGTCCTCGCGAGTGATCGCGGCAACCGTCGCATACTCGGCAACCCGCGCGTAAGGATTGCCTTTGCCGTAGGCGATGATGCGGCTTTCACGATGCACGATGGAGTCGACATTATCGTTTCGGCGGGAGATGGCCGTGTACATTTGCTCCTGCGCCAACTCCAGTTTGTCCGGGCGGAACTCGGGATGGTGCAGCAGGTCGAGAAACATCGCGAACACGGCGTCGAAGTCGCCCTTCAGGCAGTTCAGCGAAATCGTCGTCGAGTCCGACTGGTTATCGGTTTCGATTTTCGCCGCGCGCGCTTCCAGGAAATCGTCCATCTGATCGCCCGTCTTGGTCTTGGTGCCGCCGGTGCGCCAGACCTCGCCATAGAGATCGGTGAGTCCGGTCTTGTTCGCGGCTTCAGAGATCGAGCCGCCACGGATGCGCGCGGTCGCGTCGATCAGAGGCAGCTCATGGTCTTCCTGAAGAAAGATCACCATGCCGTTGGGCAACTGGACGCGGACGGGTTCCTGAGGCTTGAACGCCGGCAGCGCTGGAGGCTGAATCTGGTTCCAGGGCTTGACCTGGGCGGGGCCGAAGACGGTCAACAGCAGCAAGAAGCAGAAGAGCGCTAACAGGAAACGGGACTGGGTGAGGGCCGCAGGTCCTTCGACTCCGGCGGCGCAGCGCCGCCTCCGCTCAGGAGGACAAATGACGATGGAGTTCGCGTGGGCGCTCATTGTTGTTCCTCTCCTTTGCTTACCGCTGGAGCCGGATGGCTGCTCGCCGTCTGCGTCTGAATGATGCCGACGGTGCGGTTCGTCTCGGCGAATGCCTGGTTCGAAACCCGCCGGATGTCGGCCTTGGTGACCCTGTCCACGCGGTCGAGATAGCGGAACAGCTCGCGCCAATCGCCGTAACGCGTCTGATAGGTCGCCAGCTGCTGCGCCAGCCCCTCGTTGCTGGCCAGCCCGCGAATCAGGTCGGCCTTGGTGCGCGTCTTAAACATCTGCAACTCTTCGTCGCTAACGTCCTGGGTCTTCAGCTTGTCGATCTCTTCGTGCACCGCTCTTTGCATTTCTTCATTGGTGTGGCCGGGCAGGGGAACGCCATAGAAGGCGAACAGGTGGCCGTACTTTATTCCAGGAAAGCCAGTGAAGCCCGCGGCGAAGGCGGCAATCTTCTTGTCGCGCACCATCGAGCGGTACAAGCGCGAGGTGCGGCCGTTCGACAGAATGTCGCTGATCGCGTCGTACACCGCGTCATCCGGGACTAGATAGCTGGGCCGGTGATAGCCCTCAAGGTAGAACGGCTGCGAAGGATCGTGCAGCGTGACCTCGCGCACCGAATTCTGCGCGGGCTCGTCGGTAAACAACTCTTCCGGCTTGGGCGTGGTGGCAAGCTGGCCGAAATATTTCTCCACGATGGGCAGTACCTGCGTGGGATCGAGATCGCCGACCAGACCGATCACCATGTTGCTGGGCACGTAATAGCGTTTGAAAAACTCCGCCGCATCGCTGGCCGAGAAGCTTTGCAGATCGGCAGCATAACCGATGGTTGGCCGATGGTAGGGATTCGCCATGAAAGCCGTGCCCAGAAATTGCTCGACCAGCCGCCCCGTCGGCTGGCTGTCAGTGCGCATGCGCCGCTCTTCCATCACCACATTGCGCTCCTTGTAGAACTCGCGCATCACCGGGTGCAGCAGGCGGTCGGACTCCAGCGCCGCCCACAGCTCGATCATGTTCGACGGCATTGAGTACATGTAGGCGGTTTCGTCGTAGTTGGTGAACGCGTTGACGCCCACGCCGCCATGGCTCTCCACGATCTCGCCGAATTGGTTCTGCACCACGTACTGGTCGGCCGCGTTGATCGCTTGCTGCCAGGCATTTTTCAGTTGCGCCAGCTTCTGCGGGTCCTGGCCCACGCGCTTAATGCGCTCGGTTTCGTAAGCGGAGTAGGTCTGCTCCACCCCTTGCAGCGCGGGCTTCTCGGCGGCGTAATCTCTGGTGCCGATGTCAGGCGTGCCCTTGAAGGCCATGTGCTCCATCATGTGCGCCAGGCCAGTCGCGTGGAGCGGGTCCTGCGCAGAACCGGCGTCCACCAGGGTGAAAAACGAAAACACTGGGGCTTCGGGGCGTCGCCAGAGGACGACCGTTAAGCCGTTGGGCAAGGTCTTTACCGAGACGCGCTTTTCGTACGACGCCAGGTCCTGCGCCGCCAGCGGCAAAGCGGCCACCAGCAGAAGCAGGCAAGTCAATTTGGTAAACCAGCGGTTCATCGTGCCTCCTGAGGCCAGACGTGACTATGCACAAGTTAAAAAGTTACGCAGGTAAGGACGCGCAAGTCAAACCGAGGCGAGCAGGGGCAATGGGTCAGTGAGTGGTAACGAAACGGTCAGCCGACAGAGCGGGCGTTCAGGCTCGGGTTGAAGCGGCGCTAGAAATCCGAGCGCTTTGAAGGGGCACGGCTTCAGCCGTGCCGTTATGTATACGTGCAGAGTTGGGCTTCAGGCCCCGGGGGAACTCGCCCGCCGCGGCGGGTCTCAACACCGAAGTCCCTCAGTGGCTAAAGCCGAAGAACTGACAGCAGCTCGCGGCACGGCTGAAGCCGTGCCCTTTCAAATCGTGAGATCCTCATGAACAATTCAGCTTCCGCAGGTTGCATATTTGCTCGCTCAACCGGCATCATTTCTGTGCAGCGCGAGCGAGGACACAATGGCCAAAGAGACGGTGGTGGAAGTCGAGGGAAAGCACCTGAAGATTTCGAACCTCGACAAGGTGTTGTATCCCGAAGCCGGATTCACTAAGGGCCAGGTGATCGACTATTACGTGCGCATCGCGCCGGTGCTGCTGCCGCACTTGCGCGGGCGGCCGCTTACCATGAAGCGCTACCCCAATGGCGTGAGCGGTCCGTATTTTTATGAGAAGAACTGCCCAGAGCATCGTCCCGAGTGGGTGCAGACCGCGCGCGTATGGAGCGAGGGCAACAATAAGTGGATGAACTACTGCCTGGCCGAGGACCTGGCGACGCTGGTGTGGGCGGCGAACCTCGCCGATCTTGAGCTGCATACCAGCCTGTCGCTCGGCAAGGACATTTTGCGGCCTACGTTTATTGTCTTCGATCTCGACCCTGGTCCGCCCGCCAATATTGTGCAGTGTTGCCAGGTCGGGCTGTGGGTGCGCGACATCTTCGCCCGGTTACAGTTGCAGAGTTTCGCAAAAACTTCAGGATCGAAAGGTCTGCAAATTTACGTCCCGCTGAACACCGCCGTTACCTACGACCAGACCAAGCCCTTTGCGCATGAGCTGGCACGATTGCTGGAACGGCTGCATCCGAGCCTGGTCGTCTCCGACATGAAGAAGGCGCTGCGCACCGGCAAGGTGCTGGTGGATTGGAGCCAGAACGACGATCACAAGACCACCGTGTGCGTGTATTCGTTGCGCGCCAAAGAACGGCCGACGGTTTCGACGCCAGTGAAGTGGGACGAAGTTGAAAGCTGCCTGAAGAAGGGCGATGCGAGTTTGCTGGTGTTCGAATCGGATGAAGTCCTGGCGCGAGCGAAGAAGTACGGAGACCTGTTCGAGCCGGTGCTGAAGTTGAAACAAAAGATGCCGCCAGTGGAGCTGTTGCAGCAGGTGCAGGCGGGCGCGTCGACGAAGCCCAAAGCTGAGCTGAAGCGCGCTGCAGCGCCCAGCAAGCCAAAGAAGAAGGCAGCAACCTCACGCGCCAAGAGCAAAGCCGGCGCCGCTAAGAAGGCATCCCCTAGACGCAAACGCGTGTGATATTGTTTCCAGCGCCATGAGTCCTGCCGGCAAGACAAAAAGCGACGCTCCCCCCGCCGTGGAAGCAATCAGCGCGGCTACTCCGGCGCCCGACCCTCCCCATCTCCCGCTCTACGTCGGCACCTCGGGTTGGGCGTACACCATCTGGAAGCCTGATTTCTACCCGAAGGAAGTTTCGTCGAAGAACTTTCTGAAGTACTATGCGACGCAGCTCACCGCGGTAGAAGTGAACTACACCTTCCGCCGCCACTTGTCGGAGAAGGCTGCGACTGGATGGATGGCGGATGTCGGCCCGAACTTCCGTTTTGCTCTGAAGGCCCACCAGTACATCACCCACATTCGCCGCCTGCAGAACGTCGAAGAGGCAATACAGCGATTCCTTCCCACGCTGCAGCCGCTGGCCACGCAACTGGGGCCGGTGCTCTTCCAGTTGCCGCCAACCGCCAAGGCGGATGTGGCTGTGCTACGCGATTTTCTGGCGCTACTGCCGGCCAAATTCAAAGCCGCATTTGAGTTCCGTCACGCGTCGTGGTTCAGCGAGGAGATTTACCAGGCGCTGCACGACCGCAACGCGGCGCTATGCATCGCCGAGACCGAGAAGCTCACCACGCCCGAGATACGCACCGCCAGCTATATCTATTTCCGCTTCCGCCAGCCCAGCTATTCGGCAGACGAGCTGAAGAAGCTGGTCGAGCGGGTGGGACGTTGTGTCGCCGATGGCCTGGAGACCTACGCGTTCTTCAAGCATGAGGAAGATCCGCGCAGCCCGTACAATGCGGTGGAGGTGTTGAGGAGCGTGCGCCAACAGGTCGGAAGCGGGGCGCTGTGAGGGGCACATTTCGTCTCTACCCCATCGAAGAATATTCACCACCCTTCGGCTGCGCTCAGGGCAGGCTCCGGCACGGAGATCACGGAGTTTTGTTTCTATAGACTCTCCTCTGTGTCTCTGTGGTGAATGATTTTCTTCCTCCCGTACCTCGCTCGTTATTCCCGTGCGGCCCGCGCGCATTCATACTCATCTCGTGCAGAGTGCCGATCCCAATCTGCGGCTGCTGAATTCCTTTCTCGACTACCTCAAGGTGGAGAAGGGACTGGCGCCGCTGAGCGTGTCGGCCTATCGCTCCGATCTCGATCAGTACTCGGAATTCCTGCTGAAGCGCAAGCGCGCGCTGCGCGACGCACGGCGGCAGGATGTGCGCGACTTCCTCAATGCGCTGCTCTCGAATGGCGTGGACGGACGCAGCGTGGCGCGCAAGCTTTCGGCGCTGCGGCACTTCTACAAATACCTGTTGCTCGACCGCTACATTACCGCCGACCCTACGCTGAACATCGATTCGCCGCGGCAGTGGAAGGTGCTGCCGAAATCGCTGGCTACCGATGAGGTCGAGAGCGTGCTGCAAGGACCGCCTCGGGCCAAAGACGATCGCCGGTCGCAAGCGCTTACCGGCCGCGATCGGGCGATGCTGGAAGTTTTCTATGCCGGCGCGCTGCGGGTGTCCGAGGTCATCAACCTGAAGCTCGAAGACCTGAAGCTGGAGTTGGGATACGTCCTGGTGCGAGGCAAAGGCGACAAGGAGCGCATCGTTCCGCTGGGTCATGCTGCGCAGCAAATGGTGCAGCAATATTTGCAGCATGCGCGGCCGGTGTTGGCGACCGAAAAGGCGTCTCCGTTCCTGTTCATCGCGCGCGGTGCACGTCCCATCACCCGCCAGCGCGTGTGGCAGGTGGTAAATGAGGCGTCCGCTCAATCTGTGCGGCACGCCAGCCCGCACATGCTGCGCCACAGTTGCGCCACCCACATGGTGGAAAACGGCGCTGATTTGCGCACGGTGCAGACCATCCTCGGGCACGCCGACATTTCGACCACGCAGGTTTATACGCACCTGGCGCTCGACCGGTTGAATCGGGTTTACAAGGAGCATCATCCGCGGGGTAGGCGAGGAGCGGGTCCCTCGCCGACTAAAGTCGGCTCGGGATGAGAAAAAATGAAGAGACGTAACGGCGCACCTAAAGGTGCGCCCCTTCGAGGCACGATGAGGAAGCGCGCAGCCACCATCGTCGAACAGGCTGTGGCGCAATTCCTTCGTTCGCTGCAGGAGCGCAATGCCTCGCCGCACACCATCAAGGCCTACCGCACGGATCTGGCGCAGTTCGCGGACTACGTTGGTCCGCAGAGCTGGCGCGACATTGACCATGTCCTAATTCGCGGCTATCTCTCCAGCCTCTACCAACGTGGACTGAGCAAAACCTCGGTGGCGCGCGCGCTGGCGGCGTTGCGGTCGCTGTACAAGTGGCTGGCGCAGGAAGGTGAGGTTGAGCAGAATCCGGCGGCACTGGTAGCTACGCCGAGGCTGCCGAAAAAACTGCCGCGCGTGCCCACTATCGAGGAGGTCAACACGGTCCTGGATTCCGCCATGCCCGAGTGCTCGGCATTCACGGAGCGCGATCAGGCGATACTGGAATTGCTCTACGGCTGCGGAATTCGCAACTCGGAGCTGATCGGCATCAACGTTGACGATATCCGTTGGTCCAACGAGCTCGTTCTGGTGCGAGGCAAGGGCCGCAAGGAACGATTCGTCCCGTTCGGCGATTCGGCAAAGGCGGCGGTGCTGGCCTATCTGCCGGCGCGGCAGCGCGTGTTGGGCGAAACCAAACGCACCACTGAGCGGGCTCTGCTGATCAACCTTCGCGGGTCGCGGCTCACCACCCGCAGCGTAGGCCGCATCGTGAAGCAGATTGCGGTGGCGCGCGGACTCTCGCCCGACGTGCATCCGCACACCCTGCGCCATGCCTTCGGCACGCACATGCTGGAGGAAGGCGCGGACCTGCGCGCGATCCAGGAGATGCTGGGCCATGAGCGGCTCTCGACCACCCAGCGTTACACCCAGCTCACCGTCAAGCACGTGATGGAGGTTTACGACCGCACCCATCCTCATGCCAAGGCGGAGCGGGGAGGGTAAAAGGCGCCGCTCTGCCCGTGCTCGCCGGACTGTATAATCAACTTTTCCCCTTCCATGAGTTACCAGGTTCTGGCGCGCAAATACCGTCCCCAAAAGTTCTCCGAGGTGATCGGGCAGGAGCATGTCACCCGCACGCTGAAGAACGCCATCGCGCAGGGACGCGTCGCCCACGGCTACATCTTCAGCGGCCATCGCGGCATCGGCAAGACGACCATCGCGCGCATTTTGGCGATGGCGCTGAATTGCCAGTCGCAGGACCATCCCATACCCGAGCCGTGCGGGGTTTGCGATTCGTGCGTCGAAATCCGCGCCGGCAACGCGGTGGACGTGATCGAGATCGACGCGGCCACCAACCGTGGCATCGACGAGATTCGCGAGTTGCGCGAGGCCGCGCGCTATCGTCCGGCGCGCGACCGCTTCAAGATTTACATTCTCGACGAGGCGCACCAGATCACCGACGCCGCCTTCAACGCGCTGTTGAAGACGCTGGAAGAGCCGCCCGGCCATATCGTCTTCATGATGGCGACCACCCAGCCGGAAGACATTCCGCAGACCATTCGCTCGCGTTGCCAGCACTTCAGCTTTCACGCCGTGCGCTTCGACGACATCGTGCAGCAACTGCGCGATATCGCCAGGCAGGAGGGCATTGCGTACGACGAGAACGCGCTGGCCATGCTGGCGGAGGTGGGCGACGGTTCCATGCGCGACGCGCTCAGCATCATGGACCAGGCCATCGCTTGCTGTGGCACCACGCTGAGTGGCGAGGTGGTGCGCGGGCTGGTGGGAACGGTTTCTGCCGACGTGCTGGAAGACGTGATGGATGCAGTGGCGCGCAATTCCAGCGCGGACGTCTTGCGGGCCATCGACCGCCTGCTGGTGGAAGGACAGAGCGCGCAGCACTTTGCGCGGCAGATGCTGCGCTTCCTGCGGAATGTGATGGTGGCCAAAGTGGCGGGGAGCGATTCGCCGGTGCTGCAGATTTCCTCCGACGAACGCACCCGGGTGGCGCGCGTGGCGGAACGCTTCAGCGAGGAAGACCTGGCGCGCTTCATGCAGATCATGTTGCGCACGCACAGCGATCTGGGCTACAAGCAGGAGCAGCGCTTCCATCTGGAGTTGGGCCTGTTGAAGCTGGTGCATGCCCAGCGTTTGTTGCCGCTGGAAGAGTTGCTCAGTGGGGAAGCGGGGAAGACGGGTGCGGCAGGTTCGTCGTCGCGAACCGGAGGCGCAGGCGCACGGCCGGCAGCTTCTCCGGCGACGCGACCGAGTGGCACGTCTCGGGCGACGAGCGAGCCGGAGCCACAATCGTCGCGCGAGCCGGCGGCATCGCTGTTCACCCGGCCTTCGCCCTTCGAGGCAGACCGCAAGCGCAAGAGCGAACCAAAAGCTGAAACCCAGGCCGACTTCGCCAAGCAGGCGGCTGCTTCGGTCCCGGTTCCGAGATCGAACGCACAGGCAGAGCCGGAGATCGCAAACGGAAATACATCGGCTGCGATGGAAGCTGGTGTCGCGACAGCGGTCGCCCTCGAGCCTGATCCGAGTCCGCAACCAAAGAGCAGCGAGATCACAGTGGAGGCGGCGCGCGAGGCGGTGCTGGCAGCGCTGGAAGATGCTGGGCAGCAGATGTTGGCGCACAACCTGGAAGAAGCCGAGTGGTCGGTGCGCGGCATGGAGGTCACGGTGAAGGTCGCCATGTCGCAGGTGCTGATCGACGTGGCGCTGGGGCCGGAACCGAAGCGCGTGATTCAAGCCGCGCTGAGCAAGGCCACGGGCAGGCCGCTGAAGTTCAAGATGGTGAGCGGCGGCGCGCAGGTCGCGTCGAAGCCGGCGGCGCCGCGTCCAAGCAACGGCGCGGGAGCGCGCAGCCGGGCGGCGGCCGATCCCATCGTGCAGCGCATGCGGGAAAAGTTTGGCGCTGAGATTCGTACCGTGATCGACAACAAAGATCGCGGCTGAGATTGGGAGAATTCATGGGTGGATTCAATTTGCAGGAAATGCTGGCGCAGGCGCGGCAGCAGGCGGAGAAGCTGCAAGAAAAAATGCAGCAGGTCACGGTCGAAGCATCGTCGGGCGGCGGCAGCGTGACGGTGAAAATGAACGGTCAGAAACAATTGCTGAGCGTCGCTATTGAGCCCGAGGTGGTGAAATCGGGCGACATCGAGATGCTGCAGGACCTGGTGACCGCCGCGGTAAACGAGGCGTCGCGTAAAGTGGATGACGCGATGAAGTCCAGTCTGGGCGGGATGTTCGGCGGCATGGGCCTGCCGGGAATGTGAGTGAGGGAACAGGGTGTCGAGATTTGCCGAGCCCATGGTTCGACTGATTGAAGAGTTGAAGAAGCTGCCCGGCGTAGGCGGCAAGAGCGCGCAGCGCTTCGCGTTTTACATCCTGCGCTCCAGCGACGAAGACGCGCAGTTGCTGGCAGAGGCGATTCGCGAGGTCAAGGCCAGCCTGCGCCTGTGTTCCGTCTGCAACAACATCACCGACGTCGATCCCTGCACCTATTGCACCAGCGCCACGCGTAACCTACGGCTGGTTTGCGTGGTCGAGGAGCCGACCAACATCGCCGCCATCGAGAAGACGCGCCACTACAACGGTGTTTACCATGTGCTGCACGGCGCGCTGTCGCCGCTGCACGGCATTGGTCCGGAACAGCTGCGCATCGGCAACCTGGTGAAGCGAGTGGAGTCGGGAGAGGTGGACGAGTTGATCGTCGCGACCAATCCCACGGTCGAAGGCGAAGCCACGGCCACCTATCTTTCGCGATTGTTCAAGTCGGCGTCGGTAAAGGTCACGCGCATTGCCACCGGCGTTCCCGTCGGCAGCGATATCGAGTACGCCGACGAGGTCACCATGCAGAAGGCGATGGAGGGACGGAGAGAGTTGTAAGGACCGCTATTCGCTATTCGCTTCTCGCTCAGAAAAAGAATGCCTGTGCTTCCGGATGTTCTGACAGGAATAGGGGTCCTTCGACTCGTCGGTCGCCACGGCGACCTCCTCGCTCAGGATGAC
The DNA here is from genome assembly GCA_963836875.1 of uncultured Acidobacteriaceae bacterium. Classification (GTDB taxonomy): domain Bacteria; phylum Acidobacteriota; class Terriglobia; order Terriglobales; family Acidobacteriaceae; genus Bog-257. Next base: position 343,212 of record CAWIKZ010000005.1, read on the forward strand.
ACCTAATATTTGCAGCTTCCTCACAGCCGAATGTTATTTCTGCGGGCCCCCCGTACGAAGTTTGGCGAAGTAGCTGCTGATCGCGTCGCTCCACTCCTTGCCTGCTCCCGCATCATCCTTCGTGAAACGCTGGACATGCTCGTTCGCTTCGGGCATGAGGGCGGTGCGTTCATAAGCGACCGTGACACCGGTCTTCTGCCCACTGATTCGAGTCAGGTGAATGTCGATCAGCGTCGCCATGGCGTCGTTCAGCACGTAGGCGTACTGGATGTGTCCAGCCGCCAGATCGAACGCGGTATTCACCCACGCGCTCGAATAGCGTCCATGCGCAACTTTGAATACCATGCCCTGTTCATCGTGCGCCGGCTCGGGATAGACGAACTGCGGATTCCAGTCCGGTGCCCACTTGCGCTCCTCGTCGGCGCCAAACAGCGGAGCGACTTGATCGAAGGGCGCGTCCACCGTGAAGCTGAATTCGGTGCGCGTGTGCAGCGGCGCCTGAGCATAGGCGGTGCTAGACGTGACGGCGGCGGCGAACAACATAACGGCAGAGATTGCTAGTTCCCATTTCATCGCTGGTGCTCCTTGAGCTTATGGCTGTCGGTGGCCTTGAGAGTGAGGCCATAGATTTTGCGAAGCTGTTCAATTTCCTTCAAGGTCGCAGAAGAAAAGGGAGTCTTACCCTCGAAAGCGTGCAGCACGATTCCCTCCAGCAAATCGCCGAGCGTAAGGTCCTTCAGCTCGGCCAGTCCCTTCAGCACCTTGAGCAGGCGTTTCTCCATGCGGACGCCAGTCTGAACTCTTTCGACAACGATGGCGGCAGGATTGTGTGTCATGGTACTAATGTACCAAGATAACAATATCAATGCAAGAAGGGACGAGCCGGGGAAGGCGGGGGCCAACCCGCTAACTGGCGACTAATCAGATCCCTGGGCACCAGCCGGACCGCTGCTCTCCCGATCTACACCAGCGCTGAAATTTGTCTATCCCCGCAATTTGGCCAGCAGGTCAGAGGGGTGGACGGGCTTGCCGAGGATTTCGAACTCGTGCCCCTGGGCACGGGCATTTTCCAGCAGGTCGGCGGTGGCCGCTTGTCCTGAGAAAAGCAAAATCTTGCAGTTCGGCAAAAAGCCGCGGATGCTGATAGCCGCCTGGATGCCGTCCATGTCGGGCATGATCACGTCGCTGATAATAAGGTCGGGCTGCAGCGACCTGGCGCTTTCCACCGCCGCAGTTCCGGTGTAAACCGCCGAAGCTTCGTAGCCATTGAGATCAAGAATCTTGGCCAGAGTGTCGGCGATGACTTGCTCATCGTCAACCACCAGAACTCTGCGTCTTGTAACCACGTCCATGCCCTCGCTCCTTCCACGGTTAGCGAAGCCGGGTTCCGATTATAGCTGAGACTTCAAGCCGTCCAGAATTCACGTATTGGATGAATAAATTACCTTGTGCGCACCATGACCGGGCCGAATTTTCTCGGTTTGGGGGTTCTGCTGCATAACTAGAAAGTTAACAGCAACTGGGTTGCCAAACAGCACCGCCCACAGATGTATCGAGGCGGTCAATCGGGATGGCAGACCTAAAGCGCTTAATGGGGTGGCAACCACGATGTGCGCTAGCTCACAACAGGGGAGTGATTAGTATCACCGCCTGGATGGTCGAGGAATTTGTACATTGGGTGTGGCGGAACAACCGCCGGGCTGTCGCGATGAGGGTGGCAGCAATACCAAATCGGAGATCGCAATCATGGCCTACATCATTACCGATACCTGTACCAAAGATGAACTCTGCGTCGAAGCCTGTCCAACCGACTGCATCCATCCCAAGAAGGACGAAGAGGGATTCGAAGCGGCGACCCAGTTGTATGTGGAACCGGAAGGCTGCATCGATTGTGGCGCCTGCGTTCCGGTGTGCCCGACCAATTCGATTTTCATCGTGGATGAGGTCCCGGCCGACAAGCAGGAATTCATCGAGAAGAACGCCGCGCATTACAAGTAGGACGAAAGTTTATTTGTAGGCTTCGGTCCGCGGCCATGGGCGAGCCCGGACCGCCAAGCCTTTTGGGTCATTTTTTTTGGGGTGCTCTTCAGTCGAGACGGCCCGACGACGGTTGACCACGCTGGCGACGCAGCCTACATTAGTCGAATGAAAATACCCCGTACTGGGGCGTTGCTCCTCGCATTGGTTCCCTTTATTGCCATCTGCTTTTCGGTCCCGCTATGGGACCGGGTCTATCCCTTGGTGCTGGGGGCAACCTTCAGTTAGCGGAAGGACGCTTTCGACAAAGATTATGCCTATGCGATCTCCTGCCTGGCTCTACCTGGATCTGCTCAAGAAAAGTATTCTCGAAGAACTGTATGTCGAGAATGAACTCCGCTTGATCTATCTGCGCTCCTGTCTGGATGGACAGGAGAAATTCAGTCAGCAAGTGTTTCTCGACATTCGCCGGCATCGGCCGGCGATGTATGACGAGTACGTGAAACTTCGCGAAGTCGGCATCAACTACGGCAGAACGATCCAGAACCTTGGATTTCAGCATACGATGATCGGCCGCCGCAGATTGGAGAACATCGAATCGTGTCTGGAGACAATCCTGGCAGATGGTATTGCGGGCGACTGCATCGAATGCGGCGTCTGGCGGGGCGGCGCTGTCGTCTTCATGAGAGGGTTCCTGGCGGCGCACCAGGTACAAGAGCGCACAATTTGGGTGGCGGACTCTTTCCAGGGCTTGCCGGCGCCCACGCTGAAAGAAGACGAGGGACTTGATCTCACCGCGGCCCGCTATCCGATGTTGGCCATCGATCTAGAAACGGTGCGTGACCTGTTCGAGCGCTACGGGCTATTGGACGATCAGGTCCGCTTCTTGCCGGGTTGGTTCAAAGATACGTTACCGTCTGCGCCGATTCGCAAGCTTTCGCTGTTGCGCCTGGATGGTGATATGTACGAGTCCACCATGGATGCCTTGAACGCCCTGTACGACAAGGTCACGGAGGGCGGGTTCGTCATTGTGGACGATTACGGCGTGCTTCCTCAGTGCAAACGGGCGGTCACGGAATTCCGCGTGGCGCGGGGAATTAGCGACGCGATAGTCGAAGTGGACTGGACCGGAGCGTTCTGGCGAAAGGGAAGATAAGGCTCGGCCGACCTTACATCGGCATTTCATCACGCATCCTGAAGCAAGCTGGCGATACAGGACTGAACTGCGGCAAAGCTGTTCTCAACGGTGTCCGGCATCTGATGCCCGCGGTTCTCGTAATCCCTAAAGTCCAGCGACACGTACTCTGTCACCAGCTCATTGAAGTTACGAAGCAATACTTCGGAATGAGGATCGAGGCGGCTGATCAAACATAGCCCGGTCGGGCCGGTGCGTATCGTCGTCAGCCTCAAATCCTTGCGCCGCGCCTTAAGGCACAGGGCCATCTTCCATACATCGCCGCTGTAGAAGTGAGTGGTACGCACCCGGTCGGAGGTAGTGCGGTCCAAAGGCAGGGAATCGTGAATCATGACGATCGACTGGCGAGCTGCGAATCGCTCCAGATGAATGAAATCCAATAGAGCTTGCTCGAACCGGTGCAGACCGTCGATAAAGGCAAGCGAAAAATTCCTTGCCCCTAAAACCTCGGCCAGATTGTAGGATTCGAAAAAACTGTCGCTGGTCATGGCAAACACGCGAGTGTCCGGAGGAAGAGCGCCCTCAAGCGTGGGCTCCGGATCGATGCCTATGCACTTCGTGTCGGGCAGCGCCGCGCGCAAGGAATCTCCATGGCGGATTCCGATCTCCACGTAGGTTGCCGGCCGCAGAATTTGGTGGACCCAACTCAACACCGTGTAGTAATCGGGCCCAGGCAACGCGTTCGACGCTTGGGCTATGTGAACTTCGCGCAAGGCGTCATCGTAGGCGGAGGGATCTGGCACAGTTATTACTATATCGGCGCGCGCGCCGGGCGATCAAACCTGCGGTGTGGTCTCACCTGACCCCGAGCGCCATAGGCACGGACAGGTGCGCTTACTGGGTTGCGCCGCGACTGGAGGTGATCGACTTCAGATATGCCAGGACCGCCTCGGCGTCTGCGCGTGTCATGTGAAATTCAGGCATGGGAGAGCGAAGCGGCTTGCCGGTGGTCCAGATTCCCGTGGTCAGCAATGTGATCATCTGGGCATCGTTGGCTGGGGGCAGGCCGCCAATGCGCGGGCACAGCAGCGGCCAATCGCCTTGGGGTTGAGCCGGCAAGTACGGCACCGGCCCACCCGCCAGCCAGCGGCTGTAGTCGAGTTGCCCATTTTGTATGCGCGGGGTGTGGCAGTTACCACACTTCGCAACCTCGGTCACAATGTACTTGCCACGCGCAGAAGTCGCATTGCCGCTGCTGTTGGCGGCCGTTGCGGCTGGCTTCTTTTCCTGCGCAACTGCGAGGTTGGATGCAGTGGTGATCAGCAGTAGAAATGCGGCGATCGACAGTCCTGCGATCAGTCGCCTGAAAGCGAAAGTAACCCTCCAACCTTCAAATACAATGTGAGGCTGCATTGCCCCTCCGTTCTGTCTTGCCGCTAGTCACTAGCCACTAACCACTAGCACCTGACCCTGCCCTACTGCCCCAAGATCTGGAAGAAGCGAATGATCGATTCGATCCCGCGATAGAAGTTGGGGATGTGAAACTTCTCATTGGGGGCGTGCAGGTTGTCGTCGGGAAGACCCATGCCCATCATGATGCTGGGAATCTTCAGGTCTTCCTCGAACTGGGTCACGATGGGAATCGAACCGCCCGAGCGGATGTACACGGTGTCTTTCCCGAAGATTTCGTGCATGGCTTCCACCGAGGCGCGCGCGTACTTGTTGTCGGTGTTCACCACGCAGGCCGGGCCCTTGCTGTGCACCTTGATGCTGATCTGGATGCCTTTGGGCGTGACCTTCTTCACGAACTCGGTGTACTTCTTTAGGATGTCGTCGGGGTCTTGCTTGGGCACCAAGCGCATCGAGACTTTGGCCGAGGCGCGCGCGGGAATCACCGTCTTTGCGCCCGGAGCGACGAAGCCGCCGGGCATGCCGTGTACCTCCAGCGTGGGACGCGCCCAAGTGCGATAGAGCACGGAATATCCCGGCTCGCCGGTCAGCACGCTCGATCCCACTTCGGCCTTGCGATAGTCCTCTTCATTGAAGGGCAGACGCTCCCAGGCTTTCAGCTCATCGGCGGTCGGCTTTTGCACGTCATCGTAGAAGCCGGGGATCAGGATCTTTCCGTCCGCGTCCTTCAGCTTGCTGATGATCTCAACCAGGGCGAACAGCGGGTTGGGCGCCGCTCCGCCGTACACGCCAGAGTGCAGATCGCTCTTCGCTCCTTGCGCTTGAATCTCGGTGTAGAGCAGGCCGCGCAGGCCGACGCACAGCGTGGGGAGGTCGGGCGCGAACAGCTCGGTGTCGGTGACCAGAGCGAAGTCGGCTTTCAGTTTCCCCGAGGCCGCATTCTTCTTCACGAACTCTTCGATGCTCTCGCCGCCCACTTCTTCTTCGCCTTCGATCAGCACGCGGACGTTGATGGGCAGCATGCCGTTGCCACCCTTGAACAGCGACTCGAACGCCTTGAGCTGCATCCAGAGCTGGCCCTTGTCGTCCACGGCGCCGCGCGCGTAGATGTTCTGATTGCGCTCGGTGGGCTCGAACGGCGGAGTGTGCCACTCGTCCAGCGGCTCGGCCGGCTGCACGTCGTAATGCGCATAGCATAGCGCCGTGGGCTTGCCCGAGGCGTGCAGCCAGTCGGCGTAAACCAGGGGATGGCCCTGGGTGGAGATAGTCTCGACATGTTCGAAGCCGATGCGCTTCAGATCGTTGGCCACCATCTCGGCGGCCTTGCGGATATCGTCCTTGTGCTCTTCGGCGGTGCTGACGCTGGGGATGCGAAGCAGATCTTTTAACTCGTCGAGAAAGCGTTTCTGGTTCTCGCGTGCGTAGGAAACGGCTGCGGATGACATAGAAAAAGTTCTCCTTCCAGAACTGGAGCAGCGTGCGTGCGACTGCTCGCAAACCTTGATGGCAAACCCCAAAGTATATCGCAACGGAGGCAGGGAGTTTGGGACGGCGGCGGAAGGTACTCGCGGTTCTAAAACACTCGCAGTTGACGCTGCTATCGGCAACACGCGAGTCCCGCGCAGCGGACCGAAAGAGCTTAGCCCAGCCTCTCAAGGCTGGGTAGGCGATTCATTATGACGGGAGTCCCGTAGGGACGGCAGAGACAAACATCGCAACAGCCCGCTACGCCGTTGCCGCAGTCAGCCGCGCCGGCTCTTCGTGGAAGCGCACCGACACCAGCTTCGACACTCCCGGCTCCTGCATGGTGACGCCGTACAGGACCGGCGCCATGCCCATCGTGCGCTTGCTGTGGGTGATGATGATGAACTGGGTTTGCAAGCTCATCTCGCGAATCAGTTCGGTGAAGCGGCCGATGTTGGCTTCGTCGAGCGGCGCATCCACCTCGTCGAGAATACAGAACGGGCTGGGCTGATACTGGAAGATACCAACCAGCAGCGCCAGCGCGGTGAGCGCCTTCTCGCCGCCGGACAGCAACAGCACATTTTGCAGCTTCTTGCCCGGAGGCGAGGCCACCACGTCGATGCCGCTCTCCGCCGAGTTCTCGATGTCGGTGAGGCGCATGAAGCCCTGGCCCCCGCCGAACAGCTTGCTGAAGGTGCGCGAGAAGTTCTCGTTGATGATCTTGAACGCTTCTTCGAACTTCTGCCGCGAAATCGTGTCAATCTCTTTGATTGTGTTCTGCGTGTTCTCGATGGCCTGCAACAAATCCAAGCGCTGCGTTTCCAGAAACTCGTGACGCTGCGCGATCTCTTTGTATTCCTCCAGCGCCATCATGTTCACCGGGCCCATGTTGTCGAGCCGGGTGCGCATTTCGCGATAGGCTTCTTCTTCGCCGGCGAGCGCCTCGGCGGCGACGCGGGGCAGGGAATCGTCGGCCATCAACTCCGGCGGTTGCTGGCTTAGTTCCTGCACGCACGTCTCGGACATGTGCTGCACATCGGATTCGACGCGCGCCTGCGCGGCTGAAAGTTCGCCGCGACGATCGCGCGCGGCATCGAGGGCTTCGCGGGCCGCCTTGAGGGCATCCTCCAACTCAACGATTCGCACCCGGACCGTCTGCAACTCGGCTTGCAATTCGCGATCGCGATTGTGCGCAAGCTCGCGTTCGGCGGTCCAGCCGACCACTTGCTCCGCCAGGCGAACATTCTCGGCTTCGCGTTGCTGTTTTTCGGCGGCAGCCGACCCGAGTTGCGATTTCAACTTCGCCAGTTGGGTCGAGACCTCCGATACCATCGCCTCGACGCGCTGCACCGTGGTCACCGCTCCGCGGCGGCGCTCTTCCAATGTGGCCAGTTGCGCTCGAACTTCGCTGGCGAGCTGGGCAGCTTCGTCACGGCGCAAGCGCAGGCCTTCCAGACTGCTGTGGGCGGCCTGCATTTCCATCTCAAGCTGACGTTGCTGCTCTCCCTGCGCCGACAGCTCATTGCTTTGTTGGGCGATGAACGTCGCTTGCTGGCTGCGTTCCTCGCCGAGACGCGCCAGTTCACGCTCGTAAGTGGAGAGCCGCTCACGCACCCGGACCATCTCGGTTTCGAGTTGGCGAAGCGTGTGCCCTGAAGTCATGGCCTGGCGCTCGCCTTCGCGCTTGTCGTCCTCCAGCCGATGCAGCAGTCCGGTCAGCTCGAAGATTTCGCGGCCCAGTGCGGCCACGCGCATCTCTTCGGCGGCCATGGCACGCTCCATCTCACCCATTTGTTGCAGCACCTCGCGCAGTTCGCGCTTCATGGAGAGTGGTCCCTGGCTGCGCTGCTTGCCGCCGGTCACGGTGACGTTGTGGAAACACTCACCGGACTTGGAAAGAAAGAAGGCATCGGGATTATTCAACGCGAGATCGCGGCCGGCGCTGGCATCGGGCACAATGTAGCCGTTGCCGAGCTTGGGCAGAATCACCTCCAGCGATTTGCCGAAGCCGTTGAGCACGCGAATGCAATGCTTGAGCGGCACCACGCTGTCGGCATGCGCGACTTGGTGCGCGGACTCGTCAAAGAGGAACGAGAACTTCGCCTGCGAGTCTTCGGGATGGACGAGGAACGTGGCGCGGCCATCCACGTCGCTGCGCAGCAGGCGCAGACCTTCGTCGGCTGCATCCCAAGACTTCACCACGATGTAGTTCAGTTCGTCGCGCAGGAAATCGTCAACCACGTGCTCATAGCGATCTTCGACTTCGAGGAAGTCGGCGAGCACGCCCACCGGCGCCAGGCCTTCCTTCATCGCGCCCGAGGTGAAGAGCTTGCGCACCGATTCGGTGGTGTAGCCATGCTCGGTGATGACGGCTTCCAGCGAACTCCTTTTGCCCATCGCGCTGGCGTACTCGCCACGCAGCGAATCCAGATGGCGCTTGCCGGTGGTCTCGGCGGAGCGCTTTTCGTCGAGCTGCTGGCGCGTTTCATCGATCTGCGCGTTGAGCGCGACCACGCGTTGCGAGGCGGTTTCAAACTCCAGTCCGAGTTGCCCTTGTTGGCCGCCGAACGTTTCCAGTTGCAGGATGGCGGCGGAGGTTTCGTCGTGCAGGCGCTGCGCTTCGCGATCGAGCGCGGCAATGCGTTCTTCGGCTTGCGTGATACGGTTGCGCACCGCAGACGTGGCGGAGACGGCGTTCAAAATTGCGTCGCGACGCTGCTCCTGCTGGCGCTCGACTTCCAACAGCGATGCCGCCGCGGCCGAAGCCTCCTGCTGCGTGGCTCGCGACTCCTGCTGAGCATGGGCAACCTCGACGTTGGCTGATTCGAGCGTGACGCGATTGGCTTCCAGCTCCTGCTGCAGGCGCGCGAACTGCGCTTCGGTGTTGGCGGCTTCTGCCTGCGCGGCGGCGGCGCGCGCATCCAGCTCGGAACAGCGCTCGTCGTTGGTGTGGCGGCGGGCGGCGGCGCGATCGATCTCCAGCGAAAGCCGGTTGAGCTGCTCGCGGTTCTCCTGCGACTCGCGCTCGATGGTGTAGCCGCGCTGCGTGCGCTCGCCGTGTTCGCCTTCCATGTGCTGCACAGCCTCACCCTGCGCGTGCATGGTTTCGGCGATTTCCGTGAGTTGGCGAGCGAGCAGGGAAGCCTCGGCATCCAGCTGCGCGAACTTGCTGACCAGCAGCACGCGCAGCTTGGCGCGCATTTCGTCGCGCAACCTGGAGTAGCGCTCGGCCTTCGAGGCTTGTCGCTTCAGCGAGTTCATCTGGCGCGTGACTTCGTCAAAGATGTCGTTGATGCGGGCGAGATTTTGCTTGGCGTCTTCGAGGCGGGCCTCCGCCAGGCGCTTGCGCGTTTTGAACTTGGTGATGCCCGCGGCCTCTTCGATAATGGCGCGGCGATCGGTGGGCTTGCTGCTGAGGATCTGGCCGATGCGGCCCTGCTCGATGATGGCATAGGACTCGGGGCCAAGCCCGGTGCCCATGAAGATGTCCTGAATATCGCGCAGACGACAGAGCTTGCCGTTGAGCAGATACTCGCTTTCGCCGGAACGGAACAGGCGGCGCGTGATCGTGATCTCCCCGGCCTTGAAAGTGCGTTTGAATTTGCGGCGGCGAATTTTCAGCACGACGTGCGGAGCGGTAGCATCGTGGGCCGCGGTCTCAGTCGCGTTCGGGGGCGCGTCTTCGCCATCGTCGTCGCTCTGTCCGGGATGCACTTCTTCGGAGTAGTGCTCAACGTCCTCGGCCTTGGCCGCGCGCACGGCAGACTCGTCCCAGTCATCGGGGAGATCGTCCTGAATGTCGATCTCAGGCTCCAGCGCGTCGCCATAAATTTCGGGATCGACCAGCGTCAGCGAGACCTCGGCCATGCCGGTTGGCTTGCGCTCGCGCGTGCCCGCGAAGATGACGTCCTGCATGTTGACGCCACGCAGCAGGCGCGCCGATTGCTCGCCCAGAACCCACGAGATAGCGTCGGAGATGTTCGACTTGCCGCAGCCGTTCGGCCCCACGATGGCGGCAATGCCGTCGCCCTGGAAGCGAAGGTCGGTGCGATCACAGAACGATTTGAACCCCAGGATTTGCAGCTTCTTCAGTTTGAGCAACGTCATACTCCCGTTCGGATAGGGCGGGCCTGTCTCGACTGCACTCGGGACTCTCACGCCGGCGCTATCCGCGATTTCATCTCGACCCAACGAGGAACGCCAAGCCAACTGTACTTTCGAAGGCGAGGGAGGGTCAAGGCATAAAACGCAATATTTAGGGGTCTCCCTGTGGAAACCACACTATATTGCACCACCCATGCAGCAATCGAAAAGGTTCTAGGCGAAAAAGTGATTGGGAGGCAGGAAAAATCGCGAGAGCAACTCCCATTTTAGGGAGCGCCCCCGCCCGATTCAAGCCCAAAAGCCGGGGAGTACCCGAAGTATCATGAGGAGCGGTCCTGCACCAAAAGGGAAAAGGGCAGGCCGGGTCGCTCTTACTCAGGCACCCGGCCTACTGGGATGGAATGCTCAAGTCCTTGCAGATCTTCTTGGCCAGGTCGTCGTTGATTTCGGAGTGGCGAGGGACCGCCGAAGTTTTACCTGCGGCCCGGTTAACGTAGATCGAATGATTGGCTCCTTCGCGCAACAGTTCGCACCTGTGCCGTTCGAGGTGTCGAACGAGTTCGCGACGCTTCACGCACTGACTTTCAGCGGTTCTCGAATCACGTCTTTTCCGGAGGCGGCTTCCTGAGCCAGCGTCCGGTTCGCCTCCAGCACAAGGGCAACGGCTTCGTGCAGGTTGCTGCGGGCTTCTTCGAGGGTCACGCCTTGGGTATTGGTGCCCGGCAGCTCCTCGACGAATGCGATATAGCCCTCGGGGACGCGGCGAAAAACGGCGGTGAACTGAAAATCCATGAAGCTATCATACGCCGGGGGCCCAGACCAACCCTGTTCGCGAAGCCGGGTCCCGCCATTCGCAAACTGACAACTGACAACTGACGACTGACGACTGGCTACTGACAACCGACAACTGACTACTGGCTACTGACTACTGGCCTTTCCTGCTACACTGCGCTTAACTTCGGCGGGTCGAGAGCTCACGTGCTACTGGAACTGCGGGTCGAAAACTACGCGGTCATTGATAACGTTGCCGTGGAGTTCGCGCCCGGTCTGAATCTGCTGACCGGGGAAACCGGCGCGGGAAAATCCATCCTCATTGACGCTCTCGCCTTGCTGCTCGGCGATAAAGCCTCCACCGACACCATTCGTCACGGCACCGATAAGGCCGTGGTTTCGGCGGTCTTTGAGGCCGAGTCCAAAGCCCTGGATGCGGTCCTGGAAGCCAATGGCCTGGATTCCAATTCAGAGTCCAATGACGGGCAACTGATTCTTCGCCGCGAGATTGCAACCGGCGGCAAGGGGCGCGTCTTCGTGAATAACCAGCCGGCGACGGTGACTGTCCTCAAGCAACTTGCGCCCCATCTGGCGGTGATCCATGCGCAGAATGTGGCGGTGCTGGCGTTCGATGCGGCATCGCGCTTGGCGCTGCTGGATACCTTCGCCGGAGTGGACACATCGGCTGCCGCGGCGGCGTTCGAGAATTGGGACCAGGTCCGCCATCGCATCGCCGACCTGGAGCGCGACGAGCATGACCGGCTGCGCCTGCTGGACTTGTGGACCTTTCAGCGCAAAGAGATTGCCAACGCGCGCGTGCAGCCGGAAGAAGACACCAGGCTCGAGGCCGAGAAGCGCGTGCTGGCCAACTCCGAGAAGGTGTTCACGGCTGCGATGGCGGCCTACGACGCGCTCTATGAGAGCAACACCTCAGCGGCCGCTTCGATTCGCACGGCGACACGGCAAGTCGAAGAGTTGTCGCGCTTCGATGAGAAGTTCCGGCAATCTCTGCCCGAGCTTGAGTCGGCGCGCATCACCCTGGAAGACATCGGCCAGGCGCTCCGCGATTACGCCGAAGGCATCGAGGCTTCGCCCGCGCGTCTCGCCGAAGTTGAAGACCGGCTGGCGCTGCTCGATCGCCTCAAGCGCAAATACGGGCCGACGCTTGACGACGTGATCGCGCTCGGCGACGAACTGGAACGCAAGCTCAACGAGATGGAAAACAAGGACGAAGTCCTGCGCGCTCTGAAGATCGAGCTGATAAATGCCGCGGCGAAATATCTGGAGGCGGCGCGCAGTCTTTCCCGCCATCGCTACGAAGCGGCGCGCAAGCTGGAGAAAATGGTCGAGAGCGAGATCAACGAACTGGCCATGAAGGCGCGCTTCAAGACCGAGGTCAGCGGCTCGGATGAGGAAGGGAACTGGAGCGCCCGTGGCTTCGACCAGGTGCAGTACCTCATCTCCGCCAATCCCGGAGAGCCGCTGGGCCCGGTCGAGGAAATCGCGTCGGGTGGTGAACTGTCGCGGGTGATGCTGGCGCTGAAGACCAGCGTTGAGGCGGGCAGCGCCAGCCGGGGCCGTCACAATGGCGCGCGCGGAGGCCCGGCACAGCGCACGTTGGTCTTCGATGAGATTGATAGCGGCATCGGCGGACGCGCCGCCGAAGCGGTGGGCAGGAAACTGAAGCAGCTCGCACGGACCAAGCAGGTGCTGTGCATCACCCACCTGCCGCAGATCGCGTCGTTTGCCGACCAGCATTACCTCATCGAGAAGCGGGAATCGGGCGGCAGGACGAAGACCTCGGTCCGTCCGTTGAATCCCGAAGAGCGCACGCGAGAGATCGCGCGCATGATGAGCGGCGCCAAGCTGACCGACACCTCGCTGAAGCACGCCGAGCAGATGTTGAAGGCGAATCAGTAGTCAGTAGCCAGTTGCCAGTTGTCAGTTTGCCGATCAGCATTACGACAGCCGGTACCGTCTCAGTTTGAGTATTAAACGAGTAGTCAGACTGTAGTCCGGGGCCTTCAGAGCGTGTGTGAGAACCAACAGAGCGTGTGTGAGAACCAAAACTTGGCGCTGGCCAGCGAAATTTACCAGCGCAAAATCCAAGCCCGAAGGGCGAAACAATAATAGCCCAGGGCGTAAGCCCTGGGTAGCCGTTGGTTCATTTTTCGAGCCCCTTCAGGGGCGGCACAGGTTTTCCCTTTACTAGGAAGGATCGGTTGCGATTGTCCAATCAGGATCTCGCTCCCAGCCTTCGCCAAAGGCGGGCGAAAGGCTGAGGCACCCCGCGTTGAGCCGCGCGAAATTACGTCTCCCGTCCCTAAAGGGGTAATAATATAGTTGACAAACCAAACTCTTTCGGCTACACTGACCTTGTCGTAGCGTAAGAGGTTTGTCATGAAAGAGTTTAGTCCCAAGACCCTACAAGAAGCCATCCAGCATTTCAGTGATGAGCAGGTTTGCATCGAAACCTTCGCCCGAATTCGCTGGGCAGATGGCAAGCCGGAATGCCCCGCTTGCGGCCACAAAGAGCACTGGTATCTCGCCAAGCAGCGCCGCTTCAAGTGCAAAGAATGCTGGAAGCAATTCACCGTCAAGGTAGATACTTTACTAGAAGACTCTCCCATCTCTCTCAGCAAGTGGCTCCCTGCGCTCTGGATGCTGGTCAATGACAAGAACGGAATCAGTAGCTACGAGCTTGCCAAGGCTTTGGGTATCACTCAGAAGTCCGCATGGTTTGTATTGCATCGTCTGCGGACTGCGTTGCAGATGAACTCCTTTGGGAAGATTGGCGGCAATGGTGGCCCCGTAGAAGTTGATGAGACCTTTGTGGGTGGGAGAATCGCCAACATGCACAAGTCCAAGAAAGCTCGCATGACCATGATTAAGGGTCAGCAACTCAAAGGCGACCACATGAACAAAACCATCGTCATGGGGTTGCTTGACCGTGAGCTTCGCCAGGTACGCGCCAAGGTTGTCCCGAACGTCAGACGCGACACTCTGCAAAACGAAGTGCTACGCGAAGTCGAGCACGGCTCACAGGTTTACACCGATGAATGGATTGGCTACAACGCCCTTCACCAGCAGTTCGTCCATGACGTTGTGAATCACGTAGAGGGCTACGTCAACGGCCAAGTGCATACCAACAGCATCGAGAATTTCTGGAGTCTGCTGAAGCGGACTCTCAAAGGAACCTACGTTGCCGTCGAGCCGTGCCACTTGACCAAGTACGTTGACGAGCAAGTATTCCGGTTCAATCATCGTGGCGGGAAGCGGAAAGAGAATAGGATTACCGATTCACAGCGATTTGAGTTGGCACTGTCGCAGGTTGCAGGCAAGCGACTCACCTACGACGAACTCACCGGCAAGACCGGAGATGCGACGCCTTTCTAACTCCTACCGCGAGAAGCGCGGCCAGAAGCGGAAGTCTTAGGCTTCCGCTTTTCTCTTGGCTTGTGCTGGCGTTCGATCTCGGCCATTACGACGGCCTTTGGCACAGAGAGCACATGCCGCAGGGCGTTCTCGAATCGCATGTATTCCGGCGACTGCTTGGGATTAGACCTCATGCCGTCATCTTACACCCCATTTCAAAGGGGGCTAAACTTTGATTCCCCTCCATTTGGGCGGAGTACGTTTAGTCTCTGAGATTCTAGTTGCTAGCAACTGCATGAAGTCTCTGACGTGGTTCGTTATCCCCAAGGCATCTTCCCGATTGTAATTGCGCTCACGCGCGTGTGCGATGTGGCGTCTGTAGGCGTCGTTGAACGAACGAATTTCCAGTAGCGCTTTGTTGTAAAACTCGTGGGCGGCTTCCCGTGTTTTGCTCTTAGGCCATTGTTGGATGCCAAACACGGCCTTATCTAATTCTTTGAGAATGTCGCCCCATTGTTGTAGCTCAATCTGACCCTTGGGAAACTTGATACGGCGATCCCTCGCGACGGCTCGGAGGGCGTACTCGACAGCGCACATAAGATGGTAGATTGCCGCCACGTTATTCTCCACAGCAAGCGAGTTACCCGCTTCCCGAATATCGAATACTGCACTCGGGAACGCGAGATGCACGTCATCACCAAATAACTTGTCTTGATTTAGATATTTGGTTCTGTCATCAAGGACTTGCACAAATTGGTGTTTATATATGTCGAGGAGGAGAACGTCATTTATGTTTCTTAGCTCTGTACTCACTGCGCCATAACTTCTGAGCGTTTGGAGAGGGTGCTCAAGATAAAGCTTACTCGCGGCTATTTTATAGAGGGAATTCTGGAATCCAACTTCCCCACAGTACTTACCGATCTCTTGAACTATTTGATTGACGCGCTCAACTTGCTCAGGAATAAGAGTTACTCCTCCGTGCCCCTCTTGGATAAAACCGGCGAAGGAATCTTGAATCGTGTCCAGACGGGACATCAGTGAGATCAGCCCACGGAGATCGAAGAGTCGCATGAGATCGTCCAAAGTAAAGACACGGAGCACGCCCACTGGCGATTCCGCAACGGATAAAATCATATGCCTGCCCCTTCTGGTTAGGCAACTATATTATTGCCCCTAAAGGGACTCGGCTCTATTTTCGGCTTTACCCAGCACTCCGCCTGCGGCTCCGTGCTGGGCTAAACTATTCCGCGCCTATGGCGCTCGATTTTCGGCCAATAGATTCCACTGGCAAATAGCAAATTTGGTTCACACGGCGACGGTTATTTGATCGCCCCCTCTTTTCCCGCCAGCCTGCGCAGCAGTCCCATCTGTCCGTTGTGATAGCCCTCGTGATAATGGAGACGAACCAGCGCGTCCGCGACTGAACCTGTGAGCGGGGGTTGACGCGTCGGCTCCGGCACGGGAAGGGCCAGCGCCTCGTCCGAGAGCGCCGCCAGCGCGGGAAGCAGTCGATGTTGCGAATCGCGTAGCAGGCCACGGAGCGTAGCGAGATCAGGCACTTTGTCGCCGGGCCGCAGCGGCTCCGATCCTCGGCGATAGTGCGCGGCCACCTCGTCCCCAACCACGGGCGCGCCACCGGCCAGGCCCAGGATTGTGTCGCGGGCAACCACGATGTGTCCCAGGACCCAGTTCAGGCAGTTGCCCGCGCCCGGCGGCTGCACAAGGCTGTCTTCGTTGCTGACTTCATCAAGGTTGCGTTTGATGGCGCCGTAGCTGAATTCGTACATCTTGGCAATTTCGTGGCCGGTCATGATCGGGCTCTCCTGCCCAAGGATTGTACAGCGGCCTTTCGCCCTCCACGCAGGCTGCAGCAAGTCAGAGGATAACCCGGGGGTGTACTTTTTGGTGGGATAAAGCGGCGGACCATACATTCAGGGTTGGGCTCTGTGAACGCAGAGAATCTTGTCAATGCCTGATCAGTTGTTGCCCGATGCAAGTTTTGCGCACCACAGGTATTACTTGCTCGGTATGACCATCTGTTTGTAAACGCGCTCGAAGGGCGCCGGACTGACGCTAACCTCTCCGCGATAGGGATTATCGAGCGCGGCCACCATGAAGACCATCAGCCCGAGAAGCAATGCGGTAAAGACAGTCATCCACAGGTGCATTTTCAGGCTCTCCATATAGAAGAACCAGGTAACCACAATGCAGATCAACGCGCCTAGCAGGATCAACGCCCATAGCGGTGGCGGCAATTCGGCAGTCACGCTATCCAGACGAATGCTTCGCGACCCCTGCAGAGTATCGAACTCCCGGGAAATGTCCGCCACCAGAATTTTCTGTTCTTCGGGGAAGGGCTCAAACGCCTCAAAATCCCTTTGGAATTTATCCAGAGGCGCCCTGTTTTCAGTTGGTAGGAGGCCGCGCCGTTGCTCAGGCCAACCTACGTCGATAACCTCGCGGGTATAAAGGCGGAGATCATTCTGCAGCAAACTACGCGATGCCTCCGGAAGACCGCCAACGCTGCGATAGAGGGTGGACAAGGCTGCTGCCTCTTGCGCCACTTTGGCTTCCGTGTCGGTGTAGGTCGTCCATGCCCCGATGGCGAGCAAACCCAACGAGACTCCGTAGAGTACGGTTATTCCAGCCAGGTAAAAGCCGACAATATCGTTATGAGAGCACTGGGCGTGCATACCACGAATCCAGGCGCGGGTGGGAAATACCCCTGCCAGGCCGAAGGCAACAAAAAGGCCTACAGTGAGCAGTCCAAAAAGCCAGTTGGGTAGGCTATAAACCCAATACATATTCATTGGCCTGTGCTTTGATGGCTCCGTAGCTGAATTCGTACATGTTCGCGATTTCGTTGCCGGTCATGGGCAGGCTCTCCTGCCCAAGGATTGTACAGTGTGGGCTTCGCCCGGCTACAGGCAGGCGAAAAAGTCTGGGAGAGATCTGTTGGTGGGAGCCCCCTGCTTCAGCAGGGGGAGCTGGATTTTAGTCCAGCGGACGAGCATTCGTCTTTTGAATCGGCTTTAGCGGCGGGATTTCCCGAGGCCAGCGCTAAAGCGCATGATCAAAGTCGAAACTTTTCCCGGAGCGCTGAAGCGCTCCTTCCCCCGCATAAATCCACCAAAAGTCTTCGCAATGATTTTCGCGCAGCCTGCAGCGGCGTCGGCCAAAACCTGTCTGCTCGCCCCGACATCGCATCCCCGTCCGCCCGTTCCCCATTGGCTGCGAAATTTGCGCCTTAGGCTGCTAAATTGTCCCGCTTCAGGCCGTTACCTTGGTGATTCCAGCGCTGCTGCATACAATAGAGTAACCGTGGGGAAAAGCGGGTTTCTACCCGTATACTGGATGCACAAAAAGAATGACTGAAAGCAACGCCAAGACCCTCCTTCTGTTGAAGCCGCGGGGCTTCTGCGCCGGCGTGGTTCGCGCCATTGACATTGTTCGCATCGCCTTGGAGACCTTCGGAGCGCCGATTTACGTGCGCAAAGAGATCGTCCACAACCGTTATGTGGTGGACGAGTTGAGCGCCAAGGGCGCTATCTTTGTGGACAGCGTGCAGGAAGTCCCGGCCGGCGAGCGCATCATCTACAGCGCTCACGGGGTCGCGCCCGAGGTGCGCGACGCTAGCAAACTGCGTGAGTTGCGGGTGATTGATGCCACCTGCCCGCTGGTCACCAAGGTCCACGTTGAAGCCGTCAAGTTTGCGCGGGAAGGCTATTCGCTCATCCTCATCGGCCACCGCGACCACGATGAAGTCATTGGTACGCTCGGCGAAGCGCCCAGCGTTACCCAGGTGGTGGACTCGCCCGAGGAGGTGGAAGACCTGCAAGTTCCCGATCCCAACCGGGTCGCCTATCTGACGCAGACCACGCTGAGTCTCGACGAGACCAGCCACGTTATCGCGGCGCTCCGGGAGAAGTTTCCCAACATCCAGGGGCCGCACGCGCAGGACATTTGCTATGCCACGGAGAACCGGCAAACCGCGGTGAAGGATGTCGCCGGCGAGTGTGACCTGCTGCTGATTGTCGGCTCCGACAACAGTTCCAATTCCAACCGCCTGGTCGAAGTCGCCCGCAATCTGGGGGCGCAGTCCCATCTCATCGAGAACTACCGCTCGATCAAACCGGAGTGGCTGGAAAACGTCAATACGGTGGGTTTGACGGCGGGCGCCTCGGCCCCCGAGATCCTGGTGCAACAGGCCGTGACTTTCCTGGAAGAGCAGGGTTTCACCAATATGCGTGAAATCGAGGTCATGCCGGAGCACGTGCGTTTCGGACTGCCCTCCGAGATCGTCGAGGCCATTGGCGCTGCGCCAGCCATGGCGGAGTAGAGAGGGAATGGAAGGTCCTACCGATCGTGCCGAAGTGCGCTTCGGCAAAATCGATGACATCAAGAGCCGGGTGGCTGCCGCCATCGATGCTTCGCGGCGATACCTGTTCTCCATCCAGGACCGCGAAGAGGGTTACTGGTGCGGCGAGTTGGGCGCCGACACCACCCTGGTTTCCGATTACATCCTGCTGCATCGTCTGCTGGGCACCGAAGATCCGGTGCGGATAAAGAAGTGCGCCACCGAGATCCTGAATCGCCAGAATGCCGACGGCGGCTGGCCCATTTACAACGATGGCCCATCCAACATCAGCGCCTGCATTAAGGCCTATTTCGCGCTGAAGATGGCGGGCTACAGTGCCGATCATCCGCAGCTCAGCAAGGCCCGCGAGCGCATTCTCGCCTTGGGCGGCGTCACTGCGGTCAATACCTTTACCAAGATTTATCTGTGCTTCCTCGGGCAATACGATTACGACGCGGTGCCGGCAATTCCGCCTGAGATCGTGCTGTTTCCCAAGTGGTTCTGGTTCAACATCTACGAAATTTCGTCCTGGTCGCGCGCCATTCTGGTGCCGCTCTCCATCGCCTATGCCAAGAAGCCGTTCAAGAAGATCCCCGCGGAACAGGGGATTGACGAGCTCTTTGTGGGCGGGCGGAGCCATCTACGCCTGCGCTGGGCCGACAAGCTGGTGAGCTGGCGCAATTTCTTTCTGGTGCTCGATCGCATTGTCCACCTGCTGGAGCAGATTCATGTTCGTCCGCTGCGTACGCGCGCCTTGAAGGTCGCCGAGAAGTGGATGTTGGAGCGCATGGAGATGAGCGATGGCCTGGGCGCAATCTATCCTGGCATCATGAACTCCATCATCGCTCTGCGCTGCCTGGGTTACTCGCTGGACGATCCGCAATTCATCCGCGCGATGGACGAGTTCGAAAAACTCGGCATCGAGGAAGAGGCCACGTTTCGCATGCAACCCTGCATGTCGCCGATATGGGACACCGCGTATGCCGTGTTTGCCCTGGCGGAAAGCGGCGTGGCGGCCAACGATCCTCGCCTGGTGCGGCCCTGCGAGTGGATGCTGCGCAAGCAGGTGACCCGCAAAGGCGACTGGTGCGTGAAGAACCGCAAGGCAGCCCCGGCGGGCTGGTACTTCGAGTTCAACAACGAGTTCTATCCCGATGTGGACGACAGCGCCCAGGTCATGCTGGCCCTCAGCCGGGTAAAGACCAGCAACGAGAGCTATCACACCAAGTCGGCGCAGCGCGCACTGGACTGGATATTGTCGATGCAGTGCAAGAACGGCGGCTGGGCCTCGTTCGACAAGAACAACACCCGCATGGTCTTCCAGAACATTCCCTTCGCCGACCACAACGCCATGCTTGATCCGCCCACGGTCGATATCACCGGCCGCGTCCTGGAATGTCTGGCGAGCTATGGCTATTCGTTGAAGGACCAACCGGTGCGGCGGGCGGTCGAGTTCATCAAGCGCGAACAGGCAGTTGACGGCTCCTGGTTCGGACGCTGGGGCGTGAACTATATCTACGGGACCATGCAGGTGCTGCGCGGGCTGGAAGCGGTCGGCGTGGATTATCACGAGACTTTCGTGCTGCAGGCCGTGGAGTGGCTGCGCATGATGCAGAATCCGGACGGCGGCTGGGGCGAGACTTGCGACTCCTACGACGATGCCAACACCAAGGGAGTTGGTCCAAGCACGCCTTCGCAAACAGCGTGGGCGGTGATGGGATTGCTCGCCGCCAATGACACGCGCAACGATTCGCTGCAGCACGGTATCGCCTATCTGCTGAAGACGCAGCGGCGCGACGGTTCCTGGGATGAGTCGCTCTACACCGGCACGGGATTTCCGCGAGTGTTTTACCTGATGTACTACATGTACCGGCAGTATTTCCCGCTGCTGGCGCTGACCACGTATGCAAAGGTCAGTAGTCAGTTGCCGGTAGGCAGCAGATGATAGGTTCTCCCACGCCAGCAGAGCGGGATGTGATTCGGGTCGCTAACATTGCCAACTTGGTCCGCTGACGGCACTGATAACTGACTACTGACAACTGACTACTGGCTACTGGCTACTGGCTACTGAAACATGAAATGTTTCCTCACAGGCGCGACCGGATTTCTGGGCAGCCACGTTGCCCGTCAACTGCTTTCCCGAGGCGCGGAGTTGCGGCTGCTGGTGCGTCCCACCAGCCGTATGGACAACATCGCCGACCTGCCGGCGGAGCGTGTGGTGGGCGATCTGCGCGATCTGCAGTCGCTGAAGACCGGCATGTCGGGTTGCGAGTTTGTCTTCCACGTGGCCGCCGACTACCGGCTTTGGTCGCGCAACGGTCAAGAGCTTTACGACTCCAACGTTGAGGGCACCCGCAACGTCCTGGCGGCGGCGAGAGATTCGGGCGTGCGGCGGGTTATTTATACCAGCAGCGTTGCCACCATGGGGTTCGGCAACAACGGCCGTCTTACCGACGAGAAAACGCCGGTCACGCTATCCAACATGATTGGCGATTACAAGCGCAGCAAATTCATGGCGGAACAGTTGGCGATCGAGGCGGCACGCCGCGGGCAAAACGTGGTGGTGGTGAATCCGACGACTCCGATCGGCGAGCGCGACATCAAGCCGACGCCCACTGGCCGGATCGTGGTTGACTTTCTTCGCCGCAAATTTCCGGCCTATGTGGAAACGGGGCTGAACTTGGTGGATGTGGTGGATTGCGCTCAAGGACACTTGCTGGCCATGGAAAAAGCGGTGCCGGGTGAGCGCTACATTCTTGGCGGTGAGAACCTGACGTTGAAGCAGATCCTGGATAAATTGGCCGCGATCACAGGTCTGCCTTCGCCGAAGATTAAGCTGCCTTACGCAGTGGCGTATGCGACGGGCGTGGTGGACACGCTGGTCAGCGGTACGATAATGAAGCGCGAGCCGCGGGTGACCCTGGACTCGGTACGCATGGGACGCAAGAAGATGTTTATCACCAGCGCCAAGGCCGAGCGCGAGCTGGGCTGGAACCCGGGGCCGGTCGATGGCGCTTTGCGCCGCGCGGTGGAGTGGTTCCAGGCAAACGGCTATGCCCCGTAAGCCCATCGCTGTTGTGGTGGCGATGCGGGTGGAACTGGCGCCGCTTCTTGCCAGGATAAAGATGCAGCCGCTGCACGTGGACGGTGTTGAGCTGTTCGAGCTGCCGGAGGCGATGGTCGCGGTTGGCGGTATCGGAGAAAAACGCGCCCGTCACGCCGCCGAAGTGGTGATTGAGCACGCCCAGCCGAAGCTGCTGGTTTCGGCGGGCATGGCGGGTGCAATCTCGCCCAACCTGAAGGTGGGCGACGTTGGCCGGATTCGCGAGCTGGTGGATGTCGCTACCGGCGACCGCTACCCGACGCGTGGCGGCGAATGGGTGCTGGCGAGCTCGCCAGACGTAAGTGATTTCGCACAGAAACAGGCCTGGCTGACGAAATACGGGGCGGACGTGGTGGACATGGAGGGCGCGGCGGTAGCCCAGGTGGCGAAGGAGCGAAGGCTGGAGTTCGCTGCCGTGAAGGCCATTTCCGATGACTCCGGATTTGCGATGCCGCCCATGAATCGATTTATTGACGGCAACGGAAGGTTTGACACACGGCAGTTCCTGGTCTATGTAGCGCTTCACCCGAAGTGGTGGGCCACGCTGGGAAAAATGAGGAAGAACAGCAAGATTGCATCTGCGAACCTGTGCCGGGAGTTGCAACATCTAATTGAAGGCAGTAGCCAGTAGTCAGTGGTCAACTGGCAACTGAGAGAACTGGCAACTGACTACTGACAACTGACAACTGATTTCTGACATGTCGAGCGCGACCCAACTCGGTAGTTCCGTCGGCCACCAGGCCCTCCCCGCGACTATGCAGGCGGCAGTTTATCGCGGCGTGAACGATGTCCGGCTGGAGACTGTCCCGGTACCGAAGATCGGCCCAGGAGAAATCCTGGTTCGGGTCCACACCTGCGGCATCTGTGGCACCGATCTCAAGAAGATTGCCACCGGTTCCCATTCCGCCCCGCGCATCTTTGGCCATGAAACGACCGGGGTGGTTGCTGCGCTCGGCGAAGATGTTGGCGGCTACGAACTGGGCGACCGTGTGATGGTGTTTCACCACATCCCCTGCGGGGAATGCTTCTATTGCCGGCACAAGGTGTTCGCCCAATGTCCGACGTACAAGAAAGTCGGCGCCACTGCGGGCTACGAGCCCAGCGGAGGCGGTTTTGCCGAATATGTTCGGGTGATGGAGTGGATCGTTCGCAAGGGGGTCATTCGTATTCCGGATGGCGTTTCTTTCGAGCAGGCTGCTTTCATCGAGCCCATCAACACCTGCATGAAGGGTATTGAAACGCTGAGACTTACGGCTGGGGAATCGGTGCTGGTGATCGGCCAGGGGCCGATTGGCATCATCCTGGCGGTGCTGGCGCGCCGTTGCGGGGCGCGGGTAATGACTTCCGATTTGTTTCCTCAGAGGCATACAATAGCTCAGACGTTCGGCCTGAACGAAAACATCGACGCTTCCACCTCTGAGACCGTAAGAGCCGTTAAAGAGCTGACGGAGGGCCGGGGGGCGGATGCGGGCATACTGGCGGTAGCCGGCAACGCTTTAATTCGTACCGCCATGGATGCGACGCGTCCTGGCGGACGGGTATTGCTGTTTGCGCAAACCCAGCACGGTGAGGCAACCATCGATCCGGCGGCGGTTTGCGTCGATGAAAAGAGTCTCTTGGGGTCGTACAGCGCTTCTGTGGACTTGCAGGAAGAGTCCGCGCGGTTTGTGCTCAGCGGCGAAATGGAATTAGAGCGGCTCATCAGTCACCGCTTTCCGCTGGCCGGGTCGGTTGAAGCGCTGCATTTGGCTGCCCATCCCAAACCGGACTCCATGAAGGTGGTCATTCAGCCGGGCAGCATATGGAAGGACCAATAAGTGAGCAGACAGATGACAGCGGCGGTCCTCTATGGCAAAGAGGACGTCAAGATCGAGCAGGTGCCGATTCCCACGCTGGATGAAGGGGAAGTGCTGGTCAAGGTGCAAGTGGCCCTGACCTGTGGCACCGATCTCAAGGTGTATCAGCGCGGCTATCACGCGCGCATGATCGTGCCTCCGGCCCTGTTTGGACATGAGTTGGCGGGTGTGGTGGAAGAGGTTGGGCCCAATGTCAGGGGTTTCCGCAAGGGCATGCGGGTGGTGGCGCTGAATTCCGCCCCGTGTGGCACTTGCTTCTATTGTTCCAAGCACCAGGAGAATCTCTGTTCGGACCTGCTGTTCAACAACGGCGCCTATGCCGAGTACATTCGCATTCCCCGGCGCATCGTGGAAACCAATATGCTGGCCATCCCGAAGCACGTCAGCTACGAAGAGGCCGCCATGGTTGAGCCGCTGGCCTGCGTGCTGCGCGGTTTGCACGAAACCAAATTGGAGATTGGCGACTCGGTGGCCGTGATCGGCGCCGGTCCCATCGGCTTGATGTTCGTGCAGGTGGCCAAGCTGGCCGGTTGCAACGTCATCTCCGTGGTCAAGCGTGAGTCGCAAGTGGGCCCCGCTCGCCGCTTGGGCGCCGACAGCACGGTCCTGATCGCCTCTGTGGACGATCCTGTGAAGGCGGTGCGCAGGCTCACTCCCGAAGCACGCGGTTGCGACGTGGTCATCGAGGCGGTAGGCCGCCCGCAAGCCTGGGAGTGGACCATTGACATGGTGCGCAAAGGCGGCACCGTCAACTTCTTCGGCGGTTGCGCCAGCGGGACCACGGTTGCCCTGGACACGCAGCGCCTGCACTATAACGAGCTGACGCTGAAAGCCACCTTCCATCACACGCCGGAGACGGTGCGCAAAGCGTTCTCCCTGATCTGCGAGAACAAGATCAAGGGCACCGACTACATCACCGGCGAAGCGCCGCTGTCGCGCTTGCAGCACGTATTGCGGCACATGCTCAATCGCAACGGCGACATCAAGACGGCCATCATCCCGGGAACGTAAGGGAACCGCGACAGAAGCAGTGCGCTATTTGGGGCTCAATAGGGTGTGTGAGAGCTCGTTTTGATTTGGCACGGTGGACGGATTGCGCAAACTCCAGCCCCGCAGGGACGAAAGAATTTAGCCCAGCACGGAGCCGCAGGCGGAGTGCTGGGTAAGGTGGGAAATAGATTCCGAGTCCCTTCAGGGACGGCACAGTTTTCACACATCTAAAGTCGGACGCAGTCCCCGGTACAATCTTCCTGATGTCTTCTCTTCCCACTCATAATCGCGTGGATTTTGCACAGCACGGTCCCACAGCCTCGGCGGGTTGGCGATCGCTCCCTCCGGAGTACGCCATTCCCGAGAGCGCGCCATCACTTCATGAAGCACAACAATACTGCTCCCGTCTTGCGCACTCGCATTACGAGAATTTCTCGGTCGTAACCTGGTTTCTCCCCAAACATCTGCATCAGCATTTCTACAACGTTTACGCCTACTGCCGGATCTCGGACGATCTGGGCGACGAGGTCGGCGATCCTCAACAGTCCTTGGCCTTGCTCGATCAATGGGAAGCCGAACTGGAGCAGTGTTACTCCGGAGAGCCCAGGCATCCGGTCTTGGTCGCTCTGCGGCTGACCGTGCGCGAACTTGATATTCCGCAGCACGAATTCTCCGATCTGCTGCGGGCGTTTCGCCAGGACCAGACGACCGCACGCTATCCCACCTTCGATGACGTACTGGGCTACTGCCAATATTCCGCCAATCCTGTTGGACATCTGGTGCTCTACGTGTGCGGCTATCGCGACGCCGAGCGGCAAAAGTTTTCCGACTACACCTGCACGGCGCTGCAGTTGGCGAACTTCTGGCAAGACGTTGCCGTTGATTATGGCAAAGGTCGGATCTATCTTCCGCTGGAAGATCTTGCGAAGTACGGGGTGACGGAAGATGACATCGCCGAGCGCCACGCCACCCCACAATTTCTGGAGATGATGAAGTTTGAAGTTGCCCGCGCCCGGGAGTGGTTTCAGATGGGCCTGCCACTGGCGAAGATGGTGGATAAACATCTGGCGCTGGACATCGAATTGTTCAGCCGCGGCGGGCTTGAGATCCTGAACGCCATCGAGCGCCAGGGTTACGACGTGTTGACGCGGCGGCCCGTCATCTCCAAGCCGCGCAAGTTGTGGCTGCTGGCACGCGCAGCCGCAGGAAAGCTGTTGTGAAAAAACACCCGCTCCAGTTGCGGGCCGCCTACGGAGTTTGTCGTCACATCGCACGCTCCGCCGCCAAGAATTTCTACTACGGCTTCCTGGTTCTGCCTGCCTCCAAGCGCAATGCCGTTTCGGCCGTGTATGCCTTCATGCGCCATGCCGACGACATCTCCGACGATCCTTCCATCCCGGCGCAGCAGCGCCGCGAGAAGCTGGATGACTGGATCAACGCGCTGCGTCGCGTCGTGGCAGGCGAGCCTACTGACGATCCGGTGTTATTTGCCCTGGCGGATTCGCAGAAGCTGCACAAAATCCCCATGGAGCTGCTGGAAAAACTGGTGCACGGCACGGCGATGGATGTGCCCCAACCGGGCGTTGCCCCGAAACCCGCGCTGGGCGCGGAACCCGCGCAACTCCAGTACGACACCTTCGATCAGCTTTACGATTACTGCTATCACGTAGCGTCGGTCGTCGGTTTGATCTGCATTCGCATCTTTGGCTATCGCGACCCGCGCGCCGAGAAGCTGGCGGAGCAAACCGGGGTCGCGTTTCAGCTCACCAACATCATTCGCGACGTAAAAGAAGACGCGGAGATGGGACGCGTGTACTTGCCGAAGGAAGATCTGGCGCGCTTCGGAGTCGAGGCCCGCTCGCTGACCAATGGCACTGCATCCGCCCAGTTGCGCCCGGTGCTGGAGTTCGAAGCCGGGCGCGCGCGCGAATTCTACCGCGCGGCCGACGAACTGCTGCCGCTGGTGGACGAACAGAGCCAGCCCGCGTTGTGGACGCTGGTTGAGATCTATCGGCGGCTGCTGGAGAAGATCGCAGCCCGCAACTATGACGTCTTCGCGCAGCGCGTTCGGTTGAGCACCGCGGAGAAGCTGGCCGTGCTGGGCAAGGGATTCTGGAAGCGCCTGACATGAGCGCCGCGCAGCCAAACCAGCATCGTCCGACCGTCGCCATTGTCGGCGGAGGACTCGCAGGTCTAGCCGCAGGAAGCGCGCTGGCCGAGGCGGGATATCAAGTTGAGTTGTTTGAGCGGCGTCCCTACCTGGGTGGGCGCGCATCCTCGTATGAGCTGCCCGGCACCGCGGAAGTTGTGGACAACTGCCAGCATGTACTGCTGGGCTGTTGCACCAACCTCATCGAGTTCTACCGCCGACTCGGGGTGGAGCAGCAAATCCACTGGTACGACGAGATCACGTTCATCCTTCCGGGAGGGCGCTCCTCGACGCTGAAGCCGGGAGCGCTGCCGCCGCCTTTCCATGCTGCGCCGTCGTTCCTCGACTCGTCCGTACTCGATTTGAAAGACAGGTTCGCCATCGCCCGCGCGATGATGGCACTCGTCCCCAAGCTTCCCAAGGATGACGGCGAAAATTTCCTGTCGTGGCTCCTGCGTCACGGCCAGCCGCAACAGGCCATCGATCGCTTCTGGATGCCGGTGCTGGTCAGCGCCCTCAACGAAGATCTGGCCCGGATGTCCGTGCGCTACGCCGCGCAAGTGTTTCGCGAATCGTTTCTGAAGTCGGCCGAAGCCGGACGCATGGGAGTTCCGTCTGTCCCGCTCTCCCAGCTTTACGGGACAGCGGCGGGCTACATCGAAGCGCGCGGTGGGAGAGTGCACACCCGGGCCGCTGTGGATTCGGTTCGCGCCAATGCCGAGGGTGTGCAGCTTTGTGTCGGCGGCGAGGACGTGCGCGCCGACTACACGATTCTGGCGACCCCGTTCAACGGGGTCGAAAAGCTGTTGCCGGATGCTCCGGAACTCGCACCGCTGCGCGATGAGCTGCGCAACTTTACGTCCTCTCCGATCACCGGGATACACCTTTGGTTCGACTGCGAGGTCACGCCCTTGGAACATGCGGTGCTGCTGGAGCGCACCATTCAATGGATGTTCCAGAAGTCGAAGATACTGGCGACCCGGAGGGATTCGGCGCAGAGCGGCAGCTACCTGGAGCTGGTGGTGAGCGCGTCGAAAACGCTGGTGGAGAAATCGCGAGCTGAGATTATCGAGATGGCCGTCAAGGAGCTGGGCGAATTTTTTCCGGCTGTGCGCGAGGCCATACTGACGAAAGCGACGGTCATCAAGGAAGTGCATGCGACGTTTTCGCCCGCTCCGGGCAGCGACGCGTTTCGTCCTTCCCACATCAGTCCGTGGCCCAGGCTCTTCCTCGCGGGAGATTGGACGGCGACAGGATGGCCCTCAACCATGGAAGGCGCCGTGCGCAGCGGCTACGGCGCTGCAGAAGCGCTGACGAATTATGCAGGCAATGCCAGCAAATTCCTCGTGCCCGATTTGCCGGCGAAGGGATTGATGCGACTGTTTGGGTGAGCAACGGCGTTGGCTGCACCAGCTTCACCGACTGGTGCTATCATAATCCAGCAGGTGAACAATGAGACGCGCTACTGTGACCATTCCCGACGATCTCGCCGATGCCGTGGAAAGCTATGCTCGTGACCAAGAAGCTCGTCCCGCACTGACGGCTGTCGTGCAATCGGCTTTGCGTCAATTTCTAACTCAACGTGGCTATCTCGGCCGCCGCAGGCCCTTGCGTATCACGCCTGCGAAACGCGGAAGTGGACTGACAGATGTGAGTCAGGAACATGATCGCTACTTTGCCGAGAGATGAACCGCGCCGTTCTCGCCGATTCAGGACCTCTCTACGCAGCCGTTGATCCTAATGACGCTCACCACCGCCGTGCCCAAAAGGAGTTGAAGCGGCTGACGCGGGAGAGTCGCTATGTGATCGTAACCTACCCAATCCTTCTGGAGACGCATGCTCTCGTACTTCGCCGGGTGGGCCCGAAGGCGGCATCTGCTTGGCTGGACGAGATCCTGAAGAGTGGCACTCCGGTGAGTCCTTTAATCGAAGACTATCTGACTGGCGTTATGACGCTATCGGCTTTACCAGATCAGCCCATTACGCTATTTGACGCTACCCTGGCTGCCATGGGGACGAGGTTGAAAATGGAGATCTGGACATACGACCACCATTTCGATGTCATGCGCTCCGAAGTCTGGCGCCCTTAAATGCCACCTTCGTCACCATACCTTGCACACCTTGTCTGCTGCCTTCACCATAGCCTGACCGGGCTTGCATGAAAACGCCGTGCCGAATTCCGGCACATTCACTACTACGCCGTTGATGCGGTATTTCGCCGGAGAGTGCGGATCGGTGATGGCGCGCGCCCGCAAGTCTTCGGGCCGATCGTTGGCGCAGGCCCATTGCGCGAAGCCAACAAAGAACCGCTGGTCAGGAGTCAAACCGTCGCGGCTCGTCAGTTGCTTGCCCTTGTCTGCATCCTTCCATGCGATATAGGCCAGAATGGTGCCGCCCAGGTCGGCCACATCCTCGCCTTCCGTCAGCTTGGAATTGATGCGGATGTCGTCCACCACCACGTACTTCGCATACTGGTCCACCACGCAGTCGGCGTGCTTGACGAACTGCGCGGCGTCCTGCGTGGTCCACCAATCCTTCAGATTGCCCTTGGCGTCGAACTGGCGGCCTTCGTCGTCGAAGCCATGGGTCAGCTCATGTCCAATGGTCGAGCCGGTGTTGCCGTAGTTGGGAGCATCGTCCAGCTTGGCGTCGTAGAGCGGCGGTTGCAGCACGCCGGCGGGGAAGTTGATGTCGTTCATCTGCGGGTTGAAGTAGGCGTTCACCGTGGGTGGGGACATGTCCCACTCCGCGCGGTCCACGGGCTTGCCCACTTTGTTGAACGCGCGATGGTTCTCGAATTCTTCGGCGCGCTCGGCGTTGCCAAAGAAATCATCGCGCGCGATCACGACTGAGCTATAGTCGCGCCACTTATCGGGATAGCCGATCTTGTTGCGGATGGCATGTAGCTTGTTGAGCGCCTGCTGCTTGGTCTGCGGACTCATCCAATCCAATTGCTGGATGCGCAAGCCCATGGCATCCTCAATCTCCCGAGTCATGTCGAGCGTGGCGGCCTTCAGCTCGGGGGGAAACGTTTTGCGCACGTAGGCCTGGCCCAGCGCCTCGCCGAGTTGCCGATCTACGTATTGCACGCAACGCTTCCAGCGCGGCTGAAGCTCCTTGGCCCCGCGCAGGTATTGGCGATAGAAGGCGAAGTTCTCGTTGACGAAAGCCGAAGACAGAAATGGCGAGCGCGAATTCGCCACATGAAAGCGCAGATAACTCTTCCAGTCCGCCAGCGAAGTGGAAGTCAGATCAGCATTGAGCTGCTTCAAAAATGCCGGCGACTCCACATTCAGAATTTCGAACGGAGGGACCTGTGCGGCAGAAAAATACACGCTCCAATCGAAGTTCGGCGCCAGCACGTTCAGCTCGGCCGCCTTCATCTTGTGCTTCACTTTGTAAGGATCGCGCCGGTCGACCCGGGTCAGCGAAGCTTTCGCCAGGCTGGTCTCGATGCGCATGACGGTGTCGGCCTCTTTTTTCGCGGTGGCCGGCGAGTCGCCCAGCAGCTCGAACATCTTCTGCACGTGCAGCAGATAGCGGGCGCGAATTTCTTTCGACTTGGCATCCTCCTTGGTGTAGTAATCGCGGTCCGGAAGGCCCAGCCCGCCTTGCCCCACACCCACAATCATGGCATCGGAGTCATCGGGATCCTGCTGCGAGCCGCTGTCGAAGAGCAGCGAATCGCCGGCGAGATGCAGACGCGCCACCAGCGGCGCCAGCTCGTGAACGCTCTTGACCGCCTGCACCTGGTCGAGCGCAGACTGCATGGGTTTGGCGCCAAGTTTTTCCACCGCGGATTCGTCCATACAGGCGGCGTAGTAATCGCCAATCTTCCGGGTAACGGCATCGCTGCCCTTGGCCGTGGCTGCTTGTTCGAGGATGCCCCGCAAATAATTGAGATTATCTTCGTACAGCTTCGAATAAACGTCCCAGCGCACCTGGTCGGCGGGAATGGGATTCTTCTGCTGCCAGCCACCGCAGGAGTACTGGTAGAAGTCCACGCACGGGTCCGCCGATCGGTCCATGGCGGAAACGTCGAGGCTGGGGATGTAGGGCAAGGTGGGCTCAACTGGAGCTTGGGCCGCATTGGGTGCATTGCCGGGATTGGTTCCCGCCGGAGCGGTCTGTGCTGAGGTTTGCTGAGCGAATATGGTTACGGCGACAAAACAGAATGAAAGCAGGAAAGTCTTGCAGCTCACGGCTGGCCTCCGAACAAAGGGCAAGGATAGCAGAGCGGTTGGCGAGCGGCCATTCCCACTTTGGCCCTCGGAAGATCTCCTGACCCTCTTTTTGGCGAAGAGTTCGCCGCTTCCCGGTATCCTGTGAGAAAATCAAGTGACAGTTGGGTGCGCGAAGTTGGCGTGCTCAGGTCAAGAAAAGCTTGCATTTAAGCACAGGTGAATTACCCTGCTGGATAACAGGGACCTCTTCCGTTGCTCCGCCCAGAGTGTCGTGCCGCACGATGCTGTCAGGCTGCGCCGCCAGAAAGTCGGCCGGTCTCTCGGGAGTGGCATCCACAGAACCAGCTTTCAGAATACGTTGAGGAGTTGCATGAAAGGGTTTAAGCCTCTTCCGTTTCTCGCCTTGTCACTCTACTTGGGTGTACTGACGGCATGTGCCGGTCACGCGCCAGCCAGCGGCCCAGGGGCGTTGCTCATCGCTAATAAGACTGTGCCCGATGGGGAAGTGCTGTTGCCGTACACCGTCACCATGGGCACCATTGGAGGACAAGGGCCGTTCGGCTGGCAGCTCAACTCCGGGACCCTGCCTCCGGGTTTGAGCCTGAGCCCGCAAGGCGTGATCAGCGGCACGCCGCCGATCACCGATCTGAATTCCGACGGGAGCGCCAAAACCTACAACTTCGTGCTCAAGGTGACGGACTCACAGATGCCGACCTCGGCCTATGATACGGGGGGCTTTTCCATCACCATCAATCCGCCTCCCCAGGTCACCACGACCTCACTTCCGAATGGGACCATCGGCTTGAACTACAGTGCCACTTTGACGAACTCGGGTGGGCTGGCTCCCTTTACGTGGACCGTCACTACCGGGACTCTGCCTGCGGGATTGACCCTGGGCCCAGCCACCGGAACGATCTCTGGAATTCCTACCGGGCCTGCCGGACCTTTCCCGATAACGGTGCAGGTGACCGATGCCGACTCTGTTACCGCCACCGCCCTCCTTACCCTCACAATTGTGGGAAGACTAGAGGGAAACTTTGCATTCTCGTTTAACGGCTTTGATAATGGTCAACCGTTCTACACCGCGGCCAGCTTCGTTGGCCTTGCAGACGGAACCCTTAGCGGCTTCCTCGACCAGAACGGTCTGGCGACGGGGGATGTCTTCACAAAAGCGCCAGTGACTGGAACCTACACCATCGGCAGCAACGGTCAGGGTACCATGACCCTGACGTTCGGAGGCACTACCTACAACTACGAGTTGGCCCCGGCGCTGACGGGCGACCTAAGATTCATCCTGGCCGATTCCACCCATCCGCAAGTTTACGGTTCGGGCGTCATCAAGGCACAGACCCTCCCGACGCTGGGGATATCGCAGCTAAAGGGAAAGTATGCCATGGGCTTCTTCGGAGCCGATCCTGGAGGCAATCGTTCTGCGGGCGCCGGTGCTTTCGCGGCGGATGTCTCCGGAAACCTGACCGCCGGAATCGAAGACACCAACGACAACGGAACCGTGGCTAGCCAAGTAGCCTTCACTGGCGTGTGGGTGGCAGATGCGGACTTCGCCACAACCGGGCGTGGAACGATCACCCTGAACGTGGGCACAAACGTTCTCGACTATGCTTTCTATGTTCTGAACCCGAAGAATGAATTGATCGCAGTGCAGACGGACCCGGTCTTAAGTGGCGCTTCTCTGAGTTTGGTCTCCCTGCTTCAGCCAGTACTCAACGTCACCGGGGGCGGCTTCAGCGACGCCTCGTTGAATGGTTCCGCCGTGATGGAACTCAACGGGATGGCGTCCGCCGGACCCGACGTACAGCTCGGCGTGGGTCAGTTCGACGGCACGGGCAACATCACCCTCTTTCAGACGGACGAGAACAAAGCTGGGACGGTAACCCGAAATACCTTCACCGGCACTTACAACGTACCCACCAACGGACGGGTTACCGTTGCCGGTCTGGGTACCGGCCCCCAGCCCGTTTTCTACCTGGTGAGCACGAACAAGGGTTTTGTGATCGGGACCGACAGCTCCGTCACGCAGGGATCGTTCGAGCCGCAAACGGGTGGAACGAACAGCACCCCGCCAGGATTCAGCCTCCCACAGTTCTTGATAAGCTATGCGGGAGGCACGATCCAGCCGGTGTCAACCAACGTGACCAACGAGGTTGATTTCACCACCATCCCCGCACCCGGCGGGACCATGGTGGTGACCTACGACACCAGTGGATCGGCGGGGCCGCAGATGAATCTGAGTGTGTCGCTGCCCTACGTGCTGGATCCCAACAATGGCGCCACTACGGGAGCAATCTTCCTACAGCCGCCGACCGGAAGTCCGGTTCCCTCGAACCCTTGCTCGTGCGACGAGATCGTCTACCTGGTCGATGCCGCCCCCACAGGGGGTACCGGGCCTGTAGACCGGACGAACAACAAGTGGGTATCGATCAATCTCGCCACTCCTGCAACCGGCGCAGCCGATCCCAATCCGCGATTGACGGTGGTGCAGAGTACAACTGGTTCTCAATAACCAAGTGATGGGCCGGCGCCGCAACGGCGCCGGCATATTTTTGCCCGCGCTTGCGGAAACCAAGTTCCCCACGGGTCCTTAATCTTGGTCTGGAGCGGAGGCGCCTCGCCACAAAAGGTAGTTTCTGCCAAAAAGATTTATAAGCCCAAGCTCCGCCGCTAGTGTCTGGTTCCCAACACAACGGGTTTTGCCTGGCACAATGCCAGGGTTTCGTGTATGATGATTTTGCGTATGTACGAGCGGCGCGTCTAGCAGCCATCCCTCCTCTCAGTTGAGCGATTTCTGCCTGCAACCTTCCGATCCTTCAGCGCAACATCAACAACAAGGATATACAAAGAAACAAATGGAACAAGGAACAGTTAAGTGGTTTAACGATGCCAAGGGTTTTGGTTTTATTTCACGTCAGAATGGCGAAGATGTATTCGTCCACTTCTCGGCCATCCAGTCGAACGGTTTCCGTTCGCTGCAGGAAGGTCAGGCTGTCAGCTTCGACGTGAAGCGTGGAGCTAAGGGTTGGCAGGCTGAAAACGTTCAGGTCCTGTAAACGAAACGACGACAGAAGGGCGGCAGTTGCTGCCCTTCCGTTTTTGAGCGGCTAGGAGTCAGCGAGTCTTTGAGCGCAAACACCCCAACCGGCGTCCGCCCGTGCGATCGATGTTCGATCCAGCAAGCGGCATACTAAAAGTGAGGATCCAATGAAGAACATCTACGTGGGGAATTTAACTTTCGACGCGACTGAAGACC
Source organism: uncultured Acidobacteriaceae bacterium (assembly GCA_963836875.1). Classification (GTDB taxonomy): domain Bacteria; phylum Acidobacteriota; class Terriglobia; order Terriglobales; family Acidobacteriaceae; genus Bog-257. The sequence goes on from CAWIKZ010000005.1 coordinate 377,352, forward strand.
AGGTGCGCGGGTTGTTCGAAGCCTATGGCCCAGTCGACAAGGTCAGCATTGTTACGGACCGCGATACCGGGCAACCGCGCGGCTTCGCCTTTGTCGAAATGGCCGACGACGAATCCGCCGGCAAGGCGATGGAAGCCCTGAACGGCACCAATCTCGGAGGCCGCAATTTGACCGTGAACGAAGCGCGTCCCAAGACCGATCGTCCGCGGGGCGGTGGCGGAGGCCGTGGCGGCTTTGGCGGCGGCGGCGGACGCGGCGGCGGTGGTGGTGGCCGTGGGCGCTCGGGCGGCGGCGGTGGCGGCGGCGGCTGGGGACGCTAGTACCCGGACTCGCCTGTCCGCTGATCGGCTGACGCTGGAACTGTGCAAATTTCACAATCGTGCCGGAGCTTGCCCTGTTGGGCAGCTCCGGCATTGTTTTGTTAACAGCTTGCCGGAAAGACGCGGGAGAGCAGATTACTTTGCCGGCAGAAACTCTACCTTGATGGCCGCCCCAGCGCTCTTGAAATCATAATCGGCAGTCACCAGGGTGACATTCTCGCGGCGAGCCAGCGCTCCGGCAAAGGCATCGGCGTAGGGAACCTTGAACTGCTCCTTGAACCAGGCAGCTTCTTCGGCGTGTGCGGCGGTAGCGCTCACAATTTTCAAAGGAAGGCTGGCCAGGCCATCCACCACGGGTCGAGCTTTTGCCGCACCGTGCGTGCGAACCAGAACGTAGACGACCTCGCCCCAATTGATCGCCGAAAGCAGCAGTTCATTTCCCCCCGTCCTGGCTTTGTTGAGCAGATCCTCGATCCGCCCCGCCCCCGCTTCATCGTCGAGAAACCGCAGCAGACTGCTGGCATCGAGCACGTGCGTCATCGTTCTCGCCTGTGTTCCTGTTCACGGATTTGTCCCATCGATTTCCCCTTTCCGAAACAGCCGCGCAGACTGCGGATGAACGCCGCGGTCACCGGACGCAAGATAATGGCATCACCCTCGCGACGCATCGCCACCTGCGTGCCCGGCGCAATCTGCAAGGCTTCTCGCAGTTCCGCGGGAATGACAATCTGACCCTTGGTGCTAACTTGAGAGTAAGTCTGTTTCATTCTTACAATATAGCACAGGTAAGAAATAGGCAAAGTTATAGGTTATAGACCCAGGGTAGGAATAATTCCTCAGAAGAGAGCACTGCAACCTTGCTATGGAGTCAAGCGCCATCGAGCCACGCCTCTGATACCCTGTAGCGGCACTCACGGGCCTGATGACATGAACGCGGCCGCCATTACGATCGAGTTCAAGAATGTGGAGTTTAGCGTTGCGGGAGGCAAGGTGCTGCTCTCGGGCGTGAGCTTCTCTGTGCGCCGGGGCGAGACCTTGGCGCTGCTTGGCCGCAGCGGGTCGGGCAAGACCACTTGTCTGAAGATGATCAATCGCCTGCTGGCGCCGACGCGAGGCGAAATTCGCGTGAACGGAATCCCGGTCGAACAGTGGGACGCGATCAGGCTGCGACGAAGCATCGGCTATGCCATTCAGGAGGTCGGCTTATTTCCGCATTACACGGTGCGGCAAAACGTGGCTTTGGTGCCCAAGCTGGAGCAGTGGGACGGCCAAAAGATCGAGGCGCGGGTTACAGAGGTGCTGGACTTGGTAGGCCTGCCGACTCGGGAGTTCGCGGACCGCTATCCCCACCAGCTTTCTGGCGGCCAGCGCCAGCGCGTCGGGCTGGCCCGTTCCCTGGCCGCCGACCCTCCCCTCCTTCTGATGGACGAACCCTTCGGTGCGCTCGATCCCATCACCCGTGCCGGGCTGCAGATGGAGTTCAGGAAACTGCAGCAGAAACTGGGAAAGACCATCGTATTTGTGACCCACGACGTCGGCGAAGCCTTGCTGCTGGGTGACCGCATCGGGTTGATGGAAAGCGGCAAGCTGCGGGGAATCTACACCCCGGATGAGTTTCTGCGCGCCACCGACGCCGGCGTAAGAGCCTACGTGGATGTGTTCCGGGCCGGGCAGCAGATGTTCCGCCAGTGAGGGAGTCGAAGCTGGGGCCGCACCACTATCCAGTACAAAGGGAGCAGCCTTCGCTGCTCCCTTTCCCCGTTGTTCGCGCAATCAGCCGCTAACTTACTACGGTTTCTTGTGGGTTGCCGGATGGTGCACGGGCGCCGCGGTAGTGAGTGGGTTACCGTTCTTGTCCAGCAGTACGCCATCGGTCATGGTTATCAGGAATGGATTGGGGATATAGCTTGAGACCGTACCTTGGAACGCCATCATCGCAGCAGCTTGCGGTATCAGGCGCGCCGGGATTGCCTTGTCCATACTCAAGCTGATGTCGGCCTTCTTGGCTTGGATGTCGTCGTCGCTGCCGGCCAGTTGAACCGTGTTGGCAGTCGCGCTGATGACGGCGGCCTGCAACTTCACGGTTTTGCCCTTGATCGCGTTCCACACCGTGTCAGCGGCCTGCTGATTACCGGAAGAAAGCACCAGCTCCCATTCGGCAAAGCTCATCTGCTTCGGGTCTTTGCTCTTCACCAGGTCGGCCGCCTGCTCGGCGGGAGACGGTGGCGGCGGCGCTGCGGCCACGGTGAAGCCGGCCGGCGGCAGGATACTCTGCGACGATTGCGCTTGCGTTACCAGGGCACTCCAGCCATCTTCGGAGCCGTGATAACGAATGTACTTTTTTCGGCCATAGTCCAGGATCTGTGCCTGGCTGGTTCCCTGGGCCAGTTGCGAAGCCTTGACGATGAACCAGAAGCCTTCCGGGTTCATCGGATTGGCCTCCAGGTCGGCCGTGGCCAGGGGGTAGATGTCCATGATGTTCGGTTGCGACTCTTTCCCTACCGCGTCCCGCAGGTCCTTCTGCGCGGTGGCCAGGTCCTTCTGCTGCAATGCGGCAAAGCCCACCGCGCCTTCGAAGATGGCGCCGGTCTCGTTACGGAGCTTGGTGAAATCGGCATCGCTCATGCCGTCGGGTTTGGGCATATTGGTTAGTGCCTGCAACCCCTTCTGGCCGTATTGCTGCGCCTGCTGCAGGTTTTGCTGCATCTGCGGCCCGCCTTGCGAGCCCGCGGCGCGGTAGTTGTAAGCCAGCAGCGCCAGCGCCCGGATGTTATTGGGGTTGACTTGCAGCAGTCGGTTGGCGGTGTCGATGGTCTTCTTGGCGTCGTTGGCCTGCTGGTAGGCCACCATCAACTGCTCCAAAGCGTCTTCCTTCATCACGCTATTGGGATACGTCTGCAGAAACGCTTCCAGTCCTTGCGGTTTAAACTGTGGGTTGGTCTGCTGCGCCGCGTTCACGTAGGAGTTATATTCAGCCGGATCTTTGATTTCTTTCTTCTGCGTCGGTTGAGCTGGCTGACCGGCTTGCGCGGGCTGCGCCGGTTGAGCTGGCTGACCGGCTTGCGCCGGCTGCGCCGCCCCCTGAGCTGCCGATTGCTGGACCAGCGCTGCGGTAGCGAGCACCAGCAACATGGTGACTAGCGACTTTCTCATTCTCTTGGCTCCTTCGTTCTGGCGTTCTGGCAACTGACGACGTTCATCCAGACACGTTCACTTCTGCGCAGGGATTTCAGCCCGACGTATGCTCTCGGGGTGCATAATAACGGTGCATCTTTCCGCATTACCGCCCCGGAACGTCGAATCGAAATGCAAATCATGCGGAGACGGGATTATAAGTACCTCATCGAGTTAAGGCAAGTAACCTATTACTTTACACAATTTTCCCGTGTTTTTGCGACGGGGGAAGCCTAATCTCAGATGTGGGCATTATTACATGCGCCCATGCCACGCCGCTTGCCTGGTGCGGCCGAGCCGCGGGAGTGCCAGCCGGCAGGTGAGGGCAGTTTAGGATTGCCGGGCAACCAGGGCTTCCTCGGCGGCTTCGATCAAGTTGGGATCGGTCTTAACTTGCAGCCGGTTCCGCCGCGGGCGACGCTGGCGCAAAATCGCGCCACCCGCTTGCGGCGCAAGAAAACCTAGGGGAGACGATTCTATGCAGCCAAAAGAGTTGGTTTCACTAGCGGGGTGTGTCGCCGTGGTGACCGGGGGTGGGCGCGGCATCGGGCAGGCCATTGCGACCCGGCTGGCCGCGATGGATGCCACGGTCATTCTCACCGGCCGCGATGAAGCTCGGGTCCAGCAGGTGGCACGCCATCTGGAGGAGCGTGGACACCGGGCACAAGGCATCGCATGCGACGTCACCGATCTGGCCAGCGTGGAAGCGCTGGGTGAGCATCTGCGCAAAACCTACGGGCGCGTCGATATCCTGGTGAACAATGCCGGCATTGGCGGCCCTTCGGCCCTGCTGCATGAGCTTGTCCCCGCCGACTGGGACGCCATCTTCGATACCAACCTGCGCGGCGTGTATTACATGATACGCAGCGTTGTGCCGCTGATGATCGCAACCGGGGCAGGCCACATCATCAATATCTCGTCGCTGGCGGGGAAGAACCCGCTGCCTCGCGGCGCCGCCTATTCCGCTTCCAAATGGGGACTGAATGGGCTCAGCTACGGCCTCGCGGAGGAGTTGCGGGGGCAGAATATCCGGGTCAGCGTCATCTGTCCCGGCTCGGTGGACACCGACTTTAGCCCCCGCCGCGGCGGGAAAGACACGCGAAAAATGCTCAAGCCTGACGATGTGGCGCAGGCTGTCGCCATGCTGGTGACCCAGGAACCGCAATCCTTCATCAGCGAGATCCTGCTGCGTCCCACGCAGAAGCCCTAGCGGGCGAATTGGTAGAGGGCCTCGCATTTATGCGGGGGAAAGAGCCGCTGATTTGAGTTGTCATCACGAACCGACGAACAGGGGTCCCCGACAAGCGCCGTTTCTTGCGCTTGTTGGGGCAAAGTTCAGTCGGTGAGGGATCTGCTTTTCCTCAGACGGTCGTTCCCAGCGCCAACAACAGCAGATTCCTCGCTTCGCTCGTAATGACAACTCCAGAGATCGATTGCCTATCTCCTAACCTGTAATATAATGTTTGGGGGTTAGGAGAAACCATGACCGAAACGCAACGCATACTTGAGCACTATGACCGCACCATGCACGGCGATGCCTGGCACAGCCATCCGGTGTGGCAGGTTCTCGATGGCATTTCGGTTGAACAGGCTGCCTCGCGGCCCCTCGCCAACGCTCATAGCATCTGGGAAATCGTCGGCCATATGGCGTTCTGGGAGGACGTAGCTGCGAAGCGGCTGGGCGGCCTGCGCGCCGGGCTCGTGGAGGACCGTAACTTTCCCGCCGCGCCCCAAGCCACCGAGGTCAACTGGCAGAAGACACTCGAGGAGTTTCGTGCATCCAACCAGGCATTCCGGGAGGCGCTGCAAAAACTCGATCCTGCCCGCCTGAATGAGCTATCGGCCGCCGGCGAGCGATCGTTTTACGAAGAAGCGCACGGGCTGATCGAGCACCATGTGTACCACGCCGGGCAAATCGCCCTGCTGGCGAAGGCCCCGAATCAAAGCTGACGTTTTGCCTTCGCAGAAGGTTACACCCAACCCTGGGCTGGTTTGTAATTCTGCAAATCGGGTGCTACCATCCGGCTCGTGAAGGTTTTTTGAGGAGGCAATTATGTCGGAACGCGACGGAAGTGGTTTCCTGTGGTTCCTTGCCGGGCTGGGTATCGGCGCGGCCGTGGGAATTCTCTATGCTCCAAAGTCCGGCGATGAGACGCGCCAGCGTCTGCGTGAGGTGGCGGAAGAGGGCCGCGACTCCGTCAAAGAGCGCGCCCGTCAGGCGCGTGAACAGGCGGGGACCTGGGCGGACAAAGGACGCGACTACCTGAACCAGCAAAAAGAGCAGATCCGCTCTGCCTATGAGGCTGGCCGGCAGGCTTATCGTGAAGCTACCAGCGAAGAGGTCGAGGGCGCCAAGCCCAACGTTCCCTAGGGCGGGGGCTGCGTCACCCAGCTAGCGCTGCGGGCAGGAAAGGAATATGTCTGACAATCTGACACTTTTTATCGCTGTTACCGCAGCCGCTGTCGTGCTGCAGATGCTCATTCTCCTCGTCATGTGCGTGGTGATATTTAACCTCAGCAAGAAGCTGCAGAAGGTTACCGACGAAACCCAGTCGCGGCTGATTCCCCTGCTGGACAACGCCAAGGTGATGCAGCAGGAAGTGAAGTCCTTCCTGGAGGTTGCGCGTCCCAAGATCGACGTCATTCTGGATAATCTTGCCCATGTGACCACCACCACGCGCACCGAGGTCGAGCGGGTTGACGTCACCGTGCATGACCTGCTGGATCGCCTGCGCTTGCAGGTGATCCGCGTCGATGAGATGGTGACCCACACCTTGGACCGCGTGGAAGAAACCTCGGAGAAGGTACAGCAGTCGGTCATGTCGCCGGTCCGCCAGGTCTCGGGGATCGTGCAGGCCATCAGCGTAGGAGTGGGTACTTTCTTCAATAGTCAAAGGCGCGGCCGCAATGGCGGCCCGCCGGACGAGATGTTTATTTAGAAGAAGAGGACGAGAAAACTTCCTTGGTCTTGTCTAGGGCGGAGTCTAGCCAGCGGCGTGGCTCGGGGAGTGTGACAGTGCTCCAGGCTAGGTTCGATCAACCAGTACGCTGCATTGCGCTCCGAATCATTCTGGCCGCAGGAATGGCGCTCGGCTTTCCCATTGCGGGTTATGCGCAAAGCAAAGCATGCCCGCCTGCAGAAGCGATGACTGCCGAAACGGACGCTTCTTCACTCAAGACATGGCAGGCCGTTTTTCATTCCTATAACCGCTATTGGCGTTGTGACGATGGTGCCATTGCCGAGGAATACAGCGACTCCGTTGCGAGCCTGCTTGCTGAGCACTGGGATCAATTTGCGGAGCTACTTACACTTACCAAAAAGAATCCGAAGTTTCAGGCCTTTGTGCTTCGGCACATCAATGCAACGATGGCATCACAGCAATACACTGCCATAAGGCAGAATGTCCGATCCCGCTGTCCATCGGACGCAAGACACCTATGCAGACCAATAAATAAGCGGCTTAGCGAGACTGGCTTGAAGGGAGATGAGGATTAGGCTCTCTCGCCCCCTATACAGGCCGGACACGCGAATTCTGGAACGCTTCCCACCGGAGAGAAACACGGTGCTCGTGGGGGACGTGTGCAATACGCGTTGCCGTCTCACTCCAGCAGTGCCGCTTCCTTCTCTTCGGCCGCGGCCACCGCTCGAATGGAAACATGTTCGCGGCGCGCCAGCAGCAATCCCATCGGGATGACCGACATGAAGGTGAAGACCCAGATCAGCATGCCGCAACTGACGGCCAGCTCCTTCTCGATGCCGAACCCCGAGCTGAGCATGCTGATGGTGGCCAGTTGCGAGCCGCCGCCGACGGCCGGCAATTGCAGCATGGAGCCCACCATGCTGGAGCCCACCAGCACTACCTGATGAGGCAGCGTGAGACTGCGAAGTTCGCCGGGATAGGCGTGCGTGACCGCGTAATACGCGAAAATGATCAGCACCCACATGAACAGCGAGACGGCGATCAACTGCAGAGCTGAGCCAAGGTCATGGATTGTCGCCAGCCCAGCGCTGAAGGAGCGCACCTTCTCCCGCAAGTGGTGCGCGAACTTGGGAGCGAAGCCGGCGAACCCATCGTGCAATAACTGGCCCACCCGGTCGCCCCGGCGCCGCACTACAAACGCTCCCACACACAACACGCCTACCAGCACAATCAGTGCGAACGCGGCTTTGCGCAAGCCGTGATAGAAGGGAAGCGCCCGCAAATCGGGCGACAAGAAGCTCACGGCTAAAAGGACTGCAAAGGACCCCATATCGAAGATGCGCTCCACTCCCCACACTGCCACCTGCGAGGTGAAAGTGAGACGTTCTTTCTTGGCGATGATGTAGGGCCGAATCATCTCACCGGCCCGGCCCAGCAGCGCCAGGGCGGCGAAGCCGACGAATTGCGGCGCCAGCAGGCGGGCCGTGGTCGTCTGGCGGACCGGCTTCAGGAAGATGCGCCACCGTAGGGCGCGCAATACATAGGCGAAGTAGGTCAGCGCAAAACCGTAGAAGCAGTACAGCCAGTTAATGTGTTCGGTGCGGCTCCAGAACATGCGCCAATCGAACGTCTTCCAGGCGCGAATCTGCAGGTAAATCAGCAGGCACAACGCGATCAGGACCAGGCCGAAGATGAGCGTGCGTTTCTTGTTCATGGAAGAAAATCAGCGCCGACCGGCATGTGCTGCCTTCTTGCGGGTTGGGACGGAGGCCTGCGGCTCAGGCCCAGTCGTCAAGGTATATGACAGCATCCGTGGGGTCAAACCTTGGGGCTATTCGGTACCCCCTGCGGGACCCGCTGCGCTTTGCGCAATCTCTGGCTTGCCCGCAGCCCCGCCTTGCACCGCGGGCCTCCGCTGGCGCTTGCGCTGGGCCAGCTTCTTGCGGTTGTAGTCGTTGATGACCCGCGCCACGTAAGCATGGGTCTCGTGGTACGGCGGCACGCCTTTGTACTGCTGCACGCGCTGCGGACCGGCATTGTACGCAGCCAGCGCTTTGATCATGTCGTTGTCGTAAAGCAGCAGCAGTTCGCGCAGGTAACGCACTCCACCATCGACATTCTCCGCCGGGTCGAAGCTGTTCTTCACCCCCAGCTGGCTGGCCGTGCCCGGCATGAGTTGCATCAGTCCCTGCGCGCCTTTGCGCGAAATGGCGCGCGGATTGTTGCCGCTCTCGGCCCGGATGACGCTGGCAATGAAGTCGGCGTCCACCTGGCTGCGCGTGCTGGCCTCGCTGACGATGGCGCTCAAGTCCACCGGCGTCTGCCCCCGCGACGTGATCGCCTGCGGCTCGGGTGGCGCCGGCTCAAAGTTCTCGATCTGGGCGCTGGGCACGTCGACGTATCCACTGCTCGGTTCCGCGCTCATGTACAGGCGCGTGGTGTCGCCGACCACCTCATGACGCTCGTGGCGAATGCTGAAACCGTTGCGCAAGTTGGCAATTTCGGCGGCGTACGTCTGCGACGCCATCAGCAAGCCCAGCAAGCCGAGTTGTAAGAATTTACGCATTCACACTCGCGGTATTGGCGTCGAGCACCTCTTCGATGGCCGCCGCCACCCCGCTTTGGTCGTTATGCAGGGTGATGGTCCAGCCGTTCTGCTTCAGCTCGTCCGATGCATTTCCCATGATGACCGGATGGCCGGAGAAGGTCAACATCGCAATGTCATTGTAATTGTCGCCGATGGCCATCACCTCGGAGCGATCGAGGCCGCGATAGTTGGCCCACCTCTCCAGCGCGTGTCCCTTCGAGCATCCGGCGTTGAGGATGTCAACAATGCACAAGTTGCGCGCATCATATTGCGTGCGCAGCATGGTGAAATCCCGGGCGAAATCGCAGGACAGCAGCGCTTGCTGCGCCTGTTGCATCAGTTCGATCGGGCCGCAGAACATGGCCTGAATGGGGTCTTCCGTCAGGGCTTTTGCAATGGGGCTGACATATTCGATGTAGGGCGCATTCTTCTCCATCCAGCGCTGGATGACGTCGTACAGACGCTCGTGATTTTCGCACACAATCGCCCCCATCCCTTCACGGTCGAAGGTGAGCACCATGTGATTGCGATACTCCGCCATGTGCCGGCAGAGCTTGATGGCCGTTTCCCTGGGCAGCAGGTCCTGGTGGAACAGTTCACCGCGCGTGGACCGCGTCACCGCCCCATTCGAGCTCATCAGCCACAGGTCGAAGCCGAGCGACTCCGCCATGGGCAAGGCGAACCTGTGCCTGCGTCCCGTAACCAGCACGATTTCAATGCCGGCTTCATGGGCCCGGCGCAAAGCCCTTAGATTAGCTTCAGGGACCTGGACATTGGAGTCCAGCAGGGTGCCATCCAAGTCGATGGCGATGAGGCGTATGGAGCGTGGCACGATATCTCGATTCTAGCAGGGAGATAGCAGCCAGCAGGTAACTGCCGAATGCGAACTGGCGGGCACTGAATGCTGACAACTGACGACTGGCTACTGGCTACTGATTGACGTAAAGTAAAAGAGCGATGGAATTGCGCAAGGACCCCATTACGCGCTCCTGGGTCATTTGTGGCGACGAGCCCGAAGCTGCCGCTTCGCCTGACTCCTTCTGCCCCTTCTGCCCCGAGTCCGGCCTGCCGCTGCAGGTGGTCGCTACCGCGCCGACCGTGAATGGCACTCCCTGGTCGGCGCGCGCCGTGGTCCATCCTCATCCGCTGTACGGCATCGATGGCGAGCCGTCGCGCACGGGCAACGGTTTGTATGACAAGATGCGCCCGGTTGGCGCCCACGAAGTGATTGTCGAAAATGCCCGCCACGACCGGCATTTGTGGATCGCCGACGACCGCGAAATCGAGGAATACCTGGCGCTCTGCGGCCAACGTATCCAGGACCTGAAGGGCGATGTCCGCTTCAAATACGTCAGCGTCTTCAAAAATTTCGGCGCCCAGTCGGGGCAGGAGTTTGACCATCCCACCTCGGAGGTGGTGGCCACCACGTTTGTCCCGCGGCGCGTTCTGTACGAGTTGCGGGCGGCGCGGCAGCATTACCAGGTGAAGGAGCGCTGCGTCTTTTGCGACATTCTGCGGCAGGAGCAGGAACAGAAGCTGCGCGTCATCGAGGTCCGCGGCGACTACATCGCCTGCTGTCCTTACGCGCCGCGCGTGCCCTACGAGACCTGGGTGGCTCCTCACACCCACGAAGCCCACTTCGAGCGCATGGCGCCGAAGTCCGGAGCCATGCGCGACCTGGCGGCCCTGTTGCGGCGCACCCTTTACCGTATTCGCACCATCGCCGACGGCTTCCACATGGTGCTGCATACCTCGCCCAACACCATGCACCGTTCGGAGACGCTCGGATTCTGGAAGACCATTGAGGACGACTACCACTGGCACATCGAGATCTTGCCCATCCTCGCCGCCAAGGCAAAGTCCTACACCTTCAAAGAGGTGTATTACTCGCCCGTCAGCTCGGAGACGGCGGCGGCCATCCTGCGCGAGCGGCCGACGGAGCGCTAGCCGCCGACGGACTAGAATATTCTTCGGTAGCGACCCTCGTATGACCATCCGCCGCGTCAAAACCTATACCGGACAGACCGGCTACGTTTACCAGTACTACTTCGTCGGCAAGCGGCCGGCGCTCGACAGCGATCCCGAAGCTCCCTCCACCGAGTTCATCTTCGATGTGACCTCGGATCGCAAGACAATTTTCGCGGTCAGTATCTTTCTGCATCCCGAGGCGCTCTCCGCGTGGGCGGCGGGCCGCGGCCGCACCCTCAGCGAGTCGGAACAGTACGCCGCGGTGAAGCTGCGCCTGATGCAGGCCTTCGATGAAATCCCCGACATGCTCAACCATGGCCGCCGCTTGCGCCTGGAGGTCGACGAACTGCCGGTGCTGCTGGACTCGATCGGAGTGGAATAGGGCTACAATCGTTGCAGCTAACGCCTTGTGAGTGTTTGCGTCCAATCGAGCAGAAGATGGGGTGGACGAAGCTTCAGAAGTTGTCATCACGAGCGCAGCGAGGGATCTGCTTTTGTGACGATGAAGCAGATGCCTCGCTTCGCTCGTCATGACAATTCGAGAGAACGTTAAAGAAGGCGCGAGTTCGAGAGTGGGGACTTCCTGATGTTCACGCAGATACAGTGGTCCGGGCGCCAGCGATGGAATCGTGCCCTGCTTGCTTCCTTCGCGGTCCACTGTCTGCTTCTGTTTCTGCTCATCCATCGCGGGACTGCGATCTTTGTCACTCCCTCCGACGTCGACCTGGGAATTAAGGGATCTTCCGGATCGACGTCCATCGTTTATCTTTCGCCCGTGGGACCAGAGAAGACCCAGTCAGCGCCGGACGAGCAACGGCCAGTACTTCGTGCTGCGCTGACGCCCAAGCCGAGACCGAAGCCACATAAGCCTGATGCGAAGACCCGGCAAACGGATCAACCCACGCGGGACGACGCGCCGGTGCAGACCGCGCGCGGCGGTTCTCCTTACGGGCGTGTGCCGGGCTCGCCGCTTACCGGAGATGAAGTCGTGCCCGCGCTGCCGGAAGTCTTTCCCGATCCTCCGGTCTCGCGCTCCGACATACCTGCGGGGGTGCAAGGCGACGTGATCGTCGAGGTCACGATTGACGCGCAAGGAAACGTGGTCCAAACCAGGCTGCTGCAAGGCATCGGATACGGCATCGAGCAAAAAGTGCTTTCCGTGCTGCCACGCTGGCACTTCCGCCCGGCCTCGAAAGATGGCGTGACCATCGCCTCGCAACACATCGTGTACTTTCACTATCCCAGCTAGGGGCGCCGCTGCTGCCTTCAGGCCTTACGCCGTGGCCGACCCCTTTGTGACACAAATCACAGGCGGACGTGATAACTACACTCCTTCTTACAGGCCGCCCCGTTATACTTAACCTAGAAGAAGCAATTGAGCTGAAGCCTTATATTCGTGGGGTTTATGCCTTTAATCTGGCTCCGAGTCGCGGTCGTTTGTTATGGCGTGGGGCTGCTCTACTCGCTCCTCCTGCTCAGCAAGCAGGGCAACGTCCTGGCTAAGGTGGTAGAGCCGGCCGTGGGACTGGGGCTTATCTTCCACTTCGTTTCTCTGGTCGAGTCCACCGTAGCGATCGGTCATCTTTCCCTGGTTTCGATCCACTACTCGGAATCCATCCTGGCGTTTCTGGCGATGGTGGTGTTCTTCGTGTTCTTTGTGGGCTATCGCACCGTCTCGCCGGGCGTCGTGATCTTCCCCATCGTTTTCATTCTGACGTTCGCGTCCGCGATTGGGCAGAAGCCGGTCACGTTGACGTCGCCGCTGCTGCGCAGTGGTTGGATCTTCGTGCACGTGGTGCTCATCTTCACCGGCTATGCGGGGCTGTTCCTCAGCTTCGGCGCCAGCCTGCTTTACCTGGTGGAAGAACGCGCTTTGAAGTCCAAGCGCTCGGCTGCGCTGCTCACCTGGCTTCCTCCGTTGCAGACCATCGACGAGATTGGCTATCGTTCATTGCTCTTCGGTTTCCCGTTTATGACGCTGGGGCTAATCGCGGGTTCCGTGCTGGCCATCGACAAGTATGGCCCGCTGTTCTTTTACGATCCGAAAATATTGTTGTCGTTCACCATGTGGGCGGTGTACATGCTGCTGCTGTACACCCGCTGGAGTTCGGGATGGCGCGGCCGCCGCGCGGCATTTCTGGCGACTTTTGCCTTCATCATCGCCTTAGGCGCCTGGGCGGCGAACAGCTTCAGCCGCACGCACAGGTTTCTTTCATGAACTTCGTCGTCATCGGCGTAAACCACCAGACCGCACCCGTCGAAGTGCGCGAGCAGTTTGCCATTTCCGAGGCGCGGCTGCCGGAAGCGATGAAGTCGCTGGCGACCTATCCCGGCATCGAGGAGGGCATGATCGTCTCCACCTGCAACCGGGTGGAGATGTTGGCCCGCACCACCAACGGTTCCGCCGACCTCGAAGGTTTCTTGCGCCAGTTTTACGGCTTCGACCCCGGGCCCTATCGCAAGTATTTGTACGAACATCGCGCGCGCGATGCGGTGCGCCATATTTTTCGCGTGGCCTCCAGCCTCGATTCCATGATTGTGGGCGAGCCCCAGATCCTGGGACAGGTCAAGGAAGCTTATGCCACGGCGCGCGCGGTGGGCGCGATCAACTCGCAACTCGACGCATTGCTGACTCGCTCCTTCGCAGTCGCCAAGCGCGTGCGGAACGAGACCGCGGTCGCGACCTCAGCGGTGTCCATCGCGTCGGTGGCGGTGGACTTGGCCAAGAAGATTTTCGGCAACTTACAAGGCAAGAGCGTTTACCTGGTAGGCGCCGGCAAGATGTGCGAACTGGCCGCCCGCCATCTACTGGCGCACGGCGCCAAGCAGATTTACGTCGCCAACCGGACCTTCGAGCGGGCTGCGGCGCTGGCGAAAAAGTTCAACGGCACGGCGATCCCGTTCGAACGGCTCTACGAGACCGTGCCCGATGCCGACATCGTTATCAGCTCCACGGGCGCGCCGCACGCCATCTTCCGCAAGGAGCACGGCGAAAAATTCCTGAGCCAGCGCCGCAACCGTCCCATGTTCTTCATCGACATCGCCGTCCCACGCGATATCGATCCCGAGCTGAACAAGCTGGACGGCATTTTCGTTTACGACATCGATGACCTGCAGCAGGTGGTTTCATCGCACATTGCCGATCGCAGGACCGAAGCTGACCGCGCTGAAGCCATCGTGCAGCTGGAGGTGGACAAGTTCGAATCGCGGCTGCAAACGCTCGATGTCGTGCCCACCATCGTCTCGCTGCAGGAGCACCTGGAAACGGTTCGCCAGGCCGAGATTGACCGCGTGCGCGGCCGCCTGGGCGCGCTGTCGCCGGAACAGGAACTGGCGGTGGAAGCGTTGTCGCGCGGCATCATCAACAAAATCATGCACACGCCCATCACTACTCTCAAGAGTGCGGCACGCGAATCGTCGGAAGCCACGACTGTGGTCGATCTGGTGCGCAAGCTCTTCGGCCTGCGGGAACCCCGGAAAGCCGCCGATGAAGATGCCACCACCGTGAGCGGTGGAAAACCGGAAGTGCGAAACTGATGGCGCGCCTCAGGATTGGTTCCCGCGGATCGCAACTCGCTCTCTGGCAGGCCAATCACATCTCGGCGCTGCTGCGCGAGCGCGGCCACCAGGTCGAGCTCGAGATCATCAAGACCACCGGCGACAAAATCATCGACGTTGCCCTCGCCCAGGTTGGCACCAAGGGCATGTTCACCAAGGAGATCGAAGAGGCGCTGGCCGAAGGCCGGGTTGATGTCGCGGTGCACAGCCTTAAGGACCTGCCTACGCGGCTGCCCGCGGGATTCGAGCTGGTCGCCATCACCAAGCGGGTCAATCCGCGCGACGTGTTTCTGTCGGTCAAGTACGATAGCGTCAAAGCGCTGCCCCATGGGGCACGCGTGGGTACTAGCAGCCTGCGCCGCCAGGCGCAGTTGAAGGCCTCGCGGCCCGACCTGGTCATCCATCCATTGCGGGGCAATGTTGACACGCGCATGCGCAAGCTGGAGGAAGGCGAATACGATGCCATCATTCTGGCTGCCGCCGGACTTACACGGCTTGGCAAGACGGAACTGGTGAAGGAAGTCCTCTCGGAGGAGTTCATGTGCCCAGCGGCGGGACAGGGCGCGCTCGGCATCGAGATCCGCGAAGGCGATGTGGAGATGCGCAAACACCTCGCGTTTCTGGACGACTCTGCGGCCCACGCAGCTACGACCTGCGAGCGCGCGTTGCTGAACAAGCTGGGCGGCGGATGCCAGGTCCCGATTGGAGCCTTCGCTGAGATGAAGGATGGCAAGTTGCAGCTGACTGCGATCGTTGCGCGTCCGGACGGCACGGAGGTTTTGCGCGAGCAGCAGAGCGGCAGCGACCCGATTACACTTGGCGAAAAAGTTGGCGACACGCTGCTGCGCCGGGGCGCCACCAGGATTCTTGAAGACGTGTATGGCGCGGCCGCAGCGGCGGCACAGCAGCCGTAAGAAGCAGTTGTCAGTCGTCAGTCGCCGGTTGTCAGTTCGCACCAGGACATGGTGTCATCCTGAGCGGAGGCGGCGCTGGTTTTGCGACGCCGGAGTCGAAGGACCCCTACTTTGGCAAACAACCCCCGTACAAACATTTCCCGGAGCGTCTTGCCCCTGGCCGGATGCCGCGTTCTGGTCTCGCGTGCGAAGAAGCAGGCGGGCGCTCTTTCTTCGGCGCTGCGCGAACTGGGCTGCCAGGTGATCGAGATTCCCTTCATCGAAATTCGTAAGCCCAGTTCCTACCAACCGCTGGATTCAGCATTGCGGAGCCTTGCCACTTACGATTGGTTGATTCTCACCAGCGTGAATGGCGTGGAGGCGCTGTTCGCACGCGTGGCGAAGAAGAAGATTGATGTCGCGGCGCTGGCGGACCTGAAGATCGCCGCCATCGGTCCTGCAACCAGGAAAGCCATCGAGCAACATGGCCTGCGCGTGGCGGTCACGCCCAAGGAATACGTAGCCGAGTCAGTCGTCGCGGCGCTGCGGCGCAGGGTGAAAGGAAACCGGGTGCTGCTGGTGCGAGCCAAGATCGCGCGCGATGTCATCCCGCGCGAATTGCGCAGAGCCGGTGCCGAGGTCGATGTGGTCGAAGCCTACGAGACCGTCGCGCCCAAGTCTTCGGAGAAGAGGCTACGTGCCCTGTTGGCCAACAAGACGCTCAGGCCGCACGCTATCACCTTCACCAGTTCCTCGACCGTGAAGAACTTCGTGGGGCTGCTGGGATTGCGCAGCGCGCGTGCCGCCTTGAAGAAGCCGACGCACCACCATGGCGTGCATACGGCATCCATCGGACCCGTAACCTCCGCCTCGCTGCGTGAGTTCGGACTGCCCGTGGACATCGAAGCCAGGGAGTACACCATTCCCGGACTGGTCGCGGCGATCGTGAAAGAGAGTAGTCGGATTCGAGCCGCGCGGCAAAAAGAGCTGACGGCTGACAGCTATTCATAAATCGAGCAGCCGCATCCCGGCGACGGCACATGCACCTTGAGGAAATCCGAAACCCGCTGGTACGCGTCAATCTGGTTCTCCACTCGCGCGAAGCCGTGGCCCTCGTTTTCGTAAATCTTTAGCTGCACTGACCCACCGTGTTTCTTGACGGCATCAGCCACCTGTTGCGCCTCTTCGTGCGGACAGCGTGGATCGTTGCCGCCGGCCAGCAGCAGCAGCGGGGCCTTGATGCGGTCCACGAAGTTGATCGGCGAGCGATCTTCGTACAGCGCTTTGTTCTTCACCGGATCGCCCATGGTCGCCAGGTCATACTCGCGCAGCAGCGGGTCTTCGTTGGCGATCTCGGTGGCCCAGTTCACAAACGGCACAATAGGCACGCCCGCGGCCCACATGTCCGGAGCCTTGGTCACCGCCATCATGCTCAGGTAGCCGCCGTAGCTTCCGCCCATCACGATCAGCTTCTTGGGATCGACGAATCCGCTTCTCTCGATCCACTGGGCCGCGTCGAGCACGTCGTGCAACTCGCCGCCTCCGGCGTCGCCGCGGTTGGCGTCCGTGAACTCCTTGCCGTATCCGGTTGAGCCCCGATAGTTGGGCGCGATCACCACATACCCCTGGTTCACGATGTACTGGATGAAGCGGTTGAATGAGTTGACCGTCTGCGCGGCCGGTCCGCCGTGGATGTAAACGATCGCCGGAAACTTGCCGTTGCGCTGAATATTGTTTGGCACATAGGCAAACGCCGAGAGCGTCCACCTGCCGTCGCGGCTGCGATAGTGCACCAGGTAAGGCTCGACCATGTCGGCGCTGTTCACCCCGGCGACCAGCGAGTGCGTCACCTGCTGCGACTGCTTCGACGCGATGTCATAGACCCAGACATCGCTAGGGGCGTCGGCGCCGTTGTGGTAGTACATAAGCTTTGACCCATCGCGGCTGTAGGGCAGCGGATTGCCACCCAGCGAGTTCACACCCTGCTTCAGCGGCAACGCGTCCGCGCGCCGGCTCGACACGTCGTACAGATAAATGTTCGTGTTGCCGTCAACATTGGCCACCCACGTCAGCGATTTGCCATCGGGCGAAAACGTTCCTGCCCGGAGCCGCCACTTCTCCTCGGTCAGCCAACCAATCTTCTTGCTTGCGATGTCGAGCAGGCCGACATTGTCATAGCCATTCTTCGCGTCCGAAGTGATGAGGACCGTCTTTCCGTCGGGCGAGATGTCCTGCGCTTCATAGGTGTGCTCTCCCTGATGCCGCGTCAGGTTTGTACTCTCGCCACTGGCCAGGTCGAGAACAAAGATGTTGGAGTCCTTGCCGCTAGCGTGCGACTGCGTGAAAACCAGGAACTTGCCATCGCGCGAAAAAATTGGTTTCCAGTTGCTCAGTTCCTTGGGCGTGTTCCTGGTCAGATGGCGAACGTGACGCGTGGCGACGTCCATCAGCTCGATCTCAAAGGTCGAGCCGGTCTTGGACTTGGTGATGTAGGCGATCTGCCGCCCATCGGGCGACCAGGCGGGCTCTTCTTCCGCGCTCTCCGGCGAAGTCGTCAGGTTGACCACGTCGCCGGTCTTGGGCGACACCAGGAAGATGTCCCACTGCTCGTCGCCATCGTGATCGGAGATGAACGCGATCCAGGTCCCGTCGGGCGACCACACCGGCTGCGACTGCCGCTGGTCGCTGATGGTCAACTGCGTCGGCCATCCCCCGCTCGCCGGAACCAGCCAGAGATTGTTGCGTCCGCTGATGTTGGAGATGAACGCGATCTGCTTGCCGTCGGGCGACCACGTTGAGTCGCCGATGGTGCGCGTCATATAGAGCTTCTCGATGGAGAACGTCTGCATGTCGGCGACGGTCTTGCTCTGGAGCTTGGTGGGGTCGGTCACGGCTTGCGGCGCGGTGAGCGGTTGCTGGGCAAATGAGGTTAGGCTCATAACGATGATGATGGCCGGAATAATGAGTTTCAAGTTTCGAGTTTCCAGTTTCAAGCGAGCTGGCATTACAGGTTTCTATTGTAGATGGTGGAGGGTCGTGTGGCGGGACGGGGCAGGAAGCGGTTCAGTCAGCTTAGGGCCGGCTCGATGGATTGCTTAAGGGCTCTTACTTTGTGAGATGGCGATTTACCAAGACACTTTAGGTTGTCGAGATCGTCGTGGGATGATTCTTCTTCCAGTTCTTGGTCGCCTTCTTTTGCGCCTTTAGTTGTTTCTTCTGAGCTTTGGCTTGTCGCTTGCCGGCTTTCTTCCAGTTTTTCTGCGTCTTCTTCTGTGCCTCGCTTTGCGCGGAAACCTTCCGGGCATGAGCGACGGTCGGTCCGGACAGCGCCAGGCCGAGAAGGACAAACAGGACACAAGCTGCGACTTTTTTCACAAGATCACCTTGAAACCGATTCTGGCTGGATTTTACACTGCGCGTCAACAGTTGTCAGTAGCCAGTTGTCAGTTATTAGAAGCCATCTGGCCTTGTTGACATCCTGTTGTAGTAGCCCAGAGGTTTGTACGCCACAAACCAACGTCTCAGTCGCGTTCGCAGGGAGACCAGCCCGAAGGGCGGCATTTGTGTTAGCCGCGGGCGCGGCTCCGGTTTCTCTGCGGGCACCGAACCGCGGGCTTACGCCCACGGCTAAGGCAAATATCGCCGCTGCGCGGCTCCCTGAGGCTCAGACCGTTTCGGGCCGTGCCTGGGATATCAACAGAGCCAGATAGCTTCTAGTTGGGCTGTGGCTCTGCTATCGCTGACAACTGACAACTGGCGACTGGCAACTGCTTCCTACGGCTTTGCCGCCTTGTGAATCTCCACCGTACTCCAGGTCTTGTCGGCGGCGTGGCAGAGGTCCTCCAGCGGGCAATCGGCGCACTTGGGCTTGCGGGCGATGCACAGCGCGCGCCCGTGCAGGATGATCTGGTGCGCGAAAACAATCCACTTGTCGCGCGGGACCACCTTCATCAAGTCCCGCTCGATCTTTTGCGGGTCTTCGTGTTTGGTCAGCTCCAGGCGGCGCGAGATGCGTTGCACATGCGTGTCCACCACCACGCCGTCGGCGATCTTGTACCACGTGCCCAGCACGACGTTAGCGGTCTTGCGCGCCACGCCGGGCAGTTGCAGAAGCTCGTCCATGGTGCGCGGCACCTGGCCGCCGAATTCGCTGATCAGCTTGCGCGCGGCGCCCACCAGCGACTTCGACTTGTTGCGGAAAAATCCGGTGGAGCGAATGTCGTCTTCCAGCTCTTCCGGCTGGAGCGTGGCGAACGCCTCGGGCGTTGGGTATTTCTCGAAAAGGACAGGCGCGACCATATTGACGCGAACGTCGGTGCATTGCGCCGAAAGAATGGTCGCGACCAGCAACTCCCACGCGCTGTTGTGATGCAATGCGCAGGTCGCGCCAGGATAGCGCTGGTCGAGCCGCTGCAAGATATCGTTGACGCGCTCCGGCGCCAGCGGATTGTAGCCCTTGGCTGTGGTGGCCTTAGTCTTAGCGGCGGGCTTCTTCGGCGCAGCTATTCTTGCGGCAATCGGTGCAGCAACCTTAGCTACTCTTTTGCGGACGGGCACGACTCTGTTGGCCTTGACCTTGGCTCGCAGTGGCCTGCTCGAAACTTTGTCCTGACGACCTGAACGTGAAGGCTGGCGAGGGGTGACACCGCGTGGCATGAGTTATTCTCCTGCGGGCAGATTACAATGAGACCAGCATCAGCATCAATTCAGCGTGGAGTTTC
Source organism: uncultured Acidobacteriaceae bacterium (assembly GCA_963836875.1). Taxonomy (GTDB): domain Bacteria; phylum Acidobacteriota; class Terriglobia; order Terriglobales; family Acidobacteriaceae; genus Bog-257. The sequence goes on from CAWIKZ010000005.1 coordinate 397,494, forward strand.
GCAATGGCTTCCAGCAATGCCGGAGTGCAGACGGTGTCCACCGAACTGCCAGCGATGCCGCTCACCCTTGAGGGACTGAGCGTGCTGCATCAGATGTTCCGCTTCCGCTGGCCGGAGTGGCGCAAGCTGGAGGCATCGCGCCAGGGGGACATTGCGCGCGAAGCCGCCGCGGTGTTTGCCGCCAGCGAACAGCTTGGGCAGAGCGCAGTCTATTCCATGCTGGGGCACAAGGGCGATCTGATGATCGTCCACTTCCGCGATTCCTTCGACGAGCTCAACACCGCTGAATTGCAACTGGACCGGACCGCTTTGCAGGATTTTCTCGAGCCCACGCACTCGTATTTGTCGGTGATCGAGCTGGGCCTGTACGACTCCAGCGTGAAGCTGTTTCGGCAGCTCGCCGATCGCGGGGTGAAGCCGCTCAGCAAGGAGTGGAACGACGCAGTGGAAGAGACGCTGGAGCGGCAGCGTGAAGCCATGCGTCCGCGGCTGTACCCTAAGATTCCCGACAGCCGCTACTTATGTTTCTATCCCATGGACCGCAAGCGCGGTGAGCAGAAGAATTGGTACATGCTGCCCATTGAGGAGCGCCAGCGGCAAATGGAAGAGCATGGCCTGGTGGGCCGCCGCTATGCGGGCAAGGTGCAACAGATTATTACCGGCTCCATCGGCTTCGACGATTGGGAGTGGGGCGTGGACCTGTTTGCTCCCGATCCGCTGGTGTTCAAGAAACTGATTTACGAAATGCGCTTCGACGAAGTCAGCGCGGTGTATGCGATTTTCGGACAGTTCTTCCTGGGAGTGCGGCTTCCGGTGCAAAAGCTGGAGGAATGGCTGAGCGGAAGATTGCCAAAATAACATGATTGCTCACATTCTTGAAATAGTCGGGGCGTGGATCGTCAGCGTCATTTCGGCGGGCGGCTACGGTGGCGTGATGCTGCTGATGGCCATCGAGTCGGCCTGCATTCCGCTGCCCTCGGAAATCATCATGCCGTTCTCGGGATACCTGGTGTACACCGGGCGCTTTTCGTTGCTGGCGGTGGCCACCTGGGGCGCGATTGGCTGCAACCTGGGTTCGGTGCTGGCCTACGAGATCGGCTACTTTGGCGGACGCCCGCTGGTGGAGCGCTACGGCCGTTACATTTTCCTCAGCCATCGCGAGCTCAGCATCGCCGACCGGTTCTTCGAGCGGCGAGGTTCGATGGCGGTATTGATCGCTCGCCTGCTGCCGGTGATCCGCACTTTTATCGCGCTGCCGGCTGGGATCGCGCGCATGCCGCGCCTCAGGTTCCATATCTACACGTTTGTCGGATCGTGGCCCTGGTGCTTTGCGCTGGCCTATGTCGGCATGCGACTGGGCGAGCAATGGGACAAAGATCCGCGGCTGAAGATTTGGTTCCATCGCCTCGACGCGGTTATTCTGGCGGTGATCATCCTCGCCGTGGCTTACTTCGTCTGGTCACACCTGCAGCATCGGGTGGGCAGGGAAGCGGGCGAAGCGGCGAAGTAGCGCTCACTGATCGATCTTCACCGCTTTGGCGATTATGCGTTCATATTTTCGCCAGGGCACGATTCTCTTCAACCACACTTGCACCTTAGCGTCAGCGCCGATCAAGTATCGGAGCTTGGGATTGGGGTCGCGCGCGATGCGAACGATCAGCTTCGCCACCTCGCGCGCGTCGCGCCGGTGTTTGGCGCTGTTCTTGACGAATTCGACAAAGCGCTGGCTGCGCTCCTTGTTGGGTGACGCCGGATCGAGCGCGCCAGCCGCAACCTTCACGTTGCGCGTCCAGATGTCGGTGTCGTAAGAGCCAGGTTCGACCAGCATGACCCGAATGCCGAGCGCGCGGGTTTCGATGCGCACCGACTCGTTCCAGCCTTCGAGTGCATATTTCGATGCGCAATAGGCGCTCAGCAGTGGCTGGCCCAAACGTCCGGCGACGGAGGTGACGGTGATGATATGGCCCGACTTCTGGGCGCGCATCACCGGCAGCACAGCCTTGGTCATCGCCACATTGCCGAAGAAGTTGGTTTCCAGTTGGTGGCGGAGTTCGTCGAGAGTCATGTCCTCGGCAAATCCAGCCACGCTGAAACCGGCGTTGTTCACCAGCACGTCAACCCGGCCGTGATCGCGGACGATCGAGTCCACCGCGCCCGGCAGCGAGTCGAATTCGGTGATGTCGAGCCGGCGCAGGTCGAGCCGGTCGCGCATCCCGGCCTTATGCGCTGCCTCCTCAAGACGGCCACGGTTGTCGAGGTTGCGCATAGTCGCCACCACGCGATAGCCGTTGAGCGCCAACTCGACGGCGGTTAGCAGTCCAATGCCGCTGGAGCTTCCGGTTACGAGCGCGACTTTTTCTTCAGCCATGGCTTGCCACCGAATCCTTTAAATTGCCGCACAGGGCACAAACGCGTCCGTTCACGCCCCTTCAATTGCAATGCGGGCGGCGGTACGAGAAGATAACAGGTTTGTACATTCTTTCATGAAACGGACTGATAGCTATGCCGACAACTAAGAAGCAGGGAAACACAAATACCGCCCAAGGCGAGATCGCCCCGGCCAAAGGGAAGCTGGGGATTATGATTCCGGGCATGGGCGCCGTCGCCACCACGTTTGTCGCGGGCGTCGAAGCGGTGCGCAAAGGAATTTCCAGACCCATCGGCTCGCTGACGCAGATGGGTACCATCCGGCTGGGCAAGCGCACCGAAGGCCGCTTTCCCAAGATCAACGAATTCGTGCCCCTGGCCGGGCTCAACGACTTGGTCTTCACCGGCTGGGACATCTTCGAAGACAACATGTACTCCGCCGCGCGCAATGCGGGCGTGCTCGAGCTTTCGCTGCTGGACCAGGTCAAACCTTTTCTCTCCAAGATCAAGCCGCGCAAAGCCGTGTTCGACAAGAACTACGTGAAGAGACTCGATGGGCCCAACGTAAAAAAGGGCAAGAACAAGATGGAACTTGCCGAGCAGCTGCGCGATGACATCCGCGACTTCAGGAAGTCCAGCGGCGCCAACCGCCTGGTCATGATCTGGTGCGCCTCTACCGAGACCTTCATTGAGGCGGGTGCGGTGCATCAATCGGTGGCGGCGTTCGAGAAGGGCCTGCGCGCGAGCGACGAGAACATTGCGCCGTCGATGATTTACGCTTACGCCGCGCTGAAGGAAGGCGTGCCTTTCGCTAATGGCGCCCCGAACCTCACGGTCGATATTCCCGCTATGCACCACCTGTCGAAGCAAATGGAAGCGCCCATCTGCGGCAAGGACTACAAGACTGGTCAAACGCTGATCAAAACCATCCTCGCGCCGGGTTTCAAAGCGCGCATGATCGGCCTGAACGGATGGTTCTCCACCAACATTCTGGGCAATCGCGACGGCGAAGTGCTCGACGATCCCGGCTCCTTCAAGACCAAGGAGGAGTCGAAGCTATCGGTCTTGGAGCACATTCTGCAGCCTGAACTTTATCCTGAGCTTTACGGCAACATCTGCCACAAGGTCCGCATTAACTATTACCCGCCACGCGGTGATAACAAAGAGGGTTGGGACAACATCGATATCTTCGGATGGCTCGGCTATCCGATGCAGATCAAGGTCGATTTCCTGTGCCGCGATTCCATCCTGGCTGCGCCCATCGTGCTCGATCTGGTGCTCTTCCTCGACCTGGCAAAGCGTTCGTCGGAGCTGCGCGGCATCGGCATCCAGGAGTGGCTAAGCTTCTACTTCAAATCGCCGATGACGGCGCCCGGGCTGTATCCCGAGCATGACCTGTTCATCCAGTCCATGAAGTTGAAGAACACGCTGCGCCACCTGAAGGGCGAAGAGATGATCACGCACCTGGGGCTGGAGTATTACGACTGAGATCAGCAAGGGTAGAGCGGCGCTTTAGCGCCGCGTTCGCCGCTAACAAAAGACCTTCGGCCACTGCGGTTATTTGCAAATGACCGCAGTGGCCGAAGCCTACAGATGCCGACCTCGACGCGAGCCTGAAGGCCGGCTCTACCGGGGCCACACCACTCTGGAGCCGCCTAAGTTCCCTCGCAATGCGGGCCAGGGTTACTGACTCGGTGGAGTCGCCGGTTTCGTCTTCGCCGGCTTAGACGTCGGCTCGACGATCTTGATGCGAATGATCTTGGGCGGGTCGCGTGGCCGATCGTTGCGAGGATCGGCCGGCATGCGCGCGATCTTCTTCACCACGTCGATATCCTGGCATTGTCCGAAGATCGTGTGTTTGCCGTTGAGGTGAGGCGTGGGAACGTCGGTAATGAAGAATTGCGAGCCGTTGGTATTGGGCCCGCTATTGGCCATCGCCAGGCGTCCGGGCTGGTCGAACTTGAGCGAGGGGCTGAACTCATCTTTGAAGCTGTAGCCGGGATCACCTGTTCCGTTACCGATGGGGTCGCCACCCTGAATCATGAAGTTCGGGATGACCCGGTGGAAGATGGTGCCGTTGTACAGCGGCACGCCCTTCACCATCTTGCCGGTCTTGGGATCTTTCCAGTCTTTGGTTCCAGTCGCCAGCCCGATGAAGTTGGCGACCGTCAGCGGCGCTTGACCAGGAAAGAGCGTGCAGGTGATGTTGCCCGCCGTGGTTTCGAAGATGGCCGTCGGCTCCTTCGGCTGGGTCGATGTGGGACTGGCATTCGGAGCTTGGGCCCCCGCCAAGCCGGCAAGGCTGAGGCATAGAAGTGCTGCTAACACGTTACGCATAAATCCTCCCCAATAAAAAGTTTTCTGTGTTACGGCTGCGCCGTGGGTGCAATCTCGCGGCGCCTGTCTGGATTGGTTCCCGCCTGAATCTGCCGGGCAAGTTTCTCCACTTCGGCGAACACTCGCATCAAGTTCCCGCCCAGAATCTTATCAAGGTCGGCCGCCTTGTAGCCGCGATCGTACAGTGCCTGCGTGATCTTCGGCAGGTCGGCGGCGGAGTCCAGCCCCTGCGGCGAGCAATCGATGCCATCGAAATCGGAGCCCAGGCCGACGTGGTCCACGCCCGCCACTTTCACCATGTGGTCAATGTGATCGATCAAGTCGCTCAGCGGCGGACGCGGCAACTTGATCACGAGCCGGGCCTTGGCTGCATCCAGCTCCTTCTTGACCTCAGGGGTCTGCGCCTTCATGAACAGCGATTGCACCTTCTCGTAATCGGGATCGTGCTGGTCTTTAAGCTGCTTTTCACGGTCCACATACTTCTGCGAGATAAAACCGCAATAGAAGTTTACCTGCGCCACGCCGCCGTTGCGGGCCAGTGCGATCAGCATGTCGTCGGTCATGTTGCGCGGAGCGTTGGTGAGCGCTCGCGATGAAGAATGCGACGCGATGACCGGCGCGCGGCTGGCCACCAGCGCCTGATAGAAGGTGCGGTCGGCGACGTGCGAAATGTCCACCATCATGCCCAGCCGGTTCATCTCGCGCACCACCTGCCGCCCGAAATCGGTGATGCCGTCGTGGTGCTCGACACTCTTGTCATTGAGATCGCCGCTGGAGTCGCCCAGCTCGTTGGTGTTCGACCAGGTCAGGGTCATGTAGCGCGCGCCAAGACGGTAGTAGTCGCGCAGGATGCGGATATCGCCTTGAATTGCGTGTCCGCCTTCCACCCCCAACAGCGCCGCCAGCTTGTGCTGGCGGTGGGCGGCGAGAATGTCCTGGGTGCTGAACGCCATCATCATCTTGTCGGGATGCAGGCGCGCCTGCTCGTAAACCGAGTCAATCATGTCAAGCGCGCGCTTCGTCTCGTGGCCTTTGTTGGCTTTCGGCTCGACCCAGATGGAGAAAAACTCAGCGCCGAGATTGCCGGCCTTGATCTTGTTGAAGTCCAGATAGCCGGTGCCGGCGTCTTGCGAGAGATCGAAGTTCTCGTCCACGAAGCGGCCAGGCGTGTCGGCGTGGGTGTCAACGACGAGCGCCGAATTGTGAATGGCGCGCGCGCCCGTCGCTGCGCCGTTGGGCGAAATTGTGGGTGCTTTGGATGGGGACTTCCTCGGCGTGGCGCTCGGCGCCGTATTGGCAGGTGGATTCGCGTTCTGGGCCACCGCAAGGGCAGGGAAGAGAATTGCGCAGATGAGTAACCGGTGGAAGCGTTGCATCGGGATGACTGACACTCCGGAGACAAATGACGGTTCGCTTGGATTGTAAATGAAATGAGGGAGAAGAGAATCCACCTCGAGCGGACGTCTCACATGTCTTATACGACCGTCCCTGGCTTGCGGCTTGCCTGTGATTCGGGAGGGATTCTCTGCACGCCTGAGCAGATGCGGGCCAAGGAGAATTTACTCCGCAAAACGTATACAGTATGGAGTCGAGTTCTGGAGAACCCTTGTGACCCATTCCTTTTTCTGCCGTCGAGGCGCCACGGCGCTTTTCGCTGCCTTCGCCATTGCTCTCAGCACTGCAGTGTATGCGCAAAATTCAGCGGGCCCACAGCCCGCACCGCTGCCTCCGCCCATTGCCGCGCCGGCAGACACGCCCTATCCCGGCGCGATTTCCGTACTCGTCGATCTCACCAACGTCACAGATCGCGTGATGAAGGTGCATGAGACGGTCCCTGTAAGTGGCCATGCGCTTACGCTGTTCTATCCTGAGTGGCTTCCCGGGACGCACTCCCCATCGGGTCCGATATCGAACCTGGCAGGGTTAGTGGTGTCGGCCAACGGCAAACCCATCAACTGGGTCCGCGATCGCGTGAATGTCTTCGCCTTCCACATTGACGTGCCGCAGGATGTAACCACGCTGGAAGTGAACTTTCAGTATCTGGCGCCGCTGAAGCCGGAAGCGGGCCGCGTCTCGTCGAATTTCGCCAATCTCACATGGAACACCGTGCTTCTCTATCCGGCGGGACATTTCTCGCGGCGCATCGAAGTTTCTCCCGCGGTGCGGCTGCCGCAGGGGTGGAAATTCGCTTGCGCGCTGGAAGTGAAATCGCAGGATGGAAACCTGGTCCAGTTCAAAGACACGACGCTGAATACGCTTGTGGACTCGCCGCTGTACGCAGGCGTCAACTACAAGCGCATCGACCTGTCCACGGGCGCGGACAACCAAGTGTTCCTCGACATTTTCGCCGACAAGCCTGCCCAGCTCGAGATTACCGCGGACGAACTGCAGTATCACCGCAACCTGGTGAAGGAGGCGGAGAAGCTTTTCAACTCTCATCACTATGGTCATTATGATTTCCTTTTCTCGCTCAGCGATACGGTCAGCGGCAAAGGCCTGGAACACCACCAGTCCAGCGAGGACGGCACTCGTGCCAACTACTTTACGGACTGGCTTGCGGGGGTTGGCGGTCGCGCCCTGCTGGCCCACGAATACACGCACTCCTGGAACGGCAAGTTTCGCCGGCCTGCCGACCTGTGGACGCCCAACTTTAACGTGCCGATGCAGAACGACCTGCTATGGGTTTATGAGGGCTTGACGGACTATTACGGCAACGTCCTGACCGCGCGTTCCGGACTGCGTACAGCCGAGCAGGCACGCGACGTGATCGCGCAGATTGCTGCCAACTTCGACATCAACCCGGGACGTACCTGGCGCCCGCTGCTCGATACCACCAACCAGCCCATCATCGCGCGCAGGGACCAGGCGATCTGGCCAAGCTGGCAGCGTTCCTACGACTACTATCCGGAATCGGACCTCGTCTGGCTCGATGCCGACACGAAAATCCGGGAGCTGAGCGGCGGAAAGAAGTCTCTCGATGACTTCGCTAAGCTGTTCTTGGGGATGGATAACGGCAGCTACATCACGGAAACATATACCTTTGACGACGTGGTTGCAGCATTGCATACCGTGCAGCCCTACGATTGGGCAGGATTCCTGCGCACCCGCGTTTATGATCTCGCTCCGCAGACGCCGGAGGACGGGATTACCCGAGGCGGATATCGGCTCATCTACAACGACAATCTCCCGGACTGGATGAAGCGCGTAGAGGGTCCCCGCCCAACCAGCTTTGCTACCTCAGTCGGCTTCAGTGTGAAGGCAGACGGCAAAATTGAAGGAGTATGGTGGGACAGTCCGGCCTTCAAGGCAGGCATCACTCCGGATATGCAGTTGGAAGGCGTGAATGACCAGAAGTTCAGCATTGAGAGCCTGCGCGAAGCCATCCTCGCTGCAGCGGTCAGTAAGCAGTCGTATCCGATTAAGCTTCTGCTGAAGCGCGAAGACCAGTTTGTCACCGTCAGTCTGGATTACCATGGCGGGCCGCGGTACCCGCACCTGGAGAGAGTGGAGGGGACGCCTGATCGCCTCGATGCAATTCTCGCGCCGTCGAAATAGATAGCGAACAGATGCCGCAACCGGGTGCCTGCGATCCGGATCGCCGCAGTTGGTTCACCCGTGCCCCCGCGCTTAGGTTCGGAACAGGTCCTTGATGGCTTGCCACATCACCTGGCCGCCGACGGCGGCGATGGATTTGGTCAAGGGCAATTCTTTGGGGCAGATCTCGACGCAGTTCTGCGCATAACCGCATTCCTGGATGCCGCCATCGCCCATCAGGGCCTTCAGCCGTTCCTTCTTGAGGGCGCTGCCGGTGGGATGCGAGTTGAAAAGCCGGACCTGGGCGATGGTAGCCGCGCCCACGAAACCCGTCTTGTCGTTGAATTGCGGGCAGGCTTCCATGCAGCAGGTGCACGAGATGCAGTTCGACAGCGGATACGCTTCCTCCTGCATTTCCGCGGACTGGCGCGGGCCGGAACCAAGATCGTAGGTACCATCAACCGGCACCCACGCCTTCACCCGCTTCAGATTTTCGAAGAGCACGCTGCGGTCCACCGCGAGGTCGCGAATGAGGGGGAACTTGGTGAGCGGCGCCAGCGTAATGGGCTGCTTCAAGTTGGCGATCAGGGCTGAGCACGCCATCTTCGCCCGGCCATTGATGAGCATGGCGCAGGAGCCGCAGATCTCCTCCAGGCAGTTGGAATCGTAGGTGACCGGGGTGGTCGGCTTGCCTTGCCGCGTGACCGGGTTGGCCGCAATGTCCATCAGCGCTGAGGTGACGTTCATGCCTGGGCGGTACGACAGTTCGAACTCTTCCCAGTACGGTTTGGACTCGGGAGTTTGTTGGCGTTTTATTTTTAAGATTACGCTTTTAGAATTCGCCATTTTCGCTTTTCGCTCTTCGCTTTTCGCCTTTCGCCAAATGCGCCAGGCAAATAGAAATGCGCTTCAAACTGACTACTGACTACTGACAACTGGCAACTGGCCACTGCTTCTACGACGCCACGTCGTAGCGCCGCGGGCGGGGCTTAAGCAGCGACGTATCCACCGGCTCAAACTCGAAGCGTGGCTCATCGGCATCGGCCGCGAAGTAGGCCTTCGTGGTCTTCAACCAGTTGGCGTCATCGCGCTCCGGGAAGTCGGGTTTGTAATGCGCGCCGCGCGACTCGTCGCGCATGGCCGCGCCTTGGGCGATCACCCGCGCCAGTTGCAGCATGTTGTAAAGCTGCCGCGCGAACGCGAACGACGTGTTGGCCCACATCGAGCGGTCGCTCAGGTTCACATGGCGATAGCGCTCCAGCAGTTCCACCAGCTTGGTATCGGTCTCGCGTATCTTCTTGTTGTAACGGATGACCGTGACATTCTTGGTCATGGTGTCGCCCAGCTCGCGCCATAGCAGGAACGGATTCTCAGCGCCATCGTTCTTCATCAGGCGCGCGTTGATCTCTTCCTGCCGCTTGCGCTCGGAATCGAAAACGCCATTCGACGGTGCGCCAGCGCTCTTAACTAGGTTTTGCGCATAGTTGACCGCATTGGGTCCCGAGATGAATCCGGCGTAGATGCACGACAGCAGGGAATTCGCGCCCAGGCGGTTGGCGCCGTGATACTGATACTCGCATTCGCCGGCGGCGTACAGGCCCACGATATTGGTGCGCTGCTCAAAATCCACCCACAGCCCGCCCATGGTGTAGTGCACGCCGGGGAAGATCTTCATGGGCGTGTCGCGCGGATCGTCGCCAACGAACTTCTCGTAGATCTCGAGGATGCCCTCCAGCTTGCGGTCCAGGGTGGCGCGGTCGATGTGCGTCAGATCGAGATAGACCATGGGCTGCCCATCGAGGCCGAGGTGAAGTTCGTAAACCACTTTGTGGATGGCACGGGTGGCGATATCGCGCGGCACCAGGTTGCCATACTTGGGATACCACTCTTCCAGGAAGTACCAGCGCTCGCCTTCTGGAATGCTCTTGGGATCGCGCTTGTCGCCGGGCTGCTTGGGCACCCACACGCGTCCGCCCTCGCCACGCGCCGACTCCGACATCAGGCGCAGCTTATCTTCGCCGGGAATGCACGTGGGATGTACCTGGATGCACTCTCCGTTGGCGTAGTACGCCCCTTGCTGATAGAGCGCCGATTGCGCCGATCCGGTACAGACCACGGAATTCGTGGACTTGCCGAAGATGGCGCCGACGCCGCCGGTGGCAATGATTACCGCCTCCGCCGGGAAGGTTTGCACGGCCATGCTGCGCAGGTCCATGGCGCAGATGCCATGGCAGACACGCTGGTCATCGATCACCGCGGAGAGGAATTCCCAGGCTTCGTACTTGGTGACCTTGCCTTCGGCTTCGTAGCGGCGCACCTGCTCGTCGAGCGCATACAGCAGTTGCTGGCCGGTGGTGGCCCCGGCAAACGCGGTGCGGTTGTAAAGCGTGCCGCCGAAGCGGCGGAAGTCGAGCAGGCCTTCGGGAGTGCGGTTGAAGGGAACGCCCAGGCGATCGAGCAGGTCGATGACGCCGGGCGCCGCCTCGCACATGGCCTTTACCGGTGGCTGGTTGGCGAGGAAGTCGCCGCCGTAGATGGTGTCATCGAAGTGCTGCCAGGTGGAGTCGCCTTCCCCCTTCAGGTTCTTGGCGGCGTTGATGCCGCCCTGCGCGCACACCGAGTGAGACCGCTTGACCGGGACGATGGAGAAGAGGTCAACGTGACCTCCCATCTCGGCAATCTTGATGGTGGCTGAGAGACCGGCCAGCCCACCACCCACAACAATGATCTTAGGCTGAGACATGATGATGTTTACGCAAAGTTATAAATCCGGCCGAAGCCGCCCATCTTGAAACTTGGGATTTGAAACCTCTAGTCGTGCTCGACATAGGGGACTTGGTTGGCCGGCGTTTGCACGAAGCCGGTTATTGTCCAAAGCCCGATGCCGATCAGCATAATAGCCAAGGCAACGCAAACGTAGCCGAACTTGCGGCGCGCGTTATCGCCCGTCGTAAAACCCCACTTGGCGGCAAACAGCCAAACCCCGTAAGCAAAGTGCCACGACGCGGCCACGATGCCGATGACGTAGAAGGCGATCATCCAGGGACTCTGGAAGTCGAACCACACTTTCGAGAACGCGTTGTTATAGCCGCCACCCATCAGGTGCACGCCCAGGAACCGCATGTCGATAACGTGGTACGCGATATAGATGAAGGCGATAATCCCGGTCCAGCGCTGTGAGGTGTAAAACCAATTGCCCGTCCAAGGGTAATCGCCGACATTGGAATCGCCTTTGTACCAGATGTATAGGCCGTAAATTCCGTGATACAGCAGCGGCAGGAAGATGAACACCCATTCCAGCACGTGCACGAACGGCAGGTTGGTAAGGAACTTCACCTGGTCGTTGTAGGCCTGAACACCCTTGGTCGCTTCCGAGTTGGAGATGAAGTGTTCAATCAGGAAAGCCCCGATGGGAACAATGCCCGACAGGGAATGCAACCTGCGCAACACAAAGGAATAGCCCTGCCCGGCGCGCAGCGGCGCCACGCCTGGCTTAATGCGAGCGGAACTCGTATCGATAGAACTGGCCGATGAAGCCACGAAGCCAACTCCTTATGAATGCGGAGTGTGTAAGCGAACCTTGCATTATCAATTTCGCCAACAGCGCAAGTCAAGAAAGCCACGGACGTTTTGGTTGGCGAAAAACCTGAGACGAGCACAATCTCCGGCTGACAAGCGAGGTTCAGAATAGCTGCTGCGACGGCGAAATCGTTGTGATATCCATCACAATGTCTTATGACCGTGCGCTCCCATCACCGGTCGGTGTGAGGATGTTGCTCGCGGCTTTCATCCTCCCACGCAAGAAACGCGCGAAACGCTGCGCCGCGGTGACTGTAGAGGGCTTTCTCCTCGGCGCTCAGTTCGGCGAAGGTCTTGCCGATCTCGGCGAAGTAAAAGAACGGGTCATAGCCGAAACCGTTTGAGCCGCGAGGCGAGCGCAGCAGAATGCCTTCGGCTTTGCCTTCAAAGGTCGCCAGAGTGTGGCCGTTACGGGCCACGGCGATAGCGCAGACGAACCGGGCGGTGCGGTATTCGTCGGGGACCTCGTGCAGTTCGCGCAGCAGGCGCGCGTTGTTGGCTTTGTCGGCGGAGGTCGTCGCAGGTAGAGGCGTGTCGTTCTCGTCGGCAGCATAGCGTGCGGAGCGTACCCCTGGAGCGCCGCCCAGCGCATCGACTTCGAGGCCGGAGTCGTCAGCGATTACCAACTCGCCTTCGGCGTCTTTGCTGTAGTGCTCGGCCTTCTTGCGCGCGTTGGCTTCGAAGGTCAACCCGTCTTCGATGACCTCCGGCAGCGATGAGAAGCCGGGCAGTGCTTCGATTCGTACGTTATGGGCCGCGGCTGCCCCCACAAGATCGCGGATTTTGCCCGGATTGGACGTCGCCACCAGAACACGTTTCATCAGCCCCTCCTGCGTCCAACGTACCAGAATTCGCAAACAATGCAGAACCATGACTATGTAGCTACCGTGTCACGGTCAGCGGTCAAAGTTTCGCACGAATTGAACATCAACCGTCGCAGTTAATTCTCTTTTAACCCTTTGTTCACGCCCATTTGATCTCAGCAGGGTATCAACGCACATGAGTCCACTCTGCGGACTAGAAAGGGTGAGGAAGAATATGCGTCGATTTCTCGCAGCTACGTTAACGGCCGCAATGGTTTTTGGGCCGCTGGTAAATGCCTACGCCGCTCCGGCAGCCCATTCGGGCAACGCCCCCACGGCGGGCCGGACCTCCACGCCGATCAAACATCTGGTGATTATCTTTCAGGAAAACGTTTCCTTCGACCACTACTTCGGAACCTATCCCAATGCGCTGAATCCGCGGGGAGAACCCCGGTTCCACGCTCTGCGCGATACGCCGACCGTGAACGGCTTTACGCCGGCGCTTCTGAACAGTAATCCCAACCTCAATCCGGCCAACGGTACCGGAGCGACGAATCCCTTTCGCCTGGATCCCGCGCAGGCTTGGACTGTCGACCAGGACCATGACTATGGACCGGAGCAAGCGGCTTTCGATGGCGGCTTGATGGACCTGTTTCCCCTCAACGTGGGGACCCCCGGACCTCCGCCGCATTCCGGTCCGCCGGTTGTTGACACCACGGGGCTGGTGCTGGGCTACTACGACGGCAATACCACGACGGCGGTGTGGAATTACGCTCAGTACTATGCGATGAACGATAACTCCTACGGGACGACATTCGGTCCATCGACGCCTGGGGCACTGAACGTTGTTTCGGGCCAGACCGACGGCGTCATTCAGAACATCAACTCCGACTATGCCGTAGTTCCCGATGGCAACGGCGGATTCTCGCTGGTCAGCGATACTGATCCGGTGGGCGACGTTTGCTCAGGCAGCTCGCAAGTGCAGATGGGTGGCCAGAACGTCGGCGACCTGCTGAGTGCGGCTGGCGTCACCTGGGGATTTTTTGAAGGCGGTTTTGACCTGACAATTACAAATCCCAACGGGACTACGGGATGCCATCGGTCCCACACCTCGGTTTATGTGGGGACGCCGAAGGTGGATTACATCCCGCACCACCAGCCGTTCCAGTACTACGCCTCAACCGCCAACTTGCAGCACACACGGCCGGCCTCGGTCGCCATGATCGGGCACAATGGCGACGCCGCCAATCACCAGTACGACATTCACGACTTTTTCGACGCCGTGAATGCCGGAAACTTCCCCGCCGTCAGCTACCTGAAAGCGCCGGGATATCAGGATGGACACGCCGGCTACTCGACGCCGCTCGACGAACAGAACTTTATCGTTGAGGTGATCAATTTTCTCCAGCAGCAACGGGATTGGCGGAACACCGCGGTCGTCATCAATTGGGACGACTCGGACGGCTGGTACGACCACCAGCTTGGGCAGATCGTCAATCAGTCGCAGACCTCGCAGGACGCGCTCAACGGACCCGGACTTTGCGGAAGGGCGCTTCCCACCCTGGCTGGCGTCACCGGACCCCACGCGCAGGGCCGCTGCGGCTATGGCCCCCGGTTGCCGCTGCTGGTGGTCGCTCCCTATGCCCGGCATAACTTCGTCGATCACACCATGACCGATCAAAGCTCCATCGTGCGTTTCATCGAGGACAATTGGCTCGGTGGCCAGCGCATACCCGGGTCGTTCGACGCAATCGCCGGGCCGCTCAACAATATGTTCGACTTCAACCAGGGTCAGGACGACCGTGTAATCCTGGACCCGCAGACCGGAGAAGTAAAATTCGCTGACAACGCGGCCAGCCGCGCGGCGAAACAAGCCCAAAAGTAAACAAATTGCTCAGGGCGCGCGAATTGTCTTGAGCAATCAACCATTGATAACGGCGGGCCGTGTACGGCAAATTCAGCGTACATGTCCCTGCCGTTTTCAATTCTGAAAAACGCCCCGGCCTGCAGGTTTATACTGGCCCGCTCACACTCTTTTATTCTTCCGAGGCGCTATGAAGTACATTTTGCGCGTTCTTCTGTTTTTCTCGCTTATTTCCACGTTCAGCGTGGCACAATCCACGAAACAAATGAGCCATCCCCATCAAGCCAACGCGAAATTTGCCCAGATGACGGACCAGTTCGTGAAAGATTCGCTGGCGCTTTCTCCGGTGAGCGCGTCGCAGGCTGGTTACCACAAGCATCTCGACCCCAAGACCGGCAAGACGATCGACCTCGACGCGCAACTCGACGACGTTAGCGCACCGGCAATTGCTGCGCAGGGAAAGTTTTATCGCGAGTGGCGGCATCGCTTCCAGGCCGAGACGCCGGTCGCGAGCTTGAATGCGCAAGACGCAGCCGACTACCGCCTGATCGACGACCAGATCGCGCTGAACCTGCTCGAGTTCGAGCACATCCAGAGTTACAAGCACAATCCTACGGGATATGTGGAGCTAATCGGCAACGGGCTGTTTCTGCCGTTGACGCAGGAGTACGCGTCGAAGGAAGTTCGCGTAGGCGACGTGATCTCGCGCATCGGCCAGATCCCGCGGTTCCTCGATCAGACCAAGTCGCAACTCACGGACTCGGATCCCATCTTTATCTCGACCGCCGTGGGAGAGAACGCAGGCAATCTTGATCTGGTGGACTCCGTGGCCGCCGACATTCCGGCCGGTTCGCCGCTCAAAGCGCAGTACGACAAAGTGGCGCCTGCCGCCAGGAAGGCGCTGACCGACTTCAACGCGTGGATGCAGAACGACCTGGCAAAACGTCCCACCCATGGCCGCACCTGGCGGCTGGGCAAGGAATGGTACGCGCCCAAGTTCCGCTACGTGATGGAGACTTCCATCGAGCCGGCACAGTTACTGGCCGACGCCGAGGCCGAGCTGAAAAGAGTTCGCGCCGAAATGCTGCAACTGGCATTGCCGCTCTATAAGCAGATGTACCCCGGCCAGGACGACTATAGCAGTCTGCCCGCGCAGGAGCGCGAAAACAAGGTCATCGGCGCGGTGCTCAACAAGATCAGCGACGAACACCCGCAGCGCGATCAGTTAATCGAAGCGGTGAAGGCCGACCTGGACGGTATCAAGCAATTCATCCGCGAGAAGAAGATTGTCGCGCTCAGCAGCCGCGACAATCTGAAGGTCATCCCCACACCAGAGTTCGAGCGCGGCATCTACTCAGTGGCGGGATTTCACGGGGCGCCCCCGCTGGAGCCCAATGCCGAAGCCCAGTACTGGGTGACCCCCATCGATCCCAAGACGCCGGAGGCGAAGGCGGAGAGCAAACTGCGCGAATACAACACCTACGCGCTAAAGTGGCTCACCATTCACGAGGCGTTGCCGGGACACTATATCCAGTTCGAGCATGCCAACGACGTTGAGCCGCCCACGCGGCGCGTGTTGCGCAACCTCTTCGGGAACGGAGCGTACGTCGAAGGGTGGGCCGAGTACATCGCCGACGTGATGACCCAGGAAGGCTATCTCGATTCCAGTCCGAAGTTCCGGCTGGTCAGGATGAAGATTTGGCTGCGCGCGGTGGCCAATACCATTCTCGACATCCGCCTGCAAACCATGAATATGACCGAACAGCAGGCGCTCGACTTGATGATGAAAGACACCTTCCAGACCCAGGCCGAAGCCGAAGGCAAAATAGTGCGCGCCAAGCTCAGCTCGACGCAGCTTCCCACCTACTTCGTGGGCAACCGGCAATGGTGGTCGTTGCGCAAGAAATATCAGGCGGCAAAAGGCAGCAGCTTCACCCTGGAGGAGTTCCACAATCGCGCGCTTGACCAGGGGCCGTTGCCGATCGAGTATCTGGAGAAAATCATCCTGCCGGAAGCAGCAACCAGCAAGTAGCAAACAGCAACTAAGGAGCCTCTGATTAGGTTCGGCTCTTTGAAGGGGACGGCCGTCAGGCCGTCCGTAAATGCCCAATATGAGGCCGGGGCTTTAGCCCCTTAGGGATGTCCAGCGGACTTAATCAGACCTTCCCTAATTGCTACTTGCTAACGGCCGCTTGCCGACGGCGTCTGAATGTTAGACTACTCATAACCTCTCCCTTAGGAACTTCGCAACCATGGCCGAATACCTGATCAAAATGGCCGACGAGCAGGGCCACGTCCTCGAGCAAACCGAGAATGGGGGCTCGGAGGTCGAGGTCCGGGACCGCTTTGCCCAGCAAGGCTTTCTGATCTATTCGGTCAAGCCAAAGGGTCTGTTTTCGACCCAGGTCGGGTTTCCGCGCCGGCGCAAGATCAAGCAGGAGCAGTTTGTCATCTTCAACCAGCAGTTCGTGACCTTGATCCATGCCGGCCTGCCGATCATCCAATCGCTGGAGCTGCTGATAAGACGGCAGCGCAATCTCTTCTTTCGTTCCGTGTTGCAGAATGTGCACGACCGGGTACGCGGCGGCGAGCTGCTCTCCGACGCGTTCGAAGCGCAGAAAGTTTTTCCCAAGGTGTACACCACCACGCTGCTCGCAGGCGAGAAGAGCGGCAATCTGGAAGAGGTGATGGGCCGCTATATCTCGTTCCAGCGCCTGGCCGTGAGTTTTCGCAAAAAGCTGACGGCTTCGCTGGTCTATCCCGCTTTGCTGGTGGCCATGCTGATCGTGATGATGACCTTCCTCATCACCTTTGTGGTCCCGCAGTTCGCGACCCTGTATCAGCAATTGGGTTCACCGCTGCCGGCCATGACCTCGGTGATGCTGGCAATCGGCGTCAATGCGAAAAAGTATTTCCTGCTTTCCCTGGCGGTGCTGGGGGCGATTGGGTTTTTCCTGTGGCGCTGGATGAAGAGCGACAGCGGCGCTACCAAAATGGACCGCCTCAAACTAAAGGTTCCCATGTTGGGAGACGTCTGGTTGAAGTACCAGGTCGCGGTATTTGCGCGTATGCTGTCAACCTTGCTGTCGGGCGGACTGTCGCTGGTCCCGTCGCTGGAGACGGCGTGCGAGTCCATGCAGAGCCGCCTGATCTCGCACGGCATTGAGACGGCGACGCGCGGCGTGCGCGAAGGTCAGGGGTTGGCCCACAGCCTGGAAGAGACCAAGGTCTTCCCCGAGATGTCGGTGGAGATGATTGAGGTCGGCGAGTCCACGGGCGCGCTGCCTGCCATGCTGAACTCGGTTTCCGAGTTCTATGAGGAGGACGTGCAAAACGCGCTGGCTACGGCCATGGCCCTGATTGAACCGGTTATCCTGATTGTGATGGGCGTGGTGGTGGCCTTTGTGTTGATTTCCCTGTATTTGCCGATCTTTAGCTTGGGCTCGGAAGGGCTGCATTAGGAAGGGGCCAGGGGCTAGAAGCAGTTGCCAGTAGTCAGTAGTCAGTAGTCAGTAGTCAGTAACTAACTGCTAGCGGCTAATTGCTAACTGCGAATTGCCAAAAGGTATTTATGCCAGACATTAAAAAACCCATATTCGTAGGCGGTGGGAACGGGAGCCCGGTCGGTACCCAGGATGAAGTCGAGCACGGCAAAGAACTGGCGCAGCGCTACCGTTGCGAGTTCGTGGACCTGAAGAACTTTCACATTCAGCATGAACTGTTCCGCAAGATTCCGGTGGACTTGATGTTCCGCTACAACTTCGTGCCCTTGGAGGACAAACCCGATGGCCGGCTGGTGATTGCCATCGCCGATCCCAGCCAGTTGATGATGATCGACGAAATCGGCCTGCTACTGGGGCGGCGCATCACCACCAAGGTAGCCAGCCTGTCGCAGATCAGCGACATCCTGAAAAAGACGGAGCAGTCGCAACGCGTGCTGGAGGAAGCCAGCGAAGGCTTCGCGCTGGACGTGATTGTCGAAGACGAAAATTCCGACGAGACCATCTCCTTTGAGAAGCTGACGGCCGAGGCCGACATCAGCCCCATCATCCGGCTGGTGGACACCACCATCTTTACCGCGTTGCAGCGGCGTGCCAGCGATATCCACATCGAGACGCGCGACGACTCGGTGGTCATCAAGTACCGCATTGACGGCGTGCTGCAACAGGCCATGCAGCCCATCGCCAGGGAGCACCACTCCACCATCATCTCGCGTATCAAGGTCATGAGCGAGCTGGACATCTCCGAGCGCCGGGTGCCGCAGGACGGGCGTTTTCGGGTGCGCTATCTTGGCCGCTTCATCGACTTCCGCGTTTCCATCATGCCCTCGATTCACGGCGAAGACGCGGTGCTGCGCGTGCTCGACAAAGAGTCGATGAGCGAGAAGTTCCACAAGCTGACCCTCGACGTGGTCGGTTTCAGCGACGAAGACCTGCGCAAGTTCCGCCGCTACATCAAGGAGCCGTACGGCATGGTGCTGGTCACCGGACCGACGGGCTCGGGCAAGACCACCACGCTGTACGCCGCGCTGAACGAGATCAAGAGCGACGAAGACAAGCTGATCACCATCGAAGACCCGGTCGAATACCAGATTCGCGGCATCACCCAGATTCCGGTGAACGAGAAAAAGGGGCTGACCTTCGCCCGCGGCTTGCGTTCCATTCTGCGTCACGATCCCGACAAGATCATGGTGGGCGAAATCCGCGACACCGAGACGGCGCAGATTGCCATCAACTCCGCGCTCACCGGACACCTGGTGTTCACCACCGTCCACGCCAACAACGTGGTCGACGTGCTGGGCCGCTTCCTCAACATGGGAGTCGAGGCCTACAACTTCATTTCGGCGCTCAACTGCATTCTGGCGCAACGGCTGGTGCGAGTGATCTGCGAGTTCTGCAAGAAAGAGGTCCATTATTCCGACGAAGAGTTGGAGGCCAGCGGTTTGAATCCGCAAGAGTGGGTGGGCATCCCGTTCTATGAAGGAGAGGGTTGCATCGAGTGCTCGGACACCGGCTTCCGCGGGCGGACCGCGATCCACGAACTGCTGGAGTTGACCGACAACGTGCGCGAGATGATTCTGTCGAAGAAGCCCAGCAGCGAGATTCGCCGCGCCGCCAAGGACGAAGGCATGCATTTCCTTCGCGAGTCGGCAATTGATAGAGTGAAACGAGGGGTGACCACGCTGAAGGAAATCAACAAGGTCACCTTCATCGAGACGACCCGGTAGGACGCAACTAGCAACTAGCCGTTAGCAGTTAGTAACTGACTACTGACAACTGACAACTGACTACTGACAACTGGCAACTGGCTACTGTAACTCATGCCTTCCAACCACATTCCGCGGCCCCGGGTGGCCTGTGAGATAAGCGCCGAGCGCGTGGTGGCCGGTCGCGCCGGGGAAGGCGCGCAGACTCTGGAAGCAGCCTCCGCCCGGGCCATTCCCGACGGGGCACTCGTGCCGGGGCTGCAGCAGGCAAACGTTGTCGCCCGCGAGGTGCTGGTGGCGGCGCTGCGCGATGCCTTGTCGGCCGTCGCGGGACGTTCCCGCGATATCTGCCTGGTGATTCCCGACGCTACCACCCGCATCATGCTGCTGGACTTCGACACCCTGCCGGCCAAACCGGAGGAAGCGGATGCGGTGGTGCGCTTCCGCCTGAAGAAATCGCTGCCCTTCGAAGTGGAGCACTCGGCGGTGTCCTTCGATCGCCAGGGGACCGCGGACCCGGTCAGGCTGGTTGCGGCGGTGACGCCGCGCAATGTTCTGGAGGAATACGAATCGCTGGTCCGCGAAGCTGGCTACAATCCCGGTGCGGTGGTGCCTTCCATGATTGCCGCTCTCGGCGTGGTGGATGGTTCGCGTCCCACCATGGTCATCAAGGTGGAACGGGGGACCACCACCTTCGCCATTGTGGACAATAACCAACTGCTGCTGCATCGCGCGCTGGAAAACGGCGGCTCGCTGGTCAGTGGCGAGTCTCTGGTGGATGACGTGAATACTTCGCTGGTGTACTTCGAGGACCGTTATTCGGTGGGCGTGGACCGCGTCCTGGTGACCGGAGTCGAGTCAACCCAGGCCTTGCAGGAGGCCTTGAGCGCAAGTCCAAATATTCGCGTGGAAGAGCTGGTATCCAGTGGCAGAGCGGGCGCCGCCATCGGCAACGTACCTCGCTCGATGCTCGCCGCAGTGGTGGGAGCGCTGGTGTCCTGATGCGTCTCAACATCAATCTTGCCAGCCAGCCGTACGAAGCCGCGCGCTTCTATCGCCGCCGCGTGGGCGCGCTGGTGCTCGCGCTGGCCGTCCTCACCGCGCTGCTGGCGGGCTACATCGTTTATCAGCGGGCGCAATCGCGAGGCATCAATCAGCAATTGGCCCAGGTGCGGGGGGAGATCAAGGGTCTCGATTTTGAGGATGCCCAGGCGCGCGCCCTGCTGAACAAGCCGGCCAATCGCGACATAGCCGATCAGTCGGAGTTTCTCAACCAATTATTTGCCCGCAAGGCCCTCTCCTGGACGCGGGTGTTTACCGAGATGGAAAAGCTGGTGCCGCCCAATCTGCATGTCGTCTCCATGAAACCGGAGTACACCAAGACGAATGACCTGATGCTGCGCGTGGTGGTGGCCACCGACTCGCGCGACCGCGCGGTCGAACTGGTGCGCCGCATGGAGAAATCGAACCACTTCCGCCAGGCCCAGGTGATGGCCGAAGCCGTTACCTCTAACTCCAGCGATCAAAGTGCGGGGCCGGGCAACATCCAGTTCGATATCGCCGCCATCTACGTTCCGACTGCGCAGGATAACGACTCCGCCGCGGACGAGGGCAAACCGAAAGAGCAGGAGAACCAGAAGAGCGGCAATCCGCAGGCGCAGTCCAAGGCCCCCGTCACGGCCTCGCCGGCGCCAGGCCGCAATCCCAGTCAGGCGCCCGGTGTCAGCCCGACGGAGGCGCAGAATGGGCCGCCGAGATCCATGCCTACGAGGCCGCACTGATGGCCAGCATCCGCGAGATTCGCAAAACCTGGATGCCGGTGGTCATCACCCTGGTGGTGCTGGACTTGGCCGGCATCGGCTATCTTTTATCGCCCGCGGGACGCTCGCGCCAGGTGCGGCAGCGCGATTATTACGAGCAGCGCGCCCGTCTCACCGCCAAGCGGCAGGAAGTGCTGCCCACTCGCGGCATGGACGCGAAGTTGGTTCAGGCCTCCAAAGACATCAACAGTTTCTACGGCCAGCGGTTTCCCACAAAGTATTCGCAGGTTGCGGAAGAGCTGGGCAAGGTGGCGGCTGACACCGGTGTCCACTTCGCGGGTGTGAAATACGACGATAAGGACGCGCCCATCGAAGGCTTGCGCAAGATGACGGTGGATATCTCGCTTTCCGGCGACTACCTCCAGGAAGTAAAGTTCATCAATCAACTGGAGCGCGACAGAATGTTCTTCCTGATCGATGGCATTGCGCTGGGCGAGCAGCAGGGCAATGTCCGCCTGCAACTCAAGCTGGAAACCTATTTGCGCAGCGGGGCCGAAACCTCGTGAAGATCGGGACCGAGAACCGGACGAAGACGATCATCGCGCTGGTGCTGTTGGTCGTCGCGGTGGTCCTCGTGGTCCGCGCATTTCATGGCGGGGACGAAGAGCCATCGCCCGTTCCATCGCCGGCCGCCATCGCTTCCCAGCCGGCGCCGGCCAGCGCAACTGGGCAAGCTGCGCCAGGCGCCACAAGGACCGCGCGCAAGCCGCCTCCGCTGCTGGCCCAGACCCTCGATCCCACCCTGCGCTTCGACCTGCTGAAATCCAGCGAAGATGTGGCGTATAAGGGAACGGGGCGCGACATTTTCCGCTCGCAGGCGGAAGAGCCCCCCATTCCTAAACCTTTGCCTCCGGGCCCACAGCCGATCGCGGCGCCGCCTCCACCGCCGCCCATCCCATTGAAGTTCTATGGCTTTGCCAACCGCATAGACGGCAACAAGCGGATCTTTCTCTCCAAAGGCGAGGACATCTTCGTCGCCAAGGAAGGCGACATCGTGGACCGGCGCTACAAGGTCGTGCACATCGGAGCAAACTCCGTCGAGGTGCAGGACGTGCTCACCAATTACCCGCCCCAGACGCTTCCGCTGTCGCTAAGCTGACGCTGGCATTGTGTTGTGTGTCCCCTTCAACGCCGGGATTATCGCAAGCCTCCGCAAATCACGGCCTGCAAGATTGCTGAACGACAGGTGGCCGCAGAAAGGTGGCGATCAAATTGGCAGCGAGCAGGGTGACTGCGCCGAGCTCCAGAATCGCCGAAGCGGGCAGCCAGGACCATGCGACAGAAGCAATCTCCTCAATAAGGGGGTTGGGCTTCAGCCCCTGAGGGGTTGTTTTTGCAGGGGCTAAATCCCTGATCTTTCCAGCGCTTCGTTCGGCACGACTAAAAAGCCTGCCCTGAGCGCAGTCGAAGGGTCGTGCCCTGATACAACCCAGAACAATTCCTGATACGCCCAGAACGATTTATGAGATGAGCGATGAGTCCTAGCCTCCGCTGGCTTGCGCGCGGGCCTCTTCCACGGTGGGGGCAAAGGTGAAGAGTTGGTCCACCTTCGTAACTTTCAACGAAGTCAGCAGCCGTTCAGTGGCGCCCACGAGGATTAGCTTGCGGCCGGAGTTTTCTCTCGAAACGTGGGCTCCTACCAGGCAACCGATTCCCGCCGAATCGATGTATGGCATGTCGGCTACGTCGACGATCAGCAGATTGGAAGAGTCTGCCCGAACTTCGCTCTGAAGCGGAAAGAAGTTTCCCAACAACAGTGGGCCGTGGACCCGGAGGACCACATCGGTCCCGTTGGCAACTTTCTCTATTTGCAGTGGCTGATCTTGCATAGCCGCTGATTTTATAACAGCCGCCACGAGGCCAAATGTTAATTTCCGGTTACGAAGGAGGGCTGTGACCGCGGCAGCGACCACATGCTAATGCGGACGGGCCGTGTCTGTGCTGGGTGGCATCTGCGGATGCGTTGCGTCGTTGCTACGCGAAGCATTTGGATTTGAGCCATGGCCGCGCGCTGCTGACGAATTGCCGGTTGCCGCCACCCGTGTTTGCGCGGCGCTGCCGGCAGACGGCGCATTCTGATGTTTGGTCTGGACAGGCGGGTGAAAGACGTGATGGTCACGCCCCTGGTAGCGTTGCGCCAAAAGCGGCATCGCCACCAGCAGGGTCATCGCCAGAACGGAAATCTTAACTGGGCCCAGGGTGCTCATAAGGCTTGTAAGGATATTGTAAAGCAGTCACCAACTTAAGATATTGCGACCCGCGTGTCCACCGGAAAACGCTGTATTGCCTGCTACTTTCGCGGTAGCCGCCTATCTTTCCCATCTTCCTTTGAAGGCGGAAGGTTGGCGGCTGGTTTTCCCAAACCGGTGCTCAAAGTTTCGCATGTCCACCCGCTTGCCACGGAAGCGTACACCCTCCGATTCCAGCCGGAAGCGCTGCTCCAGGGCGAATTCGCCGGGCATCGAACTCCGCCCTCCCGAGCCCAAAACGCGATGCCAGGGCAGCCCGTCCACCTGCTGTAGAACTCGTCCCACGTGGCGGGCACAGCGCGGATAACCGGCGGCGGCGGCGATTGCGCCATAGGTGCTGACCCGCCCTCGCGGAATCTTGCGGATAGCGTCACAAATGGCGTTTACAAGAGGCGTTTTCGCAGGGCGCTCAAGTTTCATCGGTCAAGTTAAGATACACCCATGGCTAAACCAACTCGCGATCCAGTGGCGCGCTTTTCCGACCGAGCGGAGGACTATGTAAAGTACCGTCCCCATTATTCGCAAGACGTGGTGCAGACGGTTGAGCAAACCTGCGGGCTGCGTCCCGAGCACATCATCGCTGACGTCGGCTGTGGTACCGGGCTGACGGCAAAGATATTTCTGGAGAACGGCAATCGCGTGGTGGGGGTCGAGCCCAATCGCGAAATGCGCATCGCCGGCGAGAACTATCTGGCGGCGTATCCCAACTTCAGTATGGTGGACGGAAGCGCCGAAGCCACTGGCCTGGCTGACGCGAGCGCCGACTTCGTCATCGCCGGGCAGGCGTTCCACTGGTTCCGGCCTGACGATACGCGCGTCGAGTTTGCGCGAATCTTGAAGCCGACGGGCTGGGTGGTCCTGGTTTGGCACGATCGCGACACGACATCCAAACCGTTTCTGCGCGCCTACGAAGATTTCGTGCTGCGTCATTCCACCGATTACGAACAGGTCGCGCACAAGTACCTGGCCAGCTACGACGCCTTGCAGCGCTTCTTCGCTCCCGATGAAGTGCGCTTGATCGAACAGCACAATCAGCAAGAGCTTGACTTCGACGGCCTGCGCGGCCGATTGCTGTCCTCGTCGTATGTGCCCAAGGCTGGCGAAAAGCACGAGGCGATGATGCGCGAGTTGCCGCGTCTGTTTTCGTCCCATGCCGAGAACGGCCACGTCACTCTCGAATACGACACCAAGATCTTCTACGGACACCTGCAACGATGAGCGTCGCGCAACAAACCGCGTCCGGTGCGGTCGTCCTGCGCACCGAGCATCTGGGACGCAGCGTGGGAGACATCTCCGTCGTCACCGACATTTCCCTGGATGTGTACCACGGCGAGATGCTGGGTATCGTCGGGGCCAGCGGCTCGGGTAAGAGCTCGTTGTTGCGATTGCTGAACCGTCTCGATGAGCCGACCAGCGGTACTGTGTTTCTCGACGGCCAGGACTACCGCCAGTTCTCCCCGCGCGAACTGCGCCGCCGGGTTGGCATGGTGACGCAGCGTCCCTTCCTGTTTCCTGGCAACGTGGCTGGCAACATTCGCTTCGGGCCTTTGCAACGCGGCGAGGTTGTGGCCGACGAAGACATCGCTCAGTTGCTGGAGCGCGTCGGCCTGCCCGGTTTTGCTGCGCGCGAAGTCGCGAACCTCTCCGGCGGCGAGCAGCAACGCGTTTCGCTGGCGCGGGCGCTGGCCAATCGCCCTGAGATCGTGCTGCTCGACGAGCCGACTTCGGCGCTCGATGAGCAGGCGAAGGCGGGCGTCGAACAGTTGATTTGCAGCCTGGTGAAGGACACATCACTGACCTGCGTGATGGTCACACATGATCGTGACCAGGCGCGCCGCATGTGCGACCGGGTTGCCCTTCTGGAGGCCGGTCGCCTCATTCAATTTGGAAAACCGGAGGAGGTGCTGGGTGCTTAAATCGCTCTTCCACACGCAACTGACGCTTGGCTTTGCCCAGGCTGGCATCGCCGCAGTGCTGGCTTTGGCCGTTGTCCTGCTGGCGCGACGCCGCAACATTCATCTGGAAAGCGACGCCGCGATTGCGCTGTTGCGTGGCATTGTCCAGATTGTCGCCGTGGGGTCGATCCTGGCCCTGCTGCTGAAGAGCCCGCGCTGGACCAGTGTCTTTCTGCTGACCGGCATGATCCTTGCGGCGGGTTCGATCTCGGCCAAGCGGGCCAAGAACATTCCCGGCGCGCGCAAAGTGTCCACATATTCGATTGCGGCCGGGGCGGGATTGGTCACCGCCGTCATGACCTGGGCCGGAGTGATCGATACCGCCATCACTTCGCTCATCCCCGTGGGCAGCATGATCATTGCCAACGCCATGAACACCAATGGACTGGCGTTGAACCGCTTTCGCTCGGAAGTTCTGGCCCACGCCGGCGAGATCGAGACCGCGCTGGCGCTAGGCGCAGCGCCCGAGCACACCGTCGCCAGCTACGCCGAATCGAGCATCCACGCGTCGCTCATTCCGGCGATCGACAATCTGCGCTCGCTGGGGATTGTGTGGATTCCGGGACTGATGACCGGCATGTTGCTCTCCGGCGCTGACCCGCTGTACGCAGCCATCTACCAGTTCGTGGTGATCGCTATGATCCTGGCGTCGTCGGGATTGACTTCTCTGCTGAGCACGATGATGATCCGCAACCACGCGTTCTCGGCGGCGGAGCAACTGGTGCTGAAAAGCAGTGGTTAGTGGTTGGTGGGCAGTGCCCCTCAAAGCCGGATTTATGCGATAACTCCTACTTCGCGGCCATCGCTTTGGCCTGGTCGAGCGCGAGGTTCACCTCCAGAACATTGACCCGCGGCTCACCCAGCAATCCCCAGGTTCGCTGCTCGGTGTGCTGCTGAATGATCTGCCGCACCTGGTTCTCGCTCAAACCGCGCTCGCGGGCGATGCGCGGAACTTGAAACTCGGCTCCCGCAGGCGAGACATCGGGATCAAGGCCTGACGCGGAGGTCGTTACCAGGTCTACCGGAACCGGCTGGCCAGGGTTTTCGGCCTGCAGGCGCGCAACATCAGCCTTCACGCGATCGATCAAATGCTGGTTCGTCGGGCCCAGATTCGATCCGCCAGAGTTGGCGGCGTCGTAGCCGTTGCCTGCACCTGCCGCCGATAGCCGTGAGTGCAGGTATCCCGGCCCGACAAAAGCCTGCCCGATAATCCGTGAGCCGATGACTTGACCATTGCGCGACACGAGCTGTCCATTGGCCTTGTCGCGGAAGAGCACCTGCGCAAGGCCGGTCACGACCAGCGGATAGATGATTCCCAACAACACAGTAGTAACCACGGTCATGAGGATTGCAATCTTAAGATTCTGTTTCATAGCTTTCTGCCTCTACGCCAGTCCGACGCTGGTGATAACCATGTCAATCAGCTTGATCCCGATGAAGGGTACGACGATTCCGCCCGCACCATAAACCCAAAGGTTACGGCGCAATAACGCAGCCGCGCCCATGGGCCGATACTTCACCCCGCGCAGCGCCAGCGGAATCAGCGCGATGATGATGATGGCGTTAAAGATCACCGCCGACAGGATGGCGGATGCAGGTGTGCGCAGGTGCATGATGTTCAGCGCATTCAGCACCGGAAACGTGCCGGCGAACATGGCGGGAATGATGGCGAAATACTTGGCCACATCGTTGGCGATGGAAAATGTGGTCAACGATCCGCGGGTCATCAGCAACTGCTTGCCGATAGCGACCACCTCGATGAGCTTGGTCGGATTGGAATCCAGGTCAACCATGTTGCCGGCTTCCTTGGCCGCCTGGGTACCGGTGTTCATGGCGACCCCAACGTCGGCCTGCGCCAGCGCCGGAGCATCATTGGTGCCGTCGCCGGTCATGGCGACGAGTTTGCCTTCCGCCTGCTCGCGACGGATGAGGTCCATCTTTTCCTTTGGCGTGGCTTCGGCGAGGAAGTCATCCACACCGGCTTCGCGCGCAATCGCCGCTGCCGTCAGCGGATTGTCGCCGGTGATCATCACCGTCTTGATCCCCATCGCCCGCAACTGATCGAAGCGGTCGCGCATTCCCCCCTTCACGATGTCCTTCAGATGGATCACCCCGAGCGCCCGTCGTTGTTCGGCCACGACCAGCGGCGTGCCGCCTGAGCGCGCAATCAATTCGACGCTGGCTTGCACTTCAGCAGGCATGGTGACGCCGCTCAGAGCCAGATAGCGCTCGATGGCGTCGGTTGCCCCCTTGCGAATCTGATTGCCATTCATGTTCACGCCGGACATTCGCGTCTGCGCGGTGAACGGCACGAATTCCACTTCGTGGGTGGACAACTCGCGCCCACGCAAGCCGTATTTCTCTTTTGCCAGCACCACAATCGAGCGGCCCTCCGGTGTCTCATCGGCGAGCGAGGAAAGCTGGGCAGCGTCGGCCATCTCGGCTTCCGTGACGCCGGGAGCGGGGATGAAAGCCGCAGCCTGCCGATTGCCCAGCGTGATGGTTCCGGTCTTGTCGAGAAGCAAGGTGTTCACGTCGCCGGCCGCTTCCACGGCACGCCCCGACATGGCCAGCACGTTGTGCTGTATAAGCCGGTCCATGCCGGCGATGCCGATGGCCGACAGCAAACCGCCGATCGTGGTGGGAATCAGGCACACCAGCAGCGAAACCAGCACGAACACCGTCTGCGGCGAGCCCGAGTAGATGGCAAACGGCTGCAGCGTCACCACGGCCAGCAGGAAGATGATGGTGAGACCCGCCAGCAAAATGTTCAGCGCAATTTCGTTTGGCGTCTTCTGCCGTTCCGCGCCTTCCACCAGGGCAATCATGCGATCCAGGAAGGTTTCGCCGGGATTCGACGTCACCTTGACTTTGATCTGGTCGGAGAGCACGCGCGTTCCGCCGGTGACCGCGGAGCGATCGCCACCCGACTCGCGGATGACCGGGGCCGACTCGCCAGTGATCGCCGACTCGTCCACCGAAGCAACGCCGTCGATAATTTCTCCATCCGACGGGATGAGTTCTCCCGCCGACACTAGAACTACATCGCCGGCGCGCAGCTTCGAGCTTTGCACCTGCTCGGTGCGGTCGCCCTCGATAATGCGGTTGGCAATTGTCTCCGAGCGGGCTTTCCTCAACGTATCGGCTTGCGCTTTGCCGCGACCCTCGGCCATGGCTTCGGCGAAGTTGGCGAATAGTACGGTGAACCACAGCCACAACGTGATCTGTAAATTGAACTTGAAAGCTGCGCCCCCGCGGAACAGCAATACGGTGGTGATCACGCTGCCCACTTCCACCACGAACATTACGGGATTGCCCATCATGTGGCGCGGGTCCAGCTTCAGAAAGGAATCCACGATCGCGCGCCGCACGATTTTGCCCTGCCACACCGCTTTCGATTTCGATTTTTCTCTTGCCATGTTGAAAAGCCTCAGAACGTCTTGCCTGCTGCCAGCAGCAGGTGCTCAAGGATTGGTCCCAGGCTGAGCGCCGGGAAAAACGTCAACGCGCCGACGATCAGGATCACGCCGATCAGAAGCACGGTGAAAAGCGGTGTAGTCACCGGAAACGTTCCCAGTGACGGCGGAACATATTTTTTCTGCGCCAGATTGCCGGCGATGGCCAGCATGGGAATGATCATCAGGAACCGCCCGATCAACATGTCGAACCCCATGGTCGTGTTGTACCAGGGCGTGTTGGCACTGAGCCCGCCAAATGCAGAGCCGTTATTGCCGGCGCCCGAAACATATGCGTACAACATTTGTGTGAAGCCGTGCGGCCCAGGATTGGAGATTGCTGACGTGCCAAAACCATTGATCGATGAAATTCCGGTGAATATCAAGATCACGAGTGGAAAGACGAGCGCCACCAGCATGGCCATCTTCACGTCATAGGCTTCGATCTTCTTGCCGAGATATTCCGGCGTGCGGCCTACCATCAGTCCGGCGATGAACACGGTTAGCACGACGTAAATCAACATGCCGTACATTCCGGAGCCCACCCCGCCGAAGATGACTTCGCTCAGCATGATGTTGACCAGAGGCACCATTCCGCCCAGGGGCATAAAGGAGTCGTGCCATCCGTTGATGGCCCCGCAGCTCGCGTCGGTGGTGACGGTGGCAAATAGCGCGGAGTTGGTAATGCCGAAGCGGACCTCTTTGCCTTCCATGTTGCCGCCCGGCTGGGTCGCCGTCACCTGCTGATTCACGCCTTGGAGCAGCGGATTGCCACGGGCTTCGGCCCAGTAGGCAACAGTCACTCCCACCAAAAACAGAATCGCCATGGCGGCCCACACCGCCCAGCCATGACGCTGCGAGCCGGCCATGCGGCCCAACGTGTAGGTCAATCCTGCACCAATCGTGAAGATGGCGAACATCTCGAGCAGGTTGGTGAAGGGAGTCGGGTTCTCAAACGGGTGAGCGCTATTAGCATTGAAGAATCCGCCGCCATTGGTGCCGAATTCCTTGATGATCTCCTGCGACGCCACCGGCCCTTGCGCGATGGTTTGCGTGGTGACCGTATCCATCACCGGCTTGCCCTTGGCGTCCACTGCCGGCTTGCCGTCAGCGCCTACATGCTGGACTTGCTGCGGTTCGACCAATTTCACCGTGTCGTAGGGCTTCAGGTTCTGCACCACTCCTTGCGAGACCAGCACCAGTGCTCCCACAACGCAGAAGGGCAACAGCACCCACAGGTAGGAGCGGACCATATCAACCCAGAAGTTCCCGATGGTCTGCATCTGGCGGCGCGCAATGCCGCGAATAAAGGCAATCGCCAGCGCGATACCGGTCGCCGCCGAAACGAAGTTGTGGAAGGCAAGGCCGGCCATCTGGGTGAAATAGCTCATGGTGGTTTCACCCGAGTAGGCCTGCCAGTTGGTATTGGTGGTGAACGAAGCCGCCGTGTTGAATGCCAGGTGCTCGGGCGTGACGCCGGCGAACTTCTGCGGATTGAAGGGAAGATGTCCCTGCACGCGCTGCATCAGGTACAGCAGCAGCATGGATACCGCGCTGAACAGCAGCATGGCGAAGGCGTACTCCGTCCAGCGCATCTCGTGGTTTTCGTCGACGCCCGTCAGCCGGTAGATCAGCCGCTCGATCGGCCGCAGCACCGGGTCCATGAACGTCCGCTCGCGATTGAACACCCGCGTCATGAACACGCCCATGGGCTTGGTGACGGCGAGGATCAGCGCGAGAAATATGCCGATTTGAAGCCATCCATTGATCGTCATTTCAGAACTTCTCCGGACGCAGCAGTGCGTAGAAGAGGTAGATCATCATCAAAGCGCTGACGACCAGCATGATGGTTGATTCCGTGTGCATAGTTCCCCCTTTACTTCATGCGCTCGCAGAAGTGGACATAGCCCAGCGACAGGGCGAAGAAAGCAATCGTGATTGCGACAAATAGGATGTCTTGCATGTTCATCTCCCGAGTTTCGAGCGTACTACGATGGCCCCGGTTTGCGGCCAAACCGCCAGATTACACCCCGCAGGTCCGGCGTAAAGCCTGGCACCACCGATCCGGGGGCACCCGTGTTGCTGCCCTGCCCGGTAACGGACACCCTCTTAGCGGCGTGCCGGGGCCGCGAACATTCAATTAGGAACACTACGTAGAACACGACGGCTAAGCCGCAGATGATTAAGAACAGAGTGCTCATAGTTGCCTTTACCACAAGTGCCCGTGGGTGGTTACCAGTAGGATTGGAGCACTCCGCCCATAAGTCCCGGCTAAAGAATTCATAAGTGTTTCGTAAAGACCAGAACGGGAAATTGGTGAGCGATGTAGAGACGAGGCAGCCGTGCTGACGGCCTTACGGCTGCTAACAGCTGGGGGCGACCGAATTCGTTGGTAACCGCATCACCCCCCACCAGCTGTTCTAATCTACGGCTGCGAGATGGCAGTGAAGCTCTCCAGCGCAGCCTGGCGAGCGCGCAACTCTCTCAGCTCCTCTTCGCCGAGCTTTTCGGCGCAGCCGGCCACCGTCCGCATTCCCTGCTCGACGAGTATCCGGCGGAACTCCGGATCGGGCGTCGAAGCGGCTATGTCACCAAGGGCCCGCAGCAACCGCAAGCTAACCGCCACGTCCGCCTTCGCATACATGCGGATCTGCTCAAAGGCCGCCTCCAGCAGGCGCTCGAAGTGGATCCATCCAATGCTGGCACGAACGATGCCCGGCGGATCGAAGAGCAGTTCCTCGGGCGGCTCTCGGGACGCGAAGCGGATCAGAATGCGGCTCAACTGATCGACGCAGGTGATAGCGGTGGTGGGGTCGTTGACGGCGGGCGAGATCGCCTTCAACGCCACATCGACAATCTGCAGTACGCCAAACTCCACGTCCTGCTGCAACGTTCTAGTCGGGCCGCAATCGAACGCGGCCAGCAGTTCGGCGGCGCCTTCGGGGGGCAGACGGTTCCCTTTTGAGATCATCATCAGCGGGATTCCCGCCGGGACGAAGTGGCCGACCCTCCGCAGCACGCGGATACTGACATGATAGTGCTTCGCAACGGCGACCAGGCGTCGCTTATCGATGAAGCGGATGTAGCCGGAAATAGCGCTCAAGACGGCCACCTCGCTCGGGTTAGGTCTGAGCGATGCGGCGTCCGTCATGCGGGCCGGCTGGTGCGGCCGGGGCATCATCTCGTCGATCATGGCTTCGGTTTCTTCCGCGATTCGGTCGACGATGTGATTGACACTGATGGCCTGCGAGATGTGGTGAATGAAAAACAGCAGCAAGCCGACGCAGGCCAGCGCCAGCACCATTGCTCCCAAAACGGTGGCCACGGGAGCGAAGGGGTGAGGAAACGAGCGCGCCGCCGGAAGCGCCGCCATGCAGTACGAGAAAGTGCCCAGGAAGATACCGAGCGTCCATTGCGTCACGCGGTCCCGGGAAAAGCTGACAATGATCCGCGGGGAGAACTGCATCGAGGCCAGGGTGAGCGTCATCAACAGGATGGCGAACACGATGGACACCACCGTCATGATGGAGCCGGCGATGCCCGCTAGAATGACCTGGGCAACTTGCGGGTCGGCGTGCGAGGGGAATAGGACTGTGGGTACCCAGGCGCTGACGGCCGGATATTCCTCTTCCAACCACGACAGGAGCGCGCCCGCGCAACCCAGCGACAGCGCAATGGTGAGCGGGCGAACCAAAAAGCCGCCACGCAGGTTGTACATAGCGTGGCGAAGTAACAAAGGCAGACTTTTGCTCACGGTTCTCTCTCTGTTCAAGTCACCGTGGAAGTTTACATCTCGGAGTCGCCAGAGATGACCGGTTAATTACTGCCAACCGACTGCCATCAAAACTGGGCTCCGGTGCCTATCGGTAGCCTAGAACATGACCATCAGGGCGCCGGTCATCCGGTTCTCGCTATAACGAAGGTCAGGCGTCCAACCCGGCACCACCGAGCCCGGTGCGCCCGTGTTGCCGCCGGGAGGCGTGATTCCACCCGGTCCGGAGAAGTAGGGCACGTTGGACGCACGGTGGTTGTATTCCATGCGGAACGTGACGTACTGGCTCGGCATGTAATCCACCGTGGCGGAAACGTCCCACGCCTTGTACGGATCGCCGGGATTCTCCGTAAAGTACGGCGTGCCGGAGATCGCCGTGGCGCCATTGATCGGG
The DNA here is from genome assembly GCA_963836875.1 of uncultured Acidobacteriaceae bacterium. Taxonomy (GTDB): domain Bacteria; phylum Acidobacteriota; class Terriglobia; order Terriglobales; family Acidobacteriaceae; genus Bog-257. The sequence continues at coordinate 430,829 of CAWIKZ010000005.1, forward strand.
GGCAAAAGCACCAAATAGCGGCCGGGATTGTTGATCTCGCCCCCGCCAATCGTCAGCCCATACAAATCTTTGTGAAACCACAGCCGGTTGTACAACATGTAGCCAACGAAGCTCTGCTTCGGACCCTTGGCGGAATTACCGGTGCAGCTCACCCCGCCCCCGTGCTCGCATCCCAGGTCGCCGGTAAACGAGAACGCGGCCATGTCGAGGAAACGGGAAGGATTCTGGTAGTACTTGTATTGCAGGCTGTCGTCGGTGTGGTAACGCACCCGATTCGGGACGCCGAGTGCGTCCTCGCCCAGCATATACTGATTGCCCAGAATCGAAAGCCGGCCATTGGGCCGCCAGAGGATCTGCGCGCCGATGCCCGGCCGGTTATTGAAGCGGCCATAGGCTTGCCATCCATTCACCAGCCACGGCTCGATTTTCAAGTGCTCATTGGGGAAAATCTGCACTCGCATGCCATTGAAGAACCAAGGCGTGTTCGACGACACGTACGACGGCTGATAGGCCCAGTTGTCGAAGTTGTAATAGCTGAACAGGCCCACATACGACATGAAGATGCCGGCTTGAATATTGATCCCATCCATCACGTTGAGGTGGTAGCCGGCATAAGCCTCGGAAACGTAGCGATAGGCATCGGCAAGCTGCCATTGGCCGCGTGCCGGGCTGGCATCGTTGCGCGGCGTGGTCGTGGAATACATGCCGAACTGCGTCATTACTCTTGCTTGCACGTTGTCCCAGTGAAAATCGCCGCCCACCCCGAGCTGGGTCACCTGAAATTCGTTGGCCCGGAAGATTTCGCTCGACCCGCCAATGGTGTCATCCTTGGGGTGCCGGAAGTCGTAAACATAATCCACATCGGCGCGGATTTCAGGGGTGAAGAACTTGGTATCGAGCGGCACGTCTTTGATGCGCGAGTTGCCGTTCAACCAACTGAAGTCGGCGAAGGAAAACGGCGCCGGTTTCGCCGGCTTCCCGGGCGCGGCGGTCTGCTGCGCCGAAGCCGACTCAGCTGGCGCGGCGGCGCTCGCGGGCGCAGTTTGATCTCCAATCACGTGGATGGGAGCGGTAGCCTTCGAGGTCAGGGCCGTTCCTTGCGGCGACCGGGCGCTCAGCTCCGCCTCCAGTTGCTCGATGCGCTTCTGCATGGCATCCAACTGCTTCTGCACAGCCGGCGAGACCTGCTCATCGGCGGCGATTGTTGGCGAGGCGGGCGCCGCGCTGCTTTGCGCCTTCATCTGCGTCGAAGTGGCGACCAAACCCACCGCAAGCAATAAGGCCGCAACACTCCGGCCCTGGCTGGACAGGAACTCGGCCATCTGTTGTTCCAGATGGATCAGCGTCCTCCGTCCGGCAGCGGAATCGAGCGCCTCGGTCGTGCTTATCTTGCGAATGACTGGCGCCCGGCGTGATGTCCGATGAGAGCGTGTGCATTTGACCAGGAACCCTACGAAGAACAACACACTGGCGACGCAAATCAGTAAGAAAACGGCCATGACTTCCTTCCCCACACCTGTTCCTGTGCGTGGTTACACCAGTAGGATTGGAGCACTTCGCCTGTAAGCCCCGGCTAAAGAGTTCGTAAATTTTTCGTAAAGAGGGGGATTCGTGGGCAAAAAGAAAGCGCCCCGCGGGCTTATCCCCAGAGCGCGATGCATTGCAGATTGATTTTCTTAAATTGGCGTCCGGCTATTTCTTCTTCTTGCCTTGGCCACCGCTGGGCACAACCCGGAGGTTGTTGGTGATCTGAAAGGTGCCGGGGACTTGGTTGGCCCTCATGCCCGCCAGGTTCTTGTCGGTTTCGCTATCCACCACACCATCGAGCGTGACCTGTCCACCCTTTACGATGATGTGGATAGGCGGGACCGCCATACCTCCATACTTAAAGAGTGGGCCATAGCTGTAGATGCTTTGGTAAACGGCCCGTCGAATGCGGTCGTCCATCGGGCTGGGCGGAAGGACCTCAATGTTGTTGATTACCTTCTCCACGCCTTCGATGTGTTTGATGGAGTTCCCGGCGTCGGACCTCACCACCGGATTCACCACCTGCCCGTCCAGAATGACGGTACGTCCCTCAATGCGAAAGGACAGAGTGTCGAACACGCCATAGTACGGCAGCATGATTAACTCATGGCGCACTTCCCGCACAAGCCGGTCCTGGCTTTCTGGGCTGAGCGTCTCATTGGCGGGCTGCGGTTGCGCAGCACTATTTGGCTTGGTCTGGACGGACTGGTCGTTGGACGGAGCTGGGGACGGGGCAGGCGGCGTCTGTTGCGCGCTGCCGAGAACTACGAAACACAGCATGACCAGCAAGGTGAAACCCAGGGTCCTGCAGGTTTTATGCATATCTCCTCCTAATGTGTAGGAAACTCTACTACGAAATGTGTGGGCCGCCAACTGGCGGCGCATGGCAATTGGATGCTGCTACAGCGCAGGACTTTCGCCGCCCCGTTCGATACCCAAATTCGCGCCCGGCTCGGCAAACCGAGGAAATCCAAGTATGATCTCAACTCATATGAAGACCAAATCCATGATGGCCACCCCCGGCAAGCGCATCCGGCTAAAGGATTTCGACCCCGCTTTCAAAGGCGGCTATGCCTCGCACGTGCATGTTCAATCCCAGCTGAAGGCCAACGTGCAGCGCCTGGCCAAATACCAGGACTTGCTGTATTCCTCGCATACCTACGCCCTGCTGCTGGTCCTGCAGGCCATGGATGCGGCCGGCAAAGACGGCACCATCAAGCACGTGATGTCGGGCGTCAACCCTGAAGGCTGCGACGTCTTCAGCTTCAAGACGCCATCCGAGCACGAACTCAGCCACGACTTCCTGTGGAGGACCTATCGCGAGATGCCCCAACGCGGGCGCATCGGCATCTTCAATCGTTCCTATTACGAAGAGGTGCTGGTGGTGCGGGTGCACCCTGACTTGCTCAAGCAGGAACATCTGCCCGGCTTCACCGCGCCCAGCAAGAAGTTTTGGCAACACCGCTTTGAGTCGATCAACGACGTCGAGCGCCACCTGGTCCGCAATGGCACCCTGATCCTGAAGTTTTTTCTGCACGTCTCCAAGGAGGAACAGGAGAAGCGCTTCCTGGCGCGCTTAAATGATCCGGCCAAGAACTGGAAATTCTCCGAAGCCGACTTGCACGAGCGGCTCCGCTGGGATGACTACATGGCCGCGTACGAGGACATGATCAACCACACCAGCACCGCGCATGCGCCCTGGTACATCATTCCAGCCGATCACAAATGGTTCACCCACCTGACCGTCTCTAATATTGTCGTGGACACACTGAAAAAGATGGACCTGAAATACCCGACGCCTACAAACGCTCAACGCGCGCAGATCGCATTGGCGCGGGAAGCCTTGCAACGAGGCAAATAGGCGAGCCTCGAATTTTCCTGCCGTACATCTCTAGCGCCCGATCAGCACTCCTCGTCCACCGGTTGCCAGTAGGGTGAGCGTTGTTTTGACTGGACCTTGGTCTCCGTGGAAACAGCCTCGGCACGATAACTGAAGCGCTCCACAATCGCCTGCTTCATGTCCTGCTTTTTCATTTCGGCAGCCAGGTCTGGTGTGGTCGCTGGGGCTGACGTCTCGTCTATGGCAAAACCGCTACGTAACATTGCTTCTCCCGTCATGTTCGTTATAAGAGTTATTACTGCTGCACAACCTTGCCGCGCACGGTCAGCACCGGGCAGGCGGCTTCCCGCACAATTTCGTAGGCGTTCGGCCACATCAGCCGATCGCGCAATCCCGACCAAGGACGCACGCCCATCACCAACAAGTCGGCGTCGATTTCAATCCCCGTGTGCAGAATCGTGGGTACTACTTTGCCGATCTCGACGCGGCAGCAAAGCTGCACGCCTTCAGCGTCCTGCCCAATCAAAGCTGTCAGCTTCTTTTCAATGCCCTGCATGATCTCGGCACGGTCGGCGACGCCACTCAGCTCGGGATGATCCAGCACGTGCAGCAGGGTCAACTTCGCGTTGCGCTCCCGCGCCAGTGCGCCGGCATAGTGGGCGGCACATTCCGAGGCCGGCGTGAAATCAGCCGCCAGCAGGATGTTCCGGGGCGCAAACCCTCGGGCTGCGCGGTGCAAGTGTGGGCCGACCGTCATCACCGGCACGGGCGATTGCCGGAAGACGCGTTCGGCTACCGAACCCATCAACATTTTGCCCAGACCACCGCGGCCGTGGGTGCCGACCACGATGGCGTCGACTTTATTCTGGCGCGCGCAGTCCAGGATGGATTGCGCGGCTTCCCCTTCCATCAGAAGCAGGTGATAGTCTTCGCCTTCCGTATAGGAATGGGTATGCCGCAACTCGGCCTTCAACTCCAGCAGGTCGCGGCGGGCCGCATCTTTGGCGGCCACGTAGGCGTCCGGCCCGGCAATCAGAAAGTCGTCGCTGGGCAAAACGAACACCACATAGGCCTTGGCCCGGTATTCCTGGGCCAGTTCGAGACCAAAGTTCACCGCCGCCGTGGAACAGCGGGAAAAGTCTGTCGCGATGAGCACACTATGGATGCCCACCCCGACCGGGTTGAGCTGTGCTGTCACCATCTTGCGCGACCATTCTCCCCACGCGGTGGGGTTTCTCGATGGAAGCTTTCTCGCCCAAGCGCGAAGCCACGCCCCGCCAATCAACCGAACGGGACACTTCCATATGTTTGTCTATCTCTTTTGTAGCGCAATGCGGGCCAGAACGCTGTGACGTGCGTCAACTGGGCAAGTGATGCAGCGCAGGTTTTGGGGTAGGGCCGTTTATGAGATGGATGAAGGAAAGGTGATCAGTTGTGTAATGGGGATGTTACGCCAGCAAGCTGAGTCTTTGTCAGCGGAGCGCGTCCTCAATGTGCGAGAAAAACTCGCCATTGTACGGAACTCTCGTGAACATCACACGCGTCAGCAGGTCTGGTGGCAGAATCCGCAAAGCAAGTTCTACGCCGTCTTTCATCGCCTGAACGCTCGACCACCCATACTGCCTAGCGGCCTCGTCGCACGCTGCTGTCCCAACAATGATTCGCGTGAATAGCGACGAGTTTCCGTTCTTGGCTATAACTTTTGCGATGGCGCTTAGCAAGTCCTCTCCGGTTCCTGGCTCCAGCGTATAAACCCCCGGAAAGTAGGTTGGTTTATCGGCATTGAAATACGGTTCCCGCGAAAATCGCGCTTCCAGCGGCGAACCGTCAGCCGCGAAAAACCATAAATCGCCGAAACCAGCGAGGGTCTCCCAGATGTCGATGCCATCTCTATGTGCGGCTGCATCGGCGGCACAGCGGTAGATATCCAACCCGGGAGTGATAATGTCCTCGGCCTCATCCAACTCGTAGGGGTAGTAATTGGGTGTCTCAAGGCCGAAGACAACGGACGTGCTATTCGCGAGAAACGGTGTCGGCATAGGATAGCTGTTGCAAACAGGCCTTATCACAAGCAATCGGCGCTTGGGCCTGCAAAGGGTCGCATGTGCGCGGTTGGCGCTCCATGCACAAAAGACCCTCTTCCATGCCCCATTTGTGACCTCAAGCCAAGCTGCGCTTCGGTTTCTTCTGGCAGCGCTCGCATACGCCGTAAATCTGGAAGGTGTGACGGGTCGGCAGATACTTGTTCTTGCGGCCAACTTCCTGCTCAATACGTTCGATGTCGCGCGAGAAGAACTCCACCGAGCTGCCGCATTCGGTGCAGACCATGTGGTGGTGATTGCGGCGATTGTACTTGTGCTCGTAACGAGTCACGCCGTCATTGAAGGCCACTTCGCTGGCCAGCCCGCACTCGGCCAGCAGCTTCAAAGTGCGATAGACGGTGGTAAATCCGATGCCCTCGTCGTGTTTCTTGACCAGCCGGTACAGTTCGTCGGTGGAGAGATGGTCGCGGGTATCGAGAAAGGTGCGCAGAATGGCGTCGCGCTGCCCGGTAAGCTTAAGGCCCACTCGCTTCAGGTGTCCGTGGAAAATGGCTTCGGCCTCGCCCACCATCTCGCGTGAGATGCTGGGCCGATCGTCAATTCGTTTCTGGAGCGTGGGTCTGCTGCTTGCCATTGGGGCCTATCCACTACAGGATGCCGCACGATTTGCTATCAGCATAACACCGGAAATGCAGCACGCAAGAAAAGCTTACGCCGTGTCCAACCTCTGTCATCCTGAGCGACCCCGAACCTAGTGAGGGGGAGTCGAAGGACCCCTATAGCCGCAAGAAATCACCCTGTCGCAGCCCTCGGTCGCCGCGGCGACCTCGTCGCTCCGTCGAAAATCATGCCGGGCGAGAGTGAGTGGGTAGTATAGGGGTCCTTCGACTCCTCGCTGCGCTCGTCGCTCAGGATGACACCCAATAAAAGGTTTTTCATTCCTATGGGTGGGCCGCAGGCCCATGTGACACTCAGCATGACAGACGGTATGACGTGCGGCTTCTCGGCCCGCGCGCCTTCTACTTACCGCTATCCATCGCCATGAACAAGTTGTTCAGCGATTCCGCCAGCGTGGGGTGGGCGAAGATGCCATCACGCAGCGCGGTGTAGGGCAGCTTTCCCATCATCGCAATCTCGAGCGCAGACATAACTTCGCCACCCTCAATGCCTAGCACTGCGGCGCCCAGGATCTGATTCGTTTCGCCATCCACAATGGCCTTTATGAAACCGCGCGTCTCGTCCACCTCAAGCGCCCGCGCGACGGACGTCATCGGCAGCTTGGCCACACGAATGTTTCGCTTCTGCGCGCGAGCTTCGGTTTCGGTCATACCAACGCGGCCAAGCTGCGGATCGATAAAGACGGTGTACGGCACCAGCCGCCCGCCGGTGGTGGCGCTTCCTTTCTCGATAAGGTTCGTGCGAATGATGCGAAAATCGTCGTACGAAATATGCGTAAACGCCGGACCACCCTTGATGTCGCCGAGCGCATAGACGCCATTCGACGTGGTTTCGAGGCGGCCGTCCACCTTGATGAAACCGCGATCGTCGGTTTGCACTCCGGCTGCCGCAAGATTCAGCGTATCCGAGTTCGGCACGCGTCCGGTGGCAACCAGCAGATGTGAACCGGCAATGGCAGTCGAATGGCCGTGTTGCTGGACCTCCAGTCGAATGCCGCCATCCGCCCGGCTCGCGCGATTGGCATTCGCGTTCAGCAAGACCTCAACTCCATCCTGCTGAAGTATCTTGGCGACTTCTTCCGCGATGTCGGGGTCCTCGCGGTCGAGCAATTGGCCAGCCGACTGGATAATGGTCACGCGACTGCCGAAGCGGCGAAACATTTGCCCAAACTCCAGGCCGACGTATCCGCCTCCGAGGACCAGCAGATGCTCCGGAACGGTGTCCACCTCCATGATGGAGGTACTGTCGAGAAAAGGCACGGTTTTCAGGCCGTCGAGCACCGGCACAGACGGACGCGCACCTGCGTTGATGAAGATCTTTCCGGCGGTGAGTACACGCCGGCCGCCATCTTTTTGCCGAACGAGCAGGGACTTGGCGCCGGTGAAACTGGCTTCGCCGAAGATCAACTCGAGATTGGCGGTCTGCTCAATGCGGCCCTGGCTGCCATTGCGAAAGCTGTTCACGATATCGCGCTTGCGCTGCCGCACCCGTTCCATGTCGATGCGGATGTCGCCGGTGTGAACGCCATAATCGGCGCCTCGCCGCGCCAGGTAAGCGACGCGGGCGCTGGCGACCATGGTCTTGGTGGGAGTGCATCCCTCGTTGACGCAGGTGCCGCCGACATGTTCGCGCTCGATGATAGCGGTGCGCATCCCGGCTTCAGCCAGGGCCGTGGAAAGCGGTGTACCGGCCTGCCCGGAGCCGATCACAAGGGCATCGAATTGCTCAGGAGTAGTCATAGGCGCGTCCAAAATAATGTATCGCAACCCTGGGATGTGTTGGCTGCCCGGGAGATGCCGAGCCTGTCAGAACAGCGCCCTAGCCTCAGGGCCATGCCGATTTCAGAATCTCGTAACGATGAGCAGTCCCAACCCGATTGCGATCAGATCCTCAGGAACGGCGACAGCGAAGTCGGGCGCGTGCAAGGCCTGCACCAAACCGACGCGAGCGCGATAACCGCCAAATGCCCCCGCCACGGCGCCCAGCGCCGCGACGATCGCTCCCAGCCAAAGCGATGCGCCTCCGGCGATGCCGAGACAGGCACCGCAAAGCAGGCCCAAGACAATTCGCGCGCCCAGCCCACCAGGGGCCGTACGCGCGGGGGTGCTGGGGAGCTGATCGGCGACAAATTCAAACAGCGCCAAGATGGTAAAGATGACGACCGCCAAGGTAGAGCCCATCCAGGCTAACGGAGAGCCGGAGAGATTGATCCAACCCAAGTGGGCTGCCCAAGCCACAACCGCCGGCCCCGTCCCAGACCGCAGGCCGGTTACCACGCCAATACCAAACGTCAGCAACAGCACGAATCCGGAACTCATGAAGGTCCCTCCGTCATAACGGTAGATTCACTTGCGAAGGCCGACCGCGAGCTGGTGGAATGGATGACCGCTCTGCGGGAGAGATTCAAATCTGGCGCGCGCACCTCTCGACCGACGGCTCCGATGTGTCATGGCCCGGCGGCAGAACAGAGGGCGTTCTGGTTGGCCCTTGCCACAGTAGAAAGTCGCAAAGGGATATGTGCAAAATTTTGCACATTTGCCTCTATAACGCGCCACAGGTAGAACGGACGTACAAAACCATCACCCATGGTCGTACAATGCAGCCTTGGGCCTCTGGAGGCCTCTAAATGGCCATTTTAAGAAATGCTCAACTCACCACATTGAGGCCCGGCATGTATGGCACTAAAGTATTATAGTGTTTCTAAGCCCTCAACAGCGTCATTCGGAAGCCTCCAGCCTCTCCGCCATCTCGAGCAACTTGGTCACGCTGTTCCAGGTTCTGCCCGTTCCGGGGACTTTTAGCGTCTTCTCAAGAACTGCCCAGGACATTTTCGGCCGCGCCATGCCATTGGGGAAATAGATGTAGAGCTCGCGACCGTCCATCCGCAACTCCTCGGGTTCGGTCTTGAGGCTGAGAACTTTGTCGCGGGTTTCTGCGCCGGGACCGCTGGCGAGAAAGTACACCAAGAGTCTGCTCGGCTCGATGCCGCTGCGCTTGGCGAACGGATTTCTGGCAATCACCTCTCGCAGTTCGCCAGAGGTCCGCAGAATTACTACGGGGCGAAAGCCGAAGCCCCGCTCGATTGCGTCCTCGATCCGCTTGGCCAGTGCAACCAGGTCGCGCTTGTCCGTCCTGAACACGACGTTGCCGCTCTGCACGTAGGTTTGCGGGTCGCGCAGCCCAAGCGGTTCGTAGAGCGCGCGCAGCGCGTCCATCTTGATCCGGTGGTGCGCCCCGACATTGACGCCGCGCAGCATGGAGATAATCACGGCCATAGCAAGCTCTAGAACGATTCCAAAATTACCGCATTCTGCGAGTAAGGGGTAGAGCGGCGCTTAACCTGCATTATTCATGATGGCATGGCGCTTTGAAGGGGCACGGCTTCAGCCGCGCCGTAACGGGTCAACAATAACTTGGGCTTCAGCCCCTGAGGACCTTTTTTCCAGGGGCTAAAGAGGGTGTGTGAGAACTGTGTCGTCCCTGAAGGGACACGTTAATTTTCCCCACTTTACCCAGGGCTTACGCCCTGAGCTAATATTATTTCGCCCCTGCGGGGCTTTGATTTTGCGCAATCGTTCCCCCCTGTCAACTCAAAACCAGTTCGCACACACGCCCTAGAGTCCTGACCTTTGCTGTACTTCGCTCGGCACGACTAAAAGTTGCGCCCTACCCCATAATTTATGAGGTGAGTTTGAGAAACTCGACTCTCTTGTCTGGCAACTGGCAACTGGCAACTGACTACTGACAACTGCTTGCCTTTCGCAACACCGCAAACAGCCGTTCAATGTCGCCGGCATCGTTGTACAGATGCGGCGCAATGCGGATTGAATCTCCGCGGACGCTGACAAACACATTGGCATCATGGAGAAGCTGCGGCAGCCCGGCCGGAATGCCGCGCGCGTGCCGGATGCCAATCATGTGCGCCGATCGTTGCTCAGGAGGCAGGACCGCATAGTCAATGCCGGCGGCGAGCTGCGCGACCTTTGCCGTCAGCAACCCGAGCGTTTGCTGGATTCGTTCGACACTCCACGCCAGGATTTGCTGGAGAGCGGCAATCGCCATCGGCACCAGAACGAATTGCGGAGACTCACCCATATCGAAGCGGCGCGCCCCTGGTCGGTACGCGTCGGTGTGATCGACCAGCCGGGAAAAATCGTCACTCCCAGCACGCGCGATCCACGACTGCTCCAGCGGCACACCCGACTCCCGCCATTTTGGCGCGACATAGAGATAACCGAGTCCGTAAGGGCCAAGCAGCCACTTATATCCCACAGCCGTCAGGAAGTCCGGTTGGACGCGCTCCAGACTCAGCGGGCTGGCCCCGAGCGATTGGCTGGCATCGATGACCAACGCGGCGCCAACCGCGCGCGCACGCTGCCCAACGCGCTCAAGATCGACTTTGCTTCCATCCGTCCAGTGACATTGCGGCACGGCAACGATCGCCGTGTCGTCGTCGATGGCCGCGATCAGAGCTTCGGTCCAGTCCATGCCAGGTTCCCGCTGTGCGACCACTACGCGCCCGCCGTTTTTCTTGGCTAACTCATACCAGGCATAAACATTCGACGGGAACTGCTGATGCAGCATAACAATGGCCTGTCCGCGCGCGAGCGGTAAATTCGCCGCCGCCGTTGCGATTCCATAGCTGGCAGCCGGCACCAGGGCAACTGCATCGCTGTCGGTGCCCATGACTCGCGCAGCAAGAGCGCGCAACTCTTCGGAACCGGCGAACCACTCTGGACCGGACAAATTCCAGGGCGAGGCTTTCGTGCGGACAGCACGCAGTCCGGCCTCGGTGACGCATCGCAACTGAGGCGACATGCTGGCGCAGTTCAGATAGGTGATGCCATCCGGGATCTCAAACAGGTCGCGGACTGTTTCGATCGGAGTGGGGATGTTTGGCGGTAACGGTGTCATGGGGGTTCGGTCCGCATTTGAGTTTATCGCGCAGCGAGAATGATTGGACTGGACCTCCTGGCCTGATTGTTCCGCCTTTCCCCAGGTTGCACCCGCCATAGGTGGTCACAATGGTTACTTTCGTGCGAATACGCATGTGACATCACACGACCCTGAGGCGGCGCTTGCCTATCATGGGGATTGTCTGGAACACCCGGGTTGGAGTTTCTGCGCCGCCGATGGCTCCGTTTGGCAGTCTGAGCGGAGAACCACGAAATCTGACTGTGCTGTTCGATGAGGATGCCTAATCGTCTAGGAGACTCATGGCCATGATGAATAAAACTACCGTTGTACGACTATTGTTCCTGGTTCTTGCCCTGACGCTGCTCGCAGGATGCGGCAGCTCTTTTAGCCCCAATTCATCAGCGCCGCCAACTCCCGCTTCGCTGAGCGCCGACAACCTCAACCTGATCTTCGTGGTCAGCGAGGATTTGGCTTACCAAGCTTCAGGGGACGTCAATCCAACGACGGCAAACCTCACCAATCAGGGGTTACAGCGGTCGCTCCTCATGGCCCCGTTCCTGCAACAGCAGGTACTGGGAATGCAGAACGTAACCGGCATCTACGCGCTCGAACCGATGACCCATCTGCAAACCGCAGGCCAGTATCCCGACATTGTCGCGCTGGAGACGATTCAGCAGTTCGCCATGCTGAATCAGACCAGCGCGTCGTATCAGGGCAGCGGGCCGGTTACCGCAAACAGTTATCCTATCTTCGCGTCGTATTCGTTAGAGGCCGCATTACCGCCCGACGTTGCGCCGCCGGCGGTCCTCTGCGCGGCTTGCCAGGGTCTCGATTTCCGCGACCAGGAGGGCGACAACGAAGTTTTGGTTAGCGGTATCCTCAAGGCAAACGCGCCGGGGTTTTATGTTTTCTCAGCGCCATGGGAGACCGTGAGCGCCGTAATGGCGAACCTCAACCAGCGCGAAGGTTACAACCTGACCCTTCCGGCGAGCTATATCAGTCCCAACTATATCTATGCGATTTCGATCGCGCCGTCGGGAAGCGCCAGCCTGGTTACCTACAACAACTACCTGACTCCGCCTTCCACCTACCCTGTGCTGCCCCCGCCGCCGCTGGTCAGCACTGCCTGCAACACGCCGCAGACGCAGACGTTTTTCAGCAGGACAGTGACCGGCGGTCAGGATGGCGCCGTAATCCCGGCGGGGACCAACACCAACGAAACGGTTTACTTTGTCCGGCACGCGGAGGCGCATCCCTACAGCTGGTGGGACGACGGCAATTATATTGGCGCGGGGCAGTGGCGCGCCCTGGATCTTCCCAACGCATTACGCGGCAAAATCCAGCCTACGCAGGTTTACTCCATCGATCCCGCGGTCGGCAACCCGGGCGAAGACGGTAGTGTCGCATCGTCGTATGTCAGGCCTTCGTTGACCGTGGAACCGTACGCCATCGCCAACAACTTGCCCTTGAATCTGGCCGCCAGCGTCCCCGTTTTCGCCCAGAATCAACAACCGTTATCCACTTTCGCTAGTGTTTTTTTCTTTACCGGGGGCACGTTCTCTAACCAAACGATACTGGTGGGCTGGGAGCACGATCACATCCCACCGACCGTAAATGCGCTGCTCACGAGCTATCACGCCAACGACCAACAATTGGCGCCCAAATGGCCGGACACCGACTATGACACCATCTGGACGGTGAAGCTTGACGCCGTGGGCAACGTGACGGTGAACAACGGGATGTGCGAAGGCATCGATTCCGGGACGCTGCCGAAAACGCCTCCTCAATTCTGAACGTGTGTAGGCGCAGTGACTAAACGCGGATCATTGAGTTTGCCGAAAGTTGTAAGAAGGACTCGCAATGAATAAGCCTACCGTTGTATGGCTGCCGTTCCTGGTTCTTGCCCTGACACTGCTCGCAGGCTGCGGCAGCTCTTTCAGCCCCAAGTCATCAGAGCCGCCAACTCCCGCTTCGCTGAGCGCCAACAATCTCAACCTAATCTTCGTGGTAAGCGAGGATTTGGCTTACCAGGCTTCCGGAGACATCAATCCCAGCACGGCAAACCTCACCAACCAAGGGTTACAGCGGTCGCTGCTCATGGCCACGTTCCTGCAACAGCAGGTGCTGGGAATGCAGAATGTGACTGAAATTTATGCGCTCGAACCCACGACCCATCTGCAAACGGCAAACCATTACCCCGACATGGTGGCCCTTGAGAGCATTCAGCAATTCGCCATGCTCAACCAGGTCACTATGTCCAGTGACCAGGAGGGCTTCACGCCACGTGCCAACCACAGCTTCCCGCTCAATGCGTCCTATTCGCCAGCGTCGATACCCAGCGGATTTCCTGTCCCGTCGCCATTCTGCCCGAATTGCCAGGGGCTCAATTTCAACGACCGGGAAGGCGACAACGAGGCCCTGGTAACCGGCATTGTCAAGCCAAACGCCACGGGCTTCTATGTCTTCTCGGCGCCATGGGAAACTATGAGCGCCTTGATGGCGAACATCAACCAACTCGAAGGTTATAACCTCACTCTTCCGACGAGCTATATCAGTCCCAACTTTATCTACGCGATTTCGATCACGCCGTCGGGAAGCGCCAGCCTGGTCACCTACGACAGCCACATTACCCCGCCTGCCACCTACCCGGTGTTGTCCCCACCATTGGCCAGCGCTGCCTGCACGGCGCAGACGCCTTTCAGCATCACCGTGACTGGCGGTCAGAATGGCGCTGTCATTCCGGCGGGTATCAACACTAACGAAACCCTCTACATCATCCGCCACGCCGACGCGCATCCGCAGCTCTACTGGGACGACAACAACTATGTCGGCGCCGGTCAATGGCGCGCCCTGGATCTTCCCAACGCCCTGCTCGGCAAAGTTAATGTTGACCAGGTATATTCGAACGACCCTTCTCAATTCGGCCCAGGTTCGGTCTTATATTCGAGCGACGGTTCCGTCAGGTTCTCGCAAGACCACACCTGGTCGACGGTTGCTCCCCCGTTGACCGCTGTACCGTACGCCATCGCCAACAACTTGCCCTACAATGTGGTCACCAGCTTCGACCTCTCCGATAGCAACGTCGGCCAGGAGACCAGTGCTTTCTTCTTCTTCGTCAACGGCGGCCACTTCTCCAATCAGAGGGTGCTGCTGGCGTGGTCTTTCCAATTCATACAGCCAACAATCTTAGCGCTGCTCAAGAGCTATAACGCCGCTCAACAGGCTCCACCTTCCGACGAGTGGCCGTCCACCGACTACGACACCATCTGGACGGTGAAGCTTGACGCCCACGGCAACTTGACCGTGAACAATGCCATGTGCGAAGGCATCAACACCACGCTGCTGGTTACGCCTCCGCAATTCTGACCGTCACTCAGGCATGGTGCATTCACCTGGTTGCGGGAAGGGTACTGGTGGGGCTGGGGTGCCCCATCCTTTCGCTTCCTTTGCGAAAGGGTGGGAACAAGAAACTGTGAACTGCCATGGTCTTGTTTGATCAGGGCAACAACTGGTCTTTGGTGCGTCGCTCCACCCGGCTTGTGAGCAGGCTGCCTTCGTTGACTTGTCTTTTGGCTCAACCTAAGATGAACGCTAAATGCCGGGTTCTTCATCTCTAGTCGGCCAGACTATCTCCCATTACCGAATCATAGAAAAGCTTGGCGCCGGCGGCATGGGCGAGGTCTATCGAGCTCGCGACGAGCAATTGCAACGCGATGTCGCGTTCAAAATCCTTCCGCCGGATTCTCAGGGCAGCGCCGATGCGAAACAGCAACTCCTCAGAGAAGCGCGCTCCGCCTCTGCCTTAAAGGACCCGCATATCTGCGTCATCCACGAAGTAGGCGAGGCCGGCGGCCAATCTTTCATTGTGATGGAACTCGTCGAGGGCAGGCCGCTCGATTCGCTGATCTCGCCGGAAGGACTTCGCCCGGAGCTGGTCGTGCGCTATGGCAGCCAGATCGCCGCCGCGCTGGCCCATGCGCACGAGCATGGCATTATTCATCGCGACATCAAGTCGGCCAATGTCGTCATCACCCCCTCCGGCCAGGTCAAGGTTCTGGACTTTGGTCTTGCCAAGCTTGGCGATGACCGCGAATTCGCGGAAGCGATTCGCTTGACCCAATCGGCCGCCCATGCCGGCACCGTGGTCGGAACGCTCCCATATATGGCGCCGGAAATTCTCCGCGGCGAAGAAGCTGGCGCGACCAGCGATATTTGGTCGCTCGGCGTCACTCTCTTTGAAATGTCTGCCGGCCATCTCCCCTTTCGTGGCCAGACGAGTTTCGAACTGACTTCTGGAATTCTTCGGGAGCCACTCCCACCGCTTCCGCCCCAACTTCCGCCAGGACTCCGGATGGTGATCGAGCGCTGCCTGGAGAAGGAGCCGGGCCACCGCTACCAGCGTGCAAGCGAAGTCGGCGCAGCGCTGGAAGCGGCCCACACCCAGCAGGGCACATCTTCCTTCGCCGTTTCCGCCTCCGCCTCGGCAGTGGATTCCAGGAAGCGGAGCCTGTGGATCATAGGCGTTATCGTCATGGCTGTACTGGCCGCCGCTCTATTCGCTGCCAATGTCGGCGGTTTGCGTGACCGGGCATTCCATCGCGCCTCCGCTGCCGGCATTCACTCTCTCGCCGTGCTGCCGCTGGAAAATCTCTCCGGCGACCCGCAACAGCAGTATTTCGCCGATGGCATGACCGAAGAACTGACCACCGAGCTGTCCCAGGTCAGTTCGTTGCGAGTGGTCTCGCGCACCTCGGCGATGCGCTATAAGGGAACGCAGAAGTCGGTGCCGGAGATTGCACGAGAGCTGAATGTCGATGCCGTGGTTGAAGGTTCGGTCGAACGCGAAGGGGATCGCATCCGTATCACCGCGCAACTGGTTCAAGGCGCCAACGATACGCACCTCTGGGCCAAGGGCTACGAACGCGATTTCCGGGACTCCCTCCGCCTTCAGGACGAAGTCGCGCAGGCTATCGTCGGTGAGATCCGGTTGAAACTCACCCCGCAGGAACGGGCCCGCTTTGCCCGAAACGACGTCATTGATCCCGCAGCCCACGAAGACTATCTCCGCGGCCTTTTCCACCTGAATCTGCATAATGGTCCTGACGAACGAAAAGCCATAGAGTTTTTCCAGGCCGCCATCAAAAAGGACCCGGCTTATGCCGCGGCCTACGTTGCCCTGGCGGATTCCTATCGGGCACTCATCTTCAACAGCAACGCCGCTCCCGGTGACGTTCTTCCTCAATCCATGGCTGCTGCCAAGCGCGCCATCGAGATTGACAGCCAGCTTGCCGAAGCCCATACCTCGCTGGCCACCAACTTGGCGGATTATGACTGGGATTGGGCGGGGGGCGAGAGGGAATTTCAAACCGCGCTCCGTCTCAATCCGAACTCCTCCCTCACGCACTCCTACTATGCACATTTCCTCCGTCAACAGGGCAAGATCGAAGAAGCGATTCGCGAAGCGCGGCGAGGAGTCGAACTCGACCCCGTGTCCGCGCAAGGCACCTTCCTTTTAGCGCAGAGCCTTTACGAGGCGCGGCGCTACGACGAAGCTATCTCCCAACTGCGCAAAGCCCTGGATCTCGAGCCGCGCTTCTGGCCCGCGCATCTTTACCTGGGCAAGACGCTCGCCGAGCAGGGCCAGTATCGGGAGGCGGTCGAAGAATTGAGAAAAGCGGGAAACTTCACGGCAGAACCCTACGCAACCATCGGCTACGTTTACGGGCGAATGGGCCGTGCCGCAGACGCCAGCAAGGTGATCGCGGACCTGCAGGAGCAGTCGAAAAAGGGCTATGTGGCGCCCACCGACTTGGCGAAAGTCTACCTTGGTCTGGGCGACAAGGAGCAAGCCTTCGCCTGGCTCGAAAAGGGCTATCAGCAGCACGATTTCTGGCTCACCTTCCTCAAAGGCGATCCCATGTTCGATTCCCTGCGCTCTGACCCTCGCTTTCACGACTTGGTCCGCCGGATCGGACTGCCTCAGTAAACTCCGGTTCGTCGAATGCTCATCATCCGAACCCAGGGCTTCTGCGCCAGAAATAAATCCGGTTGGAGAAACGGAATTCTGCTGTAGTTCTCGTACCCAGTCGAATCCGTGCTGGAAAATGACCTTCTAGCCGGCACTCGGCCGGTCACCGATTCGCTAAATGCCGCATATTCACCTAATCAGTCGGAAACTGACCCGCTGCCGCAGTTTCTGTTCGCGAGAAGCCGCCCGCCGGAAACTTATATAATCAGCTTTCCCATGGGAGCTTCCACTATCGCTACTCGGGCACGGCCATCCAACTCTAAATTCATCTTTCGCGCGGTCGTGGGAGTGCTGGTCCTCCTGCTGATCGTCTTCCTCGCCTTCGACTTCTGGTTTTATCGGGCGGTGCGGGCGGCACTGCCGCAGGTGGACGGCACGGTCCACCTTTCCGGCCTGGCAAGCCCGGTCGTCGTGACCTACGACGCGCTCGGCGTTCCCAACATCGTCGCCGCCAACTTGCCAGATCTGTTCTTTGCTCAAGGTTACGTCACCGCGCAGGACCGGCTGTGGCAGATGGACATGACCCGGCGCTACGCTTCCGGCGACCTGGCCGCCGTTCTGGGACCGGAGTACGTCAAGCTCGATCGCGAGCATCGCATCCTTGGCCTGCGACAGGTTGCGGAGAGAAACGCGGCCAACATGGATGTGGCCCAGCGCGCCCACTTCGAAGCCTATGCCGCCGGGGTGAACGCTTACATCGCGCAGCACCAGAAAACTTTGCCGCTGGAATTTCGCTTCCTCACCTATTTTCCTCACGTCTGGACGGTGGAAGATTCGGTGCTGGTGGGGTTGTCGATGACCGAATTTCTGAACCACGGCCTGTACAAGGACGAGTTGGAGAAGGAGAAAGTTCTGGCCAAGCTGGGGCCGGAGTTGACGGCCGACCTGTTCGTGAATTCGTCGTGGCGCGATCATCCGCCGGGAACCGACACCACCTCCCTCGAAAATGAGATTCCGGCTGGGACGACTCCCGATGAGGAAGAAGATCCGGCGCCAAGGAAGAAAAGCAGCCACGTTACGCCGGGAATCAAACCGCAGATCCCTCGACTCGGTCGCCGCGGCGACCTCGCTCAGGATGACAAGAACAATAGAGGGCTCTACGGCGTGCTTCAAGGCACGCCCCTTCCGCCTGAAGGCGCGCCCCTTCAAAGCGCAGCCTTGGAAGACAGCCTCCATCCCGGCTCCAACAATTGGGTGGTCTCGGGCGCGCACACCGCCTCGGGAAAGCCACTGCTCTCGAACGACATGCACCTGGACCTGCACATCCCCAACGTCTGGTACGAGGCGCATCTTACGGCGGGAGACTTCGACGTAGCCGGCGTGACCTTGCCGGGCGTGCCTTTCGTCATTGCCGGGCACAACCGTTCCATCGCGTGGGGCTTTACCAATCTCGGTCCCAACGTCGAAGACCTCTACATCGAGAAATTCAACGACAAGGGTGAATACCTGACGCCGCAAGGTTGGGTGCAGCCGGAGCATCGCAAAGAAATCATCCGCGTGAAGGGCAAGCCCGAGGTGAACGTGGATGTCGAGATCACCCGCCATGGACCGATCATCAGCGACATTATTCCGGGAGAGAAGCGCAAGCTGGCGCTCAAGTGGATCATCTATGACCCGCAGGCGGCGGGCGCTCCATTCTTTGCCGTGGACTCGGCGAAAAACTGGCAGGACTTCCGCGCAGCGTTCTCGCATTTTGGCGCCCCGGGTCAGAATGTCGTCTATGCGGATGTGGAGGGGCATATCGGCTACCAGGCAGCCGGGTTGGTCCCGATCCGGGCAGCGGCCGATGGGTCGGTTCCCGTGCCCGGCGATGACGACTCGCACGCGTGGACCGGGTATGTTCCCTACGACAAGCTTCCCAGCGTGTACGATCCCGCTTCGGGGATCATCGCCACGGCCAACGGGCGCATCACGCCCGACGGATATCCCTACACCGTGAGCATCGAGTGGGGTTCTCCCTATCGCACGGAGCGCATCTACAAGCTGCTGAATGCAATAAAGAAGCTCACTCCGTCCGACATGCTGGCGATTCAGACCGACATCGTTTCGGCATTCGATCGCTTCTGCGCCGAGCGCTTCGTGTACGCCGTTGATCACACAGCGACGGCATCACAGCGCGCCAAATCGGCCGCCGACCTGATGCGGAATTGGGACGGCACCATGAGCACGGACTCGGCGGCGGCGACGGCAGCCTACTTCTCGCGCAAGAAGCTGGAGGAATTGCTGCTCAAGCCAAAGCTGGGCGATGACTGGAAGCAATACACGGGCTTGCTCGCAGTCCACCCAAAATGGTTCATGAGCGCCGTGTGGCTGGAGAACATCTTGTCTCATCAACCTGCGCGCTGGCTGCCGGCGGGCTACGCCGACTACGACGCGCTGTTAACCGCCGCGGTGGAGGGCGCCGTAAGCGATGCGGAAGCGCCGCATGCGCTGGCGACGTGGAGGTGGGGACGGGTCCATCGCGTGGACATCAAGCATCCCTTCTGGAGCAATTTTCCCATCCTCAAACGCGCCGCAGGTCCCGGGCCGCAACCCCTGTCAGGGGATGGTGAAACGGTGAAGCAGGTCAGTGCGCACTTCGGGCCGTCCGAGCGCCTCACGGTTGACTTCTCCGACCTCGACAACTCGACTTTGAGCATCGTGAATGGCCAATCTGGAAATATCTTCGATGAGCATTACAACGATCAATGGGATGCCTACTACCACGGGCAAACGTTTGCGTTGCCCTTCTCGGCGGCGGCGGTGCAGCGAGCGGGTGTGCATCACCTGAAGCTGGAGCCGTAGAAGCAGGGCCTAATGATTCGTGGTTAGGGGTCAGTTTCTGCCGTGCCCCTTCAAAGTGTAATCCGCGTTCCTGCGCGAGAATCCGCGGTTAGCTATGCTCGCACTTTCCGGTGCCGTGGCACGCGCGAAACTTTGACGAGCAATTTCCCGGCTCGGCCAATTCACCGTCGGGGCCGATGCAAGTCTGCGTGTGCATGCACCAGAACAGGCCGTCATTGGCCGGAGGCACCGTGGGATCGTGCTCCACTTCGATGAATTGCCCCTTCCAGCGCAGCGCCGGGCAAAGGTCTTCGCGTTTCGTAGTGAAGCGATCGGCGTCGAGATTCAGCATCATGCGGCACCTCCGGAGCTCTGGCCCGCGGCGCTTAGGATGGCGCGCTTCACAGCCGCCTTCGCCAGCGTGATTTTGTACTTGTTGTGGCTGAGCGGTTTGGCTTGCGCGACTGCGGCGTTCGCGGCAGCCATTGCAGTGTCGGGAGAGATGCTCTTGCCCACCAGCGCCTGCGCCGCTTCGGGCGAGATCCACGGGATGGGCGCAACGTGTCCGAGCACCACGCGCGCGCTCTTCACGGTGCTACCGTCCATCTCGAGTGCAACGCTCGCCTGGGCCAGCGGCCAGTCGAATGCCGCCCTTTGGCACACTTCGTAGCTGGCAGCTTTCAGGTTCTGCGAAGGCGGAGGCACGACGATCTCGATCACCATCTCGCCGGGCTTCAGATCGTGTTCAAGTTCGTACTCCGATTTTGGAATGACGAAAAACTTTTCCAGCGGCAACTCGCGCACGCCACTGCCCGCGGCTTTCGCAGAGTACAGACGTATCTTCGCGCTCAAGGCAATGAGCACCGGCGCGAGCGTTGACGGGCTGACAAAGTACGCCGGCCCGCTGTTGCCGAGAATCGCGGCATAACGATTGTCGCCCGCGAGCACCATCGATTTGCCGTCCGCCGTTTTCGCCATCAGCCCCATGCCGTTGCGAAAATACCAGCAGCGCGGACGCTGGCACATGTTGCCGCCGATGGTTGCGAGGTTGCGAATCTGCGGGCTGGCGACCTCGTGCGCGGCATCCGCCAGAACGGGATAATAACGCTGCACGTTCGCATCTTCTGCGAACTCGGCAATGGTGGTGAGCGCGCCGATGCGCAATCCGTTTCCGGGTTGATAGCTGATGCCGCGCAACTGGTCGATGCCCTTGATGTTCACCAGCCGCTCAGGTGCGACCACATCATCCTTCATCAGCGCCAGCAGATCGGTGCCGCCGGCGAGAATGGAGCCGCGCTCGCCGAGCAGGATCGCGACCTGTTCCTTGTTCGTCGGGCTCACATATTCAAACGGTCGCATGTGCGCCTCCGTTCTCCAGCGCTTCCAGCACGCGGGCGGGAGTGAGCGGCAGGAATGGCACTCGCACGCCGATTGCGTTAGCAACCGCGTTCGAAATGGCCGCACCGGGCGAGACCACGGGCGGCTCGGCCAATCCGATGACGCCGCGCTCGTCGTAACCTTTGCCGGTCATCATGTGGACCTTCATTTCGCCAATGTCGGCGATGCCCGCCAGGCGATAGAACTCCATGTTCGGGTTCAACATGCGCCCGGTCACCGGATCGAGAATCTTCTCCTCGTAGAGCGCATAGCTGATGCCCATGATGAGCGCGCCCAGCACCTGGCTCTCGGCGGTCTTGACGTCCACCACCAGGCCGCAGTCCTGCACCGCGACCATCTTGTTCACGCGCACGACGCCGGTTTCGGTGTCCACGGAAACATCGGCCATCTGCACGCCGCCGACGCCGCTGTTGGTCAAGTCCGGCGGCTTCGACTTGTCGGGATTCTTGCCGCGGATGGTCATCGGCATGGCGCCGATCTTGGCGCACGCTTCTTTCCACCGGAGGCTGCGGCTGGGATCGCTCTTCACCCGCACGGTTGCATTCACGGCCTCCAATTCTTCCGGTTGCGCCTTCAATGCAGGAGCAACTTTGGCGAACAGTTGATCGCGCGCATCCACGGCGGCGCGCCGCGTAGACGACGTAACACCGCCCGAGGTTGTGCTGCCGCCGCTGGCGCCGGAGACGGGATAACGGCTGTCCCCGATCAGCAGCTTGATATTGTCGAGCGGAATGCCGAGCGTGTCCGCGGCGACGATCATGATGATGGTGCGGCAGCCGGTGCCCAGGTCCTGGGTGGCCATCTTGATTTCGACCGACCCATCGGGATGAATAGTGAGATCGCAATCGCTGTTGTGTCCGCGGCCTCCCCAGGTGTGCAGCGAGAGTCCGAGTCCGCGCTTGACCGGCCCCGCGGATTGATCGCCGCGCGGATGCCAAATCTTTTTCCAGTCCATTAGCTCCGCGGCGATGGGAAGTTCATCGCGATAGATTGTTTCGCGCGGGCCGGTTAGTTCCAGATTGCGAGTAATGAAGTCCACCGGGTCCATGTTCATTTTGGCGGCGAGATCTTCGATCGCGGTCATAGTAATGACCGCAGCCTGCGGATGGTTCGGCGCTCGCCACGCGCGAGCGCTTCCCTGGTTGGTGGAGATGGCAATATGCTGCTTTCGTTGGTTGGGAATTTCGAAGATGTACGGCAGCGGAGGAGAACCACCACCGCCCACTCCGCCCGTTCCCCAGGAGCGTGACTCCCAGGCCACGAGTTTGCCGTCTTTGTCGGCGGCAACCTTCACCCGCGCAAAGCCCGATGGACGCATACCCGCGACTTCCTGCTCGGCATCGCGCTCCAGCATGATCTTCACCGGCTTGCCGCCAGCGGCCTTCGAGAGTTGCGCCGTTGCGATTCCCCAACGGTCCGGGCTGAACTTGCTGCCGAATCCGCCGCCGATGTACTGCTGCAGCACTTGAATATTTCCCGCCGGGATGCCGAGCGGTTCCGAGACTTGGGGAGCGATGCCGGAAAGGTTTTGCGTGGAAACGTGCACCAGGAGGTCCTTGTCGGTGGGCCATTCCGATGCCATGCCGTGCGTTTCAAGGCAGCAGTGGGTGATGCACGAAGCCCCGTAGAGACCTTCGGAAACGGCGGCCGCAGAAGTGAATGCCTTGTCGGGATCGCCTTGCTTCTGCACCGCCGTTTTCTTGTAAGGCGAGCGTGAAGCTGTTGCCTCGGCGTACTTGGCGGCGCGCAATGCCTCAACAACTTTGGGATCGACGCCCGACGCTTGCGCGTCCTTCAGATACTTGTCGTCGGGTTTGAAGCTGATGCCGTTCGCCTTGATGGCCGCGATCACCTGCTCATCCGGGACCTGGTTGTCCTCCATGTCTTCAAAATCGTCGCGGCTGATGGGCCCGTTATTGACGCCGACATTGGTGGGCGGCTCGGCGTCGGAGACCGAGTGAGGCAGCACTTCGTACTGCACCGTGATAGCGCGGATTGCATCCTCGGCGGTCGATTCGTCCACCGCTGCAACGGCCACCACTTCATCGCCCGCCCAGAAAATCTCCGTTCCCGGCTGCTGCAATACTCTGACTGCTTTTACGCCAGCCATCTTCTCGGCCGCACTGCTGTCAATGCTGACGATGCGCGCGTGCGCGTACGGACAACGAAGAATCTTTCCCGCCAGCAAGCCATTGGGGTTGTAGTCGTAGGTGTATTTCGCGCGGCCGGAAGCTTTCATCGGACCATCAACCCGCGAAATGCGCTTGCCCAGCAGTGGACGGGTTGCTGGATCGGGCCACGTGTACTCGCTCATGACGCCCTCCCTTCGGGCTTGGCCAAAGCGACGGCGCGAATTCCGTTGTAGGTCCCACAGCGGCAGTAATTGCCGCTCAGTCCGCGGCGAATGTCCTCCGCAGTGGGATTCGGGTGCTGCTCGAGGAAATGAGTCGTCGCGACGATGAATCCCGGTGTACAGAAGCCGCACTGCTGGGCATCGTGCGCGACGAAAGCCTGCATCACTGGAGTGAGCGCGTCGCCTTTCGCGAGACCTTCGATGGTGGTGATGTTTTTCCCTTGCGCATCGATGGCCAGCACGGCGCAGGCGTTGACGGTCTTGCCATCCATCAGCACGGTGCAGGCCCCGCAGACACCGCGGTCGCAGACGCGCTTTGCGCCGGTCAAGTCGAAATTGTCACGCAATGCATCCAGCAGCGTGACGCGCGGCTCCAATTGCGCGGTCAGCTTCTTGCCGTTGACGGTGAGCGCAATCGGGACCTTGCCCGGCCCATGGACGGCCACTTCCTCACCAGCAGCTTCGACCATCTTGGGGCCGAGCACCAATGGAAGGGCAACGCCGACGCCCGAAATCTTCATGAAATCGCGACGCGAAACGCCCGAGGTGTTTTCGGGCTTGCGTGTGGGATCGTCTTTCATCGTGCCTCCATCGCCGGGGTCATTGCACTCAAGCAGCTAAGTTTGCCCGTAATTTGCGAGTATAACTCCGGGATGGACGATGGAGCAGCGGCGGCGGTAGGGGATTTTTTCGCGGATTGAAAGTGCAAAGAAAATCGGCGGCTCCCGCGGGAGCCGCCGACCAGTGGGTCACTAGAAAGTGGGTAACTACTTTTTCAATGTGCGGATATAGGTGACCAGATCTTTGATCTGGGCGTCGGTCAATGTCCCTTTGAAGGCCTTCATTTTCCCTTTGCCATTGGTGATCGCAGCGGTCAAATCGGCGTCCGATATGGCCTGCACGGCAGGGCCGCCCAGTGGTTTCAATCCCATGGATTTGGCCATGCCCTCGCTGGGAATGCCTCCGGCGCCATGACACGCCTGACATTTGGCCTTGTAGGTGTCGACACCACCCTGCGCCACAGCCAACGGCGGCAGGGCGAGTGCAATTACCAAGCTGAACAGAGCGATTCGTTGCAGTAACCTCATCGTCATATTTTTCATTCCCTCAGAAAAGCAACCCTCTCGGGGAGCAGGATATGTACAAAAGCGCCGCTAACTGACGGCGACAGTAATGTACTCCCCGAAGATGGATTTCGCCATACCTTTTCTGTGGGAACAGGAGGGAAAAAACGCTTCGAGCGGGTGATATGCCGCAAAGCCGGCCTCCGGGGGCCTCTGCCGCCGATATCGGTCACTGGGATAATTCTCTGTATCTAAACGATTTAAGCATCGCCAGCAAGCCTCCCTCTGTTTGGCATGGATTGTGCCTTTACTAAGAGGAACCACTTTCCGAAAGAAGGCCCCTATGGACCCGACGCTGGCAGTGATTGGCCTGAACTTCCGAACCTCCCCGGTCGCCGTGCGCGAGCGCTTCTGGATCAGCGAAGCGCGGCGCTACGACGCGCTCCACCAATTGGTGCGCTCGGAAGGTGTCGAAGAGGTGATCGTCGTGACCACCTGCAATCGCACCGAGTTCATTCTGTGGGCCAGCGACGTGCCCACGGCAGCCAATTCCGTGCTACGGTTTCTGACCCAGGAATATCAAATCAAGCTGTGTGAGTGGTCTCACTTTTATCGCCTCATGGATGACGTGGCGCTCACCCATGTCTTCCGCGTGACTTCGGGTCTGGATTCCATGGTGCTGGGCGAACCAGAAATCACCGGGCAGGTGAAGCAAGCCTGGGCGCTGGCGCAGGAAGCAGGCACCACCGGACGATTCCTCGACGCCGTCATGCAGAAGGCGCTCACTGTCTCCAAGCGGGCCCGGACGGAAACTGCGATTGGTTCATCGGCAGTTTCGGTGCCCTACGCCACGGTGGAACTTTCAAGAAGCGTCCTGGGAGAACTCGCGGGGCGTGAAGTATTGCTGATTGGCGCCGGCAAAATGAGCGAGCTGGCTGCACACTACCTGACGAAAGCCGGCGCCAGCCACTTGAAGGTGATGAACCGCACCCCGGCCCGTGGCGAAGAGCTGGCGCAGAAGATGGGCGCCACGCCGGTTTCCTTCGACGATCGCTTACAGCATCTGAAGACGGCCGACATTGTTGTCAGCTCGACGGCTTGCCCGCACTTCATCCTCAGCCGCCAGGAAGCCGAGGAGATTGCCCGGCAACGGCGCCACGCTGCTATGGTCATGATTGACATTGCGGTCCCACGCGACATTGATCCCGGCGTGCGCGAGATCGAGGGCATCCATCTCTTCGACATGGACGACCTGGAGCACGTGGTGAAACGCAACGCGGTGGGACGACAGGCCGCCGCCGAAGCCGCGGAAAAGATTGTGCAGGCGGAAATGCAGGGCTTTGGTCGCAAACTGATGGCGGAACGAGTGGTTCCCACCATCGTCGCCCTGCGGCAACGTCTGGATGAACTTTGCCGGCAGGAATTGGAAAGCCTTCGCCAGCAATACGGACCGTTCACCGAAGATCAGGACCAGGCGCTCACAACGCTTACAATGCATATAACACAACGAATTGCCAGCTCTCTGGCCCGTGAATTGAAGGAACTTCCGGGAAGGAAGGAACAGGACGTGCTGACCGCAGCGGTGGGCCGCTTATTTCATCTTGAACCACCGTCACCGGTTGCCGCCGACGTCAAGAATGAGGAGTTGGCAATTAGCAACTAGCAACTAGCAATTAGCGACTACTGACTAGAGGCATCTAGTAAGTCGGTTTCGAGAAATCGGTTTTGAGAGGGCACGGCTTCAGTCGTGCCACAACGAACCCCCTTAAACTGGGCTTTAGCCCCTGCGGTGACTTAGCTCGAACTGGTCCGGGATTGATGAGATGAATTGTTGCAAAACCATTTCCTAAAGGGGACGATGACTCTCCACACGGAATACTAGTTGCTAATTGCTAGTTGCCAATTGCCAACTGCCAACTGCTACAAGGAGTACACAACTAATGCCTCAAGCTGTACAAAACAACAACGGCAAGACCAACCTGGCCTTCAGCAACGTGCAAGCCTACACGCTGGCGGTGATCACGCTGGCCATCGGAATTGCGGTAGGGTACTTTGCCCGCGGATCGGCGCCGGTTCCCCCTTCCGGCGAAAGCGCGCAGACTGCTTCCGCTCCCGCCGGAATGGGGAACGCACCGATGGGCTCTGCGCAGTTGCCCGGGATCGGAAGCGCGCAACAGCAGCAGGCCGTATCGCCGGAAATGTTGGCCAAGGCAGCCGAGCCGCTGCTGGCCCAACTGAAGACCAACCCGAAGGACTTTGACACCATCGTAAAGCTGGGAAATCTGTACTACGATGGCCAGGCTTATCCGCAAGCGATCGAGTACTACGAAAAAGCTCTCGCCCTGCAACCGGACAACGCCGACGTGCGCACCGATCTCGGCACCGCCTACTGGTATACCGGCAATGCTGACAAGGCCATCGCAAGCTTCGAAAAAGTGCTGGCCATCCGGCCCAATAACGCGCCTACGCTGTTTAACCTCGGGATCGTCAGATGGCAGGGAAAGAAAGATCCGAAAGGCGCGATCGTAGCTTGGGAAAAACTCTTGCAGACCAATCCCGATTATCCCCAGAAGGAGCAGGTGCAGATGTTGATTGAGCGCGCCAAGATGCACGGCGCCAGCGGAGCCAAAGGGTAAGTAACAATCAGCAGTTCAGCCCAGTCCCAGGCGGGCCTCAAGGTGGCCCGCCTTAAAGCCACTCTTCAGCCCGCAGAGGAACGAGCCCATCGAATATACTCGTCGAAAACGGGGGACGAGTGACTTCGGCTGGTTTGAAATCCAAACATATTCGCAAGAAACCTGAGAAGCGGACTTTGCCTCAGGCGGGAACGGGCCGGTTCACTCGGCCCTGGTCCACTCGAGCCTGGTTTACTCGATCGAAGAGGCGAACGCTTGTCCTCGGCCTTGTCCTGGTAGTCGCCACCGTCGTTCTTTACTACCCGGCGATTCATCACCCATTCGTCAATTACGACGACGACGGCTATGTCACCGAGAACTACCACGTTCAAGCAGGACTAACCTGGGACACGGTAGCGTGGGCTTTCACCAGCTACGATCAGGCCAATTGGCATCCGCTGAGCTGGCTGTCGCACGCTTTGGATTGCCAACTCTTTGAACTGAATCCGGCTGGCCATCACGGCACAAATGTACTGCTGCATGCGCTGAATGCAGCGCTGCTGTTCTGGATCCTGTTGCAGGCGACCGGGTCCGCAGGCCGCAGCTTCATGGTGGCGGCGCTGTTTGCCCTGCACCCCATCAACGTCGAATCGGTTGTGTGGGTGGCCGAGCGCAAGAACCTGCTCAGCATGTTGTTTTTCCTGCTGGCTCTGGGAGCCTACCGATGGTACGCGCGCCAACCTCGTCCCGGGCGCTACTCCGTCATCGCATTCTTGTTCGCGCTGGGTCTCATGGCCAAGCCGCAGGTGATTACGCTGCCCTTCGTTCTGCTGCTTTGGGACTACTGGCCATTGCGGCGGATGCTTGCCGACGGCGAGCCCGCAGCAGCAGGAACAGAGACCGTCTTCCCGCCAAGAAGTTTTCACAATCTGCTGCTGGAAAAGCTTCCGCTAGTCGCGCTCTCCGCAATTAGCGCCGTGATCACCATGAAAGCGCAACGGGTGGGCGGCGGCATCAATCCGGAGCTGTCGCTTTCGACGAGGCTGGCAAACGCGGCCGTCTGCTATGCACGCTACGTGGGCAAGGCGTTTTGGCCGACGCGCCTCGCGCCTATGTATCCCCACCCCGGGAACTCGCTGGCCAAGTGGGAGGTGCTCTCGGCGTTGCTCTTCCTGCTCGTGGTCACTGCGCTGGTCATCGCCGCCTGGCGTCACCGGTATCTTCCGGTGGGATGGCTATGGTTCCTGGGCACCTTGATACCCATGATCGGCCTGGTGCAAGTGGGCAGACAGGCGATGGCCGACCGCTACGCATATTTGCCGTTCATCGGACTGTTCGTCATGATCTGCTGGGGGGTGGCGGATTGTGTAGGGGCGAGCAGCCGGTGGTTGGCAAGCCGTCGCGTTGAAGCGACGACCGTGGGCGTGGACGCAGCCGCTAGAAGTCATCTCATCAGTACCCGACCGGCACAAAACGAAATATCTCAGGGGCTAAAGCCCACTCAGAAAACCGTCGTTTTCGGCACGGCTGAAGCCGTGCCCTTTCAAAGCCGGATTGATCAGAAACCTTCGAGTCACCGACCCATCGGCGCCATTTTGCTGGCCACGGTTTGCGTCGGCGTCTTGGTGGCGCTGGTCCCGGTGGCCCATCGCCAGATCGACTACTGGGGCGACAACGTGACCCTGTGGTCGCACACCCTGCAGGTCACAACCCACAATTACGAAGCCGAGGAAGACTTGGGAGAGGCGCTGCTGGCAAAGGGAGAGCAAGCAGACGCCCTGATCCACTTCTACCGGGCCACGGAAATCGATCCTACTCGAACTCTTCCTCATATGTATATCGCAGCCTATGACCAGCGGCAGGGGAAATTGCAGGAGGCCATCGAGCAATACCGGAAAGCCATAAGCGTGAGCCAGAACAAGAACACGAATGCTCGTGCGTTCGGCAACATGGGGCATGCTTATCTCGATCTCGGAGATATGGCGCAGGCGCGCGAAAATCTGCAGGAGGCGGTCAGGCTCGACCCTCACAAGATGGAACTATGGATTGACCTGGGATTGGCGAAACAGAAATCCGGCGACCTCGCCGGAGCCATCCAGGCCTATTCCGAAGGGGTGAAGGTCAAGCCGACGGATGTCGGTTATCTGCTGCTGGCGCGGGCCTTAGAGCAGAGCGGCCGTCAAGACGAAGCGGCCACGGCCAGGCAGCGAGCTAGAGTCTTGTCAGCAAACTTCGCCGAGGCCCAGCGCGTTGCGGAGAGACTTTTGGCGCAGTAAGGGGCCACAATTGGCTGCTGCACGGTCTCCTGCTCGCGTACACCCATGCCAGGAATTCAGTGCGGGGTGATCTGCCAGACAACGCCGCAAACTCCCGCACAACTTGTCGGATTTCCTGTGCCGCCGACGGACGCCGTGCCGTAGAGATTGCCACTAGCGTCAAATACCAGGTTGCTGCGCGGAGATCCGCCATCGAGGCCATTGGTAAAGTCGTGCAGGGAGGTATACGTCCAACCGCCGGTTCCATGGGTCAGCTTGAAAGCCGAGCCATCGTGATACGTTCCGTCGCCTCCTGTCGAGCCATAGAGGTTGCCCGCACTGTCCATGACCAAGTCAGCAACAGGGCCCTTGGCTAGGCCCCCCCCCGACCCGATAAAGCTATACAGCACTGTATAGGTCCAACTGCCGCCCGAAGGCGTCAGCTCGAATGCCGTGCCGCCGCCGCCCGAACCTCCGTATTGTGTGGCGCCATAGAGATTGCCGGACCCGTCAAAGATGAGGCCGGCATAAGGATTACCTCCATCCTGCAGGCGCTGAAAACTATGAATAGTTCTTTCCGTCCAACCGGAGCCTGAGGGACTTAATTCGTAAACGGTACCGCCGCCGAATGCGCCGCCGGCGGAGGTCGTACCGTAGAGGTTGCCGGCTTGATCGAGAGTTACGCCCGCCCACGGGGCTGCCCCATCTGCGCCTCCTGTGAAGGTGTAAACAGTACTCTCCGTCCAGCCGCTGCCGGCGGGCGTCAGCTTATAAACAACGCCGCAGCCGCCTGCCGAACAGCTTCCGCCACCGCCGCCGTAGGTCGTGCCGTAGAGATTACCTGCCGCGTCGAAGACCACAGCGGCGCCGTAAGGATTCGATCCATCACTGCCTCCGCTGAACTTATACAGCGGGGTTTCTATCCAGGGGCAATATGAGGTGTGACAGAATGTGCCCGGAGTTCGCAGGCTGAAAACGGTGCCACAGCCGCTATGCCCGTAGGACAGGCATGGTCCAATTCCTCCAAAGCCAGTAGTACCGTAGAGTTTGCCGTCGCGGCCAATAACGAGCGTGGAGTAGGGAATAACGCCGTTACTCGTGATCGTAAATACGTAAAGCGGGGTCAAGGCCCAGCCCGTGGTTTTATGCGCCAGCTTGTAGGCGGTACCGGTGCCGGCTTGAGCCGCAAAGGTGGTGCCATACAAATTTCCTGCTGCGTCAATGGTAAGGCCGAAGTTTGGCTCGGAACCATCGACACCGCCGGTGAAGTCGTGAATCACCTGAAATGTCTGGGCCTGCACCGCTTCGGTCGCACCGAGCGTCAGCGCCAACATGATTGCTAACGCCAACCCGGCGGCTGCGGCCCGCCGGCCGGTCTCAAGAATCCAAATCCGATGTTGTCCCGGGTTCGCCATACTCATTACTGGTTCTCCATTTCGAAGGTACTAATCCGCACTCTGTTTTCTTCTGAAGACATCGATAAACGATCGCGATCGTGGCTGATAAGCTTGGGCGGCGCTTCCCCAAATGTACTCTGTCGGCTGGTTCATATCCACCACCCCAATCTTTTCGTACTGACTGTGCACGTACGAATCAGTCCAGGAGAAAATCAGCGCCTCTGAGCCCGTCAATCTGCCGAACGACAGCGGCACATTGACGAATACCACAAACTCGGGCCGGACGGCTTCAATCTCGGCGATCATTTCCTTCTGCATCTCCAGGGCAAACCTTTGCGGTTCCATCAGGCCGTAGGTGTAGATGTAACCCGTCGCCGAGTGCCGGTGTGCATAAAAATAAATCTCCGGCTCAGAGCCTATCACCGCAATCCGCGCACCTGGGCCGGAGTGACGCTTGAGGTATTCCCCCACCTGCAACGCTTCGGGAAAGGGATTCGCGTAATACACCGTCTGGCATGCCGTCAGCGGGTCCGTGGCAAAGAAATACTCTCGCTGCAAAAATATGGAGTCCGCAAAGGCAATGAGAAAGACGAGCACTGGCACGAATGACCATGCCCTGCGCCGGCCCTCAAGAAGGCCCTGCCTTGCCGCACTCACCGCAACTCCCGCCAGCAGTGCGATCGCGGGCAGCATCAGAATGAAATAGTGCGTGCGAAAATAGAATCCCGGACACACCGCCAGGAAGGAAAACAGAAGGAACCCTGCAAGAAACCAGCCATGAGCACGAGCTTTATGGTTCCACCCGAGAGCGGTGAAACCCACTGCCGCGATGGCCCAAATCCCCAATGCAGGCTTTACCACGAGGGCAGCGTTCCACGGGAAGTTATGGATAGCCCCCCTAATTCCTAGGAGGGACGCGTATTCTCGAGAATATTGGAACGTCCAGAACCAAAATTTTTCGAAGCTGCCCGCAGCGAAGAGAGCCAGGCAGGTCACAGCAAAAGGCAGGAGCGTCCCCAGCGCAAAAGCTCCGGCCTTCGGCGCCAAGGCCCGCCAATCAAGGCGCCCATCGCGGTACTCGCTCTTCACCAGATACAGGCCGCCAAAAGCGGCGAAGAGGATGCCGGGCTGCTTCATCAGGAAGGCCAATCCCAGCAGCACGCCGCTGGCAAAAAAAAGCCAGACGCGTCTAGTCTCCATTGCCACGAGCAGGAGCAGGATTCCACCCAGCGCCGGGAGCACGACAAAATGCGTAGCATGTCCGGCGAAACCCAGTACGGAGGGACTGGTGGACAGCAGAGCGTAGCTCGCACCGGCGACCAATCCAGCAAGCTGGCCGAACAGACGCCGCGTCAAAAGAAAAACCAGGAATGTGGTGGCGGCGTTGACCAAGAGCAAACCGAGATGAATCCCGCCGGGCGTCTGCCCGAACAGTGCGAGGACCACGGAATACGCCGCGAAGGTTCCAGGCAACTTCATGCTGTAAACGAGTTGGTAGGGAGGTATCCCCTGCAACAGCAACTGGCCCGCGTAGGCGTATTCCCCTTCGTCCCGTTCCAGGGGGCACTGCCGCAAGTGGAAACGGATGAGGGCAAAGAACAGAATTACCAGCAGCAGCAGCCCGTAAGTCCAATACTGCGACGCGCTAGGCTTCATTCTTTGCATCACCCATAATTGTTACCACATGCGGCTGCGGGCGCTGAAGGTTGTGCCAGGCAAGCCGCAGCATCCGGCTCGTGATTCCCAATTACGAAGCATCCGGAATCTTTGCCGCTATCATCCCGCGCATTTGCTTCTCTGCTTGGTCCACCGTGGTTGTCAATTCTCAGCATGCCATCTTGCTGCAGGCGTATCTTGTCATTTCACCATTTTCGAAAAGCTTCTGACAGGCAGGTCATAAGGGAGAGATTATAATTCTGCCGAAGTAGGAGGGTCTGTGGCTTTTGCCAGGGTCGAGCTTCCAGAACAAGTCCAATCTCCGCCACGGGCGGCTGGTTTCACCTTACCCGGAAAGTCAATTCTAGTCCTCGGACTTGCCTTATTGGCCGGAACGGCGGCCGTGTATCTACAGGTACATCGGCACCCGTTTTTCAATTTGGACGACCAAGACTACGTATATGAAAACACGCACATCGCCTCAGGGTTGAATTGGACCACCGTCAAGTGGGCGTTCACCACTTACCACGCGTCCAACTGGCATCCCCTAACCTGGATTTCGCACGCCCTCGATTGCCAGGTATTCCAGCAGGACCCTGCGGGCCCGCACGATGTGAACGTTGTACTGCACCTGATCAACGTTGTGCTGCTTTTTTGGGTTTTGTGGAAGGCGACAGGGTATGCCGGCCGCAGCTTGATGGTAGCCGCGCTGTTTGCGCTGCATCCAATCAACGTCGAATCGGTGGTCTGGATCGCAGAGCGCAAGACCGTTCTGAGCATGTTGTTTTTCCTGCTCGCGTTGGGCGCCTACCGCTGGTACGCCTGTAAGCCGCGAAACGGGCGCTACAACCTGGTTGCGCTCCTGTTTGTGCTCGGCTTCATGGCCAAGCCCCAGGTGATTACCCTGCCCTTCGTTCTGCTGCTGTGGGATTACTGGCCGTTGCGCCGCTTTCAAATCGGCAGCCGGCACTTTGGTTCCACTCCGGAAACGGACATCCCGCCCACAAGCTTCTACCAGTTAGTCAGGGAGAAAGTGCCGCTTTTTGTTCTTTGCCTGATCGATGCTTACGCCACCATGAAAGCGCAACAAGTGGGCAATCCATACTATCGGCCGTTCACGTTCCCAGTTCG
Organism: uncultured Acidobacteriaceae bacterium; assembly: GCA_963836875.1. GTDB lineage: Bacteria > Acidobacteriota > Terriglobia > Terriglobales > Acidobacteriaceae > Bog-257. The sequence goes on from CAWIKZ010000005.1 coordinate 464,493, forward strand.
TCTGGAAAATGCGATCGTGGCCTACGCGCGGTACGTGCAGAAGATGTTCTGGCCTTCGGGCTTGGCCCCGATGTACCTCCATCCGGGCAACAGCATACGACTATGGCAAGTATTTGTGGCCCTGGGTTTCCTGCTGGGAGTCTCGGCGCTGGTGGCGGTTTTTCGCCGTCGCCGTTACCTCACGGTAGGCTGGCTGTGGTTTCTGGGAACCCTGGTGCCCATGATCGGCGTCCTGCAAGTGGGAAGGCAATCCATGGCTGACCGGTATGCTTACCTGCCTTTTCTGGGGCTATTTATCATGCTCTGCTGGGGTGTGGCCGACTGTGTCCAGGCCTGGCATCTTCCCGCGGCATTGCTGCCGGCGATCAGCCTCGCTGTGTTGGCCAGTCTGGCGGTGCTCACCTATCGTCAAGTTGGCTACTGGGCCGACACCGTCAAGATCTGGTCACACACCGCGCAAGTCACCGATCGAAATTGGTTTGCCGAGGGCCAGTTGGGCATAGCCTTCTTGAATAAAGGCGAAACAGAACATGCCTTTCAGCACTGCGTCAAGGCCCTGACGTTCAATCCGAACTATGCTGAGGCCAATCTTGGCATCGCCGTCTACGAACATGAAACCGGCCACCTGCAGGAGTCTATCGGTTATTACGAGAAGTTTCTGGCTGCACCAGACGGCGAGCGAGGGATGCGCTACCGGGCCCTTGTTAACTTGGGTCATGTTTATCGCAGGCTTGGGGACGCCGAGCGTGCGCGGCAGTACTTCGAGGAGGCGGCGAAAATCGCTCCCAAATAGGCCGCGACGCTTCCATGATCGGCCTTCGGCAACAACTCAGGTGCGGTACCGACCGCGGAGCTTTGGCTGTTCCCGGACCCAAACGAGAGCTTTGGTCACAAATTGGACACAAAACCGGAGTGTTCAATATGGCCAAACCATTGAAAGAAAGCGGGCTACGCGGAAACCGGGGGTGGCACTTTGCAGGGAAATTCCCTAGAACAATGTCGCAAAGACCTGCACACCAGAGGTACTCAAGTGACGGATCTACAGGCTTTACGGTGGCACGTGAATTGCTCTTCTATTCGTAGCCTCTCTTGCTATGGGGGCTACCCAGTGGGTGCATTTCTGATTTGAACCTTAAAGGAGGGTTCGATCCTTGAAAACGCGTATTGCTTTGCTGGCATTGCTCACAATCGCCTGCCTAGTGCTGGCTGTTGCTCCAGCCATGGCAGACACATATACCAACGGTCCAATTAATGGCACCGCTGATGGCTGGACCATTAACTACGGCTTCACCGTTAGCGACTCGTTCACGCTTGCTGGCTCTGACACCGCTGTCACAGCGTTTCACTTCAATTACTGGGATGCCACGTCCAGCGATCTTCTGACGACCGCGGACCTGGCGCTTGGTACCACGTCGTTCGGCGGCGGCGCTGGCACGACCGTGGCCTTCTCCAGCACCTTCCTTGGAACTAACCAGTACGGTTATTTCCTGTACCAGGCAGACGCTACCGGCCTTAATATTCCGTGGTCGGGCGGCGCTGGCTATGCAACTTTAGGCAATGCTTGCACCGGCCTCGGCTGCTCGACTACCCCGATTTACTGGGATGAGAACAGCGGACCGTCCACGGCCTATGAGAACACCCTGGGCTCGATTCCTTCGGAATCGTTCACCATCAGCGGCAGCGGCAGCACCGTTCCGCCCCCACCGACTCCTGAGCCCAGCAGCATCATGCTGTTCGGTTCTGGCATCCTCGGCTTGGCTGGCGTACTGCGTCGCAAGCTGACCCGCTAATCAAATCGACCCTTCCCCCAAGGTCTTAATCGGAAGCCGGAGCCAAGTGCTCCGGCTTTTCTCATGTGCGCCCAGCGAAGCGCACTGTTTGGAGGTGAAGGCCCCTCCGGGAACCAAAACCGCGACATCGGCTGGGGCTCTCCGAGTCGAGCCAGGCGGTCGGTCTACAAGCAAGGTGCGCACTAAGCGGTCAGCAGCGCAAACAAAGTTCTCCTGAGAGTTTGTGATTTTTTAAATTTCCGCGTTTTCTTGGCATGTAAGTTGTCTGTTTTCAGCATCGGATTTTGTGAAAAACCAAAAAGTCACCAGCTCTGAGCAATGACATGGCCTCCTAGTAGCACACCTGATTCGTGCCCGCCTATAGACTTTTCTGGCGGTTTTTGCACATTTTGCAAGAAGATAGTTGCAACTCTTGTTGTGCATCTGTAACATCGGGCAGCTACATGCGTTCTTCTACGACTAGTTACGCATCCCGGATCCATCGCTTCCGGCTGCCTCGGGTTTGTGTGCCGGTAGTGGGCTCCGACGCTGCCACCATGATCGAACGGGCCGAGTCGGTGGTACGTGATAACCCTTTTCTAGAGTTAAGGTTAGACTACCTTCCGCAACCAGCGGCAGCCCTCCCCAAGCTGAAGAATTTTCTGGAGATGCACCCGGAGGCGACGGTGATCGCCACCTGCCGGCGGGCGGTCAACGGAGGCAAATTCAAAGGTACGATCGCCGCTGAACTGGCCCTCTTGCTGAAGGCGGCCGACGCCGGTTTCCCCTTGGTGGACATTGAGTTACAGAGCGCCAAGAGTTTGAAGGCGAACCAACTGCGCGGCCTTAGCGACCGGGTCGGCTTGATTATCTCCTACCACGACTTCCGCGCCACCAAGAAGCTGGAAGAGCAGTTCGCCGAGATGAGCAAGTATCCCGCCGATTTCTACAAGGTGGTCTCGACGGCGACCAACCTCTACGACAACGTGGCGATGATGAAGTTCCTGGAGGCGAATTCAGCCAAGCACGAGATGGCGGGCTTATGCATGGGGGAACAGGGAATCATCAGCCGCGTTTTGGCGGTGCGGGCGGGCAGCATCTTCACCTTCGGCGCGGCCAAGAGTGGCGAAGAGACCGCCCCCGGCCAGGTACTCTTCAATGAACTAAGGGACATCTACCGCATCGACAACGTGGATGCCGCAACCCAAGTTTACGGAGTGGCGGGCGACCCGGTTGAGCATTCGCTCTCGCCCATCATGATGAATGCCGCGCTGCGCCGCGAATCGGTGAATGCCGTTTATTTGTCGCTGCACGCCAAGAGCTTGAAAGACCTGCTGGCCTGCGTGCGCGACATACCGATTCGCGGTCTCAGCATCACCATGCCTTACAAACAGGCGATCGTGGACGCGCTGGAGAACTCAGACACGCTGACCCGTCAAATTGGCGCCTGCAATACCGTGGTCCGCAGTCTCGACGGCAAACTGTACGGCTTCAATACCGATGTCGGCGGAATCGTGGCCCCGCTGGAGCAGCGCCTGCACCTGGCGGGCGCGCGCATCCTGATAATCGGCGCGGGCGGGGTGGCGCGGGCGGCGGCTTTCGGATTGAAAGCCAAGGGCGCCGAGGTCTTCCTCACCAGCCGCACCCCGGAGAAAGCCCAGACCCTGGCGCGGCAGGCGAAAGCCAAGCATTTGAAACGCGCCGATGTTGCGAAGACCACGTTCGACGTGATCATCAATGCAACTCCCGTGGGGATGGGCAACGGCAAGCAATCCCCGCTGGAGGAAAAAGAGCTGAATACGAAGTACGTTTTCGATCTGGTTTACGCCCCAGCCGAGACCAAGCTCATCAAGATGGCGCGCGCCAAGAACCTGCAGGTCATACCGGGCCTGGAGATGTTTGTCCAGCAGGGCGCCCGCCAGTTCGAGATCTGGACGGGCAAACCTGCTCCCATCGCCGAGATGGGTTACGTCGTGACCAAAGCGCTGGAACGGCGCGCCGCCCAAGAAGAAGCCGAAGAAACGAAAGCCGCGAAACCCGCGAAAGCCGCGAAACCCGCGCCCAAGACTACAGCCCGCAAATCGGCCAAAGCCTCTCGCAAGTAGCTGCCCTCATTTCCACTCCGGAAAGTTTCTAAACGCATTACCAAGCCGGCAACTGCCCCGCCCTAGCCAAAACCGGGCTAGAACGGGGCACCCCATGTTTGAACAGGCTTCGTCAACAAGAGGATGGGTCGGGCCACGCGGCAACTTCTCTCCCTCTGTTTTACGAGACCCTACAATATTCGCACCCCCCAATTCGTCTACATCCGTAGATGAAGGACGCGGCGAGCCTGGAGCTAATGACTCTCGAACAAGACCAGCGAATCTCGGAGGTGGTCAAGCGGGAGCAGTCGCGGCTGTGCAACTTCATTCGCCGCCGTGTGCCGGACCCGCTCGACGCCGAAGACATTCTGCAGGAGGTCTTCTACGAGCTGGTGGAGGCGAACCGCCTGGGGAAGGTTCGGGCCGACCGACCGAGCATCCCATCTATACCCCTGCAACCGCCGAGTGCGGTGCCTCCCCATCTGCCTGACCTCGGCAGGCAGGATTCCCGAGACCTCCCGAGATGCCCGCTGCCTGCGCCCTTCGGAGGAAGGTCGAATCGGGATTTTTTCCAGTCTAATGGCAGAAAAATGCATTCGCAGGCAAAATCTTGGTTGCGGTTTCCGGGGTGAAAGGCTTAGGATAGGAGGGTTGGAGGTGGTTCTCAGGCCATCTCCGATTTCAGAAGTCAAACCCTTTAGTCCCACGTTCGCAAGTCAGCATTCCATCATGCACAGCGAAAATAAACTGTGTGCGATCACTCCCAGGAGAGACTGAGATGGCGTGGTACGCGTATTGCATTACCGAGCAGCAGGGTCTTCAAGGTAGCATCCGGGCCCGGCGTCCGGTGGCGATTGAAAATCTCCGCGGCGTGAACGGCGCTCCGGTGTTCGCCTGTCCCAGCGGAGAATTCGCGGTCATCGTGAGCGAGCATTCCGCTGCCCAACCCCTCAATCAACAAGCCATTCTGGACCATGCTCATGTGGTGAGCGAGTGCTTCCGTACGCGGACTGTCCTGCCCTTTCGCTTTGGCACCGTCTTCGACTCCGATGAAGCCCTGCGCCGCGCGGTGCGGGCGAATCGCAAGACCTTTATGGAGACGGTCGCCCGTCTGCGGGGAAAAGCGGAGATGCATTTCAAGCTTCTGCTCAAAGATGGGACACTGCAGGAAGCGATTGCCGAGCTTCCCCACGGCGTAGGTGGCGAGTACCTCCGCAAATTGCGGGAGGTGGCTACACGCGACCGGGAGCGGCAGACCAAAGCCCGGGCACTCTCCATGCAGGTGCACAAGCTGTTCTTGCCGCTCGAAGAAGACGTGATCTGCAAACGGACTGACTCCGGCGGCATGCTGATCGACTTTGCCCACCTCATCGATTCCGCCTCCGTCCTGAAATATCAGAACCGCTACAGCGCCGCGACCAGGCATTTCAAGGATTGCCACATCACCCTCACGGGACCCTGGCCGCCCTATCACTTCATGCCGGGGAAGCTGCGCACGGTGTCTGGCGGAAATTGAGGGTGTAGAGCAGCCACGACAGCAGCGACGACAATAAATGGTTAATAGAGGCGGCCCGCGGGCCGCCTTTGCCTTGGACGTCGCAACCGCCGCAGTCACCGTGGCGGGCCTGGCGAAGGTGTGGCCAGGAAATCCCTGGCTGGCGGCCCGCTTCTTATAGCGCAGTAAGAGCCGAATCATGGGCTGGCGGGTAAGCATCCAACCTCTGCAAACCGGAGTTCTTGGGACCGAGCGGAAGAGGCCGGCAGTTGACGTGGGTTCCTCCCACGCATATCATTCCGGTTTCACGCAGCCAATTTTCGCCCCACGAGGGTTGTCGGCGCGGGGGATCGGCAGGCTACGAACCTATGGACAAGAAGAAGCTGGAAGTTTTCAAAAAGCGGCTGGAGGAACGCCAGCGGGAGTTGCGCCAGACCATGACTCGCACCGCCCAGGACGGGCGCGAAGCTGATGTCGAGCCGGCCCAGGACATCGCCGATCGGGCGGCAAACTCGTACAACAAGGAATTCCTGTTCCATCAGAGCAACAACGAACGGCAGCTCCTGCAAATGGTGGATAGCGCCCTCGACCGGATCCGGGAGGGCAGCTTCGGCCAGTGCATCTCTTGCGCCGCAGAAATCAACCCCAAGCGGCTGGAAGCCGTCCCCTGGACGCGGTTCTGCATCGCGTGCCAAGAAAAGATGGAGAAGGGGACTCTGGAGCACAGCAGCACCTAGGGAATCTCAGAACCACTGCCCCAAGCCGGAATGCCTCCCAGCATCCGCCAGCACTAATTTGCCCTAGAAGTGGAACCCAATCTGCGCTGTCAATGCGCGCGGCGTCACGTAATGCGTGCCGCTAAACGTCGACAGAAAGTTGTACAACGCATACTTGTTGGTTAAGTTGATCGCCGTCAACTGCAGACTCCACTTGTACTTGTCGGTCTTGAAGAGGTTGTCATCGCCGATAGCCAAGTCGAAGAGATTTCGTGACGCGGTGCGCGCGGGATGGTGGTCATCATTCTGCGTTCCCGGCGCAGGCACCTGTACCAGGTTCGATCCGAACTGTGATGCCAGGCAGGGTGAAGGCAGCGGCGTAAACGGACTGGACTTCACACTCCCACAAAACAGTCCAGCCTGAAACTCCTGATCGGCCGTCAGGCCGCTCAGATCAATTGCAGGTTGACCGTTGAGTGTCGTGGACTGCGGGCAGTTGTTGAAAGGGCCGACTCCGTAACAAGGCACCGCGCCGGCCACTAATCCGCTGTCGTAGCGCCAGTTGAAACCAATCCACGGACCGCGCTTCCACGGAGTCTGGTATTGCAAGTGGGTAGTCTGGTTGAAGACTTCATCGTGGTCAATGCGGAAAGGAAGGCCGGTCTGGCCGACGGTCACACCTAGTCCGCTGGTTTGCGGCGGGAAGAAGCGCGCGGCCACGCTCGACATCACTACCAGCGCGCTGAAGCCGTGGTATACCGGCACGCTGGCGCGCAGCGCCCATCCCGGAATCTTCGAGTTGTGCCACCCGATGGGGAAGAAGATGGGAGTGTTGCCGAAGATGCTGAAATCGTACCCGGTGTGAGTGTATTTCCAGATATATTCGCCGTCGAGCACAAGGAATCGGCCGAAGGCCTGCTGGAAGCCCGCGTGGAATTCATTGCGAAATCCGGGAGTTAGCGGGGCCGGCACGCAAGGCACAATCGCGGCGATGACCGGGGAGTTGCACCCCGTGCTGGACAGCACCAGGTTCTCATTAAACGGCGTCTCTAGAGTGCGCGCATAAGAGAGGCGAAGAACCGTGTTCGTCTTCTTGACGTTGTAGGCAATCCCGAGACGCGGCTCCGCCTGCCGGGCGACGGTCAGTCCGTTGTAGAAGTCACCGCGAATTCCCAGATTGAACGTCCAGTTGCGCTTGGTGATGTTGTCCTGAATGTACATCGCCAGCTCTTTCACGTCGGTATGGCCGAGGAACGAAAACAAGGTGCTGTGCGGACCCTGGCAGCCGGACGACGGCGACGGATTCGGACGTGTCAGGTCGTAGCAGCTCAATATGGGCGTGTAACCAGTGTTGGGCTGAAGCCCGGCGGCAGCGCACTGTGACGGATCGGTAAAGCCGGAGACGGGGTTGCCATTGGCATCCACGCACGGCGAATTCAAGGTCGGATTCACGATCCCGAAAGCGTCGTTTTCGTTGAGGAAGGTCTGCTCATACATGACCCCGGCCTTAATGTTGTGAATGCCCTTGGTGTAGGCAATATTCGCGATCGCGCCGGCATTAGTAAGCGTTCGGTTCTGCGCCACCGTTTCCGACTGGATAGGACCGAAGTCCGCGAATGGGTTGGCGCTCGGATAATAGTTGTACTGGTCGCGCCGCACATAGCCCGTAACGTTCAGGACGGCATTCGCACCTATTGTGTGCGCCCAGGTTGGAGCGATGTTGTACGTCAGGATCTTGGAGTGCTGATCGGTCGGGCCAACGGGAGTCCCGTCAGGACCCAGCACGCCAAGGTTCAAGTTGTCATAGGAGTTCGGGTTTTGGAACCAGGAGCGCGTAAATCCGAAATTGAAGTGCAGGGTATCCGCTTGCGAAAACTGGTAGTCAAAACGGTCGAATACGTTCTCTTCATTACCCTTCGCGTGGAAGACGACAAACTCTGGCGGATCGAGGAAGCGGCCGCTGTTGAGCCCGTTCGCCGCGATGAAATTTCCCCAATTCTTGCCGCCGTAGGAGAAGTTGAGATCCACGTTTGAGCTGCCGAAGGTACCGTAGCTGGCGGTGATATCGCCGTGCGGCGTCGTTGAGCCAAGTCCGGAACGCGTGGTCACGTCAATAACCAGACTGGTTTTGTCGCCGAACTCAGCGGGGGGAGCACCCGAGATCACCGTCATCGACTGCACGGCGTCGAGCGGAATCTGGTTGGAAAATACCTTGCTTTGCTGATCGGTGATGGGCTGGCCATCCAGAGAAAATGAGTTTTCTGCATGATCGCCCATGCCGTGAAAGAGTCCGTTGGAATCCGCCGCGACCCCCGGCGAGGCCAGCGTGACCAGGGAACTCAGCGCCGAGGAAGAACTCTCCAGCGGAAGCTTGTCGAACAGACTGCGGTCCACGTCGGTGTGAAACGTGGGATCGTTTTCCAGAAGGTCGCTCGCCGCGCCTTGGACGGTGACGCTTTCGGCAGAGCCAGCTATCTGCAGAGTGATTTTGAGGGCAAGCGGCACAGCAGAGCGCACATCAACGTCTTGCGAGTAAGCCGCGAACCCGGCCACTTTGACACTGAGGTGGTAAGGATTGAAGGGGACGTTGGGGAAGCTGAATCGCCCCGCGCTGTCGGTGGTGGTTGAACGGTCGAATTGGCTAACCGGGTTACGAATCTCTATGGTCGCTCCCGGCACTACCGCGCCGGAGGGATCGGCAACAACACCGCTCAGCGATGAGTTTCCCGTGGTCTGCGCACTTGCGCTGATGACGCCAAGCGCTAAACAGAACATCGCTACTGCAATCGCACTGATTAACTTGTACTGCAAAGGCGTCTTGCTTGTTTCCTGTGTCGAAATCATCTCTCCTCCAATCTCGCTGGCTCCGCGGTCGTGCCTGGCCCGCGCAACACACTGCGGGCAGCACGCCGAGAGCAATGGAAAATGCATGCGCAGGTACGCGCCCGAGGACGCGCCATCGCAAGTTTTCAGAATTGTGAGTTTGGATTAGAGGCTGGGAGGCGCCCGAGAGGGGAGTCTGTAGCCGGCTTGAAGCGACGCATAGTTTACTGCCTGAAGAGCGACTCGAATCCATAGCGGATTCAATAGATCAGCTTGTGGCAGTTGAGGGGTGACAATTGTGTTATGTCCAACGCGGCAAAGCTCGCAGTGATCGCCTGTTGCTAGACTGCTGTCTGGTTGCGTCGAGCTGGAGGTTACGCGCGCGAGGTCATTTGCCGCTCCTGTTGTGCCGATCACATGCACCAGCGGGTGCAGCAGAACATGCACAAACAACAAAGTCAGTAGCCATCCTCGAAACTTCACGGAATTCCTCGCTAGGGCCCGATTTGCTGGTCATTATTCTGACGTAGAGCCCCGCCAAAGTAAAGCAGGGCCACATGACGATTCGTCCCATATTACAAAGGTTTGGGTAGAGCGGGCTTCGGAGGCGTGTGAGAACTCGTCTTGCTCGAGCGACGAAGCTTCATCTTCCCGCAGGATCGCAGATCGGGATGGCCGGTTCTCCCGTCACGGCGGCGCCATAATATCGCCGCTGGAAGTACAGCGCCACATTGACCAGGCCGATCATCGCCGGCACCTCAACCAAGGGGCCGATCACTGCGGCGAACGCCTCGCCCGAGTTAATGCCGAACACCGAGACGGCGACGGCAATCGCCAGCTCAAAATTATTGCTCGCCGCAGTAAAGGACAGGGTCGCGGACTTGGCGTAGTCGGCCTTGAGCTTATATCCCATGTAAAACGAAACCAGGAACATCAGCACAAAATAGATGAGCAGCGGGACCGCGATGCGCACTACGTCCAGCGGGAGACGCAGGATATAGTCACCCTTCAGCGAGAACATCACCACGATGGTGAACAGCAGCGCTATCAGCGTGATTGGGCTGATGCGCGGGATGAAGGTCTTCTCATACCACGTCCGCCCTTTGGCCCTAACCAGCGTGAAGCGAGTCGCGATGCCCGCGAGGAACGGGATGCCCAGGTAGATGAACACGCTGCCCGCGATGTCGCGAATCGAGACATTGACCACGGAACCGCGCAGACCGAACCACTCCGGCAACTTGGTCACGAAGATCCACGCGTAGACGGAGTAGAACAAGACCTGAAAGACCGAATTGAACGCCACCAGGCCGGCGGCATATTGCGTATCGCCCTTGGCCAGTTCGTTCCACACGATCACCATGGCGATGCACCGCGCCAGCCCGATGAGAATCAATCCCGCCATGTATTCCGGATAGCCGCGGAGGAAGATGATGGCCAGCGCGAACATCAGCATCGGGCCGATCGCCCAGTTCTGCAACAGCGACAGCCCGAGAATCTTCTTATTGCGGAAGACTTCGCCCAACTCCTCGTAGCGCACCTTGGCCAGCGGCGGATACATCATCAGGATCAGCCCGACCGCGATCGGAATCGACGTTGTGCCCACGTTGAAGCGGTTGAGGAAAGGAACAATGCCGGGAAGCGCCCATCCCGAAAGCACTCCGACGGCCATCGCAGCGAAGATCCACAGCGTCAGATAGCGATCGAGAAAGCTGAGACGAGCGGTCACTTTGTTGTGCATGGTGCGTCCCCAGGGTCGAGAGCGTTTGTCATTGCTGGCCGATCTTGTCGATCTCCTTCTGAATTGAGAGCCGATCGAGACTTGAGATTGGCAAGCACAATAGCAGGCTGATCCTGCGCTCAAGCATGAAGAAAGCTTCGCGATAAGCGCGCTCGATCTCGTCGGGCGAACCGGTAACTGCCGCAGGATCGGGAATTCCCCAATGCGCAGTCATCGGCTGGCCCGGCCAGACTGGGCATACTTCTTTGGCGGCGTTGTCGCACACCGTGAAAACGAAGTTCATTTGCGGCGCGCCGGGCTGGGCAAATTCTTCCCAACTCTTGCTGCGTAGTCCGCTTGTGGGTAGGTGAGCGCGTTCGATCTCGCGCAGGGCTTCCGGACGAACTCGTCCTGACGGATGGCTGCCAGCGCTGTAAGCGGTAAAGTTCGGCCGGCCTTTGTAGTTCAGGATCGCCTCGGCCATGATGGAGCGTGCCGAGTTACCCGTGCACAGAAAGAGAGCGTTGTAACGTCCCTGCATCGTCGTTACCCCTTATGGCTTCGGTGCTTCAGCCCGCGGCTTCTTCGCCCGGATAAATGCGCTTATGAATTTGCCGTCCACCTGGGGAGCGATGGCGTCCACGTCAACTCCCTGATCGTGCAGGAAAACGCGCGCATCCTCGACCTTGTGGACCCGCGTGGCTTCGATCTCGACGGCTTCGAATCCAGCGTCGCCGAGCTTCGAAATGTACTCCGTATCCTGCAGCGCACCGGCAATGCAGCCCACCCATAGGAGAACGTTTTGGCGCACCTCGGCGGGCACATCGCCATGTACCACAACGTCAGAGACAGCGAAGCGGCCACCCGGTTTGAGCACCCGGAAAGCCTCCCTGAGCACACGATCTTTGTCGGCGGAAAGGTTGATGACGCAATTCGAGATGATCACATCCACGGAATTGTCCGGCAGCGGAATGTTCTCGATCTCGCCGCGGAGAAACTCAACGTTCTCCACGCCCGCCTGGCGCTGGTTTTCCCGCGCCAAAGCCAGCATCTCGTCGGTCATGTCGAGCCCATAGGCCTTGCCGGTCGGCCCGACACGGCGTGCCGAGAGCAGCACATCAATGCCGCCGCCCGAGCCCAGGTCGAGCACCGTCTCGCCGGGATTGAGTTGCGCCAGCAGCGTCGGATTGCCGCATCCCAGCGAGGCTTTCAGCGCGCCTTCCGGGACCTGGCTGGCCTGCGTTTCGTCATACAGGTTCATCGTGATCGGATCGCAACAGGCATCCGTCGCCGTGGATGCGCCGCAGCAGGAACTGCCTCCGGTGTGGACGCGGAGCGCCGCCTGGCCGTACTTCTGTTTCACCACTTCCTTAATATCAGTGCTCATGATGTTCTCCTATTTGCAGATGGTGATGATATTTTCGGGTTTGACCGCTTTGTTGCGGGTGCAACATTCGGCGTAGAGAAAGCCCAGCAGCTCTTGCAGAGCTTCCGCATTCGCCGTGTACCAGAGGAAGGTCCCTTCGCGGCGCACCTTGACCAGGTCTTCGTTCTTCAGCTTGTCGAGATGGTGCGACAGCGTCGAACTCGGAATGTCCAGCTCGTCGCCAATTTCGCCGACCACCAGGCCCTCGGGATGCGCCGACAACAACAATTGCATGATGCGCAGGCGGGGTTCGGTCCCCATCGCCGAAAGCATGTCGGCGTAACGGATAATTTGTGCGGGATCCTGTTTCTTGGGCATTGGACCTGCTTTCCCTCTATATTTCTACTATTATCGAAATATAGGAGGATTGTCAAGCCCCAAGATGGAAAGGTTTGTTCTTACAATCCTGTCGAGATCCGGCAGCCAAGCAAGGGTCCCTGGCTGCCGGTTTGGCTGAAGGCTAACGGCTGAATGCTGAAGGCTGTTAGTTCACTCCCGAATTGGGTTGTGCAGAGGGCGTGGCATTGGTCACTGGCGGCTTCATCAAGCCGAAGTTCTGCAGGTAGGCGACGGTGCGTTGCGCGGCGCCATCAAAGGTGAGCTGGCAGTTTACGAATTGGGTGTTCTCCCAGGTCACGTCTCCGCCGCCATAAATTAGTTTGCAATCGGTCAGTACACATTTGACGAAGCGCTTGTCGTCCATATAAACGGTAACGCCCTGGGGATGCCAGTTTTCCAAGACTTGCATGATAGTTCCTCTCTGCGGAAACTGATTAAGAGACTACAGAATAACCGAAATCGGGGTCGTTGATGAGCGGGCCCGCGCCTAAGCGCGGGTCGCGCACACGAAAGAAAGGCAGACGATATGCCCGTCTGCCGCACCGCCCTCCGCCCCGCACTACAGCGTTCGCTTGAACAGCGCGGTGGCAAACGTAATCATGATGGCAGCCGCAACCGTCAGATAGAGCAGATCAGTGCGGATGGCCGCGAAGCCCGCATCCTTCAGCAGAATGGCCTTGAAGCCGTGCACCGCGTAGGTAAACGGATCGACATAGGCGATTCCGCGAAGCCACGCCGGAAATGCCTTGATCGGATAGATGGCGCCGCTGGGGAAAAACAGCAGGGTGTTCAGGATTCCGAACATGGCGCGTGGCACCAGAGGGTCCTCCACGCGCACCATCAGCAGAAACATCATGGTGTTAAACGCCAGCGAGGTGGCCACCACCATCAGAAAAACGTAGAGCATGTTTTGCGGCGTGAAGACGGTCCCCAACCCCGCCAGCAGCGATCCCAGTACGGTGATCACAATGCCCGCCATGATCGCCTTCAGGGCGCCCGCAACATTCAGTCCGGCGACCAGTTCGAACTTGGTGATAGGCGTCACCAGATAACCTTCGTGCACCCCGCGCGCCTTGTCGTCGATGTACAACATGCCACCGCCGATCATGACCGAGACGAACATGGCCAGGGCGATCGATCCGGGCAGCAGATATTTCATGTACTCGATGTAGGGATACAGCTCAACCGTGTCGAGCGTAATCTGTTGCACGATGCGCGACGGCTCGACATCGGGATTATTCAGCGCCGTGGTCAGTTCGCTGAATTCCTGCTCCAGGGTCGAGCTCATGAAGTTGTCGGTGTTGTCCACCACCAGCGCAATCCGGGGATGGTTTTGCTCATAGACGCGGCGCGAGTATTCCGGCGGAATAATGATGGCGCCGTCCAGTTTGCCGGTGCGCACGTCTTCCATGGCCTGCTTATCGCTGTCGTAAGGCACGGGAACAAATGTCCGCGCATTGGATTGCACCGCTGCTAAAGCCTCGCGGACCTTTACCGCCTGCGTACCGTGGTCTTGATCGACAACCCCGAGGCGCGCTTCTTTGATCTTGCCACCGAATGCGTTGCCCAGCACGATGAGCTGCACCAGGGGGAACACCATGGCCACCAGCATTAGCGCGGGCGAGCGGAAGAACTTGCGCAGCTCGCGCTCCACAATTGCCCACATCCTGTTCATGGCCGCATCCCCGGGCTATCTGGCATCACAAAGTTGTAGGCCTTCACCTGCTCATCGCGCAGTTGCCGGCCGGTATAGTGAACGAACACATCGTCCAACGTGGTGTTTTGCACCGAGAGAGACTTGATCTGCACGTTAGAGCGAACCGCAAGCTCCACCAACTCCGTGGTTGTCTTCGAACCATTGCTGCTGAGAATACGGTACATGTCCGCGCCCACCGGCTGTACCGAGGTGACGTCTTCGAGCTTGCCTAATTCCCCCTGCCAGGCCGCCGGGGCATTCAGGAACTGCGCTTCAATCACATTGGTTCCCGGCACGCTGGCTTTCAGCGCCATGGGGGAATCCAGCGCCACCAGCTTGCCATGGTCCACGATCGCCAGACGATCGCAAAGCCGGTCAGCTTCGTCCATATAGTGGGTGGTGATCAGAATAGTCAGCGCGCGCCGGTTCTTGACCTCGGTCAACATCTCCCATACGGCTACGCGCGACACCGGATCGAGCCCCGTCGTGGGCTCATCCAGAAAAAATATTTTCGGGCTGTGCACCAGTCCCCGGGCGATCTCCAGCCGCCGGCGCATACCGCCGGAGAGCGTCTTGGTCTGGGCATTGCGCCACTTCAGCAGGTCCACCGTTTTCAGTAAGTCGTCGATGTTGCGCTTGCGATCGGCGGCGGGCACACCGTACAACTTGGCGTAAATACTGAGATTTTCTTCCACGGTAAGGTCGATGTCGCTGGTCAGCGCCTGCGGGATGACGCCCATGCAGTGCCGGGCTGAATCAGCGTCCTTGGCTACGTCGAAGCCATTGATCAACGCCCGCCCGCTGGTCAGCGGCAGCAGCGTAGTCATCATGCGAATGAGGGTGGACTTGCCGGCGCCATTGGGCCCCAGCAATCCGAAAATTTCGCCCTGGTGTACGTTGAAGGAAACGTCATCCACCGCGGTAAAGTCGCCATACTTCTTCGTGACGTGGTCCACCACAATGGCATCGCCGTTGGGCGCCGCATCGCAGGCCGCCGTGGGCTTCGATTTGGGACTGAACCAGCTCATGGCGCGCCTTTCGTCAGTTGTTGGGGAAGCAAAACTTCAGCGGTCATTCCGGGAACGAGCGCACCGTCGGGATTATCGACCTTCAGCTTGAGGCCAAGGGTCTTGATGTCGCGCTTGCGACGGCTGACGTCGCGCTGGGTGGCGAAGTCGCTCTCCACCGCCTTGAAGATCACCGTGCCCTCGATTGGATTCCCCGCCGGCAGGCGCACCGCGAGTTTGTCGCCCATCGACACGAAGCGTGCTTCCGTCTCCGGGGCTTCGGCGCGCACCCAGGTGTCGCCGAAATCGATGATGGTGACGATTGGCGTTCCCGGATTCACGACTTCGCCCTGACGCGTGGCCCGCACCGAAACCGTTCCCGTCACCGGGGCGTAGATTCTCGTGTAGCCGAGGCGGGTTTCAGCCTCGGCGAGTTGGGCGCGCGCGTTGGCCACCTGAGCCTGGTTGGCGGCCACGTTGCTGGCCGCAGCGCCCTGCTGGTGGATCCTGGCGATGGCAGTGATCAGGTCAGCCTGTGCCGCATCGACATTTTTCTGCGCACTCACCACCACGGCCTGTTGCGCTTTCAGTTGTTGGTCGGCGCGTACCCGGTCCTGTTCGGATTCGACACCCATCTGGGCCAGCGCAATCATGCGTTGGGAGTCGCTCTTAATCCGGGCCAGGTCAGCTTCCGCCTGCACCAGCGTGGCTTTCGCTGCAGCCAGCCGCGCCCGTGCATTCACCACGCCGCTATTGGTTTCACCCAGCGTATCCGCCTCGGTGGCGCGCAGAGAAGAAACTTGCGAATCGTAGGAACGGATCATGGCTTCCGCCGCATTCTTCTGTGCCTCAAGTTCGGCGGAGTCGATCTCGGCGATCAGATCTCCGGCCTTGACCTTCGAGCCCTCATCCACATTCAGCTTTTCAATCCGCCCCATGACCTTGGAACTCACGATCACTTGATTGGCATCCACGATTCCGATGAGCACGGTGTCGGTGGTGCGATCGGTGGAATAGAAGTAGTACCCGGTCGCGATCACCAGCAGAGCGGCTAGAAAGATGAAAAAAACCTTCGGCTTCATTTGCGTTTTCCTTGCACCCTCAAGCGGCGTGTGGATGTCTTGGCCACATGCGACGCGGCCCCTGGCTGCGCTTCGGCGCGGTTTGCCACTTTCGCCGCCAGCTTCACTCCGGCGGATTGGTCGGCGAACAACGCCGCCGCGATGAAATCGAGAACGGCCGCGCGCCGTTGCTGGAGGGCTTGCTGCGAGAAGGGATCTATGGCGAAAAGCGTCCGCGCCACAGGCGCCACAACAAAATAGTGAACAATCATGCCGGCAATCGAGGGCGCAAATTGCATGGCATCCACGTGGCGAAATTCTCCGCTGGCAATGCCCTCCTGCAACACCGCAATCAGGCGCACGGAGATTGGCCGGATGTATCGCTCCACCACCCGGGTCAAGTGTGACGACTTTCCCCTGCCGGCGCTCATCAACTCTCCCTGGAAGAGGCGCGCGTAGTGCAAGGATTCGGCGATGCAATCGAAATGGGCACGGGCGTAAGTGAGCAGGCGCTCGCCCGCAGGACCGGCCCCATCGAGAGCCTGGGTGACGCGGCTGAGCAGGCGAACGAAAAAGTCATCGAGGACCGCGTCGTACAGCGCTTCCTTGTCGCGAAAGTAGTAGTAGAGCAGGGCCTTGTTAACGCCGGCGGCGGCGGCGATGGCGTCCATGCGCGCCCCCGCAATGCCTTCCTGGGCAAATTCGACGAGGGCCGCCTGCAGGATGGCGCGGCGGCTGGCCTCGGGTTGGCGGCGGGTGCCGCGCCGGGTCGCAGATGAGAGGTGGAGCGCCATTCTTTAATTAACCAGTTAGTTAGATTAGCAGAAAGACGGGCGCGATTCAACTTCGGGAAAACCTACCTGGCGGGCGGCCTTTCGGAGGCGGAGTTTGATCGTGGTATTGCACGGCTCTAGGGAAGAACACCGGCCAAAACGGGCGGCCCATCGCGATCTCAAGGACCCTGGAGGCCGGGGACATCCGCGCACGATGGCAATGCCGGAATGCTGCGATCCCGAAAGGTGCTGACTTCTTCAGTGATCCAGTAAGACGCCGCTGCGCCAGCGCACCACCGACACCAGTTCGCAAGCAATGGCACCGGGTGGCCGGCGCAGCATCGCGCGTACGACAATTCTCGGGAAAGCCGCTATTTCAGAGACGCCAGGGTTTTCTGTGCTTCCTGCGCGTCGGTGCCCTTAAGGTTCAATTGCAGCGCCTTCTGCAACTCGGTCTTGGCACGGTCTATTTCTCCAGCACCCCTGAGGGCCATTCCCAAGTGATAGCGGTAGTCAGCCCGCTGAGGATCTTTTTTTACCGCGTCCTCGGCCAGCGAGATGGAGACGCGATAATTGCCCTTCTTGTACTGGATCCAGGCGAGAGTGTCGTTGACCGCGGTCAGATCGGGGGCAGCTTGTTTGGCCTGCATCGCCAGGCTCAACGCCAGATCAAGGTTTTCGCCCTGAACGGCATAAACCCACGCCAGATTGTTGGCGGCGACAGGGTCATGAGAATTCTCCGTCAGCGCCGCCTGGAAGTACTTGCCTGCCGATTTCAAGTCACCCTTGCCGAGATAAAGGTCCCCAATCGCAGTATTCACTAACGACGAGGTGGGCTGCAGTGCGAGCGCCTTCTGGTAGGAATCCAGGGCGGCGTCGGATTGTCCCATCACCTGATGAAGCTGCGCCAGACGGACGTAAGCCATCATCGACTTAGGCTCAAGTTGAAGGACCTTTTGGAATTCCGCCAGGGCCGCGTCGTATTTCTTGGACGTCGCCAGGGCAGAGCCGTACATGAAGTGCGCCTGGGCCCGGTTCGGATTGGCGGTGACGTACTGGTTGGCCAGGGCCAGCGCCTTGGCCGGCTGGCCGGTGCCAAACATCAAAGCCATGTAGTCGGCCCAGGCCGAGTCAAATGTCGGGTACAACTTTATGGTCGCTTGGAACTCGCGTTCCGCCTCAGCATATTTCTTCAGCCCGGCGTAGGCGAATGCGGTGTTGAGGTGGACCATCGGATCGTTGGGCGCGGTCTTCTGCACTTCCTTCAATTCTTCGAGAGCGGCAGCAAAATCCCTGGCGCCAATATCGATGGTTGCGTTCAGGAAATGGGCTTCAGGGTTGTTTTCATTCAGCTTTTGCATACGCGCTGCGTATTCTCTGGCGGTATCGTAATCGCGCGAGTCGCGATAGGTTTCAGCCAGGGCCTTGAGGACGATCGGGTTCTCCGGCTGATGCTTAAAGGACATTTGCTTTGCGCATTCTTGCAACTCGCTTTTGGCCCCGGGCAGATCGCCGGTCTGGCGCAGCACCTGTCCCAGGATGAAGTGCGCCTGGGCATTTTCGGGAGCATCGTGGATGACGTCACGCAGCGAGGTGATTGCCTCCGCGCTATTGCCCTTAATGGCCAGCAGTCGCGCGTGGGTAATACGCGCGGCAACATCGCCCGGCTTGTCTTTCAACATGCTATCCGCCATCTTGCTGGCCTCGTCAATCTTGCCGGTATTGAGCCAGGTCTCCACCAGGCGCAGTTGCAAGTCCTGGTTCTTGGGGTCATAGTTCAGACCGCGCTGGTACTCCTTGGCGGCGCTTTCAGGATTTCTTGCAGCCAGATAGTAGTCCCCGACCGAGCTGGCGACTTCCGCCGAGGTGGGCTGCTTGTCGCGCAACTGCTGAATGATCTGCTCGCTGTCGGCTTTGCGGTCTTCATGCAACAGCAGGCCGGCGAGGCGCAGGTAGGGAGTCGGTGAGTCCGGATTATTCTGGATCGCCAGCCGGTACACTTCCTCCGCCTTCTTGGGGTCCTTGGTGTAAAAGTAGAAGCTGGCGAGGTTGGCGTAGGCCGGCAGCTTGTGCGGATCCAGGCTGATGGCTTTGCGCATGTCCTGTTCGGCGGAAGCGTCCTGCTTCATAAAGGCGTACAACAAACCTCGATTGAGGTAGGCGTCAATGTCATCCGGCTTCAGGGAAATCGCCTTGGTATAGGCATCCACGGCATCCTGTTGGTGCTTGTCGGCCATCAGCGCATTGCCCATCAGAACAAATGCCTCCGCGTTGTTGGGGTCAAGCTTAACCACGTAGCGGGCCTCGCAGATGGCTGAGGTCGCGCGGTATGGCTCCGGGCACAGGTCGTCCGACTTACCGAACTGACGGGCGGCCATTAACAAGCTTCCCAACTGAAGATGCGCTTTGATGTGTTTGGGGTCAATATCAACCACCTGGTTCAGCTCTCTGTAAGCCTCCTGATAGTGCTGCAGTTCCAGTTCAGCCAACGCCAACTGGTAATGGGCCTCAGCATATTTTGGATCAACTTGCAAGGCCTTCTTGAATTGAATCACGGCAGAATCGTACTTCTTCTGCTCCATATACTTCTGGCCACTCTCTACGTACTTGCGCTTGGCGGTTGCCGGGTTGCGAGCGCAACCGACGAAAGCGATTGACAGGACAGCTATTACCACAAAGACGATGCAGCGGTTACGCATACTTTCTCCTGGGTCACCGAGGAATGATCTGATCGACGTCCTTTGTAATCTGTTTTGCGAACGCCAGCGCCCGCGTACGCGCCTGCTCCTCATCACCGTTGTAGATCGGAGCGGTGATACGAACCAGAGCGGCATCGGTGCGGTTCAAGCGCATGGCGTCATATACCAAATAAAACTTACCCCAATATTCGCTGGCCACCACGCGGCCATGCGCCTGGTACCAATACAACACCAGTTGTTCGTCTAAATCCTTGCGGACGATGTAAAGATTAACCGGCACCTTACGCCCGTCGTCCAGCGGGAGTTGATACACGGTCGCCTTCACCGGCGTCCATCCCGCTCCCGGCAGGCAGTTCTTGGGGGAGTGAATAGTGGCGCCGGTGCGCTGACTGCGGAAATACCCAATGTACAAGGTGATTATGCCTTGCGACTTGGAGACATAACCACGGTTGAGATAGTCGGTCATGCCCAGCAAATCCAGGGTTGCTTGGTCAAGTGGCCAATTGGCGCCCGTCGTGTATCCTGCGACCTGGTCGGGAAACTCGGAGAGCGGCCTGGCGGGCGGAGTGGACTCTCCGTGGGACAGGTACGCCATGGCGGTGGTCGCTGCCACCAGCACGGCCATTATGAGCCAATAGCGAACACCGGATTTCATTGACTCACCTTGGCCTTGGCAAGATCGCCGTCCGGTTTTGGCAGCCATCCCAGTTTCTTGCGCACCTTAATGGTCAAGCTGTGCAAGCCTAAAAATAACACCGTGGCCACTACGAAAATCATCCAGCCGGAAAACTCATGCATGAATCCTTCGGCGGCGCGGGGACCGATGTAGTTCGCCATCAAAGCCGTTATCATGACGCGGGTCCCGTTGCTGATAATGGCCAGCGGAACCATGGCCAGGAACAACAGCCAGCGCACCGCTGTGCTACGCTCGGCCAGATACCCGTAGCCAGCCGCCAGGGCCAGCAGCGACATCAACGACCGAATACCGCTGCATGCCTCCACCACTTCCAGCGACATGTTGGGCAAAATCAGAATGTTGCCCTCACGCATGATGGGAAACAGGTTGAGCATCTCCAACGTCGAAGTTGCGAACCTTGAGGCCACAAACTGCAGCGGAAAAACAATCTCGTTGTAGATCAGAGCCGGTAGGGGAATCGCGAACAGCAAAAACGCCAAAGGGAAAGCCATGGCGCGCAGCAGGGCGCTGCCGCAAAAGTAGACGATCAGCCCGCAGATGGTGCCCAGCATGGAGACCCGTGCCAGAAAAAGTTCCGCGCCCAAGCGTCCCAGAAATAAGAGCCCGATCGACAACAAGACGACTAACATCCCCCACTGCGAGGGATGGCGGACAACCCGGCGCAGCTTTTCCCTCCGCTGCCATATTAGGTAAAGCGACAGCAAAGGTACGAGAAATCCGTGCGAGTAGTCGGCGTCGTTGTACCACTGACCAATCAGATGCTTCAGAACCGATGCGTATAGAGCAAGCAACACCGCGACCAGCAGCACCCCTTGCCAGCCGAAAGGCTTAAGGGTTTGCCACAAGGTGGAAGATTTTGCAGCGCTACTGTCTCCCAACAAGACTTGTTCGTCTGCTGGGGTAGTCAAAGCAGTACTCGTCGCTTTGGTGTCGGCCAAGGCCACTGATTGTCGCTCCCTGTTTGATTTCTCTGGCAGTCCCTTCGAGGTGTGTGCAATTATTTGGCCGAGGGTGCAAGATAGCATATTCGATAAATAGCTGATAATCAAGCAGTTCTTATCACGGATTTTCAGAATCGCAGAACTTTGAATGTAAGTAGTGCAAACCCTTGCACATTCGTTCCAGCCCAGTTCACTCCCGCAGCGATTCCCGCTAAGCAAGAAATCCTGCGAATCATGAACCGCAACTGCTGCCGACGGCATGCACTTGCCATCGTACGCAACAGTTTGACCCAACGCAACTAAAAGTCTTGCCGACGGCGCTCGTTGAAGAGCAGGCGATCCCTACCTAGCTTCAAGACCGGAGATTGGCAGGCACGTTGTCGATTGACGGTCCTGGGTGAGGGCAGCAAAGCCGCAGCGCGACGCCACTTCCGAATGCGGTAAAATTGCGCTTCAACGCCCTGCTTAAGGATATTTCCTTGTCCAACCAACAGAACCTCGTCATTGTGGGCGGCTGCGGACACGTCGGCCTCCCGCTGGGAATTGTACTGGCCAGCCGTGGATTGTCGGTTTCTCTCCTCGATATCGACGCGGCCAAGGTCGAAAAAATCAACGCCGGCCAGATGCCTTTCCGCGAAGCCGGAGCGGAGCCTGTTCTGCGCCAAGTCTTGGGCAAGACTCTTACGGCCACCACAGACTCGCAATGCCTGCGATTAGCGGACGTAGTGATAACCGTTGTCGGCACGCCGGTTGACCGGCACTTGAATCCCACGGTCAACGAGCTGTACCAGAGTGTGGATGGCATGCTGCAGTACATCAATGACGGAACTTTGCTGATTCTGCGCAGCACCGTCAGCCCGGGTGTGACCAAGCTGGTTTACCAGAGAATAAAATCGCTGGGCCGCGATATTGATTTGGCGTTCTGTCCTGAGCGCGTTGCCGAAGGCAATGCCATGGAGGAACTGGTCAAGCTGCCGCAGATCGTGTCAGCTTTTGAACCGGCCGCGCTACGGAGGGCGAGAGAATTATTCCTTACCATCGCGTCCACGGTCATCGAGTTGTCGCCGCTGGAAGCGGAGCTGGCCAAGTTGTTCACCAATAGCTGGCGATACCTGAACTTCGCCATCTCGAACCAGTTCTACATGCTGGCCGAAACCTACGGCCTCGATTTCTACCGCATCCATGATGCGGTCACTCGCGAATATCCCCGGATGCGCAGCTTCGCGCGCGCCGGCTTTGCGGCCGGACCTTGCCTGCTCAAGGATACCTTGCAGCTTTCGGCGTTCTCCGGCAATCATTTCTTCCTCGGACACGCCGCCATGCTGGTAAACGAAGGCCTTCCCGACTTTATTGTGACGCAGATGCGTCCGCTCGGCCTCGCCGATAAGACGGTTGCGATCCTGGGAATGGCTTTCAAGGGAGAGTCCGACGACAATCGTGACAGCCTGTCTTACAAGCTGAAGAAGCTGCTGGAAGTCGAAGCCAAAGAGGTCCTCTGCACCGATCCGTACGTGCCCGATCCGCGACTGGTTCCGCTAAGTGAGGCCCTCAGCCGGGCCCAAATATTTGTGCTGGGAGCGCCCCACGCGGCCTATCGCGATCTTCCGATAACAGCCGACAAGGTTGTGGTTGACATCTGGAACTATTGGCCGGGGCGGCACGCCGAGTCTGCCCAACCTCCGGTACCGGTTGCGGCAGGAGGGGCGCGGTCATGAAGGTACTGGTCACCGGCTCTGCCGGATTTATTTGCGGCTATCTGGTTGAGGAATTGCTTCAGGCGGGCCATGAAGTTATTGGGGTCGATAACTTCAGCAAGTACGGCCGGGTGGAGAAGTCGTACGATAAACACCCGCGCTATCGGTTCGTGGAGGCAAATTGCAAGGATGTTTCCTTGCTGAAGGAGTTACTGTCCGACTGCGATCACTTTGTTGCCTCCGCAGCAATGATCGGCGGCATCAGCTACTTCCACGAGTTCGCCTACGACCTGCTGGCGGAGAATGAACGCATCACCGCCGCCTCCTTCGATGCCGCGATCTATGCTCATCAACACCAGAAGCTGCAAAAGATAACCGTGATGTCGTCGAGCATGGTGTTCGAGAGCACCTCGGAGTATCCCACTCCCGAAGGCGCCGAGCACCGCTGCCCCCCGCCGCGTTCGACGTACGGATTTCAGAAGCTGGCGACTGAGTATTTTGTTCAGGGGGCGTGGGAGCAGTACAAGCTGCCTTACACCATCGTGCGCCCGTTTAATTGCGTCGGCGTAGGAGAAAAGCGGGCGTTGCATGACCACGACATTTATAGCGGCAACGTGAAGCTGGCGATGTCGCATGTAGTACCCGATTTGGCGCAGAAGGTGCTCAAGGGCCAGGATCCCCTCCACATTCTCGGTTCTGGAAATCAAGTTCGCCACTACACGTATGGCGGCGATTTGGCCAAGGGAATAAAAATTTGCCTGGAACATCCCGCCGCGGCCAATCAGGATTTCAACCTTTCCACTCCAACGCGCACTACCGTTCTTGAGTTGGCCGAAACCATCTGGCGCAAGGTCCATGGCGACAGCAAACCGTTCCGCTATGTTTCCGATCCACCATTCGAATATGACGTGCAGGAGCGCTCACCTGATACGCGCAAGGCCAAGCAAGTGCTCGGATTTGAAGCCACCACCAGCTTGAGCGCGATATTGGACGAAGTCATTCCCTGGGTCGCTGAGCAGATCGAAGTAGGTCAGATCTAGTGGATGTCGTACCCGAGCAGACCTCGACCGCGTTGAGCCTGGTCATTCCTGTTTACAACGAAGGCGCCAACTTTCCCGCTTTGTGGAGTGCGGTTACCTCGCAAATCCGCTCGCGGTTCAGGGCGTTCGTGGTGTATGACTTCGATGAAGACAACACCGTTCCCGTTCTGCAGCAGATCATTTCCGCAGGAGAAACGCGGCTGGTTCCCGTCAAGAACAATGTGGGGAGAGGTGTAATCGGGGCCATCCGCACCGGCTTCGCTCAAGTCGAAAGCGGTCCCGTGCTGGTGATCATGGCCGATCTTTCTGATGACCTCGCGCAAGTGGACCAGATGGTTGAGTATTACCGCCAGGGATACCAGGTAGTTGCTGGCAGCCGCTACATGCCGGGCGGTCGGCTGCTGGATGCGCCTCCGCTGAAGGGCGCAATGTCGCGCGTTGCCGGCCTCACGCTGCACTGGTTTCGCGGGATTCCCACCCACGACGCGACCAATGCGTTCAAGCTGTACGACAGCAAAATCCTGAAGAACATGACGATCGAGAGCAAGGCGGGCTTTGAACTCAGCCTCGAAATAACCGTCAAGGCTTTCCTGGCCGGCTATCGCATTGCGGAGTTACCCACAACCTGGCGCGCCCGAACGCAAGGTGAGTCGCGGTTCAAGATCTGGGCATGGTTGCCGCAGTATTTGAAGTGGTATTTTTATGCCTTCCGACCCAAGCGCAGTTCCGCGCAATGACCCTAATGCAAATGCACCAGGTGATCGAGCACGAACATCGCGGCCACTCCGATAAACACGACCAGCGCCATCTTCACGCCAGGTTCGCGGTTCACCTCGGGGATGAGATCGGACGCCGCGACGTAGATGGTTACTCCGGCGGCCACCGGCAATCCGTAGCTAACGGCATGTTTGCCGATGGCCATGGTGAACACGCCGGCCATCGTAGCCAGCGCTAACATGACGGAAGCAAACCACGACCGCTTCTTGCTCAGTCCGCTGGCCAGCATCACCGAAGTTACGGTGAAGCCCTCGGGTATTTTGTGGAGGAAAATTGCCAGGAAGATGATCCAGCCCAGCCAGGGCGAAATGAGGAAGCCGGCCGTGATGGCAATGCCGTCGAAGAAGGCGTGGATCATCAAGCCAAACAGCACCGACACACGCCGGTGGGAATGCAGGTACTCGTCGGCGTGGGTCTCTTCTCCATAGTGAAAATGCGGGGTGATGGTGTGCTCGAAAAAGTGCACCAGCAGATAGCCGCCCAGAAGCAGCAACGCTCCGCTGCGTCCGGCGAGCGCCAGGCTCTCGGGGACCATTTCAACCAGCGCGGTGGCCAACATGAAACCCGCACCCAGCGCCACAAAGTAGCGCAGATAGCTGCGGTCCCAGTTCTTCTGCACGATCACTGCGCCGCCGAAAACGTTGGCCGCGGCAGCCGTCAGGCCGAGCAGGATGCTGAGGATGATTGGATTCATTGGCGGAAGAAGGATAACAGAGCAGGGGCTAGGGACTATCCACTGTGCCTGATATGCATGACATCGCCGTCTTTCACGATGTATTCCTTGCCTTCCAGGCGCAGCGTGCCGCGGGCGCGTCCTTCGGCTTCTGAGCCGGCATCGAGCAACTGGTCCCAGTGGATGGTCTCGGCGCGGATGAAATGATGTTCCAGGTCCGTGTGGATAGCGCCGGCCGCGTGAACGGCTTTCGATCCGCGCTCCACGGTCCAGGCGCGGCACTCGTCTTCGCCCACGGTGAAAAAGGAAATCAGTCCCAGCAACTCGTAGGTCTTGCGGATGAGCCGCACCAGCCCGCTCTCTTTCAGCTCATAACTGGCGAGGAATTCGGCGGCATCCTCGTCGCTCATTTCGGCGAGTTCGGCTTCGACTTTGGCACACACCGCGAGCGCGCCCGTGTTGGGCCGCGCCGCCACTTCCGTCACTCCGTATTTGGCGACCGCTTCCTCCAGGTCCTTACCCAGCGTCGGACTTTCGCCGATATTGAGCACGTACAAGATCGGCTTCTCACTTAGAAACGTGAAGCCGCGCACCCGCTTTTTGTCCTCGGGCGTCATCTCCATCTCGCGCAGCGGCCGCTCGGTTTCCAGATGCGCCTTGGCGCGCTTCAGCAAATCGTGCTCGCGCTCCAGTTCCGCCGTCTTCATCTTCTTCAAGTCTTTCTCGACGCGCTCCAGCCGCTTTTCCACTTGTCCCAGATCGTTGACGATCAGGTCGAAGTCAATGTTCTTGATATCGCGCAGCGGATCGATAGGACCGACGTGCGGGATGGAGTCATCCTCGAAGACGCGCACCACGTGGGCCAGCGCGTCCACATTGCGCAAGTTGGCGGCGAAGGCGGTTTCATTCAGCGCCTCCTGGCTCAGCGCCGCCACGTCGGTAAACTCAACGCTGGCATGTATCAGCTTTTTAGGGTTATAGAGCGCGGCCAGGCGGTCGAGGCGGTCGTCGGGGACCTTGGTGACTCCGAGATGCGCCTCGCGAGGATTTCCGCTGCGCTGCGCTACCTGCTGCCTGGTCAACATCACGAACAACGACGTTTTGCCCACTTGTGGCAGGCCTATGATTCCGGTTTTCATAAAATCAGTTTCCTGTGGTCGGTTGTCAGTTGCCAGTTAAGAGGAAAGCTAGTCCTAATAGCCTGGCTGTAATCCCAGCGCATATCGAAATGTAAAAGCGCACTCACGTCATTCGGCGCGCGGTCAGATACAGCAACGCCAGGCCGAGCACCAGCACCGATCCCTCGATGCGCGTGGACCACACGTGCAGGCGATTGAACCCCACCCGGCGGGCGTCGTCCTGCGGCACGTCGTCGATGACGCCCATCTGCTGACGCAGGACCAGCATCCGCGACGCGATGCCAAACATGCCAACCAACGTCAGGATGATCATCGCGTAGATCAAGAGGTTGCGGGCCGCAAACGGATCGGCGACGCCATTCACGATGCGCGAATCGATCATGGACGTCACGGCAAATATCACGCCACACGCGATCGCCATCCAGTGCATAATACCCAAGCTGCGATTGACCACATTGCCCGCCAGTTGCCGGGTGGGCAAGACCGCAAAGACCGTCGGCGCCAGCACGAACGCAAAGAAGATGAGCCCGCCAATCCAGATCACCAGAGACAACAGCATCAGGTAACGAAGGAACGACATCAGCACCTCGGAGTACAGGCCATTGTAAATGGGAGCTGCTGAAATCAGTGTGGCGCCGTTGCAGTGTGCAGCTTTGCCTTGGCCCGTTCCTGGCGAGCGCGCAGCCATTCCATCCAGCGATCGAGGCCTTCGCCGGTAGTGCTGGACACGTCAATGATTTCCAGCTGAGGATGGACGCGCCTGGCGTTTTCGCGCGCCACGTCCGCGTTGAAGGGAACGTAGGGCAGCAAATCGATCTTGGTCAGCAGCATCAGCTCCGCCTTGAAAAAGATAGAGGGATATTTCAGCGGCTTGTCTTCGCCTTCCGATGTGCTCAGCAGCACGATCTTTGCGTCTTCACCAAGATCGTAGCTGGAGGGGCAAACCAGGTTGCCCACGTTCTCCACGATCAGCAGGTCAAGGTCTTCCAGCTTCCAGTCCTCGAGATGCTTTCCAATCATCTTGGCATCGAGATGGCAGGTTCCGCCGGTGGTGATCTGCTTGACCGGAAAGCCAAACTTGGCCAGCCGCTTCGCGTCATTTTCGGTTTGCAAATCGCCCGTGAGCACGGCAACGCGCGAGCCTTTGTCCATGCGTTCCAGGGTCCGCTCCAGCAGAGCTGTTTTGCCCGAGCCGGGCGCGCTGATCAGGTTGATGCACAGGACCCCGAGTTGCCGATAGCGTTCGCGCAACTGTTCGGCCAGGACCTGGTTTTCGTTCAGGACTTTCTTTTCGACTTCGATGCGGTTCATTCATCCACTTCCATGTAGGCAATGTCGAGTTCTTCTCCGCTGATGCAATCGGTAAGGAATTCGCCGCATTGCGGGCACTGCGGATCGAATTCGGTCATGCGAAACTCGTGCGCGCACTTGGAGCAGCGCTGCACGCGCGGAATATATTCCAAGTCGAGCACCACCGGCTCCCATTCCGTGTCTTTCACCAGCACTTCGAAGCCGAACTGCAGCGCATCGCGGTCAACGCCAGACAGTTCCCCGATTTTAACGCCCACTTTGGTGATGCGACCGGCGGGATGGCGGAGGGCCACGGCCTGAACGGATTCGAGAATGGAGGCGGCGATGCCGAGTTCATGCATGGGAGAGTTAGTGTCGGCAACGGTATTGTCGCATTTTGCCGGCTGGGTAGTTGATGCTGCGCAGCTTCCGCTTCTCAGCTTGCCCTTGCTTCGCGCCCTCGACCTTGTTTCTCCTCGTCCCCCTAAATCTCATTCCCCCGAGTGAGTGTCGGCAATGGGACACGTGCTCTCAAGGGAACCAACTTCATCATAGTGTAGGAAGAGTCCGCACGCGTTACTTCAGTGTGCGAAGCAACTGGTTGTAG
Organism: uncultured Acidobacteriaceae bacterium; assembly: GCA_963836875.1. Classification (GTDB taxonomy): domain Bacteria; phylum Acidobacteriota; class Terriglobia; order Terriglobales; family Acidobacteriaceae; genus Bog-257. The sequence goes on from CAWIKZ010000005.1 coordinate 492,956, forward strand.
GCCTCGTGCGAGCCAATCCAGAACCAGTGGAAATCATTCTCTTCGCGGAGGGCGATCGCGCGATAGGAGCGGCCTATGTCAACCGTCCATACCTCACCCTTTTGCTTCAGGCCGAGTGAAGGATTGAACGGGTCGTGCGTGAAGAGTTCGAACTTTTTGTCGGCAAGCTCACGCACGTGGCCGGGAAGCTTTTGGTAGCATTTCCAGAATTCGGAGACGGCAAACGAGCGGAAACTCACAGGTGGCGCGGACCCTGCGACAAGGGCTTGGACTTTCCTTCCCGCACCTGCTGGCGGACGCTATCGAGCAGGGCCGCACCAGCGGCGTCGGCCGTGAAGTCGCGTTCGATCTCCGCGTCCCAAGCTGCCAAGTCGCGGTCGGCAACCCAAGTGGCAAGCTGCGCTTGCTCCTCCTGGGGAAGGGCTTCGATGGCGCGCTGTATGTCAGGAAGAGTCATATTCAGTATTCTAGCGCCCCCCTGCAAGGCTTGTGCTCCAGATCCGCATTGTGTCCGCAATTGGACACCCCTCACGACGGAACCAACTCATCATAACCCGTCGATTGTCGGGTCGGCACACCCGTAATTTTCCGGAAACATCCGCCGCCGGATTTCGTCTATGACTCCGTAGGTGGAGCTCGTCTCGAATTGTCTTTTTGTCTTGGGTTCATGCAGAGTAGGTAGCTCACCATGCTGAAACAGTGGGGCCGCATCTGGGCCATCGGCTTCGTGCTGTGGACGGTGCTGGCTTTTCTGAGTGCCGCCGGGGCGCATGTTTATACCGCGTCCATGGGCAGCCCGGAGAGCTGGGCGCAGTTGCTCGCCTGGAACATCACCATCTCGTTTGTGTGGTCGTTGCTGACGCCGCCGGTGTACGCCTTGGCCCGGCGCTTTACCTTCGACCGCAGTAGTTGGAGGCTGGCGCTGCCCCTCCATCTTGCCGCCAGCGCAGTGCTCACGCTGGCGGGGGCGGCGCTGATTGTGTCCTTGTTCCCACTGGTGACTTGGACTAAGGAAACCCACGCGCCGTTCCTCGCGCACGCTTTTTCCCGTGCTGAAGCTGCTGGGCCAAGATATTCCGTCCCTTCGGGACTCTATTATTGGCCATTCTAGGTTTGCTTTTCCCACCGCATTTTCGAAAAGTGAGTTCGCACGCACACTCTGAAGCCGTGCCCTTTCAAACGATCCATCGTTCACCTTCCGCTCTGCTGCTTCTGCGCTGGTTGTCCTTTGGTATCGGTTCGCTTCGCCTGCTGCGTCGCGGGCCGCTGGCCTGCCGCCTCTTCCAACTCCTGGGCAATGGAGTCCACCAGGCTGGCCTCACTCATCAGCACCTGACCAACGATGACCGCACCGTCATCGGCGTCTTTCCATTTGTGTTCTTCCATGGCCTCGCGCACTGCGGGAATCGTCTTGGCTCCATAGCCTGTGTACGCGCCAGGAGCATAGATCTGGTGCTTGAACCAAGGACGCTCCTTGAGACCCTGGCTCACGGTGAAGGTCCTTTCGGTCAACAGGAGCTTGGCGTTGATGGCCGGTAATGCGGGAGACTGCCAGGCGGCGCCATCGTTGTCATTCAATTTTGCGACCGCCTGGCGATAGCGCTGGGCTGCGCGAGCATACGCTTCCACCCCATTGTCCAGCGGGGCGAAGTTCAAGTACGGCGGCACCGGCTCTTTCGGAGGAGGAACATACTGCTTCTCCGGATCGGCGGTTGCCGTGAACACACCTTCTTCAATCTCCTTGTTGCGCTCGCGCGCCTGGTCCTGTTGTTGCTTCAACTCCTTTTTCAATTCCGCAACGTAGCGTTTGATGGTATCGGCTGATCCCGTGGGATCGAACGGCAACAGGTCGGCATCGGCAAAGCGCATGACCGTGCTCCCGGCCACCTGGGCCAACGCGCGCTCATAAACGAACTTCGGATCGCCGAAATGCGTGTACCAGTAGAAGTCGTCGTAAATGGAGTGATAAACGCCACCGCCGCTCTCGCCGCCGAATCCCATATTCAGCGCGGCCACGCCAGCAAAGTCGAGGAATGCCGTGTAGTCGGACCCATCACCCAGCGCTCCCAGGCGCAGGTCGGCACGATTGCGCAACTCCTCTCGATCTTCCGAGCTGGCGGCGCGACCTACCCGTCGAAGATAGGCGCGTTTCCACACGGAAATGTGCTTCTCCGGATCTTGAATCTCACGCTCGACCTGGTTGACCGCGCGCTCCAGCGTATGGGAGCCGGAGACATTCAGATAACCGCGGGCGCTGGAATCGGTATTCAGATACATCACCGCGTGCTGCCGCAATTCATCCTGGTGCTGCTCAACCCACTCGGTAGAACCCAGCAGGCCAGGCTCTTCGCCGTCCCACGCGCAATAGATAATGGTCCGCTTCGGACGCCAGCCCTGCTTCACCAACTCACCCAGCGCTCTTGCCTCCTCCAATACGACCACCATACCAGAAATTGGATCGTCGGCTCCATTGACCCAGGCATCGTGATGATTGCCACGGAGCACCCACTGCTCGGGAGTTTCGCCGCCCGGAATCTTGGCGATCACGTCGTAGATGGTTTTCAGGTCCCAGTTCGACTTCACGACCAGATGAACTTTGGCCGGACCAGGCCCGATCCGGTAGGTGATGGGAAGCGCTCCCCGCCAAGTGTCAGGTGCGGTCGGCCCAGCAATGGCCGCCAGCAAGGGCTGCGCGTCTCCGTAGGAAATGGGCAACACCGGAATCGTGGTGATGGTCTTGGCCTCTTTCAGACTCAGGCGCTTCGCATCCTTGGTGGCCCCCACTCCCGGAGTCAAAGGATCGCCGGGATACTCGGTGTCCATTACGCTGCCGCGCTGCACACCTTCCTCGGGACGGTAGGGCCCAGCCGGATAATTCTGGCCCTCAAAGTAGCCGTCCTCTCGCGGATCGGAGTAGATGATGCAGCCGATGGCGCCATGCTCGGCAGCGACTTTGGGCTTGATCCCGCGCCAGCCGCCGCCGTAGCGAGCGATCACGATCGCGCCCTTCGCGGAGACTCCCAGCCGCTCCAGCTGCTCGTAATCGTCCCGCATGCCATAGTTCACGTACACCAGCGGGGCCGTAACGTCTCCATCGGCAGAGTAGGCGTTGTAGGTGGGCAGTTGCTCGGAAGTTTGTTGTGAGGTCGGATCGATGCTGAGCGGCGGCTCTTGCAGTTTGGCCACAAAGTGCGTGGGAGACAACATCTCGACGTGACGCTCCTTCGGCGTTGGAAACAGCACGTCGAACGTCTCGATGTGGGCGTCGAAACCATACTGCTGAAACTTCGACAGGATCCACTCGGCGTTTTCTTTGTCGTACGGGGAACCGACGTTGTGGGGCCGAGCGCTCAGGTGCTGCATGGATTCCCGCATCGCGTCAGGATTGGGGAGGTCGCGGAACTTCGACTCCCAATCGCTCTCCACAACCGCATGCGCGGGCGAGTAGCCATCCATGGGCTCGGGATTGTTGGCGGCATTCCCCAACTGAAGCAACGAAAACAGCAAAACGGCCACACCAGTACGGCTCATCGCTTATTTGCCTCCGCCCGCCTCTGCGGGTGATGCCAAACAGTCTTTACAGGGTTGTAGTCTGTCTCGCTGGAGTTCATGGAGTGTTTTGATCCAGCGGGGGGAACCACCCGGCCGTTCCGAGGCTCGCGCGGATGGGCCGCCTTCAATCTGATCTACAACATTCCGCCGGTTCTCGTGGTCAGAACATTTAGCGCCATCTCCAGCTTGGCGATGGCTTCATCCAAGTCGGGATATTTATCGAGTTGCTGCCGCAGTCCACTCAGAATGCGATGCGCCTCGGCAACGTGCTCGACCGCTGGGTGGTCTTTGGTTGTAGTGGTGTTTTCTTCGGAAGACTCGGGGCTCATGGAATCACCTGAGAAACATCTTACCCGCTAGCCACGCCGTTGAAAACCGACAACTCAAACGGTTTCAGCTAGCCTATCGCCTCGTCCAGCGGGACATTGGCGGTCACCAGATGCTGTTTGGCCTTTTCTTGTAGTTCCTCGGTCATGGGTACGCTCTTGCCAGACTCCAGGCTGGCCTGCACGGCGACGCTGTCGCAGGTCGCCACCATCTTGCCGGTCTCGTCGTTGTACTATTCCGGCAATGCTGCTTGTTGCTCCCTGACGGCGTCTATTCTGCTCACCGCTTCCTCACTCCCCGCAACTCTTGCTACAAACTCCGCCATACAATCCAGCGTCGCGTCCGTCTGATCGCGGTGCGGTGAGTGCCTGCAATTCGGCAACATCAGAATTTCTGTGGCGGGCACACGAGCCTGGATCGCCTTTACCTGGGCGATGGTTCCGTATTCGTCCTCTTCGCCCTGAATGCACAGGATCGGGCAGCGTATCACCGGCAAATATTCTTCGATGTTCCACGAGCGAAATTGCGGATCGAGCCAGATGTCGTTCCAGCCCCAAAAGGTCGCGTCCACATGCTGGTGATAGCGCCCAAGTTTCCGCGGCAGATCGGTCGTCAAGTAGGTCACCTTCGCCTCTGTGATGCTTGCGACACTCAGGTCTTCCACAAACACGTGCGGCGCTTCCAGAATCAACGCACGCGGTCGGCCGGGATATTTACTCGCAAAGATCAAAGCGATCGATCCGCCGTCGCTGTGGCCGAGCAAAATGGGCCTTTGGATGTTCAACTTCTCGAGCAACTCCGGCAGCACCACTTCGCCTTCGTGGTGCATGAATTCCACCGGACGCTTTTCCAGCAGCTGGTCGGAATTCCCATGTCCATAGCGCGAATAGACAAGTATGCCGCAGCCGGTGCGCGACGCGAGGCGTTGCGGAAAGTTCTTCCACAGCGCGACCGAGCCCAGACCTTCGTGCAGCATGACGATCGTCGGGCGGTGCTTGTCTGCCGGCTCAATCCATAATGTCTCCAGCCGCTTGCCGTCAACCAGAACTTCGCCGCGTTGGTGAGTTACCGCACCAGCCATATTTATGCAATCTCCGAGGATGATGCGAGATGCTGCTCGGCCCAGGGCACAACCCATTGCGCCGCTACCTCTTCGGGCAAGGTGCCCGAACTTGCGTCGTGGGTCAGGACCTCGCCAGCCCGTTTGGCGCCGAGCTGAGTCAACAGCTTGTCAAAGCGAATTCCGCCATGACAGTAGGTATCTTTGTAGGTGCGGTCACCGAGCGCGATCACGCCGTAGATTACGCCGGCGAGGTCCGGCTTCGCACTTTCAAGACTGCTGAACAGGGCTTGTGCGTTGTCGGGGACATCGCCCTGCCCGTAGGTGGACGTGCAAATCAGGAAGGCGCCGCCACCCCGAAAGACGCTGGCGTCGAGGCCGTCCATCACCCTGATCGTCGCTTGATGGCCAGCCACCTCCAGCGCTTGCTGCACCTCCTGGGCCACCATCTCGGCCGTGCCGGTCATAGTGCCCACCAGGATCGTGATGTCGCAGCCCATGTTTGTGTCCCCACCCAGGCACTATTATACGTGCGGCTGACGGAAGTATAATGCATCCACGGTGAGCCGAAAGCGCGACATAGTGCATGTAGAGGTGAACGAGACAGCGGAGAGCCCCGCCGCAGCGATTTCCGCTGGCACCGACTCCGGCTCCCAATCCGATTACCTCCGGTTGCTCGGCGAGCGGGTGCGCGAGATGCGCGCTCGACGCGGTATGACTCGCAAGATCCTCGCTCGCGATTCGGGAGTTTCCGAGCGTTATCTGGCGCAGCTCGAAAGCGGACGGGGCAACATTTCTATCCTGCTGCTGCGGCAAATCGCGCAGGCGTTGGACACTCCGCTGCAAGCTTTGGTGCTCGACGGCCCCGAGCCTCCTGTGGACTTGGTGCACACCACCGAATTTCTGCGGCGGCTGCCGGCGGCGGAATTGGTGGAGGCCCGCCGCCTGCTGGTGGAACATTTCGGCGGCGTTGACCTGGACGCGCGGCGCGGCCGCATCGCCTTGGTCGGCCTGCGCGGCGCCGGCAAGTCCACGTTGGGAGCCATGCTGGCGGATCGTTTGGAGACGCCGTTTCTCGAGCTGGATCGCCTGATCGAGCAGGAGAGCGGCGTCAGCCTCAGCGTCATCTTCGATCTTTATGGGCAGAGCGGCTTTCGGCGGTTGGAGCGCCGGGTTTTGGACCAGGTCATCGAGCGCTATCCGCGGTTTGTGCTGGCCACGGGCGGCAGCCTGGTCTCCGAGCCCGCAACCTTCGAGCGGCTGCTCACCATGTGCTTCACAGTCTGGCTGCGGGCCACGCCGGAGGAGCACATGCTGCGTGTCATCGCTCAAGGCGACATGCGGCCCATGGCCGACAATCGCGAATCGATGTCGGACTTGCGGCGCATTCTCGACGTGCGCGAGCCACTCTATCGCAAGGCCGACGCGAGCATTGATACCAGTGGCGGCTCGGTTGAAGAGACGCTGGAGATTCTGCAGCAGTCAATTCGCCAGAGCTGATTGGGTTTTCAGCGCTGTTCCCTAGCCCGCCGAATTTTCTTGACTTGTTCGCAAATTGCGAACATCTTATTAAGTGCATGTTATCAGCCGGAAGAGACTTCTGGATGCAGCGAAGCGCCATGGCGATCTCTCCGCTCCATTGGATTTATGGTACCGGGTGGCCAAGAAGGCCGAGTGGAACTCGCTGGACGAAGTGCGGCGGACGTTTCCTTCTGCGGATGCAGTCGGGAAATACACAGTGTTCAACATCAAGGGCAATTCATATCGCTTGATCGTTGAGATTAATTATCGTAGCCGACGAATCTTTATCCGGCATGTGCTGTCGCACGCAGATTACGACAAGGGAGGATGGAAACAATGAACGCGCTGGCAATGGGTCCCGTCTATGCCAAGCTGCTGGCGAAAATTCCTCCCAAGGTCATCCGCAGTGAAGCGGAGAACGAGCATTACATCAATGCGCTTTACGCGCTTGAACAAAAGCGCTCGCTGACCAGAGAAGAGAAAGAACTGGCTGACCTGCTGACGCTGTTGATCGAAGATTTTGAGGCGAAGCGGTACCAGTTGCCGCGCGCCACACCGCGGCAGGCACTGTCCTTCTTAATGGAGCAGCACGGCCTCAAACAGAAAGACCTGCTGGACATCTTCGGAGCACGCAGCATCGTTTCCGAAGTGATTAGCAGCAAGCGAGAGTTGACGAAAGAACAGATCAGGCGCCTGAGCCAGCGTTTCCATGTCTCGCCGGAGGTGTTCTTCTAGCCTATTCGCTTCCGGAAATCTGCATCATATTTCCTCTCCTAACATCACATAAATGCACTATAATGCATCTATTCGGGTGGGGGATGTACGCGCGCCAGCCCGGCGCTGCCTTGAGGAGAGTTCGACCTGTATGCCAACCGTAAATGAGAAGGAACTGGTCACGTTCGACGTGGCCGGAGAGCATCACCATTGGCGGCTCACAATTGATGGCCGCGTGGCCACTCTGGCCATGGATGTCAACGAAGATTGCGGCCTGAGGCCCGGCTACAAGCTCAAGCTCAACTCTTACGACCTCGGCGTTGACATCGAACTGCACGACATCTTGCAGCGCATTCGCTTCGAGCATCCCGAAGTGGCCTGCGTGGTGCTCACCAGCGCGCGCGAGCGCATGTTCTGCGCCGGCGCCAACATCTACATGCTGGGTACTTCCTCGCACGCCTGGAAGGTGAACTTCTGCAAGTTCACCAACGAGACCCGCAACGGCATGGAGGACTCCAGCCGTCACGACGGCCTGAAGTTTCTGGCCGCGCTGAACGGCACCACCGCCGGCGGCGGCTACGAACTCGCGCTGGCCTGCGACGAGATTCTGCTGGTCGATGATCGTTCCAGCGCCGTGAGCTTGCCCGAAGTTCCGCTGCTCGGCGTTTTGCCCGGCACTGGCGGTCTCACTCGTGTGGTGGACAAGCGCAAAGTGCGCCGTGACCTGGCTGACATGTTCTGCACCAATCCCGACGGCGTCAAGGGCGAGCGCGCCAAAGAGTGGGGGCTGGTGGATGACATTGCAGTCCCGGAAAAATTCCAGGAAGTGGTGCGCACCCACGCGCAAGCACTGGTGAACGACTCAACCCGTCCCGCTGATGCCAAGGGCATCAAGCTGACTCCGCTGGATCGCAAGCTCGACGACAACGGCTATCACTACAAGTACGTTGACGTTGCGTTCGATCGCGCTGCGCGAACCGCGACGCTGACGGTGCGCGCGCCTGAAGGACCACAGCCTCTCGAGCCCGATGCGATTCTTGCCGCGGGCGATCAGTGGTGGCCGCTGGCGATGGCGCGCGAACTTGACGACGCCATCCTCATGCTGCGGGTCAACGAACCGGAGCTGGGGCTCCTGCTGCTCAAGACGACCGGCAGCATCGACGCCGTACTGGCGTCAGACCGCGTGATGCTCCAGCATCGCAATGATTGGCTGGTGCGTGAAACCATCGGCATGTTGCGCCGCACCTTGGCGCGGCTGGATGTTTCTTCGCGCAGCATGTACGCCATCATCGAGCCGGGTTCGTGTTTCGCCGGCGTGCTCTTCGAATTGGCACTGGCCGCCGATCGCAGCTACATGCTGGCGCTTCCGGAAGAAGAAGGCGACGCACCCATTCCGAAGATCGCGGTGGACGAAATGAATTTCGGTTTGCTGCCCGCGGTGAATGGTCGCGGCCGGCTCGAAACACGATTCAGTGGCAATGCACGACGCATGGCTGGCGCGGTGAAAGCCCAGGGCAAACTGCTTGGCCCCAAGGAAGCTCTTGACCTCGGCCTTATTACCTTGGCGCCCGACGATCTCGACTGGGAAGACGAGGTCCGTATGGCCATCGAAGAGCGTACCGCGCTCTCGCCCGACGCACTCACCGGCATGGAAGCCAGCTTGCGCTTCCCCGGCGCAGAAACCACGGAGACCAAGGTGTTTGGCCGGCTGTCCGCGTGGCAGAACTGGGTATTCATCCGGCCGAACTCGACCGGCGAACAGGGCGCGCTCAAGCTGTTCGGCACGGGATCGAAGGCGCGCTTCAATTGGGAGAGAGTGTGATGGCAATCAATTATCAGGACCGCATTCCAAACAACGTCGATCTCGGCTCCAACCGCACCTTGCAGCGCGCACTGGAACATTGGCAGCCGGAATTTCTGAAGTGGTGGCAGGACCTCGGTCCGCGCGATTTTCAGGTGGCGGACGTTTATCTTCGCACCGCGACCTCGGTGGACGCGAAGGGTTGGGCCACTTATGGATTCGTCCACATGCCGGAGTACCGCTGGGGAATCTTTCTCGCCGACCGCGACCCCAATCGCAAGATCGGCTTTGGTGACAACTATGGGCAGGAAGTCTGGCAGCAGATTCCCGGTGAATTCCGCGCCATATTGCGCCGTCTGATCGTCACCCAGGGCGATACGGAGCCTGCGTCGGTCGAGCAACAGCGCATGCTCGGCCACACCGCACCCTCGCTTTATGACTTGCGCAATCTGTTCCAGGTGAACGTCGAGGAAGGGCGCCATTTGTGGGCGATGGTTTACCTGCTGCACGCATACTTTGGGCGCGATGGCCGCGAAGAAGCGGAAGAGTTGCTGGAACGCCACTCTGGAGACGCCAACAAGCCGCGCATCCTCGGCACCTTTAATGAGCCCATCAATGACTGGTTGAGCTTCTTCATGTTCACTTATTTCACCGATCGCGATGGCAAATTCCAGTTGAAGTCACTGGCCGAATCGAGCTTCGACCCGCTGGCTCGCACTTGCTCGTTCATGCTGACCGAAGAAGCGCATCACATGTTTGTGGGCGACACCGGCATTAATCGCGTGGTCAGGCGCACATTGGAAGTGATGAAGGAGTTAGGCACCGAAGATCCGCTGGCTGTCCGCAACGCCGGCGCGATCGACCTGCCCACCGTGCAGAAGTATCTGAATTTCTGGTTCAGTTCGTCGCTCGACCTGTTCGGCTCGGAGACTTCCTCGAATGCGGCTTCCTATTTCGCGAACGGATTGAAGGGCCGGCCGGACGAGGCGCAATACGAAGATCACATCGCTGTCGAACAGAGCTTCGCACTCGAATTACCGGACGGGACCGGAAGCACGAAGACCGAGCAAATTCCCATGCGCAATGCCATGAACGAAGTCACGCGAGGCTCCTACGTCCGCGACTGCGAACTGGGCGTGAAACGCTGGAACCGGCTGATCGAGAAGGCCGGCTATTCCTTCCGGTTGGCCCTCCCCAGCACGCGTTTCCGGCGCAATATCGGAGCGTGGGCCGGTGTTCCCACCGATCTGACCGGACGGCCGATCGGCCAGGAACAGTTCAACACTCAGATTGGCGAGTGGCTGCCGAGCGAGAGCGATCGGACGTACATCCTCAGCCTCATGCACGGCGTACACGAGCAGGGCAAGATGGCCGCCTGGATTGCGCCTCCCGATCGCGGCATCAACAACAACCCGGTGGACTACGAGTACGTGCGCTTGCATTGAGCAGACGCTCTTCGCTGTTCGCCTTTCGCTCTTCGCGAAACCGGTTTCACCACTGCGATACCAGGGTGTTGATTTGACGGTTCCAGGTTTGCACCCGGATGGCACAAGCTTTCGTGGCCGGCACCGTGGTGAAACTTCGTGTCGGCGAAAAGCGGAGAGCGAAGAGCGAAAAGCCGCATTCATGAAACAAATCGCAATTATCGGCAGCGGCCCGGCGGGTTGTTATCTGGCGGACAATCTGCTTCGCCTGATTCCCGATGCTTCCATCGACATCTTCGAGCGGCTACCCGTGCCCTTCGGATTTGTCCGGTATGGTGTAGCTCCAGATCATCAGGGCACGAAGGCGGTTGCGCGTGTGCTGGACCGCGTGCTTTCCCGCGACCGCATCAGCTTTTTCGGCAATGTCGAAGTTGGCCGTGACCTTCGGCTTGAGGAGTTGATGTCGCTCTACGATGCGGTGGTGCTGGCCACCGGCGCCGCGCGCGATCGACGTCTCAACATCGCAGGCGAGGAACTTCCGGGCGTCCTCGGCTCGGGCGCATTCAGCGGCTGGTACAACGGCCATCCGGACAGCCAACCGCTGGCAATCGACGGTGTGCGGTCGGCAGTCGTCATCGGCAACGGCAATGTGGCCATTGATGTGGCCCGCGTCCTGGCGAAGAGCTCGGCTGAGTTTGCCGGTTCCGATCTTTCACCCGAAGTGACGTCGTGGCTGGAAACGCAGTCCATCGAGACCATCCACGTCGTCGGCCGGCGCAGTGCTGCCGATGCGAAGTTCACACCGCACGAACTCGCCGAACTGGGCACTTTGCAGCGCGCGTGTCCCATGGTGCAGGATTCGACCGCCCTCGCCGGAAATAGCGCAATTGTTGAAACCTTGCGCGGTTTCGCGCAGAACAAATCGCGCACGGCTTCGGTCATGATTCAGTTTCACTTCAACTTGACACCCGTCGCCTTCCTCGGCGAGGATCGACTCAGCGCCGTGCAGTTTCGCTCTGCCGACGGAGCGCTCCACGAAATTCCCGCGCAACTGGCCATCACTTGCATCGGATATGAGACGCGTCCGTGCTGCACTGCCACTCCTGCCAACGGTGTATTCGCCAACGTAGAAGGAAAAGTCAAAGACAGGCTGTACGTTGTGGGATGGGCAAAGCGAGGGCCTTCGGGCACAATTCCAACCAATCGCACCGAGGCTCAGCAAGTAGTCCAGAAGATTGCCGAAGAAGTACCGGACAGGGTACGACCGGGGAGAGCGGGAGTTCTTCAACTGCTGTCGCAAAGGCAAATCTGCCGGGTGGACTATGCTGCATGGCGGCGAATCGATGCCGCCGAACTCGCCCGCGCCGGTGACGGACGGTGCCGGGAAAAATTCACCACCGTGACCAAGATGCTCGAAGCCGCACAGGTTGGCCAGGGCCTTAGTTGCACGAGCGCCACCACCTGACCCACACCGCGGAATTTAGAATCGGTTGCAAACCAACCCAACGGGCTGGGCTTATGTCTCAAAATGAGGCAGAATTCTGGAGCACGCAACGTCTGGTAAGCTACGCTGAGCACAAACGTCAGCGAAGCCCCTCAGGGTATGAACAGCATCGCCACTCGAACCCACCTCCGGCCTACCACGGGTGAGCACTCCCACAAGGGCGGGCTGCGCACGGTCGCGGTGTTCGAGGCGTGTAAGGGAGCTCTGGCCCTGGCTAGCGCCTACTTCTTGATCGTCATGATTCGGCGTGATGTGGACTTCGAGGAGGCAGCAGAGCATATTCTTTTCTCGCTGCATATCAATCCCAGTCGCCATTGGTCCCAGGAATTTCTGCACGCGGCAGACAAAATCTCCGGCACTAGTCTTGTAATGATCGGTGCGATCGCGATTACTTACGCCATTCTGCGCTTCGCGGAAGGCTACGGCTTGTGGAGGCAACGCGCGTGGGCGGAGTGGCTGGCCATTGTGTCCGGATGCGTGTACATCCCGTTCGAAATCTACAAAGTAATTCGCCGCCCCAACCAACTCCACTGGGCGGTCCTCGGGATTAACATCCTGGTCGTTCTTTACATCGCCTGGGTGCGCTGGGACGAAATCAAAGCCGCTCGCCTGCAAGTACCGGAAATCTCCAGCGAGGGCGCCTAAATCACATTCGCGGAGTACAACGTTTCGTCTCTTAATAGTTCCAGAACGCCCCGGCGCGCGTCGTCGTCTTCCGTCCCGAAGGCCGGCGGTTCGATCTCCTCAAAGTACCGCCAGGCGCTGTGCCCCGGCAACGGGTTGCCGCTCCGCTGCGCGACGCTGGCCGCTTCGCACAACAGGGCAAACGCCAGGCTCTGGCTCAAACGATGCAACAACTTCCTCGCATAGCGTTGTGCGCTCTGCTCGTCGCGCATCGCGATCGCCACGGCCTCGCGGTCGCCGTCGAGTCTGGATTGCATGGCCTTGCGCAGTCTACCGTGCGCCACGGGGAGCTTCTGCTGGATCACTTGCATTCGCGACTGGTATTGCTCCCAGCCTCGATAGCGAGGGGCGAGCAAGCGCAGCAGCTCCAGCGCCTGAATGTTGGCCGGGCCTTCCCACACCGTCAACACTTGCGCATCGCGCAACAGGCGGGCCACGGGATAGTCGCTGGTGTAGCCGTTGCCGCCGATCAACTCCAGCGCAGCCCGGGCCGCGGTGATGGCATACTCCGCGGTCAAGTATTTCCCGAGCGCGGTGACCAATCGCAACCAGGTGCGGCGCTCCGGGTCGTGCTGCGCCTCGTCGAAAGCGATGGCCGCCTCGAAGGCGAACAATGCGCCTGCCTCGAACTGCACGCGCATGCGTAGCAGGTCATCCTGCACCATGGGATAATCCACCAGCACGTGGCCGAAGGCATGGCGCGATTTCGCCCAGGCAAGGGCCTCGCGCAGTGCCCTGCGTTGAACGCCCGCCGACCCAACGGCGTTGTGAACGCGGCTGTACTCCAGCGCATCCATCATCAACCGAAAGCCATCGGGCGGTGCAGCAACTTCGACAGCCTCCGCACCCAGCAAATCGATCTCTCCGGTCGGAAGCCCTTTGGTGCCGAGCTTGTCTTTCAAGCGACGGATGCGATAGTGATTGGGCCGCCCATCTTCCAGATGACTGGGCACGAGGTAGAGACCAAGTCCAGCTGTCCCGCTTGCGGCTCCGTGGGGCCGCGCCGTGGCCAGTGCAAGACCGCTGTTGGCGTTGCTGGTAAACCACTTCAATCCATGCAGCGCAAAGCGGTCGCCGTGCTGAACAGCCGTGGTGGTGGTCGCTCCCACGTCGCTGCCGCCGTGTTGCTCGGTCGCCCAGGTACCGCCAGTCTTGGCTAGACCGTCCATGCGCGCCACGTCGTAAAGAAATTGCTGCCGCACCGCGTCCGGCGCATGCGAACCAAGTACGTACGCCACTGCTCCGGTGAGAGTGACCGGACAATGCAAGCTGATGTCGGCTTGCGATAACACATAGCCCATGGCAAAGGTCAGCAGATGAGGCGCCTTCTCCGCATAGGGCCATCCGATGATGCCGCGACGATACAGCTCCTGATGTTGCTGGTCGTACCACCGGTTCGCCACAACCCGGTTCACCACTTCGCCATTGCGGTCGTAGGTCTCCAACGCCGGAGGCGCGTAGCGATCGGTATAGTTCGCTTGCGCGTCCACGTCCGTGCGCACCCAGTCGTAGAAGTCGGCGAGTTGCCGACTGTACTCAGCCATGCGCGGTACGCGCGCGGTAAGCCAGGGTTCGAGATAGAGGTCAAAGCTGGTGGAATCGTTCATAGTCACCTCCGCAACGTGGCGAGGAGCCACCTAGGGTGAGCTTAAACCTTTTGCAGCATTCTGTGACAACAGGCTTTGGTTTTGCTGCCGGCGCGTGACGAGAGTCACGTGACAAGATAATGGTTCTGCTCTTCATCCGGCGCAGTAATGCCCTCAGGCAAGCGGCCTCCGTTATATTCCGCCAGGCGGTTCTTCCACTTCAGGAACTCAGTAATGGTCTGCGGTTCGATGCGTACTTCCACCCGCCGGAGGCTCGCCAATAACAGGTTCATCTCTTTCATCAGACCCACGGCGCTTCTCAGGTCCTGCTTCCCTGGCTTTACCGACATTTGCACCTGCCGGCCTTTGCATTCCAGCAGGCCCCAATACTTGGGCAATTCTTCCCGCGCAATCAAGCCCGCGGGAGCCATATAGAACCGCCGGCTGCCGAGCCCCTCTTCCGGCTTCAGGCGAAACGGCTTGTTCGCGTCCGCGAGAAAATCGCTGCGCGAGACCTTGCATTCCACAACCACCGACTGGCAGGAGCCTTTCCAGCCGATCACATCGGGGACTTCGCCGCTGGCGCAATACTGCTCGGAGAGGATGATGCCGCATCGGTAGGTATAGCGCAGCCACTCCACAGCTCGCTCCACCAACTGCGCATGTCTGGCCTCGGACGATGCTCTCCTCATGCTGCTGTTGTAACTCGAATTCGGCGGCTTGGGGAGTATCGGAAGAGTGGCGGGGAGCGCGAGGTCAGCGACCTACGCTAACCGCCGGCCCCGCAATCGTTTCGTGTAAGATCAAGGATTCGCATGGCCTGGATGATCCAAGCTGAGAATGTTCGCAAAACCTACCACATCGGCAAAGTGGATGTGCCAGCCTTGCGCGGCGTTTCCCTCGAGGTCGAGAAGGGTGAATTCGTCAGCATTGTCGGCCCGTCTGGCAGCGGGAAGTCCACCCTGTTCTATATCCTGGGCGGACTGACCCACGCGGACTCCGGGCGGGTGCTGATCGACGGCACCGATTTCACGGCCTTGTCGGACTCGGCGCGCACGCGAATGCGTAAATCCAAAATTGGCTTCGTCTTCCAGAAGTTCAACCTGCTGCCCACGCTGACCGCGAAAGGCAACATCGACATCGCCCAGGATATTGCCGGCAAGAGCGACGGAAAAGGCAACCACGGATACATCAATCGAATCACGCGATTGCTGGGCATTGATCAGCGTCTGGAGCATCGCCCTTCCGAGTTGAGCGGCGGCGAGCAACAACGGGTGGCGCTGGCGCGAGCGCTGGTGAATCAGCCCGCCATCGTGCTGGCCGACGAGCCCACCGGCAATCTCGACTCGCAGAATTCAGAAATCGTTCTGAAAATGCTGCGGCAATCGAACCAGGAACTGGGACAGACGGTGTTGATGATTACGCACAATCCCGAGGCCGCGTCGTATGGCGATCGCATCATTCACATGCGCGACGGTTCCATCGTGCCGCCCGAGAAGGACCCGCAATGGAGCCTCGCCCATGACTGACGAACGGCTTTCGACGCAGTGGCGTGTCCTCGCTCTCATTTGCCCGGCAGTTCAGGCTTTCGCTATAATCACAGACGGCGAGCGGGAGTAACTCAGTGGTAGAGTGCGACCTTGCCAAGGTCGAAGTCGCGGGTTCAAATCCCGTCTCCCGCTCCAGGATTCGTCGCCCTCGCCGTGCGCGAGGGTTTTTCGCACCACCTATCCTCGAGGCGCGGTACCCAAGTGGTAAGGGAGAGGTCTGCAAAACCTTTATGCGTGGGTTCGATTCCCACCCGCGCCTCCAACGTTCCTATACATGCGTACGGTCCGGGGTCCCTCACTGCGTTCGGGATTTCGCCTGCGGGCTCCCGCTGCGCTCACGCCCGCAAAACGGCTCAAGTTCGATTCCCACCCGCGCCTCCAACATTCAGCTGTCAGCCTTCAGCTCTCGGCTGTCCCAAAGAAAAACCTATCCCCGTGTGATTTCGGTCACAGCCAATTGTTCAATCGGCGCGACACACTAGAACAGTGTTTATGGATCGATTTGCCATTATCACCAACCGCAAACGGGCGATCATCGCGCTGGTGCATTCTGTCTTTTTTCTAGGTGTGGCTGGGCTGCAACTAGCGGTGTCTCATGCCGACGCATTTTCGATTCACCGCGAGAAGATTGCGGGCAGCATCGTTCTGCTGGCTGTTTATGTGATCGTTACGACCATCCTTCTGGTCCTGCTGCGCTTCTCGCATTGCGCCAAGGAGAAGCTCTATTTCGCTTTCTGCGCCGCCGGCGCGGCCTTTGGACTGGTACGAATCCTGCTGGGCGACCCCGTCCTGCACGCTAACGTGGCGAGGGTGCTGTTGCTGTTTTGCGCCGTGCTCACTGGCGCCGTAATACTGCGCAACCACTCCGCCGTTGAAACCGGCCAAGTGGAAACGCAATAGAAGCCATCTCATGAATGCCGGTACGGCCCAAAGCGAGGCACCTCAGGGGCTAAAGCCGAGTCCGTAACGGGCCAATTGCGGCACGGCTGAAGAGGCTGCTGAAAAAGTCGGAAAAGCAGATCCCTCGCGGGCTGAAGCCCGCTCGTGATGACAAAAATAAAAGCCTTAGCGGCACGGCTGAAGCCGTGCCCTTTCAAATCGCATCCGCACACGGAGTTTTTCGGCAGCCTGTGAAGCCGTGCCCTGATACAAACCGATTTATGAGATAGCTTCTAGCCAATCGCTGCAACCGTGCTATTTCCTCGACGCCAGTAATTCGACCACTTCCTTGTTGCCGTTTTGCGCTGCCATATCGGCCGCAGTCTGCCCCTCATCGGTCTTAATGGCCAAATCGGCGCCCGCGTCCAACAGCGCCTGCGCCCTTTCCACACTGTTGTGCATGGCCGCCTCGTGCAACGCAGTGTAGCCACGTTGTTGTTGCGAGTTGGGATTCGCTCCGGCGCGTAAGACAAGCTTCAGAAGCGCCGCATTGCGCGACGCAGCCGCGCTGTGGATCACCGCAATTCGGCTGGGCGACACCGCATTGGCGTCAGCGCCGTGGCAAACCAAGATCTCCGCCGCTTCCAGCTGCCCGAAGAAGCACGCCAGATGCAGCGGCGTAAAGCCATCGGCGCTGCGCACCTTGACCATTTCGCCATCGTTCGCCAGCAGCCGGTCAAGCCGCGCGACATCGCCTAAGGCCGAGGACTCGAACATGTCGAGGTCGCCCGCCGCCGGTCGCAGCAGGTCAACAATCTCCATTCGGTTTTCGTAACGCGCCTGCATCAGCGCAGAAATGCCGGCCGCATTGCGGGCATGCGCCACGGCTGGGTCTGCCGCAATCAACTGCGCAACGCGTTCCTTGTCGTTAGCGGTAATCGCAGCGAATATGTCCTGCGCCATCTCACCCTCCTATTAGTTAGCATTGCTAACTATTTCTACTCGCGCTACAATACACCATCGGTGACTCAGGGAGCAATGCCCAAAATAAAAAAAGATATCGTGGCGTTAGCGGATGCGCTGCACTCCGCCGCGATCCACCTGCTGCGCCACGTACGCTCCCAGGACCGCGACAGCGGAATTGGCCCGGCCCAGCTCTCGGCGCTCTCCGTGCTGGTGTTCGGTGGCAGCATGTCGCTGCGGCGCCTGGCGGCGATCGAACAAGTAAAGCCGCCCACTATGGTGCGCATTGTACGAGGGCTTGTGGAACGAGGACTGGTCGTGACTTGCGCCGACGCTTCCGACGCCAGGAAGATCAGCATTTCCGCCACCCGGCGCGGGCGGTCGCTGATGCAACGGGCCCGCAACCGGCGTGTGCAGGCGCTCGCGAACATGCTGGCCCAGCGGTCTAAAGCGGAGCTACAGCACCTGCGGCGGGCGGGCGATGTCTTGAGATCTCTCACGGACATTGATAATAGACCGCGATGAAAACGGAACCGCCGCGGAACAAAAGTACGCGCCGCCAAAGCTCACCCGCTCGCTCCGAAAAGGCTGTACAGCAGAATTCCCAGGACAAGCAAGGTGATGAAGACGTACAGGTAATCGCGCTCGATAGCGAAGGCGATGGCGGAAAACAGCACCCGCGCCACCGGGGTGGCGATCAGCAGCAGCAATCCGAGTTGGATAATCGCCTGGCCGCTCATGCCCAGGGCGCCGTGAACGATGCCGCTCACGCTCTTCAGGTTCTCAGGTTCGCCGCCGAACACGGCGTAGTTCGGCACCCCGGTCCCATGGCGAGCGAAGTACACGACGGCCCCGCAGAAAACGACGGCCGCGGCCAGCGTCACTCCCGTACGCAGCAGCGCGCCGATAATGATCTCAATGCGTTGATCGCCCCAATCGTGCGTGCTCATATCCGCCCGCTGATTCCCTTGTAGATCATTTCCAGTCCCAACACCACGACCACCGCGGCGAACAAGTATCGCAGCACCTTGACTCTGGCCTTCACCAGCACCCGCGCCCCGATGAGCGATCCCGCCAGCACGCCCAGCATCACCGGCATGGCCAAACCGGGAGCAATGTAGCCGCGGTGCAGATACAGTCCGGCGCTGGCGGCCGCAGTCACGCCGATCATGAAGTTGCTGGTGGTGGTGGAAACTTTGAATGGGATCTTCATCGCCCGGTCCATGGCCAGCACCTTCACCGCGCCCGAGCCAATGCCCAGCAGTCCGGAGAGCACGCCCGCGGTGAACATCAGACTGTATCCGGCGGGAACACCGGTGACGTTGTAGGACTCCTTTCCTTCTAGACCGGGGTAAGAACCATTCAGGCGCAGGCGCGCCGCCAGCTTCGAGGGAGGCAGATGAGCGCCATCCACATAGTGGCGGCTTGACAGATATGCGGAGTAAAGCAGCACGACCCCAAACACAATCGCGATCGCGTTGCTGGAAACATACAGAGCGATGCCGACTCCGGCGAGCGCGCCAACCGTGGTGGCGGTTTCCAGAAACATGCCGATGCGAATGTTGGAGTAGCCTTCGCGGACGTACGCGGCCGCCGCGCCGGACGAGGTCGCAATCACGGAAACCAGCGAGGCGCCAATGGCATAGCGGATGTCCACGTGAAACAGCAACGCCAGCATGGGCACTACCACAACCCCGCCGCCCAGGCCGGTCAGGGCTCCGAGAAATCCGGCGAGCAGCGAACCAAGGGCGATCAGCGCGCTGAATTCAAGGACGTTCATGGAATCTTAACGACGCTCACGATGGCAACTTGCGATTGCCTCGACCACAGGAAAGTGTGTGGATTGTAAATGCGGGCCGGGCGTTGTCCAGCAGTGGAGAGCAAACTGGATTTTAGACTGTCGAGCGCATTACGGTAAAGTATCCCTACGGCGCGGTACCCAGGTGGTTAGGGAGAGATCTGCAAGACCTTTATGCGTGGGTACGATTCCCACCCGCGCCTCCGAATTTCTCTTCAACATTCTGGTGGCCCCGAACCGCTCGCCAACAACCGACGCGGTCCTGGGTTGTGTCCGCAGCGGCGATTTTTCACTAATCATCAAGCCCTGCCACATCTTCAAGCGGCAGACTATTTGTGAAGGAAAACGTAACGAATCAGGACGGCTGACGAAGTGTAATAACACCCAAACAGAATGGGTTCGACGATCAGCCAGTGCTTGGCGCTAGCCCGGTCGCGAGACTTCCGCAACAGATACATTCCGGTACTAGATACGACGCAGACCAGTACGCCCGCCAGCGCGAGCCAGAGAACACTGTGCGTTAATATCACGAGCAATCCTGCGAACCACGGCAAAATGCCGGAAAAGATCGCCAGAAGCACGGGGCGTCTGGATTTTGGCTGAGTCTGGTTTGTCATGTGCCGCTGAATGATGACACTTGCCACCCTAACTGTCGAGAACAGCCGGCCATTTCACAGTAGCCAGAATGGCGCCTGCGAGGCCGTCGCCTGAATCTGGCCATGGCATTTTCTTGGTGCTTGGCCTTGGCATTACTGAGGTTCGAGGAAATGTAGTCTCTAGGCTATCCGCTCTACAAAAGCATTGGCCCGGCAACCCAACACTACGGCTGGGCCGTATTGCCGCTGCTGTAGTATCCGTCTCTGGCTTGCACCACCAGGTCTTTCTGGGGGGTTGTCAGATGGATCTTGTGATAGCCAGGTGAGGCATCGGCCTTGTCTGGCGAGTAGCCCAGGCTGTACTGATTGCGCAGCTCTTCTTCAATGCTGGCGTAAATTTGATCGATCGATTGCTTTTTGGAGACTTCAAAGAAGCGGCCGCCGGTCTCCCTTGAGATCTGCTCCATAACTTTCTTGCCATCGGGATGGGATTGCTGGGGATACCCCACAGGTCCGCCGCGGCCCATGCCGCCGGGGCGACCCATGCCGCCGCCCATTCCGCCCATGTGACCGCCGAAGCCGCCTCCGTTGCCATAGGCATCCTTGTCGGCGAACAGGATGGAGTAAACCAGCGTGTTGGCGCGCTGCGCCGCCTCGATGGCTCGGGTCAGCGTCAGTCTGCTTCCGGTGTCCACGCCGTCGGAGAGGATGATGAGCGCCTTACGGCCCTGCTGCTTCTGCATCAGTTCGTCCGAGGCGAGGAAGACGGCGTCATAGAGCGTGGTGCCTCCGCCCCGATGGTGGCCGCCTGAACCGGGTGAACCGCCCGCACCGCTTTGCTCGAACTTCGGATTGTCCAAATTCTCCAGAGCGGCGTTCAGCTTTTTGCGCGAAGAGGTCAGGTCCTGCAGCAGTTCGATCTCCCAATCGAAATGGATGACGAATGCCTTGTCCTTGTCTTCGCGCATCAGGTGTTCCAGAAAGGCATAGCTGGCGATGCGCTCCTGCTCCAGCACGCGCCGCTGACTCGGGCTGGTGTCCACCAGCAGGCCGAGCGTGAGCGGAAGGTCGGTTTCCTTGGCGAAGTAGCGAATCGTCTGCGGACGGCCGTCCTCCTCCAGCTTGAAATCGTCCTTGGTCAGGTTGTTTACAATTTGGCCGTGTTTGTCTCGCACCGTGGCCAACACATTAACCACTTTGACGTCGGAAGAGAAGGTCGGCGTCTGCTGGCCCCGCAATGGCAGATATAACACCAGCAGAGATGTAAGAGTCGCCGATAGAATCCAGCGTGTTGGCGCGCCCGCTCGCGATTGAGTCGACAAGGTAACTCGCTTCCTGGGATTTGGATTCTTATGAAACCTGTTTAGCTGGAATGCTTATGAACCCGCGAGCGGCGCAGAAGTTCCTCGCCGCAATTTTTCCACCCCTTCGGCCATCGCCCACTTCAGGTCGTCAATCCCCGCGCCGGTCACCGCCGAGATGGGAAACAGGTCCAGCTTCTTGCGCTTGCAGTAGCGTTTCAGCTTGGCAAGCTTTTCTTTGTTCGCGACATCCATTTTCGACGCGATGACGATTGTCGGTTTCGAGTCGAGTCCCGCGCCGAAGGTCGCCAATTCGCGGGTGATCACCTCATAATCCTGCACCGGGTCAGGCCGGCCGCTGGCGTCGGAGACGTCCACCAGGTGCGCGAGCAAGCGGGTGCGCTCGATGTGCCGCAGAAACTGCGTGCCCAGCCCCGCGCCTTGGCTGGCGCCTTCGATGAGTCCAGGTATGTCGGCCACCACAAAACTCACTTCTTCGGGCGCTTCGCCGGCAACCACCACGCCCAGGTTGGGCTGCAACGTGGTGAAGGGATAATCGGCGATCTTGGGCCGCGCCGCCGAGATACGCGAGATCAGCGTGCTCTTGCCGGCGTTGGGATATCCGACGAGCCCGACGTCGGCAAGCAGCTTCAATTCCAGGCGCAGTGCGCGCTCTTCTCCGGGGTGTCCCTCCTCGTGCTCGCGGGGGGCCTGATGGGTCGAGGTAGCGAAGCGGGCATTGCCGCGGCCGCCGCGACCGCCGTGCGCCACTACGACGCGCTCGTCGGCATGGGAGAAGTCGTGCACCACTTCGCCGGTCATTTCGTCGTAAACGATGGTCCCGACAGGCACCTTCAGCACGACGCTTTCGCCCTCGCGGCCGGTCTTGTTGGAGCCCTCGCCATGGCGCCCGCGCTCGGCCTTGTATTCGGGATTGAAGCGGAAGTGCACCAGGGTGTTGTGGCGCTCGCTCGATTCCATCACCACGTCGCCACCATGACCGCCGTCGCCGCCGGAGGGACCGCCGCGCGGCACGAACTTCTCGCGCCGGAAGGCCATGCAGCCGTTGCCGCCATCGCCCGCCTTCACCCGGATTCTTGCTTCGTCAACGAACATAGGAAAGCCACTCCGGAAGCGCAGTCGCATCGGCCAGCAACTGGCATACCAGCGACAGAATCATGACAGAATCATAATGACACCGGCATGTACATATTCACCCGGGAAAAGCGATAAGAGCGATGACCCGAGCCAAGGCTTCAGCCTAGACGACTATTTCTTTAACGCAGGTGAAGCAGCGCGGACCTTGACCAGAGTCCCATCGGGGAGCGGGTTCCCCAGAAATTCGACTACCCCGTTGCGCACCACGCCATTGAGTTCGGGTATCACCGACGTAACCCCGCCGACATCCGTGGCGCTTACGGCAGACGCTTTTTTGGCGATGCCGCGGTCCATAGCCAGGTTCGCCAGGCGGTCGGCGTCGCGGTTCTTTTCGCGCAGCACGTGCTTGATCTCGAAGTAGTCAAGCTGCTCGATCATCTTCATCGCCCGGGCGTGCAGCTCCTTCAAAGTGGCATTGCTGACTTTGTACTCGCCATTGATTTGCTTCACCATCAGCTCGGAATCGCTGACCACCTTCAAGGCCTTGAAACCGTGCCCGCGGGTGTAGTTGAGGACGGCCAGCAAGCCGGAGTATTCGGCGTAATTGTTGGTCTGGCGGCCGAGAAACTCGCTGAGCTCGGCGACGGGGCGGCCAATTTCGTCCTCGATGACAACGCCATATCCCGCGGGGCCGGGATTGCCCCGGGCGCCGCCATCAATGTAGGCCACGAGGTAACCTTCGTCCGAACTATCAATTGCGCCGCCGGGGAACTCCTGCGAGCGATACCGGGATTTTCCGGGAAACGGGCGAGCGGGCATGACCTGTAGTTTATCCCAAAACTTTTTGATGCGGTGAGCGCCGCCCTGCCATCGCGGAGCCCATTCTGGCGGCGGATTTGCTTGATACTATCGTCCGGTCGCTAACCGCAGCGCCAGCCGCTCCGGCAGTGAGGCGGCAAAAATCCTGTCCTGCGCCTTCTTTACGTTGTAAGGAACGCGGTAGAAGGTAACCTGTGCAGGTGCATCCCCGTTCTGCTCATAGAGAGCGAAGGCCGCCCGCCAGTCACCATCGCGGGGCTGACCGACGGAGCCGGGATTGATGAGGTAACGCTCACCCGGCGTAAGCGTGAGGGTAAACTCCGCAACGCCCTCCATGCTGCCGTAATCAGGCTCGAAGTAATGCGTGCTGCCCTCCTGGTGTACGAAGCCTCCCTGCACATGAGTGTGCCCAAACATAATGACATCGGCATGGTCGGGCTCCCGGAAATTGGCCTTAGCGGTGGAAGCGTTCAACAGGTACTCATCTTCATCGCGCGGGGAGCCGTGCACGAACTCGAGTCCGGGTAATTCGTCGAGGCGGACCGGCCCCTGCGGCAAGCTCCGCAGCCAGTTCCGATGTCCGTGCACCAGCGCGACTTGGGTCCACTGCGCCGACATGGCCGCCACCAGGTTGAACTCGGACAGGTCGGTCAGCCCGGTGCAGGCGCGATCATGATTGCCGCGCACCACCGAACCGCGCATGGCGCGCACCAGCTCGCATACTTCATTCGGCGACGCGTTGTAGCCGACCACGTCCCCCAGGTTCACGACCCGATCGTACGCAGGAGCGGCGGCGAGGCAGGCTTCCATGGCTTCGAGGTTGGCATGAACGTCGCTGAGCACGAGCAGGCGCATCGGTCAGCGCACCTCCGCGGAGACAACCGGACAGCGGGCCAAATGGCCGGGCGCAACTTCGACCAGCGGTGGCAATTCAGTCGAGCAACTGGCAATGCGCCAGGAGCAGCGCGGCTCGAAGGCACAGCCCGGTGGCAGGCCCGTAATGGCAGGCACAGTTCCCTCGATGGTCTGGAGTGGTTGGCCGCGCTCGGTGCGCAGCGTCGGCACAGAGTGTAACAGCCCGCGGGTGTAGGGATGCGCCGGATGACGGAAAACTTCCTGCGCAGTTCCCATTTCGACCAGGCTGCCGGCGTACATGACTCCGATGCGGTGCGACACTTGCGAAACGACGGCAAGGTCGTGGGAGATGAACAGCATCGCCAGAGAGAATTTCACGCGCAGCTCGCTGAGCAGGTCGAGCACTTGCGCCTGGATGGTGACGTCGAGCGCCGTCGTAGGTTCGTCGGCAATCAGCAGCGACGGCCGGTTCACCACGGCCATGGCAATCATCACGCGCTGGCGCTGGCCGCCGGAGAGCTGATGGGGATAGTCGCGCGCGCGCCGGTCGGGGTCGGCAATAGCGACCGTGCGCAAGGCCTCGACGGCGAGCCGCCAGGCGTCGGCCTTGGAGACTTTCTGGACATGAGCCACCGACAAATCTTTGAAGGGGCGCAGCTTTAGCTGCGCCGAAAGGGGCCCTGCTTGTTTCGGGGCTTTAGCCCCTGAGGGTTCGTCTGCGTGGGCCAGCACAGCTTCGGCAATCTGATCGCCCACGCGCATCACCGGATTGAGCGCGGTCATCGGCTCCTGGAAAATCATGCTGATTCCGGCGCCGCGGATGTGTCGCATCTGCGGTTCCGGCATGGCGAGCAGGTCTTCGCCGCGAAATTGAATGTGGCCATGAATGCGCGCCTGGGGCGGCAGCAGGCGCAGGATGGCCAGGGCGCTGACCGACTTCCCCGAGCCTGATTCGCCTACCAGTCCCAGCACCTCGCCCGGCGCGATCTGAAAACTCACATCGCGGACAGCGGTCACGTTTCCCTGAGCAGTGGCGAATTCGACGGTGAGATTTCGGACCTCGAACAGCGGGGACACGCTTCTATGCTAGCAGGTGGATTGCGCATCCCACATAGTCGTTGGTCTCCCTAAATTCGTCTCATGCTGGGGGCTTCAGGCCCACTTGTATATTTGCAATGAATGGCGATCCGAGGGTTGCCGGTCTGACATCAGCAGTCGGTAGGTTGCGCAATGCTACCGCAAGAGCGTGTCCTGCCGGCGTTGATTCATCCACCGAACACATGAGTCCATACCTCGGCGGAGAGACGGTTCCCGCAATAGAGAGCTG
This sequence comes from uncultured Acidobacteriaceae bacterium, assembly GCA_963836875.1. GTDB lineage: Bacteria > Acidobacteriota > Terriglobia > Terriglobales > Acidobacteriaceae > Bog-257. The sequence continues at coordinate 518,315 of CAWIKZ010000005.1, forward strand.
GACCGACCATCCAGCATCGTGCAGGACGGCGAGCAGGTCGTCAGCGAATTGTGCGGCTTCCGCATCTCCGAGCTTGAGTAACTGTACCGCCGAACCTCGAAATCGCTGTAAGGATGCGACGAGTCGGTCGTGCTCGGATTGGCTAATTCGGCGATGTTGCAAGCGCTGTTGGAGTTCTAAAAGGGCTTGCTCTGCGTTTGCGGCCCTTGTCTGCTGTTTCGCCATTTCCGACTTGGCATTTGCAGCGTCCGTTTCCAGCCCCACAACTCGCGCATCCGCATCGGCCACCCGTTCCTGCTGCCTTCCTAGCTCCGTTTTGGCATCGGTCAGTTGTTTGTCGAATTCTCGCAACTGTGCCGCCTGGCGGTCGTTGAGGCGGTTGGTCGTAAGCACCACCCCCGCTCCAAACACGAACGTTAGGAACAGCAGAATCACGCCGCCAATTTCAAAAACCGATTTCCATGCTTCCAGTGACATCGAAACAACCCTCAATCGTGCTCCGGAGACAAGTTAGGACACTACCATAAGGTGCTCGCGTTTGACCTGACCCGCCCAAACACGCTACACTTTTATGGTTTGCCTGTACTAGCAGGTCCCGTCAGGGACACCCCCGCCTTTCCGTGAAGGTCTCCTTCCTGGCTCGGGGAAGTGCAAGCGCACAAAGAGGTTAACGCCGTCCGCGCCACAGCTATGTGCGGCCGGCGAAGCCAAGGACACTCGCTATATTGCGAGCCGTCGAGGTGAGGGCGAAGCAGCCAAGCGCCCTGACCGGAAAAGTTCATTGGAGGCATTGCCATGTACGCGGTGATCCGCGCCGGGGGAAAGCAATATCGCGTCGCACCCGGCGACGTAATCAAGATCGAGAAGGTGCCGCAGACCAGCGGCGAAAACATTCAGTTCGATGAAGTGCTGGCCGTCAGCGGCTCCGAGGGTGAACTCGGCAAGCCGTCGAAGGCGTTCGTCAGCGGCCAGGTGGTCGAGCAGGGCCGCGCCGATAAGATCCTGGTCTTCCACTTCAAACGCAAGAAGCAATACAAGAAGCTGAACGGACACCGCCAACCGTACACCGCCGTGAAGATCACAGGCATCAACGTGGACGGGAAGGACCTGAAGGCTAACGGCTGATGCTGCTACACCAGTTGATTCCGGCCCTGGTCACTTTGGCCAAGCGCTTCGATGCGGTGTTGCTGGGGCTTCCCGCGCGAATACGGCGGGTGGTCTCGCGGGCGCGCGAAAGCGGCTCTGATGTGCAGGAAACTTAGACGACAAACGCGGCTGTCCCACTGCGTGGGACTCGCGGCTCCAATTTTTTGAGGATATTGCAATGGCGCACAAAAAAGGTTTAGGTAGTTCCCGGAACGGCCGCGACTCGAATGCACAGCGGCTGGGCGTGAAATCGTTCGGAGGCCAGATGGTTTCGGGCGGCTCCATCATCGTGCGGCAACGCGGCACCCGCATCAAGCCGGGCGTCAACGTGGGCCGTGGCAAAGACGACACCTTGTTCGCTAAGGTGACGGGCGTGGTGGAGTTCAAGGACCGCGGCCAGATGGGCAAGTTCGTGTCGGTCACGCCGCAGGAAGCAACCAGCAACTAGCAAATTAGCAACTAGAAGCCATCTCATAAATGCCATTCGGCCCAAAGCGAAGCCCAGTCCGTAACGGGCCAATTGCGGCACGACTGAAGAGGCTGCTGAAGAAGTCGGAAAAGCAGATCCCTCGCGGGCTAAACTTTACTCCAACAAGCCCGCCACGGCGGGGCGCTTGTCGGGGACCCCTGTTCGCCCGCTCGTGATGACAAAAAATAAAAGCCTTAGCGGCACGGCTGAAGCCGTGCCCTTTCAAATCGCATCCGCACACGGAGTTTTTCAGCAGCCTCTGAAGCCGTGCCCTGATACAAAACGATCTATGGGATCGCTTCCCGTCTCCCGCGATTCGCCACGTAAATTCCGCATTTGGAGCGCCCAAGTCCAACCTCTGATAAACTTTTGCGGCATGTAGGATCGACGTCTGCCGCTCCCTCGCGAACACTCCCAATATCGATGGATAGCGCGGATCGGCGGCGACGCTCGGCCTGAGGAGGTTCTTTATGTCAACCGCAGTAAGCACGGTGCAAATGCACAACCATGTTCAGGAATTTGTCAGCACACCCCGCAAAATGTTCATCGATGGAAAGTGGGTGGAGGCGGCTTCGGGGAAGACCTTCCCGACCTATAACCCCGCAACCGGCGAAGTTTTGGCGCAGGTTGCCGAAGGTGACCGCGAGGACATCGATCGCGCGGTGAAAGCGGCGCGCCGGGCCTTCGAGAGCGGCCCCTGGCATGAGATGACGGCCTCGCAGCGCGGCCGCATCATATGGAAACTGGGCGACTTAATCGAAGAGCACCTGGAAGAATTCGCGCAGCTCGAAAGTCTCGACAATGGCAAGCCGCTGTCGGTGGCGCGGGTCGCCGACGTGCCGCTGGCGGCCGATCTGTTCCACTACATGGCAGGTTGGGCCACCAAGATCGAGGGCAACACTATTCCGATTTCGGCCGCGTCGAGGCGCGTGAAGTACTTTGCCTACACCCTGCGCGAGCCCGTCGGAGTGGTGGGCCAGATCATCCCGTGGAATTTTCCGCTGCTGATGGCGGCGTGGAAGCTGGGTCCGGCGCTGGCGACCGGCTGCACCGTGGTGTTGAAGCCGGCAGAGCAGACTCCGCTGAGCGCGCTGTTGCTGGCCGAGTTGATGGCAGAGGCGGGTTTTCCAGACGGCGTGGTGAACGTGGTGCCGGGCTATGGCGAAACCGCTGGCGCGGCGCTGGCGTCGCATCCTGACGTGGACAAGATCGCCTTCACCGGTTCCACCGAGGTCGGCCGGCTAGTCTTGCAGGCGGCGGCCGGCAACTTGAAGAAGGTTTCGCTAGAACTGGGCGGCAAGTCGCCCAACGTCGTGTTTGCGGACGCCGACATGAAGGCGACCATCCCCGGAGCGGCGGGCGCCATCTTCTTCAACCACGGTCAGTGCTGCTGCGCGGGATCGCGGCTGTACATCGAGCAGAGCATTTTCGACCACGTAGTGCATGGCGTGGCCGAACAGGCCAAGAAGATCAAACTAGGACCCGGCTTCGATCCGGAAACCTCGATGGGGCCGCTGGTGTCAGAAGAGCAGATGAATCGCGTCTGCAGTTATCTGGAGAGCGGGTTGCACGAAGGCGCCGAAGCCATTGTGGGCGGACACAAACGGCCGGGGTCGGGATATTTTGTGGAGCCCACGGTGATGGTCAAGACCAAGCCCGACATGAAAGTGGTCCGCGAGGAGATCTTTGGGCCGGTGGTTTGCGCCATGCCGTTCCGCGATGTGGACAAGCTGATTGCCGAAGCCAATCAGAGCGAATACGGCCTGGCGGCGGCGGTGTGGACCCGCGACATCAGCAAGGCCCACCGGATTGCCGAGAAGCTGCGCGCCGGCACGGTGTGGATCAACTGCTACAACGTCTTCGATGCAGCCCTGCCCTTTGGCGGATACAAACAGTCGGGCTGGGGCCGCGAGATGGGCCACGAAGCGCTGGAGCTTTACACCGAAGTGAAAGCGGTTTGCGCCGCGATCTAGGGTGGCCTAATCGCCGCTCGTCACCTGGCTAAGGCTATCGACCGCAACGCGTGCGGCCGCGATGTTTGTCAGCGGCTGCTCGCTATGGCGCGGATGCATGGTGATGACGTCCGCGGTGTGCCGTAGTTTGTCGGCTATCCAGTTGCGGCGCTCGACGAAAGTCTGCGGCTCGTAGGTGACGCCGTTCGCCAGGCGCTTGTCCTCACGTTTCGAAGTCCATAGCAAAACCGGGCCGACCACGGAGCGCACCATGCGGGTGAGCGTTCCGAAGGCGCACTCGATTTCGCGCCGCAGTTCACGAATTCGCTTCGATATCGGCGGATTCGTCGTGCGAAGCCGTTTCTCCATGGCCCAGAGCGCCGCATTGTAGGTAGTGCGCAACTTCCTGGCTTCCTGGGCGAAGCGACGCCGCACTCGCAGGTCGGGATGGTTGTGATAGCGCTTCCATCCCTGGAAGGTAGTCTCGCAAATGCGAAACAAGCTGGGACCGTTGCGCTCGAAGTCATGCCGGAAAGCCCAATCCAAGAATACCTTCGACTCGTCACGCGAGATGGCGGCGTGCTTGTAGTTGAACTTGTACTGCCCGTGAATGTCAGCCAGATCCACGTCGTCGAGCATGCGGCCTTCTTGCTGCATTTGCGCGAACAGCGGAGTGCCCGGCACCGGCGTGTACAACATGAACTGGTGGAAGTCGGTGCCGTGCGAGACCGCGTATTCGATCTCCTCATGAATGTTCTCGGGCGTGTGGTGCTCGAGGCCCACGATGGTTGAGCCGAGAATTTTGATGCCATGCTGGCGCAGCTCCGCCGCCAGCGCTCGCGTATCGGAATTCTTCAATTTGGCATAGCGGGAATTGGGTGATTCGAGTCCCACCCAGATCCACGAAACGCCCAGTTGCACCAGTTCTTCTATGCTGTACTTGCGGATGGCATTCACCGACGAGAAAACATAGAGCGCCCAACTCTTGCCTGTTTCCTTCATGCGCGCCAAAAGCTGCATGGCGCGCGGACGATTCAACAGGAAGTTTTCGTCCATCATGAAGAAGGAACTTACGCCCAGAGAACCCTCCATCTGCTGCATGACGTCAAAGAGCTGATCTCCGGTTTCGTAGAAGTGAATGCTCTTGCCTTTGCCGCCGAAGAAGGACGATGTAGTGCAGAAGTTGCATCCCAGCGGGCATCCGACCGAAGGGATGATGGTGGCGGCGGTATCGCATTTACTGTCGGGCACGCTCATTCCCAGGATGCGGAAACCAAAGCCGGAGACGATTTCCGGGTGAGCGATCGGCGCTTCGGGATCTTCGCCTAGATAACGGCGCATCCAGGAGATGCCCTCGCCGCGAACGATGTAATCGGCATCAATTAACGTATCCAGTCCGGGGATGGCAGCGACGTGTCCGCCCACGACGATGATGGAGTTGGGCGACAGGCGGCGGATCTGGCGGCACATTTCGCGCACCTTACCGAAGTTCGGAATGATCCCAGAAATCCCAACGATGTCGTATTCGGAGGAAGTCAGTTCGCGCTGGAAGTCGTCGAGGGTAGGGAAGTCGAGCAGCGTACTGGGCGCGGAGATGTTCTTCTGGATCATCATCAGTCCCCAGGAGCGGTGAAACATGCGCAAAGAGAAGCTGCCTTGCGCGCGCGTGACCTGGTTGTGATACAGCTCCATGGGATTGATGGAGCGGCTGCCGAATTCGTCATCCTGCGCATACGGGCCAAACACCGAGCTCAGCAGCACCCGCGCCTGCGTCCCTTTGGGATGTGGGGTAATCCAAACAGAGTTTGAGGTCGAAGCCATGAGTTTATGCTAAGGAAGCTCTGATATCGTTTCTGTGATCTATGCCACGTTCTGGTTGATATGACAGAACTATTACATTGGCTGATCATCTTGGGAAAACGAGACTGACACACGGCAATGGGGCTGATCGGAAGCAGGGAACATCGGGACATCAATCCGTGGCTGATTGCCATCGCGGTCATGTCCAGCACATTTATGGAAGTGCTGGACACCACCGTGGTGAATGTTTCGCTGCCGCACATTGCGGGCAGCTTGTCGGCCAGCAATGACGAAGCCACCTGGACGCTCACCTCGTACCTGGTCGCCAACGCCATCATCCTTCCTATGACCGGCTGGTTGGCGGGCCGCTTCGGCAGAAAACGGCTGCTGATGCTCTCGGTGACCGGATTCACGGTTGCGTCATTTCTGTGCGGGCTGGCGCCCTCGCTGCCGTTCCTGATTTTGTGTCGCGTAATTCAAGGCGCATGCGGCGGCGGACTGCAACCGCTCTCGCAAGCCATCTTGTTGGAATCGTTTCCGCCGGAGAAGCGCGGCCAGGCAATGGCGTTCTGGGCCCTCGGCATCGTGGTGGCGCCCATGCTGGGTCCGGTGGCGGGAGGCTGGCTCACCGACAACTACAGTTGGCGCTGGGTCTTCTACATCAACGTGCCCATCGGTGTCGCCGCCCTGATTCTGACGGAACTCTTTGTCTTCGATCCCCCGTATTTGCGGCGCCAAAAAACCGGCATCGACTATTGGGGAATTGGTCTGCTGGCGGTGGGCATCGGAAGCCTTCAGATCATGCTCGACAAGGGGCAGGAAGACGATTGGTTCGGTTCGCGCTTTATCGTCACGCTCTGCATCCTGGCGGTGGGAGGACTGACTGCGCTGATCATTCGCGAACTGAAAGCGGAGCATCCAGTGCTGGATCTCACCGTGTTCAAGTATCGCGCGTTTGCCATTGGCACATTCCTGATGACGCTGATCGGCTTCGTGCTGTACGGCAGCACGGTGTTATTGCCGCTGCTGATGCAAGTGCTGCTGGGCTACACGGCGACCCACGCCGGCATCACCAACCTGCCGCGCGGCCTGGCGTCGTTCCTGATCATGCCCATCGTCGGGCGCTTGATCGGGAAATTCGATCAGCGGAAGTTGCTGGGGATCGGCCTGGTAGCCTCCGCCTATGCCATGTGGTCGCTCTCCCGGTTCAGCCTCGACGTGGCTTCGGTGAATTTCTGGTGGCCGCTCCTGATTCAAGGTGCGGCGCTGGGTTTTGTCTTCGTGCCGCTCACCACCATCACCAATGGCGGTATCCCGAACGAGCGCATGGGCAATGCCACCAGCTTGTTCAACCTGATGCGAAACATTGGCGCCAGCATCGGGATCGCCATGGTCGAGACTGTGCAGTTCCGCAACGAGCAGAAGCACATCAACACCTTGAGCGCGCATGTCTATCCGCAAAGTAGTGCAGCCCAAAAGATGTTCGAAAGCCTGAAAGCATTATTCATGAGCCAGGGCTCGAGTGCCGCTACGGCGACCCAGCAGGCCTATCAGTCGATGTGGGGAATGGTGCAGCGGCAGGCAGCCATGCTGTCTTATAACGACACGTTTTTCTTCATGTCCATGATGTTCGTTGCCATGATTCCGTTCCTGTTCCTGCTGAGGAAGCCGAAGCCAGGAAAAGCCGGAACGGCGGTGGTGCATTGATTTAGAACAGAAGAAATGAAGAGGAGCTACAGGGGTTCCAGAGTTGTGCGGGTAGCGCGGGCCTGAAGGCCCGCACTACCCGAGCTACGACCACTCTGGATTGGCTCTAGTCCTGCCCATCCCCCGATCGGACAGGTTTTGAGCTTTACTGCGGCTGTGTCGCTTCGGTTGGCGGCTGCGAGAACTTTTGCAGACGCTGGTCAATGCGGGCCATCTGCTTCTCGCGCATCTGGTCGGCCTTGGTGCGCTGATCGGCCGTCAGCACCTGGGTGTAGATCTGGTGTTGGATAGACGCTTTCTGGACCATCAATTGCGCCATCGCTTGCGACTGTTGATTGGCAATCGCCTGCACCTTGGCCTGGTCGAAGGCGCCGTTCGCCGTGACGGCCAGCATGGCCTTGCGGTTTTCAGCCAGTTGCTGCATCAGGGGACGCATGGTCGCGTGCTGCGACTGCATCATGGTCTTGATCTGTTGCTTCTGAGCATCGGTCAGGTTAAGCTCGCGGGCCATAAAGCCCATGTGACCATGCCGGTGCCCACTCCATCCCGAAGCACCTGCTGCATCATTCTGCTGTGCGTACGAGAGCATCGCCGCGCCACACAGCACCAGCGCTAACAACGCCACAGCGACGCTCCAAAACTTGGTTTTCATATTCTTCTCACTTCCTCCTTGACAGTTCGGCTGTCATGTATTGGAACCCCGGCAACTCGATTTCGACGGTAAAGTCTGGTAACACAAGTGTTAAGTTTTGTGCTGCGGTGCATCGCCACAACCTGACTTACCCAAAACCACCGGTCTATAGACTATTGCCGGACCGAGAACCCAGAGTTCCCAAATTTCTTGGCGGCAGAGGTGTGTGCGAGTTGTGCCGTCCCTGAAGGGACTCAGATCCATTCCCCACTTTACCCAGCACTCCGCCTGCGGCTACGTGCTGGGCTAGACTATTTCGCGCCTACGGCGCTGGATTTTCGCCTCGCGGACGCCGCTGGCAAATACCACGCTTGGTTTCCGCCCAAGCTCTTCCAGCCGCCGTCTGCCGTTGTCCGGCCCTATTGTGAGGAGAATCACATTTGCAAGTGACTGGTGTCATAGGGGGTTGCCTAGTCTTCGCCGTACGCTTTCAACCCTAAGACTATCCGAGAAGGTGAACCGTGAAACGACTTGTACTCCCCATCTTTCTGGTTGTTGCCCTCTTCGTCACAACAGGATTTGCGCAAAACCTTACCCTTGGCTTCACCGTCTCCAACACGGGGGCCCTGAATGTGGACTCCGTGGAGCAGCTACACGGTTTCGAACTCTGGCGCGATCAGGTGAACGCTGCCGGAGGCATCAAGGCGGGCGGCAAGAGCTACAAGATCCAATTCGTCAGCTACGATGACGAATCCAACAGCAAGCGGGTGCAGCAGCTTTACTCGCGCATGATCCTACAGGACAAGGCCGATTTTCTGTTCAGCCCGTACTCTTCGAGTCTGACCGCCACCGCCGCCATCGTGACGGAGCAGTATGAAAAGATCATGCTGACCACCGGCGCTGCGGAAGGCAAGACCTATACGCTGGGCAATCACTACCTCTTCCAGATGTTCACCCCAGGAGCGGAATACCTGAAGGGAGTGCTGGACGCGCTGAAGACCAAGGACCCGAAGGCGGCGGTTGCGTTCGTCTACGAGGACTCCTCGTTCTCGGTAGCGGTGGTCAATCCCGCTAAGGAGTATGCCCAGAAGCTCGGATTCAACGTGGCCTTCAGCGAAGCCTATGCCCCGAACACCACTGACTTCAGCGCCATTATCGACAAGGTGATCGCGTCGAAGTCCACCGTCCTGCTGGGCGGAGGGCACTACGCCGACGGTTCCACCCTGGCGCGGCAAGTTTACAGCCACAAAGTCGCGCTCAAGATGATCACCCTGCTGGTGGCCCCTGACAGTCCGCAGTGGGGCGAGTTGGGCGATGCCGCCGTGGGTGTGATCGTGCCCTCGCAGTGGGAGCCTCAGACCGCCTTCAAGGCGCAATATGGACCGAGCGGCGCCGATTTTGCCAAGGCTTACACCGCGAAATACAACGCTCCGCCCAGTTACGAATCGGCGGGCGGCTACGCCTCCGGCCTGATCCTGCAACGCGCAATTGAACAGGCAGGCAGCACCGACACGGCGAAAGTAGCGGCGGCGCTGAATGCCACCGACATCACAACGTTCTATGGCCGCAGCAAGTTTGCGACCGAAGCCAATCAGCATGGTTTGCAGGTGGGCCATGCCATGGTCCTGGCGCAATGGCAGAAGGACAAGTCCGGCAAGCTGGTGAAGCAGGTGGTCTGGCCGCTGGCTGCCAAGAGCGCCAATCTGGTGTATCCGATCCACTAATTTTGCAGTACATTGATTGACGAATGTTGCGCGCCACACCGGCGAACGATGCGGCGCAAAGGGTGAGAAATGTCTGGCATTCTCGCTTCCATGATTGATGGCCTGCTGATTGGTTCGGTCTATGGGCTGGCTGCTATGGGCCTCAGTCTGATCTGGGGAGTGATGGATGTCATCAACCTGACCCATGGCTCGGTCATCGCGCTGGGTATGTTCGGCATGTACATTTTGTTTGCCGCCTTTCCGGTGAATGCCTACATACTATTGCTGCCCGTGATCGCGGCGGGTTTGCTGCTCGGTCTTCTTATTTATTGGATCTCCGTGCATTGGGTGATCGGGCGCTCCCAATTGTCGAGCCTGCTGTCCACCTTCGCCGTGAACATGATGATCATTGGGATCGGCACCGCGATTTGGAGTACCAGTCCCTACAACGTGAACTTCACGCTGCGCGGCTTCACCGTGGGCGCCTACACTTTCACCGGGAACCACATTGCCGCAGCCACCGCTGCCGTCATCATTGCGTTGGCGCTGGAGCTATTTTTGTATCGCACTCGGCCCGGCAAGGCCATCCGGGCCGTGGCCGACAACCGCGAAGCGGCCGAGTTGATGGGTATCTCCTCGACCATGGTGCTGGCCTTGGCGTTTGCCATCGGCATCGCCCTGGCGGCGTCTTCGGGCGCATTGGTGTCGACCCTGTTTCCCTTCACCATTCTTTCCGGCGCCGGTTACCAGATGAAGAGTTTCGTGGTGACCGTGCTGGCTGGGCTGGGCAAGCCGCTCGGGGCCCTCGCCGCCGGCGTTTTGCTGGGCTTGTTGGAGGGAGCGGTGACCCCCTTCATCGCCGTCAGTTGGATCCCGCTGATTGAGTTCGGCCTGTTTGTGGTGGTGCTGGTTGCCTTCCCCAAAGGCATTTTCACGAGGGCCCCGGCATGATCTTGCGGCGCCCGGTCTTCTGGCTGATCCTGATTTTTGCTGCGCTGATGGCGTTCATTCCGTTCCATGCCAACGATGTGTCCATGCGCGAAGACCTCATCCTGGTTGCAATTGCCGTCATTCTGGCCAGCAACCTGAACCTGATGATCGGCTACACCGGGTATGTGAACTTCGGCCACATTGTGTTTTACGGACTGGGCGGCTACGTCGGACTCTATCTCGCGACGGTGCGAAATTGGAACCTGGTGCCGGCCTCGCTGGCTGCCGGTGTGGTGGTCAGCCTGTTCGCCCTGGCGTTAGGGATGGGCATCCTTCGATTGCGGGGCGCCTATTTCGCGCTGGCCACGATCGGGGTGCTGCTTGCTGTGCAATCCTTTGTCGCCAACTTCGATCCCTGGGGAAGATCCACGGGCATGTACGTCGACTTCTCCGCATATGAGAGGCTGGGCGGAGCACGTCATGCTCTTTGGATGACCTACTTCCTGGTGATCGGCGTGATGGCGCTGTCGATGATTCTGAGTCTGGGCATCAAGATCTCGAAATTCGGCCTCGGTCTGTTCGCCATCCGCGAAGATGAAGATGCGGCCGTGGTCCTGGGCGTTAACACCACCGTGTTCAAGGCCATCATTTACAGCGTGTCCGCATTTCTTCCGGCGGTAGCGGGCGCGCTGATGTTCTACAAGAACGGCATGATCGATCCTTCGATTGCATTTGAATTCATGCTCTCACTGGAGGGAATCGTGATGCTGATGCTCGGCGGCAAAGGTACGGTCGTCGGCGCGGCGTTAGGCGGAGGATTGTACGAGAAACTGCGCTCCTATCTGTTGACGTCTCCCAAGCTCTCTAATTTTCAACTGGTGATTGCCGGCGGACTCTTACTGCTGGTGGTACTGTTTGCGCCCGGCGGCCTGATCGGCTGGCTCTATCGCCTGGTGCCGCGCGCCCGCAAGGTGATCGAATGACTCCCTTACTGGAAGTGAGCGGCGTCAGCAAACGGTTTGGCGGACTGCTGGCGGTCTCCGATGTAAGCTTCAGCCTCGGGGAACGCGAGATTCTGGGATTGATAGGTCCTAACGGCGCTGGTAAAACCACGCTGTTCAACGTTGTGAACGGCGTGTACAAGGGGGACAAAGGAACCGTAAAGTTTGCCGGTGAGGACATCACCAAGTGTTCTCCCAACCAAGTGGTCCACTTTGGGTTGGCGCGGACGCACCAGATTGTGAAGCCGCTGCAGGACATGACGGTGTTGGAAAACGTGACCGTCGGCGCCTGCTTCGGGCGCGAATATCTGGCCCTGAAGCCGGCGCGTAAAGTGGCACTGGAAGTGTTGGAACGCGTCGGCCTGGCCAAGAGTGCCGAGATGTCGGCGCGTTCCCTGACCATCGCCGGCAAGAAGCGCTTGGAGGTTGCCCGCGCACTGGCCGCACGTCCCAAGCTGCTTCTGCTGGACGAAGTGCTGGCCGGGTTAAATCCCACCGAAATCACCCACATGATCGGCATTGTGCGAGACATCCGCGACAGCGGCATCTCGGTGTTCATGATCGAACATGTCATGCAGGCCATCATGAGCCTTTCTGATCGCATCGTGGTGTTGAGCTTCGGCCAGAAGCTCGCCGAAGGGCAGCCCGAGGAGGTGGCGCGCGATCCCCAGGTGATTGAAGCTTACCTGGGCGACCCGGACATCGCGGAAAAACTGAAGGAGAATGACTGATGGACGCCGTTCTGCAGATCGAGAAACTCGAGTCTGGCTACGGCGAGGTGCAGGTGCTATGGGGCATATCGCTGCAGGTGCAGGCCGGCAAGATGACCACGGTCATAGGCGCCAATGGCGCGGGCAAGACCACCACGCTGCGCACTGTTATGGGCAGCGTGCCTTGCTGGGGCGGCCGCGTCCTGATGAACGGAGAAGACGTGACCCGGATGTCGCCGCACGCCAAAGCCCGCCGCGGCCTGGTCCTGGTGCCCGAGGGCCGGCAGCTTTTCCCCGATATGTCGGTGGAAGAGAACCTGGAGATGGGCGCGTATTCGCATCGCGCGCGCAAGCGGCAGAAGGACAATCTGGAGCGCGTGTACGATACGTTTCCGCGCTTGCAGGAGCGCCGCAAGCAGAGGTCGTCCACTCTCTCCGGCGGCGAACAGCAGATGTTGGCCATGGGCCGCGGGTTGATGCAGGAGCCGGTCGTTCTCATGATCGACGAGCTTTCGCTGGGTCTGGCGCCGGTGCTGGCGCAGCAGTTGTTTCTCACTCTGAAAAAGTTGAGAAAGCAAGGACTGACCATTGTGCTGGTCGAACAGAACGTACACCTTGCCCTGGCGCTGAGCGACTATACCTATGTGCTGGCCGAAGGCCGGGTGGAGATTGAAGGCGATTCGCGCGAGGTCGCCAACATGGATGAAGTGCGGCGCGCCTATCTGGGACTTTAAGGGCTTCGTCGCCAGCTCATTCCTGCAAAGAAACAAGCCCACGCGATCGCGCTTTCAGACTTGAGACCTATAATTTGGGCCTTGGCTACCGCCGCTGGTGAGGCGAGTTCTCCCACAAAAGTTGCAACCGGGTCCACGTTGCCTGCGTGGCCCACTTCCTCTTCCACTAACTAGCGCAGAATCTGCAACTTAACAGTCGCACATGAAGGGGGTTACATTATTGCTCACACCCGCAGTGTGATTAGCATCACATTCAGGGGTGAGCCATGTCCGCCTGCCTTCCCCACACTGTCCCTTACAGTTCCGCTCCAAGGCCAATTCACAGATGGGATTTACCGATCAGGAATCCCGATGACGCCAGGCTTTCCCGTCTGGTATTGAATTGCGCTCACTTGCTTGGAGGCGAAGATGCGAGATTGTTTCCGGTCATCGGTAGTGTGCCTGCTCGCGATCGCGTGTCTCTTGTTCCCAGTGGCAGTCTGTGCTGCTGACTCAAGTGCCACGACCACGGCGGATCCCACCAACGCGGCTACCAGCGCCGCCACCACGAACAGCGGCGCCAATGTAGGAGCGGCAGCCGTTATCAATCCAACCTTAGTCGATCTCCTGGTAAAAAAGGGAATCCTGACTACAGCGGAAGCCAACAGTCTGCGAAGTATGTCAGGTTCCGCAGGCATGCAGCAGTTGCTGCTGCTGCTGAAAGCCAAAGGCGTTGTCAATGACTCGGAAGCGGCAGAGCTGAAGAGTGCCGCGGATGCAGATACTCTGCACTCGCTGGTCGATACAGAATCGGGTCCCACGCAGTATGCAAGTCTCACCACTCCGGGCGCAGGGCAAGCTGCAGCACCCAAAGAAGCCCCAGGCCCGGTAGTCATTCCCGCCATCGCGCCGGTCCGGGTTCTTCCGCTTGATCCGCCGGTCAAGGACGGCCTAGCTCCGGCCCTGAAGTTGGGTGCGGTCAGAATGACGCCGTATGGCTTCATCAAAGCCACCACGGCTTACGACTCCAGCCAGCCCCGTGGAGATGACTTCCCACTTCCCGGCTTCCTCAACGCCGACACCGGCCCGACGAACAACGCCGAATTCCACCTCAAGGCACGGCAAACCCGTTTCGGTTCTAAGTTCGAGTGGCCCGATGTCTCGAAAAACGTAACGGTCACCGGTCAAATCGAGGGCGATTTCGAGGGCAACTTCAGCCGGGCTGACAACCGCAACGTCTCCACCATTCGCAGCAATGCACCCCAACTGCGTCTGGCTTTCGGGCGAATCGACTGGAACGTCGCTCCCAACACGGACATCTTCTTCGAAGCCGGACAAGACTGGACAATTTACGGCTCGAGCGCAATGATGAACCTGTTCGAGACCACGTTCTTCGGCGCTTATTGGGGCAACACGTACGAACGCGCTCCGCAGATGCGTCTGGGCTTCGTGCAAAAGCTGGGCGGCTCGCGTAACTGGAAGTTCTCGCCTGAGATTGCGATCATGACCCCAGCCGAGGGTGTCCCGCCGGCGGATGTCACCACTTGCACCATAAAGGAACTGGGAGTAGCCACGACTTGCACGGTCCTCGACGGGACCGCCAACCAGTTGGGATACGGCGAGCGCCAAGGCGCAGACTCAGCTAGGCCGGAGTTGGAATCCAGAGTCGTCTTGCAATTCCAACTTGACAAAGCTCCGGGCGTTGTCCCGGCGCAGATCCTTTGGAGCGGTTTCTATAACTCGCGCCAGGCTACGGTGCTGGCCTCCGCAGTACCAACCGCGTACAAGGAGGCTTTTCCTCGTGGCGTTGACAACACCAGCCACGGGTATGGCGATCAGGTCGCAATCTCACTCCCCACTCGCTGGGCCACGGTTGTGGCCAGCGCGTACATGGGAGCTGACATGCGATTCATGTTCGGTGGTCAGTTCTTGTCCTACTACAACCAAGCGCATGGGCTGACCGCCACGGCGAACGGCCTCTCGGTGGATGGCTCCTCCACTGTAGTCTTTGGGACCAATGCTGCCGGACAGGCAGTCATTGCACCCCAAAAGGCGGCGCGAGGCTACGGCGGATTTATCCAGGCCGGTTTCCCAATTTCGCGGTGGTTTAATGCCAACCCGAAAGGCCGGAATGCGGGCTGGCAAGCCTATTACGAGTGGGGTCTAGATGCGGCCAATGGCAATGACTTCCGGTACGCCAAAGACATTGGCGCGACCACCGGTGGCGGACCGATCCGGAGCAACGTCAACGCCGTAACCGTGTTCTATAAAATGAACCCCTGGGTGCAGTTCGGATTTGAAGAGAGCCACTATGCTAGCTACGCTGTTTCGGACACCGAAGGTGTTTGCACCACTAAGATCGCGGGGTTGCCAAATTGCACGTCGATCAATTGGCGCACCGAGTTCGGACCGGTGTTTAGCTTCTAAGAACCAGTTGTTATAACCCACTTCGGGGCGGCCGCAGCAGCGCGCCGCCCCTTTTTCTTGCACTGCGAAATACTGTATTCACGCCGAAGTTGCCGGTCAAAACGAAGTCGCGTTCCGTGGCGGCGACGCCAAAGAAGGGCGGGAGGCCGAATTTCTGCAAGCCGCTCTGCACCCGGGCGATCAATCTTATTGCTGAGGAAGCGCCAGGTAGGCGTAGGTCACTCTATCTCGGTCGGCTGCGTTCCACGCCCAGTTGATCGTGGTGTTCTTCATTCCCGTCGCGCCGAGGCGGCCCCAGTATCCCGTGGGATATTTTCCGTGCGCCAGCGGCCCCTGCACCACCACGACGACATGGCCATGCGGAGTATCTTTCAGGCCGCCCACGACGAAAAACCCGAGATCGGCCTGGGCCTTTGCCGCGACGCCATCGGGCAGCGGCGTCCAGGGCGCCGTCTGGATTTCATCTACGATGTCGTCCGCCATTCCAGTTATCGCAATTCCCAGGCTGCCGGCCACGGCCTTCAAAAAGCCGCTGCAGTCGCTGGTGTGGGCGTCAAAGTTTGCTTCACACGCGTCGATGATCTTTTGCTGCGGAGTAGGATCAGCCATTCTTGCCTCTAAGTCCCGAATGCGTCTGGAAAATTGTGTGTGGGTGCCCCGTTCTAGCCTGATGTTGGCTAGGGTGGGCCGGCTTTCTACTGAATCTCGATCACGCTGCCGCTGTCGGCTTCCTGCAATTCTTTGGTGCGTTCGATGACGCGCTGGGTAAAGGCGAACAGCGACTTGGCGTGCGGAGACTGGTCGCCCTCGAGCACGACGGGCTGGCCGCTGTCACCCCCTTTGCGGATGTCGGGATCGAGTTCGATGCTGCCGAGAAACGGCACCCCGAACTGCTGCGCGGTGCGCGCCCCGCCGCCCTTGGAGAAGATGTCAATCTCGTGCTGGCAATGCGGGCAGATGAAGAAACTCATGTTCTCCACGATGCCGATGATGTCCACCTTCACCTGCCGGAACATCTCGAGGGCTTTGCGCGCGTCCTGCAAGGCAACGTCGCTCGGCGTAGTGACCACGACCGCGCCCGTCAGCGGCACCGTTTGCGTCAGCGAGATCACGACATCGCCGGTGCCCGGCGGCAGATCGACGATAAGGTAGTCGAGCTGTCCCCAATCCACCTGGCCGAGAAACTGCTTGACGATGGAGTGCAGCATGGGGCCGCGCCACACCAGCGGCTTGTCGCCCGGACTGAGAAAGCCGACCGACATCACCTTCAGCCCGTAACGCTCCGGGGGCAGGATGCGATCTTGGCCGACGACGCTGGGGGCCATGGTAGTGCCCAGCATTAGCGGGACGTTAGGGCCGTACACGTCGGCGTCGAGCAGCCCGACTTTGTGGCCCAGGCGCGCCAGCGCGATGGCCAGGTTCACCGCCAGAGTGGTTTTGCCAACCCCACCCTTGCCTGAACCTACGGCGATGATGCTGTTGACTCCCGGAAGCGGCTGCGGCCCAGCCTGCGGTTGGCCGGGCATGTGCGAATGCTGATGACTCACGTGGGTTCCTGTAGTGATGGGAATGAAGTGCGCAAACCACGATTATACCGATTCCGGCGCGAACGTCTCACCGAAGGCTCGAAAGTTCTGGCAACGGAAGAATTAACCAGGTTGAACTGTCGAATTGTTTGATCGTCTGCGCCGGCTTCAACTTCCTGGAAGAGAGACTGGCTACGTTGGAAAACACTCTGCGCAACGCGGCACCACCCTGCAGTTGAGCTAGCAACGTTCACCGTTTGTACCGACACCTCGTCTGCTCTAAGGAAGGTCTGATTAAGTCCGTTGGACATCCCTCAGGGGCTAAAGCCCCGGCCTCATATTGGGCATTTACGGACGGCCTGAAGGCCGTCCCCTTCAAAGAGCCGAACTTAATCAGGGCCTCCCTAACCAAGGTCCGTCACTTTAAGCGGTGACCCGGATCACGGACTGGGACGAGGGCAGAGGTGAGAGTCTATAATGCTTTTGGCGTTCGTCCTGGCCGGATTCGAAACCAAGGCTTAACAAGGCCTTCTACCTCATCCTTCGATCTTCCAGGTTCAGGCTCTCTCGCCAAGGAGGCTGGATATGAAATACCGGGCCACGATCCTGGTTCTGATTCTCCTCCCCATCCTGGTAGGCGGTGGTTTTGCCCTCGCCAAATGGCCCATGAACGCTCCCGTGATTGCGATCCTCGGGGCGGTCATGATCTGGCTGGGCTATACAGGGTACGCTCGCCGAATCGACAAAGACGTCATCCAACCTGATGCCAAGAAGGCTACTCCCGCGCGCATGTACATGGACGGGGTTGACTTCATGCCTACGAGCCGCAACGTGCTCTACGGCTACCACTTCAAGTCCATTGCTGCCGCCGGTCCCATCGTGGGCCCGATTGCCGCGGTCGCACTCTGGGGATGGCTACCCTCGCTACTCTGGCTTACCCTGGGCGTTACCTTCCTGGGCTGGGCCAGCGACTACTCCGCCATTATGGTGGCGGTGCGCAACGACGGCAACTCGCTGTCGGCGATTGCACACCGGCTGATTGCGCCGCGAGCTCGCGTCATCCTCTTTGTGTTCATCTTCTTTTATCTGCTGCTGCTGGCTGGGGCCTTCGTGGGAATCATGGCCGGCATCTTCGACCCGCGGGCCGATGTCCCGTTTGGCATCTTCATTCTGGCCATCATGGGTCTGGTAATGGGGCAGATGCTCTATCGCTGGAAGATGGATCTGATCGTTGTCACCGTCCTCGCGGTTGGCTTGACCATGGGTGCGATGGCGTGGGGTGCGCGCGGCATGTCCATCGTGAAGGGGAAAACTCCGGCCGGTCAGCCTGGCGCAGCCGTCGTATTCGGCGGCCCCGTCAATTCTCTGGTGGAGAAGCTGAATGGCGCCATCAACCAGCTCTCGGGCGGACAGCCTCTGTACACCGTAGTCGATCCTACGAAATCGGATCCGCGTCTGGCGGCGATGACCGTCAATGCCCAAGGCCAGATTGTGCCGAAGTACATGGCCGGCGGCGGCGCCATCAAGATGCTGCCCTCGTTCATCTTCTGGTGCCTGTTCATCTTCGCCTTCTCGTATCTGGGGACGGTCTTGCCCATCTGGCGCTTCGCCCAGCCCACAAACTATATAGGCTTCTGGATCACCTTCCTCACCATCGGCTTCTCGGCCTTGGGGGCAGTCGTCGCGGGACTCCGCGGACTGTTCGGGAACACGGTCATGACCCAGGCCGTGACCTTCCAGACCAAGGTATTTGGGACCTGGATTCCCATGACCCAAGCGAAGGATGCCGCCGGCCACCTTCTTCAGAACCTGCCGGCCATCCAGCCGATCTGGCCGATGCTGTTTGTGACCATCGCGTGTGGCGCCATCTCGGGCTGGCACGCGCTGGTCGGTTCCATCGGTACCGCGCGGCAGCTGGAATATGAGACCGATGCGTTGCCGGTGGGCGGCGGCGGCATGTTCACGGAAAATGCGCTGGCCTTGCTCGCGCTGGTGGCGGTTTCCATTGCCGGAGGAGCGGGCGCAGGAGCGTTCGCCGGCGGCGTCGGCAAGCTGCTGGGACTGGTCACATTCGGCGGAATCCAGCAAGCCTACGGGACCGCGCTGGGCTTCGGCGTGTTCGTGGTGATCGTGCTGACCATGGTGCAGTTGGTCTTCCGCGTCATGCGCGTCACTCTGGGTGAATGGCTGGGCGATGTGTGGCTGGGCTTCAAGAATCCGCACATTTCGGCCATCATTTCCATGGGCCTGACGATGCTCCTGGTTCTGAGTGGAACGTGGATCTACCTGTGGCAGCTCTTTGGGGCTTCCAACCAGTTGATGGCAGCGCTGAGTCTGCTGATCGTGAGCCTCTGGCTGAAGTCGGTGGGACGCAGTCCGCGATATGCGTTCTGGCCCATGCTGTTCATGTACATCACGACCATGGCGGCCATCATTGTAACGGCCTACAACCTGTACGCCAGCATATTGTCGAACCAGCAGATCGCCTCGCAGACCATCAACTTGTTCGGCGCAGTGGCGATGATCGTGGTTGCTGTCTTGCTGTTTGTGGCGGCGCTGATCATCGCCTACGACGCCTGGCATGCCTGGGGCCGGTTAAAAGGGCCGGCGCAGGTGCAGCCGATGGCGGCGGACTGAAAGCTTAGCGAAGCTTGCACGAAGCCTTCGGGCTTTATGCAAGCCTCAAACTTGGCGGGCAAGGCGCTGAACGGTTTCGAAAACGGCGCGCGCCGCCGATGCTGGCCGCGAAGGTAGTCGCCACTGCATCTCGAAGCTGTTCTTGGTACGCCGCACTCCGATGCGGACTAGCGAGAGACCTGGGCGTTCGGCTTCGGCCAGCAGCTCAGCGATGTTGGCAACCGGAGCGAGTGCGTAAACCTGGAACCCTGGGTTTTCGAAGGGAACCAGTTGCCACTGCTGCTGTCGAACTTCTTTATCGATAGCGCGGACCGACCAGGCTTGCGGATCGAGGATTTCGACCTGTATCTTGGGGACAGAACGCAACTCGGTACGAACAATCAGCAGATCGCGTCGGCCGCGCAGGCGCGAGAGCAGCCACCAGGGCGGGACGTCCCGAGGTTCCAAAACGACCAGGACTTCGACTCGGCGGAAAGGCTCGCGGGCGTTTTCGATCTGGAGGTGGACGACAGACGAGCCCAGCCAGCGCAGGGTGGTTTTTTCTCCGACCAGCGGCAAGCCGCTCTGCAGCCATTCCAGAAAGCGATGGCCCTTGCGGACATTCAGGTGCGTACCGAGCGCAAACCATCCGACGATGGCGATGACAACCACCACGAAGATGGCTAGCTCGGGTGACATTGGTTTTGCGGCTGAGTCAAAGGACCGACGACCATTATGGCATACACTCTCGCCCCGGAAGAGCGCTGACATGCGCGTAATCACCATGCCGGCAACGCGAAGTTGGCTTGACAACGTCCGCGAGTTTTTTTACGGCATGATCTCTTTCGAGTTCGAGCAGCAAGCCCGGGAACAGCGGGGAGAACTGGAGTCCGCGTTCATGCTCCTGACCATGGGCGACATGCTTGGTGTCCCAGTGATGCCCCCGCTGTACGCGCTTCGCATCTTGCCCTACGCAGTACCTATGATTAGTACCTGGAAACGGAGGGTCGGGCGCGAGCGTGACCTCTCCGAGCGGGAAGAGTTTCATCTGCACGGGGTGTGATACCCCGAGCCAATAACGGACACGGAATGGAGTTGTGACTATGCCAGACGATCCAAAGAAAAACGAAACGGACGCGAAAGAAGAAAAACAGGGACTGTTCAGCAAGCTGAAGGAAATTGCCTACGGCATGAGCGCGCATGATATGTCGCGCTACGCCTTGCGCACCCGCGCCAGCATGGAACACCTGTTCATCCTGATTACCATGGGGGACCTTATCGGAGTCCCCATACTTCCGCCTTATTACTCGCTGCGGCTTTTGCCCTACGTGGTTCCCAATATCTCGACGTGGAAGCGCCGCATGTTGCGGGAAAAGGACGTATCGGACGCGATGTTCTGAGGCGGCAGCACTGCCAACCAATAGCAGCAATTCATACGAGGACTTTTCATGTCATTGCGAGAAGCATTCGAAACCCACAAGGACCGCCGCTACATCATGTTCGGCGGCAAGGGCGGACTCGGCAAGACCACCTTCTCCGCGGCCACGGCGTACTGGCTGGCGAAGCAAGGGCACAAGGTGCTGGTCTTCTCCGTCGATCCCCAGGCGTCGCTCAGCGACATCTTTCAGCGCGACATTTTTGGCAAGGGCGCGGTCGAGATCATGCCCAATCTCTACGCGCAAGAGGTCGATGCCGACCGTCACATCCACGATTACCAGGAGCAGATCCGCAAAAAGATCCGCGACATGTATGGCCTGGATGCCGTGCCCGAGGAAATCGAGCAGTACATTCAGGCGGCGTCGGCGGAACCGGCGATGGAAGAGTCCGCCATCTTCGACGCGGTGGTCGATATCGTGGTCGGAGGCGAGTACGACTATTACATCTATGATCTGGTTCCACTGGGGCACGCGCTCTACTACCTTTCCATGGCCAAGGTGTACGACGAGTGGATCAATCGCATCACCAAGCTTCGCCAGGAGATGCGCGAGCAGGAAGAGATGGTGGCGCGCATCAAGCGCCAGAAGACCACCGAAGAAGACCATATCCTGACCGAACTGCAGTACATAAAGGACCGCATCAACCAGTCCTCGCGCATTTTGACGGACAAGCAGAAGACGGCGTTCTTTTTTGTGATAGTGCCGGAGGAGATGATCATCCTTGACACCGAAAAGGCGGCCGGACTGTTCGCGAAATTCGATGTTCCCATTGTCGGGTATGTGGTGAACCGCGTGCTTCCGGCGGACCTGGCGGGACAGGTAATTCCACCCTATCTCCAGAAGCGTCTCACCATGCAGGGAGACTACTTGCAAAAGATTGACAAGATTTTTGGCAAGCAAGTCGTGGGGCGCGTTCCCGAACTGGAGCGTGACATTACCGGGCTGGCGATGATCGAGAGACTGGCCGACATCATGTATGGCAACGGGAAAATGTGAGCGGAATATGTCTGAGATAAAAGAGAGCTTTACCGAATTTGTGACCGCGCATCCCAAAATGAAGTTCATGTTCTTTGGCGGCAAGGGCGGCGTAGGCAAAACAACCATGGCGGGCGTCACCGCCCTGCACCTGGCGCGCGAAGGCAAGCGCACCATGCTGGCCTCCACCAACCCGGTGCACAGCTTGAGCGGGTTGCTGGACCAGAACGTCTATGGAGCGCCGACGCAGGTCACCGGCGTCCCCAACCTGTGGGCGTACGAGATCGACACCAAGGAGACCATCGAACGCTCCAAGCAGGACATCAAGACCAAGATTCGCTGGTTCCTCAAGTTCGCCGAAATTTCCACCCAGGCCGACGCCTTTGTCGAGAGCGCCACCATGAATCCCGCGTTCGAAGAATCGGCGATGTTCGAGAACATGGTTGACCTGATGCTCAAGAACGAGTACGACGCCTACGTCTTCGACACCGCGCCCACGGCCAATGCGCGCCGTCTGCTGGGCATGAGCAAGGTGTATTCGCTCTGGGTCAACAAGATGGTGAAATCGCGCGCGGAGGCGCAGTCGCTGCGCGAACTGCTGTCCTTCACCAAGAAGAAGCAAACCGACCCGCTGATGGAGTATCTGGTCGGTTTTCGCGAACGGATCTTGAAGGCGCGAGACCTGCTCACCGACGCCGAGCAAACCGCCTTCTTCTTTGTCACCCTGCCGGAGGCACTGCCGATCGCCGTGATCAAGCGCTTCATCAACTGGTTCCACGATTTCGGTATCCCCGTCGGCGGGGTCATCGTGAACATGGTGATTCAGAAAGACCAGGTCCGGCCCGACTCGCCCGAGTTCGTCCGCAACCGGGTCGCCATGCAAGACGGCTACATGCAGGAAATCTGGCGCGACTTCGACAATGTGCGGGCGGTGGTGCCTCTGCTGGATAACGAAGTGCGCGGGACGGAATCGCTGCAGGGAGTCGCGCGCTACGTGTTTCCTGCCAAGCAGGAGATCAGTTCTCCCATGGACGCGCTCCGCTAGCTGCGCTGCCACACGGTTGCCAGTGGAGCAATTGGGCCATAACTGCCCCGCCCTAGCCAAAAACCAGGCTAGAACGGGGCACCCATGTTATTGAGAGGCGCTAGGGCGGGGCACCCGCCCTTGGAGACTCCACCCCCACCATTATTTATTAAAATTCTGTCAAAAAGTGCTTGACATCTTGACAAACCGGGAACACCATGTCTCCACTCTTGGCCGAGAAATTCCTCTATTCGGCCCCATTTACGTACGACACCTCGTAACCCCTTTCGAGGCGTGGGCGATCAAGTATTTAGTTAGTTGTTCAGGAATTCGGGCAGGGAACTTCCGCATGGTATCCGCTGATTGTTTCGCGGAGCGGCAGGAGTAAAGAACGCCTTTCCCCTGGGCCCTACTGATGTCAGCGCCGCTCTCGTCGTCCTTGGCTCTCTTGCGGCGCCATGTCGCCACACTTTTCTTTGTGAGCCAGGGCACCAGGTTCCCATTCCGACCGCAGGGGAAGAGCAGGTATGCACCAGCCAAAGATGAGCAATCTTGGCGTAACTACAAATCGCGGCGTGCCCAGCTCAGACCGTCGCCACAACCCACGATCGCAAAGAGGTCACCATGAAATCGCAAACTACCAATGAAAACACTGACAGCATCAGATTCCTGCGCAAAATGAACAGCAACGCCTGGCGCTCGGTCGCCATCGCGGTACTTTTGCTGTTGGTTGCGGCGGGTTATGCCAACGCTCAAACGCTCCCAGGGTTAACGCCGGGGTCTTGTCCGATCGGCCCCACCACTTGCCAAAACCCCGCCTGCGGCGGCAGCAATCTGTGCCCGTCCCCCCAGTACCGTTACGGTGCCGCTACGATCAACGGCCTCTACAACCCCAACGCTGACCTGACAGGCAACCCGATAGGGGATAAGAACGTCCTGAACAGCACGACCGTAAGCCAGTTGGTACTACTAATTCCCAACGGAACGCCCGCGTCTGGTCTCGGCGGCTGCCAAATCCCCCAATCTGCGCTAAGCCCGCTAAACCCGAGCTCTTCGCCGTCGATAGAGTCGAGGATTATCTTCCCGGCGCTGTATTACGACAGCAGCGCCCCCCCGCCCCCCCCTCCCCCTTATTGCGCCCTATTTACATACGACCTCCTCAACCCTGCCGCGCCTCAATTGTTCACCGCAATTGGCTCCGAAACCACTTATCCATACGTTAGTTCTTCTCCTGGATACAACGGCGACGTTGTCATAGCAGCGGAGGATGGGAATGTATACTCTTACGGTTTCGATGGACCCCTGGACTGGACCTTCAATCCTACACCGCCTGGCCAACCTGCCATTCCCTTCGATTCTTCACCTACGACTTGGCCGGGTTTGCAATACGTCTACGTAGTAGATGTCTTTGGGGACATATTCTACCTCGACCCCGGTAGCGGGATGCCGACATACTCCATTACTACGGAGCTAGTATATCCCGGAGGAAATAATTATTTGAACTCGCCTGGTCCTTGCGGGTCGACGCCAACCTGTTACACACCCTCCGCTTCATCGCTTTCAGTGAGCACCAAGTACAACACGCTATTCGTGGCGGGCAGCAACGGCGGGGAAGGCGATGCGGTTTGCGCCTACCCCTCTCTCCCAAACGCGCCCAACCCGCCCCCTTATTGGTGCCAATACTTTCCCACGTCACCCAACACTGGCATAACCTCCTCGCCCGTGGTGAGCGACTCTCTAGGGCGGGTTTATGTGCAGGATGCCGGGCCTTCTCAGAGTGGTATTGATAATTACCAGAGTACACTCTACGCGTTGGACGAGCACACGGGCGGGATTACTTGGCAGGTGCCACTAGTCCCCCCAGCTCCCATCGGCCCCTATTCTATCCTTGTTAATCCATACGGAGGTTCGCCAGCCTACGATGACGCACCACAAAACGGTGGCAGTGCTAAATACGTCATCACATATGCCGGCTACAACGTTTATGAGGACAACCCTCACGGATACACTGTGCTCTACAGCACGGCAAGGATCCTCGCCGTCTACGATGCAACGAACGGCGGACTGGTTTGCAGTGCTGACATTGGACACCCCGTCACCCAGTCCTCGCCCGAAGTGGTCAATGGAGTTATATACATAGGGACTGATGACGGATATGTCTTGGCCTACCAGGAGCCCCCAACGTGCGGTGGCAGTAATGGCACAACATTGAATCTCAAATGGACGTCGAGTACGGGGACTAGCTGCATCCAAGGGTCACCGTGCCCGATGGACTCGGGGCTGGAAGGTCCCCCGGTGGTGAGCTTTAACAGGATCCACGCGGTGTCTAAGAACGGGACGCTATACGTGTGGCACCGTCCGGGCTGGTAGAGTAAAGGCAAGCGGAAACAACGTTAACGATGGATGAACTATTTTCCCCAAAGTGAGACGGCTCGAAACTAGGCGTTCCCCATCCTTTAGCTCGACCAAAGGATGGGGATTTTTCTCGCGGGGTGCCCCCGCCGAGCGTAGTAGATACCTGCGAGAGCCTAGAGCGTTTTCAAAGTTATTGTAGACCATATCCGCAATGCGAGAACCAGGCTAAGGCATTCTCGGCGGTAACGGCTACCAGGGCTTCGGCAATGGCGCGTTCCAGAGCTTCTACGGTTCGGGCCTTGGCCGAGCGCAGCCACTGCTTGATCTTCGACCAGGCCTGCTCAATGGGGTTGAAGTCCGGCGAGTAGGCGGGCAGATAGATCAGGCGCGCTCCCCGGGCTTCAATCTGCTCCCGTACCCCCTGCACTTTGTGAGCCGACAGATTGTCCATAATGACCACCTGTCCGGGCTGGAGCTGCGGGCACAACACCTGTTCCAGATAGGCCAGGAAGACATCTCCATCGGTCGGCGATGCGATGGTCATGGGCGCCTGCAAGCCGTGGGTGGTGAGCGCCCCCAGCATGGTCAACGTAGACCAGTGGCTGTGGGGCGTCCCTTCCGGCACCCGTTCTCCACGCGGAGCCCGGCCATAGTTCCGCGTCATCTGCGTGCTGGCGCCGCTCTCGTCTAGAAACACCAACTGCGCAGGGTCGATCTGGGTTATGGCTTCCCACCACGCTTGCCGGCGCTGCTGCGCCTCCGGCGTTTCTTGTTCTTGGGCGTGGAGTGACTTTTTTTAAGCCGCAGTCCCATCTGCCGTAAGGCCAGCCACAGCCGCCCGATGCTCAAGCCCACGCCCTGGACCGCTTGCAGTTGCGCTTGCAACTCCCTCAGGGTCAGATCCGGCTGCTTACGGATTTGCTCCCCCATCCACTCCTGCACCGTCACCGTCACCCGGCTCACCGGACCACGTCGCCACGGCGGCCGCTCCATCTGCCCCGTGCGCGTGCGGGTGGCCGAGATCTTCTTGGCCCAGCCTTCGCTCACCCCGAATTGTTCCGCCAACTCCCCCAGTGTCCCTTTGCCCTGCTCATAGGCCTGCAAAAACTTTCGTCGCAAATCATTCGCGTATGGTCGTGCCATCCTGTGGAGCGGAGAATCGCCAGCAACAGTCTACACTATCTCTGAAAATGCTCTAATCTGGCTGCCCCGGCCGATCGCCGCAGATGCGCACGAAACCCTAATCTGGGGTGCCCCGTTCCTTCGACTTCGCTCAGGACAAGTCTAGCCTTCGTTAGGTTAGGACGGAGCATTTAATCGATGAGCGCCTGCATCAGTGCTGGTAGCCGGCGCCACGTAACGCCGCTGCAAAGCAATCCGCAAAATCGTGAACATGTTCCATTGTTGCCAGCGGACCCATCAAGCCAATGCGGAAGATCTTCCCGGCGAGCGGACCGAAGCCGCCAGCGATTTCGATGCCGTGCTCTTTGAGCAGCGTGGTCCGCACCTTGGCGTCGTCCACCCCTTGCGGGACTTTCGGCGTGTTCAAGTTCCAGATGCGATGCTCGGGGGCCACCAGCATTTCCAGTCCCATGGCTTCCAGCGTCTTGACGAACTCCAAGTGCGCCCGGTGATGGCGGTCCCAGCGATTCTGCAAGCCTTCCTCTTCGATGAGCGTGAGGCCTTCGTGCAGGGCGTAGAACATGGTGGCCGAGGCGGTGTGATGATAACGATGCGAGATCGTCAGATAGTCGGCGATCAGCTTCAGATCGAAATACCACGACCGATTGGGGGTTGGGCGGGCGTTCAGCCACTCGGCCGCGCGCGGTGAAACCGTGATGGGCGACAGCCCGGGAGGACAGCTCAAGCCTTTCTGGGTGCAACTGTACGCGATGTCAATGCCGGTCTTGTCCACTTCGACGGGCATCGCCCCGAGCGAGGTCACACAGTCGGCGATCACCAGCGCGCCAACTTCATGCGCGGCCTTGCAGATGGCGTCGCCACGCTGGAAGGCCCCGGCGGAAGTCTCGGCCTGCACGTACATCACGACTTTGGGCTTCTCCAGGCGGATAAACTCAGCCGCTTCCTGGTCGCCGAAGACTTCTCCCCAGGGTTTCTCGAAGCGCACCAGTTCGGCGCCCTGGCGGCGCGCCATTTCCGACATGCGGTCGCAGAAGAACCCGTTGGCGAACGACACTACCTTCATCCCCGGCAAAACAAAGTTGGAGATGGCAGTCTCCATGCCGCCGCTGCCGGTGGCGGAGATGACGAAGGTCAACTCATTCTTGGTCCCGAATACGGTGCGAAGCAGCCGTTGAATGTTGGAGGAAATTTCGAAGAAATAGGCGTCGAGATGGCCGACGACGGGTTGAGCCATTGCCTGGTAAACGCGAGGATGGACTTGGCTTGGACCCGGACCAAACAACAGTCGCATGGGAGGATGAATGGAAATTTCTTCTAGAAGGGCAGTTCTTTCATCGGAGCTAATCATTGCGCTTCTCCTATTAACTTAACAACCTACCAGTATAAGACGATCGCGTTTGTAGCGGCTGACGTAATTATTGGGTACGCGTTCCAGAACGTTGGTGGGGGAATCACGGGGCAATCCGAGATAGGGCATTCGTTGTTGTTACATGGGCTGTGTCTCAAAAACTGCGGCTCCGATGTGCGGTGTGCGAAGATACACGGATGTTGCGCCCGCCCCGCCTTACGATTGCCGCGGTTCTGGCGCTCATATTCCTGGCGACGCAGCACGGACGTCTTTGGGCTGTGCCGCCGCAGGAATTGCGCGGCGTGGTCAAGGACCGCAGTGGGGCGGTGATTGCCAAGGCGCAGGTCCTGCTGCGCACTGAGGGGCCGGAAGTCAGCCGGACGACACAAGCCGATGGCAGTTTCCTCTTCACCGGAGTAACTGCCACCAGCGGGACTCTGGTGGTGAGCGCATCCGGTTTCGCGACCAGCACAATCGCGTGGCAAGCGGGAGCGAATCAACTCACGATCACGCTGGCTCCGGCGGCGGTGCAACAAAGTCTCGACGTGACCGCGACCCGCACCGCCATCCTGCCAACCGACGTGGATGACGTGGAGGCGCAACCCGACGCCGTGAGCGTCAGCTCTACACAATTGCAGCAATGGGGTGCGCTCGCCGTTCGGCTCGGGCTGGGGCGCGATGCGCTTTGGGCAATGGGCGGTGGTGGCCAGCGGAGAAGGTTTCCGCACCGACGGATACACTGCCGTGCCGAAGGCTGTGCGGGGCCCGGTGGACACGCCGGTGGCATCGCAGTACGGCAGCGGAACCTTGCGCGTGGAACGCATGTTCGGCAATCGCGGGCGCGTTTTCCTCAGCGGCTCGCTCTATGGCGAGGACCGGTTGAATGGCACGCCGCTGCAAGTCAACGACACCACCATACGGCAATTGGCATTTGGCGCGGACTACGACAGTCCCGCGGCCGGATTGTTTACCCTGCGCCTCTACGGCGGAACGGAAAACTATCATCAGACGTTCTCTTCGATTGCGGCCGACCGCAACAGCGAATCGCTGACCGACATTCAGTACGTTCCTTCGCAGCAGACGGGATTGCTGGCGCAATGGTCGAAGCAGATCGCGGGCCGCCTGACGTTGCTGGCGGGACTCGACGGCCTCTATGTGCAGGGGTTCAGCAACGAGACTACCTTTTCTCGCGGCCAGCCGACGGCGCGATTGTCGAATGGCGGCACGCAGCAATCGTTGGGCGCATTCGCCGAAGGTATCGTGCAGATCACGTCGCGCTGGTCGTTGACGCTGGCGGGCAGGGAAGACTTGTGGAGCAACTTCGACGCCAGCTCGACGCGCATTCCAACCCAGGGCAAACCGACACTGATTGTTTACCCCGACCGCGGCCAGAATGCTTTTAGCCCGCGGCTGACGACGTCGTATCACGCCGGCGAACATGCCGTGCTTTACGCTTCGGCCTATCGTTCGTTTCGCGCGCCCACGCTGAACGAACTTTATCGCAGCTTTCGCGTGGGCAACGTGCAGACGCTGGCCAATCCGTTCTTGCGCGCCGAACACTTTACCGGCGGCGAAGGTGGAGTGCGCGTCACCACGCTGCGAGACCGCATGACGCTTTACGGGGTCGGCTTCTGGGGCTTTGTCACCGATCCCGTTTCCAACGTGACCCTCAGCACCACGCCGCAACTCATCGTGCGCATGCGCGAGAACCTGGGCCGTATTCAGACGCCCGGACTGCAGGCTGGCGTCCACTACACGGTCACCAACCGCATTTGGCTGAGCTGCGCTTATCAGTTCATCGATTCCACCGTCTCTTCGTTTTCTGCGAACCCGGCCCTGGTAGGGAACCAGGTCCCGCTGGTGCCGAAGAACGAGTTCGTCTTCCAGGGGACGTGGGCCGCGCCGCAGAAGATCTTCGTCGCCCTACAAGGCCGCACCGCCAGCAACGAATTCGATGACGACCAGAACCTGTTGCCGCTGGGCGCCTACTTCGTGCTCAGCGCAACCGTGTCGCGTCCGCTGCCGAAGGGCTTCGACGTGTTTTTCCAGGGCGAGAACTTGACCAACGATCAGTACGATATTGGCCGAACCCCGGTAGCGACTTTGGGCCAGCCGATTCTGGCGCGCATTGGGCTGCGCTGGCAGAGCAGGAAGTAGGGAAACGCTCTTCGCTCTTCGCCGTTCGCGGTTGGCTCTTCGCCAATCGTTCTTCGCGATTCGCTCTCTTTCATCTCTCCGGCCTTCACACTGGCTGGCTGCGGGTGACCCACCCCAGCGGCTTTCTCCTGGGAAGCGGATTGTTCAGCACCTTCAGCTTCTCCGGTTTTCGTCGAATGGACTATTAACTTGGAGGGAACAACGTCCTGAAACTTCACATCTAGCCGCTGAGGTAATGCTTCCAAAGATCACATTAACTCTGAACTCGCCCTAGCGCCGCTGCGCGAAAGTTTGCTCCGAGTCAGGAGCGGAGTTTTCCAAGAGGAACCAGCGCTCTTCGCAATGTCCCGTAAACCCTTGCGGCTCAAGATTGCGACTGTAAGTCTTTGGGGCTCAAGGTTTTGCGGAGTATTTCCCCCTCTGTTGGACTGACTTGGGGTTGCTGTCGCGATGCGCTACGACGCCACCGATGGCGGATTCAGGGGCTCCGTTTTTTTGGCTGCGACTGAAACCAGCAAGGTCTTGAGAATCACGTACAGCACCGGGATGAAGAACAGGTTGAGAACGGTGGAGAACAACATGCCACCAACAATCGCCGTTCCCACCGAATGCCTGCCCAGCTTGCCTGCGCCGGTGGCAAAGTACAACGGCAGCACGCCCAACAGGAAAGCGAAGGAGGTCATCAGGATGGGGCGCAAGCGCAGCTCGGCGGCTTCGATGGCGGCCTCGATGACGGAGCGTCCGCGCTCGATCAGTTGCTCGGCGAATTCTACGATCAGAATGGAGTTCTTCGCCGAAAGGCCGATCAGCATCACCAGTCCGATCTGCACGTAAACATCGTCAACCAACCCGCGCATCGAGATGAAGGACAGCGCACCCAGCACCGCCATCGGCACCGCCAGCAGGATGATGAAGGGAAGCGCGAAGCTTTCGTACTGCGCCGAAAGCGTGAGATAGACCACCAGAATACCGAGGCCGAAGATGAGGATGGCTTTGCCGGCGGCCTCGATCTCTTCCAGCGCCAGGCCTGACCAGCTGAACGCCATGCCCTGCAGCATGTTCTGCCCGGCCAGTTCTGCCATGGCCGTCAGGCCCTGCCCAGAACTAAATCCGGGAGCGGCAGCTCCGTCAATTTCGGCGGAGCGGAACAGGTTGAAGTGGTTGATCACCTGCGGCCCGGCGGCGTCTTTCAGCGACACGATGTTGCCCAGCGGCAGCAGGCCGTTGGCGTCGGAACGAACGTAGTACTGCCGCAGGTCCGCCGCGGTCATGCGGAAGGGCTGGTCGGCCTGCACGTACACGCGGTAAGAGCGATTGTTGAAATCGAAATCGTTAACGTACTGCGATCCCATGTAAACGCCAAGCGCCTGCGTGACCTGGCTGAGCGGCACTCCCATGGCCTTGGCTTTCTCGCGATCGATTTGCACCAGTTGCTGCGGATCGTTGGCGGTGAAGCTGGTGAAGAGCCCGGTGAGGTCCTTGCGCTGGCGGCTGCCGGCAACAATTTTGTGCGCCACCTCATCAAGGTCCTGCAAGGTATTGCGGCCCAGGTCCTGCAGTTGGAACTGGAAGCCACCGAAGCTGCCGATGCCTTGAATGGCCGGCGGCTCGAAGGCCGCCACTATGGCTCCGGGGATGGCGAAGAGCTTGGGTGCGACCCGGGCCACGATGTCGCTGGCCGCGTGCCCTTTGGCTTTGCGTAGGTCGATGGAATTCAGCGGAGCGAAGATGAGCCCGTAGTTCGACGAACTGCCGCCAGTGAGCGAGAAGCCGGGGACAGCGAAGGTCCCAAATATATCGGGGTCGGCGAGCAGGATCTTTTCCGCCTCCCGCGAGACGTTCGTCGTATAGGAGAGCGACGCTCCCGGCGGCGCCTGTACCACCACGATGAAGTAGTTCTGATCTTCCTGCGGCACGAAGCCGGTAGGAACGTGAAAATACATGTAGGCGGTGGCGGCCAATCCGGCAAAGAACAGCACCACCATGACGTAGCGGAATTTCAAGGTTGTGGTAATGGCTTTCCCGTAGCCGGAAGCCAGGCCGCGGATAACGCGATCGACTCCGTGGGCAAACTTGCGATACGCGGTTGCGAGCCAACCGATATGCGTCCAGTCAAACGCTGAATACTTGTATTCCTCGCCGCGCAACAGGATGGCCGCCAGCGCGGGCGACAGCGTCAGCGCATTGAACAGCGAGATCGCGATCGCGAACGCGATGGTCAAGGAGAATTGTTTATAGAGAATGCCGGTGGTGCCGGGGAAGAACGACACCGGAACGAATACCGAGATCAGCACCAGCGACGTCGCCACTACCGCCCCTGACACTTCCTTCATCGCCGCCGAGGTTGCCGTGCGCGGATCGGTCTTGTCGGTATCGATGTGGCGCTGCGCATTTTCGATGACCACGATGGCGTCATCCACCACTAATCCCGTGGCCAGAGTGATGCCAAACAGGGTCAGCGAATTGATGGAGAAATCGAAGATCTTGATGAAGGCGAAGGTCCCGACCAGCGAAACCGGAATGGTGACCGCCGGAATGATGGTCGCGCGCCAGTCCAGCAGGAAGAGGAAGATCACCACGATCACGATAAGGATCGCTTCCTCCAGGGTCCTGACTACTTCCCTCACCGAGTCGCCAACTACGGTCGTCGTGTCAAAGGCGATGACGTACTTGATGCCGGGCGGAAACGACTTGGCCAACTCCGCCAACGCCGCTTTCGTCTTCTTGTCCACGTCCAATGCGTTGGCATCCGAAAGCTGCTGCACACCGATACCGATGGCTTCATGCCCGCTGTACATCAGGTTCGAGTCGTAATTCTCGGAGCCAATCTCGGCCCGTCCAACATCTTTCAGCTGAACGATGCCGTTGCGGGTGTTCTTCAGGATGATCTGCTCGAATTCCCTGGGATCCGACAGGCGTCCTATGACCCGCAGGGTCACCTGGAAATCCTGCTTGGGATTGGACGGTGGACGTCCCAACTGTCCGGCCGGAATCTCGACGTTTTGCTCCTGCAAGGCAGCGACCACGTCGGCGGCCGTCAACTGGCGCTGGGCCAGTTTGGTGGGGTCAAGCCAGATCCGCATGGCGTACTTGCGCTCACCAAAGATGATCACATCGCCGACGCCGGGAACGCGCTTCAACGCATCCTTGACGTAAACGTCGAGGTAGTTCGAGATGTACTGGTCCGAGAGGCTGTTGTCGGGCGAATAGAACCCCGCGGCAAAAACGAAGTTCGGGTTTGCTTTGGTGATGGTGACGCCGGTGTTCTTAATCTCCTGGGGAAGACGGCCCTGCGCGGTGGCCACGCGGTTTTGTACGTCCACCGCCGCAATGTTCAGGTCGTAGCCAGTGCGGAAGATCACATTGATGCTGCTGGTGCCGTCATTGGAGCTGGTCGAGGTCATATAGTGCATGCCCTCGACGCCATTGATCTGCTGCTCCAGCGGGATGGTGACCGCGGACTCCACCACCTGTGCATTTGCCCCGACGTAATTGCTGCTGACGTTGACTTGCGGCGGCGCCAGGTTGGGATAAAGAGAAATGGGCAGCGTAGGAATGCACACGGCTCCCGCAAGAATTATGAGGAGTGCGCAGACCGTGGCAAAAATAGGCCTTTGAATGAAAAAGTCAACCAAACGAGAAGTTCCTCTCTTGCACCGCCCACCACGCGCAAAGTTCGCTGCCTATCCGATGGTGTTGGCTAGCTGGTTGGTTGGACGGGTGTACCGTCGATCAGGAACTGCGTGCCGGAGACGATGACCCGGTCACCCGGCGTCAAGCCGCCGGTCACGGCATAGTTATTGCCGATGGTGTCGCCGAGAGTTACTGCGCGCTGCTTGGCGACGTGGCCGTTCCCCTGCTGGGCAGCTACGTAAACGAATGGCTGCCCGCCGATTCGCGTAACCGCCAGTACCGGAACGGTTGGCGTGGGGGCCGTGCTCCAAATCACCCGCGCCTTTACCAGTTGTTCGTTGCGGAACCGGTCGAGCGAAGTGTGGATGGGCGCTTTCACCAGAACACCCTGAAGAGCATTGTCCACCTGCTGCGAAACGAAATAAATCTTTGAACTTTCGATCAGTTCGCCAGCGCTGTTGACGATTTGCACGGGGAGATCCATGCGGATGTCGCCGGCCCGCTCCGTTGGGATGTAAACGTACGCCTCCAACTCCTGGTTCTCGTCAACCGTGGTCAACAAGGTCTGCGACGAAACGTAGTCCCCCAAGTGCACCGGGATGTCGCCTACGATGCCGGCAAACGGGGCCTGTAGGTTGTAGTAGTCCAACTCGCGCTGCTGCGTGATCTTGGCTGCGGTGGCGGCTTCCCAGTCGGCCTTCGAATTGGCGAACGCCTGCACCGCCTGGTCATAGCTTTGTTTGCTGGTGACCCCGGATTCGTAGAGCACGCGCTGCCGCTCCAACTCGATCTGGTTGTAGTCGTAGGTGGCTTTCTTCTGTGCCTCAGTGCTGCGCTGCTCATCCACAGTCGCCTGTTGCTTTAGCGGATCGATGGTCATCAACACCTGTCCCGCGCGCACGTGATCGCCCGACTTGACCAGGATGCGGGTGAGCGTGCCCGTCACCTGGGGCTGAATACTGGCGGAACGCCGCGACTTGACCGTAGCCACGTATTCGTCCGCTCTGGGCACGGGTTCAAGGCTGACCGTTTGCGTCTTTACCGGCATGGGTTGCGGCGCAGGTTGTTTCGCCTCCGTACGGCTACAGCCCGAGTTTGCCAGTATCGCGAACAGAACCAGCGCCGATTGCGCCATAATTGCAAGGTATTTCACAGTCTCTCCTCGGCTAACACATGAACAAAAGGATGCTTGCCGGCGTGCGAAAGGTGCAGAGGTTTCTTAACCGACCGGCTTGAGGGGATTTGAGGGCCGTCACCGACATTGACCGGATTCTTGGGGGCGATAATAACGGCTGTGGGCGATCGTGTGACGGTCGCGCCACCACAAGCGGGAATGATATCCGCCATCTCCTTCGTAGAGTTTTCGATAAGGACGCCCTATCGCCCAACCGTGATTCTCTCAGTCGCAGGCTCCAGCACTTTCCAAATTGCGTCAGTTGCCGCAATCTTACTTCTTGGTCAGAGTTTCTTCGACCTGGATTCTCTTGCCGGCGGTGATCTCGACCATCTTCTGCAGCGTCGCGTAGCCCTCCAACTCCAGCTTGATCTGGTAGCTCCCCGGATTCAAGGCGAATTCCACCGGGGTCGGCTTGGAAACGACCTGGGTCCCCACCGTGACCTTGGCGCCTCGCGGTTTGCTATCTATGCGGATGCGGCCCATGTTCTCCGATTCGCTGCCGAAGATCTTCTTGAAGCCGCCGATGGGCTTGATCGCTTTGGTCTCGCCCAGTTTGGCCAGCGTCTCAGAAACCGTCACCGTCTCGCCAGCAGCTTTCAAATTCGCGCTGGCAGTCGAATCGGCGTATCCAGGTTGCTTGAGCACGATGCTGTGTGCGCCGCGAGATGCGGCAAATTGTGCAGGCGTCTTTTGACCGGTGTCTTTTCCATCGAGAATGATGCTTGCACCCGCGGGCTGGCTTTGCACGGAAATCGTGCCCAGGATTAGCGCTGTCGGGGCGGCCGGCACTGGAGCCGAGGGGGCCGGCGTTGAAGATACTGTCGCACTCTTGCCGGCAGAATGTTTCGGTTGCTTGTCGGCGCTTTTCTCCGGCAATGGCGCAGCCTGTGCTGACCGCGTGCCTGGCGCGACTGCGTTTTCTGGAGGCGCAGCTTCTTGGGCTAGCTGTTTCTGCACTTCCGCCAACGCCTGCGCAGCCGCTGCGAAGTTGGCGTCTTTCTCTAATGCCTGGTTGAGCAGATCGCGGGCCTGCGTGGTTGCTTCCGGGGTGTGCCGGTTGAGGTCATAGCGCGCTTGCAGATACAACAAGTAGGCCTCTGGATTTGTCGTCTTCACCGTCTGCAGAGCTTTGCGCTCTTCCCATCCCAGCTTGATCCCGGCGCGTTCGGCTATGTCGGCAGCGATCTGCCCTTCCAACGCCTGTATCTCAGAAGTGTTCGCCGTGTATTGATGGCTCCATAGCGATTGGTGAGTCGCAGCTTCCACCAGTTCCGTGTTCACCACCACCGCGTCACCGCTGCGCACCACGCTTCCCGAGAGCACACTGCGGGTGGCAGACTGCGCAGGGCTGCCTTTCGCGTCAGGCGCCTGGGTCAACGACTCGATCTGCAAATTTGGAAGTTGCGCCAGTTTCGCGGCGATGTCTTTGGTGACTCCATCGCTCAAGTACGCGTTGTTGGCATCGCCAACATTGGCAAGCGGGAGGATTGCCAGGGTCTCTGGGGTGGCAGAGGTTGCCCCGGTTGCGCGCTTCGTCCTGGCCCAGTACAGGCTTCCGCCCACTGCGGCAATCAAAAGTCCCGCTGCAATCGCCGCCCACATTTTCCGCGTGCTTTCTTTCTTCGGTTTAGCAGCGATCGCGGCCGATCGGGGGGAACCGGTGTCGCGTTTTAGCCGTCTCAAGTCTGCGGCCATTCCGGCGGCCGTGTGGTAACGGAGGTCACGGTCCTTTTCCAGCGCCTTGTCAATGATCTCTTCCAGTTGCGAGGGCAGGCCGGGATTGAGGTGCACGGGCGAGATCGGCGGATACTCGAGGATCTTGGAAAACACCACGGCGGATGTATTGCCGTCAAATGGCATCTTGCGAGTCGCCATCTGGTACAGCACCGCGCCGAATGAAAAGATGTCAGTGCGGGCATCAAGTGGCTCGCCGCGCGCCTGCTCCGGAGACATGTAGGCAATGGTTCCCACCGTTGTCCCCGGACGGGTGAGCCCAAAATCCGACGTATTGGCAGTCGTCGGCAAACCGCTGGCGTCGGTCGCGGTCGACTTCGACGCTTCGAGCTTGGCCAAACCGAAATCCAGAACTTTGACCTGGTTGCGATTGGTCACAAAAATATTTGCCGGCTTGATGTCGCGGTGGACAATGCCTTTGCTGTGCGCCGCTTCCAGCGCATCGCATATTTGCAGCGCTACCTCGATGATCTGCTCATTCGTCAGCGGCTTTTCTGCGAGCATCTGGTCGAGGGTTTTGCCCTCCAGCAGTTCCATGGCGATGAAGAACTGCCCCCGATTCTCCTCAATGGCGTAGATGGTGCAGATATTGGGATGGTTCAAAGCCGATGCCGCGCGCGCTTCACGCTGCAGCCGGGCAAGCATGCCCGCGTCTTTCGCCATTTCCTCGGGCAAGAATTTGAGCGCGACCTTGCGTCCCAGGGTGATGTCTTCGGCTTCGTAGACAACTCCCATGCCGCCGCTGCCCAGTTTGTTGAGAATGCGATAATGCGAGATAGTTTCGCCGAGCATTAGCTCGACATCTTATTGAGTCGGGGACTAACAGTCAATTCGGCCGCCTGCGACCATGCTGCGGTTACCAACCTATCGAATCTTGGCGCCATGGGTACAACGCGCATACGCGGCGATGAAGGCGAACCTTGATCCGGAGGGAGCGAAAGGTTTGGAGGAGCCGGGGGGAACTAGCGGGCGATTACTTGGCGCGGGCGAGCGCTTCCGCCTTGCGAATGGCAGCCTCGTGCAGATCGTAGGCTATGAGGGCCTTGCGGGCCCCTTCGCAGGCCCCACTGGTGCTCATGCGCTTCTCGGCTTCGGCGAAAACGTCTTCCGCATCCTCATGGGCGTTGTAGGCGTCGTCATCCGCTTCCTTCACCTGCCTGACTGCGGCCATAAGTTGGGAATCGATCTTCGGCGCCGCTGGCTTTTTTGCGAGCTTTGCGTTCTGCCGCTGTTGTTTAACGTCGCCGCTTTCCGACACTAGCTGATTGTAAGCAATCTTCAGGTCGTCGCTCCAGGTGGATTTGACCTTCATCTCAAGTTCATCGAGGGCGGCCTTGGCTTTATCGGCGATCTCCCGCACTCGCTTCTTTTCCAGCAGCCACGTCCAGACTCCCCACTCCATTCCCTCCGTCATGATTGCCCTAGCATCTTCGACAGCGGGAAGTTTTCGCATGGCAAACCTCGCAAGTAAAGAATACTCGGTGAACTAGGTGACGAGAGTTCACGTAGAGCCAATCAGCAGAACATTCTCTTACTGCAACTTCATATGGATCTCCGGCTTGCCGCGCAGGGAGAACTTGGCCGTCGAAAACGAAGGCGTCTTAATGTGAGCGTGGGGATTGTTGGACTTCCCCCATTGCTCGGCAACAAGGTCCCTCCACGACAAAGGCCCGCGCTTGCCCGCGCAGCCTCGTCGGCTACGCGGAGCAATGGTTTTCTTAGATTTAGGACTGGCGGTTCGGCTGAGATTCCGAAAGCGCAGTAATCTACGGCTCGGACCAAACGCGGCAGCCGGCCACCATGCTTACGCTAGTTGCCCAGGATGTTCTTGCCAAACGAGAACTTCGTTCCTACCGTGAGG
The DNA here is from genome assembly GCA_963836875.1 of uncultured Acidobacteriaceae bacterium. Classification (GTDB taxonomy): domain Bacteria; phylum Acidobacteriota; class Terriglobia; order Terriglobales; family Acidobacteriaceae; genus Bog-257. The sequence continues at coordinate 556,489 of CAWIKZ010000005.1, forward strand.
CGCACGCTGTTACGACCGCCATTCAATAAATTCGAGAAAAAATTATAGTGAACAACGTCGGTGGCGACGCGAAGGCCAAAGTTCGGCGTGATCTCCCAAGTGGCCCCACCTCCGAAGCCGTAAAACACGACAGTGTCAGATCTCGTCGGATTCGTGCCCAGCAGTCCGCCGACAAGCAGTTTGGCGATGGGGTCGCCCGGCTTGACCGTGACGTTGGCGTGCAGCGCCCCGAGCGCCGGACGCGCGAAGAGAGTCACCTTTCTAAATCCGCGGTAATTGAATTGTGGTCCGGCCTCGTACGTATAAGTCGAAGAGTTGTAAGGGACCGATATTACGTACCCGGGCGGGAGAAACGGCAGAAACGGCGCTAATTTCGCCTGTGTGGCCGCATTAAGATCGCCCGGCACCAGCGAACTGTGGCCACCGGCATAGCTGAAATCGCCACCCAGCGTCAGCCAACTGCGCACGTTGACGCCAAAGTCGCCATCGAACCCGCGCTGGGTCAGATTCAACGACGGCGTGCTGAGGTAGGAATAGCCGCCAAAAGCGCTGAACTGCCGGATGTCGGTTTGTTGGGAGAAACAGGTGAGAGTGGTTAGAAGAACGAATAAGAGCACGACGGAGAGAGTCCGAGGCCGCATGCTAAATCTCCTTTTTGCTCGCCCTCAAGTTGGAGCAGGGCGGCCAATTACAAGTTTTCAGCGGGCCGTAAACCGTGAATCGTGAACCTTCCTTGCTCTCACTGGCTCCGTCCCAACTGTGCCTGCATCCAGTTTGCCCCATGGGAGGGTCGGGATCAGTAACAAAATGAAATGTTTGTGGTTCCATTCCCAAATTGGAACTCTGGCGGCCGGGCAAGGATTCTGCTTTTATCACAACCGTTGTGTGATGGCGCTCGTTGGAAAATTCTGCGGAATGTGCTGTGGCGATACTGGCCGCACGAATCGACAGAGCCAAATATCGAGTGCAACCTTATAGAAGCTTGAGCGGCGAGTCCCGGTAGATGCTTTGCAACGATCGCTGGGTGAAGGTCCGCGATCGCCAGCCGCAGCGCAGATGCACTGTTCGCCATCTCTCCCTAGTCGACGGTTGTCGCTTCCGCCAGGCGATTGGCGATGATGGTGTAAGCGGCTGCGTTAAAGGCCAACCCAATGTGCGTACCTGAAACTTCAAAATCGCTGTTGGCATTGCCGGTGATGCAATACCGCCAGTCCACCACGCCATCCTGTCGCGTGTAGATTGCGGTTTCGACCATGGAGCGGGGCATCTTGCGGCGCAGGGAAGCCAGAAAGTTGCAGGTGCAGCGTCCGGTGTAGCAGGCGGGCAGCACTGCCGGGCCGTGCTCTTGCAAAATTCGCTTACGGACGGCGTTGGCAGCATTCAGAACGGTGCGATGTGCTACGGTCCCACGGAAAGGGGAGCCTAAGGTGATTACGGATGCGATGTCGTCCGGCCGCTGATTGGCTACCGAGCGGGCGATGATGCCGCCCAGGCTATGGCCGATGAGATGGATCTTGCGCTCGGTTGCGAGGAGTGCCTTTGCGATGTTCTCATTGAGACGATGCTCGATGAGCAGATTCGGACATTCCGCATTGAGGCCAATGCCGGAAAAATAAGGACGATACCCAACCCGCTCGAGCCAGGAATGCAGTTGCTTCAAATAGGTGTCGGTACCCAGGAATCCCGGAACCAGGACAACTCCGGAACCGTCGCCGTGCGGTATGCCTAGACCGTAGTAGATTGGGGAGCCGTGCAGTAAAAGCACCTCTGCCCCAAACAACGCTTCCTTCCAAATGGCAACGTCAGCCTCTACATAGTCTTGTCGATAGCCGTAGTTGGGCGAGGCCATGGTTGATCAGGAGCGGTCCGTTGTGCTTGAGCCCCCACTTGCCGGGCCCAAGACAACCGAAGAGTCTGCGCTCAACCGCCTTGGCAGATGTTGCGCGTTGTCTCCGGAGGGTTAGTGTAGCTGGAGCTGTCAAGAGTTGCCAGAAATTTGGTAGTGTCCTATTAGGGACCCGTTAGGACACTACCAGAAATTTGTAGGATTTTTTGCAACAGGGGAATGCCAGCACTGGAGTGATTTCCATTTAGGCAGGTGCAGAGAGCGAACCGGCGCACCGCAGCCCATAGACTGCGGCACGCCGAGTGACTTCATACAAAGCGCACGCCGGAGAGCGACATTCGGATCAGTCGTCTCAGGCGGTTACGGCATGTGCGACCTTAATGGTCCGCACTGGGTGCTTGCGGCGGGGTTTGGTCTTGCCAGCCGCCTTGTGCTGGGGGGCACGTTTGGCCACGGTGTCGATCAAGGCCTTCTCCGCATTCACAAAATGCTTCACGTTTTCACGGGTAAAATCCGGCAATTGCGTAAACGCATTGGGTGAAATCATGTTCAGCGAGCGATTGGTGGCTTTGAGGCCGGCATGGACCTGGCGGCCGGCTATATCCGCCAGCTTCTTTTGCGCCTCGATAAAAGCATCGGTGGCGTGGCGTGCCAGCTCGGTGATTTCCGTCGTCTTCATGTGCTTGGCTGCGCCGTTCTTGCCGGTAGCCTTGGCGGCTTCGTCGGCAATGACGTCCAGGAACTTCTTCTGCGCGTGGACGAAAGTGTCGAAGCTCTCGCGAGCGGCCTCGACCATACCTTCGCTGGCATAAGGCTTACCGGCCTTTACCGCGGTCAGCCAGTTGTGCATCTGTTTGTTGGCGATCTTAAGGATATCCTGCTGCATCTCGACAAAGGTATCGAAACCGCGACGCATGAAATCGGTGAGGGCGGTGGCTGCCGGCGAACCGCCAACCCGCTCTTTCACGCCGTTGGTGACCAGTTCGTATTCCTGCTGGGCCAAGTTGAGGAGCAACTTCTGTCCTTCAACGAAGTTGGTCACTCCCTCGCCGGTCAGATCGGTCAAAACCTCGGCCGGACAATAGGCGGGATCGTTCAACCGCTCCCGCAGCATGTGCATGACATCCGCATTCTGACGCGTGATCAGATCCACCAGGATTCGTTGCGTGGCAAAGAAATTCTCCACCCCCTGCTGCACCCATCCCGACAGCAAGGAAACAAAGGATGACTCCCGGGCGTGGGCGGTTGTGGACTCGGGCTTAATTGCTCTAGGCATAATGACCTCCGTTTTTGCTGCATTGCAGCATTAAGTTAAACCTAGTATTCCTTGCGCTCCTTGTCAACCTAAAAGTACAATTATTTTGCAATGCAACAAGGAGGCGGCCCGTGGGCCCTGGCAAGGTGGTCATCAAGAAGTACGCAAACCGCAGACTCTACGACACTTCTGGGAGCCGCTACATCAACCTGGAAGATATCGCCGCCCTAGTCCGAAACGGGAAAGACTTGCAAGTTGTCGATGCCAAGACCGGTGAGGACCTGACCCGTGTGACCTTGACCCAGATCATCGTGGAAGACGCGAAGGAGCAGCCCACCGGATTGCCGCTGGAACTGCTGCGGCAACTCATCGTGGCGTCGGACCGCGTCGGCCAGGAATTCATCATGTGGTATCTGAAGTCGGCGTTCGATGCTTACAAAAAAGTGCAAAGCACCTTGGAAAGCCGTTTGACCGATGTGCAATCCGTGGCCCTCTCTCCACTGCAAATGATGAAGAGGTTCGTGCCAGGACCGGCGGCGGAAAAGGCAAGCGAGGCCGGTACCGAACTACAAGAACTGCAAGAACTGCGGAAGCGCATCGCGGAGATGGAGGCTCGTCACCAGAAACCCGGGAAACCGAAGCGGCCGAAAAAACGCCGCCGCGCTTCGGCATAGACGCTGCGAGCGGAATTGTTCCAAGGTTGACGCCCGTCCCTTGACAATCGCATCCTGGCGGCCCACGATTCGCAATAGGCCAGACCCTTATGGCGCAGACTGCCAACATTGTGCAGTTGAAGCCTCGTACGATGGCGGCTTTCGAAGCCTACATCCGCGAGGCCGAAGCCGCCATGGCGCCATCGTTGCATGGGCACGGCGCATTCCTGTGGTCTGATACCGATCCTAAAATAGCTCAGCAAGTGCGGCATGGAGACATCGCCGCGCAACTATGGTCGGGGGACGCGGCGGTCAAGATACCGAACGGCCTGATTCACGACTGGATCGGGGCCGCATTCATTCCGGGCACAACCGTCGCTGCCACTCTTGCCCTCATTCAGGATTACGACAACCACAAGAATGTTTACCAGCCCGACGTGATGGACTCGAAGCTAATCACGCACAACGGCGACGATTTCCAGATCTTCCTGCGGCTGCTGAAAAAGAAAATCATTACCGTGGTGCTCGACACCGACCACGACGTGCATTATTCGTCCGTGGAACCTGCTCGCTGGTGCTGCCGCTCCCATACCACGCGAATCGCCGAGGTGGACGATGCCGGCACGGAAAAAGAGAAGGTGCTGTCGCCCGACACCGGCTACGGATTCTTGTGGCGTCTGTATTCCTATTGGCGTTTCCAGGAGCGGGACGACGGCGTGTATGTTGAGTGCCGCGCGATTTCGCTGACGCGCGACATCCCCATGGGGCTGGGATGGGTGATCGAGCCGATCATCCGCAAGCTGCCCAAGGAATCGCTGATCCACACGCTGAAAGCCACGCGCGACGCCCTGACTTCGGTGTAACGGTCGGTCGTCAGTCCCACGATGGCCGGGCTGGGCCTCTGCTACAAATGAAACTTTATATGTCCTCCCAGCGATTACACTACTAACCATGAATGCTCTGATACTTGCTGCTGCCGTCGTCATTGGCTTAAGCACTTTTCCTGCTCAGGCTTCCAGTGAAAAGTTTGGTCCCGACAACCCTTTCTTCGCGCCCAGCTCGCTGCCGTTCCAGGCGCCTCCTTTCGACAAGATCAAGGACGGAGATTATCAACCGGCGATGGAGGCGGGCATGGCCGAGCAACGCAAGGAGGTGCAGACGATTGCGGACAATCCCGCGCCGCCGACCTTCGAGAACACCTTTGTCGCAATGGAGAAGAGTGGCCAGTTATTGCAGCGGGTCCTGAATGCGTTTTTCGCTGTGACCGCCGCGAATACCAATCCAGAGCTGCAGAAGGTGAGAGCAACCGAGGCGCCCAAACTGGCAGCTCACCACGACGCAATCTTTCTTGACTCCAAGCTGTTTCAGCGGGTGGCAACAATCTACCAACAGCGCAAGGCGCTCAAGCTCGATCCTGAATCGTTGCGCCTGGTGGAGCATTCCTACGAAGAGTTCGTACATGCCGGGGCCAAGCTCAGCGACGCTGACAAGACCGAACTCAAGAAGCTCAACGCAGAATTAGCGACCCTTTCCAACGACTTCACGACCAAGCTGCTGGCTGCCACGAAGGCGGCCGCATACGTGACGACGGACAAAGCGGCGCTGGCGGGCCTTAGCGATGCGCAGATCAGTGCTGCGGCCGAGGCGGCAAAGACCCGCAAGGTGGAGGGCTTCGTCCTGCCATTGCAGAACACGACGCAGCAGCCCGATCTGGTCTCTTTGACGAATCGCGCCACCCGTCAGGCGCTCTTCTCGGAATCCTGGAATCGCGCCGAACGCGGCGATGCCAACGATACCCGTGACACCATCGCGCGCATCGCACAGCTTCGCGCCCAGACAGCCAAGCTGCTCGGGCATCCGAACTTCGCTGCCTGGAATCTGGAAGACCAGATGGCCAAAACCCCGGAAGCCGCGCTGAAGTTCATGAACGCGCTGGTGCCCCCGGCAACGGCCAAGGCAGCCAGCGAAGCCCAGGACATCCAGGCCGTGATTGACGGCCAGAAGGGCGGATTTAAACTCCAGCCCTGGGACTGGGACTTCTACGCCGAGCAGGTGCGCAAAGCCAAGTACGATCTCGACGAAGAGCAGGTCAAACCGTATTTCGAGCTCAACAATGTGCTCGAGAACGGGGTTTTCTACGCGGCGAACCAGCTCTATGGCCTGACCTTCAAGGAGCGCAAAGATCTTCCGGTCTATACGCCAGGGGTGCGCGTGTTCGAAGTTTTCGACGCCGACGGCAGTTCGATGGCGCTGTTTTACTGCGACTACTTCAAGCGCGACAACAAGCAGGGTGGCGCGTGGATGAACAACCTGGTCGGCCAGTCAAAATTGCTCGGTACGCGGCCTGTAGTCAGTAACGTCGCCAACTTCTCCATGCCCGCAGCGGGCGAGCCTGCTCTGCTCACCTCGGACGATGTCAGGACCATGTTCCACGAATTCGGTCACGCGTTGCACGGCATGTTCGCCAATACCGAATTCCCCAGTCTGTCCGGGACCGAAACGGCGCGCGACTTCGTCGAGTTTCCCTCGCAGTTCAATGAGCATTGGGCCACCTACTCGGCGGTTTTCCAGCATTACGCGAAGCACTACAAGACGGGCGCACCCATGCCGGCGGATTTGTTGGCGAAGATCAAGAGGTCGGACACCTTCAACAAGGGCTACGACACCACTGAGTTGCTGGCCGCGGCCGAGCTGGACATGATGTGGCACGCGCTTCCGGCAAGTGCGCCAATCGAGAAGCCGGATGCATTCGAAACCGAGGCGTTGCAACAAACCCACTTGGCGATCAGCTACACGCCGCCGCGTTACCGTTCCAGCTACTTCGCCCACATCTGGAGCAGCGGATATGCCGCCGGTTACTACGCTTATCTTTGGACCCAGATGCTGGATGACGATGCTTACCAATGGTTCGAAGACCACGGCGGCCTCACGCGCGCCAACGGCGACCGCTTCCGCAAGATGGTGTTATCGCGGGGCAACACCGAGGACCTGGAGAAAATGTATGTCACGTGGCGCGGGGGACCGCCCAGCATTGAACCCATGCTGAAGTATCACGGTCTGACGCAAGGCGGTGCTTCCAAGTAAACCGCCAGCCATTCGCCCAGTTCGCTGCACAGTTCACGGCCGACGCCTGCATTCGGATAGAACTGGAGTTCGCGCCCGCTCACGGCGCTATCACGCCTGCGAATGCGTGGTGATGGTCTCCAGTCCGTGGGCGTTGGGGCCGGTCTCACGCTGACGCAACAACAGGGCAAAGAGCAACGCCAAGAAGCCCAGAATCGAGAAGATCCACATTCCCAACGCGTAGCCGCCGAAATTGGTGGGCCCGGCATGGCTTATGTCGTTGGCCTTCCCGATCGCGAGGTTGAAGATAAAGAAACCGATCTGCTGCAACAAGCTCATCAGCGCGTAGGCAGTACCCAGCCGCCGCTCATCCACGATGTAGGCGACGGAGGGCCACATCACCGCCGGAATCAGCGAGAAGGCAATCCCCATCAGCGACACCGGGACCAACAGCGAAATGCTGCTGTAAGCGATCATCAGGTACACCGGCATCATCAGGAACGATCCGATGACCATGAGGCCGGCGCGCTTGCCGATGCGGTCGGCGAGCAGGCCAAAGAGGGGCGTGGCGATCATGGCAGAAAAAGGAAGCAGACTGTTCAGCCAGCCCGCTTTTTGCTGGGCCACAGCGAAGGCCGCGGTCGAGGTTGCGGCTGCACCCATCTGCGAGAGGAATTTGCTGGTGAACAGATCGATGGCAAACGTACGGAAGGGAAAGATTCCGGAGTAAAACGTGAAACACAGCGCCACCACGTACCAATAGGAGGGATTGAATTTCAGCCCTTCGCGAAAACTCAGCTTGTCCGGCTCGCTCGACTTGCCAAGGTGGTAGCGCGTCTCGGCGTAAGTTTCCTGCGCCCAGTACACCAGGGCGCCGATCACGCACGTCGATCCAACAACTACGGCGAGTACCAGAGGACGATGCCAACTGGGCTGGGCATTGACCCCGTTGGGGAAGAAGGCGAACTTGGCCCATGTCGGGGAATTGTCGGCTGCGATGGAGGCGATTCGGGCGATGGTGAGGTTGATGCCGAACGCGAAGCTGAGTTCCTTGCCCTTGAACCAGCGCGCCAGGGCAGTCGTAACCGCTACGATCTGCGATTCAGCGCCGAGTCCAACGACCGCACGGCCAGCGACCATGAGATAAAAATTTCCGCTGAGCGACGTCAACAGAGCTCCCAAAAAAATGAGAGCTGAAAAGAGCATTAAAGATTGCTTGATCCCGAAGCGATCGATGAGGATGCCGCCGATCAACAGCGTCGCCACCGCCGCCACGCTGTAGCTGGCATTCAGCCAGCCGAACATGGAAGCGGAGTAATTCAACTGCTGGAGAAAGATGCGCTCCAGCGGGTTGATGCTGTCGTAAATGTAGTAATTGCCGAACATGGCCAGGCTGACGAAGATCAGCACTAACCAGCGATACGACTTGCTCGGCTGCGGGCGGGTATCGACCAGGGTTTGGGATACAGACATTCGAGCGGCCTCAGGTAATGTGAATGGAAAAGATATCAGAAGAAGCAACTAGGTGTTAGGGGCTAGGGATTAGGGACTAGGGGCTAGAGACTAGGAGAACCTGAATGCTGAATGCTGAATCCTGAATCCTGAATCCTGAATCCTGAATCCTGAATCCCTTGCCCTAGCCCCTAACCCCTGCTTTATGACCCGATATAGCGCGCGTACAGACTGCGCGCGATGGCCGTGTCGGTGGTGCCCTTGATGATGGCCCGGCCGTCGGGGAAGAGCGTTAGCTCGTAGGGATCGCGCCAGAATTTGAGAATGAACTCGCTGTGCCGCACCGTGCCGTGAGGGCTGAGGCGGCGGGTGAGTTCGTCGAAATCAACGGGCCGCTGCCGCTCATGGATCTGGACGGAATTGCGCCCGCAGAGCGTGATGTGCGGGCGTCCCTCGCCGGCGAGGTGGACAAAGTCGTGCCGGTCGCACGCCCGGCAACCCGGCCGAGGCTTGGCCGTCTTGATCTCCGCGAAGTCGTTGCTCCACACGTCGTAAGACAGAAGTGTGCGCCGGACCTTGTCGCGGGCGCCGACCAGCAGTTTGATGGCTTCGGTGGAGGCAATCGAGGCGACAAAGTTCACCGCCGAATTCAGAATGCCGGCAGTGTCGCAAGTCTCGACCATGCCACGGGGGGAATCAGGAAAGACACAGGCCAGGCACGCCGTCTCGGCGGGAAGGATGGTCATGGTGACCGCGTAGCTCGCCACAGCGGCGGCGTAGATCCACGGCAATTTTTTCCAGATGGCAAAATCGTTGATCAGGTAGCGGGTTTCGAAATTATCGGTGCCATCGAGGATGAGATCAACCTCGTTGAGCAAGGCTTCCACATTGGTGGGTGTGAGGTCCGCGGCGTGCGGCTCGACTGCAATCTCCGAGTTGAAACCTTTGATCTTGCGGGCCGCAGCGATGGCCTTGGGCAGAGACTCGGCGGCGTCGGCCTCGTCGAACAGCGCCTGCCGTTGCAGATTGCTGGGCTCGACGTAGTCGCGATCGATGATGCGCAGGCTGCCCACTCCGGCGCGGCAGAGCAGAGAAGCCATGGCGGAACCGGTAGCTCCACATCCCACAATGGCGATCCGCGCCGCCGCAAGCTGCTTCTGTCCTTGGGGCCCAATGGGTGGAAAGAGGACCTGGCGGGAATAGCGTTCGGCGAATTCCAACGACGGCACCTGCTCCGGGGAAGGCTTCCTTGTTTATTATAGGGATTCGAGATTCACTTCGCCGTGAGGACCGGGTTCATGTTCGCCGGCATGGCACACCGGACTGGTCCCTGTCGGACGAGGCCCTCCGGGCAGGCGGAAGTACTGAAGGTCAGAGTTTGACGGAGCCGATCACGCCATCATTCCATAAAATTGCGTTGTTCTGCGCCTGGCTGGTGCTGAGCGTACCCTTGGCGTGGCCGCAAACCGGGCCCTTGACCACGGGCCAGAATCCTGACTCGGCGGGTTCCCAGCCGTGGCCGCAAACCGGGCCCTTGACCACGGGCCAGAATCCTGACTCGGCGGGTTCCCAGCCGTGGCCGCAAACCGGGCCTTTGACCACTGGTCAAAAGCCCGGGCCTACGGCTCCCGAAACCAATCTTCCCGAACCGCTTGGCGAACTGAGTAAGTACCAGGGCGTCACCGTTCAGGCCATCGAGTTCCGCGGTATCAAGGGCACCAACCCGGAAATGCTGCGGCAATTGCTGGCGCAGAAAACCGGGGAGCCGCTGGATCGCGACAAAATCCGCGCCAGTCTGCGGGTCCTCTACGCTACCGGACGCTTCGCCACGTTGCAGGTTGAGGCCGAGTCCAGTCAAGAGAACGGGTTGTCCCTGGTCTTCGTGGCCACGGAGAACTACTTCAATGGCAAAGTCAACGTGGACGGAACGCCGCCCAAGACAAATCCCAAGCCGCACCAGTTGGCGGAATCCAGCAAGCTCGATCTGGGAGATACGTTCTCACAGGAAAACGTGGATCGCTCCGTCGAACGCATGTTGAAGGTGATGGCCGACAACGGCTACTACAAAGCCACGATTACCTATGACCTCATTCCCCACGACGACACCCGGCAAATGGACATGGATTTTCATGTGGTTCCGGGAGAGCTGGCGCGCGTGGGAGAGGTCACGATCGAAGGTGACACCGGCATTCCACCCGACAAGGTGCGCAGCCTTACCAAGCTGAAGTCGGGCGACAAAGTGAAGCGGGAGCACGTCGCCCGCGCCCTGGAGCGGCTGCGCGAGAAGTATCAGAAGAACGATCATCTGGAGGCCCAGGTCTCGCTCATCGACCATCGCTACCATCCCGATACCAACCGTCTCGACTATGTTTTCAAAGCCGAAGAGGGACCGACAGTGGCGATTACCACCGAGGGCGCGAAGATCAGCAAACGGCAATTAAGGAAACTGGTTCCGGTTTACCAGGAGAACTCCGTTGACGACGATTTGCTGAACGAAGGACGCCGCAACGTGCGCGACTACCTGCAGACGCAAGGTTATTTCGACGCCACGGTGGACGTGGGACGGCAGCCGTCTCCGGAGAAAAACCACCTCAACATCACTTACAAGATCGATGCCGGCGTGCGCCACAAGCTGGCCGCGGTGCGGCTGGAAGGCAACAAGTATTTCGATGGCGACACCATCCGCGAGCGCATGGCGTTACAGCCGTCAAGCGTGCTTCTGCCGAATGGCCGTTTCAGCCAGAGACTCCTGGCCGACGACCTGACAGTCCTCAAGAACCTCTACCAGGCAAATGGGTTTCTTGATGTCAAAGTCACCGCCGACCTCCAGGACGACTACCAGGGCCGGGAGGGCCAGATGGCGGTGGTGATCAAGATTGAGGAAGGCCGGCAGACGCTGGTGGATTCGTTGCAGGTGGCGGGCAATCATAACTTCCCGCGGGAGCGCCTGGCCCCGTTAATGAGCGAAGTGGAGGGCCAGCCGTACAGCGAAGTCAACGTCGCCAGCGATCGCGACGCTGTGACCTACTTTTATTACAACCACGGGTTTCCCAATGTGCAGTTTGAAGCGACCGCGTCGCCTGCGCCGGGCGAGCCACAGCGCATGCAGGTGACGTACACGATCACTGAGGGGGAACAGGTGTTTGTCGATCGCGTGTTGGTAAGCGGGCGAGAGTACACCCGGGCTTACATTGTGGATCGCCAGATGCGCATTGGCGACGGCGATCCGTTGAGCCAGGCTCGAATGGTGGATTCACAACGACGGCTCTACGAGCTGGGCCTGTTCAACCAGGTGGACATGGCGGTGCAAAATCCGGATGGCCAGACGCCTTCCAAAGATGTGCTTTTTAACCTGCAGGAGGCCAGGCGTTGGACCTTCCGCTACGGCGGCGGCGTCGAGTTTGCCACCGGCAATATTCCTACCACCAACAACCCACAAGGCAAAACCGGGGTCAGTCCCAACGGAGTACTGGAAGTCACTCGCCTCAACATGTTCGGACGGGACCAGACGCTCACCATGCGGGTGCGGGCCGGTTTGCTGACCCGCCGTGCCTTGATTGGCTATGACGCACCCCGCCTGTTTCACCGCGAGAAGTGGCGCCTCAACGCCACCGTCTTCTACGACAATACGGCCGATGTGAATACCTTCACCTCGCAGCGGCTCGATGGGACCGTCCAGGCCGAAGAGAAATATAGCCGGGCGACGACCCTGCTCTACCGGCTGAGTTATCAGCGCGTGTCGATCGATCCCAATAGCCTGGTCATCGATCCCACTCTGATCCCGTTGTATTCGAAGCCGGTGCGACTGGCCATTCCGAGTTTCACCTATGTGCGCGACACGCGCGACAATCCCATCGATTCGCACAAGGGAAGCTATAACATCGCAGATTTAAGTTTGGCGACCAGCGCGCTGGGGTCGGAGGCCAATTTTGGCAAGGTGCTGGTCCAGAATTCCACCTACTACAGGATTAAAAAGCGCTGGGTGTTCGCGCGGAACACGCAAATTGGGATCCTGCATGCCTATGGCGTCAACAACTTCCTCAGCTTGCCACCCTCGGGAAAGCTGCCGACCGAGGCCACTTCCGTCCCCTTGCCCGAATTGTTCTTCGCGGGCGGCAGCAATTCGCTGCGCGGCTTCTCCATCAACCAGGCTGGGCCGCGCGACTTGGTAACCGGATTTCCCATTGGCGGTCAGGGGCTGTTCGTCAACAACCTGGAGATTCGCACTCCTCCCGTGGCCTTGCCCTACGTAGGGGATAATCTTGGATTTGTCTTCTTCCACGATATGGGTAACGTGTTCGATACCGCAAACCATATCATCAGTGGGATGCTGCAATTCCGTCAGCCCTCGATCGCGAATTGCTCCGCGCCGACCAGCAAGGCAACGTGCAATTTTAGCTATGACCCCCAGGCTGTCGGCATGGGTTTACGCTATAAGACACCGGTCGGGCCGGTGCGCTTCGACATTGGCTATAACTTTAATCCGACGCGCTACCCAGTCCAGGAAAAGGATACGGTGGAAACGCTGCGTCATATCAATTTCTATTTCAGCATTGGACAGACATTTTGATGAAGCGAATATTCCATTTAACGATTGGCTTATTGTTCTTGCTGCCCACTGCTGGGCCTTTCGCCCTGGCGGGCGAGGTCATCGATGGAATCGTTGCCACGGTGAACCGCCAGCCTTTGTTCCAGAGCGACTGGGAGGAGGCGATCTGTTTCGAGGCGTTTATGCAGCAGAAGCCCATCGCCCAGGTGACCCAGGCAGATCGGGTGAAAGCTTTGCAGCGCCTCATTGACCGCCAGTTGTTGCAGGCGCAGATGGGCAACAAAACTTTCCTGCAGCCGTCGCCAGACGACATAGAAAAGGATGTCGCCAAACTCCGCGTGCAGGTACCGAACGGCGACGACGACGGCAGTTGGCAGAAGTTGCTCGCCAGCTACGGACTCACTCCGGACATACTAAAGGCACACCTGTTGACCGAAGTGCGAGTGATGAACTTCGTGGAGGTCCGTCTGCGCCCCAACGTGCACGTTCAGCCCGAGGAAATTGAGGCGTACTACAAGAGTCAGTTGCTGCCCGATTTGCGAAAAAATAGCGGCAAGGTAGTTGCTCTGGATGAAGTAGAACCCAGGATTCGCGAGTTGCTTGTCCAGCAGCGCATGGATGAACTGCTGGACGCGTGGTTGCATAACCTGCGTCAGCAGGCGGAGATACACAGCACCATACCGATCCCCGCCGAAACCGCCGTGGCCGAGCAGAACCGGGCCTCCGGCACTAACTGAGAATGAGCGCAGAAACCCAGATTCGCCGTTCGCACACTCGCTTGTGGATTGAGGCCGCACTCGGGGTGGCGGTGTTGGCGGCCGCTATTGTCCTGCTGTGGTATGTGCGAAGCCCGCGGTTCGCGGATTTGGTGCGGCGCAAAACGATTGCCACCTTGGAAGAGGCCACCGGCGGTCGCGTCGAGTTGCATGCTTTTCGCTGGAACCTCTCCAAGCTCGAGTTCGACGCCGACGATCTGACCATCCACGGACTGGAAGCTCCGGACCAGCAGCCGTACGCGCACGCTGACCGCATCCACGTTCGGCTGCACATCATCTCCTTCGCGGAGAAGCGGATCAGCCTCAAGGAATTGACCCTGCACCGTCCTGTCGTGCACCTCATTGTGAAACCCGATGGGACGACCAACGCTCCGGAACCGAAGCTGCGCAGCCGTGCCGCGCCGGTGCAGCAATTGTTCGATCTGGCGATCGCCCGCCTCGATGTGCACAACGGCTTGTTGCTGGTGAATGACCGGGCGTTGCCGCTTGATTTCGCCGCCGATGATGTTACTGCAGCCATGACCTACGATCGCGGCGACCGCCGCTACGACGCTGCCGTGCAAGCCGGCAAGATGGACGTAAAGTACCAGGACCTCCGCGATGTTGCGGCGCGGGGCGAGGTGGCATTCAGCCTGTGGTCCAACCGGCTGCAAATCAAGTCGCTGAATTTGATGTCGGAGAATTCTTCCTTGCAGGCGACTGGAGAGCTCACCAACTTCGACCACCCCAAACTGGATTTCAAGTACAGCAGTGCTTTGGCCGTTGCACAGTTGGGATCGGTCGTCCGCTTGTACGAGCTTCGCGGTGGCAGGGCAACGCTCGACGGGTCGGGCACCTATTCGTCCACCACGGGCGTCGCCACGCGAGGGTATGCTGCGGCGCGCGGCGTCACCTATCTGGACAACGGAGTCGAGGTGCGCGACGCGGGTGTAAGCGCCGATTTTTCGCTCGCGCGCGATAATCTGGCGCTCACTCGAATCGTCGGACGTTTGTTGGGTGGGGGAGTGACCGGCGACGCCGAAGTCAAAAACCTCTTGTCAGGCTCGACCCGTGGCATGAAACCGAGCGTGGAACAGACCACTGAACGCGCGAAGCCCGGCGCGAAGAAACGCCCCAACAGGCGTAAATCCATTTTTCCGCCAATCTCGGGCCCTGGTCTGCAGCAGGGGACGGCCCACTTACGGGTGACCGGCCTATCTCTGACGGAGCTGGCGCGCATGTTCTCCACCAGGGAGGTGCCGTACGAGAAGCTGAACCCAGTGGGCAGCGTGGGCGGAACGGTGAATCTGGCGTGGACGCAGTCCGTGGCCGATGCCAGCGCCGACCTGGCGCTCGACGTTACCCCTCCGGCGCAGCCATCCGCCAACCAGTTGCCTGTGACCGCAACAGTGCGGGCCCGCTACAACCCCGGAGCGCAAGTGATGGATTTTTCGGTCCTGACCATGACGACCCCGCACTCCCATGTGAATGCGACGGGCACATTGGGCTCGACCTCGGCGGCTCTGCACGTAGTCCTGAACACCACCAGCCTGACCGAGTTCCAGCCGCTGCTCACGGCCAAGGGCAGCCCGCCACCGCCGGTAGAACTCGCAGGCGGGGCAAGCTTCGACGGCACACTCAGCGGCAGGCTGAAGGACCCGCAGATTGCCGGCCACGTACAAGCCTCTGACTTCACTTACATCTATGTGCCTACAGTGCATGGTTCGGCGCCCCCGACCCAGGCGCCTGCGAAGAAGAAATCGCTCTTCCACTTCGCTTCAACGCCGCCTCCGCCTCCGCCGCAACCCACGGCACAACCCAGGCGCATTCACATTGATCAGTTTTCCGGGGACGTGCAGTACTCGTCCACGGGCGTTGCCGTGCATCACGGCGTCGTTCAAGAAGGCAGCGCGCACTTGAATGTGGATGGTTCGGCAACGCTGCAGAAAGGGAGTTTCACCGGAAACCTGCCGTTCCAGGTGAAGGCTGCCATCCGCGATGCGGACGTCGCGGACCTGCAGCGCGCCGCGGGTCTGAATTATCCCGTGACGGGCACTCTGAATTTCACCGTGCAGGCTGCCGGAACGGAAGCCAATCCTCACGGCGCGGGACATTTCTCATTGACGGCAGGGCAAGCCTACGGCCGTCCCGTCAAATCGCTCACGGCGAACCTCGCGTTTGCAAATCACGAGGTGCAACTCGATGACATCCAGATGCAGGCCATGCGCGGCAAACTTACGGGTTCGGCTGCCTACAACTTCGGCAACAAAGACATGCGCTTCGACCTGACCGGCGAGAGCATCGATCTGGCGAATGTCCCCGAACTGCAAACGCCGCGCGTGCAAGTAGGAGGCATCGGCAAGTTCACCGCCAAGGGATCGGGCACCATCGAGCAACCGCTGATCAATGCCCACGTGCAAGTAAGTGGCCTGGTGCTTAATGGGGACCGTCTCGGCGGAGTTACGGCCGACGCGGCGACCCATGGCTATCATCTGCAACTCACGGCGCGATCGAATTTTCCTGCGGCCAGCTTGGCGGTGGATGGAGGGATTGAACTGCGCGGCGACCTGCCGTCGGATCTGAAGCTGGAGTTTTCCGGCCTGGACATCAATCCCTTCCTGCCGGCGGAGGTCCGCCAAAGGGTCACCCACCACGCGTCGCTGGCTGGACATGCAGAACTGACCGGACCCCTGAAGCAGCCCAGGCTGCTGAACGGCAAGTTCCACCTTGACCAATTCGCCGTGGAAGTGGAAAAGGTTGCGATTACCAGCGACGGGCCCGTGGAACTTGCGATGGCGAACCAAGTGGTCACGGTGCAACGCTGCACCCTGGCCAGCGGCGATTCGCGCTTCACCTTGACCGGCAGCGCCAGCCTGAAAGACGATCGCCGGCTGGCCCTTCGCGCCAATGGCCATGTCGACCTGAATCTGGTGCACACCCTTGATCCTGAGGTGAGTTCGTACGGCATTTCGAATCTGGACCTCACCGTGAATGGTCCGATGGCGCAGCCCGCGATCACGGGGCGCATCGATATCCAGCACGGCGGTCTCTCGATGATTGATCTTCCCGCCGGACTGGGCGATATCAACGGAAGCCTCGTCTTCAACCAGAACCGGCTGGAAGTGGAGCACCTGACGGCCCGCACCGGCGGCGGGCTGGTGACCTTTGGCGGCTTCATCACCTTCGGCCGGACCGGCGGTGTCAACCTGACCGCCAACGGTGCTGAAATTCGTTTTCGCTATGCCGGGATCAGCGTTACGGCGGATGAATCGCTTCGCCTGGTGGGCACGCTGCAAAGCTCAATTCTGAGCGGAGATGTAACGGTTACCCGGTTCGCGCAGATTCCGTCCAGCGACCTGACCTTCGCTTTGGCGCAGGTGGGTCCGGCGCCCATAGCCGTGGCAAATTCACCGCTGAATAATCTGCGTCTGGATGTGCGCATCCTCTCCACGCCGGAGTTGACGGTACAGACGGCGCTGGCGAAACTGGCGGGCGACGTGGACCTGCGGCTGCGGGGCACGGCCGCCCGGCCGGTCTTGCTGGGACGTATCAACATTGCCGAGGGCGACATCAAGCTGGCTGGCGCCAAGTATCACCTGGAGCGCGGCGATATCACCTTTACCGACCCAGTGCGCATTGACCCGGTGCTGGACATAGAGGCCTCCACCCGGGTCCGCGATTACGACATCACCATTGGCTTGCACGGCACCTTCGAGCGGCTGAACACCACCTATCGCTCGGACCCGCCGCTCTCCAGCGAGGACATCGTAGCCCTGCTGGCCTTCGGGCGGACACAACAGGAAAGCGCGATGAACGCTGCGCCGCAGTCAGGGTTTGCCGAGAGTGCCTCGGGCGCCCTACTCGGACAGGCGATCAATCAGGCGGTCTCCAACCGCGTGTCGAGGATATTCGGCGTGAGTTCCATCCGGATCAATCCTTCCCTGGGCGGTCCCGACAACAATCCCAATGCCCGCGTCACCTTCGAGCAGCAGGTCTCCAACAATGTGACCCTCACCTATATCACCAACCTGACCAGGTCGGCGCAGCAGGTGATTCAGTTCGAATACAACATCAACAGCGAATATACCGTGGAAGCGATACGCGACGAGAACGGGGTGGTCAGCTTCGACGTTCTTATTCGTAAGCGGAAACGATGAACGGCCACCAGACCCCACAGCATCAGCGCGCTCGCATGGTGGAGGAGCAACTCCGCGCGCGCGGCATTCGCGATCCCCGCCTGCTGGCTGCGATGGGAAAAGTCCCGCGTGAGGAGTTCGTCGCCCACGAAGACCTGGGCGACGCTTATGGCGATTACCCGCTCCCCATCGGCGCCGGCCAAACCGTTTCCCAGCCCTACATCGTGGCCGCCATGATCGTGGCGCTGGAGTTGCGTCCAACGGACCGCGTGCTGGAAGTGGGCACGGGCACGGGATACCAAGCCGCCATCCTGGGCGAGTTGGCGGCTGAGGTATGGACGATCGAACGGCACGCCGAGCTGGCGATGAAGGCGGGCGCGATCCTGGCCAGGCTTGGCTACGTCAACGTTCACGTTGTGGTGGGCGATGGAAGCGTTGGCCTGCCACAGCACTCTCCATTCGACAAGATATTGGTTGCGGCCGCGGCGCCGAAAATTCCCGAGAGCCTGGTGGCCCAACTTACGGATGGCGGCAGGCTGGTGGTGCCGGTGGGAGGCCGCTTTGAGCAGCAGGTGCAGGTCGTGCGCAAAGTGGGAGCGAAGACGATCGTGAGTTTGCACGATCTCTGCCGTTTCGTTCCGCTGGTTGGGGAAGAAGGATGGGAGCCGTGAGCAGCAACTAGCAACTAGCAGTTAGCAATTAGCAATTAGCAATTAGCAATTAGCAATTAGCAATTAGCAACTAGCCCTCACCAGATTCTCTTGATGCTGTAGCCTATTTGCAAATTGTCATCACGAGCGCAGCGAGGGATCCGCTTTTGTCCAATTGCGGAAAAAGCAGATTCCTCGCGCCCAATCACCCCAACGAGCACAAAACCGGTGCTCGTTGGGGACCCCGAAAAACCGGGCGCTCGTAATGACAACTCATAAAATCAGCCTCCCGCCTCAGTGCACCATATGTCCGCTGGCGGCGGCGACAATGCCTACCGTCGCCAGCACACATCCGAAGTACCAGTAGCCGCGCTTGTCCGTCAGCAACGTAATGGAAGTGACGACCAGCGCGATCTCCAGAAATACCTCGCCCAGGTCGAAGCGATCGGCGCGGCGGCTGGCCAGTCCGACTTCCGCCTCCAGGCTGCGCGCCTCGTTCTGGATGTCTTTCTGCTGGTCGCGATATTTGTCAATCTCATCGTGGAAACGTTTCTGCACCTCCTGGGCGCGTTCGGCCTTGGTGTTCTCCAGCGCCGTGAGCACGTCGTCGAGGGCCTCCAGATTGTTGCGGCGTATGTTCTTTGCCTGGTAATAGGCCCACTGGTCGGTGGCCCGGGTCTGCAGCAGAATTTCTTCCGTATGCGCCCGATGGCCGAGCAGCGAAACCGTGGCCACCATCACGGCCAGGATCGCCATAGTGAGGCTGACCGGAGCCAGGTGCTTCCTTTCTCTGCCTTCTTCGGCTGCTTCCTTCGCCTTGTCGATCGCTTCCATTTCCGAGCTCATGAGGTCTCCAGTTAGCAATTAGCGTTTAATTAGCCAAAGCTACAGCGTCCCTGCCGGCCCAAGGGTAACTGCGAACTGCCAATTACTAAGTGCTAAATGCTATCTGACTTTCCAAAATAGCGCAGAATCGCGTCGGCTTGGGGACGGCTCACCACCGAGGCCAGCGCCGCGGCATCGGCTTCCTTCACCGCCTGCAAGCTGCCGAAGTGCTGCAGCAGGCGGTTGGTGGTCCGTTCACCCACGCCGGGAATGTCCAGCAATTCGGTCTTGCGGTCACGCATCTGCCGCCGTTTGCGATGGAAGGTGACGGCAAAGCGGTGGGCTTCATCGCGTACCAGTTGCACCAGGTGCAGCACCGGCGAATGGCGGTCGAGCACCACCGGCTCGTCTTCCTGACCCAGGACGTAGATGATCTCCTCGCGCTTGGCGATGGAGGCCAGCGGCTGGTTGATGATGCCCAGTGCCTCCAGCGCCTGCGCGGCGGCGTGCAATTGCCCGATGCCGCCGTCAATCAGCACCAGGCTCGGCACCGTCTGCTTTTCTACTTTCACCCCAGGGAGCGCAGAATCGGCGCTTCCTGGGGACCCCGAATCCTGGACGCGCTTGTAGCGGCGGGTCACCACCTCGCGCATCGAGGCAAAGTCGTCCACGCCCTCGACACCCTTAATGATGAACTTGCGATAGTCCGACTTCTTCATCTTGCCGTCTTCCCACACCACCATCGACGCGACGGTTTCGGCGCCCTGGATATGCGAGATGTCGAAGCACTCAATGCGCTTGGGCAGCTCCGGCAGCATGAGGGCGTCCTGCAAGGCTTCCTGGATCGCCTTCGCCGCCGGCTTCATGACACGGAAGCGCTGATCGTACGCCTGCTTGGCATTCTGTCCCACCAGATCGATGAGCGAGCGCTTGTCGCCGCGCTGCGGCACGTGAATCTGCACTCTCCGCTTCTGCCCTTCCGAGAGCACTTCCTCCAGCGGGACGCGATCTTCGAAGTCCACCGCAACGTAGATGGTGTGCGGAACATACTGCTGGTCCAGGTAAACCTGCTTCAGCAGCGCCGAAAAGAATTCGCCCGGCTGGAAGCCCGCAGTGCCGACCATACTGCTGAGGTCCTCCCAGAAGAACTCGCGCTTGTCCACGATCTTGCCGCCGCGCATGTGGAACAGGTTCACCGCCAGCATCTCGTTTTCGTAGTGATAGCCAAAGACATCGGCATCGTCGCCCTCAACCGAGGCGATGCGCTGCTTCTTGTCCAGCAACTCAACGGTCGAAATGAGATCGCGATACTTGGCCGCCAGTTCATACTGCTGACGCTCGGCGGCGGCGGCCATGCGCTGCTGCAACGAGCGCGACAGATCAACGCCCCGGCCTTCGAGGAACATCCTCACGTCGTGTACGGCTTCGGCGTAGCGCTCGGGCGTGGTCAGCCCTTCGACGCACGGCCCCAGGCAGCGCCCTATGTAGTACTGCAAGCAGGGCCGCGGATAATAGCGATTCAGGTCGAGCTTGCACGAAGGAATCAGAAAGTGCCGGTGGATGAGGTCCACGATGCGATAGGCCAGGCTGGTGGGAAAATACGGCCCGAAGTAGAGCGATCCGTCGCGGCGCAAGCGGCGCGTCGGATACACCCGCGGATGGCGTTCGCCGATGGTCAGTTTGATGTAGGGATAGGTCTTGTCGTCACGCAGAAGGATGTTGTAGCGCGGCTTCTTCTGCTTGATCAGGTTGTTCTCAAGCGCCAGCGCTTCCTTTTCGTTGTCCACAACGATGTAGTCGAGATCGACCGCTTCGCGCAGCAGCGATCCGGTTTTGGCGTTGTCGGCAGCGCCCTCCAGAAAATAGGAACGCACCCGCGCGCGCAGGCTGTTGGCCTTGCCCACGTAGATGATCTCGCCCTCGGCGTTCTTGTATAGATACACGCCGGGCGAGGTGGGAAGCGTCCGAATTTTCTGGTGCAGGTCCATTCAGTAAAGGTTCGCAGTGCAAAAGAGCTGCCTTGAAGCGGTTTATTCGTCTGTTTCGCTAGTCGACAGCCGGCTTTGAAGGGGCACGGCTTCAGCCGTGCCGTTACGTGTGCGTAGAGAGTTGGGCTTTAGCCCCTGAGGAAAGGCGCGCTTCATTTGAACCCCGAAATCCCTCCGTGGCTAAAGCCATCATAATGGCGGCAGCTTACGGCACGGCTGAAGCCGTGCCCCTTCAAAGCGTGAGATGCCCATAAATAATCCCCCTGAAGCGGTGATTTCAATCCCTCGCGGGTGTCGGCTGTGGTGGACGAAGCCATGCCCCGCCGCGCAAAAACAGCGCAATCCAGGAATACCGATCACCCTTTCAAGCCGCCCTCAACCCGGTAAAAATTCTACTCCTCGCGTCAGGATTATCCGGTTCGTTAGACCGACCCCAAAGGAACGCCTCCCGGCTGCTCCTAAACCATTGAAACCAATACGTGTTTCTCCCAGCCGCCGCGATCCCCCAATGGCAGCATGGTTGCACATTTGTTATCAGGCGGCTGGGGTCGAATGTCGCCGCCGCAGGTTTGCAAGGAGCTTATCCTATGAATCGATTTACCCTCGTAGCAGCGCTGGTCGCGGGCAGCCTGCCGTTTACGGTCGGCTGTGCCACCAAGAACTACGTACGCAACGAAGTCACGCCGACCGTCAACAAGACCAATGAATTAGATGATCTGACCGCGAAAAATACTCGCGACATCCGCGACACCGACGCGCGCGCCCAACAGGGCATCCAGCAGGCGAAGTCGCAGGCTGACGCCGCCGATCAGAAAGCCTTCGCTGCAGGTCAGGCTGCCGACCAGGCCAATCAGAACGCGACGCAGGCCTCGCATCGCGTGACCAGCCTGGCGGGCACGGTTGAGAATCTGGACAACTACAAGCCGGTCAACGACACCACGGTTTTGTTCGCCTTCAACAAGACGGAGCTTACGCGCAAGGACAAGCAGGCGCTGGACGAGTTCGCCGAGCAGTTCGGCAGTCAGAGGCACTACATCGTTCAGGTGGAAGGCTACACCGATTCGACCGGGCCGGCCGACTATAACTACCAGCTCAGCCAGCGTCGCGCCGACGCCGTCATCCAGTACCTGGCGCAAAAACATAACGTCCCGGCGCACAAGATTTACCTGATTGGTCTGGGCAAGGACAATCCCGTGGCCACGAACGCCAGCTCCGGCGGGCGGGCCAAGAACCGTCGCGTGGATCTAACGCTCATGACGAATTACGTGACGGAGTCGGCTTCATCCGCGCAGCCGAGTTCCTCCGGTCAGACGCAGCAAACGCAACAGCAATAATGACCCGGGGAAGAGGCGCGGTCGAGGGGGATCGACCGCGCGCTCAAAGTTCTTCTCCTGGGGAGTCTGAAGGCGAGAGGCGACCAGCCGAGAAAGGCCGTCCATGGTGGACGGCCTTTTATTTTTCTCCGGTACTGCCTAATCTCACCACGACGTACTCGATCCTTGACGGTCTATCATCGTTCTAATCCATGGCTACGAAACTGCAACGATTCATGCTGCGCGCCATCAACATCTGGCCGCCGTTCTGCGGCGCCGGAATTCGCGTGCGCTGGCGCTCCGACCGGGCCGTCGATGTCGAAATGAAGTTGCGCTTCTGGAACCGCAACTACGTCGGCACTCACTATGGGGGATCGCTCTACTCGATGGCCGATCCCTTTTACATGCTGATGCTGATGGAAAACCTGGGCCGCGATTACATTGTCTGGGACAAAGCCGCCAGCATCCGCTTTCGCAAGCCCGGGAAGGGAAGAGTCAAGGCCGAGTTTCGCTTGACCGACGCGCAACTCAACGAGATTCGCGAAAAGCTCAAACTTCAGGAGAAGTACGAGCCGACATTCACCGTCGAGGTGAAAGATGAAGCCGGCGAGGTAGTCGCCGAAGTGCAGAAGGTGCTGCACATCCGGCGAAAATGAGTGGCCATCCGATCCCGCGAGTCCTCAACAGAAATGCTGGGTTGAAATAGAATATGGGAGTGCGTTTGCGTTATCTGATTCTCGCCATACTTTGTCTCGGGTTTACCGGGGTTGCCATCGCGCAAGATCAGCAGCCGGTCGAACAGGTCCCCACCGATAGGTCGGCGCCGCCCCCTAAAGACAACCGCAAAAATCCGCCGCGCTCGGACAACGTTCCTGCCGGAGAAAGTTCCAGCAAGCAGACGCAAATCGACGTCTCGCCCCCGGCCGACGATGCCAACAAGCATCCCGAAGCGGGGCTGGGAAACAACGGTAGCGATGTCGATGAATTCACGCCCTACAGTCCCATGCGGGCCATGAAAGACGTGGAGATCGGCGACTTCTACTTCAGGGTCAAGCAGAATTATTCCGCCGCCATCAGCCGCTATCGCGAGGCGCTGGAGTTCAAGCCTCACGATGCCGAGGCCACGTTCAAACTGGCGGAGGTGTTGAATAAGACCGGCGACAAGGCCGGCGCCGCGGAAAATTACCAGGCCTACTTGAAGATCCTGCCCGATGGACCTTACGCCAAGCGGGCCAGGGAAGAAGTGGACAAGCTGAAAAAGCAGTAGCCAGTAGCCAGTAGTCGGTGGTCAGTCCCAGTTACTATTGTCATCCTGAGCGAGCCCGCAGCGGGCGAGTCGAAGGATCTGCGGTTTTCCCGTGGCTCGAACCGCAGATCCTTCGACTCCGGCGGCGAAGCGCCGCCTGCGCTCAGGATGACAGAAGTAGACAACTAGGGATCGGCAACTGGCAACTGGCTACTGGCTACTGGCTACTGGCTACTGTTTCTTCTTCTCCGGCTTGATGACGATGCCGCGCCGCAGCGGCACCAGGGCTCCGCGGCTGGGATCGGCGTGTTGCGCGCGCGCCATCACTTCGTTGCGCACGTAGCTGACGAAGCCCGCCATCTGGCGCTGCATTTCGTCCATGCGCTCGCGCATTTGCAGAATGATGGCGATGCCCGAGATGTTCACTCCCAGGTCGCGCGCCAGCGACAAGATCAGTTCCAGCCGCTCGATATCCTCGTCGGTGTAGAGGCGGGTGTTGCCTTCGGTGCGCGACGGCTTCAGCAGGCCTTCGCGTTCATACAGGCGCAACGTCTGCGGGTGGATGTCGTACATCTCCGCCACCGCGCTGATCATGTACGCGCCTTGTTTCTTACGCTTGGCCATAGTCCTCTCGATAGTTGTCAGCTATCTCACACCTTCTTCCACAACTCTTCCCGCGGATCCTCGGGATTCAGCTTGGCCAGCTCGCGCAAAATTTCCTTCGACCGCTCGTCGCTGACCTTGGGAGGCACCAGCTTGATCTCGACAATCTCGTCGCCGCGTGCGCCTTCCTTGACCGCCGAAGGAACGCCCTTTTCCCGCAGTCGCAGCTTCTGCCCAGATTGCGTGCCCGGCGGAATCTTCAGCAGCGCCCGGCCATCGATGGTCGGCACCTCGATCTTGGCGCCCAGCGCCGCTTCGCTGACGGTCGCGGGCACGGTGAGATAAATATCGTCGCCCTCGCGCTTGAACACCGGATGCTCACCCACCCGCACGATGATGTAGAGATCGCCCGCGGGTGCGCCCATGGTTCCGGCATTGCCGCGGCCCGGCAGGCGGATGCGCTGGCCGTCCCGCGTTCCCGCTTTGATGCGGACCTTCAGCACGTCACTGCGCTCGATGCGGCCGTCACCGTGGCAAACCGGGCACACGGTGCGGTCCTTGCCGCTGCCGCCGCAGCGCGGGCATGCCACGTTGAATTTCATGCTGCCGCTCTTCTGCGTGATGTGTCCCTTACCGTGGCACTCGGGACACTGCCCGGGGCGCTCAAGAAAGCCTTGGCCGTGGCAGTTGGTGCAGAGCTCGCGGCGGGGAATCGTGAGCTGCATCTCGGTGCCCTTGATCGCCTGCCAGAAGCCGGCGTTCACCTGGTATTCCAGATCTTCGCCCGGTTCGGGCCGCGTCATCGGTGCCTCGCGGCCGCCGCCGAACATGCCTGAGAAGATGTCGCGGAATCCGCCACCGCCGCCTTTTCGGCCGGCCGCACCCGCGCCCTCGGCGAAGTCATTGAAGTCGAAGCCGCCGAAGTCGAACGGAACTTCCTGGGTATAGGTGCGCGGCCCGCCACCGCCCGCGCCGCCACCGAAGGAGTTTGCGGCCTGGCCACCGCCGCGCGCGTAGGCTTCCGCCGTGGCCGCGTCGATGTTGTCGGAGTAGAACCCGACCTGGTCGTAGATCTTGCGTTTCTTGGGATCGCTGAGAACGTCGTTGGCCTCGGAGAGCGTCTTGAACTTCTCCTCGGCAGACTTGTCGCCCGGATTCACGTCGGGGTGGTACTTGCGCGCCAACTTGCGAAACGCCTTGCGGATGTCGTCCGCCGAGGCAGTCTTCTTGACCCCGAGAATGCCGTAGTAATCTTTGTCTTTGGTGGGCGTGGTGGGCATGGGTTAGCTCTTAGCTAGCCATTCATTCATCTTCTTGAAACCCAGCTTCGTCAACGTTGCAGCACTAATGATTTCCCCATGGTCATATGCGGTGTTTTCGTCGTGGTTTGTCGCAATCGCGTCCACGGGCAAGCCGGCAAGGTTGCAGAAGTTCTCCAATTCGCTCCGTTGCAGGTTGGCCTCATACTCAGTGTTTCTTTCTTCACCAAACGTCACGACGTAGACCTTTGCGTGAAAGTCGTTACCCGTTCCGCTACAGATGACCTTGCTTTGCTGGTTCGGCATGACTTCGTCTCCCGTCTCAGCTTAGTTAATGCTTGCCTGCCCGCCGTCGCCCATCGGAACGACGTCGTGTGCGACAAAGCCAAATTCATCGCTGATCACCGGAATGGCCTTCATCCGGCCATCGGCGCCGGCGGTGATCAGATACCACCGTCCGTCGCCGTTGTTAAAACTTAACATGTAGGACTGACCGTTAACTTCGAATCGCACTGTTGATACACGCCTTTCGCTCTTCGCGGTTCGCTTTTCGCAAAACCAAAACCGAGTCGGACACCCGTCGCGGCGGGCCGCGTCCTCGCTCAGGATGACAACTCATGTGAGCAGGGGCGCTTGCGCGCCCCGACTCGAAAAACTAGTTGCTAATTGCTAGCTGCTAGTTACTTCTTTTCGTCCACGTCCACGTACTCGGCGTCGATTACGCCTTCGTCTTTCTTCTTCTGCTCGCCGCCTGTGGGTTGGCCGTCTCCACCCGGCGGCGGACCGCCCGTTGGCGGCGTTTGCGCCGAGCTCGCCTTGTACATGGCCTCGGCCAGCTTGTGCGAAGCGGACGTCAGGTTCTCGCGCGCCTTGTTCATCGCACCCGAGTCGGTGCCCTCCAGCGCCTTCTTGGCATCGGCCAGCGCGTTCTCGACGTCGCTGCGCTCCTGCCCGGAGATTTTGTCTCCGTGCTCGCGCAGCATCTTCTCGATGCTGTACACCATGCCGTCGAGCTGGTTGCGCGCTTCCACTTCCTCGCGCTTGGTCTTGTCTTCGGCAGAGTGGGCATCGGCGTCCTTCGCCATGCGCTCGACCTCTTCCTTGCTCAGGCCCGAAGACGACGTGATCGTGATCTTCTGGTCCTTGCCGGTGGCCATGTCTTTCGCGTTGACGTTCAGAATGCCGTTGGCATCGATGTCGAATGTCACCTCAATCTGCGGCACCCCACGCGGAGCCGGAGGCAGTCCGGTCAGGTGGAACTTGCCCAGAGTGCGGTTGTCACGCGCCATGGGACGCTCGCCCTGCATCACGTGCACCTCGACCGACGTCTGGTTGTCGGCAGCGGTGGAGAACATCTCCGTCTTCTTGGTCGGTATGGTCGTGTTGCGCTGGATCATCTGCGTCGCCACGCCACCCATGGTTTCGATCGACAGCGTCAGCGGAGTTACGTCGAGCAACAACAGGTCTTTCACTTCGCCGCCCAGCACGCCGCCCTGAATGGCAGCGCCCACCGCGACCACTTCGTCAGGATTCACACCCTTGTGCGGCTCCTTGCCGAAGATCTCCTTCACCAGCGCCTGAATGCGGGGCATGCGGGTCTGGCCGCCGACCAGCACGACTTCGTCGATCTTGTCAGGCGTAATGCCGGCGTCCTTCAACGCAGCCTTGCACGGGCCGATGGAGCGGTCGATGATGTCCTTCACCATCTCTTCCAGCTTGCTGCGGGTCAGGGTCTTCACCAGGTGCTTGGGACCGCTGGCATCCGCCGTGATGAACGGCAGGTTGATTTCGGTCTGCATCGTGGTGGAGAGCTCGATCTTGGCGCGTTCGGCCCCGTCGCGCAGACGCTGCAGCGCCATCTCGTTGCCCTTGTCGCGCAGGTTGAGGCCTTCGTCCTTCTTGAACTCATCAATCAACCAGTCCACAATGCGCTGATCGATGTTGTCGCCGCCCAGGTGCGTATCGCCATTGGTGGACTTCACCTCGATGACGCCTTCGCCGACTTCGAGGATCGAAATATCGAAGGTGCCGCCACCGAAGTCGTACACCGCGATGGTTTCGTCCTTCTTCTTGTCGAGCCCGTAGGCCAGCGCGGCCGCCGTCGGCTCGTTGATGATGCGCTTGACTTCGAGGCCGGCAATCTTGCCTGCGTCCTTGGTCGCCTGGCGCTGCGCGTCGTTGAAGTAGGCCGGGACCGTGATCACGGCGTCCGTCACGGTCTCGCCGAGGTAGTCTTCCGCGGCCTTCTTCAGCTTCTGCAGAATCATGGCCGAGATTTGCGGCGGGGTATGTTCCTTGCCCTGCGCCATGATGGCCACGTGATCGCCCGACTGCACCACCTTGTAGGGCACCATCTTCATCTCTTCATTGACCTCGTCGAAACGACGGCCCATGAAGCGCTTGATGGAGTAAATGGTGTTTTCGGGATTGGTGATGGCCTGGCGCTTGGCGACCTGTCCGACCAGCCGCTCCCCGTTCTTAGTGAATCCCACGACCGACGGCGTGGTGCGCCCGCCTTCTTCGTTGGGGATGACTTTGGGCTCGCCGCCTTCCATGACGGCCACCACCGAGTTGGTGGTTCCCAAGTCAATTCCGATAATCTTTCCCATTGTAGCCATCCTCCTGGCTTGTAAGTTACTGATAATAAATGCTATTTACTGCATCTCAAGTCTTACAACAAACTGACTATAGAACCTGAGTGAGTCGTTGTCAAGGTTTAGATGTGCTGGGAGAGGCCGACGTTGCACGAAATTGGGAAGGACGAAATTGGGAAAGACCCGCCCCCAGAAAGGGTAGAGTGTCCAGACGAAAGTCAAATCTGGGGGGCGCGTTCTAGCCTGATTTTGGCTAGGGCCGGGCGCCCCACACATTCGCGACTTTCGAATGTGTCGGACACTTGATGCAATCGAAAGCTCGTGTGTCGAAGTAATCAGTTCCCACTCATTCCAAGACCAGGAATGAGTGGGGCACCCGGGGACACCTGCACCTGCAAACGCCGAAGTATAATTGGCCATGCACGATACCGACACGCGGGCCAACGAAATTCGGTCAAATGCTGCTGCTGAAAGAAATCTGATAACCCGCTTGGACGCGTCGCTCAAAGAGCAACGTACCCCATACTTGAAGGCGCGCCTCCGACTCGCATTAAATAGCGTGAACGATGTGGATATGCTTTTGCGATTTGAGGAACAAGCGCAATCATTGCACCCAGGCGCGTGGCTTGCCATCGCAGAAGGAAACATCGCGACAGCGGCAAATACGCGACAGCAAATCCAGAGCCTTGTCGATACGTACGGCGGCCCGGATAACGTTGTGGAGAAGTGAGCGGTAACTAACCGCCCGCGATTCTTGGAGCAGGCGATGACGGAGAAGCAAATCGTTCACAAGCTACGGCAAGCATTGTCTGAGGAAATTAGGAAGGAAGCTGACGTAGTCTACGTACTCGCCGAATGTCGAAAACTCCTTGAAGACACTAAGCCCAACGACCCTCACTTTGCCCTAAAACTCTATTGTCATTGGGCTCTTCATGTGGACCTTGCAGGACGTGATACCACGTTGCCGTTTCTTAAGCAGGTCGACACGTTTGTTGATTGCGCTCTGGCTGATAACAACTTCGGAGAGCAGAATCGGATGTTTCGGGAGTTCGGCTTTCTGGACTCATTTCGACAACTCTTCAAGCAATTTCTAGAGTCGTACGGGCTGCCGACGCAAATTTGCGATGATGATTCGCGTTGGCAATCATTCCTGAGCATTTATGCGAGTGTCATCGAAGATGGCTCGCTTTCATGCTATGCGCAACCCGGCGACCTAAGATTGGTCAGCGGAGTTACCTTCACTAAAGGTAGGTCGGCAACCGGGTGTTACCTGCCGTTTGACATGGTGTGGGACATATACCTTCTCGATGGAAGCATCATGACCGTGACGGGCGACAATTAGAATTCCCAGCCGGCGACAATTAAAATTCCCGATCCAACGACAACTAAGCCAAGCTGGTTCCGGTTCTTGTAGACCGGAGGTGGATTGGTCACTGACAAGCAGGTGAGGAGGTTATTTGCGTTGGTGAAAACAGAGGGAAGTCAAGAAATTGCTGCGGCGAAGTCGGGGATGGACGCAAAGACGGCGCGCAAGTATCGGCGGCTGGGCCGGGTGCCGAGCGAGTTGCCGATGGCGCCGCGTTGGCGGACACGGGCGGACCCATTCGCGAAGGTCTGGGCGGAGATTCGAAAGCTTCTGGAGGTCAACGCCGGGCTGGAAGCCAAGACGGTGTTCGAGTATTTACAGCGGCGTTGCCCGGGCCAGTTTGAGGACGGGCAGTTGCGCACGTTGCAGCGTCGGGTGAAGAGTTGGCGGGCGACAGAGGGACCGGCCAAGGAGGTGTTTTTCGCGCAGCAACACCCACCGGGGCGCTTGGGGGCGTCCGACTTCACGCACATGGAAGAGTTGGGCGTCACCATCCAAGGGCAGAGCTTCCCGCACCTGATCTATCACTTCGTGCTGACGTACTCGAACTGGGAAGCGGGGACGGTGTGCTATTCCGAGAGCTTCGAGAGCCTATGCGAAGGACTGCAGAACGCGGTCTGGGAACTGGGCAAGGTGCCGCACCGGCATCGGACCGATCGGCTATCGACGGCGGTCAGCAACACGAGCGATGCAGCCGAGTTCACAGAGCGCTACAAGGGTCTGCTGCGCTACTACGGGCTGGAGGGGGAAAAGACGCAAGCGGGGCATGGGAATGAGAACGGCGACGTGGAGCAGCGGCACCATCGCTTCAAACGGGCGGTGGCGCAGGAACTGCTGCTGCGCGGCAGCCGGGACTTCGGCAGCGCGGAAGAGTACCAGCGGTTTCTACAGGCGTTGTTCGAGCGCTTGAACGCCGGACGCAAGCAACGGCTGGCGGAAGAGATGGCGGTGATGCAGGAGTTGCCGGAACGGCGTATGGAATCCTGCAAGCGGGAGCGGGTGAGGGTGGACTCGGGCAGTCTGATCTACGTAGATCGGAATGTGTACTCGGTGCCGAGCCGGTTGATCGGCGAGCAGGTGGAAGCGCGGCTCTACATGGACCAGGTAGAAGTCTGGTACGGCCAGAAAAAGGTCGAGCAGATGCTGCGGTTGCGCGGGCGGCGGAAGCATCGTGTGGACTACCGTCACATCATCGACTGGTTAGTGCGCAAGCCCGGGGCCTTCGAGCACTACCGTTACCGCGATGAGTTGTTTCCCACCAGCCGATTCCGCATGGCGTTCGATCTGCTCCAGGAGAAGCTTGGCCGACCCCAGGGCAGCAAGGAATACCTGAGGATCCTGGAGTTGGCGGCCAAAGACAGTGAGGTCAAAGTGGACGAAGTGCTGCGGGTTCTGCTGGCAGGAGGCGAGGAGGAAATCAGTGCCAAGGGGATAGAGGCCATGCTGGGAGTCGAGCGCGGTGTGGCCGTCCGCGATGTGCAAGTGGCCGCAGTCGACCTCGGGCTCTTTGACCAGTTGTGCAGTGCGCGGGAGGTGCTGCAATGAGCGCGGCCCCTCAGATCAGAACGGCATTGCTGGAGAACCTGAAAGAACTGCACCTGCCGGCGATGCGCGCCTGTTTCGAACAGACCGCGCAACGGGCGGAGAAAGAAACCCTCAGCTACGAGCAATACCTGCTGGAGTTGGCCGAACGTGAGTGCGAGGCCCGGCGACGGAACCGCATCGCGAAGTTACTGCGCGAGTCGGGGCTACCGCGGGAGAAGACGTTGGCCAACTTCGACCTGAAGCGCCTACCGACCAAGGTCGGACGACAACTGAAGGTGCTGTTAGACGGAAGCTTCTTGGATCGCAAAGAGAACCTGCTGCTGTTCGGGAATCCCGGAGCGGGCAAGAGCCACTTGCTGTGTGCTCTGGCCCAGGAACTGATCGCGCAAGGGCGCAGGATGAAGTACACCAGCTGCGCCATGCTGGTGCAAGAGTTGTTGCTGGCCAAGCGGGATCTGCGGTTGAGCAAAGAGATCAAGAAGCTGGCCAAGCACGACGGCCTCATCATCGACGAGATGGGATACGTGCAACAGAGCCGAGAGGAGATGGAGGTACTGTTCACCTTGCTGGCGGAGCGTTACGAGCGCGGGAGCGTGCTGCTGACCAGCAATCTGCCGTTCTCGAAGTGGGAGGGGATCTTCAAGGACCCGATGACTACGGCGGCAGCGATTGATCGGCTAGTTCACCACTGCGTCATCCTGGAGTTGAATATTCCGAGCTACCGGATGGAGCAAGCCAAGAAGAATCGGGACACGGCGCCGGACAGCGGCGAAGCCAACTGAGGGGGCAGCGGTCGGCCGCCCGTTGTTGCTGGCAGGCCCTCCGCTCCGCCCCTCCGGGGCTCCGCTCCGACCCTGCCAGCAACAACGACATCTCAGGCACGGAAGGGAGAGAAAGCGTTAGTTATATCCGTCGGGAATTCTAATAGTCGTTGAGGGGAAAGAATAGTTGACGCTGGACATGACCGTGAATGTTCGCGCTTTTGTGGGGCCGAAGGGCGGCGAAATGCTATTCCACGGCCTTCATCTGCACCAGTAAATTGACTAAGGTGCGGGTGACCCCAACATAAAAGTTCGGGGGTGCTTGGCACGCGCACTTGTACACGCGGCTACCTTTTCACCTGCACCAGCTCCGTGGTGTGCTTGAGTTGGCCACAGGCGGCGTAGATGTCGCGGCCACGGGGACGGCGGACGAACGCCGGAATTCCTGCTCGCGTGAGCACATTCTGAAATGCCAGCACGCGCTCGTCGGAAGGGGTTGCGAACGGAATCTCCGGACCGGAATTCAGCGCGATCAGGTTTACCTTGGCGCGCAGTCCGCGAATCAGGTCAACCATCTCGCGGGCGTGCTGAACGCCATCGTTGACGCCGCCGAGCAGGACGTACTCGAAGGTCAGCCGCTCGCGATTGCGCAGAGGGAACTCGCGCAGCGCGGCCATCAGCTTCTCAATCGTCCACTTTTTCGTGATGGGCATGACCTCGGTGCGCAGCGCCTCGTTGGGAGCGTTCAGCGACACCGCCAGCTTCGGCCGCACCGGCTCGGCCCCGAAGTCAGCGATGCGCGGCACAATGCCCGAAGTCGAAACCGTCATGCGCGACTCGGGAATGCCAACCGCTTCCACCAGCAGGCGCACCGCTTGCATGAAGTTGTCGTAGTTCAGAAAAGGCTCGCCCTGTCCCATGAAGACCAGGTTGACGCGGTCGCGCTGCAGCTCGACTTGCTGGTCGTTGAGCACGGCGAGAATCTGGCCCACGATTTCGCCCGCGCTTAGATTGCGCTTCAGTCCCAGCAGCGCGGTCATGCAGAAGGCGCACTCCACGGCGCAGCCTACCTGGCTGGAGACGCAGATGGTGGCGCGCTGCGGGCGAAAGGATGGGGCACCCGCATTCTGCGGCAAAGTTTCGAGTTTCAAGTTTCGAGTTTCGAGTTCGCGAGACCGAGTTTGCACGGATGCGATGCGTGAAACCGAAGGACCCTTGCCTATGCTGCCTGGTACCGGCTTGCCTTTGCTGAGTGCTGAATGCTGATGGCTGAATGCTTGTTCGCGCAGCTCGGCATCTCCATCCTCGGAGCCATCGCCGGCTTCTCCGCCATCGCCGTCAGGCATCCACACCGTCTCGACACTCTGCCTGTCGGCGAACCCCAGCAGGTAGCGGATCGTGCTGTCGGCGGAAACAAACTTCTTCTCGATGCTGGGTAAACCAATCACGTAGCCCGACTCACGCAGGCGCTGCCGAAAGGCAAGCGGCAGCATGGTGAATTGCTCCAGTGCCGACCACCTTTGCCGGTACAAACCGTCCAAAAGCTGGCGGGCGCGGTAGGCCGGTTGCCCCAAACCTTCAGCAATCTCCGTAAGCTGCTGAATCGTAAGGCCTAATAGTTCGGTATATTGCGGGTCGCTCATGCATCCAATATGCTGACTAGGTTAGATTCCTGTGGGCCCGACGACGCTGCGGGCATTTTCGTCATTGCCGATTCATTGTAGAGAATGATCATTTTATCCTGAGGGCCCCTGGCGCCAGACGTAAAAGCACAGAATTTGGCCCAAGGCGCTGAATGCGAGACAGTTGCCGAGCTGGTGAGTCGGCTCGGATGACCTACGGAGCAGCAAGTAACAATGGTGGAAGAAATCCGCAACATACAACGCGAGGTGTTACCCAACGGCCTCACCATCCTGACCGAACACATGGACCATATCCGTTCGGTGTCGATGGGGATCTGGGTGAAGACCGGCTCGCGCCACGAAGATCCCACCGTGAACGGCATCTCGCATTTTGTCGAACACATGGTGTTCAAGGGCACCACCAACCGCACCGCCGAGGACATCGCGCGCCAGGTGGATTCCATCGGCGGCAACATGGACGCCTTCACCGGCAAGGAGACGATCTGCTTCAACATCAAGGTCCTGGATGAGCATCTGCCTATTGCGGTGGATGTGTTGAGCGACATGGTCCTGCATCCGGTCTTCGACGCCAACGAGATCATGCGCGAGCGCGGCGTCATCCTGGAAGAGATCAAGATGGATGAGGACAATCCCGACTACCTGGTGCATGAGATCTTCACCCAGAATTTTTTCAAGGACCACCCGCTGGGCAAGCCGATCCTGGGAACCAAGGAGACGGTGCGGCGCTTCGATCAGGATGCCATCCACGGTTTTTATCCCACCAAGTTCGCTCCCGGAAACCTGATCATCTCGGCGGCAGGAAACGTCAACCACGAGGAGTTTGTCGAACTGCTGCGCCACGGCTTCGGGCAGTTGCCGGCGGGCTCCAACGGCTGGCATGACAGCCCGCCCAAGGTGCATTCCCGCATCATCCTGCGCAACAAGAAATCTCTGGAGCAGGTGCAGATTTGCGTGGGCGTTCCGTCGTACCGCATCAGTGACGAGCGGCGCTATGTGTCGTACATCCTGAATACGCTGCTGGGCGGAGGCATGAGTTCGCGGCTGTTCCAGAATGTTCGCGAAAAGCAGGGGCTGGTGTATTCCATTTTCTCCGAGCTGAATCCCTTCCGCGATACCGGGCTGCTGTCGGTGTACGCCGGCACCTCGCGCGAGTCGGCCCCCAAGGTCGTGCAATCCATCGTGAACGAGTTTCGCCAGCTGAAACTGAATCCCATCTCCGACGAAGAGCTGAAGCGCGCCAAGGACCAGTTGAAGGGAAGCCTGATGCTGAGCCTGGAATCGAGCACGGCGCGCATGTCGAACCTGGCGCGGCAGGAAATGTACTACGACCGCTTTTTCGGCATGGACGAAATCATTGAGCGCATCCAGGCGGTGACCGTGGAGAGCATATTGGTATCGGCGAACGAACTGTTCCAGCCGGAGCGGATCGCGGTGACCGTGTTGGGCAATCTCAACGGATTGAAGATCAGCCGCGATTCCCTGGCCTGCTGAGGACGAAGCTGTCAGCCATCAGCCGTCAGCTTTCAGCCCCTGAGGGAACTCGAATTTTGCAGGCCTAGAAGCGAGTTCCCTCGGTGGCTAAAGCCAGGGGTTGCGACAGCTTTACGGCGCGCCTGAAGGCGCGCCCCTTCAAAACCGATCCGTCTATGCGGTTCCTGCTGCCTCAGAATCCCGAAACACAGCCTTTCCCGGCGGCGAGCGTCCAAATTGACAGATTCTGGATTTGGGAAAAAATGGGGGTCGAGGTGCCGTTTGCGTTGCTGACCCCTCGCATCATCTTCAAATCTGTGCGATGCTGTGGGCATGGGAAATAAGAACGCACCAAAGCGCGAAGCCAAAAAGCCGCCGAAGAAGAAATCCAAAGCGACCCTCTAAGCTCCACGTAAGCCGCTGTGTTGGTGAAGCGCTGCATGCCGAGGTCCGGGTGCCGGTCGTTGTTCGCTCCGGTTAGAAGGCCGGAATTCGGGCGGCAGAGCATGGCTGAACCGGCCAGGGCGGCTGAGAAAGGTTGCCAGTATGCGTAAACGGAACCGAGACCGCGGATTTACCCTGATCGAACTGCTAATCGTCGTAACCATCATTCTGATCATCGCGGCCTTCACCATACCGAAACTTACGAAGTCCACCATCCCGGCGCACGAGACTTCTGCCATCGCCAGCATCCGAGCCATCAATGAAGCGGAAATGATCTATGCCAGCAGCCATCCGGACGTGGGCTTCACACCGGACTTGGCCATGCTGGGAGGTACGACGCAGACCGGCGGCGAGGGAACCATCGACAACAACTTGTCCAGCGGCCGCAAAAGTGGCTACACCTTCACCTATACGCCGGGCGAGAAGGTGAACGGCGCGATCCGCGCATACACCATCACGGGCGTACCCGATCAGGTGGGCACGACCGGGCAGCGCAGGTTCTACTCCGACGAGGCGGGTGAGATCCATTACAACTCCTCCGGCCCGGCGGATGCGACCAGCCAGGTGATTCAGTAAGGTGGGCGATTGGGATCCCGGCGTCGAACGCTCAGGATGACACCTCGCGTCCCATACCGCTGGAATCTTGCCGCGGTTGTCTTACTCATGCTCGTCCTGCTCGGTTCAGCTCCCCTCGTCGCGCAGACCGACGTGCATGCCCTCGCCGCCAAGGTGGACCAGCGCTACGACCACATGCGCACCCTGGAAGCCAGGTTCACCGAAACCTATAGCGGCGCCGGCATCAACCGCACCGAGAGTGGCACTCTGCTGATGAAGAAGCCGGGCCGTATGAGGTGGGACTACGATCAGCCGCGTCCCAAGCTGTTCCTCACCGACGGCCACACCGCATGGTTTTATGTTCCGGGGGAGAAGCAGGTCCGCCGCACGCCGGTCAAGCAGCTCGACGATCTGCGGTCGCCCCTGCGTTACCTGTTAGGCAAGACCAAGCTGGAGAAAGAGTTGGATGGCCTATCGCTGGCGCCCGATCAAAAGCCGCTCAACCCGGGCGATGTCGTGCTGCGTGGGATTCCGAAGGGAATGGGCGATCGCATTGAGCAGACTTTGCTGGAAGTCACGCCGGATGGACTGATCGCGCGCATCGTCGTCGAAGAACGCGGTGGCTCGGTCACCGAATTTCGCTTTCTTCAGCAGAAGGAAAATGTAGAAATACCAGACGGACAATTTCGCTTTACTCCGCCGCCGGGAACCGAGGTCGTGGCCGGAACGGAGTTGGTGCAGTAGGGATCAGGGGCTAGGGGCTAGGGATCAGGGGCTAGGGGTTAGGGATCAGGGGCTCGGGGTTAGGGGCTGGCCGTTAGCAGCCAACAACAACGGGCGGATGAATTGCGCTGTCATTTGTTAAAGGATTGTAAAAACTGGCTTGATTCTCGCGGGTGGGACGAACCTCTTCCGCCCAGCAACGTCTATACCAGTGACCCAAATCCAAGGTGGGCGCCGCAACCCAATCGAAAGACAACCCGGCGCCCGCCGTCCATTTAGGGATTGATTCTTTCTACTGCGCCGCGTACATCCCAATAATCCTCTCGATGGCATGCCGGCAGACCGCGCAGAACTTATCGTAGCGGGTGAACATGATGCAATTTTCCTGCGGACGGTAGTAGCCGCGAGATTCGTAGTTAGCTCCCTCAAAAGCGCCTACGCGGTCCGAGTACCGGTCAGTCGCCAATAGCTCATCCTCGCGCTTCTTCTGTTTTTCAAACAGCGCGTCCATCCCTGATTCCGGCCGGTTCTCGGTGCGAATATGGCGGCGCTCGGCTTGAATCTCATGCTCGTAGGCCTCGAATTCCGCTTTGTGCCAAGGCGTCGGCAGCGGCGTGCCGGGGGCGACCAAGTTTTTCCACTTCAGGATCGCCGGATCCAACAGCGCGGTTACATTCGGCTCCCAGGGCTCGATGCGCTGGGTTGCGGGAAGATAGGACACATCGGAGGTGTAGTACTCATCGGCCAGTCCAGCGAAGTGGTGTCCAAACTCGTGCACAAAAACATAGGGCGCCCATGCGCTATCGATTGCCACGGTAGCGTACAGGTTGAAAATTCCTCCCCCGCCATAGGTCTTCGCGTTGGCCAGGATCTCGATGAACTCATACGGAGCGTACGAGGCAACATCGCGTAACGCGCGATTATCGTTAGTCATGAGGTAACGCTCGCTGTCGAACGTGTCGTACGACGTGCCAACGGGCGAATGGCGATACACACCTGTCGAAGGCCGCGAGATGCCCGATTGCTCGGCGGGCGGGCATAGCGCCCAAACGTTGAAATCCTGCCGATGCTCGCGGAATGGTGAACGTGAGAACAGAATATCGGTGGCCCGTCTGGCATCTTGCTCGAACTTGCTACGCTCAGCAGCGGTGTATCCATCACCGAGGATCAGCAAATCGACTTTGGTTGCTGGCTCGCCCATCTTCTGAATGGTTAGGAGCGGACCCGGAGATGGTGGATTCGCCCGGTCGATGAACTTGTCCTTGGGATCGATAGTCGTGCTCCACACTTCGTGGAAGCTGACCTCTTTGCCCTCCTTGCGTTCCTTGAGGATGATCTTCACCGGAGCCGTGGGAGCAGGAAAGCGTAGTGACTCGGAGAACGTGCGATTGAGTTT
This sequence comes from uncultured Acidobacteriaceae bacterium, assembly GCA_963836875.1. Lineage (GTDB taxonomy): Bacteria > Acidobacteriota > Terriglobia > Terriglobales > Acidobacteriaceae > Bog-257. The sequence goes on from CAWIKZ010000005.1 coordinate 594,579, forward strand.
CTTCGCTTCCTCGGTTTGCGACCATTCACTGAACAACGAGCCGAAGCCGCGCGAGTACAGCAGACGGCCACTAGCTTGCTCGCGCACTTCGAAGAGGTAATTCCCCAGATTGCTGTCGTCGATGGTTTTAGAGAGGTCGCCCGGCCAAGGTAGAGGTTCGATGACAACGCGATCAAGGCCGAACATCTCCGCCGTGGCATTGCCGGTGTGATAGTAATCCAGACGCATGGTGGCTGGAGGAGCCGAATACGCCACCGCGCTGAGCAACAACAGCGAGACAACAAGGAAGACGTACAGTCGCATATTCCGTGGTCTGAAGAACATTTTGATATCCCCCCGTTCTCAGTACAGCTACCGACGTAGCCTTGCCGGCGCCGCGCATTCGCCGCGGAGCTTCACTCTGCGGAGTGTTGTGCAAGCAAGCCCTGGCTCACGCTAGCTTTCCGGCAACCTCTTCCGCCGCCTGTAGTATGGCCCCTTCCTTGGCGACGCGCGTCAGAGTGTTGATGTCCTCATACAGCGGCCGGTCTTCGTCCAGCCAGCTGACATATTGGCGAACCACGTCGTAGGCCGCCTGCGACGCCGGCGACGGTTTCACCGGAGCTCGCAGATCGAAGGCCTGCGTCGCCGCCATCAACTCGATCGCCACTACCGTCCACGCGTTCTCGATGATCTGCCGCGTTTTGATGGCTGTGGTCATGCCCATAGAGACGAAATCCTCCTGGTCGGCGGCGGCCGGTATGGAGCCGGTGGCGGCAGGATGGCTGAGCACGCGGTTCTCGCAAATCAAGGCTCCGGCAGTGTACTGCGAGAGCATCAACCCCGAGAACATTCCGGCGCCCCTGGTTAGAAATGCCGGCAGGCCCATGGACAGATGCGGATTCATCAAGCGGTTGAGCCTGCGCTCGGAAAGTGCCGCCACCGTGGTGACCGACATGCCGACCAGCTCCAGGGCGAACGCCATCGGCGTGCCTTGGAAATTCGCGCCGGTTAGCACCAACTCCTCATCCGGGAAAAAAGTGGGATTATCGGCGGCGTGGTTGAGTTCGATCTCCAGCATGTAACGCGCCCACTTGAAGGCGTCTTTGGCGGCCCCGACGACTTGCGGACTGGAGCGCAGGGAATAGGCATCCTGCACTTTCTTGCCGGGCAAGTTCAGCAGCTCAGAGCCTCCCGTCAGCCGGCGAATGTTCTCGGCGCACTCCTGCGCTCCGGGGTAACCGCGGGTCGCATGAATGCGCGGATCGTAGGCCATCAGGTTGGCGTTCAGCGATTCCAATGTCATCGCCAGCGCGACCTCCTGGGTTTTAAGCCAGCGCATCGCGTCGAACAGCTCCAGGCATCCGATGCCGGTCATCAGATCAGAGCCATTGATGGTGGCAAGGCCATCTCGCTCGCGAAAGATGACGGTGGGAATTCCCGCTTCCTGCATGCCTTGCTTTGCCGGCAGCCGCTTGCCCCGGTAAAACACTTCGCCTTCGCCCATCAGGGTGAGCGCCATCTGCGCCATCGGCGAAAGATCGCCGCAGGCGCCCACCGAACCTTTCTGACAGACGACCGGCGTGACGCCTTGGTTCAACATCGCAACCTGGGTTTGCACGATCTCGCTCCGGATGCCCGAATGCCCCCAGCAATGCGTGTTGAGACGGGAAATCATGCCCGCGCGGACGTCCTCTTCCGCGCACGGCTCTCCGCAGCCCGCGGCGTGAGAGTAGAGCAGATACTGCTGGAATTTCTCCGCCTGTTCGGGCGTGAGGATCACTTCCGACAGTTCGCCGATGCCGGTGTTCACGCCGTACATGATTTCGCGGGCGCGTATCTTGCGCTCCAGAAGATCGCGGCATTTGTTAATGCGAGCGATGGCGTCCGGATGCACCTCGATGGCACGACGGTCACGGGCAATCGCCACCAGGTCCTCGATTTTCAGTGAGTGTCCATCCAGGACAACGGTGCTTGCTGTCGAAGTGTGCGGTAGTTCCTCTACTGCAGTGGTCATAGTCTTCCCTCGGGTTGCGGGTGCGAAGATCTCCGCAAGACGAATGCGCGCGAAGATCTCCACAAGACGAATGTAGTCCGCGGTCGCGCGTCGCGGTATGACCCATATCACCCGGTGGCGTGACTGTGTCGGATAGCGGACCGTGTGCGGAGAATTCGTGGGCGGAGTTCGGGCGAGAAGCATGGTCTCCGATCGCCGTTCGGCGGTACAATGAGGGAGAAGTAGTTACCATGGAGTTAACAGTCGTGCAGCCCCAAATTCACGAGGCGCGCTGGTGGGAGACGATGGCCGACGGCCGTCTCCACTGCTATCTCTGTCCACGGCACTGCCACATCGGAGAAGGCCAAAGCGGCTTCTGCTTCATCCGCAAGAATGAAGGCGGACGCCTGCTGCAACTCGGCTACGGGCGGCCAGCCGCCGTGGCGATGGACCCGGTCGAGAAGAAGCCGCTCAGCCATTTTTTCCCGGGGACGAAGATTCTCTCCATGGGCACCGCCGGCTGCAACATGGGCTGTTCCTTCTGCCAGAACTGGGACATCTCCAAGGCCAAGTCCGACCAGGTCAACGCGCTGACGCTCAGTCCGGAAAACGTGGTCGAAGTGGCGCTGGAACATCGCGCGCCCCACATCGCGTTCACCTACAACGAGCCGACCATCTGGGGCGAGTACGTCATCGACATCGCGCGCGAGGCCCACGACGCTGGCCTGAACACGGTGATGGTCTCGAACGGCTACATCACCCGCGAGGCGTTCTTCGATATCTATCGCTACATCGACGCCGCCAACATCGACCTCAAAGCGTTCACCGAAGAGTTTTACGGCAAGATCACACTGACCCACTTGCAGCCGGTGCTGGACACATTGAAGTGGCTGCGGCACGAAACCGGCGTGTGGTTTGAGATCACCAATCTCATCATTCCGACGCTGAACGACGGCGACCCGGAGTTCCAGGAGCTGTGCGATTGGGTGCTGGAAAACCTGGGTGATGATGTGCCGCTGCACTTCACCGCGTTCCATCCGGATTTCAAATTGCAGGACAAGACGGCAACGCCACCCGAGACGCTGCACCGCGCGCGCAAGCTGGCCATGCGGATGGGACTGAAGTACGTTTATGAGGGCAACATCTTCTCCGATGGGGCCAACACGATTTGTCCGGGATGCAAGCAGGTCGTGATCACGCGTTCGTGGCATTCGGTGATGTCGAACCGGCTGAAGAACGGCTGCTGCGCCAATTGCGGCACGCGGATTCCAGGCGTGTTCACGAAGGCACAGATGGAAGAACGGAGGGACGAGAACTCAACCCGGCAGAGAGTTTAGCGACTGCAACGGTGCCACCCGACGCGCGTTTTCTATTCCAAATCAACGTCCCCCGATATGCTTGCAGCTGCGACTCTCGTCCGCGGTGTGGGGAGACGTTTTGTCTGAATCTGCAACAAATAAACTGTACGTAGAAGATGCTCAACAACATCAAGAGCTGTGTTAAGTTCGTCCGAACCGTGAGCCTTCACCGAATGGGCCGCCTGATTCCCCATGAAACGAAGGCGGTGAAGTACTTCCGCCTCCGAAGGAGTGATTAGGTGGAGTGTCACTAATCCAGTTATCTTTTCCCTCAAGTCGCGCCCGGGAGCTGTCTTCTCGTTACAAATGGTCTCTACTATCGCGCGTATTCCAATGCCAGCCAGTATCGGATGCTCCTGAACCAGGGCAGCACGAGTCTCTTCATAGATCTGTCCGACTGAATTGGGCAAGTGATAGGCGTCGCGCAGCGGCGGTCTTCCTGCAACCCGGCTCGGATACTGCTTGATCCGGTTCAGCAATGCGTTCACGTCGTGCGGGTCGCAGTCCTCCGTACACCGAGACGAATGGCAAAAACTTAAAGAGCGGCACCCTCGACATTGGACCACTGAGTAGTCATCCCACACTTGAATATCGCCCTCTGGATCCGAATCATGTGACTTTACCTCCGCAAGGATGGCATGGCTTGTCTCGCGATTGCACCGATCGCACACAAGTACCAAAGATCCCTCCTTTGTGTTAACCCTTAAGGTCGCACTGTGACTCATCCGTTAATCCCCTCTAGGTTCATTATATTCCGAGCTGGTCAGTTGTTTTGTCAGGCACGCTAAAGCACGGACTTACCCCTCCTACCGCTCTTCACGCTCAATCCACTTTGCAGTAGGCTCGGAGCGAAATACCTTCAGCTTTTCCAATAGCCGCGCCGGATCTTCGTCATCCAATACCAGCCCCCGGTTCTCTTCGCGCAAGAAGCCTTCGCGCACAGCGTGGTCAAACAACTCCAGCAGAGGAGCGTAATAGTTCTCGACGTTAAGCAGGCCGCAAGGCTTGGACTGAAGGCCGAGTTGCGACCAGGTCACGACTTCGCAGAACTCCTCCAAGGTGCCGAAGCCGCCGGGCAGCGCGATGAAACCGTCGGAGAGGTCGGACATCACCGCCTTGCGCTCGTGCATGGAGTTCACAATGCGCAACTCGGTGAGGCCGGTATGGCCAACTTCCTTTGCCATCAAAGACTCAGGAATCACGCCGATCGCGCGGCCACCTCGCGCCAGTATGGTGTCGGCGAGAACGCCCATCAGTCCGATGTTTCCGCCGCCGTAAACCAGTTCGATTCCGCGCTCGACCAGCAATAATCCAAGCCGTTCGGCGGCCGCGCGATAAGCCCGACGCCGGCCCGTATAGGAACCGCAGAAAACGCAGAGGCGACGAAAGAGCATGAAGGGACTGAATCCTGAGTCAGATTGAGTGTACCGAAAGGGAGCTGCGTCTGGCTTTGGGGAAGCTATAGGGGTCCTTCGACTCCGTCGGCGTCCGCTGGCGCGGACGCCTCCTCCGCTCAGGACGACAACTTCAAAAGTTTCTCCGTGTCTCCGTGGTGAACATTCTCCTTCGTCCCTCCGTGATGAAAAATCTTGACACAGACATTCTGAATCCTTTAATAACTATTATCATCTGATAAGTATGCGCCGGGAGACTTACAACGAGTTTCGCCGGTTGTGCCAAAAGCACAGCTTGGCGGCGACACACCAGAGGCAAAAAATCTACGAGGCGCTGGTGTCACGACCCGGGCATTATTCGCCGGAGGAGATCTACGAACAGGTAAAACAAGACTTGCCGTCGATCTCACTCGCGACGGTTTACAAGAACCTCAAGACCTTCGTGCACGCCGGCATGCTGCGCGAAGTCAGTCCTCATTATGGCTCGTGGCGCATCGACGCCAATCACCATCCCCACCACCATCTGGTTTGCACGCGTTGCCGGTCCATTACCGATTTGGACTTCGATTCGCTGAGTCCGGTGAAACTACGCGGCAAGCTTCCTTCGGGTTTCCGGCTGGAAAAGTTTACTATTGAGGTGCAGGGCATCTGTAAGGCCTGCACGGCAGCAGAAACCAAGCAGCATCAATCTGCATTCGAACCCGGAGTGATACGAAATGTTAGGCGTAGGGGAGCAGTTCCCTGATTTCAGTCTTACCGCAAGCGTCGGCACCGACAAAGACGCCGCCTTCAAAACCATTACCAATAAAGACTACAGGGGCTGGTGGAGGGTAGTCTTCTTCTGGTCGAAGGATTTAGGGGTTGTCTGCCCGACCGAGATCGCCGCCTTCGCAAAGCTGAACCAGGAATTCCAGGACCGCGATGCGCAAGTCCTGGGCGCCAGCGTTGATTCCGAGTTTGTCCACATGGTCTGGCGCAACAGTCATCCGGACCTGAACGACCTGCCGTTTCCCATGCTCTCCGACAGCCAGCACGATCTATCGTCCGCCTTGGGCATTCTCTATGAGAAGGCAGGGGTAGCACAGCGCGCCACCTTCATCGTTGATCCGGAGAATGTCATCCGCTTCGTTTATGTGACGGACTTTTCGGTGGGGCGCAATTCTCAGGAAGTGTTGCGCGTTCTCGACGCGCTGCAAACCGACGAACTCTGTCCCTGCAACTGGCAGATGGGGCAGGAGACTCTGCAGGCATAAGCCATATCCACACGGGGTGTACCTTCCGGTGACCCCACCGTCTGGCGTGATTTCTTCAACCGACCGGCCAATTTGTGACGATCATGCGGGAAACGGCTGCTGCCCCGTTGCCATGACCGTCACATGTCACAAGCGATTGTGATCTATGTACTTGTTGGATGTGCGGTGGGAGTGTTCCGCTGGAGTGTATCTGGTGTAAAACCTTGACTGCCACAAACGTCCCAGAACGTCCCGGAGCCCTAAACATGAGGGTTCCCCGCAGTTTAGCTGATCACCTCGTTAGGTGACGGAGGGCACTCACGCAAGTGCGGGCAGGGAATAAGAGGCGGGGCAGGGTTTCCACCCGGAAGCGCCGTTGCACGCGCAATCCGGCCGTATGACGCGGGGATATGATTTGAAGTACAGGGGGTCGTCGTGCTTACACCATATGGCTTGGACATCATAGAAAGCTGCCTGGCTTGCAAGATGCGGGCCGAACACATATTTTGCGATCTTCCACCGGCGGCATTGCAGACCTTTGAATCCGTCAAATACGCTACTGCCTACCCGAAGGGCGCGGTCTTGTTCGTCGAGGGCCAGACGCCGCGCGGCATTTTTGTGCTGTGCAAAGGCCGCGTCAAGCTCTCCATCTGCTCCACCGATGGCAAGACGCTGATCTTGAAGATCGCCGAACCGGGAGAAGTGCTGGGCCTCAGCGCCACGGTGAGCGGCAAGCCCTACGAGCTGACCGCCGAGACGGTCGATCCTTGCCAGGTGAACTTCGTCAAGCGCGAAGACTTCCTGCGTTTTCTCAAGGAACACGCCGATGCCTGCCTGCGGGTAGCCGAGCAATTGAGCGAAAAGTACAACACCGCGTGCCGCGAGATCCGCTCGCTCGGTCTTTCGCACTCTGCGGCCGAGAAATTGGCGAAGCTGCTGTTGGAGTGGAGTGCCAAGAACGGCGAAGCCGCCAGAGCGGAGCCCCGGGTGAAGCTGGCCCTGACCCACGAGGAGATCGCGCAGATGATTGGCACCTCCCGCGAGACCGTAACCCGCTTATTTGCCGATTTGAAGCGCCGTCAGATTGTACAGGCAAAAGGATCGACTCTGCTGATCCGCAACAAGGCAGCGCTGAAGGCACTGGCGATTACGCAGTGAGCTAAAGGGCTGTAATTACTGCCGATTGCGGCCTCGCACCGCCACCTCCGGACGTGCCGGGATCGCTTTTGCCGCTATTTCTTGATTAGGCCCCGAAGAGCAATCGACCCGCCTGGTGTGAACAAGGTCACGGAAATCAGTGACTGCAATCACTGCATTGCAAGGGGCGGAGACGTATTACCTCAATCATGGAGAGCATGATTCAGTCGAGTTGCTTGACTTGCGATTTCCGTCCCGACCGGCTTTTTTGCGACATGCCCGCGGAGTCGTTGCGAACTTTCGACGAGATCAAATCGCTCACCGCTTACCCCAGGAGCACGGTCCTGTTCGCCGAGGGGCGGCCGGTCCGCGGTATTTTTATTTTGTGCGATGGCCGGGCCAAGCTGTCCATTTGCTCCGATACCGGAAAACGGCTGACCTTGCGTATCGCCGGCCCTGGAGAAGTGCTGGGACTGGGGGCTGCCCTGTCCAATACCCCTTACGAGGTCACGGCAGAATTGCTGGACCACTCGCAAGTCGTTTTCGTGCGCAGAAAAGATCTGCTGAAGTTCTTGCGGGAACATCGCGAGGTCTGCCTGCAAATCGTGCGCATGTTGAGTCAGGACCTGCATGGGGCCTACGAGCGCGTCCGTACCATTGGCATGATACGCACCCGCCGGCCGCGCATCATGTTCCGCCCCCGTGCTTTGCTGGTCTAAACCAGGAGTTACCCCCTGGCCCGCGATATTCTCGCGGGCTTTTTGTTTGGAGCGCGCACGCTAACCGGCACTCCCATGCTTCATTCCTCAATGGGCCTCCGGTTGGTGATGCCGCTCACCTCTTGCGGTGAGGAGCGCCCCGGGGTGTGACCTCAATCACAGCCGCGCGTGCGTCCACTCACTGCCCCTCCAGGTCTTCATCGGCGATGCTTGTAGGTGACGCGGCACAGGTGCTGCGTCCGGCGAAAGCGAGGGGTTGCGGTGAAGCGTTGCGGTATGGTTCTGTTTGTTGCCTTGCTGCTCGGCACGGGGGCGATGGCCAAGTCCGCTCCCAAGATGAGCAACGAGGACTGCCTGGCTTGCCATAACGACCCCACTCTCAGCAAAGAGGAGGCCGGCAAACCAGTCAGCTTGCACGTGGATGACGCGAAGTTCAAGGCCTCCATTCACAGCGTCTTCGGTTGCACCGATTGTCACAAAGACATCCAGGCGTTCCCCCACGATCCCACGCCCGCGAAACCGATATGCGTCACCTGCCATGCCGACCAGCAAACGGCCTACGAGCATGGTGTTCATGCCAAGGCGGCTGCGGCAGGTAACACCAATGTCGCGAAATGCCAGGACTGCCATGGCAGCGTGCATGAAATTCTGCCGGCCAGCGATCCCAAGTCAAAAGTAGCTCGGGGCAACATTCCGCAAACCTGCGGCGCCTGTCACGGACAGAAATTCGTGATGGCATCGAGCGGCATAAGCTCCGCTCCCTTCAACTCGTACCAACAAAGTGTTCACGGCAAGGCCGTGGCTGCCGGTTCCGACAAGGCTGCGGTGTGCACCGATTGTCACGGTGAGCACGATATTCTGGCCGCCACCAATCCCAAGTCGCCGATCAGCAAATTCAACGTTCCCGTAACCTGCGCCAAGTGTCACGACAATATCAGGCAGGAGTACGTACAAAGCATCCACGGCCAGGCGATCGCGCGCGGCAACTGGCAGGCACCCGTGTGCACCGACTGCCACGGCATTCACACCATTAAAGCTCCCACGGACCCCAGTTCCTCGGTGGCGTCGGCGAATGTGGGCAACAACTGCGCCCAATGCCATGGCAGCGTGCGGCTCTCCAACGAGTTTGGCATGCCTTCGGGCCAGGTCAACACCTACCTGTCCAGCTATCACGGCATGGCATCGCGGATGGGTTCAACGACGGTGGCCAATTGCGCCAGTTGCCACGGGGTGCATAACATTCTGCCTTCCCGCGATCCGCGCTCCACCATCAATCATGCCAACCTGGCCAAGACCTGCGGGCAATGTCATCCTGGGGCCAACGAGAAATTCATCAGCTTCAAGGTGCATTCTGACGGCGTGGCGAAAGCCGACTTCAGCAGTAAGGTGATTGGCTATATCAGTAAGTTCTATATCTGGATGATCATCGGCGTCATCGGTGGCATGGTGCTGCATAACCTGATCGTCTTCCGCAAGAAGCTCATCGTGCACCGCATAGGGCAGGCGCGCATTCTGTTCCGCATGACGCGGGGACAGCGGGTGCAGCATATTGTCCTGCTCACCAGTTTCTTCACGCTGGTGCTGACCGGCTTTGCCTTGCATTATCCGTCATCGTGGCTGGCGGTCGTGTTCGTCAACGAAGCGGTGCGCAGCCTCGTCCATCGAGTGGCCGGAGTGGTGCTGATCGCGGTCAGCCTGTTCCATCTGTGGTATGTGGTCAAGACCCCGGACGGCCGCCGCCTGATCAAAGATATGCTGCCCGCCTGGAAGGACGTCACCGACGTACGTGACGCTTTCCGCTACTACCTGGGCTATAGCGACCGGCGTCCGCTGTTCCGTCGCTTCACTTACGCTGAGAAGGCTGAATACTGGGCCCTGGTGTGGGGCATATTCGTGATGGCCAGCACCGGATTGATGGTGTGGTTCAGAGTCGGTGTGGGCGATCGTGTGCCGGGGTGGTGGATCGATGCCGCGCTCATCATCCACTGGTATGAAGCCATACTCGCCACGTTGGCCATTATCGTATGGCATTTCTATGGAGTGATATTCGATCCCGATGCTTATCCCATGAATTGGGCTTGGTATGATGGCAAGATGTCGGTTGAAGCCTACGAGCATGAACATCCTCTCGATCTGCTTGCGATTGAGCGGGCCACCGGCTCGGAGGAAGAAGAAGCAGAGCCGGTTCAGGCGGACGTGAAGGAGCAGGATGAGACGGTCGCCAGCAAGAAGTAGGGACCAGGCCGGAAGAAGCCTTGCAGCTTTGGGTTTAGGTAAGCGGCACTTACGGGTTTTTTGATTGCCATACGCTTTATTGGGGTAAGTTCTGCAACACTGAAGGTGCGTGATTTGCACTGGGGTGAGGCGAAGAAGGGACAATCAAATAAATGACTGAGGACACGCAGAGGGTGGATCCTCTACGCGATCATCCGCCAGTTTCGCGAAATCTCATTCGCAATCCCATCAGCCTGATCGGTCTGGCGCTGGCCGGCGTCGCGGTCGCCAACATCGTTCTGCTCGTTCTCATTGACGTCCTGGCCAGCCGCTCATCTCCCTACATAGGCGTTCTCGCTTACATGGTGGCGCCGGCATTCCTGGTTCTGGGGCTCATTCTGGTCCCCATCGGAATGGTGGTCGAGCGGCGGCGGCGACTTCACGCCGTAGGTGCACCACCCCATTTCCCGAGTCTCGATCTCAACAATCCCGCGCAGCGCAGCACCGTCGCCTTCCTGCTCAGCTTTGTGGTGATCTTCGCGCTGGTCAGTTCCGTGGGCAGCTACAAGGCCTACGAGTTCACCGATTCAGTGGATTTCTGCGGCCAGTTGTGCCATACCGTTATGCATCCCGAGTTCACCGCGTATGAGGCCTCGCCGCACGCGCGTGTGGCTTGTGTCGAATGTCACGTCGGATCGGGCGCGAGCTGGTACGTGAAGTCCAAGCTATCGGGCATGCGGCAGGTTTATTACACCGCGTTGGGCACGTATCCCCGTCCCATCCCCACCCCAGTGCATAATCTTCGTCCTGCGCAGCAAACCTGCGAGCAGTGCCACTGGCCAAGGAAATTCTGGGGGGCGCAGCTCAAAACCTTCACTCATTATGGCGACGATGAGCAGAATACGCCGCGCGTCGTCCGCATGCTGATGAAGGTCGGCGGCGGCGATCCCAGACTCGGACAGGCCGGGGAAGGCATCCACTGGCACATGAACATCGCCAACAAGGTCACTTACATCGCCAGCGACGAACAGCGGCAGGTGATTCCCTGGGTGCGCATAGAAGACAAGAATGGCCGGGTGGCCGAATACCTGGCGAAAGACGCCTCCCTCACCCCGGCGCAGATTGACAAAGCCGATAAGCGCCGGATGGACTGCATCGACTGCCACAACCGCCCGTCGCATATCTACGTGCCACCCGATGCCTCCGTGGATCAGGGGATTACCGGGCGCGCCATCGATGCCACGCTGCCGTTCATCAAGCAGCAGGGTGTCGCGGTGCTGACGGCCGACTACAAAACCTCTGACGAGGCGCGAAACGCGATTGCCACCAACATTACAAAGTTCTACCAGGACAAGTACCCGCAAATCGTGTCGGCCAAGCCGGACAGCGTCAAGGGCGCCGTCGTCGAACTGCAGCGCATCTACAGCACCACCTTCTTTCCCTACATGAAGGTGAACTGGAAGACCCATCCCAATAACATCGGGCACATGTACTATCAAGGCTGTTTCCGCTGCCACGATGGCAACCACGTGAGCAAGGACGGCAAGGTCATCAGCAAAGACTGCAACTCCTGCCACACGGTGATGGATCAGCAGGAAAGTGGCACGCAGATCGCGGCGGTGCCAGCCCAAACTTTCAAGCACCCGGTTGACATCGGCGACCTCACCGGGGTGAACTGCTCCGATTGCCACAGCGGAGGCGTCGGCCCGTAGCAAAACTCATGGCTCTCGCTTGCCAAAGAGCGTAACGATCAGCAATAATGGGTTCTTGCCTCCAGTAGCGGGGCCCTGGCAAGCATTGCAGTTGTGCTTGGCGGGGTGTAAGTAGCGGGGGTCCAAGGAACGCTTTACAGCGTTCGTTGGGGTGTGGAGCGAAGATTTTGTTCGCTGGAGCACCCGCCCGAGAAGCGCCACGGCGTGCTTATCGGGGACTTCGATCATCTCGCCTGAGGGAATTTGTGCCACCGGCGCTTCCCAGCGCTCCCAACTAAATCCGTGGTTCTAGCTTGGGGAGGGAACGCGCACCCGTGTGGACATTGACGAGCAGGAAAGGGAGCAGCTTCTGTGTTGATGATTCGCCTGTCGCGCCGCGGTGCGCGCAAACAGCCTTACTACCGCATTGTGGTAATCGAGAAAGACCGTGCACGCGATGGCCGCTCGGTGGAAGTGGTCGGCACCTATAATCCGCGCACCGATCCCGCCAGCGTGGAATTGAAGCGCGAGCGCATTGCGTACTGGACCGGCAAGGGCGCGCAGTTGTCTGACCGCGTGAAGAAGCTGGTGGACAAGGCCGCCGCCAGCGCACCGGCTCCGACTGCCGCCTAAGCGTGCAGTGCGAAGCTAACGTCAAACACCGGGAGCCGCCTGAGCTATGACAAGCAGCGCCGTGAACATGGTTGCGTTGGTGGAACATCTTGCCAAGGCCGTGGTGGAAGCGCCTGACGAGGTGACCGTGGAAGCCTTTGAAGAAGGCGGCCAGACGGTGTTGGAGCTGATTGTGGCCGAGACCGACCTGGGGCGGGTGATTGGCCGCCAGGGACGCATGGCCCGCAGCCTGCGCACCATTGTGAATGCGGCCAGCTTGCGCACTCGCAAGCGCTATCAGTTGGAGATCGTGGAATAGCCGGCGACTTCATTACGATCGCTCGCGTGCTCGGTCCGCAAGGACGGCGCGGCGAAGTTCTGGCGAAGTTGCACACGGATTTTCCTGAGCGCTTCCAGGAGCGCCGGCAGTTATCAGGCTTGGCGGCCAACGGTAACCGCCGTGAACTGCAGGTTGAAGAGCACTGGTTTCATAAGGGCGGCGTCGTGCTGAAGTTTGCCGGCGTCGAGAGTATCAGCGATGCCGAGCAGCTTGCCGGTCTGGAATTGCAGGTGCCGCTCGAGCAGCGCGCCGAGTTGGAAGCGGGCGCGACCTATGTGAGCGACGTCGTCGGCTGCGAAGTGTGGATGAGGAATGCCGACGGCCAGCGACTGCTTGGGACTGTCAGCGAAGTGCAGTTTGGGGCAGGAGAAGCTCCGCTGCTGGTTGTGCGAGCGAAGATCGGCACTGAGCAGGAAATCTTGCTTCCATATGCGGAAGAGTTTCTGAAGTCTGTGGACTTCGAGCAGCGGCGGATCGAGATGGAGTTGCCCGAGGGACTGCTGGCGCTGGACTCCCCGCTGAGTGGGGAAGAGAAGCAGCGGCAAAAGAGCGAAGCCGACGAATCACGATCGGCAGGCGTTCGCCGCAAGCGAAGGAAATGAGATCAAATCCCCAAGCGCCCAGGGCGCGAATTGGGGAGGCCCGAATGAAGTTCGAGATTCTGACGATTTTTCCGGACTTTTTTCGTGGGCCGCTGGATTACGGCATTGTGCGCAAGGCGCGTGAAGCCGGGCTCATTGAAATTGGCATCCACGATCTGCGGGCGTTCACGCATGACCGGCACCGTACGGTGGACGACCGGCCATTCGGCGGCGGCGAAGGCATGGTGCTCAAACCCGAGCCCATCTTCGAATGCCTGGAATCGCTGCGGGTCTCACCGCGTGAAGAGCGGATGGGCGACGATTCGCGCGAGACCGTGGTGCTGCTTTCGCCTCAGGGCGAGTTGTTCACCCAGGCGGTGGCGCAGCACTTGACGAAGCGCGAACGCGTGGTGCTTATCTGCGGGCGTTACGAAGGCGTGGATGAGCGGGTGAGCCAGTACCTTGCCGATCGCGAGATTTCCGTTGGCGATTTCGTGCTCAGCGGCGGGGAGTTGGGCGCAGCCATTATCGTGGACACGACGACCCGGTTGCTTCCCGGCGCACTTGGCAACGCCGCGTCGACGCAGCAGGAGTCGTTTACCGCGTCGGTTGCGGCGGAACAGAAACAGGCTTCGGGCGAGCCGCCGAGTTCGACGTGTGGGTCGGGTGGACTGCTGGATTATCCGCACTACACGCGTCCGGCAGAGTTTCGCGGGATGCAGGTCCCCGAGGTGCTGGTGAACGGGGACCACGACGAGATTCGCAAGTGGCGGCGCCGTAGCGCGCTGCAAAAGACATTGCGCAATCGTCCCGATTTGTTGCGCGATGCCGAGCTGAGCAAAGAGGATCGCAAGCTGCTGGCCGAGATTGAGGCGGAGCAGGGAAGAGTGTGAAGAAAATTATTCACCACGGAGACACGGAGGACACGGTGTTTTTTGTACGAAGTTTTCTCCGTGACCTCCGTGACCTCCGTGCCTCAGTGGTTATTTACGTTGCTAATTGCTAGTTGCTATTTTGGCCGCCGCGAGGCGTGCGACACGGAAGGAAAAGAACAATGTCGAACAACTCACCTATCATTGACCGGCTACTCGCCAAGACGCGGCGCACCGATCTACCCGACTTTAAGCCTGGCGATACTGTCCGGGTCCACGTGAAGATCAAGGAAGGCGACAAAGAGCGCTTGCAGGCGTTCGAAGGGGTCGTCATTTCCAAGAGCCACGGAGACCAGCCCAGCTTCACGGTGCGCAAGATGAGCTTTGGGCAGGGCGTGGAGCGCATCTTCCCCACCCATTCGAAGGTCATCGACAAGATCGAAGTGCTGCGTTCGGCGCACGTGCGTCGCGCCAAGTTGTATTATCTGCGCGCGCTGCGTGGCAAAGCCGCCCGCCTGCGCGAAGTGGACACCAAGCGCGCATAGTTGTCACGAAAATCTCGCTGGAAACAGCGACGCCCACCGTTTTTCACTTGATGCGGTGGGCGTTAGTTTCTCGGGAGCGTGGTTCAGCCCGTTCGCCCTGTTCACTTGCCACAACACCCATTCAGAACGCCAAACCCCGCCTCATAGGCGGGGTTTAGGGTCGCGACCGGCTGTCGCGATTTGTGGCGGGTAGTCAGGTAGGGGGTAGTTGCAGCTAGATCTTTACCGCCAGTTCCATCAAACCCACGGCCATGGCAATCCAGAGCGCAAACGCTACCGCAGTGAGAGTGAAGCGAACCGCGCCGTTGTCGATCAGCCAGTTGTATTTCGCGTCCATAGTGTCTCCTTGAAAAACGGGTTCCACTTCGACAATCGCAACTGCGCTATCGGGGGACCCCGGAGGTTGCGCCCGGCGTGCCCTGCGGCGTCACCGGATCATGTTCTGCTGCTATATACGGGCGAACTCGCGAAAGGTTCCGTTAGGATTTGATGAATACTGGCCAGTTGCAGGAATGCAGTGGCAAGCGCAGGTTTTGGTGGGGCAAAAGTCGCATACCTGCGGACTGCTAGTTTCGCTTCTCGCCCGGCGCCGCGATCTCTCCCAGCTCCCAATACTTCTTCAGCAGAGTGTCGGGGACGTTGACTGCACGTCCGGTCAGCATGTGTTTCAACTGCAGCGCATTGACTGCCGCTTTGCCTTCAAAGTGATTGTTGGCGATGACAAACGTTTTCGTCGCCTTGGCGGCGATGGTGTCAATGCGCGTCTTCCATCCCTGCAATTCAGGATCGGTATAGAGATAGTTGTAGCGGTCGTTGCGCGAATCGCTGTCGAACCATTGATCGTAATTGCGTCCGTGCAGGCGCACGTAAGCAAACGCCGCGGTCACGTGTTCGCTGGGAGCAATCGCTTTGCCCAAGCGCGGCTGGTCGATATTGCAGAACGCCACGCCCTTTTCGGCGAAGTAGCGCAGGGTCCCCTCATTGGTCCAACTGTTGTGCCGCACTTCTACCACCAGGGGATATTGCTTGAACTTCTCGACCACACTCTCCAGATAGTCGCGGTTCGGATTGGTATTCTTAAACGAAATGGGAAACTGCGCGAGGACTGCGCCGAGCATATCTTCAGCGGCGATGGAGTCAAGGCCGTCCTTGGCGAGCCGTTCGTCTTCGGCGTTGGCGACAATGGTTTCCGAGGATGTGCTCTCCACCACGGCGATCGGCGAGTGGGTGAAGGCCTTGTTCAGTTTGGCGGTGAACATGAATTCGGAATTCACCGCGCGCGATTTGCGGCACCACAGTTTGCCCCATTCCGGCTTGATGTGGCCATAGAACGAGGTGTTGATCTCGATCACGTCAAGGTAGCGCGCCAGGTATTCCACCGGATGCAGCGATTTCTTGATCTGCGCCGGATAAACAATGCCTTCCCAGTCTTTATACGACCAGCCCGCGGTGCCAACATAGATCTTTGCCTGCTTGTCCATCCTTGAAGGCGAGATTAGCACAGACCCCGTTCTTTCCTATCAGTAGACCACCATTACTACCCAATAGACTCCTCCAGGTTGGCTCACGCTGGGAGCGAAACAAGCTCCCAGCGAATACCCCGAGGACATGGGACGCGACAACAACTCTTTGGCGTTGCTTGGAAGTTGCCCCGGGACGAACGTCGTCCAAGCCGCCACCTCCTGAACTCCAAGTAAATCGGCCACCTTGCGGCCCTGTAAGGAGTCGTTGAGCGCCATGTTGCAGGCCATATGCCGCAGCTGCGATTGCGGCTTGCGCTTGGGCGCCGGCATTCCATGGGTCGTGACGTAGTTCTCGACGGCCCGTTGCAGGACGGCTTCCGCCTCAGGCTCGGAATAGGCCGTCAACCGGTGAGCGAAATCCTCAGTCACATACACATGGCGGCCACTTCGTAGGACCGCGACTCCTACCACGTTGTAGCCGGAATGCAGGATGCTGGCACGATGCGCGGGCGAACCCATGAGCGCTTGGTGAGCGGAGGGCACATCCTGATTGAGGGCAATGTTCTCCGCTTGCTGGTCGGAGCGCAGGTGCTCATCGGCGAAGCGAAGGTCCATCGTGGGCTCTCCATCGAATTGGTGGGAGAGGGCCTTATGTTCGGCCATCAACTCAGCGTGCTTGCGAGCGGCCTGGGTGAGACGCTGATCCACGGCCAGCGGCGGAAGGCCCCGGCTGGCGCGCTCCTGGTTAATCAACTGGACCAGTTGCCGCTCGCCTGCTTCGTCGAATTGAGCCTGGGCCAGACCGCGACACAGCAGCAGCGACGTGACCAATAGCGCGATGCTAAAGACCCGCGGCAAAGAGAGATCCTGGTAGAGTCGCACCTTAGTATTAGACGGAAAATTCCGGAGTTTGGTTCAGCCCTTCGTCAACCTACAATACCGCATCCGGAGGCCGGGTCTGAAGCCCGCTCGTCCCATGCAAGCCAGATACACCAATCCTGGATCGCTCTAGAAATTAAGAAGATCTTTGGAAGGAAAAGGCGCGGCGGAATGGCCGCGCCTTCGGTTATCGGGAGTAGGTACTTGTTGAAACTTACTCCCAAAATCGGTTTCAGCCACGGCGCTTGCGGCGATCTAGCGCTGCTCCGGTTTCTTCTTGAGGAGCGTCGCGATTACTTTCTGCGGGTCGCCAGTAATGACCAGACGTTCCTCTTGTGGTCCGGGCTTACCCTTCTTGCGTTTCGCCTTTGGTTTTTTCGGCATCGTGTACTATTATCTCAGCGATTCTCTGCTGTGGGTGAATTGGTGCCCCAGCCGGGGATCGGACCCGGACGCCGCGAATGGGCACGCGATTGCAAATCGCGCCTGTCTGCCAGTTCCAGCACTGGGGCAAAATTGAACGCGGAGACGCCGTGCGTCTCCGCGAACCTTTCAGAACGGAATGTCCTCATCAGTAAGCTTCCATTTGTAAAAGACGCGAACTCCCTCCTCGTCTTTTTCGCGCTCGACTTCCTCCGCAGTAACCAAACGATTGAGCACCTTGTAGATGGACGCGTTAGGCGCTGTGTGTCCAGCGAAGTCAAATCCCTGTTCTGTGAGGGAGGTTCTGACATCGGCAGCGGACAAACGTTGGTCAGAGTGCTTGAGGACGAATCGTATCGCGTCGGTAATGCCCAATCCGGAAATGCTTTCCTCGAAGTTCATTCCAGACAATGGAGCAAGATGGTTCAACACCTCCTGAAGGTGGGAGAGTTTGTTATTGACTTCACTCAGTTCCGTTTCGAGGTCAGTTCTCTGATTACGCAGTCGCACTCGTTCGCGATTGAGTTCGAACCAAGTTTCCTTGAGTTCTTGCTGTTCCATAGACATGAGGCTATCCAATGACTGCAGACAAAGTCAACAGAAAAACGCGCACCCCCGAAGGCGTAACATGGGCTACCCTAATCAGGGAATCTGAGGCACGGATTAGCGCGTGCAGGAAAGAGATGTTGAATCTCCGTAAGTCGCTTGTTTTCTTTAGAAAACAGGAGTCTTCCGGGGTTAAGTTTCCACACCATAAAAGCGAACCGGGCTAGAAAAATATCTTGATACTTATTGAAATGTCTGCTACATTAGAAGACATGAAGAAGAATAGATCGGCAGTTCTTGAAGCTCTGCGGAATGCGTCGGTAAGTGAACCGCTGGCCGTCGCATTTTTGGAACGGCAGCGTTGGGGAGATTGCCCAGCGTGCCCGAAGTGCGGGAGTGTTGAGGTCTATCAGATGAAGGCACGCAACGGAGAGCGCAACAAGGATTATCGCTGGCGTTGCCACGACTGCCGAGTGCTCTTCACGGTTCGCACTGGCACCGTGTTCGAGGAAACCCGCTTGCCGCTCCGTGTATGGGTGTACGCGATCTGGAAGGCATGTAGCAGCAAGAAGGGCATCTCGGCTTTGCAGTTGTCACGGGAGATGGAGATAACGCACAAGTCCGCGCTGTTCATCCTTCGCCGTATTCGTCACGGTCTAGGCGAAGCACTGCCAGAGAAATTGACGGGCACCGTGGAAGTAGATGAGGTTTATATTGGTCCGCGCCGTCCGCGCCACAAGGGGATTTCAAAACAGGGGCGCGGAACTCTCAAGACTCCAGTTGTCGGCATGGTTCAGCGCGACGGCGATGTTCGCTTTCAAATGCTGGAGCGAATCACCGCCGACAATCTGAGCAACTTCATCGCAGAGAACGCTGATCTATCGTGCCGCATAATCACAGATGACTTCAACCTCTACCGCAAGGTGGGACGCAAGTTTGAAGGCGGTCACGAAGTCGTGACTCATAGCGCTGGCGAGTATGTACGTCCGGGCACGGATATACACTCCAATTCAATCGAAGGCGTATTCTCCCTGATTCGTCGTGGCGTGATGGGCACGTTTCACAGCGTCAGTCGTAAACACTTGCCGAATTACCTGAATGAGTTTCAGTTCCGCTGGAACACTCGGAAGATGGATGACGGCCAGCGAGTGGCGAGAGCAATCAAGCAGATCGACGGGAAACGACTTGAGTATCGGGAGTCGGTCGAGAATCCTCCGTATCTGCCGAAACCAGAAGCGCAAATGGAGGCACCGTTCTAGCAACTGTGCCAACTGGAAGCAGTATGGTATCTTCGCACTTCATTATGGCAGAGCCAACGAAAATAACACTCCGCTATCGGGGACGGGACGTTGATGACGGCACTATGCCTGTTGATGACGTGGTGAACGCTCTCCAGGGTTTCGCTGGCGCTTACGGCAAGGTGGCTAGTCAGGTTGACCCGAGTCACGTTCACCAGCTTAAAGTCACGGCAATCAGGCAGCATTCGTTCGATGTATGGATAGTGGCTGGTATGTTTGCCGCTTCCCAGTTGAAGGACTTGGAGACAATTACCGATGCTGCAAAGTTTGTGTTTCGCACTGTGGCGGACATTATCAGCCTCAAGAAGCACACGCGGGGGAAACCGTATCAGGTTTCCGTAACGGGAAACAACAACAACGTCCTAGTGCTCAATGCAGATGGAGCCGAACTAGCCGTCCCCATCGAAGTATTCGCGATTTTTAAGGAAAGATTGCTCGACCAAGACCTCAATAAGATCGCATCGCCCCTCCGCGAAAACAGCGTTGACGAAGCTGACCTAATAGCAGACGAAGGAACTGCGCAAGAATTAGAGGCCAAGATTACCAGTTCCGAACGGGATTACTTCAGGCCAGATTCGAGTACGATTCAAATCCGAGATTTAGATCTTGTCGGGACGCTGATTTCGCTGAACAAAGAATCCAACCGTGGAACGTTCAAGCTGGCTGCTGGCAATGTCCAGTATCATTACGTCGGCGATAGTCCAGAGATGTTTCACGCTCAGTTTGCACACGAGGGGCTAGTGCGCGCTGTTTGCAAGGCAGAATTCGACGAAAACGGGATTATTCAGCGCGTCGATATTATTTCGGTTCAAGTGTTGCAGGCGGACTTAGGATTTCCCGAAGCGTAGGCTCGGCCACGTTTCAACAAGTACCTAGTCCCGTCGGTTATTCGCTCTCGGGTGTCAAGCTGTCTTCCAACCAGGAACGTCCGATCAACTCACATTTCCTGGAGCAAAACGTCTGCCCGTCACGAGCCCGGCTTGTGCTTTTGAGATATTGGGAATAGCACCAGAGGCACACCGCAGTGGAAGTGGCGGCGTCGTACTTATTGGGTTGCATGTACACTCCCGTGGAAAGGGAGCATAGGATAACCCGCCGCCAAACGCAACCAGCAAAATCGTGGAATCAAGAGAGTTAAATCGGCCCGCACTCTGGTGGGGGTGGTCAGATGCGCTCAGGTGCCAATAGCTCGCGGATGGACTCCCGCCGACGCACCAGCCGGACGCGTTTGCCGTCCACCAACACCTCCGCCGGCCGGGGACGGCTGTTGTAATTCGAAGCCAGCGACATACCATAGGCGCCGGCGTCGAGAATAGCCAGCAGCTCGCCCTCCTGCACGGTGAGCAGCTCACGGTCGCGCGCCAGAAAGTCTCCCGATTCGCACACCGGCCCGACCACGTCAACGGTTTCTGTGGCTCGGTCTTTTTGCAGAACAACGGGAACGACTTCGTGATACGCACCGTAGAGGGAAGGGCGGAGCAGGTCGTTCATGGCTGCATCGACAACGACAAACTGCTTGCCGTCGTTGCGTTTGCGGTAGATGACGCGCGTCAGCAGGGCCCCGGCTGGGCCGGCAATGGCGCGGCCAGGCTCCAGCAAAAGATGCACTCCGAGACCCTTCAGCGGCCCCTGCAGAGCCTTGGCATATTGGTTGGCTTGCGCCGCAAAGTTTATTTCGGGATTCTGTTCGTACTGGATACCCAGCCCTCCGCCGGCATCGACGAGGCGAATATCGTACCCTTCAGCCCGCAACGAACTCGCCAGCGAAGCCACACGCTCCATGGCTTCGCCAAAGGGGGCCACATCCGTGATCTGCGAACCGATATGAACGCTGACCCCGGCCGGCTTCAGGTATCGATTTTCGGCGCCGCGACGGTAAAGCGCTGCTGCGTCGCGCCAAGGCACGCCAAATTTGTGCTGGTGCAGTCCCGTGGAGATGTAAGGGTGGGTTTCGGTTGCGACATCAGGGTTCACCCGCACCGCGAAATTAGCTGATTTGCGAAGATGCGTCGCCCGCGCCGCCAGCAATTCCATTTCGCTGGCGCTCTCCACATTGAAGAGCAAGATGCCGGAGCGAAGCGCGAGATCGATCTCCGGGGACAGCTTTCCGACGCCCGAAAAAACGATTTTCGACTTGATCTTGCCGCCGGCTTCGGCGACCCGCTGCAGCTCTCCCCCGGAAACGATGTCGAATCCCGCGCCCAGGCGGGCAAGCAGGCGCAAGATTGAAAGATTCGAATTCGCCTTCACCGAGTAACAAATGGTGTGCTCGCAGCCATCAAACGCCTGGTCGAACTGCTGGAAGCGCTGGCGGATCGTCGAACCCGAATAGACGTAGAGCGGGGTGTCGTAGAGTCGCGCCAGATGGGAGAAGGGAACGTCGTCTGCGTGCAGCTCAAAGTTGGATTGGGATTTGGGCTTGCGCAGGAGCCGCTTGTCGCGTCTGTAGGTGAACCCAGGCGGGCGTTCCGGTGGTCGGTCAGCTTTCACTTTTTGACGGATGGTCCTTTCACCTTGATGGCAACAATGGTTTGGTCATCGAACGTTTCCACGCCCTCAGCATGGCTGGAGACGGCCCTGAAAATGGCATCCACGATTTCTTCCGCGCTGCGATGCGCATTGGCTCGCGCGATTTTCTCCAGCCTATGGCGCCCGAACATCTCCCCCTGCGAGCTGGTGGCGTCGAGAATGCCATCGCTGAAGAAGAGGAACACATCGCCGGCCCGCCCGCGCAGATTCAGTTCGTCGTAGGTGGCATTGGGGAACAGGCCGATCGGCAAACCGGTGGCTTGAATCTCTTCCAGCTTGCCATCATGGCAGTGTAGCGGACGCGGCAAGCCTGAGTTGGCAATCTGGAGCAGTTGCTGGGCGTCGTCCCAGATAGCGTAGATCATCGAGACGTACTGCCCCTCGATCGGGCGCTCCGCGAGCGACAGGTTGATCGCTTCCAGCATGCCCGCGGCGCTGGGCTCTTCGTTGGCCAGCGAGCGCGCAATGCCGCTGACCAGCGCCGCATAGATGGCGGCAGGCGCGCCTTTGCCGCTTACATCGCCGACGGCGATGCCGGTCACGCCCTCTCCGCTGTACTTCTGGAAGTCGTAAAGGTCGCCGCCGATTTGGCGCGCCGGGGCAAAACGGGAAGCGACTTCAGCATGACGGAAGACCGGCATTTTCTGCGGCAGCAGCCGGAACTGCAACTCCCGCGCCAGCGCCAGGTCCTGCTCCAGCCGCTTCTCCTGGCGCGCGATGCGCTCATACAGGGTTGCGTTCTCGATTGCGATGGCCACTTGTGCCGCCAGGGTGGTCATGGTGCGCACATGGTCGCCGGTGAAGTACCCGCGGCGCGTGTGTTCGATATCCAGTACGCCGATCACCTTGTCTTTGTAGATCAGCGGAATGCAAAGCTCCGACCGCGTCTCCGCGTTGGCTTTGATGTAGCGCGGGTCTTTGCTGACGTCCGGCGCTAGGACCGCCTGCTTGTGCTGGGCGGCGTATCCCACCAAGCCCACGCCGAGGGGGATTTCGTTCTTGAGTTTCACGCTCTCGTTGAAGCGCAAGGAAAAGCGATGCTGCAACAGGGTGCCGCTGGGATCGAGCAGCAGGATGGAAAACATCTGGAAGTCGATGATGCGGGTCACCAGTTCGGCAATCCGCTTCAGCAGTTGGTCAACGTTGAGAATGGAAGTCAGTTCGCGGCTGATCTCGGTCAGCAAGGTCAGTTGCCGCGCTTGTCGCGAGACGCGGGTGTACAAGCGCGCGTTCTCGATGCCAGAGGCGATACGCGAAGCGAACAAGGTCAGCAGGCGCTTGTGTTCCTCGGTGAACGCGCCCGGTTGGGCGGCTTCCACGTCGATGACGCCGATCACCTTGTTCTTGGCGATCAAGGGGGCGGCCAACTCGGACCGCACTCCCGGTGCCGAGTTGATGAAGTTCTGCTCGGCGGCCACGTCGTTGACCAGCACGGCCTCGCGGCGCTGCACGGCTTGTCCGGTAACGCCCTGTCCCACCTTAATGCGGATGCGTTCCGCCACCTCGGGAGGATGGCCGACCTGGAAACGAACGCGCAGCTCTTGGGTCTTCTCGTTCAGCAGCAGGATGGCAAAAATTTCGTAGTCGATGACCCGCTTCAGCATCTCTGCCACGCGTTGCAGCAGAGTGTTCAAATCCAGCGTCCGGTTTACCGCGTCCGCCACATCCAGCAAGTAACTATCGGCAGAGGCGGGCGCTGGAGGCGATTGGATTTGGGATGGCATCGGGCTGGGACTCTTGTCCTTCATCATACCAGTCGAATCGACCGTAGAATGGGCGTGGAAAGCGCATTCTGAGCCCCTACAGCAGGATCGCCGTCAGGCTCGGCGCCAACGCAGCATGGTAACACTGCGACTCGCCTGCTGATGTATCCTCTCGGATGGCGGAACACCGAATCCGCCACCAAAGGATTGACAAGGGGATTATTCTGAAAGCTCTCGGAGAACAGGCCAGCTAGCATGTTCGGTGTCGTCTTCTCAATTGTGGTGATCGTCGCGCTCCTAAGCATTTGCGGGGAGATTGTTATGAGAGTTCGCCTCACCCGAAGAGCTTCGTGCGACAAAATAGCATGGTGGAGACGCGGCGGTGACGAAGTTGCCGCCACCTACGAAGAAGTCTTTCCACGCAGCCGACTGCCGCTTTTCAGGCGCTTCGCTTTCTGGCTTTTCGTGGCGTTCTCTGTCGTCGTCCTTTTGTCTATTCTGTGGAAATCAAAATGAGCCACCACCCTGGGGGGCATGCGCACTGCCTTGCGATGTCGCGCCCACAGGTTCACCGGTCAGAGGCGCGTGAGATCGTGTGAACTTCCTCCGGACTCATAAACGAGAAGTGGCAACTCTGACCGCAGAACACCTGTGGCTGGTGGGAATTTCCATGCTGCTGGCCATCCTCATCGGAGTGCCGCTGGGCATACTGCTGACGCGCCGTCCGAAATGGAAAGCGTTCGTGCTCGGCAGCACCAATGTCGTGCAGACGATTCCCAGTCTCGCGCTCTTCGGATTGCTGCTGCCGCTGCCGTGGCTGGGCGCTCGCGCCGACCGTTTGGCGATCCTTGCGCTCGCGCTCTACGCACTGTTACCGGTGGTTCGCAATACCTATGTGGGGATTGCAGGCATTAGCGCGCCGGTGCGCGAAGCGGCGATTGCCATGGGCCTCACTTCGGGCCAACTGCTTTGGCATGTGGAACTCCCGTTGGCGCTGCCGGTGATGCTGGCAGGCATTCGCGTGGCCGCCGTGATTACCATCGGCGTTGCCACCATCGCGGCAGCCATCGGCGCGGGCGGGCTGGGTGAGTTCATCTTCCGCGGCATCGCCATGGTCGATAACGGAGTGATTCTGGCCGGCGCCATCCCCGCGGCCCTGATGGCATTGGCAGCGGACCTGCTCCTGAGCGGCTTCGAGAAGCTGATGGTCCGCAGGATCCACTGACATGGACCGCCGCCGCTTCCTGGCTGGACTTGCGCTACTTTCTGCGGCTGGCTGCATGCCGCGTAAGAGCGAGATCACCGTCGGCTCGAAAAACTTTACCGAACAACTGATCCTGGGCGAACTGTTGGCGCAATTACTGGCGAGCGCTTGTCGCCAGCCGGTGGAGCGGCGCTTCTATCTTGCCGGCACCTACATCTGTCACCAGGCCCTGCTCGCCGGACGCATCGACATGTACGTCGAGTACACCGGAACCGCGCTCGCCGCCATCCTGAAAGAACGTCCTTCGGGTGATTCCCAGAGCGTGTATCGACAAGTGAAGGATGTGTACCAGCGTCAATTCAATCTCGACGTCATGCCGCCGCTTGGTTTCAACAACAGCTTCGCCATGGTCATGCGAGGAGATGACGCACGCCGCCTGAAGGTGACCACCCTTTCGCAGCTTGCCAGTGTCTCCCCGAATTTGCGCCTCGGAGTGGGATACGAATTTCTCGAGCGCCAGGACGGATATAAGGGCTTGGTCAGCACCTACGGACTGAAGTTCGCGGAAGCGCCACGCGTAATGGACCTAGGCCTGCTCTACCGCGCGCTGCAAAACAAATCCGTGGATGTGGTTGCAGGCAACAACACGGATGGCTTGATCGCGGCGCTTGGATTTGTGGTACTCGACGATGACCGACATTACTTTCCTCCCTACGATGCGGTGCCGATTGTGCGTCCGCAGGTCTTTCAAGAATGTCCCCAAGCCAGAGTAGCCTTCGACCGGCTGGGCGGACGCATCACCGCCGAGAACATGCGCAAAATGAATTACGCCGTGGACGGCGAAAAGAAGGACGCCGCAGAGGTGGTGAGGGATTTCCTCCATGCCCAGAGGTTTTGACTTTGGAAAGCCTGTGCGCTACGTCACGCAATCTTGTGACGTGGGTGCTTTTTTGCTTGCCCGGTGCAATGCGTTGGGCCACGCTGGCCGCGTGGTGGGGGCTGATTGGATCCGAGAGAATCCGGCGGGAGATTGCCCCGTTTTCGCTCGGCGCAGACATGCAGTGCTAATCCAGGGCGTGTTTCAGAGCAACTGGGGTAGCATTCCGCACTTGCTAAACGTTACGAACCGGAGCATGCTCCTGGAGAAAAACCCATGCGTAACGAATCACAATATCGCAACCTGGCTTCCGCAACGAGCTTGCGCACCGTGGTGGCCGCGCTGGTCCTGGCAATTATGCTCTTGCTCGGCAATAGCCCCGTCGCGCAGGGGAAGCAGCTCATGGCTCCTGGCGTCGGCTGGGCGTCCAGCGGCGGCGCGCTTTACTGGACAACGGACAATGGCAAAGAGTGGAAGAACATTACTCCGCGAATACATGGAGGCATCGTCTCTGTCTTTTTCCTCAACAGCTCGACCGGCTGGGTACTGGGATCTCCATTGGGCGAGGTGCCGGCAGACTTCGAGCTTGCCTTCACGCAGGATTCCGGTAGCAGCTGGTCGGTAACGCAGCTCAACCTCGGCGTCGATCCGAACTCCGCCACTCTCCTCGGTCAAGGAGACATCGAGTTTCTGGATACTGATCGCGGCTGGATGAACCTGGCCCTCCAAAGCGGGGCGCCCTACCATTCCGGCCTGCTTTTCCGAACTGAAGATGGCGGCAAGCACTGGACGTTGTCAAAGGGACCCGGAACGGCCGGGGAGCTCCGTTTCATCGACGAGCGGAATGGATGGATTCTAAGCCCGGGAGGACAGGTGCTTTGGGTGACACACGATGGGGCGGCGACCTGGAACTACTTGTCCCTTAAGCCGCCGGCGCAGGTGCATCCATCGGATGTCGACGAGTATCAACTGCCCCTCTTCTCAGACAAGAAACACGGCGACATCGTAGTGACCTTTTCCGCACCTGCCGCTGCCCCGGATGCCGACTCGGCAGGCTCGGAGGTGATCTTATTCACCACCAGCGACGGAGGAAAGCAGTGGAAGTTTGATCGTGTGCTCGCCCACTTAGCTTGCCCGCACGGCTGTGACCAGAGCTCGAACTTGGAAGCGGCTGTTACAGATTCCACACTGGTAACAGCTCAGCGATCCAATAATGCGCTAACCATGGAGCGCGCTGCAGTCACCGGGCGCGACAATCCGACGGCGCAGAGGGCGAATATCGGCTTTCCCGGCGGCCTTTTGTCCCTTGACTTGGCGAACGAACAGCAGGCCTGGGTTGTGACCACCACGAGCAACTGCTCGGTCGGCCTGCTCCCTTGCACCCAGTTGTTTTCCACGACGGATGCCGGAGCCACATGGGCCGACATCACGCCGGGCAGAGGGAAAGGACAGAAGCCGCAGACGCCTATCGGAAAACCCATTACTCTAAACTGGAAACCGGGCGGCCCTTCAAAGCGAGATGTCAGTCCACTCTTCTGCACTCTATTCAGCTGACGACAGGCTTGGATTTAGGACTTCCTTCCCCAGCCTCTCAATGCGTGGAAACCCCCAACCGGCTGCGAACCCTGCACTTGGCTGCGCCGAGCTTTCGTCCGGCAAAAGAAACTGCGATACTAAACTAGAATCGCGAGTCTTTCCTATTTCGCGCTGCAAGCGGCGTTTGGTCCACTTGGCCGGATCACACTCGGCGCGTGGCATTCCGCAGCGATGGCCTCCTGGAAGACCGCAACACAGGACCAATGAGTGACTTTCTACAAGCCGTGCAGGAACGCGTCGTTATCTTCGACGGCGCCATGGGCACCAGCATCCAGGCCCGCAACCCCTCGGTGGACGACTACTGGGACAAGGAAGGCTGCAACGAGCTGCTGGTGTTGAGCCGGCCTGACATCATTAAGGACATTCACGCTGCCTTCTACAGTGTGGGCTGCGATGTGGTGGAAACCGACACGTTCGGTGCGACGCGCGTGGTGTTGGCGGAGTACGACCTGCAAGACAAAGTACACGAGATCAACTTCGCCGCCGCCAAGCTGGCGCGCGAAGTGGCTGCCGGTTTTTCGTCCAACGGCCGCGAACGCTTTGTGGCGGGATCGATCGGTCCAACCACAAAGCTACCGTCGTTGGGACACATCACCTTCGACGACATGGCCGCCGCGTACACAGAACAAGCAGTCGCGCTCATTGAAGGTGGAGTTGATGTTCTCCTGCTGGAGACCTGCCAGGACATCCTTCAGGCGAAAGCAGGACTGGTCGGCCTTTTCGACGCGTTGAAGAAAACCGGAAAGAACGTGCCCATCCAGGTGCAAGTCACGCTGGAAGCTACCGGCACCATGTTGCTTGGCACCGAGATTGGCGCGGCGCTGACCACGCTGGAGATGTTCGACGTTGCCGCGATCGGTTTGAACTGCGCTACCGGCCCGAAAGAGATGAACGACGCAGTCCGCTACCTGGGCGCGAACTCGCCGAAGCATGTTTCCGTTCTGCCCAACGCCGGGTTGCCGCAGAACCAGGGTGGACGTGCGGTCTACCTGCTGCAGCCGCAGGAGCTGGCCGACTACCACAAGCAGTTCATCACCGAATACGGCGTGCGCATTGTTGGCGGCTGCTGTGGTACCCGGCCCGAGCATCTGAAAGCCGTCGTAGAAACGTGCGCCAACCTTGAGCCCGCAAGGCGTGACGTCAAGATCACCGCAGCGGCAGCCAGCGCCTATTCGATGGTGCCGCTCGACCTCGATCCCAAGCCGCTGATCGTGGCCGAGGAGATGAACACCACGACTCGCGTCGAGCATTTCAAGAACATGGTTCGCAGCCAGAACTATGACGCGATTCTG
Source organism: uncultured Acidobacteriaceae bacterium (assembly GCA_963836875.1). Taxonomy (GTDB): domain Bacteria; phylum Acidobacteriota; class Terriglobia; order Terriglobales; family Acidobacteriaceae; genus Bog-257. The sequence goes on from CAWIKZ010000005.1 coordinate 623,059, forward strand.
ACCCTGGCCAAGAAGCTGGTGAATGAAGGCTCGCACATGCTCGACCTGTGCTGCGCCATCGTTGGCGAGGACGAGAAGGGCTACATCAGCAACATTTTGGAAAAGATCGCCACGCGTGTGCCCGCGCCGATCACGATTGACTCCACCGAAGCCGATGTCGTGGAGGAGGCGCTGAAGCGCATTCCGGGCAAGGCGATCATCAATTCCATCAACTTTGAGGACGGCGAGAAGCGCACCGCCAAAGTTCTGCCGATGGCCAAGCGTTACGGCGCGGCCGTCATCGCCTTGACCATCGATGAAGATGGGATGGCGCTCACGGCGGAGAAGAAGCTGGTGATCGCCAAGCGCATCTTCGATTTGGCGGTGAACAAATACGGCATTCGTCCGGTCGATCTCATCTTCGACGCGTTGACCCTGCCCATTTCGACCGGGCAAGAAGACTATCGCACGGCCGGCATCGAAACCTTGAAGGCGGTGAAGGCGATCAAGGCCGAGATGCCCGACGTAAAGACCATTCTCGGCGTCAGCAATATTTCCTTCGGATTGAATGCCTATTCGCGTCGAATCCTGAACAGCGTCTTCATGCACGAAGCCGTGGACCACGGTCTCGACATGGCCATCGTGAACTACAGCAAGATTTATCCGCTGTACAAAATTCCCGAGGCGGAAGTTGATCTGGCGCGCAAACTGATTTACTACGATCAGGCAAACGGCGACCCGCTGCAGGTTTACATGGCACATTTTGCGGGCACCAAGGGCAAGGAAGAGGCCAGCACCGCGCATGTGGACACGCTCTCCATCGAAGACAAGCTGAAGTGGTCGATCATCAATGGCGAAAAGACGATTGGCGACGGCGCTCACAAGAAGTCGCTGGCCGAATTGCTGGAGGACGCGCTCGTCAACTACACGCCGCTGGAACTTATCAACAACGTGCTGCTCGATGGAATGCGCACCGTGGGTGACCTGTTCGGCGCGCGCAAGATGCAGTTGCCGTCCGTGCTCGACTCGGCGGGCGTGATGAAGGCGGCGGTCGCCTATCTCGAACCCAAGATGGAGAAGAAGGAAGGCAGCCAGAAGGGCACCATCGTTCTAGCGACGGTGAAGGGCGACGTCCACGATATCGGCAAGAACCTGGTGGACATCATTCTCACCAACAACGGATATCGCGTGGTGAACCTGGGCATTAAGCAGCCGTCGGACACGATTATCAAGTCCGCCCTGACTGAGAAGGCCGACGCCATCGGGCTGAGCGGCTTGCTGGTCAAGTCCACGCTGGAGATGAAGTATGTGGTGCAGGACCTGCATCACCAGAAGCTGGGGTTTCCGGTAATCTGCGGCGGCGCCGCGCTGACCCGCAAGTACGTGGAAGACGATCTGCGCCGCGAATACAACGGCGGCATTTTCTACGCCGATGACGCCTTCGCCGGGCTGCACATCATGGAGGACCTCGCCTCGCCCAACGGAGCGCGCGAGAAGCGCATCGCCGAAGGCAAGGTTGTGAAGGAGTTCGCCCGGGCAGCGGTCGCCGGGGGCGATGGCGATGCGCCCACCGTGCCCAACATCGAGATTGCGCCGGCGCCGAACATTCCGCAGCCTCCATTCTGGGGCATTCGCGTACGGAAGCCGCAAGACTTCGATCTGCGCGAAATCTTCCGCTACATTAACGAGACCGCTCTCTTCAAGAATCAGTGGCAGTTGAAAACGGCCTCACAGGAAGACTACCCCCGGCTGGTCGAGACAAAGTACCGGCCCGTTCTGCAAGACCTCGAAGAAGAGGTGATCGCGTCCGGCTGGTTTGAGCCAAAAGTTGTGTACGGATACTTCGGTGCGCAAGGCGACGGCAATGACGTCATCGTGTACCACCTGCCCGAGGGCTGGAAGCAGGGCGACGCAGTTCCTCCGGAGACGCTGCGCTTCACCTTCCCGCGCCAACGCGAAGGCCGGCAGTTATCCATCTCCGACTTTCTGCTGCCCAAAAGCAGCGGACGCATGGATGTTCTTGCCATGTCGTGCGTGACCATCGGCGCCATCGCTTCGCGCGAGACCCAGAAGCTGTTCGAGGGCGGAGAGTACACCAAGTATCTCTACCTGCATGGACTCAGCGTGGAGTCGGCGGAAGCGCTGGCAGAGCTATCGCACAAGCAGATTCGCGAGGAGCTGGGAATCGCGGGCGACGACTCGCCGCATATTCGCGATCTGTTTCATCAAAAGTATCGCGGATCGCGGTATTCGTTCGGTTACCCGGCGTGCCCCAATCTGGAAGATCAAACCAAGCTCTTCGCGCTGCTGCATCCCGACGAAAACATCGGTGTGCATTTGACCACTGGATTCCTGCTCGATCCGGAACAGAGCACCTCGGCCATTGTCGTGCATCATCCCGCGGCGAAGTACTTCGTGGTGTAGGCCGTTAACGTTTTCGGCTTTGAGGCCATCGATTCTATTGCAAAGCTGTGGCCTGCCCAAAACTCTACTTGCACGTTTTCGTGCAATAATGTCTAATTTGCACGAAAACGTGCAAGTGAGGTTTTTGTGGCCTCAGAAAAAATGTATGCCGTCATCACGGCGGATGTCATCGACTCCCGTCGCATCGAGGGCTTTCGACGGAAACGGGACGCGAAGTTGCGTCCGCTCTCTAGATTGCACGTCCGTCAGAAGCTTGTCCTTTCTGACTATGCGGTCACCGCGTGGGACGAGTTTCAGGCAGTCCTGTACAGCCCCCAGGCGATCCCACATGTGGTCCTCGACCTTAGACGTAACTTCTATCCCATGCATCTCTGGATTGCGATTGGCATTGGCAAGGTGAGCGAACCGCGCAAGAAGCCGGTCAATCAGTTCGCTGGCGGCGAGGCCTTCGAGCGGGCCCGACTGGCGGCCGACCGGCTCAAAGCCGATAGGGCCGGGAAAGATCCCACACTCACCGGTTTCGTTTCCGGCAACGCAGTATTCGACCTGATCGCGAATACCATTTATCGTCTGCACGACACCTTGCTTCAGGATGTATCCGCGAAGCAGTGGGAGACGATTCTGGCCCAGATCAGTACGGGTAATCAGGAACTGGCAGCGAAGAAATTGGGCGTGAACGTGTCGACTGTGTCTAGAAACTTACGTCGAGCGCATCATTGGCAAATGGAAGAGACGTGCCAGGCCGTGGAAGCCATAATTCGCAGTTATTTCTGATTTGCACGTTTTTGTGCAAAAATCATCTTTTTGCATCCTGCTATGCAAAACGCATTCCGCACATTCCTGGCGATCCTGCTGGCTCATCTGCTGGCCGATTTTCCGCTTCAGACCGACTCCATCGCGTTGGGCAAGAAAAATCGCAAGCTGCCCTACTTCAAGCACGGAGTCATTCACTTCATCGTGCTGATTATGGTTCTGGCGATCTTCACCAGCACGCCGCTGTGGTCTGGGCCCGTGCAACTGCTGATCGTCGCTTACATTGCGTTTCACGTCGGGTTGGACTTCTTGAAGAACCGGCTGGTGGACAGAAAGATATTTCGTGATTCCACCGGGTTGTTCTTGCTGGATCAGGCGTTTCATCTGGCCACAATTGTTGCGCTCACGTGGGCCTTCACCAAATATCGTTGGAGCGATGTCAAGATTGCAATTGGCTGGTCGGAGGCCGAACAGTTGCACATGCTGACGGTAGCTGTGCTCTACGTGGCAGTGATATTTGGCGGTGGATACCTGGTCCGTTATCTTACCCGCTCACTGACCCTTCAGCTTCCCGAGACTAAAGGGGAAGATGCAGCGGAGCTGCGCAATGCGGGCCTGTATATCGGATGGCTGGAACGGTTCCTGGTTTTGACTGCCGTGCTGGTGCAGTCGCCGGCCATGATTGGCTTGATCCTCACCGGCAAATCGATTGCCCGTCTTCCGGAACTCAAGGGACCGAGGTTTGCCGAGTACTTCCTGATAGGTACGCTCTTGAGTATCAGTCTGGCTTTGCTGGGTGGCATCGTTCTGTCGCGGCTTCTCTTTGGAACCGTTACTTTCAGGTAAGAGTTTTCTATGAAGTGAAGTTGACGGTTCTCCAAAAGCCGGCACCTGTTTTCTCGCAGGTATGAAGCAACTGCGTCGGCAGTCTTCTCAAGCAGGGCCATCACTGCGCCCCAATCGCCACGTGCTCCAAAATCGCGTTCTCGGCGCGCTTGATCCTGTTCTGCGAATGTGGCGATGGAGCTTTTTGCCGGTCCTTATGCGCGACATAGGTTCCGACACCATATCCGATTACTGAGCCCGAAAAGACATCGGCAGGGAAGTGCACTCCACCGGTCACACGAGTTGTGCTGACCGCGGTTGCCGCTCCGTACATCAGCAGACGCATGGGCCAGTTCGGGTACTCGTGGGCCATGACCGAGGCGAGCGTCCAGGCGAAGGTTGCGTGTCCCGAGGGGAAGGAGCCGCTCGTCCAATTGCCGGAGAAGAATTTGCCTTCGCCCGCGCCGGTGTAAGGCCGTTGCCGCGCCAGGACCGCCTTCAGCGCGGCATACAGGATGACGCTGTCGACGCTGGCCTCCGCGCTGCGTATCCCCGTGTCGGTAGCGTGCTCATTGTGAGTGACCAACCCCGTGATGAAAATGCCTCCGGCTGCCGCGCCCAGACCGTATACGCCGGCATTGGAGATGTTGATGCTGGTGTTGTGCCAGCTCGGCGAGACTTGGTGGGCAACGCTCTCGTCGTTCGCGATCAGGACCCCTGTGGCGCCCACGGCTAGAGCATCCCATTTAAGAGCGCTTACCGAAAACGGGGACTTGACGATATGGAGTTCGTCCTCGCCAATCGTTTTGACCGCGGTCCCCAACGATTTCCCGAAGGAGCTTGACTGGGACTCTTTTGCGGCGGAGGGTGCATCGGGTAGGGCCGCCCCGTTCGCCGCCGTCATCCCTGTCGCGGTCGAGTCGGATGGGTGCGCCTGCGACTGCGCCATCGACCACGTTGGCGTCAACCAAGCGATAGCAATCATCGCCACCAGAATTGATTTCCGTCGCTGCGTCGGACAAGGTCGGAACTTTGTAGATACGCTCATCGGATCATGTACCCCAGTTCCCTGATTGCGTGATTCCTATGGGCAAACCTGGCTCATGTTTGGATTCACGTCAGCAGCAAAAATATGCCAATCTAACAGATTTGTAATCAACGGGCTTGCACTTTGCAAGCCGGCTGGCATGGCTTCCAGATCGACAACCCTGCCTAAGATGCAGGACCCCTCGCCAAAGTTCGTCTGCCAGCTGCGTCCAAGACCGGGGAAGGCCCGCCAAGGCGGACGACAAAACTGCTTACATTATGGCCGAAACGCCTGCCGGACGGGCCTTTTCCGCCGTGTGCGCTATGTCCGCCGGGTGTGTGACGTATGCCACAGACCTAATGTACATACCCCCGCAGAATCAAAAGTGGAGGGTATTGTGTTCGAGATCGTAGAAGCGCGCCCGTTGGCGCGAGGTATCAAGCTATTTGTGATTAAGGCGCCCCGTATCGCGCGCAAGCAGCGGCCCGGGCAGTTTGTCATTGTGCGGCTGGATGAGTGTGGGGAACGCATTCCGCTGACCATCGCCGATGCCGACCCCAAGGCCGGCACGGTCACCATCGTAGTGCAAGCCATCGGCAAGACCACCATGCTGCTCAGCATGTTGGAGGCTGGCGACTCCATCCTCGACGTGGTGGGTCCGCTGGGCAAGCCCTCTGAAATCGAGAAATTTGGGACCACGGTCGTGGTGAGCGGCAGCGTGGGAACCGCCATGGCCTATCCCACCGCTCGCGAGCTCAAGCGGGCAGGCAACAAGGTCATCTCCATCGTCGGCGCGCGCAGCAAGGACCTGCTGGTGCTGGAAGACGAGGTCCGCGCCGTCAGCGACGAAACCTACGTCGTCACCGACGACGGCAGCTACGGCCAGAAAGGTCTGGTCACCGACAAGCTGAAGGAGTTGCTGGCCGCCGGGGACGTGAATTATGTGCTGGCTGTCGGTCCGGTGCCGATGATGCGCGCCGTGGCGAACCTAACCGGCCCTAAGGGGATCAAGACCATCGTCAGCTTGAATTCGATCATGGTGGACGGAACCGGAATGTGCGGCGGCTGCCGCGTGCTGGTAAACAACAGCAGCCAATTCGCCTGTGTGGACGGGCCCGACTTCGATGCTACCCAGGTCAACTTCGACGTCCTGACGCAGCGCAACAACATGTATCGCGAGCAGGAGCGTGCCAGCATCGAGCGCTTGCAGGCCGATCCGGAAGCGGAGCTGAAGAAGCTTCGCGAGAGCAATCGAGCGCACGCGTGCGCCCTGGAGCCGGTCGAGGTGAGCCATGACTGACAAAGTTCCCAGCAATAATCCGCTGCCCAACAAGGAGCGCGCCAAGCTGCCGCGGCAGCGCGTGCCCGAGCAAGATCCCCAAGTGCGCGCCCACAATTTCTGCGAAGTCAACCTCGGCTTTCCTGCCGAGCAGGCGCGGCAGGAATCGCTGCGCTGCATTGAGTGTCCCAAGCCCGGTTGCGTCGCAAAGTGCCCGGTGTCGGTGAACGTGCGGGCGGTGATCGACCTCATACTCGCCGGTGATTACCTGGGCGCGGCATCGAAGGTCCGCGAGGACAACGCGCTGCCCGCCATCACCGGACGCGTGTGTCCGGTCGAAGACCAGTGCGAGGCTGGTTGTGTGCTGGGCAAGAAGGGCGAGCCGGTTGGAATTGCCTACCTGGAGCGCTTCGTGGCCGATTGGGAGCGCGAATCCGGACAGTTCGGATCTCCCGTATCCGCGCCCGCCACAGGCAAGAAGGTGGGCCTCATCGGCAGCGGCCCGGCGAGCCTGGCGTGCGCTGGCGACCTCATCCAGATGGGACACCAGGTGCACGTGTTTGAAGCTCTGCACGAACTCGGCGGCGTGCTGGTGTATGGCATTCCAGAGTTTCGGCTTCCGAAGGATATCGTCCGCCACGAGATTGAAGTGCTGCGCCGCCGCGGCGTCGTATTCGAAACCAACGTCGTGGTGGGCAAGACGGTGACGATTGACGAACTCATGCAAGAAGAGGGCTTCGACGCCATCTTCGTCGCGACCGGCGCTGGCCTGCCGAAGTTCTTGAAGGTTCCCGGTGAGCACTTCAACGGGGTCTATTCGGCCAACGAGTTTCTCACCCGTGTGAACCTGATGCGGGCTTATCTTTTCCCCCAATACGACGAGCCACTTTACCCCTGCAAAGACCGCGACGTGATCGTGGTGGGCGGCGGCAACACCGCGATGGACGCGGTGCGCAGCGCGCTGCGCCTGGGCGCGAAAACCGCCAGCATCTACTATCGCCGCACCGAGAAGGAGATGCCGGCGCGTGTGGAAGAAGTGCACCACGCCAAGGACGAGGGCGTTCACTTCGAGATGCTGGTGAATCCGGTGGAGTTCTTCGGCGACGAGAAGGGCAATCTTACCTCCGTCAAGTGCATTCGCCAGGAACTGGGCGAGCCCGATGATTCGGGACGCCGCAGCCCCGTGCCCATCAAGGGCTCCGAGTTCGTTGTGCCGTGCCATGTGGCGATTATTGCCGCCGGCACCTCGGCGAATCCGTTGATCCAGTCAACCACTCCGGGACTGGCGGTGACCAAGCGCGGATACATCTCGGCGAGCGACGACACCCTTGCGACCTCGAAGCCGGGCGTGTTCGCCGGCGGCGACATCGTGACCGGCGGCGCAACCGTGATCCTGGCCATGGGAGCGGGACGCAAGGCTGCGAAGTCGATCAATGAGTACCTGATGGGGCCGAAGCAGATGGTCGAGGTGGTACAGATCGCAGTACAGAGCTAAAGCAGCCGGCCAGCACCATTGTTTTCTTTGACCAGTGCAGTTCCAGAGGTGTCTCGTCCGGCGGAGTAGTGCGCTTTCAGCCGCATAGGGCAGAGGGACAATCGATTAAGACATCCGGCCAGAACATTTCCTGGGGATCCGCGATTAGGAACTGAATGTATGAATAACGACAGTATGCGTCCTTGTGCTGAAATGCGTGGTGTACTTCAGTCCGCATACGATCCGTGCCAAGGCTTTCAATCCACATGTACGAGCATTGCAGGAAGGCATATGCGGTGGAGTCCAGCCGACGGCCATGTCCCACGTGGCTTTTGCGGAGCGTTAGGGGATCTTGCCGATGTCGAACTTGTCTTGATCGTGGCGGAACCGGGCGACCCGCAGCGGAATGAGGAGTATTCGGACCAATCCTCAGAGAAGTTGCTTGAAGAAGTTAGCAAGAAAGGATACCGCTATTTAGAATCGGGCAACGACCAGTACTACAAGAACATCCGGTACATTCTCGACAAATGCTGGCCCAAACTGACTTTCGCCCAGCAGATGCGGCGAACTTGGATCACGGAATCCATTCTGTGCTCAGCCGTAAGAGAGACCGGTACAGTTCCGGCGGCCATTAGCCGGTGCTGCGTGGACTTATATCTCCGAAAGCAACTCTCTGCTCTGGCCCACGCAACCATTGCAACCCTAGGTGGAAAGGCTAAGAAACGAACACTGTGCGTTGAGCGCGAGCTTGGACAAGAGTTCATAAGGGCCTTTGCCGCCGCCCCTCCAGGGTGTTATCGCCGCGAAGCGAAGCCGTCCTGGGATCGAATAGCTGTCGAGGTCCGGAGGCGCTCCAAACCGGACGGGGCCCCGTCATAAGTTAGGCCCGCCGCCTGCCCAGTCATCGTCCCCCCCGAACCGCCTTCGCAAGGCCCGCTAGCAACTCTAATGTTTCGTCCCATCCCATACACGCATCGGTGATGCTTTGCCCATACACCAGCGGTTTTCCTGCGACCAACTTCTGCGCTCCCGCGACCAGGTTGCTCTCCAACATGACGCCGATGATGTTCCGGTTTCCCTCGGCAATTTGCCCCGCAACATCGCGGCAAACCGCAGGCTGACGCGTGTGGTCTTTGTTGCTATTGGCGTGGCTGCAGTCAATCATGACGCGCGGCGGCAGTCTGGCCTTCTGTAGCTGTTCGCACACATGCGCGACCGCATCGGCGGTGTAGTTCACCGTCTTTCTTCCGCCGCGCAGAATCACGTGGCAGTCCTGATTCCCGGTCGTGACGAATATGGCCGACTGCCCATGCTTCGTGTGTCCCAGAAACGTGTGCGGATGTGCCGCCGACAAAACCGCCTCGATGGCAATTTGCACGTCTCCCGATGTAGCGTTCTTGAAACCCACCGGGCAGGAAAGGCCCGAGACCAGTTGCCGATGGACCTGGCTTTCGGTGGTACGCGCACCGATTGCTCCCCAACTCACCAAGGCCGCCAAATACTGGGGAGTGATCATGTCGAGGAACTCCGTTCCGGCAGGCACTCCCATTTCCGCCAAGTCGAGCAGCAGACGCCTGGCCAGCCGCAGGCCGTCGTTGATCTGGTAAGACTGGTCGAGGTGGGGATCGTTGATCAATCCCTTCCATCCGACCGTGGTGCGGGGCTTCTCGAAGTAAACGCGCATCACGATGCGCAGTTCGGTGGAGAACTCTGCAATGGCGTTCTTGAGCAGGCCCGCGTACTCTCGCGCCGCCTGGGTGTCGTGAATCGAGCATGGCCCGCACACCACCAGCAGGCGGCGATCTCTGCCGCCGAGGATCTCGCAAATCTCATGGCGAGTCTGGTAGACGGTTGCCGAGGCGGTCTCAGTGGTGGGCATCTCCTCCTCCAGAAAGACCGGAGGAAGGACGACCTTGGTCCACTTTATGCGCAGGTCATCGATGGGATGGAACATGATGGTCTATGTTGGCAGTGTATCGCGGATGCGAACTGAAACTGAAGATCAGACCCACAGGGCGGCCGAGCCGCCCACCCATTGCAGGTTGCGATTGTGATCGACGCCCATCATCATGCCACGTCCCATGCGTACCAGCGGCAGCACCGGCGTAAGCTCGCCGCCCTCGGGCCACACAAACATCATGCGGATTTCCATTTGCGTCGGACCGTGCGGCGTTTGAATCACCGGCTCGAAGCGCACCCGCTCCTGGAGAATGTAGTTGTGGCGCTGGTCTGGCGAGATTGCGTCGATGTCTGCCTGCGTAGGCGAAAACTTGATGCCGACTCCGGCAAAAGAATATAGCGGCTTGAGCAGGCAATTCTCGTTGTCCTGCGGCAGTTCGCCAACATGGTCGAGGAACCACGTCTTCGGCACGCACTCGTGTTTCAAGTGCGGGATGGAGAACTTGCTGATCCGAAAATACCAGTTCGGATGGCCGGCCCACTCGACGTCAAGTTCTTCTCGCAGATCGAAAGGCAGGGTCACCCCTTTGCGTTCGAGCTCGTCCACAATGCAGCGGTTGTAGATGCGGCGGACCTCAACCTCGCGCCCGTCCTTCGCATAGAAGAGCTTTTTGCCGCGCTTCTTCAGCGACAGAATGTCAACGATTGCGATGCCAAGTTCGCGCTGCGTCACCAGGAAGTCTGGCAGCGTCTTCTGGTTCTCAGGATCGATTTCCATCAGGATGACATTTTCCGGATCGTGACGGCCCACAATCAGCTCGCGCATTAGCTTCCAGTACGGCCCAGGCTGATAGCCGCTGAGGTAAATGCCCAGATCCGCCGGCAAATTGTAAGTCTCAATGTACTGATGGGCCGATACTGCCTGGTATCCGTAGAGGGAAGGGAAGGCTTGCAGCTCGACTAGTTTCGGCTCCAATTCTCCCCCCGCGTTGCGCACCACGCCGAAATCCACCTGCACGAACATCGGCCGCGGCGATTCATTGGGCACGTTGTATTGCGGCGGAACCGAGGCGTCAGACGCACGGCGATACTCTGGATTGTCCACCAGTTGCAGGACCAGTTCACGGCCATACTGCGCCATCTGGTCGAGCAAGGCTTTGGGCACGAAGCACGGCGTCTCCGAGACGCGGAAGCCAATGTGCGTGCCGCAGGCCTGCTCCAAATGCTGAAGGAGTTGGCGGTACTTTTCGGGAGCGAAGTTGCGGTTGAACTCCTCGCGCAGCGTTGGGACCATCTCAGGCCTCGATCAGGAAGCGGCCCTTGTCCATGATCTGCTGGCCGTCAACCCAGATATCGAAGCGCGTGCCCACCACGTCAATGTGAGTGCTGGAATACCACTCCGCGCCGGTATGCGCGCCATAGGGGTTGCCGAAGGCGATGTGCAAGCCGGGAAATTTCTCGTCTTGCAGGATCTGCCCGATAACGTGCTTGAGTTCGAGGTTCGTTCCAATGGCGAACTCCCCCACGAGATGGCTATTTTCGTCGGTGTGGGTGTAGGCCCAGAACTCCTCTTCCAAAACTTTGTTATCGCTGAAGACCTCGGTGATGCGATTGTTGCGCATGTGGATTGTCAATGGCTGGCGCGCCAGGTCGGGATATTTCTCGCACAGGTAGTCGCCAACCACGCCGTCCACGACGTAGGTGCCGTTCACCTCACCCGGAGTAGTGAACACCTCGCCGCCGGGCAGGTTCCCCCACTTGTCAGGGCTGATGATACCGCTGGTTTTAACCCAACGGTAGTTGGGATTCAGGGTCGCGGAGAGATCGCTGCCGGCGGGGTTCGTGGCCCTGATTTCTTTTGCGTGGCTGACGATCTCAATGACTTTCCTGCTGAGCGCATCCACGCGGCTGAAGTCGGCGCGCATGCCCTCCAGCATGATCTGCCGGTTGATGTTGACCATGTGCGCGTGCCGCATCTTCCGCCGGTTCACGATGTCGGTCATCTGCATGCGCGACTTCAGTTCGTTCTGTTGCACGCGGACCGCGAAGATGCTGACCTGGCTGGTCTCCATATCGGCCGCGATTTCCAGCGGCAGTTCGACGAGCGGGCGCGGCGCCAGGTCTTCCAGCACGAAGGCCTTGAAAGGCGAGCCGACCTGCAGCAGTTCCTGGGCGATGCTGGCCGCAATATCGCGACAGGCGTTGTCGGTGATGAGCGTGACCTTTTCCCAGGGCTGAATGCGCAGGCAGGTGTGCACCGCGTTGTGCGCGCCGGGAGAAAGTTCAGCATCGAATGTAGTTTTGGTAAGGTCGGTGAGGAGTGGCTGAATCAAATCAATCCTTTCTTTGCCTTGAAGGGGCGCGGCTTCAGCCGCGCCGTAAATGGTGATTCTGAATTGTCATCACGAACGGCCTTCAGGCGTGAGGGGATCTGCTGTTTCGTCGGAACAATTGTCCCAGTGCTAACAAAAGCAGATTCCTCGCTTCGCTCGTAATGACAAAAATAAGGAGTCCAACGGCGCACCTAAAGGTTCGCTCCTTCAACCCGGACTTACTTGCGCAGTGGCCTTATCGAAAACTCCGACTCGCGTCTCGGCGACGATGTAGTCCACCACCTTCTTCAGATCGCCGGTCTCTTCGAACACTTTCAACTGCCGGTCAGCGCCTGTGCCCATCTCGAGCATCTGGTGAATGTAATTGATCTCTTCCCGCGATCCCAGTTCATCCACCACTGGGTCAATCAGCTCGAGGTATTCCAGCATCAGGTCGCGGACGGGGACCTCTTCCTCTTTGCCGAAATCAATCAGCTTGCCCTGGATTCCGTACCGCGATGCGCGGAACTTGTTTTCCATGATGAGCGCGCGGCCATAGATGCGATAGCTTTTGTTCGATGCGTGCAACTCGTACAGCATGGCCATGGTCGCCTGAATCAGGGCCGCGATGGCGAGCGTTTCGTCAAGCCGCATGGGGATATCGCACACCCGCACCTCGAGCGTGTCGAAGAACGGATGCGGGCGGATGTCCCACCAGATCTTCTTGCCGTTATCGATGCAATGGGTCTTGACCAGCAGGCCGACGAAGGTCTCGTATTCCGCCCAGTTGGCAAAAACATCGGGAATGTTGGTGCGCGGGAAGCGTTCAAACACTTTACAGCGATACGATTTAAACCCGGTATTCATGCCCATCCAGAAGGGCGAGTTCGACGACAGGGCCAGGATATGCGGGAGGAAATAGCGCATGGAATTCATGATGTGGATGGCGGTGTTGCGGTCCTCAATGCCGATGTGGACGTGCAATCCGAAAACCAGATTGGCGCGCGCGATGAGCTGCATATCCTCGACCACCTGCGCATAGCGCTCGTCGGGATAGATCTCCTGCATCTTCCAGTCGGAAAAGGGATGGGTACCGGCCGCCGCCAGTAACATGCCGTGCTCGCTGGCGAGGCTGATCATTTCGCGGCGAAGCGACTGGATGTTCTTGCGGGCTTCCTTGATGTCCTTGCAAACCCGGGTGCCAACCTCGATCACCGACTGGTGCATCTCGGGCTTGACCGCCTCGTGCAGCGCCAGCTTGGCTTTGGGGAGAATCTCAGAGGCGATGTGCGAGCGCAGATCGCGCGTCTCCGGATCGATCGTCTGATATTCCTCTTCAATGCCGATGCTGAGGCTTGGGCGATGCATCTGGTTATTCCTTGGCAGCTCGTTTGGCTGTCGGTTTGGATGCCGTTTTCGCAGTCTTCTGCTTGGTTTCGGAACCCGCTTGCGCCGGGTGGCCGCTAAGGAACGCGCTCCAGCCATATTCCGGAGCCAGGCCCGTGTGCTCCCTGGCTTTACGAACCGCCAGTTCTGCCACAGCGTCCACAATCCAGTCGAAGTTTTTCTGGCCCACCGAGTTTACATCAGCATCGGGAGCGGGATTCATGAAGTCGATGGCGTAAGGTATGCCGTCCTCGCAGGCAAATTCAACCGTGTTGAGGTCATAGCCCAGGGCGCGACAGAGGGTCAGGCAATCATGCTCCACCCGCTCCATCAGCTTCGCATCGGTAGCTGGCGGATTCTTCACATAGCGCTCGTGAAAGGGCGCCGATGGATCGTAGTGCATGATGTGCACCTTCTCCTGCCCGACCACATAGCAGCGGAAATACTCCTTGAAATTCACCCCGCGCTGCAGTGTCATGCACAGATCGCGGCTCTGGTCGTAGGCGTTGAAGAATTCCTCGGGCGAGTTCACCTTGTACACGTCTTTCCAGCCGCCGCCGTCGAAGGGCTTCAGGAATGCGGGAAATCCCACGTAGCTGAAGATGCTTTCCCACGGCATGGGATATTGCAGGTTGCGCATGGAGCGCTCGGTGGTGCCCGGGGGATGCTGCTTGTGCGGCAGGAGGACAGTCTGCGGGATCGCTACGCCCAGCTTGGTTCCGAGTGCGAAGTTGAAAAACTTATCGTCGGCGCTCCACCAGAATGGATTGTTGATAACGATCGCGCCGGAGAGCGCTGCATTCTTCAGATAGCCGCGATAGAAGGGAATGTCGTGCGAAATGCGGTCCACGATGACGTGGTAGGGAGATGGCTCCGCCATTCGGACTTCGCCAACGGTGGCGAGTTCCGCCTGAATGTCAAGCCCACCCACGGAGTTAATCTTGTCCACCAACGCCGGCGGAAAGGTGGTCTCCATGCCAAAAATGACTCCGACTTTCTTCACGGCTGCTCCTTTGAGAGCGATACGAATCGCCTTGGCCTCGTTAGCAATTGTATGTGGGAAATCCCAGGAAAACAGCGCCGGGACGCTATGACTCTTCAATTATTGTAGGTGAAAGTGGCAGGAATTTGTAGGGAAAAGCCCTTGGTGCGGTTGGTACCAGTTGCTGTGTGCGCAGCCTACGCCCCGACCAATTTTTCCAACACGGCTTTGTTGCGCACGGTGAGTGTGGAGCCCTTCAGCACCGCGATCTGGCGCTTGCGGAAGTCGGCCAGCACCCGAGTGACGGTCTCGCGCGAGGTGCCGATGATCTGCGCAATCTCTTCGTGGGTGAGCGCCAGTTTTACTCGCGGCTCGACTTGTTCGGGACTGGCGGAGGTCCACTCCAGCAGCAGGCGCGCCAGGCGCTCGGGCGCGGAGTGCGACAGGCCCAGGCTGCGAATCTGCTGATAAGCGCTCTGGCAGTCCTTGCTCAGGTGTTGCGCCGCTTTCAGGCAGGCGTCTCCGTGCTTCTGCAAGAAGTTCAGAAAGTCGTCGCGCTTGACGAAATTCAATTGGCAGGGCTGGCCGGTTTCAGCGGTAATTTCATAAGGCGTTCCGGAGACCGTGGCGTGCATGCCCAGGACTTCACCCGGCTGGGCGATCTTCAGAATCAGGGTCTTGCCTTCGGCGGAAGTGGTGGAGAGCTTGACCCGGCCTTTGCACAGCATGTAGATTCCGCGCGGCGCCTGGCCTTCGACGAACAGTACCGCTCCCGCCGGATAGGAAGCGGTATATTTCATCTTGTCGAATGCTTCTAATGCACCCTTGGGGAGAGAACAGAAGAAGCTGTCGTTGCGCAACTTGCAGATGAGGCAATTCTCTACCAGCTCAAAGCCGTAAGGTGAACCCACGCATTCCTCCGGATAACACCCCGTATGGTATCACCTTGGTCAACCCCAAGGTGCAAGTCGATTGCGGATGGCCAAGCCCCGCTCTGGGACGGGGTCAACCGGGCACCCGGTGACCTACGTCACAAGCACCCGTATCCGGTATCACAGACCGCTGGCCTTCCCGCGAAGGAAAATTTCGCCCACAACGGCTCAAACAGGCGGGAGGTGAAAGGTCTTATAACTTTGCCCTGTCGGGTCCGACCGGCGAACCCACGTTCCCGGTTGGAAGACTGGAATTCTAGTTCCGGTCGGCGACGTCGCACCGTAAGGGCAAGGATCTTGACCACTCTCCTCTACCCCAAGTCGCCTCCCGCCGACGGTTTTGCACATCGGCCTGGTTCGCCCAGATCAGGCAGCAGTGGTTAAGCAGCACAACAGGTTCTTAGGAGGTCGTGTTGGTGATGGCCAATGAACCCCGGGACAGCCGCTGCATACCCACAGGGTTCCGTCCTAAGTCGTTCGACGCAGCAATTCTATTGCTTACTGGTGACCGTAATAGTAACTTTCTTGCTCGGTAGGAAGGGAGAAATTGAAATGGCTTTAGCAACAGCAGGCGTTGACTCGGTTGAGATTGGCAGCACCGGGTTGAACCGTTGGTGGCGTGTCGTCGGCGGGCTCTCGATGAATCTTGCGTTAGGCTCGCTGTATGCCTGGAGCGTGTTTATCGCTCCGTTAGAGAAAGAGTTCAAATGGCACCGCGCCGACACCTCGATGGTGTTTACCATTGCGGTGGTGGTGTTCGCCCTCACCTTCATTGTCGCAGGCCGACTGCAGGACAAGCTCGGTCCCTTCTGGATATCTCTCACCGGCGGAGTGCTGGTGAGCGTGGGCTTTTTTCTGTGCGCGTTCACCCATAGCCTGACCTACCTGTTCATCTGCTTCGGCGTGATCGGCGGATTGGGCAACGGTTTTGGCTACGCGACGCCGATTCCGGTGATGGCCAAGTGGTTCCCCGACAAGCGTGGCCTCGCGGTAGGGCTAGCGGTCGCCGGTTATGGCGGCGGTTCGGCCATCTTCGGCCCGCTGGCCGCCAGCTATCTAATCCCGTCCTTCGGCTGGCGCTCTACTTTCCAAGTCCTAGGCGTGATCTTCTTTGTGATGACCATATTTGGAGCGTTCCTGCTGAAGAACCCTCCGGCTGGCTACAAACCCGCGGGGTGGTCACCGCCGCCGCAAACCGCCAAGGCGGCCGCAACCACCTACGAGTTCACTCCGGGTGAAACCCTGCGCACCCCGACGTTCTACTTTATGTGGGTGGCCTATGCGCTGGGCTGCTCCGCCGGTCTCATGGTCATCAGTCAGTTGGTGCCCTTCGCCAAGAGCGTGGGTATCCCCAGCACCACTCTGGCCGCCTTTGGCCTGGTGGTGGGGGCGGTCGGCAACGCCTCTGGACGTATCTTATCGGGATGGATGTCGGACCACCTGGGCCGCATCAACGTCTTGCGCTTAATGATCGGCATCTCTATGCTGGCCATGCCTATTCTGTACAAGGTGGGCGGCAACGTGGTGGCGCTGTTCGTGATGTTGTTCATCGTGTACTGGTGCTATGGCACCCAGCTCTCGGTGAATGGCTCCGCCACTGCCGACTTCTGGGGCACCAAGAACGCTGGTATCAACTACGGCTTGCTATTCACCGCTTGGGGTGTGGCCGGTCTCCTTGGCGGCCGCATCGGCGGTTTGCTATACGACAAGTACCACAACTACCAGATGGCGTTTTATACAGCAGCGGTGCTGGCCGCCGTGGCGCTCATCTCGGAGTTCCTGGCAAAGCGTCCCAAGCACGCATGAAGTAATTGGCCTGGCCGGACTGCTGTAGCCCGGTCCGGCCAGATTTGCGATTGGAAGGTTGACGTTAACTGTCCGCGATCCGATGCGGCAATTGGGGCGCCCTGGGCGCCCCAATATTTTGTGATGAATAGGCGAAGTAGCGGATCGCGCCATCTTTGTCCCACCCTCACGCTCCCGTTGGCGGTGCTTCGGGGTCCGATAGTGGCGCCAAATCCGGCCCAGGGACCCCGGGAGTTTCGATTGCTGCGATCACCGCTTCCGGTTGCGGCATCGTAAAATCCAGCGAATCGGCGGGGACCGTCTCGGCATATCGCTGGTACCAGGTCGTCGCGCTGGCGAGCTGCCAGAATCGCGTCACCAATTGTGCCAGCAGGATCAGTTCCAGCAGAACAAATGTGACCGGCGTAGCGGTCGGCGGCAGATGCGCCCAAATTGCCACCCCAAGGGCCAGCGTCACCCAGGCGAACAGGCCGATGCGAAAGTACATCCAGAACAGGCCTCCAAGGTCCCCCCAGGTGATTCGGTAGGCTTTCCACAGGTTGCGCCACATGCCGCGTTCGTTCCTGGCCACGGCTCGCACCTGGGCCACGTCGAACCACAGCCGTACTGCGAGCGCGAGCAGCAGAAATACGATCATGCTGGCCCACCAGGAGAAGATGCCAACCTGATCGGCGACCGCCTTATTTCCGAAATAGTCCGATAGCTTGTCGAGGCCTTGATAAATTGCGCCAACCATGACGAAAGGAATAATCGAAAGCAGCATCAATCGCACCAAACGCCAGAAAAATGCGCCCGAGGCGGCAAAGAAGTCGCCGGTGGTCAGCCCGCGGTCCTGGCGATAGGTCTCCAGAATTCCACCGCTGACGAACAGCATGAACAGGAAGAACACGAACGCGAAGAGATACGAACTGGTGGTGGAGCGCATCAGACTTACGTTCGGCAGCCGTAGCAACTCAAAGAACATTCCTAAATCAAAGCCCCTGCTGAGAGGCTGTCCGGCCATGCTGTGATGCAACGCGCGACTCAACTGCAGCGCAGCCGGAGCAGCCCCCAGCGCGCCGCAGACGAAGTTCACCACGAACACCCACCACAGAATTCCTTGCCGGCGCCAGAGCAGGCTGAACCCGGCAGTCACTATGCCTTTCTCGTCGTCCGCCATGGGTTTCTCCTTTATGCCAGCCAGCTCAGGAACTGGGCCAGGAATTGCGTCAGGAACATCCAGTAAGTTGCAATCTTCGCCGTTGCTCCGTGCTGCGACTTGGTGACGTGGCTGTTGTTGAGGTAGTCGCGATCCAGCGTGACCCGGTAGTGGGGATCGATTTGCACCGATTCCACCTGCGCTTTCTTGCGATACACGTAGCGCACCCACCGGTCCTTCCCGTCCCATCGCTCGCGAATGCTCTCGCCGTTGTCGAACTTTACCTCCACCTCAACCGGAAAGATAAACTCTCCTTTGCGATGCAGGATGACTTGCGTCTCGTAAGTGGTCTCGCCTTTCTTTTCGGTCGCGTTCTGGTCGTACCAGTTGGTCGGAGTGGAATCGGCCCGTTCCACTTCGTAATCGAGCACCTGTGTCCCATAGACAGCCTGGTTCCAGTACCAGTTCAAATCCTGGCCCGCGACTTCGTCCACCGTGCGTATGAAATCTTCCTGCGTGGGATGGGTGAAGCGGTACCGCAGGAAGTACGTGTGCAGGGCGTTTCTGAGGGTTTGCTCGCCCAGGATCGCTTCCAGCGAAATCAGCATCGTGGCCGTCTTGCCATAGGTGACGCCGCCGTATGTGTCCATGCTCATGTCGGTATAGCTGGGTCGCGAAAGCGGATCGGTATCGGCCACATCCACGTACTCCATGCGTTGCAGTTCACGCTCGCCCAGCTGTGCCCCCAGCCAGTTAATGCTGCTGGCGTTCTCACCGTACATGTTGTCCAGCACTTTCACTTCGGTATAGCTGTTGATCCCTTCATCCAGCCACCCGTTCTCGAATTCGTTGGTTGCCACCATTCCGTACCAGTACTGGTGGCCGAATTCATGCTCCGTGACCAAGTCGATCAAGTGAATCCCTTTGGGAATGAACCAACCACTGTCACCTGTAATAAATGTGGGGTACTCCATTCCCCCGGCTTCACCGCCTCCATGGGGAGGATCGACCACCGTGAGCTGTGCGTAAGGATAAGGACCATACCAGTCGTCAAAACGCTTCATGCTTTCCTTGGCGCAATAGATGTACGGCTGCCACGAACTTTTGTGGCTGTCATAAGTGAGCAGCCGGATTTTCACCGGTCCCACGCTACCGTCGAAATGATCTTCCACCACTTTAAAGTTGGGATCGGCAGTCCAGGCGAAATCGTGGACGTCTTCGGCGTGAAAGCTCACGGTCTTTGTACCGTTGCCATTATCGGTATCGCTGGTCTGCACGCCGGTGGCGCCGATGACGTAATTCTTCGGCAGCGTGATCTTGACGTCGAAGGTGCCGAAGTCGGCAAAAAACTCGGTCAGAGCATGGAACTGATGGCAATTCCACGCTCCGTGCCACCACACCCCGACCTTGGGAAACCACTGCCCGGCAAGCAGGAAGGTGCGCTTGTAGCCGGTGCGCGCGATCACTTCAGGAAAGGTCGCCTTGAACTTGATTTTGAACTGCACATCCTGGCCGGGTGCAACCGGGCGCGGCAATCGCACTTCAAACACCGTCTTGTCATCCGCATTGCCATCGTCCGGAGAGATGAACTTCATCTGCTTTGTCAGGTCTCCCATGCCGACGACCTCGAAGGAGGTTACCTCGTTGGAACCGTTGTCCTTCGGATCCCATTCGTCCAGGGTGCTGGTGCGAAAGCTTCCGTCGCGGTGCGCCTCATATGTCCAGGTTGACTTCTGCTGAAAAGCATTGAGATAGAGGTGAAAGGGAAAGCGATCGAGCGGCTGGCCGGTCAGGTTGTGATAGGTCAGCGTCTCGGTAGCATCAACGGTGTGTTTGGCAGGATCGTACTTCGCATCGATCTGGTAGGCCACGATCCGCTGCGACAGCGGCCCCGAAACTTTCGGAGCAAAAGGGCTTTGCGCAATTGCCGCAGCGCAGCAAAACAATCCGACCGCGAAAACAAACAGCGCTCGGTGACGTTGCATCGTTGATCTCCCGACATTCCGTGCTGGGTTTACTTATTCACCGGGGCGGCAGGCATGGGATCGATCAATCCCATGGCGACTTCCACCAGTTCCGGATCGACAGGCCGTGTTTTGTGAATGGCATCGACCAGCGGAATGGTGACAATGTCAGTTCCGCGCAGCGCGACCATCACCCCGAATGCGGCTTTGTGGACCTGGTCGATGGCGCCGACTCCGTAGCGCGACGCCAGCACCCGATCGAAAGCGCTGGGCGTGCCGCCGCGCTGGATGTGGCCCAGGACGACGTTGCGCGTCTCCAGCCCGGTGCGGTGTTCGATTTCGTTCGCCAGGATTTGGCCGATGCCGCCCAGACGCACGTGGCCAAACTCGTCTTTGCCCATGTCGGTGACCACCGGCGCGTTGCCATCTTTGGCGAACTTCGCCCCTTCCGCCACCACGATGATGCTGAAGTAACGGCCGCGCGCATGGCGCATGCGGATACGCTCGGCAACTTCTTCGATGTCGAAGGGACGCTCGGGAATAAGAATGACGTCCGCCCCGCCGGCGATCCCGCTGTACATGGCAATCCAACCCGAGTCGCGGCCCATCACCTCTACCACCATCACGCGTTGATGCGCTTCCGCGGTGGTGTGCACGCGGTCAATGGCTTCGGTCGCGGTGTTCACCGCGGTGTCGAAACCAAAGCAGAAGTCGGTCCCCATCAGATCGTTGTCGATGGTCTTTGGCACGCCGACCACTTTCAGGCCCAGCTCGTACATGCGCTGGGCCACGCTCATGGTGTCGTCTCCGCCAATGGCGATCAGGGCTTCCACACGGTTGGCCCGCAGGACTTCCATGCAGCGCTGCAGTCCGCCTTCACGCTTGGCCGGGTTGGTCCGCGAAGTGCGCAGGATGGTGCCTCCCCGCGGCAGAATGCCCGCGATCGCATCCATGTCCACGTTCATGGTCTTGTTCTCGTAAACCCCGCGCCACCCTTCCATGAAGCCGACAAACTGATCGTCGTAGTGCATGATGCCTTTGCGCACCACCGCCCGTATGACGGCGTTCAGTCCAGGGCAGTCGCCACCGCCGGTCAAAATCCCGATTCTCATGTTCGGCAGTACCCCTCTACAGAGATAGTAAAGCCATCGCGACATTTGTGCATTCGGGAGTACACTGTCGCGGGTAGGCTGAGCCATCCTGGACCACTCAGCGAGAGGCTGTTTTGCAATGTCGGAACCGCGGACATTCCATTCTTACGAGGAGTTCTTCAGCTTTTACCTGGAACAGCACAGCGCGCCAGGAAATCGCTGGATGCACGCCATCGGCACCACTCTGGGCCTGATCGTCGCGATCATCGCCTTTGCTACGCATCATCCTTGGTACGCGCTGCTATGGATTCCGCTCGGCTACGGCTTTGCGTGAACCGGCCATTTTCTGCTGGAAAAGAACACGCCCGCCACTTTTGGTCATCCGTTGTGGTCGTTCATCAGTGATTTCCGGATGCTGTGGTTGATGCTGACTGGCCGCCTTAGATGAGTGGCGCGGACTCGCACCAAATCTCGGAAGCAAATTACCGTAGAGGCCGTCCTATGGTTGCTATGTAGCAGGCTGACCGTGGATTGCCGCGCAGAATAGCGTATATCTTCACTGGCGTGTCCTTCTTCCCATCCCGAACATATCCAGCATAACCGCTGTAGCTGCTCGTCACCCGCGGATTGGCTGCTCTAACTGCCGGACGCCAGTCGCCCAGAGCACCGAGACCCGTGATAACGCCATCCGTCGTGGCGATCATCTCAGACGGTGGTCGGCCGTTCCTGAAATCCCAAGCCCAACCTGTAATGCGCAGAGCTTGCGATCCCGCTCCTTCTATAGATGTAGTGGACTCCAATGCTCCCGTGCATTGGTCCGGCGAAGCCAAGCGAAACACCGAATCCATAGGCTTGCCTAATTGGGAATAAACATCGCCGGAATAGATCGACAGCCGGTCCCTTTGCAGGTATGACGCTTCGCGCATTAGGTAATTCAGCTTTACGCCTACATAAGACAGTTGTTCCCAATCAGGCACGCCGGCGAGCAGGGCCATGGATGCTACATTGAGTTGGAATCCATGCGATCTCGCCTCTCTGATCGGATACCGCGCTAGATACGCTCCTCTCAGCATGATAGCCAGCAAGCAAACCTGCATAACCAGGAAAGGGACTCGCATGCGTTTCACCGTCGACGCTAATTCCAATAGCATCAGACCAAGGCAGCACCAAAAGATCAGGACGAAGGTTTGGTATCGCGGGGAAAACGCGTAGCTAACCCCAAAATTTAACCTTCCCAATGCGGTTAGGAAGCTGGTTCCGATGCAGAACAGCAATGTGAGAACCATTTGAAGAGAGAATGCTTTATTGGTTCGGGCATACCAGCCGGAGCGCGCGACCAGAAAACATGCAATTCCGGCGCCGGCTATTCCAATAATTCCCGCCGAACGAAGACCTGCTTGTACCCAAGCACTTCCGAGGTATACGGCTACAAACTTTAGAAATTCAGCGGGGCCTTCGGTCATGAGGTTGGCTTGGGCGGTTGGGCTGACGTAGTGATGAAAATATAGCGCAGTACTGATCGTGCCGGTGATTGCGAGGCTGATAATTGCGGAGAGACGCAAGCGAAGCAATACTGCCGCAGCCACCAACAATGGCCAAAGAAGATTTCCATTGGCCAGCGAATAGGTGGCACCCAGCGCTCCTAAGATCGAAAATAGGAGGAACGGCCACGCCTGCGGGCAGCTAGCTTGCTGCTCTGAGTGAGCCCAGTAGAGCAGCAGTCCGACAAACGAGAGGGTGACAAACAAGCCGAGAAGTACGAAATTGACCTGGAGGCCCAATACGAAATTGAACCATTGGGAGGGGCAGAACAGGCAGAACGCGGCCACACCGACGCCGGTACGCCACAAGTCCCCACGCCACCTACCGAGCGCTCGCATACTCCAGGCCAGCACCGTCAAATGCAGAAGCTGGATTACAAGAATGCTTATCAGTAGAAATACTTGGCTCGCGTGGAAGAAGAGCAGATCAACTACCAGGAATAACTTCGGAATTACGAATCTGTGTTCGTTGTGCTGGTGCCAGAACCAATTGAAAGAGCGAAGATCAATCCCGTTTGCAACAACGTCAATCTGCGCCCATCCATCCTCGTACGGCAGGCTGGAGTAGCTGACCATCACCATGTACACGGCTACGCCGATGGTGATGACACCGCCCAGCAAGATCGCGTAGGACAAAACGGCGGAGGTCTTCGATGTACGCGGTTCCCAGTTCTTCGCACTCGCACCGCGATCAAGCATGCTGGCCCGATCATACGGCGGTTCAGGCGAACTTCGACAGCGAAATGTGGGTAAAACCTTCCACGGCGCACCCAAAGGTGCGTCCCTTCAACAGGTTTACCAGCGCGCTGCCCACGGCGATTTACCCTCTGAATCCGCTGTGTGTCCTGCTACACTCGCCACAGGCGGGAAGCTCATGCGCATCCTGGGAATCGATTGCGGCGGCGAATACACCGGCTACGGAGTGGTCGAGCAGGACGACCAAGGCTCGCTGCATCACTTGTGCAGCGGGGCCATCCGGCTGTTGCCGCGGGAGCCGCTGGAGCTTCGGCTCAAGAAGATTTGCGAAAAACTTAGCGAAATCATCGCCACCTATACGCCCGAGCAGGTGGCCATTGAAGATGTCTTCTACGCGGTGAATGTTAAGTCCGCGCTGAAGCTTGGGCACGTGCGCGGAGTTGCCATGCTGGCCGCGGCGCAAGCTGGCTTACAGGTGGTTGCCTACTCTCCGCTGTCGATCAAATCCGCCGTGGTGGGATACGGCAAGGCGGAGAAGCGCCAGGTGCAGATGATGGTGGCGCGCCTGCTCGATTTGCCCGCGCCTCCCGAGCCGCCGGACGTGGCCGACGCGCTGGCCATCGCCATTTGCCACTTACACACCGCTGGCACACTGCGGCGGCAGCACGCAACTGCCGGATGATCTACGGTCTGCCCTGGCGTATCCGGCAAATCGGATAGAATCTCTCCCCAGCATGAGATTGTGCTTCGCCTTTATCGTACTTCTGCTGGTCTTACCGGCTTCGGCACAACCAGAAGCCGCTCCGGCTGCCGCCCAGCCCGCGGTCACCTTCGCCTTTGACTGGAGCCAGGGAATCCCCTGGCAAACGTACTCCATCACGGTGCGGGCGGACGGCAACACACATTTCCAAGGGACACCTGCGCCGGACGAGGCAGGCGGCGATACCGATCCGTTTCAGCAGGACTTCACCATGTCTGAGGCCAATCGCTCGAAGATCTTCGACCTAGCCAAGAAGCTCAATTACTTCCAGAGCGACTTCGATTCGCACCTGAAGCGAATTGCTCAGACCGGAAGCAAGACGCTGGAGTACACGTCAGCGACCGCGCACGGCGCGACCACATACAACTGGTCGCCGAATGCCGATGTGCAGGAGTTGACTCGTCTGTTTTTGGCCGTTGCCAACACCCTCGATTACGGCCGCAAGCTGACGTTTCAGTACCGCTTCGACAAGCTGGGCATGGATGCTCGGCTGAAGGAGTTGGAGGACATGAGGGCCGATCATCATGTCGAGGAACTGAACGCGATAGCCCCGATTCTGCGCAAGATCGCAGATGATCCCAATATGATGCACATCAGCCGCCAGGCTGCGCAAGACCTACTTCGCACCCTCAGTGGGCCTGGCCAAGCGAACGCCACGCCGACCCAGCCGTAAACTGAGTACCGAATTCTCACAACTTCCCATCCAACGGGTGTTTAATACGATTAGGCAGGGAGGGCCTTTGACGAGGCCCGCCATCCCAATGCTTGGTCCGATCGTCCGACGCACCGGACCACGCACGGCCCCAGGAGTAACGGTATGCCACGGCACCTGAAATCCGCATTAGCAATGACCATGGCGTTTGTGCTGGCCGCAGCGGCGGGCGCATTCGCCGAGTCGCACGTCAGGATCGTCCGTCTCAGCTACCTGAACGGGCAGGTGCAGACCGACCGCGCGACGGGACAAGGACTGGAACGCGCCATCTTGAATACACCCATTACTCAGGGAGCGCGAGTGGTGACCGGGGATAACGGCCTGGCGGAGGTGGAATTCGAGAACGAAAGCGCCCTGCGAATTGCGGAGAACTCGGAAATCCAGTTCCGCGGGCTGTCCATGAACGACAACGGCGCCAAGATCAACGAGATCGAAGTGGTCAAGGGCGTCGTCTATCTCGATGCGCGATCCAAGGGCGATGACATCTATCGCATTACGAGCGGCGATTCAGCCTTTCTGGTGCAGCGCGATACGCAACTCCGGTTGAGCGCGGGTCCTGACCAGACGCGGCTGGCCGTGTTCAAAGGCAATGTCGAACTCATGGACCAGCCGCATGTGGTGAATGTTCAACGCAAGCAAACTCTCACTGTCGACCCGACGGACGCGGCTGGATACAAAGTCGCCAGCGGCAGCGAAGCCCTTCCCGCAGATGCCTGGAACCGCGAGCGCCAGGCTTATCAGCAGGCCTACGCCTCCAACGCCGGCAATCCTGGTCCCAGGTTCGGCTACGGGCTGCAAGACCTCAACTACTATGGAAGTTACTTCATGACGCCCGGGTACGGATATGCCTGGCAGCCGTACGGTTTTGCCAACTCGATGCTGGGATTCGATCCCTACGGCTCGGGCGCATGGATGTTCGCTCCCGGCCTTGGCTATACCTTCGCTTCTCCATACCCATGGGGATGGCTGCCGTATCACTACGGTTCCTGGGCTTTCTTAGGCGGCGGTATCGGATGGGCCTGGATTCCCGGCGGAAACTATGGAAACGGCTGGTATGGCAATGGATTTCGTGCCGCTCCAGTAGTGGCAAAGGCGCCTTCTGGCTGGACCGCCGCGGTTCCTCCGCTGGTGACGTCGGCTCAATCGGCGAAGCCGACCGTCATGGTTGGCAAAGCCACTTCAGCGGCGTACATCCCCGGCGGGCGCCTACCGCCGGCTTTTAGCAGCGTGATTCGTGGCCACAGCGTCGGTGCGAGCGCGACCGGCAAAAGTTTCAATGGCGCTGGCACCCGGAACCCCGTCGCGAATGACCACGGGTTCACCACCCGCTACAACGCTTTCGCTGGCGGACATTCTGCGCAGGCGGGACATGTATTCGCCCCTCCGGCCCCGGCTGCGGTGATGGCCAGTCCGATGGCCATCGGCCCCGGTTATGGGACGAGTGCAGGTCGAGGCGCGGCAGGGTCTGCAGCGCCCGCAGGCCACGCAAGCGCCAGCGGCAGTCATAGCTCGGGACCGGCTCACCCCTGAAGGCTCGTTGGACAATTGGAAAGGGCGGCCTTGGCCGCCCTTTCCCTTTCAGCAGACAATTCAGTACACCGCAATGCCTGCGTATCCGACGACCATGTCACGGTCTCCCGAGATGTCGCCGGAGGTGGCGTAACGGACCAACTCCGCGTGCTGGGCTCCCAGCTTCTTGGCCGCCATCAGCATCACCACTGCGGGACCGTATCCGCACATGCTGATATTGGCCTGATGCACCGTCTCGTACAGCCCACGCGGATCGAGCGCCAATATCTGGTCGATGGCGCGGCGATCCTTCACCCGGGTTACGTCGTCGCTCTCGTAGTGATTCATGTCGCTGGAGGCGATGACCAGCACCGGCCCACCGGCCTCCGCGGCGACGCTTCCGATCACGACCCCCAGCGCGCTCAGCACCTCGAAATTGCTGGTTCCCACGGTGATGGGCACGAACTGAAACCCTGGCGCCAGCACCTGCAGAAAAGGTAGCTGGACTTCCAGCGCGTGCTCGAAGCGATGCGCCTCCTGGTCTTCCGCGAGCAGCGACATGCGTGACTTCAATTCACTTGCCATGGCCTCGTCGATGGGGACGTCGCCCAGTGGCGTGTGCCATGCGCCCTCGCTCATAACGGCCAGCGGCTCGCCCACACCGGTGTGGTTGGGACAAAGAATGACCATTCGCCGCGGCAAATCGAGGCGGCGATAGACAGCTCCCGCGACGTGTCCGGAGTACATATATCCGGCGTGGGGAACGACGCATCCCAAGGCGCGAATCCTCGGTTCGGACTTCGCCGAAGCATCGGCGCGCGCTGTGGTGTAAGTCTCTACTTCAGCCCGAAGATGCTGCGCATTGGCGGGATAGAAGCGTCCCGCCACGGCCGGCTGACGAACTGCGGTAGCCATGATGCCCGCTCCTTCGTACGCTGCGGCGACCGGGTCGCAAGGTGCGTCGCCGGGCCTCGCAGCAGCACTTCGCAACTGTTCCGCTGACTAAAATTTTACGCCTGTCGCAACGCCCGGAACACGGCCGCAGTTTTTTCCAGCGACATGGCTTCGGCGCGAACGTCGGCGCGCAATCCGGCCGATTTCAGCGCCGCTCGCATGGCGGCATCCTCGTACTGGCCGCGAAGATTGTTCAGCAATGTCTTGCGCTTATGAGCGAAGGCGAGCTTTAGAAACGCGATGAACGGACCTTCTTCCACTCGCAACTCTTGCAGCCGGGGCGCCATGGTGAGCCGCAGCGCGCTGGAGTGGACTTGCGGCGGAGGCGAGAAAGCGTCCGGCGGCAGCGTGAACAGTTTGTCCACCCGGGCGAAGAGTTGCACCGTGGCCGAGAGCAGCCCGTAATCCCGGCTGCCCGGCGCGGCCGCGATACGGTCGGCGACCTCGCGCTGCACCATGATCACCGCGCGCTCAATGTTCTGGTGCAATTCCAGAATCCGCAAAACGATGTCGGAGGTGATGTAATACGGCAGATTGCCGATCACGTCCACCGTCTCCGGCTGGGTGGGCCGCAGATCGTGCAGCGGCCCCGGCCTGCGCCCGACCATGGAGGTGAATTGCGCGGCAACGAAATCCGATTCGAGGATTTCGACATTCGGGTTGGTTGCATACCGCATGCGCAACTGCGCCGCCATCACGCGATCGAGCTCGATTCCAATTACGTGCCTGGCTCGGATAGCTAACACATCCGTAAGGACGCCGCGGCCCGGGCCGATCTCGATGACCGTGCGATTGGACACATCTCCCAGGGCCTCCACAACGCGCCGGGCCGCGCCCAAATCGGTGAGAAAGTTCTGGCCCAGCTTCGGCTTGCGTTTAACGTGGGTAACGGACTTGCTCGACGTCTTGGTCATGGTCACATTGACCCTCTTTCAGCTCGCCAATTAGACTCAACTGTT
Source organism: uncultured Acidobacteriaceae bacterium (assembly GCA_963836875.1). Taxonomy (GTDB): domain Bacteria; phylum Acidobacteriota; class Terriglobia; order Terriglobales; family Acidobacteriaceae; genus Bog-257. The sequence goes on from CAWIKZ010000005.1 coordinate 651,461, forward strand.
TCGGCATTGCTTACATCATAGTGCGCAGTCAGTTACGCAGTTCGGCGCGGCCTGCGGAAGCACATCTCCGTTCGCGCCGGGAGGTCTCATGAATATCGCCTTTGTGGCATCCGAGTGCATACCCTTTTCCAAGACCGGCGGGCTGGCGGATGTCATAGGCGCTTTGCCGCCCGCGGTCGCTAGCTTGGGCCATCAGGTTACGGTTTTCCTGCCGCGTTACAAGCAGACCAAGCTCGACCACCCGCGCATCGTCATTCCCAGCATCACCGTTCCCTTCGACGACCGCTACCGCTTCTGTTCCGTCCTCGACGGCGGGGTGCGCTCCGGAGTGCAATTCTATTTCATCGACTACCCGCCGTTCTTCGACCGCGATGCGCTCTACGGTACACCTTTGGGCGATTACCATGACAATGCCGAGAGGTTTGCGCTGTTTTGCCGCGCCGTGTTGGAGTCGGCCAAGATACTCGGCACGCCCGACCTGCTGCATTGCCACGACTGGCAGACCGCCCTGATTCCCATACTGCTGAAGACCCTGTACGAGGAAGACCCGGCCTTTGCCGACACCCCGTGCGTTTTCACCATCCACAATATCGGATACCAGGGACTGTTCCCGCCCGAGATCCTGCCCCTGCTGATGTTGCCTTGGGATTTGTTCACCATGTCGAAGCTGGAGTTCTATGGCAAGGTCAATTTTCTTAAGGGCGCGATCACCATGGCCGACTACATCACCACCGTCAGCCGGAAGTATAGCCAGGAAATCCAGACTGCGGAGTATGGCTTCGGTCTGGAAGGCGTGTTGCGGGCGCGCTCGGGCACAGTTAGCGGCATTCTGAATGCGGCGAATTACGATGAGTGGGACCCCGAAAATGATCGCTTCATTGCGGCGCACTACTCGGCGGCGGACCTCAGCGGCAAAGCAAAATGCAAGGCGGACCTGCTGAAGCAATTTGGCTTGGCCGGAGACACGCAGTTACCGGTGGTTGGAATGGTGTCGCGCTTTGCCGCCCAGAAGGGCTTTGATCTTATCCTCCAGACGGCCGATCGCCTGGCCCGGCAAGAGTTGATCATGGTCGTGCTGGGCAGCGGCGACCGCGACTATGAAGATTTGTTCCGCAAGCTGACCAAACAGTATCCGCAGAAGTTCGCCGTTAAGATCGCGTACGACAATCCCCTGGCGCACAAGATCGAAGCCGGCAGCGACATCTTTCTCATGCCTTCGCGCTATGAACCCTGCGGGCTGAACCAGATCTACAGCATGCGCTACGGGACTGTACCCGTGGTGCGCGCCACCGGCGGACTCGACGACACCGTCGAGCAATTCGATCGGCAGACCCTGAAAGGAACCGGATTCAAGTTCAAGGAACACACTGGCGAAGCCTTGCTGGACACTTTGCAGGCGGCAATGACACTGTATCGCTCCGATCCCAAAGCCTGGCAAGCGCTGATGCGCAACGGCATGGCGCAGGAGTATTCCTGGATCAACTCCGCCCGCGAATACGTGAAAGTGTATGAGCGCGCCAGGCAAATGCGAGCGGCAGCGATTGGATAGTCTGGAATATCTATAACCTTAATGATGACATCCTGAGAAACTTGATAATGTCATCCTGAGCGGAGCGCCCGCAAAGACTTTCCGAGCCGCTTCTTTTGCGGCTCGGGCGGGCGCGCAGTCGAAGGATCTGCGGTTGTTCCCGCTTAAAGGCGCGGCATCGTGCTGGTGCAAAGCATCTGCAAGCCTATCTGGACGAGATCTGCTTCCGTTTCGACAATCGCAAGAACCCTCACTTATTCCGTGACACCATGAAGCGAATGCTCTATGCGACAATCTGGAATCTAAGGAACTCACGGCAGCCTAACCCTTACGCATCGTAGTTCGCCGTCTCTGTCAATCCATGCATCGAAAACGGCCTCCTCTGGAGTCGCATTTCTCGCGCTAGCCCTTATCGTCATTCGGTAATTGTCGCGCGGCAACGGGAATCTCTCGCGGTTTACGGTGTGCGGAATGATCATCTCTTTTTGTGACCGAGGATGATTGATTGGGCCAGTTAAAATATCAATCTGCCGAATTGAACGCGGATTGATAGAAAATTCTCTAGTCTCGTAGTTGTCATGCTTGATGTGAAGGGGGACAGGCAAAAAGCCGATCACGTCTGGCGATAGGGCTACCAATTCCACGCGGGCACCCTCAAGAGATTCAGTATCGCTGCCATTGAAAATGTCGATATAGTACTCGGTTCCGGTGAAGCCGTGCCGCTCAATAGGCCAAACTCGGCGAGTAAGGTTAGTAATTTCGATTCTCGCGGGGGATTGCGAAATCGCGGTAGGTGGACTTGCGAATGTCGCCCTCTCCTTGGCGGCGAGTTGTTTGCACGCCAGAGAACTGACCGCAGGTAGTTTCTTGATCTCACCTGAAATCGAATGGCGGCCATGTTCGACACCCATCCCGGTTTGCTTCCGGGGGGCATTTGTCAGTTTAGAGAGACCCAATAGCCATCTGTCCCCAGCATCGCGCTCCTTCGCAATGTCGGGGAATGTATTTACAAAATACGGCGTTCTCAGTAACAGGTTTCCCGCTTCTTCGATGAGTACAAGTAACGACTGATTCTTTAAGGTGTCTCCGCACCCCGTTATCGTCCAAAACAATCGAGGGTCATCATCGTATTTTTCCCACATGGCATACGCTTGGGGATGGTAACCATCCTCGAACCTATCTCCCAAGATGTGCCACTCGTCATGTAAATTGAGGACATTCAGCGGATCGGCTGGCAGAGATGGATCGAGCGGTTGAGAAGGAGAGCCGCTTCTCTTGTACGCCCTGAATGTCCCCTCCAAAATTGCGCCAACGAATATTACAACAAGGGCCAGCACCCAGTACTTCCAAGCTATTTTTGGTAGGAGGGTCATTGTCGCATACCGTTTTTGGGCCTCCGGCGACATGAAATTGTCTCGGTATAGAGTCAGGGCGCCGAAGATGGCGTAAATCATACCCGCCACCTTCCACAAAGGGCCGCATGATTCCCACCAAAATGCGACTCTTTCTCTGGCTCCCGTGAACATGGAAAATGCCTCCGTCAGGCAGCGTATCGTGCTAGCTATCTTGATTCAAGGGCATAATCCTAACTGCTAATTGCTAGTTGCTAGTTGCTAGTTGCTGTCCCCTTCCTCCTCGCAAAATACAAATAGATCGGCACGCCCGCCAGAATCACCACCACTCCCCACGCCGAGTTGCGGAGGTTTTCAGTGAAGGTGTAATAGAGCAGCACCGCCGCGGCCACGATGAACATCGCCGGCACCAGCGGATATCCCCAGGTACGGTAAGGCCGTGGCGCGTCTGGTTCCTGTTTGCGCAAGACGAAGACGGTGCTGGCGGAAATCATGTAGAACAGCCACTCCGCGAAGATGGCCAGCGAGAAGAGCTGGCGGAAATTTCCGGCAAACAGCAGCAGAACAATCGACAGCCCGAGCTGCACGATTAGCGCAATCGACGGCGTGTGGAAGCGGGGATGCACCTCGGCCAAGGCGCGAAAGAAATAACCATCGCGCGCCATGGCGAAGGGAACACGCGCGCCGCTCATGATGGTGCCGTTGAGAGCGACAAGCATGGAGAGCGCCATGCCAGCCGACACGATGGCCGCTCCCCACGCGCCGGCCGCGACCGCAGTCGCTTGCGACGCCGGCCGTGGCGACGCTGCGATGCTGGCCGCCGGAAGCACATATTGCACGGCCGCGTTCGTCAGCATGTAGAGAACGGCCACCACGCCGACACCTGCGATTAACGCGATGGGAAGATTGCGCCCCGGATTGCGGACTTCGCCGCTCACCATGTTGAGGTCGTTCCATCCGTCATAGGCCCACAGAGCGGCGATGAGTGCGGCCATGAATCCCGCGAAGCCACCGGTCGCGCCTTGGAAAATGGTACTGAAGTTGCGCCAGGTGCCGCTGGCGGCGCTGAATCCCAGCAGGGCGATCGCCAGGATGATCGCGATTTTAACCACCGTAAATACCACCTGAAACTCTCCGGCCCGCTTGATGCCGATATAGTTCAGCGCCGTGATGGACGCCGCCGCCGCTATGGCGATCAATTGTCCGTAGCTGATGGCGATGGGCGAGCGGACTGCATCCTGGTTGAAGAACGCGAGAGCCGGGAAGGTTCCCAGGATGCGGACGAGCCCTGTTGTCAGGGTGGCAATTGATGCTGGTTTTGCAATCGCGAACCACGTCCAGGCGTAGAGAAATCCGGGGAGCGGTCCGTAGGCATCGCGAATGTAAACGTATTCGCCTCCCGCCTGCGGCTTCATGGCGCCCAGTTCGGCATAGGTGATCGCGCCCGCAAGCGAGAGCACTCCGCCCACGATCCAGGCAAGATACACCAGCCACGCCGAGCCGACCGCCTGCATCATCTCGGCGGGAACCAGGAAGATGCCGCTGCCGATGATGGTGCCGACGACAATCGCGCTGGCATGGCTGACGCCGAGGTCGCGCGCGAGCCCGGGCTTGCGATCGGGCGTGTTAGGAACCTGCAAGATTCGTCCGCCTTCGGTTACTGGTGTGGTCCCGAAGAGACTGCGTCAGTGGTGCCGCCGCTCTGGGGCTCCATTCTCATCGGATTTGTCATCACGAGCGCAGCGAGGGATCTGCTGTTTCGTGGCTAGGAAAAAAGCAGATTCCTCGCGACAACACCGGGCGCTCGTAATGACAATTCATAATTTACGGTTCCCTCCACTGAGGACGTGAGTATAGTTTGCGATCCTCGACAGATCCTTCCTTTCACGAACTGTTCTTCTGCACTGGCGGCGGAAGCAGCAGACTGGAACTATACCCGACGACGAAGGTAATCGCGCTGCCGATCAACACGTACCAGGGGAAGGGAATTGGCCGGCTTAATGCCAGCGCTGCAAACGATGCGCCGGTTAGTTGCTGCAGCCAATGCAGCATCGCAGCGCCCTGCCAGATGTAAACGTTGGCGCAGAATCCAATCGCCATCCCAATCATGCTGCCGCGCTCATTGGCGCGACGCGTAAGCACCCCGAGCAGAAACACTCCCAGCAGCGCGCCGTAAGCGACCGACGCGATGCTGAGGCCAAGCTCAACCACTTTGCCGCCGCGCCGCGACAGGATCGCCAGCCCGAACAGCGCCAGTCCCCACGCGATCGTCGCCAGGCGCGACAGCAGCACGCGTCGGCGCTCCGGCGTCTCAGGTCTTCGTCGCAGGTAGAAATCGACCATCGTCGTGGACGAGAGCGAGTTCAGCGCCGCGCTCAAATTCGACATCGCCGCGGCAAGAATGGCTGCAACCAGAATGCCCGAGATGCCATGCGGCATGTACGTCACGATGAAGGTGGGAAAGATGCGATCAGGCTTGTCGAACGGCAGCGCTGGCGGCGAGAGGCGATAGAACACCCACAGCATGGCGCCGATCAGCAGGAAGAGCGAGAACTGGAAGAACACCGCGATTCCGCTGCTGAGCAACGCCAGCTTGGACTGTGCTTCGCTCCGCGCGGCCAGCAGCCGCTGCACAATCAATTGATCGGTGCCGTGACTTGCGGTGGTGAGAAAAGCTCCGCCGATGACTCCCGACCAGAAGGTATAAGTCCGGTAGAAGTCGGGGGTGAAGTCGAAAACGCGAAACTTGCCTGCACTCGCCGCCTGCGCGTGAATGGTGGTCCATCCGCCGGGCACCAGGTGCAGGATGGTGAACACGCCAACCAGTGTGCCAGCCAGATAAATGCCGAGTTGCACAACATCGGTCCAGATGACCGCAGCCATTCCGCCCTCGAAGGTGTACAGCAGCGTAAGCAGGGTGACGATGCCGATCGAAATCACATCGCGCTGCAGTTCGCTCATGTTGCCGAGAAGCGGTCCCAGCGCGATTCCTACGACGAGTGCAACCGCAAAGATGCGCACCCCTTCGGCAGCGGCGCGCGTCACCAGAAACAGCCCGGCGGTCAGCGAGCGTAACCGGCCTCCAAAGCGGCGCTCGATGAGTTGGTAGGCCGTGAAGAGATCGCCGCGAAAGTAATGCGGCAGCAGCAGGTAGCTGATGATGACCCGCCCGACTAAGTATCCCATCACCAGTTGCAGGAAGGTGAAGTTGGTGTCGTAGGCAAGTCCGGGCACGCCGATGATGGTGAGCGTGCTGGTTTCGGCGGCCACGATGGAAAGCGCAATCGCCCACCAGGGAATGTTGCGGTCGGCCAGGAAGTAGGCGCGCAGTGAACTCTGCTTTTTGCGGAAGCGCAGGCCGAACAGCGTGATGCCCACGAGGTAAACCGCAATCAGCGCAAGGTCGAAGAGGTTCATGGCGGCGCTTGTCTGCGACAGAATACTCTGGTTGCGGATAGCGCATAAATAAAATGACCCGCTACGCTGGGATCCGCGACACGGCCCGCTTCAGCGCTCCGAGAAATTGTTGGTTTTGCTCAGGTGTGCCGACGGTCACGCGGAAGGCATCCGGCGCTCCCCACGGTCCGCTCATCTGACGAACGATGACGCCATTGTCCTGCAGGACCCGGCAAAGGCTGGCCGCATCCTCGCCCACGCGACAGAAAAGGAAGTTTGCCCACGTGGGAGTTACGCGAATTCCCATGTCTGAAATGGCCTGGGTCAACAGCTTGGCTTCGGCAGCATTCGTTCGCACCGCCCGCTGAATGTGGCCGGTGTCTGCCAACGCCGCCAGCGCTCCCGCCTCGCCCAGCGACGAAACCATGAATGCCGTTTTCATGCGTGCAAAATAGCCCATCAACTCCGCCGGCCCCATCCCATAACCAACCCGCAGTCCAGCCAGTCCGTGGGCCTTGGAAAAAGTGCGCAGCACTACGACCCGGCGTTGCTGGCGCACATAATCCAGCGCGTGCGAATACGCCAAGCCGCGCTCGGCCGCGAAGTAGCCGGCGTAATCGCAATAGGCCTCATCCAGCACGGTGATGACGTGCGAGGGCAGCCGATCAAGGAAGCCGTCAATCGCGTTTGCCTCCAGAATTGTTCCCGTGGGATTGTTCGGGTTCGCCAGGTAGACCAGACGCGTATTGACGTCAACCGCCGCCAGAATGCGATCCAGGTCGTAGCCATCGTTCAGCGTCGGCACTTCGATGAATTGCGCGCCGGAGGCACGCGTAACGATGGGATACACGATGAAGGAGAGCTTGCTGGTAATGGCGTTCAACCCGGGCCCCAGCAATGTAAACGCCATGATATCGAGCAGAGCGCTGGAGCCTGCGGTCACCAAAACCTGCGCCGGCTCGATCGCGTGGATCTCCGCCAGACGCGCAGTTAACTCGGTAACGGCGTTGTCGGGATAGAAATTTACTTCCTGCGCGGCCGCCTTGATCGCTTCAATGGCCAGCGGAGAGGGGCCGAAAGGATTCTCGTTGGAAGCCATCTTGACACAACGCATGCCGCTCTCCAGTTCCGCCTGCCGCCGGGGCTTGCCAGGCTTGTAGGTGGCCAGCTTTCGCACGTGCGCCGGCACCAGCTTGCTAAAGTCCGTCATTCGATCTCCAGGAGTTCAATCGCCTCACCATCGCTTTGTCATGCTGGCCGAGTCCGCCGCGGCGGACGAGCGGAGGGATCTGATTTTCTTCCCAAACCGTCTGCTCGCGCCGGGCCCTTCAGTTGCGCCACTTCCCGCGCCGTTAGATGCCGGAACTCACCGGGTTCGACGTCCAACACCAGCAGACCGTAGCGCACCCGCTTGATTTTTTCCACGTGATGTTCGATTTGTTCGAACATGCGGCGAATCTGCCGGTTGCGCCCTTCCACCAACGTGACCTCGTACCAGGGATTGGCGGCATCGCGCACCAGCTTGATTAGTACCGGCGCGGTCTTCACCGCCGTGGACCTGCGCTTCCAACCTGTTCTTGGCACGCGGTCCGCAGGTGTCTTGAGCGACTTTCGTTCTGCCGGAAGCATGATGCCTGCGCGCAGCTTGTCGATCTGCTCCTCGGTGGCCTTGCCGCTGATCTTGACCAGGTACGTCTTGGCCACGTGCGACGAGGCGTGCATCAACTTCTGCGCCAGCTCGCCGTCGTTGGTCAGCAGCAGCAGTCCTTCGCTCAGGTAGTCGAGACGCCCGACCGGATAAATGCGCGCTCCCACACCACGCACTAGATCTAAGACCGTCGGACGGCCCTCCGGATCGGTGACCGTAGTCACGTAACCCCTGGGTTTGTTGAGCAGCAGGTAAACCGGACGTTCCGGACCCTTTAGTAACTTGCCGTTGACCTTGATGTGGTCGTGCTCGAGATCGGCTTTGCTGCCCAGTTGGGTGACGATCTGTCCATTCACCGATACCAGTCCGCCGGTGATAAGTTCCTCGGCCTTGCGGCGTGAAGCGATTCCGGCGGCGGCGATGATCTTCTGTAGTCGTTCAGCAGGCATGTCAGCTATGTCTTCTCCGGCGAACTTCCGGCTTCAGCTTCGGTAACGTAGGTTCCGTCGGCGGGAATTGTGCTGTCGCCTTTGAGGGAGTTGGCGCTGGAGTTTTCAGGAACGGCCTCGGTTACGGGTTCTGATTCATCTGCCCCTGAAACTTCGAGCGGAAGCTCGTCGCTTGGCTCAACTTTTTCCGCGCCTGCGGCGAACAAGTCAGCTTGCGGGTCGCCGAGCTTCTCGAACTCTTCCATGCTGGGCAGCTCGGAGACGTCGTTCAGCCCGAAGCGCAGCAGAAACTCCTTCGTTGTCCGGTAGAGAATTGGGCGGCCGATGACTTGCTTGCGCCCCGCCGTGGTGATCAGCTTGCGATCGAGCAGGGTCGCAATTACGCCGGAAGTATCGACGCCGCGAATTTCGCTGATCTCCGGCACCGTGACCGGCTGCTTGTAGGCGATCACGGCGAGCGTTTCCAGGGCCTGCAGTGACAGTCGCACCGGCGGCTTCAGGCTCTTCGCAAAATTGACCACCACATCGTGATGCTCGGGCTTGGTTGCCATGCGGTAGCCACCCGCGATCTGGCGAATCTCCATGCCGCGTTCAGCGGAGGCATACTCGGCAACCAACTCGTTGATGATGCCGCTCACGTGCGCTTTGATGAGTTTCAGCTCTTCCTTGGCCTCAGCCTTCTTGTCTTTCTCGCTGAGGGGCGCGCTCTCAGCGCCAGGCGGAGCTTCCGCGGGCTCATTCTGCACGGCTTCGGCTGGTGCGGGAGTTTCGTCGAACGCAGTGTCGTCCGCCAACTCGTCGCTCCCCGCCGGTGCGGGGCCATCCGAAATGATTTCGTTGAGCGCGAGGCGGGCATCCTCCTCCGCGCGTAACTCTGCGAGCACCTCGTCGCGTAACAGCGCGGCAAGCTGGTCCAGCGTCACCGGCTCTTCGGTGGCGTAGATGATGGCTTCGACTTTGGCTTTCAGGCTCATGTCCAATCATCCTGCACCGGTGGGCTCTCCGCCATCAGCGCGTCGAAGCCGATGTGCTTCTTGAGCATGATCTCGCCGAAGACGTTGTCCTGCCGCGCCAGCACCGCCTGCAGGCGAATCAGCTCCAGGATCGCCAGGAACGCGCACACCAGCGCCGACCGGGAGCGCATGTTGCGCAACAATTGTTTCAGCCGGATGGGCCGGTCCTCCAGCGAAAGCCGCCGCCGCACATAGTCAATCATTTGCGCAACAGTGGCCGTGTCGTCGTCCACGTTGAACGAGGGCCTGTGCCGCGCCCGGTCCAGAATTTGCTGGAACGTTCTGACCAGGTCGACCACATCGGCGGCCATTTCCGGCTCGGTGCCCTCGGCATCGCGAAATTCCTTCAGCGCCGGATTCGACCACACCGCTTCTTCGATCTGCTGCTTCTGCATCAGCATCTGCGCCGCCGTCTTGAAACGCTCGTGCTCCAGCAGCCGGTTGACCAGTTCCAGCCGCGGATCGTCTTCCGCGTCAGGGCCGGCCGGATCGCGCGGCAGCAGCATCTTCGACTTGATGTGGATCAGCAGCGACGCCGTGTAGATGAACTCGGCCGCAACGTCCACATCGAACTGCTTCATCGACTCGACGTATTTCAGGTACTGCTCGGTGATTTTGGCGATCGGAATGTCATAGATGTCGATGTCCTGCTTGCGGATGAGATCGAGCAGCAGATCGAGCGGGCCGTCGTACACCTGGCCCACCATGACTGAGAAGGAGGACTGGTCGGCGCCGTCCTTGCGCGGCATCACGTGCGGGGCGGATTGCGCCGTCGCGCTCGTGGTTGGTGCGGGTTGGGGATCTTGGGGCATGGAAGGATTATTGTCGCTATAGGGGTCCTTCGACTCCGTTCGTCGCCTGCGGCGACTCGCTCCGCTCAGGATGACAAATCAAAAACGTTGTTCGTCCAGGATGACAGATTAAGAATTTCTCTGTGCCTCTGTTGTGAACGTCCTACTTGTCCTCGGCGACGCTCTGCGCCGGCGCTTCATAGTCATGCGATAAGTTGGCGGCGGCGCGCGCTTCCGCCATGGTCGCCTCGGCGACGGCACGCGCCTTGGTCGAGCCCTCTTCAAGGATGTCCCAAGCCAGCTTGGGACTTGCCTCGTACTTCTGCCTGCGTTCTTGCATGGGACCCAGCACGCGCCACAAGCTGTCTGACGCCCACTGTTTGCACTCAATGCAGCCGATGCCCGCGGTGCGGCAGCCTACATTCACCTTGGCCATGGTTTCGGCGGTGCTGAAAATCTTGTGCAGGTCGCCAACGGGGCACACGTCGGGATTGCCAGGATCGGTGCGCCTGATGCGCGCCGGATCAGTCACCATAGTCTTCAGCTTCTGCCGCAGAGAAGCTTCGGGCTCGCTCAACAGGATGGTATTGCCGTATGACTTCGACATCTTGCGGCCATCGGTGCCCGGCAGCTTCGGCGCCGGCGTCAGCAGTGGCTTTGGCTCGGGAAAAACCATGCCACGCTGCGGATCGCGATCACCGGCGTGCAGCTTGCGCGGATAGAACTGGTTGAAGCGCCGCGCAACTTCGCGCGTGAGTTCCACGTGGGGCACCTGGTCTTCGCCGACCGGCACAAAATCCGCCTGGTAAATCAGGATGTCAGCCGCCTGCAGCAGTGGATATCCCAGAAAACCATAGGTGCCGAGGTCCTTGTCCTTGAGGTTCTCGCGCTGCTCCTTGTAGCTGGGCACGCGCTCCAGCCATCCCAGCGGCGTGATCATGCTGAACAGCAAGTGCAACTCGGCGTGCTGCAGCACGTGCGACTGGATGAACAACGTGCTGCGTTCGGGATCGAGCCCGGCCGCGAGGTAGTCGATCATGACCTCAAGCGAGTTCTGCTTGACGCTGCGCGTGTCGGCGTAGTCGGTGGTGAGGGCGTGCCAGTCGGCAATGAAGAAGAAGCAGTCATACTGGTCCTGCAAGCCCACCCAGTTGCGCAGTGCGCCCACGTAGTTGCCAAGGTGCAGCTTTCCGGTAGGTCGCATGCCGCTGAGCACGCGGCCTTTTTTGGATCGGTTCGTATCGGTCATCGAAAACTCAGGAACAGGTTCAGCAGTCCCAGGAAGAATGCCATGAAAGGTGCAATCAGTGCGCCGACGATTGAGATTCCCATCATCGGCAGGATAAACATTACGGCGATAAGTCCGAAGTAGCCGATGCGATCATAAACGCGCAGCGCATTGTACGAAAGAAAATGGCGGATCACGTGGCTGCCATCCAGCGGCGGCAACGGAATCAGGTTGAAGACGGCGAGCACTACATTGATCCACATCGCCAGGTAAAACAGGTTCACCAGCGGGCTGGCAATGTCGGCATGGCGAAAGTTTGGACCGATGCCAGAGTTGGAACCGTGCCAGATGATGGCCAGCGCGATGACCGACACGAATGCGGTCAGGAAGTTGCTGGCGGGCCCGGCTACGGCGGTCAGAATATCGTCGCGCACTGGGTTCTTGAAGTTGCGCGGGTCAACGGGCGTGGGCTTGGCCCACCCGAAGGGCGGAAAACCCAAGACAATCAGGATCAGTGGCATCAAGATCGTGCCGATGGGGTCGATGTGCACCAGCGGGTTGAGCGAAACCCGGCCGAGCATCTTGGCCGTAGGATCGCCCAGGCGGTTGGCCGTCCAGGCGTGTGCTGACTCGTGCACGCAGATGGCAAAAAGCAGCACGATAACCTGAAAAAAGATGTCAACGGGGTTGGCATTATGGAACATCGCGGTTTGCCTTCGATACTAACATGGGGAAAGCGGAGTCCCGCGCCGGGCGGACGCGACCAGCAATTGGTTGCGTACCAACTTCCCTAGAGCGTGTTGCAAAATCGGTTGGGCCTCACATCAGGTAGTTAGGTGTGAGGCCCAGGTGTGGACGAACAGAATCTCAGTTACGGCGTGATCTCCCAGATGACGCCGTAGCCATGCGTCCCGCCTTGCGATGCGGTGCCGTACAGATTGCCGCTGGTGTCAACGAACACGCTCCCGTACGGAACGCCTCCGTCGCTACCGCCAGTGAAGTCGTAAAGGTCGGTTTCCGTCCAGCCGCCGCCAGAAGGCGTCAGCTTGAAAACCGAGCCGGCTCCATGAGCACCGTCCTGCTTCGTTGTGCCGTAAAGATTGCCTGCGGCGTCCATCGTCAGGCTGTCATAGGGCCCCGGCAAGTGGGCAGATCCGGTGAAGCTGTAAACCACGCCGAATGTCCAACTGCCCCCGGAGGGCATCAGTTGGTACACGGTGCCGCCGCTACCCGGCCCGCCGCCACTGGTGGCCCCGTACAGATTGCCCGCGCTGTCAAACACAACGCCGCCAAATGCATTGCCTCCGTCAGTTGAGCTTTGCAACGAGTACACAGTGTGCTCTATCCAGCCGGATCCAGAGGGCGTCAACTGGAAAACTGTCCCATACCCGTGAGCGCCACCGGCATACGTCGTGCCGTAGAGGTTGCCGGCTGCATCGAAGACGACGCTGCTGTAAGGGTTTTCGCCATCGCTGGAGCCGCTGAAAGTGTGAATGGCGCGCTCCGTCCAGCCGCCCCCCGAGGGCGTCAGTTCATACACGACACCCTGAGCGTTGACGCCGCCGAAGAAGGTTGTACCGTAGAGATTGCCCGCCTGATCGAATGTGAGCTCACCATACCCGGGATTGGCGCCGTCACTGGATCCACTGAACTGGTACAGCACGGTTTCCGTCCAGAAGCAGAGAATGCTTTTGCAGATTGTCGCTGGCGGCCTCAGGTGGAACACCGTGCCGCAGCCTACGCCGCAATTGCGGCCTCCGAATTCAGTGGTGCCGTAAATCGTCCCGTCCCGCCCGAATACGACTGCCGCGATGGGGGCGCTTCCGTCCGCCCGTCCGGTGAAGCTGTAAAGCGGGCTAAAGAGCCACCCCGAGCCGTTGCGGGCCAGCTTGAAAACGGTGCCGCGATTGGAGCCGCCACCCTGATACGCCGTGCCGTAGAAGACGCCTCCGCGCGCGGCTAAGCCGGCTTCCGGGTACGCCCCATCCGGTCCGCCGGAGAAGTTATAGATCACCTGGTAGGCCTGGGCCTGCGCCAGCGGCACCGAGATAAATGTCAGCACCAAGATGATTGCCATCGCCAGCACAGCGGTTGCGGCCGGCGAATACTCGCGAATAAGACTCTGAGATTGGCGTTTACAATTCATGGGGCTTTCCTCCTCGCCATTTCGCTTGCGTGCAATGCAGGCAACGGTTTTGTCAGTGACTTGTACCACAAAAGTTGGGTGGAAGGGAAAGAGTCTCCCTTGGTTAGCACATGATATGTCCGATTGAGATATTCGGGCAACGGCTTGACTGCGGAATGGCCGCGGCATATTGTTCCAACTCCATGGAGGACATGTCATGCCACACTACGTGACCCTGCTCCGCTACACGCCGCAAGGCGCTGCCAAAATCAAGGAAAGCCCGAAGCGGCTCGACGCTACCAAGAAAGCCGCCGAAGCCGCCGGAGGAAAGATAACCGCCTGGTACTTGACCATGGGAAAGTACGACGCTGTGCTGATCTCGGAGTTTCCCGCCGACGAGGCGGCGGCACGATTCATGCTGTCGACGGGAGCGCTGGGCAGCGTGACCACCCATACCCTGAAGGCCTTTAGCGAGGCTGAGTACCGCAAGATTATTAGCTCGTTGCCCTGAGCTGAAAGATCAGACTTGGCCAAGACCAGAGGGGGAACCCATCCCGCGATGCGACTCAAGAAATCGGTCGCACCCGTGTGTTACGCCGCAAGAACCTGACATCCCTGACCGACGCCGAGCGCTCGGCGTCGTCTTGCAGGAAACTCAGGATTCTTCACGCAATAGGCTGTACGAAAACCTGCTCTACATACAGGTTACTTGTTTTGGTGGAGCTAGTCGGGCTCGAACCGACGACCTCATCGTTGCGAACGATGCGCTCTCCCAGCTGAGCTATAGCCCCACAGGGGTTGGGAACAAGGCAAGTGCGGGCGGCCATCAGACACGCTCGCGCGTCCTCATTATACAAAGAACGCCGGGCGCGTGAAATGCGCGACAACTCGATCATGTGTGGAGTATTGAAGAACTGTGCTCGTTGCTGCCATAGGCCGAATCCGCGACAAAACGGATTGACAAAGGGATTATCCTGAAGGCGCTGGAATAGTTGGAGTCAAACAACGTGGAGGATTACCCCCATGGTCTTCAGTTCATTTGCGAAGTTGCCGTGCGTCATTGCGGTCTTGCTGGGGTTTTCGATCGCAGCGGCCGCCCAGCAATCCGGCGATCCCGGCGCAATCAGCTCCATCACCATTGTTCGCCCGAACATCGTTGTGCGCGGGACAACCCTGGGACGCGTTGAGATTTGGGCAATTCCTACTGGCACTGATGTCGAACCTCAGCAATACCAACTCCTTGGCTCTGCCAAACTGACCAGTGGCGGGAAACACGATCAGGTTTGGAAATTCCCAATTCCGCCGAAGCCCACCGGTTACAGCGAGTGGCTAGCAGCGGAAATTTTCGCCAAGGGCTACGATAGCAAAGGGAAAGTGATTGGCCAGAAGAGCCTAGCTGCTGACGGCGTAACCGAGTTAGCAAATGCTCTTTGGGGCCAGAACAGTTCCGGAAAGTAAGTTTCTTCTATTAGCTGCCTGTGGAAATCAAACTGACCCACTACCCAACTCGCGATAGATCGCCGCGCAATTTCTCTTCTTGACCGCCGGTGCTTCACAATACCGTGAGAAAGACTGCCGCGCCGATGGCCGGCACTACGGCCTGCCGGCAATTCTCTGCGCCAGCGCCTTGAGCGGAAACCTGACTCCTTCGAACAAGATCTTCCGGCTGAACTTGGACTTGCCGGCTTCGCGTTCGCAGAAAATGATGGGGAATTCGCAAAAACTCATTCCGCGCCGGTGCAGGCTGAATTTCATTTCCATCAGGAAGGCGTAGCCCTCGGAACGGATGTGGTCCAGGTCGAGTCCGCGCAGGGCGGCGGCCTGGTATCCGACAAATCCCGCGGTCATGTCATGGACCGGCACCCCGGTGAGAGTTCGGGCATAAAGGTTCGCGCCAAAACTGAGAAACCGCCGCGACAAATTCCAGTTCTTGGCGCCGCCGCCCGCGACATAACGCGAACCAATCACCACCGGACACACCTGCAGCAGCTCAATCATGCGCGGTAGCAATTCGGGCGGGTGCGACAAATCCGCGTCGGACTGGATCACGTAGCTGGCAAGGTCCTTGAGCAGGATCTCTTTCATGGCGTCGCGACAGGCCGATCCATAGCCGCCTTTGCCCGGACGGGCCATCAGGTGAATGTGACTATCACTCTGCTGAAGGCGGCGGATTTCATCCGCCGTGCCGTCGGGAGAATTGTCGTCCACAAAAAAAATCGGTTCGTCTGCAACGGCTTTCCGGATCCTGGCCACGAGGACTGCAATATTCCCTCGTTCGTTATAGGTAGGGATGATCAGCATTGTGCCGGCCTTCCAAGGTGTGGGTCCATCATGTGCAGAATCGGCAATCGTACAGGATTCCGTGCGTCGGTGGTCAACTATTGCGGCGCCATCGTGAGACTGACCGCGTCGGCTGACTCGAGTGTGATCACGTCCGGTGTTTGTGAGACCCAGTCCAGAGGCGTCGCGACCAAGCGCAGCCTGGTAATGGCAGAGCGCGGACTGGGGCGCCAACCGCTTTCGCTCGCTTCGAAATAGTGGGCCAGGTCCGGTGAACTCCAAGGATAAAACCAGACATCGGTCGAGACATTCGGCGGCAACACGAACCATTGCAGGGTCTGGCTGCCGTTGGCGCGCGTGATTTCCACCTGCATCCGCTCGGGCTTGCGCAGCTTCCATAGGGCGCCATAGCGCACGGTGAGGCGCAGCCGCAGAAAGTCTGCACTCGCGGGCCAGTTGGGAACCCCAAGATCAATCGTCGAACTGCGTTCATTTATGGGATAGGTTTGCGCCGTGAGTCCGAGCGGCTGCGACTGCATCGAGATTCGAGCGGCCCGCGAGTCGTCTCGGCGCAGTCCGACAACGCCCAGGCTGAGCTGTTGCTCGGAGCGATAGTGATGCAGCAGCCAGAACCAAACCTCTGGCGCGCGCGTGAAATTGGCGACACCATCCACCGTCAGACTCAGGTCAAGATTGCGCCAGTAGGCTATCTCGCGATCGGACCAGTGACTGAGGTCCGGATCGGGCAAGTACAGTCCCGCCGGCGCCGGTACGCGTTCCAATCCGGCGATCTCCAGTTGCGCCAACTCCACGCCGCTGGCGGTGTAGGGTTGCATCAGTCCGCCCGCCACATTGCGGCGTGAAGCGATCCCGAACCTCGTTTGGTACGGGAACACCACGATGGAGTCGCTGGTTCCACTGTACTGATGCATGTAGCCGGCAGCCGATCGCAACATTTCGGTAAATGCCGGCGCATAGCAAGTGCGGTCGAATTCGCTGAAGCCTGCGGGACACCTGGTCAAAGGATGTCGCACCTGCACATAGAGCTGCGTCAGGCTCGAAGGCCGGAACGCCGCCTCTCCCAGAAAGGGGGAACACAGGAGCGCGACCAACACAGCAGCCAGGGAGAGCTTGGGCGATTCGAATGAGAACAAGATTGCGCCTGCCAGGAAAATCATGACGAAACAAGCCGAAACAATATGGCCGGTATCGGCGCGCACCAGGCCGCTCTGCATCACGATCAGGGCGAAGACAAAACCGCCAAGCAGGAAGCCGGTCCGTTGCGTGATGGCAGAATTCCCGCGCCGTCGAGTCCAGGCACGAAGCAGAAAAATCACGGCTGCGCCGATAAGCGTCGCGAAAAGATGGACCGCTCCCGCGGCCGTCATTGCGAACGGTGTTGCCCAGCGATAGGCGGAGACCTGCGCGAAAGAATCCCTCCAAAAACGAAGATCGAAGGGTTTGGCGAATATCGAATTAATCACGATCACCAGTGCCGTTGAGCCGGCCGCAATCGCCAACACCGCGAGCGACAATTTTCTGATGCCTTGCATTCTGTGGCGGGTATCGATTGCGACCGCAGCCAGCGTAACCAACAGTGCCGCCATCGCGTAGATCCCCTGGTCGGCGGCCACCAGGAATGCGGTTGCGCCAATTAGAGCGGCGACGCACCCGAAGACATAAGGCTCGACGCGGCCTTCGGCAACCGCGTACCAGCCTCGCAGGAAAACAGCGAAGACGAAAGTCGCGAATGTGGTCCGCAGGGACGGTCCCCAGAAGATGCACAACAACATCAGCAGGAGGAAGCGCTTCCAGGGAGGTTGCTCGGGAAGCAAGAGTCGCAAGGTGAAAAACGCGAAAAGCACGGCGCACCACATCGGCACCGTGTTCCAGGTTGGATAAATGCCTCCCATGGATACTCCCATGGAACGCCCCGGCACGCTGGAGAGCCACTGAAACAGTGGACCATGGGTAAAGGCGACATCGCGGCCAATCCAGATTCCGCGCGAAGCCTTGAATGCGGCGTCGAGATGCCAGTTGTCGTCGATGAAACCCGGGTTTGGGATTACGGTCACCGTGCGCGGCGACAGCCACGCTGCCGGGATGGAGGCAACAACGATTAACAACACCGCCAAAAAGTCCGAGTATGGCGCAAGGCGCTCGATCGGTCGTCTCCCGGCCGTCTGCGACTCCGCTGAGCTTGCGTCGTTTACCACGGAGTTACGTCTTTCCATCATTGCATCCAGCATACCTTGCCGCAGTGAAATCTGACGTTGGGTAGTGCGGGCCTTCAGACCTGCATTATTTATGAACTTGAGGATGTCATCCTGAGCGGAGCGCCCGCAGAGACTTTCCGACCCGCTTCTGTTGCGGGTCGGGCGGGCGCGCAGTCGAAGGATCTGCGGTTGTTTTCCGACAGCGTAACGATACCAGAGGCCTGACTTTTTTGTCGTCGAAAGCGATTCCTGTCATACTCGAAATCCAGAAGGCGATTCTCCGTTATTTGTGCGTTGGCCGGGTTCTCTGCGCACCCGACTCGAGAGGAGACATGCAAACTTCGAGCAAGGAAACAGTACAAGCCGCCAGCTCGCCCCAAAGCAAACATCCGCGAAACCGGAGTGCCGCCGGCAGTTTCATTGCGGCGGCGATTCTGGCCGCCTTCTACTTCGCAACCAGTATCTATATCGCGTCCCATCGCGTCTTCTGGTTCGACGAACTCTTCACCGTGCGCATCGCGCGACTGCCCGATATCAAAGCTATCTGGACCGCACTCGGTCACGGCGCCGATTCTTTGCCCCCGGCCTACTACATGGTCGTCAGGTTGTTTGGCGACTTGTTTGGAAATAGCGAGGTCGCTGCCAGATTACCATCCGCCCTGGCGTTGGCGGTCGGTTTGCTTCTGATCTTCGATTGCGCGCGCCGCCTGACCGATGGCTTGCATGGATTGATCGCGCTCTCGGTGGCCACCTGCTCTTTTTTGCCTTACTACGGCTACGAGGCCCGCTCGTACGCCCTCTACTTCATGCTTTCGGCGCTCACCTTATGGGTGTGGTTTTGCACCCGCGACGACAAGAGGTCGGCAGCCATTTTCTTCGGGGTGGTGCTGTGCCTGGGCGTGACCATGCACTATTACTTCGTCCTGTGCCTGGCGCCCTTTGCGATTTGGGAGGTCCTTCGCGGCAAGCGCGGGCAACTGGCCTCGCCAAAACTGATTGCCGGATTGGTGGGGGCCATCGTTCCGGCCGCGCTGCTGTCGCCAATTATCTTGTCGTTCTCCCACAAATTTGCGACCGGCTTCTGGAACCGTCCTTCGCTCGGCGAACTGAGAGCAATCTTCCCGCAACTATTTCCCGACGGCTTGTTTCTGCTGGTGCTGATTGTGATCTGGATTGTTCTGGCCGACTCGGACAAGAAGAACGTCGCTTTGCAACCCATGCAGGGTGGCGAAGCCATCGGCTGGTTATTTCTCTGCATTCCGTTAATCGGCTTCCTGCTGGCGGAGTGGAAGACCAATGCATTCTTTAGCCGCTATTTCATTGGCGTGCTTCCAGGCGTTGCCATTGCATTCTCGTGTTGGGTGTGGCGGCACTTCCGCAATGCTGCGATGGTGTCAGTGGGAATCTTCCTGCTCCTCACAGGGTGGGGAATGGCGACACAGATGACCGTGGCGCGGCACCCGGAGTCGATTGAGGCCACCGGCATAAGGCAGTACCTGGAGTTGGAAGGTTCGTTGGCGATCGAGGGAAAGCGCTACGTCGTGTTCTCGAATCCGCTTCTTTTCCTCGAGGCCCAGTACTATTCCAATCATCCCGAGGAGTGCATTCTGCTGCTGCCTCCCGACTTCACCCCAGACGTGGATCCCAGGCGCACCAGCCCCGATCCTTATCTGCACCAGCGTCTGGAGTTGAACTTGTCGCAATATTATCCAATGCAATTTTGGAGAATCGACGACCTCAGAAACCATGCCAGCGAAGCCGCATTGATTGAACCGCCGCCGGACATCCTGAGCCAGGTGAAGCAGGCTGGCTTCAACGTTGAGATGCGCTTCTCGAAGCCGTTGACGGTTGCGTATCCGCACTGAAGGGCGCGGGTCAGGCGCTTCTTAGGCCGCGCCTGCGTGAGCGGCTCCTTCGCGCAGGACCGGCAGCAGTACGGTTAGTCTGGTCTTGCCCCGGGAGCACTCGGCCAGCAGTTGGCCTTCGTGCTTTTCGACCAGGTTCTTTGCCGACCACAAGCCCAAACCCGTGCCCACATCTTTCTTGGTGGTAAAGAATGGCTCGAAGATCTTGCTTAGATGCTCTTGTTGGATGCCACTGCCATTGTCCTCGACCTCAACCCGCACCGCCGGGCGACCGCCGTTGTCGTCGCTTACGTTGAGCGTGAGCACACCACCGGGCGGAAGCGCATCAAGCGCGTTCAGAATGAGATTCGAGAAGACCTGTCTTATTTCTCCCGCGGAGCCCACAAACTGAGAGTGGTTTCGATAGTTGCGAATGACGTGTATTTTTCTGGCTTCGATCCGCCGGCCGTAAAAAGTCAGGATTTCGTCGAGCAGGTTCGGGATGTTCACGGGCGCGGGAGAGGTGTTGTCTTTGTAGAACGCCAGCGTTTGCCGGGCCACGGCTGCGACCCGGCCCAGTTCCTGTTCCGCCATCGACAAATAGCCTCGGCCCTCGCTGCTCAGTCCGGAATCGTGGTCCAGCAAGAACAGCAGGTTCATGATCGCTTCCAGCGGGTTGTTGATTTCGTGGGCGATGGTGGCCGCGAATCTTCCCGCCGTGGCAAGTTTCTCGGCGTTGCGCAGGGCGGCCTCCACCTCGCGCTGTTTGGTAACGTCGCGAAACACCAGCACCACGCCGATCAACTCCCCTTGTGCATTCCGAATGGGCGCTGCGCTGTCATCGATGGCAACCTCGGTACCGTCTGCCCGGTGCAGGACCGTGTGGTTGGCAAGTCCGACGGCGGCGCCGGTGCGGACCACCTTGGCCACCGGATCTTCTGCGGGCCCACGCGTGACCTCGTTGAAGATGGCGAAGACCTGCCCGAGCGGCCGGTGCCGGGCTTCGCTGCTGGTATGCCCGGTGAGCGCCGCCGCGACCTCATTGAGAAACACGACGCGCCCGGAGGTGTCGGTTGCCAGCACGGCATCGCCGATACTGCGCAACGTGGTATCGAGCCACTCCTTTTGCTCCAGCACCGCCGCCGCTGCGGCATCCGACTTGCGCATCTCGCGGGTCAACAGTCCGCCGAAAACCAGCAAAGCTGCGGCGGCAATTGAGGTGGCGATCACAAACGCCAAGGTCGCGGAGCGTGTGCTGGCTTTCATCTCCGCCACCTGGTCGGCCCGCAAACGCGCCTCGACGCCTTCGATTTCCGCGATCGAAGTGCGAATGTCGTCCATGACGTCCTTCCCGTTCGACAGCACCCGGGCCTTGGCCTCCTCCGGTTGACCGGCACGGGCCATCGCGATGGTGTCGGCGAGTTGCTTCAGGTGGGTGTGGCTGAGGTCGCGGAGTTGCTGCACCTGGGTCCGCTGCAGCGCGATGTCGGTGGTTAGCACGGCAACGCGATCCAGTTGAGCATCCACTTC
The DNA here is from genome assembly GCA_963836875.1 of uncultured Acidobacteriaceae bacterium. Taxonomy (GTDB): domain Bacteria; phylum Acidobacteriota; class Terriglobia; order Terriglobales; family Acidobacteriaceae; genus Bog-257. Next base: position 672,861 of record CAWIKZ010000005.1, read on the forward strand.
GCGGGCCGCTCGGTTGTAGGGCTCGAGGTAGTGTAGGTCACCGGTGTAGAGGTATCCCCTTTGCCCAGTTTCAGCATCCACCAGCAAGGATTTCAGCCGCTCGGTTTCGAGCAACACCTGCTGGCTGTGCTCAACCAAGGCGTTGTTCCTGTTTACGCGCTGAAACGACAAGAACGTGACGTAGCCGTTGATGGTTAGAACGATCAGGAGAAGAACAATTCCCAGCCACAGCGGTTTGAGATGGTTACGCATGGTGCGCGTTTACGGCAGTTCCGTTTGATTTGCCAGGACGACGCTGGAGGAGAAAATTCTAGCAGGTTTGCAGTATGCGACACAGCGCCGATCCGGATATCGCAGCATTTGAAGCGGGGAATTGGGTAGCACTCCTGGCGGGAGGGGCGTCTGCTGCTGAAGGGCCCTGTCCAACGGACTTTAATCGTCGGTCCATGTAGCAGACTACAACCCGGATCAAGATTCCAGCCGATCCGAAGGTTCACGCGGGGAGACACATCGTGATGGCGCTTCTTGCCTCCGATGCCTTGCTCACACGGGAAGCAGGGCACCCCTGGGACGCCCTGTTCCCCGGCCGCTCGCAGTCGAGAAGCCAACTCCTAGCGCAAAATGCCAACCGCCGCTGCGCCACCGCCGTTGGAGGCATTGCTATTGCCGTTCTGCTTCAGCCAGACGGCCAGGTTGTTCTGCTGCTGGCCACGTAGCTCAACGCAGCTGCTAATCGCCTCGATAGCTTCTCTTTGGTTGCGTTCCGTGCCGGGGAACGGGTGCTGCTGGAAGAACTGCTGCACCTCGTTCGCCTTCTGAGTGTCGCAGAAACTCTGGGCTCCGTAGAGAAACACTCCCACGCCTCCCAATCCGCCGCCAGTCTTTTTCATGAGGTCGTCAAAGTGCTGGCGCATGAAGTCCCACGCGGCGTCCTGGCTCGCTGGGTTGCTCAGCAGACCGATGAGGATATACAGGTCCTGGCCCCGAACCTCCTGGGTCAGCGTCGAATCAAGAGTCTGCTGAATCAGCACCGGCTGGGAGAAGTCCGCCAAAGCGTAGAAATACCGGTAGTACTGTTGGGGGGACTTTACCTTCTGCATCTGCGCCTTGAACTGATTGTAGAGTTCGGTATCGCCATGATGGGCGGCAACTAAAACTACAGCGCCCGCCAGCGTGGGATCGATCGAAGCCGGGTCCTTCATGTACTCCTGCACCATGGTACGTGCCTGCTGGATGACATCCGTATCGTTGGCGTCGTTTCCCAGACTCTCAAACAGGATGGCGCGTTTCTGCTTTTGCTCCGGCGTGTCATCCGGACGAGCGGTGTAGCCCAGTTGTTGCAAAGTCGGAGAAAATGCACCGCGGAGCCATGCCTGAAACGCGGGCCGATCGGCGTCGGTTACGAGGTACTCTCTGATGAGGTTGAGATGGTTTGCGAAAGACTCGAGCAGCACACTTCCCGGGGTGCTCTTTAACTGGTCGCCCAATGCAAGATAGTCGCCAACGTTGTGCTGCCCAATGCGCATCAAGGCCCATTCGTTACCCATCAGCGCGATACGCTCGTCCGGAGTGAGTCCCTTCTCCACCGCGTTGCCGAGTTGCCGCATGGCGGCGGCGTCGTAGTCGAAGCGATAGTAGCCCTGTGCGCCGGCATCGGGGAAAACAAACTTCGAGCATCCCTTCAACGTAAATTGCTGTCGCCGCTCGGTCAGCAGGAAGCATTGCGGTTGGCCCGCACCGGTCTCGCTAATGCCCTTGGCACAAATGGGAATCTGCCAGATCTGGTCGTTGGGCTGTTTGAATTCTTCCGGGATATTGAAATAGCGTTTCTGCGAGACATCCAGCTTGGTAGTGCCGGCTTCGCACTTGGCGTTGACCTCCACATACGGGGCACCGGGTTGCATGACGAAGGTCGGCATGACCTTGTCCACAGGCTTCTTCGAGCTGCGCGCCATGGCGTTCCAGAAATCGGCAGCTGTGGCATTGCCGTAGGCATGCTCTTTCAGGTAGAGGTTGACACCCGCACGGAAGGTGTCATGCCCAAGATAGGATTCGAGCATGTGCAGAACCGACGCCGTCTTGCCGTAGGCGATGCCGTCAAAGAGCGACTGGATTTCGGCGCGCGTCTCGGCCGCCTGGTGAATGGGACGCGTGTTCTTTACCGAATCAACACTCAGGGACCGATCAATGCCCCCAACCACGCCCTGGGACAGCAGCCACTCCGGTTTCCATGGTTCGAGAGGGTGCGGTGTCATCCACGTGGCAAAGCCTTCGTTGAGCCAGATGTCGTCCCACCACGCCGCGGTGACCAGATCGCCGAACCACTGGTGTGCAACCTCGTGAGCGATGGTCTCGGCAACTTCCTGTTTGGCGCCGACCGATGCGGTCTTGTCGTCAATGAGCAGCGCCGCCTCGCGGTAAATGATGGCGCCCCAGTTTTCCATGGCGCCAGCCTGGAAGTCAGGCACCGCAATGTTGTCCAGCTTGGGCAACGGATACTTGATTCCGTAGTAGGTGTTGTAATAGTGGAGAATCGCTTTGGTCGCCTCCAGCGGGAAGTGGGTCAGGTTTTCCTTGCCGGGAACCGTGCACACGCTGACTTTGACACCATCCACCTGATCGGAGGCGCATTTCCAATCGCCCACGGTCAGCGCCACCAGATAGCTCGACATCCTGGGCGAAGTGGAGAATTTTATGGTGTGCTGGTCGCCCGGTCCGGGAGTGTCGGAAACAATCTCGCCGTTGGAGATCGCCGTGTCACCTTTATCTACGATCGCTGTGAGGTCAAACGTCGCTTTGTAAGACGGCTCGTCAAAGCACGGGAAAGCCACGCGCGCATCCGTTGATTCCATCTGCGAGACTTCGTACTTCTTGCCTTTGTAGGTACTGAGGTAGAAGCCGCGCAACTTGTCGTTGAGATGGCCGGTGTATTTGATGTGTACGGTCGCTGCTCCCGCCGGAAGTTCGTTGCCCACGGTGAAGGTCGCCATTTCGTTTTTTTCATCGCTGGAAACCTTGGCCGTCTGGGTCTGTCCGCCCGCAGTCACCGTCACGTCGTGAAAATCAATCTCCACCGCATTCAGCGTGATGGTCCTGGTGGGTTTGGCAAGCTTGAGGTCGATGGTCTCGTCGCCGCCAAACGTGTTGTCAGGGAAATGGATGGTAACAGCGAGCGAATAATGATCGGGAGAAGCACCGCCGGGAAGGCGTTGCGCGACAGCGGTGCAGCAGGCCAGCAGGCCGGCTGCGAACACAAGCAGGGTTCGTTTCATAGCACACTCTCGAGGAAGTTAAGATGCCCGGCAATTACCAAAGGAGATACGCGCAGAACCCGGCCGCGGTTCCGCGCCGGTCCTATTTTCATTGGACGAATGTGCCAAGAATGGGTGAGCAGGCGGTCTGAGACGCCTTGGAGTTGAGTCGAAGTGGCGGCCCAAAGGGATGAGTGGATCGTCGAGGGACCATGATTCGTGGCGCACGGTTGGCTGATTCATGCCGCCGTCCTCCGGATCCCGTTGAGGATGGTTTCGCGGCAGCGATTGACGCCAAACCAATACGCCAGCTCCCGATAATCCTGCGCATCGAAAATCGCTACGTCGGCGTCTTTGCCCGGCTCCAGACTGCCCTTCCTCCCCTGCAAGTGCAGCGCGCAAGCGCCGTTGTAAGTTGCGGCGACCAGCGCTTCCGCCGGCGACATCTTCATGTGCGTACACGCTACCGACAGCACGAACGGCATGGACACGGTGGGCGAGGTGCCCGGATTGTAGTCGGTCGCCAAGGCGACCGCGACTCCGGCGTCCAGCAATTTTCGCGCCGGCGGAAAGCCGTCGAGACCGAGGAAATAGTTGGCTGCGGGAAGCAGGGTCGCGACCGTGTCGAGCCTCGACAAAACTGCTACATCTTCGTCGCTGATGAAGTCAAGATGATCGAGCGAGGCCGGATGAAATTCGATCACGGGAGCCAGTTGCGCCGGGGTGAGCTGGCACACGTGCGCCCGCACGCCGAGGTTGTGCTCGACCGCAGTGCGAAGAATTCGCTGGGACTGCTCTCTGCTGAACGCGCCGCGCTCGCAGAAGACGTCAACGTAAGCGGCGAGTTTCAGCTTTGCGGCGGTGGGAATCATGTCTTGGCAAATAATGCGGACGTACTCCTCGGGATTTTCGCGATGTTCTGGCGGGACCACGTGCGCCGCCAGCAGCGTCGCCACCACCCAGCCCGGCCACTGATGTGACGCTTCGCGAATTGCCTCCAAAGACTTCATCTCGGCGGCGAAGTTCAGGCCGTAGCCGGATTTGCATTCGACCGTGGTGGTGCCGTGCTTCGCCATCTCGTCAAGCCCGCGCACCACGTGGGCGGCAAGTTCCTGTCGTCGCGCGTCACGCACGCCGCGCAAGCTGGCGCGAATGCCGCCTCCGGCTTCGGCAATCTCTTCATAGGTGGCGCCGGCAATGCGCTTCTCGAAGTCAATCAGCCGCGGCGCAGTAAAGACCGGATGCGTGTGCGAGTCAACAAAGCCGGGGAGTACGACCTTGCGCGAGCAATCGATCTCGTCAACATGCGCCGATTTCGGCATGAGGAGTTCGTGTTGCGCAACCTTGTCAGTCGTACCGACGACGGCGATTTTACCGTCGGCAATGAGGACCGCGCCGTCTTCAATGATGCCCAGTTCGTGCATCTCCGCGCCGCGGCGTGGGCCAGTGCCGCCAGAAAGGCTGCGCAAGGTCAGCAGTTGCGCGGCGTGAGTGAGAAGAGTGGCGGAAGAGCGCTGATTATCGGAATGCAAATGTTTCTCGCTTTGGTTGCCAACAGCAGGTCCCTCGACTCGCCCGCCCTGGCGGGCTCGCTCGGGATGACAGATTCATAGACCGTGCCAGCTATAGGGGTCCTTCGACTCCGGCGGCCAAAAACAGGCCGCCTTCGCTCAGGATGACAAACTCACTTTACGATCTTCAATGGCTGAATGCTGACGGCTGAGTGCTGATTGCTATTGGCCCGTTGTCAATTGCTCGTTGCTAGTTGCTATCTCTCCATCGGCACCTTGATCCCCTTTGCCCGCGCGAACTGTTTCGCTTCGTCATAGCCCGCGTCTGCGTGCCGCGCAACGCCGATTCCGGGATCGTTGGTCAACACGCGCTCGATGCGCTTGGCCATCTCGTTCGTGCCGTCAGCAACAGTCACCTGTCCCGCGTGCTGCGAGTAGCCAATGCCCACGCCGCCGCCATTGTGAATCGACACCCACGATGCGCCGCTGGCGGTGTTCAGCAGAGCATTCAGCAGGGGCCAGTCGGCGATGGCGTCGCTGCCATCCTTCATGGACTCGGTCTCGCGGAAGGGCGATGCGACCGAGCCGCAATCCAAGTGGTCGCGGCCCATCACGATGGGTGCCTTGATGATTCCCTTTTTCACCAGGTCGTTCATCGCCAATCCAAATTCTGCGCGCTCGCCATAGCCCAGCCAGCAGATTCGCGACGGCAATCCCTGGAACTTGATCCGTTTGCGGGCCAGATCGATCCAGCGGCTGAGGATTTTGTTCTGCGGAAACATCTCCAACACCAGGTCGTCGGTGGTGTGGATGTCGGCCGGATCGCCCGAAAGCGCCGCCCAGCGGAACGGTCCGCGCCCTTCGCAGAACAGCGGACGAATGTAGGCGGGCACGAATCCGGGAAAGTCGTAGGCATTCTTCACCCCGTGCTCGAAGGCGAAGGTGCGAATGTTGTTGCCGTAGTCGAAGGTGACCGAGCCCATCTTCTGCAACTTGAGCATGCCTTCGACGTGGCGCGCCATGGTGTCGAGCGCGCGCTCGACGTACGCCTTGGGATCGCTCTTACGCAGCGCCAGCGCCTCTTCCAGCGACATGCCGCTGGGCACATAGCCGTTCAGCGGATCGTGCGCCGAGGTCTGATCGGTGAGAATATCGGGCACCACGCCGCGCTCGGCTAGCTCGGGAATAATGTCGCCGCAATTGCCCACCAGCCCGACGGAAATGTTCTGCTTCTTGCGCACCGCGTTCTTCAAAATGCGCAGCGCTTCGTCAAGCGAGTTCACCATGAAATCGCAATAGCCGGTGCGCAGGCGTTTCTTGATGCGCTCGGGATCGACCTCGATGCCGAGGTAGCAGGCGCCCGTCATGGTCGCGGCCAGCGGCTGCGCGCCGCTCATGCCGCCCATGCCGCCGGAGACGATCAGCTTGCCTTCGAGATTGCCCCCCAGATGCTGCTCGCCGGCCGCGGAGAACGTTTCGAACGTGCCCTGGATGATTCCTTGCGTGCCGATGTAGATCCATGAGCCGGCAGTCATCTGCCCGAACATGATGAGGCCCAGCTTTTCCAGCTCGTTAAATTTTTCCCAGTTCGACCAGTGGCCCACCAGGTTTGCATTGCAGATCAGAACGCGCGGCGCGTACTCGTGCGTCTGAAAGATGCCGACCGGCTTGCCCGACTGCACCAGCAGCGTCTCGTCGTTTTCCAGCGCCTTCAGCGACTTGACGATGGCGTGGTAGCAGTCCCAATTGCGCGCAGCGCGGCCGGTGCCGCCATACACCACGAGGTCCTGCGGGCGCTCGGCGACGTCGGGGTCGAGATTGTTCATCAGCATGCGCATGGCGGCTTCCTGGCCCCAGCCTTTGCAGGAGAGCTGATTGCCGCGCGGCGCCTTCACGGGGACATAGGTAGGACTGGGTATATCGGTTGCGACTGGCATAACAGCACGATGGTAGCAGTAGCCAGTGGCCAGTTGCCAGTAGTCGGTAGTCAGTAGTCAGTAGCCAGTTGCCAGTTGCCAGTTGTCCCATTCTGTCGAAGTGATTCGACCCGCGGTCCAACCACCGGGGTTTAGCTTCAGACCGGCAGTAATGGCCATCCATCGGGATTGGCGGCGGCATGTCGAATTCACCGACTATTCACGCTCTGTTCATAGTCCTCTGATGTCGGCGAACGGCCGTGCAGGTAAGCTATCTTCAATTGCAAACCTGATCGGAGAGAGTGGGGAGATGGCCAAACAGCCGCTCCCCGATTTTTATTGCAGGTGCCGGTAGCCAACTGCCAACTGGCTACTGCAGTTCACTCGCTTATAATCTCCCCACATGTCTGAGTCCTTGCCGCCATCCTCGACTCCCCCGAGTGAAGTATTAGCCCACGAAATGCGCGACCGCGCGCGCGAGATGTTCGAGCACGCTCTGTCGGAGTGCAGTATTCCGCGGGCCTTTTCCAAACAGGTGCTCTACGATCGCGGCGAGCTAAGCCTGGGAAACGATGCCTATGCGCTGGGGACGTTCTCGCGGACGCTGGTGGTTTCCATCGGCAAAGCCGGACATACCATGGCGGAAGCGCTCGCTAACATCGTCGGAAACAGGTTCACGGGAATCATTGCCTGTCCCAACGCGCCGCCGGCACCACTGTTTGGCTTTCGCTACTTCCTGGGCGGACATCCCCTTCCCAATGAGGATTCGCTGCGCGCCGGCGATGAGATCCTGCGGCTGCTTAGCGCGCCGTCGCCGCAAACGCTGGTCATCTATCTGATCAGCGGAGGAGCTTCGGCGATCGCCGAGAAGCCCATCAGCGCGGGTATTTCGCTCGCCGACGTGGTGCAAACTTATAAGGCGCTGGTGCTCTCGGGGGCGCCCATTGCCGAGATCAACGCCATTCGCAAACATCTGTCGGCCTTGAAGGGCGGACGGCTGGCGCAAGTGGCGGCGCCTTCTTCTCAGGCATCCGTGCTGGTTTCCGACGTGCCCGAGGGGGCCCTCGATGCGCTGGCCTCGGGTCCCACAATGCCAGACACTACTACCGTCGCCGACTGTTACGCCATCGCGGAGCGTTACAAGCTGCTGCAGAACTTTCCCACCAGTGTGCGCACCTTGTTCGAACGCGAGCAGTTGGAGGAGACGCCCAAGCAAAACGATCCGGTGTTTGAACGTTCCCGCTACACCACGGTGCTTTCGAACGCCACCGCGGTCAACGCGGCGGTGGAGCGAGCGGTGTTGGGCGGCTTCGCCGTCGAGGTGGACAACCGTTGCGACGATTGGGACTACGAACGCGCCGCCGATCACCTGCTGGCGCGGCTGCGCGAATTACGCCGAGGCGTATCGCGCGCGTGCCTCATCTCGGGTGGTGAGGTCACGGTGAAGGTGGGAGCGAAGGCGGGCATTGGCGGACGCAATCAACAGTTTGCGCTTTACTGCGCCCAGAAAATTGCAGGGGAGAACATCACCGTGTTGAGCGCGGGGACCGACGGCATTGATGGCAATAGCGATGCGGCCGGCGCGGTGGTGAATGGAACCACGGTCGAGCGGGCCGAGATGCGCGGATTGGACGTCGCCGCGGCTTTGATGCAGTTCAATGCCTACCCATTGTTCGACGCCATCGGCGACAGCATCATGACCGGGCCGACCGGCAACAATGTGCGGGACCTGCGAATTTTGATGGCGTATTAGGCAGTTCCAGGGCAGGCCCTGAAGGTGCGCCCTTCAAAACACTGACTTAGCCCACCGGTTGTGTTTGGCGCTCCAGGGCTTGCATGGTTGCCAGGATGGTATCGGTCACCAGTTCAATTCCGGGGTCCGAACTCAACATCAAGTGGTAAAGGCGACGGCAGGGCCACTCGGCATTGAAGTACTTGCGGACGAAGGCGGCGCGTTCGCGATCGATGGTGTCCACCATCTCCTCGGCGTATTTCTCATCCATCTTGAACTTGACCATGCGGCGGATTTTTTCCTCGCGCGAGCCATACACGAACACGCGAAATGTGTCCCGCCGGTTTCTCAGGATGTAGGGCGCACCCCGGCCAACGATCACGCAGTTTCCTTCTTCGCCCTTCTGCTCGATGATGGAGGTAGCCAGTTCCACCATCTCGTCGGCACCGAACAGTTTGTCATCCGAAATGGGCAGCGACCGCTCGTAACTGCCGCGCCAAAATACTTTGGCCAGACGATGCATGAGCGGGTCACATTTCTCTTCACAATGGGCTACCGCTTTTTCGTCCACGGAGGCGAGCTTCGCGATTTCACAGGTGAGTTGCCGGTCAAGAAGCTGCCATCCCTTGCGCCGCGCCAACTGGGCGGCGACCAGGCTGCCACCGGCGCCATACTCGCGTTCCACGGTAATCACCCTGAACATCGGACTACGACCCCCGCCAGGAGAATCATAGCGCAAGCTGTGCCGCCCGAACCATAGCAGAAAAGGACTGCCAAGGCGGAGGTTGCCCCCGGATCCCTCGCAGTCATCGGTGTCGATAATTGTTAAGTCTTGTAATGCATAGGGAGACGGTTGCGCCCACAGGGTTAGTCACGACATCAAAAGAGTTAGGCAAGAGGAGGCCAAGATTATGCGAAGACTAGTGCTGTTTAGCCTGCTGCTGACCATGAGCGCGGCAGCGGTAGCTCAAACATCTTCAGCGACGGCGGCGAGTCAGCCACCTTCAACTTCGGCAGTTCTGATGTCGAGCAATGGGCCGGTGGTGGCCGATTACGGCAAACAACCACAGTCCAGCGACCCGGTGGAAAACAACATCGCCAAGGAAGTTCGTCACGAGATGCTGATGCTACCCTACTACTCTCTGTTCGACGATTTGGAGTACACCGTGCAGGGACGAACGGTGACCCTAAGCGGCAGTCTTACCAGCGAGCACGCGGTAACCAAGTCAGATGCCGAAAATGCGGTGAAGCGCGTCGAAGGCGTGGACAAGGTCATTAACAACATAAAGATCTTGCCCCCGTCGCCCATGGACGAGCGGGCGCGGATCAAGGTTTATCGATCTCTGGAAAACACGGCATCGCTGTCCCGGTATTTCTGGGAGGCGGCGCCCAGTATCCACATTATTGTCGACAATCAGCGGGTCACGCTGAAGGGTTTCGTGAACAGCGAGATGGACAAGGACCTGGCTACCATGGCCGCCAATCAGGTGCCTGGTATTTTTCAGGTGACCAATGAATTGCGTGTCGTGAAGTAAGACAGTGGACCCGCGGACGGATTGTTCGGGGTCGAGATTGACTGCGATCATGTGCGCCCGTGGCACGGGCGCACGCCTGCGGGTAGCCGTGGGCGTCGCCGTGAATGCCAATAACGCGTCAGGACAAGGTATGCTTTCAATATGGATCGCGTACCCTCAGCGGCGGCGGAAAGTTTCTCCTTTGATGTAGTAGTGATTGGCGCCGGCCCAACCGGCCTCGCCTGTGGCATCGACGCCAAACGCGCCGGCTTCACTGTGGTCAACATTGACAAAGGCTGCCTGGTCAACTCGCTCTACAACTACCCCAGCAACATGACGTTCTTCACTACGCCGGAATTGCTGGAAATCGGCGACCTTCCATTTTCCAGTCCCAACCAAAAGCCCACACGCCAGGAGGCGCTGGAGTACTACCGCAAAGCCGCCGAGCATTACCAACTCGATGTGCGGCAGTACGAACCAGTCGCGACGATTGAAGGCAGCGACGATCACTTCGTCGTGCACACCACCAACCTGCACGGCCACTCGCGCGCATACCATGCCCGCAAGCTGGTCCTAGCGACCGGCTATTATGATCGGCCGAATTACATGCAGGTTCCGGGCGAAGATTTGTCCAAGGTGATGCATTACTACCGCGAGCCGCATCCTTTTTTTGGACTTAACGTGCTGATCGTCGGCGGAAAGAATTCGGCGGCGATTGCCGCGCTGGAGTTATGGCGTCACGGCGCGCGAGTCACGCTGGTGCATCGCGGGCCGGGCATCAGCAATTCGGTGAAGTACTGGATCAAGCCCGACATCGAGAACCGCATCAAAGCCGGACAGGTGACGGCTTACTTCAACACCTGCGTGCGGGAAATCACTCTGGAGCATGTAGTGCTCGACACGCCGCAAGGTGAAGTGACGCTGCAGAACGACTACGTTTTTGCGCTGACCGGCTATCATCCGGACTTTGAATTTCTCTGCGCGCTCGGCGTCAAGTTGAGCGGCGAAGCGGACAAGCGGCCAGTCGTCAATCCTCAGACCCTGGAAAGCAATGTGCCGGGAATTTATCTGGCGGGCGTAATCGTCGCCGGCATGAGCACCAGCGAGATCTTCATCGAGAATGGGCGCTTTCACGGAGCCCTCATCGCCGCCGATTTGAAGCAGAAGCTGAAGACGGAAGCCGTGTCGGCGTAAGAGTTGCCAAAAGCGGCGAGATCAATCTATCCCAGAATGACCGTCCCCCCGCCTATTTGTTCGTTGATCAGGCGCGCGACCAGCGGCTTCAAGCCCTCTCCGGTTTTGCTGAGCACGAAGTCCTGCTTCTCCTCGGACCAGTCGAGCTTGAAGCTGGTGGACAGCGCCGATATCCAGATTTGCCGCACCGGTGAATTCGGCGAGATCACGAACCTTCCCGGAGGCTCGTCGAAGCTGATGTGGAGCGCGCCGGAATTCTCTTCGACCTCGAAGTCGGCATCGCCTTCTGCGGCGTAGAGGCTGCGCTTCAGCGCTTCCAATGCCGCGTCGGCGCGGCGGCGGAAATCTTGTTCGTCCATGCCGGAATTATACGTGCCGTCGCAGCCTGCGAACTACCGCACGACGCCTTCCAGCGGAGAGCTCGCGGTGGCGTACAGCTTCTTCGTCATGCGGCCAGCCAGATAGGCTTGGCGTCCCGCCAACACCGCGTTCTTCATGGCTTCGGCCATCAGCACCGGGTCTTGCGCTCCGGCGATGCCGGTATTCATCAGCACGCCGTCAACCCCAAGCTCCATCGCAATGGCGGCGTCCGACGCCGTGCCCACGCCCGCATCCACGATGAGCGGCACCTCGGTGATCATCTCCCGCAGGATGCGAATGTTGGGCTGGTTCTGAATGCCCATGCCGCTGCCAATCGGCGCACCGAGGGGCATTACCGCGCTCGCGCCGGCGTCAATCAGGCGCTTGGCAACCACAATGTCATCAGAGGTATATGGCAAAACAGTAAAGCCTTCCTTTACCAATATGCGGGTCGCTTCGATGGTGGCCTGCACGTCGGGAAAGAGGGTTTGCTGATCGCCTATGACCTCGACTTTCACCCAATCCGAAAGCCCGACTTCACGCCCCAGGCGCGCAGTGCGGATCGCCTCGTCGGCGGTGTAGCAGCCGGCGGTGTTGGGCAGCAGGAAATATTGCTGGGGATCGATGTAGTCGAGCAGCGACTCCTTGCTGCGGTCGAGGTTCACGCGGCGCACCGCGACGGTGACCATCTCGGCGCCGCTGGCCGCGAGGGCGCGCGCGGTCTCTGGTCCCGATTTGTATTTGCCCGTGCCCACAATGAGCCGAGAACGGAACTGCCTGCCTGCAATAGTGAAGTTGAAGGAGTCCATGCGCATATTGTAATGAAAAGCGGAAGAGTGTGGATGTGATCGGCCGCACAGAAGCTGACTTGGCGGTTGGCAAACAGCAACCTTTGCGCCGCTGTCCGTGGTCATTTAGATTGTGAAGAATGGCGACAACAGGTGAACGATTCGAGCGCGCCGTATCCATCATGGCGCGGCTGCGTGGTCCCGGCGGATGTCCCTGGGACCGCGAACAAACCTTCGACACCATCAAGCCCTACACCCTGGAGGAAACCTACGAGGTGCTGGAAGCCATCGACGCCCGCGACTGGGATGAACTTCCTGGCGAACTCGGCGATCTGCTGTTGCAAGTGCTTTTCTACTCGGAGATGGCAGCAGAGGAAAAACGTTTTTCCATCGACGATGTGCTTGACCGGCTCTCCAACAAGCTGATCGATCGGCATCCGCATGTGTTTGGCGACGTGAAAGCCGACACGGCGGGCGATGTCTTGCGCAACTGGCACGCGCTGAAAGCTGAGGAGAAGAAGAAGCGCGAGACGGAGTCCGGAGAAAAGGGGAAGAAGCAAGATCATCCCGAGTCGGTACTCGCCGGTATATCTTCCGCAGTGCCGTCACTGATGGAGGCCCACAAGATCAGCTCCCGCGTGGCCAATGTGGGCTTCGATTGGCCCAATATCGAGGGGCTATTCGATAAATTGAGCGAGGAGACTGAGGAACTTCGCCAAAACCTGGAGGAATATCCCGCGCCGGGTCCGCGTCCGGAGTCGGCCGCAGGCGTGGCGGGCGCGCGCGGCGCGAAGATTTCCCCGGAATTGCGCTCCCGATTGGAGGACGAGGTCGGCGATCTCCTGTTCGTGCTGGTGAACATCGCACGCTACCTCGCACTCGATCCCGAGTCAGCGCTGCGCAAGACGAACCGCAAGTTCCGCCGGCGCTTCCAGTATCTTGAAGACAAGCTTCGCGAGCAGGGACGCAAGCCATCCGGGGCATCGCTCGACGAAATGGAGTCGTTGTGGCAGGAATCGAAGCGGCAGGAAAAAGCGTGACCGCAAACAGCATCGTCCTCCGCAACTGCACCGAGCTGGAGGAGTATCGCGCTTGCGTGACTCTGCAGAAGCAGGTCTGGGGATTTGCGGATAACGAGTTGGTGCCGTTGCGAATTTTTTCCCTGGCGCCCAAAATTGGCGGGCAAGTGATCGGCGCATGGGACGGCGAAACGCTGGTGGGCTTTGCCTTCTCGATTCCGGGAATCCGCAGCGGGCATCCCTATCTGCATTCGCATATGCTTGCGGTCAGGGAAGGCTACCGCAACACCGGACTGGGCCGTCGCATCAAGCTGTTTCAGCGCGAGGACGCCATCGCACGCGGTTACGAACTGTTGGAGTGGACTTTCGATCCGCTGGAGATCAAGAACGCCTACCTCAATCTGGAGCGACTGGGGGCCATTGCTCGCCGTTACAACCTCAATCAGTATGGGATTACGTCGTCGCCGCTGCAGGGTTTTCTTCCTACGGATCGGCTGGTTGCCGAGTGGTGGTTGACTTCGAGGCGGGTTGAAACTCTGCTCTTCACGGGTAAGCATCCCGAGTTTGTCGAGGAGGCGCGGGTGGAAGTCCCTGTCGAGATCTACGCGTGGAAGGAACAGCCAGACACGCGGCAGAAAGCGGCGGCGGTGCAACTGCGCAACCGCGAGGCATTTCTGTCGGCGTTCTCGCGCGGGCTGGCCTGCCTGGGTTATGAGCGCGATGCCAGCGGCAATGGCAGGTTCCTGCTGGGACGGTGGGATGAAGACTGGTCGTATGCGAGCAAGTGATCGATGAAGACTGAAGCCATCACCCTGCGCGAGCTGCAAATTCCGCTCGTCCACTTTTTTGAGACGAGCTTTGGGCGCACCACTACCCGGCGCATTTTGCTGGTCACCGTACATGCCGACGGACTGGAAGGCTGGGGCGAGTGCGTCGCCGGCGAAGCTCCTTATTACAGCGAGGAATACATCGAGGGCGCGTGGGACGTGAGCGCGCGCTACCTGGCGCCAGCGCTGCTCGGCAAGACGTTACAGTCGGGCTCGGAGGTACCCGCTCTGCTGGCGCGCGTGCGCGAACATCGCATGGCCAAGGCGGCGCTGGAAAACGCGGTCTGGGACGCTGAAGCGCAGGAGAAGGGAACTCCGCTGTGGAAGCTGCTCGGCGGCACGCAGCGCGAGATCGCGTGTGGCGTGAGCATCGGTATCCAGGATTCGCACGAGCAACTGTTGCAAAAGATCGAAACCGAACTGGCCGCCGGATACCAGCGCATCAAAGTCAAGGTGAAGCCGGGATGGGACCTCGAGGTGCTGGAGAAAATTCGCGCCCGCTGGAATGGCATCTTGCTGAGCTGCGACGCCAACTCCGCTTACACGCTGGCCGACAGCGACCGCCTCAAGGATTTCGACCGCTTCAATCTGCTGATGATTGAGCAACCGCTGTGGAGCGACGATTTCTACTTCCATGCGCGGTTGCAGAAGCAGTTGCTGACGGCAATCTGCCTCGATGAAGCCATCCGCAGCGCGCGTGACGCCGAGTCCGCCCTGGAACTTGCTGCCTGCCGGATCATCAACATCAAGGTCGGGCGAATGGGCGGTTTCTCCGAAGCCATACTGGTGCACGATGTGGCGCAGGCTTTTAAAGTGCCGGTCTGGTGCGGAGGCATGCTGGAGTCGGGAATTGGCCGCTCTCACAATGTGGCGCTCTCGACGCTGCCCAACTTTACCCTGCCGGGCGATGTCTCGGCGTCGAAGCGGTACTGGAAAGAGGACATCATCGAACCCGAGGTCGAGGTCTCACCGCAGGGAACGATCGCCGTTAGCGACAAGCCTGGCCGTGGCTATGCGTTGCGCAAGAAGCTAATTGAAAAGCTGACGGTGCGAAAAGAAGTGTTGAAGACGTAGGGTTTCAGAAAGGCGCCGCAGTTTCTAAGCAACTCAATTCGAGGCGCACCTTCACGCTTCACTTGTGGCTTTGGTTTGCTGCCTTCACGCCGCCGCCATTTTCGGCCACTACTTCATCGCTTTTGTACAGCAACTCCAAAGCTTGGGCCGTGGTGAGATTGGCGGGAACCGGATGAAAATCGTAGGTCGTTTCCGTGGACGAAATGGTGAGTGACTTAACCAGCAGGACCCTGCCATTGAACTGAAGGGTCTGACGCACCATCTCCCAGTGGCCTCCGCCCACTTCCCTTTGCTCGACGACAAACTTGCCCCCGTGGTAGAGCCTGCCCAGAATGCCCCAGCCGAAGTCCACATCCTTGAACAGGGTGCCATCAATCTTGGCGAAGCGCGCCGCTCTGGGTTCGATCAGCATGTCGCCTTGCATGCCTTGGTACACCATGGTTTCGTGGTTCGGAGGATTGAATTTCGGGTTCGGCTTAAAGGTGAGGTGTACGAGTGGGCTGCCGTCAGGGCCGGGCTGCTCTCCCGCGTAGGTGTAGAGAAATGCGTCGGGCAGGCTGGTTAACATGACCGACTCCCGCTGGTCTTCCTCCTTCGTGGCCTGCTTTCTCCTACGACGCGCCTCGGGATCATTGGCGTACTTCTGTAGCTTCTGATCGTCCCTGGCCCGCTGCTCGGGCGTCAGCGGCTTGTCGTTGATGGCTATGGTTCTTAGCAGTCCCCCCTGCGGGGTCTGGATTACTTGTTTCGTAATCGCATGGCCCTTTTCCTCGGTGCGGTCCTTGAACATGAAATAAACCGGCGAGTTGTCGGCTTTAATCTCGTTGGCGGCAGCGCGGCGCACCAGCTCGAGCGGGTCGATGTTTAGCTTCTGCTGGGCGCGACCCGGCATAGCGAACGTCAAGGCGACCATTACCGCCGCTACGATTCGCCCCACACGCTTTTCTGACAAGTTCACACCTACCTCGGAACTCTTGCGCAAAATTGCTCCCTAGCAATTAGAC
This sequence comes from uncultured Acidobacteriaceae bacterium, assembly GCA_963836875.1. Classification (GTDB taxonomy): domain Bacteria; phylum Acidobacteriota; class Terriglobia; order Terriglobales; family Acidobacteriaceae; genus Bog-257. Next base: position 689,051 of record CAWIKZ010000005.1, read on the forward strand.
GAAACGCTTGGCGCCTTAGTTGCTTTTTTGACAAGCCCGTTCGGGGCGCCGGGAAAACCCGTAATTGCAGCATCTTTCAGCTAAGGGTCGCCTCCGGCGGAGGGTCTGGCGCACTCGTCCAAGAAGATTGCGATCAGGCTGCCCGTTTGGTTTCAGGAGGAGATCGTTTTCCGAGAGTCGGCAAATTCTCATCCGGCGGGTATAGATTTGTGAAGCGGACACGCCGTGCTGAACCGGCAGAGTCAACCCTGCCAGCGTGCATTGGCCGACGATCTCGCCGCTTCATTCCTAATGCGACGAACTGTCATTCCCGAGTTGCTCGACGACGATCTTGGCACAGCCGCGGAGATTGCGGCGACGCTACGCGATTTGCGGCATATCAATCAGTGGTTCGGGGGAATGCGCACAACTACTGCGTTACTTCGTCGAGTTGCGCGCGAGGGCGGCTGCCGCAAACTCTCGCTACTGGAAGTGGGCGCTGGGGCCGGAGACATGGCTTTGGCAGCGCAAAGTGTGCTCGCAGGATCCGGCATTGGGTTGCAGGTGACCCTTCTGGATCGCTTGTGGTCGCATCTGCCACACGGAGGCGCAGCGTCAGTTGCCGGCGATGCCTTGCGCCTGCCCTTCCGGAATGGCACATTCGACGTCGTAAGTTGCTCGCTGCTGGCCCATCATTTTGAGCCCCAGACGCTGGTGAATTTTGCCGGCGAATCCCTGCGCGTCTGCCGGCAGGCGGTGCTGATCAACGACCTCATCCGCAGCCGCTTGCACCTGTTGTTGGTTTATCTTGGATTGCCGCTCTTCCGCAGCCGCATCACTTGGCACGACGCACCGGCATCGGTCCGGCGGGCCTACACCTGCGACGAGATGCGGGCTTTGCTGGCGGACGTAGCAGCCAGGAAAATTCAGGTTTCGCGACATTACCTATTTCGCATGGGCGTGCTGCTGTGGAAGTGAGAAGGGCGAACGAATTTGATCTCGCGATCGTAGGCGCGGGTCCGGCGGGAACCTCCTGTGCAATTACGGCGGCGCGGCTGGGTGCAAGCGTCGGCTTGTTCGAGGCCAAAGACTTCCCGCGACATCGGGTCTGTGGAGAATTTGTTTCGGCGGAATCGCTGGATGTTCTTGCCGGCCTGCTGCAAGATGTGCCAGCGGCCGAAAGGATATTTCAAACCGCGCCGGTGATCGGCCGTACGCGTTTGCTGCTGGGCCAGCGGGTAATCGAGGCGCCCGTCGCTCCTCCGGCCCTGAGCATTTCTCGCTATGACCTTGATGCGTTGCTATGGGATGCTGCGCGCCGGGCTGGGGCGGCGGCCCATCCCAATTGTGAGGTGGTTGGCAGCGACGGTGACGGTCCGTTCACGCTGCGAACGTCTTGCGCAAGAGTTAAGGCGAAAGCGCTGATCGTCGCGGCAGGCAGATGGTCACAGTTCACTGGCGACCGGACGGTCCCAGCGGGTCCCAAGTGGATCGGTGTCAAAGCGCATTTCCAGGAACCGTGGACGGAGCCCTGCACCGATCTCTATTTTTTCGCCAATGGCTACTGCGGTGTGCAACCAGTGTCAGACGGTGTGGTGAATGCGTGTGCCATGGTGCGCTCCGATCGGGCGACCTCGCTGGAAAAGGTTTGCAAGCTGCATCCAAGTTTGGTGCGCCGAGCGGCGAATTGGCGCGCGACCATGCAGCCCGTTAGCACGGCTCCGCTGATCTACCGCCAGCCGCAGCCGGTGCGAGGGAACACGATATTTGTTGGCGACGCAGCCGCGTTTATCGATCCCTTTGCCGGCGACGGCATTTCCATCGCCTTGCGGAGCGGGCGTGTGGCCGCGCAGTGTATCTGCAAGTTCCTGACGGGCCCGGCTGCGCTGAGCGAAGCCGTGAACCTTTACCAGCAAGAGTATTCTCGCCAATTTGCGCCACTGTTGTCGGCCGCTTCGCGGGTGCGTTACTTGCTGTCGTTGCCGCCCTTGGCCCAATCGGCTGTATTCGAGCTGTTCCGGTTCCCCGGCTTACTACCCTTCGTAATTCGTAAGACCCGTCGCGCCGGGTGACTCCTATGCCAGTGGAGAGGTCTTCGATCTAAACTACAAGCCACAGTCGCCGGACTGTACTAAGCCACCGAGGAGACAGATCGAATGGCCGACCCGGCATTGCAAATATCCGTCCGCAACACCGCTCCCCGCGACTTCAATGGCATCACCGAGCTCTGCCGGAGAATTTATCCGGAGACGCCGCCCTGGAACGCCGACCAGCTCTCGTCGCACCTGCGGGTCTTCCCGGAAGGTCAGTTCGTGGCTGTGTATGGTCCCGACGAAACTGTTGTGGGAATGACGGCCAGCCTGATCGTCGATTGGGACAATTACGAAATGCTCGACAGTTGGGAGCAGTTTACCGCTGACGGCATGTTCACCAATCACGATCCGCGGAACGGGCGCACGCTGTATGGAGCTGAAGTGATCGTCGATTCCACCCTGCAGCATCATGGGATCGGCGACAAGCTCTATAGCTTCCGGCGCAGCCTCACCGAATCGCTCCAGCTAAGACGGATCCGGGCTGGTTCGCGATTGCGCGGCTATCACGAATGCGCCGCCACGCTGAAGCCCGAAGAGTACGTCACCGAAGTCGTGGAAGGTTTCCAATACGATCCGACGCTCAGTTTTCAGTTGCAGGAAGGCTTTCATGTTCTGGCGGTGGTTCCGCATTATCTAACCGACGATCCCGAAAGCCTGGGCTACGCGGCGGTTATCGAATGGTTGAACGCGCAGCTAATCCAGCCGGAGCATATCGCCGGCAGACCTACGCAGTTCTTGCGCAAGGACCTTGCCGCAGGAGAGGAAAGAATTCGCGCGAAAGGTGCGGGGGCAACGGCGAAAAGCTGACACGGGACTTCTACCGGATAACCAGCACTTCCCGTATGTTGTCGCGCCCGAGGAAGAACTTGATGGAGGAGTATTCGCGGAAGAGATTTTCCACATGCCGGCTGTTGAAGATGCGTTGCAGCTTGTAGGCGCGGGCGGGCTGCAGTTCCAGGGTGTCCTTGGAAGCGATGTTGTAGCGGTAAAACGGAGCGTCGGGGCCGGCGTCCTTGGTGTGGAAGAAGGCCAACATGATTCCGCCCGGTTTCATGGCGACCTGGATGCGCTCGATCAGGGGCTTCACCAGAGGCTCGGGCAAAAAATCCGCCAGGTCCCAGAACATGACCGCATCGAATTCCGCTCTCGAGAAGGCGAGGTTTTCACGGAGAAAACGCTCGACATCGAAGGTGGTGCCGCCGTCGCCGTTGGGGATGATGAGGGTCTTGTCGCTGGCCGTGCGGAGTACGTCCTCCTGGTGAAACCTATGTCCCAAGCCGGTCATGAAGGTGATGCTGGCAGGCGATGTAGAGCCCAGGTCGAGGACCTTGAGGCCTTCCTCGCGAGAGATCGAGCGGATAAATTCGCTGAAGCCGGTGGAGCGACGGCTCACCTTTTGCCCGGGGACAATTTCGTCATCCGTGCTCTGCCGGACAGAGCCGCCGAATAGCCTGCTGAAGATACCAGGAGCCACTGCGAGCATTGTATGAGTAGAACGTCGCTATCATCAATCTTTTCGCGCTGGCCGCAGCGGGAAAGGTCTGGCAGGATCGGCAGGACAGGCAGGATGGTGACGCAATTACGGGGCGCTTTGTGCGTAGCGCCCCGTTGGAGGAAGCCATTGGCCGCTAGAACTTCTTGGGCTCGAGAAGCGATCTTTGTGCCGAGCTGGCGGGTACGGGAGCTGCCGCTGCTAGCGCTGAAGCGGAGGCTGGCGGTTTTGTGTCCAGCTTCCCGGCGGGTTCCGCCTTCTGGATGTCAATCGTCCCCTTAAAGAAAGCGCCATCTTCGATGGAGATGCGCGCGGTGGAAATATTTCCGGCCAGGGACGCGGTTTTGCGCAAGTCGACGCGCTCGGTGGCGTGGACATCGCCATCCACCCGGCCATGCAGAATCACATTGCGGGCCTCGATGTTGGCCCGCAACCGTCCATTGGGCCCGACCGTGAGGCTTTGACCGCGCAACGAGATAGAGCCCTCGATCTCGCCGTCGATGATTAAGTCTTCACTGCCCGAAAGTTCCCCTTTCACGACGACCGACTTGCCAATGGTGGCCACCTCGTGGCTGCGAAGGCTCTCGCTCCGCGTTGCTTCAGGGGGACGCGGCGGCGCACTCGGAGGCGGATTAAAAGCTGGGACTGATGGGCCCTGCTCCGGACCAGGCGTCGTGTGTTCGTCTTCTTTGCGCTTCCACATACTTGAACTCCACGCGGTTGCGGCCACCGGCCAAGAGGCGTCCGCGGCGCTCCTCGTTGGGAGCGCCTGAACCGCTTGCAAGAGCATACCCAACTGGCAGCGCAGCCGCAAACCATTTTGCCAACAAAATGCAAATTAGCGTGATTTTCGGGCGACTTCCGGGGCAATACGACCGGCCATCGTGTCTGTGCGTCACAAAGCTTTTCATCCCGGCTCCCGTATAATTGCAGGTTTCATACCTCCCGCCGAGGCGCAAGCAAATCCACCGGCGAGAGCTTAGGATTCATTCCCATGACCCAAATTGAACTGATTCTGGCCCGCGAAATTCTGGATTCGCGCGGTAATCCTACGGTAGAAGCTGACGTCATCCTGGAGAGCGGAGCGCGCGGGCGGGCGGCCGTTCCCAGCGGGGCCTCCACCGGCGAGCACGAGGCGCTGGAGCTGCGCGATGGCGACAAGGGCCGCTATGCCGGCAAGGGCGTCCTGAAGGCGGTCGCCAACATCAACGAGGTCATCGGGCCGGAACTGGAGGGCATGGACGCCAGCGAACAGCGCGGCCTCGACAATGCCATGCTGGTGCTCGACGGGACCCCGACCAAGAGCAAGCTGGGCGCCAATGCGGTCTTGGCGGTGTCCATGGCGGCGGCGCGCGCCATGGCTGACCACCTGGGCATCGAACTGTACCAGTACCTCGGCGGCTTCACGGCCAGCCTGCTGCCTACGCCCCAGATGAACATCTTGAACGGCGGCGTACATGCCGACAATAACGTGGACTTCCAGGAATTCCTGATCATGCCGGTGGGCGCAACGTCGTTCCGGGAAGGCCTGCGCTGGGGTGTCGAGACCTTCCACGTGCTCAAAGGCGTGCTGAAGAAGCGCGGCTACAACACCGCGGTGGGCGATGAAGGCGGCTTTGCGCCGTCGGTGAAGTCGAACACCGAAGCCATCGAGGTCATCCTCGAAGCCATCACCCAGGCCGGCTACAAGCCGGGCGAGCAGATCGCCATCGCTCTTGATCCTGCGGCCAGTGAGTTCTACGACAGCGCCAAAAAGAAGTACGTCTTCAAGAAGTCCGACAAGAGCGAGCACTCCAGCGAGGAGATGGTGAAGTTTTGGGCCGACTGGGTGCGGCAGTATCCCATCGTGTCGCTGGAAGACGGTTTCGCAGAGGGCGACTGGGAGGGCTGGAAGCTGGTGACCGACGAACTGGGCGGTAAGATTCAGCTTGTTGGAGACGATATTTTCGTGACCAACATTGAGATTTTCCAGCGCGGCATCGACGCTGGTGTGGCCAACTCGATTCTCATCAAGCTGAACCAGATTGGCTCGGTCAGCGAGACCATTGACGCCATCAACCTGGCACGCCAGAACGGCTACACCGCGGTGATCTCGCATCGCTCGGGGGAGACCGAAGATACCTTCATCGCCGACTTTGCCGTCGCCACGGGAGCAGGGCAGATCAAGACCGGCTCGGCCTCGCGCACCGACCGCATCGCCAAGTACAACCAGTTGCTGCGCATCGAAGAAGAACTCGGCCCGGCGGCGCGGTTCCTGGGATTGAAGGCGCTGAACTATCACGGGGAGTTGGCGGGGAAGAAGGCAGGGGCTAGGGGATAGTTTCGAGTTTCAAGTTTCGAGTTTCGAGTTGCAGGTTCGAGTTTCGAGTTTCAAACCCTGAATTGTCATCCCGACCGAGGTCGCCGCGACGACCGAGCGGAGGGACCTGCGGTTCGTCCGAATTCACTAATTGCCAATGTCTATTACCCCCAAACCGCTCGTCCTCATCATCCTCGATGGCTGGGGCTATGCTCCGCCGTCCAATGCCAATGCCATCTCGCTGGCGCGCAAGCCCAACTACGATCGCCTGCTCGCCGAATTTCCCAACACCCTGATCCACACCAGCGGGCGCTACGTCGGCCTGCCCACCGGGCAGATGGGCAATAGCGAGGTCGGCCATCTCAACATCGGCGCCGGGCGCGTGGTGTACATGGACATCACCAAGATCGATCTGATGATCGAGAATGGCGAGCTCTTTTCCAACCCGGCTCTGGTCGAGGCGATGAAGAAGGCGTGCACGGGCGGTCGGCGTCTGCACTTCTTTGGACTACTCTCCGACGGTGGCGTGCACTCGCACCAGAACCAGCTCTATGCGCTGCTGCGCATGGCCAAGCAGAACGGGGTGGACCGCGTCTTCGTGCACTGCTTCATGGATGGGCGCGACACCCTGCCCACCAACGGCGCCGGCTACATCGAGCAGTTGCAGCAAAAGATGCGCGAGTATGGCATTGGCAAGATTGCCACCGTGAGCGGGCGCTACTACGCTATGGACCGCGACCACCGCTGGGAGCGCGAGAAGAAGGCTTTTGACGCGATGGTGTTTGGCGTCGCCGAAGGAGGCCGCTACGTTGACCCGGTGCAGGGGGTGAAGGACTCCTACAACCGCGGAGTCACCGACGAGTTCATCATCCCGTTTGTAGTCACCGACAATCGCGGTGAACCGGTGGGAACGATTCGCGACGGCGATGTCTGCATCAACTTTAATTTTCGCGCCGATCGCGCGCGGCAAATCACGCGCTGCCTGGCCCGCAACAGCCACTTCACGCCACAGGACGGGCGCGAGCTGGAAGGCTGGGAAGATCTCGACCGCATCATCCCGCGCGACCGCGTCCCCAAAGACCTGACGTACGTCTGCATGACGCGGTATGACAAAAACTTTACCCTGCCGGTGGTGTCGCCGCCGGAGTCGCTGACCAACATTCTGGCGAATGTGATGGCCGATCGCAACTTGCGCAATTTGCGCGTGGCCGAGACCGAGAAGTACGCGCACGTGACCTACTTCTTCAACGGCGGCGTCGAGAAGCCATTTCCCGGCGAGGACCGCGTTATGGTGCAGTCGCCCAAGGTCGCGACCTACGATCTGAAGCCGGAAATGTCGGCGCAGGGAGTTGCCGATGCCGTAATCAAGGCGATCGCAAATAACGCCTTCGACGTGATGGTGGTGAACTTCGCCAATGCCGACATGGTGGGACACTCCGGCAAGATTCCGCCGACCATCACTGCCGTCGAAACCGTTGACGGCTGCCTGGGCCAGATCTACACCGCCCTCAGGCAGCGGGGCGGAGTCATGATCGTCACCGCCGACCACGGCAACGCCGAGCAGATGATCGATCCGGCTACGGGCGGCCCGCAGACGGCGCATACCACGAATCCCGTGCCCTTCATCGTGGTGGCGGAGCATGCGGTCACGCCGGGACAGTTCAAGGGCGACGCGCGCCGCTTCACCCTGCGTCCCGATGGCGCGCTGCAAGACATTGCTCCGACCATGCTCGGAATTCTCGGTATCCCGCAACCCAAGGAAATGACGGGGCGCGATTTGCGGGTCTTTGCCGAAGAAAAGCAGAGTTAATTCACCACTTCCACTTGAAACTTGAAACTCGAAACTTGAAACTGTCTTCGTGAAGCTCCTCATCGCTCTCCATCACCGCTTCGAACTGTGGCAGGTCCCGCCATGGTTCTCCGAGCGGCTGCGGCGCGATTTTCCGCAGCTCGAAGTGGTACATCTGCCCAACTACGATCATGTCACGGAGGAAATCGCCGATGCCGAGATCGCGATCGCATGGTCGTTGCGCGGGGAGCAGATCAAGGCGGCAAGAAGACTGCGCTGGATTCATTCGACGGCCGCGGCGGTCCACCATCTCATGACACCTGAATTGCTGGCCAGCGACATCGTCGTGACCAACGCCCGCGACGTCCACGGGCCGGTGGTTGCCGAACATGCCATCGCGCTGGCGTTCGCGCTCGCCAAGCGATTGCCGCAATCGGTGCGGTATCAGCAGCAGAAGCACTGGGCACAGCACGACCTGTGGGACGAGCGGCCTCGTCCCCGCGAACTCAACGGCGCAACCATGACGATTGTTGGACTGGGCGCCATCGGTGCTCCACTGGCGCGGCTGGCGAAGTCCCTGGGCATGCGCGTGGTGGGTGTGCGCGAACATCCGGAGCGGAGAAGCGAACTAGCGGATGCCGTCTATGGTTTCGAGAAACTGGACGAGGCGTTGAGCGCCGGCGACTTTATCGTGCTGGCGGTTCCGGTCACGCCCAAGACTCGTCACTTGATGAATGCCGAGCGCCTGGCCCGGCTAAAGCCTGATGCTTACTTGATCAACGTAGGCCGCGGGGTTCTCGTTGACGAAGCTGCGCTGCTGGATGCGCTGCGCGCGAAGAGCTTCGGCGGCGCGGCGCTCGATGTCACCACCGAAGAGCCGCTTCCGCCCGAGTCTCCGCTCTGGGAGATGGAAAATGTTCTGATTACCCCTCACATTGCTGGGTTGACGGAAAAGATGTGGGAGCGCCATTACGCGCACTACACGGAAAACTTGCGGCGGTTCTTATCAGGCGATAGGTTGCTCTGGGTGGTGGACAAGGAGAGAGGATATTGACAGCCGCTGCTCATATTCAAATCTTCCGAGACAGACACCCACCTCGGTCAGTTATCGGTCGATTGAGATTCAGCCCTTGCCGAAAAGACGCCGGCTCGCGAAATGAACTTTCATAGACTCTGAAGCTAGTACTCGTTCCGGGTTCTTGAGCATCGCTTCGGCGATTTTTTTTGCCTGGCTCTCAGTGATCGGCTTCGCATAGACTTCCTCCACTCGCGATTGCAAGAATTCTAGAAAGCCCCCCATCGAGACGACCTGATGTTGGCCCAGACGTCCCTCCTCAGCATGAATGCGGGTATTACGCCAACCGCCAGGGTGGGCAGGCACAATTGGCGAGTAGAAAATAGCACGAAGGAGTTTCACGTAGACAGCAACCGTCCGATCGCTGACGGCCTCCGTTGCGTCGATAGAGCGCATCAGGTAATGCAGAAACTTTGGGTGAAGGCCCGGTGGAAGGCTCTTCGGTATTCCAGCGACAACGAACAAGTGATGTTCGCTGCCTGTGCTCTTTTGAAGTCCCAACAGAAATCGACGCCAACGCTCCAGCGTTTCAGTGACGGGCCGCGTAAACTGCGGAAGGTCCTTGATCATTGCGTCCCGGTCAGTAACCAGAGTCCGCCAACTTAGCGACACCGCAAACTTCAACAGCCACGAGCCGTACGCCAACTCCTCGAAGTTGTCGTCCTGAATCAGTGGAAATGCGCGCCAGCTGAATTCCCTCTCCCATCCACTAAATAGCTGCTCACAGTCCCCACACAACAGACTCTGCTTCCGAACATCCTGTTCCCGGATGTTTGGATTCACAGCACCCCTCATGTAGCCCGTGGCGGACGTTTCTTTTAGATATTTCCCGACGAACGAGGGGATGATGTGGCTGACCCGAAGCGCCTTGTGCCGAAGACACAGGGCACACCTTTTAGCCTCTTTGGCAGCCGAAGGCATACCCAATCTTAACCCTATCTTACTTCGTGGAGATGGCGGAACGAATTGCTTCCTACCCCGCCGGCACCGTGAAGTGAAACACCGACCCGCAGTCAAGCTGTGAGGTGACGCCAATGGTCCCGCCGTGAGCTTCGACGATGGCCTTGGCGATTGCCAAGCCCATGCCTGTGCCTTGCACGCGATAACGCTGGTCACGGCCGCGATAGAACTTCTCGAAGATTAGCGACTGCTCCATATCGTCAATGCCGGGACCGCGATCGGCGACGCTGAGGTCCACCATTTTTCCGGCCGGTTCAGCGCTGATGGTGATCGGCGTTCCGGGGGGCGAGTACTTGGCGGCGTTCTCCAGCAACTGCACCAGCACTTCGGCAATACGCTCCAGGTCAATGCGGATGGAGGGCAACGACTCGGGAAGGTGCAGCTTCACTTCGCGTCCGGCCAGCACCTGTTTCGATTTTTCCAGCGCGGCTTCGACAACCTGCCGGACGGCATAAGTCTCACGACGCAACGCCACCTGCTGGGCGTCAAGCTGCGCCATCTCCGCCGCTTCGCCCACCAGGCGGTTGAGCCGGTCGGTTTCCTCGTCGATAACGGTGAGCAGTTCTTTTTGCCCTTCGGGATCGATTGGGGCGGGCGCAAGTAGCGTGGTTACCGACGCCTTGATGGACGTGAGGGGCGTGCGGAATTCGTGGGTGACGCTATCCAGCAGGGCCGAGCGGAGTTTTTCGCTTTCGCGGGCGGCTTCGGCGCGAGTGAGAGTTTCGACGGCCCCAGCGCGTTCGATGGAAATCGCGATCAAGCTGCCCACCGCCTCCAGGGTTTCGCGCGACAGGACAGCGCCCTCCAGTCCTAGGCTACCTACTGGCTTGACTCCGATGCGCAAGGGCACGAAGCACAACTGCTGTTCCTCATCCATCACCAATTCGCCCCGTCCGCTTACCGACTCAAGTTGTTCCTTGCTGAGTTCGGGGTGGTCAACGCCAGTGCGATAAACCTCCTTGCGTTTGGGCAGATACATCGCCGCCGCCTTCAGTCCGAAGGCATCGCGCACGTACGAAGGGATGGAGTTCAGCAACTCCATTACATTATCGGTAGCCAGCAATTGCTGGCTCAGAGAGTAAAGCCGCTCCACCTCTTTGCGGCGGCGGGTAGCGTTCAGGGCCTCGCGCCGGGCCCGCTCCGAGAGCCGGCTGGCCACGATGGCGCTGATCAGAAAAGCGAGCAAGGCAATCCAGTTCTGCGGGTCGGCGATGGTGAAGGTGTGGATCGGCGGAAGGAAATAGTAGTTGAACGCCAGGGTAGCGACGAGCGCGGTGGTGATGGCGACGGTCAATCCCCAGCGGCTGGCCAACAAGAGCACCACCAGCAAAAACGTAAGCGCGACGGTAGTGGGATTCACCTCAGGCAGGCGACGGTATGCGATCACCACGATAGCGATAGTCCCCATCGCGACGGCATAGTGGTAAAGAGCGGCCTTTAAGCGCTGCGCAGAGACGGCAAAAGAACGCCGCCCGGTCTGCCGGTCTTCCGATCGTCGTGGATTCACGCCATGATTGTATCGAATCGACTTTTTCAGCCTCCTGCCGCAGAATAGTGGCGCAATGCAAAAAACCCCCGAGGAATGGTTGGAGGAGACAGCTCCGGCAAAGAAGAGCGGTGTCTTCAAGCTGTTCCTGGGGTATGCGCCCGGCGTCGGCAAGACCTACGCCATGCTGAGCGAAGCCATTCGGCGCCAAAGCCGCGGCGAAGATGTCGTGATCGGAGTGGTGGAGGCGCACGGGCGCAAGGTGACGCAGGAAATTGCCTCGCGCCTGGAGACGGTGCCGCGCAAAAAGATCGATTACAAAGGCACGCTCTTCGAAGAGATGGACGTGGATGCCGTTCTGGCGCGCCATCCGCAGGTCGCGCTGGTGGACGAGTTGGCGCACACCAACATCGAGGGCAGCAAGCACCACAAGCGTTACGAAGACGTGTTCGAGTTGCTGGACAACAAGATCGACGTGGTTTCGACCATGAACGTACAGCACCTGGAAAGTGTCACGCCCATGGTGCACAAGATCACTGGGGTGCTGGTGCGCGAGACGGTGCCCGACTGGGTCATGAAGCGAGTCGATGAGATCGTGATGTCGGATGTTACTCCGGAGGCGCTGCAAACGCGCATGCGCCGGGGCGATATCTATCCCATGGAACGCGTGGATCGCGCCCTGGGGAACTTTTTCCGCCCCAGTAATCTGATTGCCTTGCGCGAAGTCGCCCTGCGCCACGTAGCGCAGGTGGTGGACCGCAGCCTGGAACGGTATCTCGACACGGAAGCGCCCGGCCGCGACTTGAATGTAGCGGAGCGCATTGGGGTCGGGGTCAGCTCCAATCCGGCGGCGCAGTATCTGGTGGCCCGGGCTTCCCGCATGGCGCAGGCGATCAACGGCGAGCTGTACGTCTTGTATGTGGATACGGGGGTGGATGGCGACGATCCGGAGAGGCAGCGTTCCCTGCAGGCGAATCTTCACTTTGCGGAAAACATCGGGGCCACCATTGTGCGGCTCAAGGGCAAGGACGTTGCTCGGGCCATGGCCGAGTTCGTCCGCGAAAAGCACATCACGCAGATGATTTTCGGACATTCCGCAACCAGCGGCTGGCGCAAGTACCTGTTTATGTCGGCCGTGCATCGTTTTCTGCGTGACGCCCCGGCGGTTGATGTTCACATCGTGAAGCAGGGGCCCAATTGAAGCAGTGGCCAGTTGCCAGTAGTCAGTTGTCAGTTGACTCAGGGCACGGGAGATGACTTGGCTTCCTAAGAGATCTTAACGGACGCGCAGATATGGCCTAATATTCAGGCAACGGTCATCGGATCGTGAATTTGAGACTGGCAACTGGCAACTGACAACTGCTATGCACACCCGCCCGCACATCCTGGTGGTCGACGACGAGCCGCAAATCACGCGGGTGCTGCGGACCAGCCTCAATGCGCAAGGCTACGAGATCCGCGTGGCCAACGACGGTGAAACCGCGCTGGAGATTGTGAAAGACTTCGCTCCCGACCTGGTGATCACCGATCTGGCCATGCCCAACATGAACGGCATCGAGCTGTGCCGCCGACTGCGCAAAATGTCGCAAGTCCCCATTCTGGTCCTTTCGGTGCGCGGCGAAGAGCGCAGCAAGATTGAGGCGCTCGACTCCGGCGCCGATGACTATGTGACCAAACCCTTCAGCACCGGTGAGCTGCTGGCGAGAATTCGCGCGGCGCTTCGGCGTTCGCCCCCAAGCAACAGCGCCGTGCAAACCAAGATCGACCTGGGTGATTTCTACATTGATCTCGACGCACACTCCATCGCGGTTGCCGGCAAAGAAGTGCGGCTGACGCCCAAGGAATTCGATGTGCTGGTGTACATGGCGCAACATTCGCGCAAGGTCTTGACCCATCGCGCAATCTTGAATGCCGTGTGGGGAAGTAACAGCGTTGAGCAAAACGAATATCTGCGGGTCTTCGTCGGCCAGTTGCGCAAGAAGCTGGAGCCCGACGCCAGTTCGCCGAAGTACATCCTGACCGAGCCGTGGGTGGGATATCGCTTCGAGCCGGGTGACTGAAGCTGGCCCCCCGCCAATTCGTTCCGCTTCGTTTTGTATAATCGTTGGTTTGCACACCATGCTTGAGGAGAATCTGTTGCAGCAGGCGGAAATTGGCATCATCGGCGGGAGTGGTCTCTACTCCATGGCGGGGCTGACCGACGTGCGTGAGGTGGCGCTGGAAACGCCCTTTGGAACGCCTTCCGACGCCTACGTTCTGGGCATCCTGGCTGGTCGAAGCGTAGCTTTCTTGGCCCGCCATGGTCGCGGACATCGCTTCATGCCGACTGAGCTAAATTACCGCGCCAACATTCACGGGTTGAAGCAGCTTGGGGTCTCGCGGATCATTTCGCTGTCTGCCGTCGGCTCGCTGAAAGAAGAGCATCGGCCACTCGACTTTGTGATTCCCGATCAGTTTGTGGGTCTCACACGCCACCGCATCGACACTTTCTTCGGCGATGGACTTGTCGCACACGTCGGATTTGGGCATCCCATTTGCGAGGAAGAGGCGGTAGTGCTCGCGGGTGCTTGCCGTCGCGCCGGCGTGAATGTGAAGCAGGGCGGCACCTACCTCAACATGGAAGGGCCGCAGTTCTCGACCAAGGCTGAGTCCAATCTGTATCGCAGTTGGGGCATGGACGTGATCGGCATGACCAACCTCACCGAAGCCAGGCTGGCTCGTGAAGCCGAGCTGTGCTACGTCACCGTCGCCATGGTAACGGATTACGATTGCTGGCACGAGGAACACGATCACGTTAGCGTGGACCAGATTATCGCCGTGCTGCTGAAGAACGCCGAGCACGCCTGCAACGTGGTGCGAGAGGCGGTGGCGGCGATGCCGAGGACGCGAGGTTGCAAGTGCGGTTCGGCATTGCAGAACGCCATCATCACGCAGAAGGACGTTGTGCCCGCCGCTACGCTGCAGCGCCTGAAGCTGCTGGTGAGCAAGTATTTCAACTCTGAAGAGAAAGCGGGAACATAGGATTTGTCCATTCTTGTCGTCGGTTCTGTTGCATTCGATACCCTCAAAACTGCTTACGGCGAGCGCCAGAAGATTCTCGGTGGCGCGGCGACCTATTTCTCGCTTTCGGCCAGCTACTTTACCGATGTGCGGGTGATCGCGGTGGTGGGTGAAGATTTTACCGCCGAGAACGAAGCCGTGATGACCCGTCGCGGCGTCGATACGCGCGGAATTCAGCATGCGAAAGGGAAGACCTTTCATTGGTCCGGCGAGTACGGCGAAAACGTCAACGAAGCGAAAACGCTGAATACCGAGTTGAACGTTTTCGAAAGCTTTCAGCCGCAGATCCCGGCCGAATACAACGACTCGGCCTTCCTGTTTCTGGCGAACATCGATCCCGTGCTGCAGACGCGGGTGCGCGACGCCATGCAGAACGTGAAGCTGGTGGGCGGCGACACCATGAACTTCTGGATCAGCGGACATCGGGAGAAGCTGGGCGAGATGCTGAAGCGAGTTGACGTGCTGCTGATCAACGACACCGAAGCCAAGATGCTGGCGGGCGACAGCAGTTTGCCGCGGGCCGCGCGCAAGGTGCTGGAGTTGGGCCCGCGCGCGTTGGTCATCAAGCATGGCGAATATGGCGCCACCATTTTCTTTCGCGATGGGGAATTCGCCGGAGGGCATCATCCGTTTCGCGCCCCGGCCTTGCCGCTCGACGAGGTGCGCGATCCCACCGGCGCCGGCGACAGTTTTGCCGGGGGCTTCATGGGCTACATCGCCTCGCAGGGCGAAGTCAGCCGCCGGGTGCTGAAACACGCCATGTTCTACGGCAGCGTGATGGGCTCTTTCTCGGTGGAGCGCTTCGGCACGGAGCGCCTGCAATCGCTCACGCGCCAAGAGATCGATGAGCGGTTTGAGGTCTTCCGCGAGTTGACGCACTTGGACTGATTCTCTCGCACTGAGTAATTGAACACATTGTGTATTGCCGGCTCGCGCGACGGTAAAATGGCTAAAGTAGGGTAGATTTACGACTGGAGACGTTGATGGCTTATACGGGTGACGTCATTGTGAGAGATCCCAAAATCCTAGGCGGGGTGCCCGTTTTTCGCGGAACACGTGTGCCATTCAAGAACTTGCTCGATTATCTTGAAGGCGGCCATACGCTTGGCGAGTTTCTGGAAGAGTTCCCCTCAGTGACTCGCGAGGCCGCCATTGCCGCTCTGGAGCATGCTAAGGAACTTGTCCTTGCTCAGACGAGATGAGAGCCAACAGCGCCATGAAGCACTCTTCACGCTGCTGATTGGAGCGCTTTCGATAGCGGCGCTTCTCTTCTGCTACGCCCATCGGCAACTGCTGCTCTACGGCGACGCGGTGGCGCACATCAACATTGCGCGCCGGGTCGTGGATAACCGGCATCCGCTGACGTCGTACGGGCAACTGGGCACTGTCTGGCTTCCGCTGCAGCACGTTGCCATGCTGCCATTCGTGTGGATTGACGCCCTCTGGCGCAGCGGGATCGCCGGCTCCATTCCCTGCATGGTGGCGTATATCGTGGGCACGCTGGGCATATTTCGCCTGGTGAGAGGACGCGCATCCGCCCTAGCCGCCTACTTCGCCGCAGCCATCTACGCCCTCAATCCAAACCTGCTCTACCTGCAAAGCACGGCGATGAACGAGCCCATCTTCCTGGCCTTCTTCATCTGGGCGTTGGTTTATCTCGACGAATTCCTGCGCGCTGCTTCGCCGCAAGCGACCGACTCGCATTTAATGCCGGCGCAAATGAAGCCTGAGCGCGCGCTGGAAGCCTGCGGAATGACTTTGGCTGGCGGGGCCTATACGCGGTACGACGGCTGGTTTGTCGCCGCGATCGTGGTTGGCGTGATTCTGTGTATCTTCGCGCGCTGGTGGCGGCGAGTGGCGGACAGCGCGCAGCGAAAGGCGATGGCGAAATCGCTAATCGAACTTCTGGCGCTGAACGCGCTGGTTCCCGTTTACTGGTTTTTGTACACTTACTGTGTATCAGGGCATGGACTTGATTTCCTCAATGGCCCTTACTCGGCCAAAGCGATTGCGCTGCGCACGGTGGCCCGTGGTGCGCCCCCCTATCCCGGCCAGCATGACCTGTTCACCGCCGCACTCTACTTTCTGAAATCGGCCAAGCTGAACATGGGAGCCGGCTTCTGCGGACAGGCGCTTTTTGCGCTGGCCTTGGCCGGAACGGTTGCAGCGGCGTGGAAGTTCCGCCGCTTCGGAGTGTTCCTGCTGCTTTGGCTTCCCCTGCCGTTCTACGCGCTTTCCATCGCCTACGGTAGCGTGCCCATTTATCTGCCGGCGTGGTACCCATTCTCGTATTACAACGTGCGCTACGGGCTTGAACTGCTGCCCCTGTTCGCAGTTTTTCTCGCTGTGTTGATGGACTTCATCTTGGAACACTGGAAGGGATCGGCGGCGCGGATTGCGGCGGCGGTGATCGTGATGGGCTTTGTCGTGGTCAGCTATGGTTCGATCTATAGCCAAACACCGATCACGTTGCGGGAAGCGCAAGCGAATTCCCGCGGCCGCGCCGTGATGGAACGCGCGCTGGCCGACTCTCTCAAGAAATTGCCGGGCCCGGCCACGCTGCTCATGTACGGAGCCGAGCACGCCGGTGCGCTGCAGCAGGCCGGGATTCCGTGGCGGCGCGTGATTTCCGAAGGCGAGCATCCTGACTGGGATTGGGCGCTTCTCGATCCGGCGCGGTATGCCGACTGCATAGTCGCCTGCCAGGGCGATCCGGTGTGGGCGGCGGTGCGACCGCAGCGCGCGGAATTGACGGAACTGCTGTCCATTAGCGTTCCCGGCCAATCGCGCTGCACCATCTACAAGCGCGGGCGACCTTGAGCAATGCGGGCCTTATCGCAGGTTTTGAAAATCTTCCTGCGTAATGCCGAGCTGTCGGAGAATCTTGAAGAACAAAGGAGGGCCGATTTCCCGACCGCCGTGAATGGGAATAGTCACGGCGCGTCCGTCAAGATGGTTCCAACGCTCGTGGCTGCCGGTCTGCCTCGTCCGCGAAAACCCGAGCTTGCGGGCTGCATTCTGGAAGTCGCGGGACGTGCCGCTAGGCATGTACGATTTCGGTGGTATCGGCAGGCAAGGGAATGCGTTTTTCCAAATACTCTTCCGCAATCATCTGAAAAACGCTGGCCAACTCGCTCAGTGCCTCTTCGCGCGTCGGCATTAGGGCGTAGCAACCCGGGATGGCGGGAATTTCTGCAACCCATGCGCCGTCTGGCTGGCGGTACAAGACGGTTTTGTAGTCTTCAAGCTTCACGGCTGGCTCTCGATTTGGTTCAAAGTTTATCACGCAGGGCGTCCCCAACAGCCGTTGCGACCGACTTTCCATGAACGCCCGTGCCAATCCCTCTGCACCCGCACACTTGCAGTTAACAGCCCAACCCCGCGGCGTTTGTTACAATCCGCCCATTGAGCGCGACTGATATGGCGAGTGTTCCGTTCGTTAAGGCGACGGCTTGCGGCAACGATTTTCTGATCGTGGATTCTGCCCACGCGCCCAGCGATATCCATTCTTTCAGCCGGCGCATCTGCGATCGGCATAATGGTGTTGGCGCCGACGGCGTGGAATGGGTGCTGCCGGCGACCGATGCCGACCTGCGGGTGCGGCTGCTGAACGCCGACGGTTCCGAGGCGGAAATTTCGGGCAATGGCACCCGCTGCGTGGCCGCATGGTATTGCGCCGAGAACCATCGCAGCTCGGTCGTCATTCGTACCGGAGCCGGCCTGAAGACCTGTAACCTGACCTCGCGCGAGGGAAACAGCTTCGAGTTTCGCAGTTCCATGGGCGAGCCGGAGGTAGGCGATGAGTTTTCCATCAAGCTCGCCTGCGGAGAGTTTTCCGGTATTCCGGTGTCCATGGGCAATCCTCATTTCGTAGTTTACGTGCCCGAGTTTGAGCTGGGCTGGCAGGCGGTGGCACAACAAATTTCAACTCATTATGCCTTCAAGTATGGGATGAACGTTGAATTGGTAAAGGCACTGAATGAAAGCGAAATTGAGGTGCGATTTTGTGAGCGCGGTGTGGGCGAAACCATGTCGTCCGGCACCGGTTCTTGCGCCGCTGCCGTGGCATCCGTTCACACCGGCAAAGTGAAGTCGCCCGTGCGCGTGCATACTCCTGGCGGTGTGCAAACTGTCGAATGGAAGAAGGAAGTGTTTCTGTACGGTCCGGCGACGCTACTCTGCCGGGGTGAGTTTTTCGTTTAAGATGAGAAGCTAAGCCATCCTGATGATCTCCTCCGCACAGCCTGAACGACTGCGTCCACCCGCCTTGCGGCAGGGTGACACGGTTGGCATTGTCGCGCTGGCCAGCGGATTCCAGAGGAAGGATTTCGAGGCTGGTTGCGACACCCTGCGCCAGCTGGGTTACCAACCTTTCTATTTACCTTCCATCTTTGAACGCGACCTTTATTTTGCCGGCTCCCTGGAGCGGCGCATCGGCGAATTGCACGAGATGTTCGGCAGAACTGAAGTGCGGGCCATTCTCTGCGCGCGCGGAGGTTATGGCTGCAACTATCTGCTGCCGCATCTCGACCTGGAACTCATCCGCGCCAACCCAAAGATCTTTGCCGGCTGCAGCGATGTGACCACCTTGCTTACCTATTTGTGCGACCGCACCGGATTGGTCACCTTTCACGCGCCCATGGTCGCGGGAGATTTTTCCCGGCCCGGCGGTATTGATGTGGGTGCGTGGTCGGCGGCGGTGTCGTCCGGTAAGCCCTACCCGCGGACATTTAGGCGTGATGAAGTGCAGCCGCTGAGGGAAGGTGATGCGGAGGGCACTCTTTACGGCGGCTGCCTGTCGTTGCTCTGCGCCTCGCTCGGCACATCGTATGAGGTCCGCACCGAGGGCAAGATTCTCTTTCTGGAGGACCGCGGAGAAAAACCGTATCAGGTGGACCGCATGCTCATGCAGTTGAAGTTCGCCGGAAAGTTCGAGGGAGTGGCGGGAATTATTTTTGGCGAGATGCTCGATTGTGGCCAACGGCGCGCCGCCGACGAAACCCTTCACGATCTCGTGGTCCGTATTCTGGGCGAGTTTAAGGTCCCGATTGCGTTTGGGCTGAAATCCGGCCACGTCTCCCGCAAGAGTATTACGCTGCCCTTTGGCGTGAATGCGATGCTCAGGGTCGGACAAAACGTTGCGCTGACGATCGACGCCGCCGTGCAGGCCGGACCCGCGTCCGTCCGAGTGTCGCACTCATGAAGCCGAAGCATGTCCATCTGATTGGGATTTGCGGCACCGCGATGGCCGCGCTCGCCGGGATGCTGAAACAGCGCGGCTTCCAGGTCACCGGCTCCGACCATGCCGCCTATCCCCCGATGTCGGACTTTTTGGCGTCGCTGAACATTCCCGTCTCCCAGCCATTTAGCGAACGCAATTTGCAGCCGCAGCCTGACTTGGTCGTGGTGGGCAACGCCATATCGCGCGGCAACCCGGAATTGGAGCGCGTACTCGATCGGCGGCTTCCCTTCGAATCCCTGCCGCAGGTGCTGCACGACGAATTCCTGGTCGGGCGAGAGAGGCTGGTGGTGGCTGGTACGCACGGGAAGACCACCACTGCGTCGCTTTTGGCGTGGCTGTTTCACCACGCGGGACGTGCGCCCAGTTTCTTGATCGGGGGGATCCCAGAAAATTTTGGCAGTTCGTTCGCCTTGGACTCGGGACAGGAGTTCATCCTGGAAGGCGACGAATATGACACCGCATTCTTCGACAAGGGACCGAAGTTTCTGCACTACTTTCCCGATACTGTCATCCTCACGTCGGTGGAGTTCGACCACGCCGATATCTACAAGAATCTTGACGAAGTAAAGACGGCGTTCGCGCGCCTGGTGAACCTGGTTCCAGGTCGCGGACTGCTGGTCGCCTGGGACGGGCATGCCGACGTTGACCAATGTGTGGGCCGCGCATTCTGCCGGGTCGAGCGCTATGGATTCGGGGAGCAATCGAAATGGCGAGTGGCCGATGTGGAATACACGCCTGATCTGACAAGCTGGCGCGTGTTGCGCGACGGTGGGCCGTGGGGCGAATTCGCCTTTCCTCTGGCGGGCGAATACAACGTGCTGAACGCGACTGCGGCGGCTGCCGTGGCGGCGAACTACGGCATTGGGGTGGATGCCATCGCGCAAGGGCTCCGCACTTTTCGCAGCGTGAAGCGGCGGCTCGAAGTCAAGGCCGAAGTCCATGGAGTGACGATCATCGACGATTTCGCCCACCACCCCACCGCTATTGCGGAGACGCTGACGGCGCTGCGCACACGTTATTCGGGGCGTCGTTTGTGGGCGATTCTCGAACCTCGCTCCAACACCCTCCGGCGCAAGGTCTTCCAGGACGAATTAGCGCGGAGTCTGTCGGTGGCGGATGAAGTGGTAGTAGCGGGAATTTTCAAGTCGGAAGCCATTCCCGAGCATGAGCGACTGGATGCCGCCGCCGTGATTGCGAAGTTGCGCGCGTCGGGCAAGCCCGCGCGGCTGCTGGAAACCGCAGATGCGATCGTGGATTCGATCGCTCCCGAGCTGCGAACCGGAGACGTCGTCGCCATCCTGTCCAACGGGGGATTCGCCGGAATCTACGAGAAGCTGCCCGCGCGGCTCAGGGCCCTCCATGAGGTCTCGACGCCAGCGTGACCCGACCGCGCGCTACCGTGCTCGCGATGGCGTTGCTGGTCTGCGGAGTTTTCTTTTCCGGCGGCGCCCGCGTCTGGGCAGCCACGCCGGTGAGTTGCGCTTCCCCAGCCAGCGCTCAACCTGAACCCACCGAGTATTTCGTCTCGCTGGCCGATCGTGCCGAACACCTAGCCCATGTGAGCATCAGACTGCCGCAAGGTGAAGGAACGCGCACGCTTGACATGCCGGTCTGGAATGCGTTGTACCAGGTGCGCAACTTTGCCGCCAATGTGGAAGATGTGCGCGCGCAGGATGCTTCCGGCGCCGCCGCGCAAGTCCGCAACACTACGACCAGCGAGTGGAACATCACGGCGCCGCCTGGTTGTGTCGTGGTCAGCTACGATGTCCACCTCGATGCCCCCGGCCCTTTCGGCAGCTCGCTGAGCGCGGACCGGGGCTTCTTCAATTGGGCCATGGTGCTGATGTATGCTCCCTCCCTGCGCTCGGAAGCGGTGAGCCTTCGGCTGCTGGATGTTCCTGCCGCCTGGGGCCTGCGCGATGTTCATGTGCTGGGAGGCGCTGATCCAGGCAAGGTCGAGCAACTCGTCGGAGTGGCCCGCAATTACGATGAGCTTGCCGACAGCCCGGCTGAGATCGGGACCTTTCGCCAGTCGGAATTTCAACAGGACGGCGCGATCTACCACGTTGTGGTAGATGGCAGCCCGGCCGACTATGACATGGCAAAGCTCGACGAGCTGCTGCGCCGGATCACCCACGCTGCGGTGGACTGGATGCAAGACCGTCCCTACGAGGAATACACATTTCTTCTTCGCCTGCCGCATGGACCCGGCGGCGGAGGAATGGAACACGCTTACGGCACTGCCCTCGAGGTGAACGCGGACCGCATGCATGAGTCCCTGCTGCCTCTGGCAGGTTTAAGCGCGCACGAGTTCTTCCATCTGTGGAATGTGAAGCGGATTCGGCCTCAGTCGTTGGAGCCAATCGACTACCAGCACGAAAACGATACCCGGGCCCTCTGGTTCAGCGAAGGCGTGACCAGTACCGTGGGGACCATATTGCTGGTGCGCGCGGGGTTGATCGATGAGCGGGTCTATTTGCAGCACGTAGCGGAGGAAATTGCAGAATTACAACGGCGTCCCGCGCACCGCTGGCAATCGGCGGAGGATTCCAGCCTCGACGCCTGGTTTGAGGGCGACGCGAATTATCGCTCACCGCAGCGCAGCATCAGTTACTACAACAAGGGCGAGGTCCTGGGCGTCCTGTTAGATCTGCGTATTCGCCAGATGACGCAGGGAGAAAAGTCGCTGCGCGATTTGCTGCAGTGGATGGACCTTCACTATGCCAGGCAGCATCGCTTCTTTCCCGATTCGCAAGGTGTCGAGCAGGCGGCGGAGGCAATAACGGGGAAGAGCTTTGCCGAGTTCTTTCGCGACTACGTTTCTGGAGTGGAAGAGATTCCCTACGACGATTTTTTCCAGTTTGCGGGATTGCAGCTGGTCACCCAAACTGTGCCGGTGGGATCGGCGGGATTCACCACCACGGCGAACCTGGGAGGTCAGCCAGAAGTGGTCCAGGTTGATCCCAACAGCGATGCCTACCGGGCCGGCATCGCTGCGGGAGACCGCGTGATTGCCATCGATGGCGAGCCTGCCGACGCCTCACTCGATGACCAACTCGCGCAGATGCTGCCGGGAACGACCGTGCATCTTCGCATGGAGAATCGAAAAGGCCAACGGGATGTGAAGCTTCACCTGGGTTTGCGCGCGCAGACGACATATAAACTTCAGGACGTGCCGTCGGTCAGCCCGGAGCAACGTGCCCATCGCAGAGCATGGATCGCGGGCGACGATGAAAGCCGAGGGAAGCCTTGATCCGCGCACTCGTTCTGCTGGCGTTCTGGGGCGTGTCGATTTTCATCGTCGGCCCGGCGCTATTGCTGTACGCGCTCATCAGCGGCGACATCAACCCGCTTTACAATATATCGAACCGGCTGGCGATATTTGGCGTTCGCCTGGTCGGGGTGAAGATCGAAATTCGCGGGATGGAGAACTTGGAGGCGGGGCGCAACTACATTTTCATGGCGAACCACACTTCCAACCTCGATCCGCCAGTCCTGCTTCCCACCATTCCGGGCCGTTGTTCCGTGCTGGTGAAGAAGGAGCTTTTCCGCGTTCCCATCCTTGGAACCGGCATGAAAATGGTGTCACTCGTGCCGGTGGACCGGAGCGATCGCGAGGCTGCTATCGAGAGCGTGAATGCGGCCACCGCCGTGTTGCGCCAGGGATTGAACATGCTGATCTTCCCGGAAGGCACGCGCTCCCGCGATGGCAGACTGCTGCCCTTCAAAAAGGGGCCCTTTCACTTGGCGATCGATTCGGGAGTGTTCGTCGCTCCAGTCACCATACTGGGTACCTACGAGCTATGGCCGAAGAGCCGCTTTGCCTTGCGGCCGGGAACGGTAGCTGTGGTGTTTCACGCGCCTGTCGACCCGCGCAATTATCCTGATCGGGATTCGTTGATGAAGGTTGTCGCCGAGACGATAGAAAGCGCACTCCCGGTCGAGCGCCGCCGGGAAGATTAGAATACGACCCGGGCGTACGAGCTGCTCCAAAGCCACACCGTCTCAGAGTGGCCCAGACCTGTCTCGGTGGGATGGCAAGCCGGTTTCAAAGCCCCCTCCCCCCCTTATTTTGGCATCTTTGTTTTCAATACTTTACCCCCAAAGTATTGTGTGCAGTGGACTTACTCGTAGGCGTAAGCCGTTGTTTTTCAATACTTTGCAGGCTGGCTCGCAAAGTATTCCGTACAAAGGAGTTACAGGTAAAGTATTCCGAAATAAGAACTTACCCGATGCGCAGTTCGTCTCTACCGACAACCGAGCGAGTTTTGAAAGATCGGGTACCGCCGCCCGAATAGCGGACTGGCGGTGCGAGAGACTGGCTCCAGCGCTCCCAGTGTACGATGCAGAGGTGAGTTGGACCGCTGAGAAAACGCACTCCAGAACACGGAGGTAACCGCCAATTCCCAAAATGGATAGGCGGCTGCGCTCGGCGCTGCGGAAGTGGAGTAGCTTCCGGCATTATGATTTCCGCGAGAACGGAGTGGTAGAGATCGAATCGGAGTGGACGGCCAAGGATCGTGAGTTGAAAATGTTCGGTGGGCCGGCTCGAGCATTTCTCAGCCCAGGTTAGCGTCCAAAGGAAGGCCGCGAACCTGGGGCACCAGGCTCGCGGCTAACTTGGGTTCCGAGAAACCAAGTTCGTTCTGGCAAGAACGTTACTACGATCGTAATGTGAGAGATGAGCGGGAATTCATGGTGAGGTTGCGCTCATCGGGGTGGGCTACATGCATTGGAACCCGGTGAAGCGAGGTCTGGCGGAAAAACCTGAAGATTGGGACTGGAGCAGCTTCCGGGCGCACGCGTTCCAGCAAGTAGCGCGGGTGCGAGTAAATTGTCAGGAATGGCCGCTGACGATCAGTTATTCCCCTGCTCGGGCCCACTCATTCGAAAACCGCGAATGAGTGGGGCACCCGGCAGACGTGCTGCTTCCTAGCGTGTGCGCCGCAAGGGCGCATACATCCGTCCAAGAATGCCGGGACGCATGCGCCACCCGCCAATGGAGTGGATGCCTAGATTCTCAAGCACTTCCGGGATGTCTGTTGGAGTTTCTCTTGTAACTTTCCGTATCGATTGCGTATCTCGATCTTAGCTGTCTTGAGTTCCTGATAGGCCGATTCGATTTTAGTGTCTGTCATGTTTGTCGTGGAATGGGTTCGGGCGTAGTCAAGAGAGTTTCTTGCATTTCGCAGATCGCTTAAGGCGAATTCTAGAAGTTCATTACTCCATTCCTCTCCGAACCGGATTTCCTGCAGTTCCTTACTGATAAAGAGCCGATTGCGTAGGTACGGGACGACACGAAGAATCGCCTGCTTTAAGGCATCGAGATCGAGTTCTTCATCGATCAGAATAGGAATTAAATCCTCCACAGATGCAACTGCAGAGATCAACTCTCGCCACTCTTCGAGCTCTTTATCGCGAACCCATTGCTCATGTTCTGTTTGCCGATTGCGCCGGAACGACCAAACAGCGATCCCAACACCGGCAGCGATTGAAAGCAAGCTGACAACAGTTTGAACCATGCTTCCTCCCTGTAAACTAGAGGTGCACCAAGAGCACACTAAAAGCCGGTAGCAGAACAGACCCTTCCATCATTGTGGCTTCGCCTGATGCGCCTCGAACCACTTCCGCGCCCGTTCCTGTTCGCGGGATAGATAGGCAGGCGCCAGGTGTGACGCGGCTTCATCTCGATGCTTCGCAGCCAATTCCGCCAGCGGGCCAGCTGCCGCCAGATCAAGCCAAAAGTAGGCTTCCGCAAAATCTTGGGGCACGCCGTGGCCTAGGTCGTACAAATTCCCAAGGTAGTATTGCGCCAGGGCATCGCCCTGCTCAGCCGCCTTGCGATACCAAAACACCGCTTGAGCGTAGTCCTGGAGCACACCGTGGCCTAGGTCGTACAAACGCCCGAGGCTCTTTTGCGCGTGGGCGTTGCCTTGCTCTGCCGCCTTGCGATACCAGGCTGCCGCTTGAGCGTAGTCCTGGGGCAAACCAACCTCCCCATCGTACAAACCCCCGAGCAACCATTGCGCCGTGGCGTCGCCCTGCTTTGCCGCCTTGCGATACCACGCTGCGGCCTGGGCGTAGTCCTGGGGCACGCCGTGGCCTAGGGCATACAAACGCCCGAGGCTCTTTTGCGCCAGGGCATCGCCCTGCTCAGCCGCCTTGCGATACCCCGCTGCCGCCTTGCGATACCACGCTGCCGCTTCCGTGGCGTCTTGGGGCACACCATCGCCCTCATCGTACAAATCCCCAAGGTCGTTCTGCGCGTCGGCGTCACCTTGCTCGGCAGCCTTGCGATACCAGAACGCAGCTTTCGCGGAGTCCTGGGGCACGCCTTTGCCGTGTTCGTACCTCGCCCCCAGGACCCATTGCGTCGTGGCGTCGCCTTTGGCAGCTTGCTGTTCGATGGCGGCGACGCTCTTTTGATCGGATGCTGGCGGTACGCTACGCTGTGCCCATGCGCCGGACGCTGTAATGAGTAGCGCCGAAACAAACAGCCAGCGGCAGGTTCGGGAATTCATGGTGCCTCTCTTTTGCTGCAAATTCTACGCCGGGTGCCCCACTCATTCCTGCTTTTGGAATGAGTGGGAGTGCAAGTAGCTCGACCGACTCTTGATCCCACACATTCGAAACACGCGAATGTGTGGGGCACCCGGCTGCTATGATTTCGAGACATGGCGTTAGACCTAACGGGCGTCAACGCGAAGGTATCACGGGCCAAGGAGCACACCCAATCCGTCAAGGATGAAGTCGCGGCCTGGATGAACACTCGCCCTTGTAGTCTCACCCCAAAAGCTAATGCTGATTTCACCAGATGGGCATTGATAATCTCCGTCCCTAAGACTGCTGATTTGGTCCGCTGGACGCTGATTGTCGGGGACACTATCAACAACCTCCGCTCCGCTCTTGACCACCTGATCTACGCCATTGCTGTTCATGAATCCGGCTCCAATCCGCCTCCTGACGAGAAGCGGCTCGCCTTTCCGATCTGCGACACGCCGGGGGAGTTCAAAGACGCCGCGAAACGCATCAAGAGCCTGACGCCCGACGTGCGGGCAGTAGTCGAGTCGGTACAGCCGTACAATCGCACGCACCCAATGCTCCCCGCGCTGCTCGCCATCCTCCGAGACTTCAACAACACGGACAAACACAAGCTGCTCAGACTGGCCTACGCCGCCACTTCCAGTGGAGACGTCAGTCTCACTTGGAAGGGAAACCGAAGTGAGCAACCCATGCCTCTGGTTCCTGTCGAGTTCAACGGCGGAGAGTTGAAAGATGGCGCAGAGGTCATGGCGGTCACCTTTGATCGTCCTGCGCCTGATGTGGAGTGCCACTTCGATGTTATGGTCATCATCGCACTCTGGCACGGCGGAAAGGCTGGCGTCATTCCGAGAATCGACAGAGATGACTTCGCGGCTATCCTCGCGCTGCTGACCGAGGAAGTTGAGGCCGTTATCAAGTTGATTGTTGCTGCGGTGAAGGTCTGACACGCATCGCCGGGTGCCCCGGGTCTCGCGGTGTTCGAGACCCGGGAATTCGATCACGTCGACAGTATGCTCACAAGTACGCAGCTGCAAGGGTGCCGGTGACAACTTCCCCGGGAGTGACGCTTCGTACTTCCCCAGGTCTCGAAAGGCGCGAGACCTGGGCCACCCGCCCCGCTTGCGTCCCGTCAACTCCGACTCGACTCTCCTCGCCCCTCAAATAGTGACGATCACGCCGGAAGCATACACTTGTTCCCATAGGGGAGCGCTGTGGTCTGACGATAAAATCCCCACCCAGGCAAAACCGGCTTGAGTGGGGCACCCGCGCCTACAGGTCTATCTCGCTTTCGTTTTCATCTTGCCGCTCAGAGACCGGTCATCTTCTCCAGGCGTTCCGGGTACCGAGCACCTTCTACCTTGATCTTTGAGGCGGCGCTATCGATGTCGCGGAGGTCGTCGGGCGTCAGTTCGACTGCGGCTGCTCCGATGTTCTCTTCGAGGCGGTTTAGCTTCGTCGTGCCTGGGATCGGAACGATCCATGGCTTTTGCGCCAGCAGCCAAGCGAGTGCGATCTGAGCAGGAGTCGCCTTCTTCCGCTTCCCAATACTGCTGAGCAGGTCGATCAGTGCCTGGTTTGCCTTGAGAGCCTCCGGCGTGAAGCGAGGGAGGCTGCTGCGGAAGTCGGAACTGTCGAACGAAGTGTTCTCGCTCATCTTCCCGGTGAGGAAGCCCCTACCGAGCGGGCTGTAGGGAACGAAACCAATTCCGAGTTCTTCAAGAGTCGGCAATACTTCCTTTTCAGGGCCTCTCGTCCACAGCGAGTATTCGCTCTGGAGAGCGGTGAGCGGCTGCACTGCGTGTGCGCGACGAATCGTTTTTGCGCCCGCCTCGGAAAGTCCGAAGTGCTTGACCTTGCCTGCTTGAATCAGTTCCTTCACCGCGCCCGCGACGTCTTCGATCGGCACGTTCGGGTCAACCCGGTGCTGATAGAGCAGGTCGATTGTCTCGACCTTGAGCCGCTTGAGCGAGCCTTCAACGGCCTCCTTGATGTGCTCCGGCTGGCTATTCAGGCCCGGCGCACCCTTCATTCCCCGAGGATCGAAATTAGGGCTGACGTCGAACCCAAATTTGGTGGCGATCACCACTTTGCCGCGGAACGGAGCGAGGGCTTCGCCGACAAGCTCTTCGTTCAAGAACGGGCCGTACACTTCGGCGGTGTCAAAGAATGTGATGCCGCGGTCCACGGCGGCACGGAGAAGAGCAGTCATCTCCTGCTTGTCTTTGGGCGGGCCGTAGGAAAAGCTCATTCCCATGCAGCCGAGTCCGATTGCAGACACTTGCAGATTGCTTTTTCCAAGTTTGCGTTTTTGCATTATTACTCCTTCTAGAATGGCGCCAAGCAGACGTGCTCAGGAATCATTTCTTTTCGATCAGGCGTGCCGTGAGCACAACTCCGTCGCGGTCGTCATGCAGCTTGATGGGGAAGATTAGTACGTTCCAGTTCCAGTGCGGGCTCTGAACCGGCAGATGAGAGGCGCCTTGAAATCCGCGCCGGTCAATGTAGGTTTCGCGGGTGTCGGCCACGGTGCACACGATGTCGCGCCATTCGTCACCCATCTGCGGAAATTGCTCGAACAGGTTCCTGCCGACAAACCAAGCCCGCTTGTGTCCATTCATCGCCGCGAAGTAGTCATTCACGTATTGCCAGGTCCCGTCGCGATCGAGGATTTCCAGGACAATGTCGTCGCCCATGGCCATCGAGATGCGTGAGTAGTAGAAATCGCGCGCATCCACTACGACCGGACGGCCGCGCTTCTTGGCCTCGAAGGAACGCAGCGCGGAAACCAGGTCATCCACTGAGCTGTATCCCTTGAGCAGATGCATGTCGGCGATGCCGCCGAACTTGCGTTCCAGGGTGGCTGACAAAATGATGATCGGGACCTGGGGACGTTTGCGGCGCAGCGTCTCGGCCACGTCGGTGCCGAATTTGCCTGATCCCAGGTGGTAATCGAGGACGGCAATATCGATGCCGTGCAGCTTGGCTTCAGCCTCTTCAATCGAGCTGGAGGTCACTACCTCGTATCCCTTCTGCCGAAGTATGGCCGAGCGCAGCACCAGGTTGTCTTCGCGATCGTCCAGCAGCAACACGCGGATGGGAGTGACGGTCACCACCTGCGGACCGGACGCCTGCAGCAGCACCGGATTGGAGATGTCTTCGCTCACCGCTTAACAGTTAGAAGCGCCTCAGGGTCACCCGGTAACCCGGTGTGCCGTTACACCGATAACAGGCCCGTAAAAGACGATTGCGCGCTGGCGCCGAGATCACGGTTTGTCGGTTCCAGCCGCAGGATCGCTTTTCTGGCCAGCCATGATCGCCCGGACCACTTTCGCAAGTTCTGGGAGTCTATTGAATATGCCGACCGCTCGCAACCATTGCTTGTGGTCGAAGGCGGGAGATCCGCTGACCATGGCCCCTGCCGGAATATCTCCATGGGTCCCGCTTTGGGCGGTCACGACGACGCCATCGCCGATATTGCAGTGCCCGGCGACGCCCACCTGTCCGGCGAGAATGACATTCTTGCCCACCCTCGTCGATCCGGCCAGTCCGACTTGTGAGCACAGAAGCGTATGCTCAGCGACCGCGGAGCCGTGGCCCACCTGGACCAGATTGTCGATCTTAACTCCGCGCCCAATGCGGGTTTCACCAATGCTGGCACGGTCCACGCAGGAATTCGCCTGCACCTCAACGTCGCTGTCCAGCACCGCCGGGCCGGATTGGGTGATCCTTTCCCAGTGATCGCCGTCGCGGGCAAAGCCGAAGCCGTCGCATCCCACAATGGCGCCGTTTTGTAGGATGACATTGTCGCCGAGGATGCAGTTTTCGCGCACGACCGCGTGGGCATGCGCGAAGAAATGGTTGCCGATGCGTGCGCCACGATAAATCACAACGTGCGGCAAGAGCACAGCA
Organism: uncultured Acidobacteriaceae bacterium; assembly: GCA_963836875.1. GTDB lineage: Bacteria > Acidobacteriota > Terriglobia > Terriglobales > Acidobacteriaceae > Bog-257. The sequence goes on from CAWIKZ010000005.1 coordinate 718,978, forward strand.
TCGTCGCCAATCTCGACGTCTTCGTCGATCACCACGTAGGCTGCAACGTGGGCCTGTTTGCCGATTCTGGCCGTGGGTGCGATCACGGCTGTCGGATGCACACCGGCCTCGTACACAGGGGGCCGGTAAAAAAGACTGATCGCCCTGGCGAACGCCAGGTAGGGATTCTTGCTGCGCAACATGCCGGTCGCGATAGCAGGGAAGTCCTCGGCAACGATCACGGCGGCGGCGGCGGTGGTCTTGGCGGCGGCCGCGTACTTGGGATTGGCGACGAAGGTAATCTGCCCGGGCCCGGCTGCTTCGATTCCGGCAACGCCCATGATCTCGGCGTCGGGGTCAGCGTTTTCGAGCGTGGCCCCCAGTGCAGATGCGATTTCGGCAAGTTTCATAGTCGGCATATCTCGACATCGCGGAACTTCGCCGCTGACCAGCACTTCACCCGAACAACGACACCTGACGCGTGTCTTCTGGACGACGGCCGCGGCGCTGTGACTTCTTGTCGCCGATGACACCTATGACCGTCATTTCCGCCAGCGCAGAGCGGGGGACAAAAATCCGTTGCGTGTTGGAGCGCGTATCGGGCGGAATAACGGAAAAGCCGTCGCTCCCTTCCTGCAGCAGGTCGTTGGGCATCATGCCCTCAATGGTCTCGTTGTCGCGGAAGCGCAGCCGCACCCACAGGCCTTCCATGCGAGGCCGCGAAGTGAAGGTTTTGCGGGTGAGCGATTCCGAATCACCGAATTCGCGAACGAAGTAAACGCCTTTGACCTCGCGCAGCTCGATGGAAACTACATTGCCCGCCGTGTTCAACAACTCCAGCTTTCCGTCAGCAATGAATACGGCACTAACGTAACCATTTACGGTGTCGCGATCCATCTTGCGGACGATCACTTTCTTGTGCGTGGTGGACATAGGCCGAATCGAGGCGCTCAGTCGATTGTCGCACTTTTGCTCAAAATGTGCCCTCAGGAAGCTACCTTGTAGCCAAATCGTCAACTTTTGTGTTATTGTTCGTTTTACGGTGACCCCGGTGCCAACAATCCCTTAAGTTACGTCGAAAGAGTGAGTTGCAGAGTTAGGGATGGTTTTTCAGCCGGTTTTTGGATACGGAGGAGTGCGGATTCCGCGGCGGAGGAAGAATCGGCTCAAGCGGCCTGCTATTACGGGCGTCCTCTGGCCGGGACCGCTTCATTGTTGAAGTTCGCCTTTAGAAACATACATTTAGATGGCAGACTACATCTATAGCATGGAGACCCGGCTCACACCGGACCAACAAAGTGGTGTGAACCTGGTGCAGGAAATTGCCCGACATGCGGGGCTCAATCTTTATCTCACCGGCGGCACCATTCGCGACCTCATCACCGGATTTCCCATCCGCGATATCGATCTCAGCATTCAAGGCAATCCGCTCAAGCTGCAGAAGGAACTGGAAAAAGCCGGCATATCGGTGCAGGGCGTCGATGAGGAGCTGCGAATCCTTTACCTGCTGATGCCGGGTAACGTGCGGGTCGAGTTGAACATGACTCGGGCCGAGGCGTATGACCAGCCCGGTAAGCCTCCGAGCATCACTTCCGCCACCATCAATGAAGATCTAAGGCGTCGCGACTTTACGGTCAACGCGATGGCTCTGTCGCTGAATCCGGGGTCACGCGGATTGCTGCTCGATCCCTTCAACGGGGTTGCCGACATTGAAGCCAAGGTGCTTCGCGTCCTGCACAATTACGCGTTTTTGGAAGAACCGGTCCGGCTGATCCGGGCGATACGCTTGAGCGCACGTTTCCACTGGCCCCTGGAAGAGCGCGCGCAAGCGCGCTACGCCGCCGCCAAAGAGAACAACTACATCGAGAATATCGGCAAGCGGGCCGTGGGTTACGAACTGGAGCAACTGGCGCACGAAGACGATCCCTTGCACATCATGCGCGCGCTGGATAAAGAAGGCTGGCTGAAGGTGCTGCATCCGCATTGGAGCATGGCCAAAGTCGACACCAGCGAACTGGGGCAGGTGGTGAAGACGCGCCAGATGATCAACGACCTCGGCTACTCGGTGGAAGCCGGACCGATCGTGATGTACTTCCTGACCCGGCGCATGGGCGACAAGGACACCTCCGAAATCCAGCGCATGATTCCTCGCCGCGATTTCGTGGATAAGTGGAAGCGCCTGGAAAGTGGGGCCCGCGATCTGGCGAAGAAACTGACCAGCAAGGAGGCGGGCACACCCTCGAGATCGTGGAAGGTCCTGTCACAAGCCTCGCCGGAAAATATTCTGTTTCTAAGCCTCACCACGAAACAACAGCCAGTCGATCAGAAGCTGAAAAACTTCTTCACAAAATGGCGGCAGATGAAGGAGAGGTTGCCGCTCCCCGAAATGGCAGAATTGCGAATTACGTCACAACTGCCGGAATATCAAAAGGTGATGGACGAGGCTTTCCTGTTGCTGCTTGATGGCAAGCTGCGGTCGCATACGGAGATCGTGAGTTTCTTGAAGCCGTATGAACCGCCGCCGCCACCGCCGCCACCGGCGCCCCGGCGAGGACGCGGCAAAGCAGCGGCTGCAAAAGGGATTGCACCCACCGGCGAAGCGCCAGCCCCGGCGAAGCGGGGACGCAAGGCGAAAACGACGGAGACGCCAGCCGTCGTGCCCGTTCCGGTGCCTGCCGTAGCTGCGCCAGTTGCGGAAACGAAGCCAGCTTCAGGGGTCAAGAAAGCGGTAGCGACTCCCGAGACCAAGAAGGCGGCGGTTCCCGCTCCCAAGCCTGCAACGAAAAAGGTTGCGGTATCAACTCCTGCCGTCAAGCCTGCAGCGAAGAAGGCTGCGTCAACGAAGCAGGCGGTAGCCAAGAAGTCGGTGCCCGCGAAGGCTCACAAGAAGCCCGCGAGACCGGCTGCCAAGAAGTCCCGGTCAGCCAAGAAGGCACCAGTGAAGAAAGCCGCAGCCAAGAAGCCGCGGCCCAAAGAGACTGCTTCGAGGAAAACGGCGAAGAAGAAGAGATAGTTGTGCCAGTTTTGTGGCGCAGCAGGCAGTGCTCTTGTCAAAGGAATTTCGCTTTCCGGTCAACCAGGTGGGAATCCTTCGCCGCGGAAACGAGATTGTTCTGAGAAAACCACAACCCAATCGGGGGCGCGCGTTTGCCGCACTAGCGGCCATGCCGAACGACTTTATGTCTCACGGGCGGCAGGACCAACCGCCTCAGAAGCGATCACCTTCCCAGCCTAAAGTACATACCGCGCGTGTGTACATTCCCAGCCGCCGGGAACGGCATTGATTGCTCTGAGATCCGGAGAGACGGTCGAAATACAAGCTCAGGCGAGATACGGCTGCAAATTCTGTTCGATGGTGGTTGGGCCAACATCCTCGCCGCGGTTTAGCCTCTCCAGGATTTCGTCCACGATCTGCTTGGCCTGGTTGCGCTCGCGGTGCAGCAGAAAGCCGTCGAAAACGTGCTCCCCGCGCATGGCTTCCTGGATCTCGGTTTCCTTGTCGTGTTCTCCCAGTTCCGTGAAGTACACCACCTTGTAGCGGCCGCTGAAATCGGCTTCACGATAAATCTCGAACATCACCTTCTTGGTGTCGGTCATTAGGGGCATGGCTAATCGTCTCCGGCCGCCGTCGCAGGTTCCCGTTGGACTGCTACGTGCGGGAATCCTATCGGAATATTTTCCTGCGTACGCGATTTCTGCGCCAACGGCATACGCAAGGAGCGCTCGTACGCCGCCAGTTGCTGTTCCAATTGTTTCGCCGCCTCCGCCTTCTTCGTTAAGGTTTCCTGGTAGCGCTTCAAGAAGTAATCGATGGTTTCCACACGGATCTTGATGGACCCCGTCGGCTTATTCTCGTCTAGGTCTTTGAAGGAAAAATAGGGCGTACCCGAATTCTCGATGATGTCCTCAATCACGCTGTAGATGGGCGCGTCGTGTCCGCACTTGAAGTTGCTCATCTCCAGCGCTACCAGGTTGGGGTGACGCGCGGTAAACTTCGCCGCCCAGATCTTCTGATTGGTGCTGGCGGAGTAGGCGTTCTTCCACACGTCGCGAATATCGAGCGCGTGAGTAATGGCGCCGGAGCGAATCTCTTCGCCGAAAAGCCGCTCGAGCAGGTCTTCATCGGTGGGCAGTAGGCTCTGCGAGAACACCGGATAGCCCAGCTTCTGGAACTCCTCCACGATCTCGTGGTTAAGGCCGGGATCGTGGTGATACACGCGGCCCAGCATGACGATGCCCAGGCGGTTCTCGCGCTCCAGGCTGTCGAGCACCTCGCGAGCGCGCTTGCGCACTCCGCGATCAAAGTCCTCAAAGGCCTTGAAGCCAACCTCGACCGCGCGTTCGTTCTCTTCTTCGGAGAGCCCCAGGATCGGCGCCCATGTCTGAAACATCTGCAAGGTAAACAGCTTCTTGTCGTCAAGGTTCAGGATGGGATCGAGATACTGAATGCCGTTTTCCTTGAAGACGTTGTTCTCCTTAATGAACGCTGCCTTCACCGAGTTCGGCGTGGCCGTCACGGTGGGGCAGGCATTGCTGCCGTTGCAGTTCTTCAGCGGCTGAAGCAGGGTGTCGATCATGGGGAAGAAGATGGCGTCCAGCGGCTTCTTCTGGTGCTTCTGGAAGATCAGGTTGTAAACGTGCGGGATGCCGACCTTCGACGGGAAGCACGGATCGATGGCGCCGCGACCCGCGCCGGCGCGGTACATGTCCTGGCCGGTGAACTCGGAGTACACCAGGTTCTCGGGCTCCAGACCCAGGCTCTCCAGATACGCGCTAAACAGCGGCGCGTAGAGGTACATGTTCAGCACGCGCGGCATGCCGATGCGCAAGCTGGAGCGCTTCTTCATCAGCGCAATTCGTTGCTTGGCGGCCGACGTCCAGGCGCGGGTGGGAATGGGATCGGCAACCTTCTGCGGATTGCGCGAGCGCCACACCTCGCGGGCGGCGATGTCCACCAGATTCGGATTGGCGTTCTTGATCGCGTCCAACCCCGCCTTGATGCCGCGCATGGCGCCCACGTCCTCGACCTGTCCTTTTTCGCAGGTGGAGATGATCAGCCGCCGGTCTCCCGCTTGCAGCGGGACCTTCGACTTAAACACCGGCAGCGGCGAAGCCGGCTCGAAATGGTCGCCGACATTCACGTCGATGAAGGTGCGCAGGCAATTGTTCTTGCAGAAATAGCAGCGGGTATCTTCGTTGCGCGTGGTGCGATAGCCGATCTTTTGCACCGCATCGAGCCCAATGAAGGTAGTGCCATGGCTGTTCTTGTAGAGACGAATGACCTCCACGCCCGCGCCGATTGCGCCCGACTCGCCGCAGTGCTCGTGCACGATGACCTCGGCTTCGTGGTCAACGCCGTGGAAGTGCGAGTGAATGAAATCGACTTCCGACTTGACCGCCGCCAGGTTCTTCTGCGTGCCCCCCTGCAAGATGAAGCGCGATCCCAACTTCGCGAGGTTTGGAATTCCGGCGACATAGAGGAAGATATTTTTTGGCAGGACGTTCGCCAGTCCGGCGAGAATTTCTTCGCCCCGCCAACCCTGCCGCTGAAAGTTCACGATGTCGGACTGCATGAACACCGCGCAGCCATAGCCGAAGATCGGCATGGTGTTGGCCGAAAAAGCAATGTCCGCGTACTCCTCCACCTTGTAACCGAGCGACTCGGCGGTGCCTTGCAGGAAATAGCCGTTGCCGGCCGAACATTGGGTATTGAGTTTGAAGTCCTTGACGCGGCCGTCCTTCAACACGATCAGCTTAATGTCCTGGCCGCCGACATCCACGATGACATGGGGATTCTTGTAGAACTTCATGGCCGACTCGGTGTGCGCCACGGTCTCCACCAGCGCGACATCGGCCTTGAGCACGTCTTTCAGAACATCCTTGGCATACCCGGTAGTGCCGACCCCGAGCACTTCCAGGGTGGCTCCCTGCGACTCCACCTGCTGGCGGAGCGCGACGAACATGTCGATGGTGTCCTGGATGGGATTGCCGCCCGACAGTTGGTAGGCCTTGCAGAGTACGTCACCCGCTTCTGACAGCAGCACAGCTTTGGTCGAAGTCGAACCGCCGTCCAGGCCGACGAATCCGCGCACCGTCTCGCCGACGCCGAACTTCGCGCCGACGAATTTCGGGACCGCGTACTTCTGCTTGAAGCCGGCGAGTTCTTCCTCGGAGGCGCTCAAACCAGCAGCGCCCGATTTCGCCTTCTCCGCTTGCCGGCCGACCGAGATGTAGTCTTCGAGGCACTCAGTGCCCGTGTAGGTTCCGACCTCAGACTCTTCGTCCTTGCCGAATTCCACTGCGCCCAGCGCTGCGAAATACTGCGCGTTCTCTGGCACCTTGATCAGATCTTCCGGCTTGGCGCCCTCGGGAAGCTGGACCTTGCGCTCCTCCCAGGTGCGGGGAATGTTCTGCTGCCACGCTTCCTTCATTCCGCGGATGAAACTGTTCGGCCCTCCCAGCAGCAGCACGTGCGGCCGCAGAGTATGTCCGCGGGTCAGGACCGTGAGGTTCTGCAGAACGATGGCATCGAACAGGGAAGCCATCAACTGATCGGGCGGGATGCCTTGCTTCTGCAGGCCGTTGATATCGGTTTCCGCGAAGACACCGCATTTGCCTGCGACCGGATGCAGCTTGATGCCGGTGTAGCCCTGGTCGCAGAGTTCTTGGGGTGGAATCTTGAGCTTGGCGTTGATCTTGTCGATGACGGCGCCCGTGCCTCCCGCGCACTTGTCGTTCATCGACGGGATTTTTTTCTTGCGGCCGGTATTCCCGTCTTCCTTGAAAATGATGATCTTGGCATCCTGCCCGCCCAATTCAATGACCGAGTTCACCTCAGGGTGCAGCTTTTCGACCGCCAGCGACACTGCGGTGACTTCCTGCACGAACTTCGCGCCGACCAGGTTGGCCAACGCGCCTCCGCCCGAGCCGGTGATGAAGATGCGGCAGTTGTGCGGAGCAATGCCGACTTCCTCCTCCATGCGCTTGAGGAATTCCAGCAACTTCTCCGGCTGCCTGGTTTCGTGACGCTGGTAGTCCTGCCAGATGATCTGGTCGGTCTCGGCGTTGACAATAACCGCCTTCACCGTGGTCGAGCCAACATCCATGCCGACGGTATAGACCGCCTTGAAGCCCGGCTGCGCATTCACTTCGCGCGAACGGGCCAGAACCCGCGTCGGAAGCGAGTCTTCAACGGGCGGCGGGCCCTGAAGTGCGTCCAGTTGGACGTCAACCTTCTGCTCGCCATTACTGCACGAACCGTGTTGATGAGAATGCGGACCCACTAGCCCTCCGAAAAACCGAACCGGCAAGGAAAACCTTAGTCGCCGAAATTTCCGCTAACACCCTGAAAGCCACGCTTGGCCTGCGTGAACAACCAGCGAATCACCCGCTGGTCGTTGTAGCAAAACGCCAGAATATGGTTCAGGGTAGAGAAGCAGCTCTTCTGGCACTCTTTCTTCATGTCTTTTAACTGCTTGCTCTCGAACTTGTGGTTCTCGATCGTTCCCCAATCATAACCTGCCGAGTACATGGGGAAACAGGGCGCCAGTGTGCCATCCACGCGAATAATCAGCGAGTTGTGTCCGGCGCGGCAGTTCCAGTCTTCCAGCTCTCCCTTGATGAATTCCTTCATCTGCGAAAGCCGTTCCCCCGAATTCACCATGTGGTAGCCGGACTTCTGCTTCTCCACCAGCCAATCGACCAGCTCGCACACCATGGGGTGGTCTTCCTCGCGGATGAACGTCGGGTTGGTGTACAGGTGCTTGAAGTGGGGCTGCTCGGTCATCGGTGACTCGCAGATGTGATAGTCGGTGGCAATACCGCTGTCGTGCGCCAGTTCCGTTAGCTGCCGCACGTCGTCCATGTTGTTATGGCAGATGTTGATGTTGAGGAAGACGCTGTAGCCATATTTGTACTGCTTCTTGACCAGATAATCGAAGTACGAGCGGATTGGCACCATCGCTTTCGGCAGCCCCGGCTTAACGTCCCATGCATCCACCGCGAGGTTGAAGGTGGCGACACCAGCGTCAGCCAGCTTGTCGATTACCTCAGGCCGCATCAGGCGGCCATTGGTCGGCAGATAAATCCAGAAATCTTTCCTGGCGGCGTAATAGACGATCTTGTGGGCGAGGTCGGGACGCAGGAGCGGCTCGCCGCCCATCAGCGCCAGCACACGGCATCCGGTGTCGTGCAGCCAGTCAATGGAGCGCTTGGCCACATCCTCGGTCATGCCGCGGACGCTGTTGTCGAAGGCCCAGCAGTAGTGGCAATCGAGGTTGCATTTCCACTCGTTGAACAGGTAGGCAATGATGGGATGAAACTCGCCCGGCATGATTCGCGAACGGAAGAATGGAAACGCCCACCCTTTCGCCGCGCGGTAAATGTGCTTCACTTTGTATTTGCGAGTGCCGTTGTTGGGAAAGAAATCCTCGTCCGCGGCCGACATCAGCTCGGGAAACTGCGGGAAAACCGGCTTCGGCAGCTTCTGCTCTTTGCCGCTCGAAGGCGCTGGCAACAGCCGTGGCTGCTCGGGCGGCTTCATGAGCAGGTCGTGTAGCTGCACATCCAAGCGATAGGTCGGGGCAGCTTGCGTACCTTCCGGTGCTTGCACTTCCGGCATGTAGAGAGTGACCCTCCTTCCTTTTTATCGGTCAACCTGAAAAATCAATCACTAATCGCCATACGCGGCGGCCACCGTCAGTTTCTGCGGCGGAGTCACCGGCACGCGCGCCAGGCGTTTCTTGCCGTTCATCAGATCGTTGACATGCAGCACGAAATTGGCAGCCACGCCGGCGTAGCCATGAACGTGCGGCACCGGATAAAACAGGTTGCGCAGTTCCGGATGTTTGGCAACGTAGTCCTTGATGTCCTCCAGCCGTTTGCCCGTGGACTTCAACGCCTGCTCGAACTCCATGCGAGCTTTGACCTTGGCCTCACCCAGCGCCATCTGCACCCGGCTGTGAGCATTGATCTCGCCCTCACCCGAAGTTTCGATCGGCAGGAAAATCATTTCCTTGAAGTGGTTGGCCACAGCCGATTGCACGCCATCCGACTGCGACGACGGCATGCAACCGAATGGCTTCAACGCCAGCACCATGTGGCAGAGACGGTTCTTGGTGTACCAGACGTTCTTACCCACTTCGAGATGGCCTTCGCCGCCGCGGGCGAATTCGTTGTAGAACGGGTTGGCCATCGCGGCCATCTCTTTCTGGTCCACCAGATGGTGCGCGATGTCGCCCAGGCCCTCCACTACGCGATGGTATTGGCGCGCATAGAAGCGCTCGCCCACGCCCCACAACCACTGCTTCCGGCGGAACTTCAACTCGTTCACCGCCATCTTGCGCAACTCGTACCACTTCACTTTCTTGTAGGGAGCATCGAGCGGCCGGCGGGCGGCGGCGCGCGCCTTGGCCTGATACATCATGTACATCACCCAAGTCCCGATAGGCTCGACCAGCACCTGCGCGCCCTCCCGCTCCAGGAACTCGAACATGTGGAAGTTGCCATCGCCCTCGGTGATCTGCGCCCAGAACTCGCCGATGATCTTGACCACCGGCTTCACGCGCAGGCGGTCCACCTCGATGGTGGCGAGTTGTTGGCGGACAGCCGCCAGCGCCTCTTTGTACGGGTTGCCGTAAAGCTGCTCGCGGACCTTGGCCAGCGAGTTGACCCAGATTTCCCACTTCTTGCCCTTGTTGGCGCGTACTTTCTTGGCCATCCATTCCGGCAGGTCTTCGTGGTCCTCGAATGGTTTGCGCTCGCGCAGCAGGGTGCACAGCGTGTCGATGGACGACTGGAAGACCTCATCCGTCTTGCCTTTTTCGACTTCATAGGGACGAATGCGGTAGATCATCTCGTTCATGATGTCGCCCAGGTTGAGGGCATTGAACATGCCCATGCCGAAGTCCACCGTGAACTTCAGCCCGGCTTCGCCGGAGGCCGCCTTCACGCCGTCATTCTGCTGGAAGAGCAATACCCGGAAGCCGGCGAAGCCGGCGTTTTGCAGAGCGAGGCGATACTCCGACTCGTACATGCCGAAGCGGCATGGGCCACATGAGCCGGCGGTAAAAAAGACGTGGTTGTTGATGATCTCGTCCTTTGTCATGCCGCGCGCTTGCAGGCCCTGGAGGTACTGCACCAGATTGCCAACCGTGAAGTAGGTGGGATTGCACTGGCCGTTGTTGCCGTATTCCTTGCCCAGTTGAAACGCGGACACGTTCGGAACGGGCAGAATCTCGCAGTGATATCCGCAGCCTTCAAACACCGCCTGGATCACGCGCTCGTGTTTCCAGGTCAGGCCACCGAAAAGAATGGTCACCTTGTTGCGCTCTTCCGCTGTGAAGGGCTTCTCGGCGGGGCGACGAAAGTGGCGAACCGGACCACTGTCCAGGCCCATCAGGCTGGCCAGGCGGGCGCGTTCCTGGGCCAATTTCCGTTGAATCTCTGCTTCGGATTGGGATTGAGGACGCGTCAATTCATCCATCGGAAAATCAATGCGAGTCACCGGCATTAGTAACCTTCCTCCGTTGTGGGCGGAATGATTATCGGCTGCCTACCATTGATTGTAGGCCCATCTGTGGGCAGCCAAGAGGACACACGGGGAGTGCGAGGATTGCAGAGATGGCCGAAGCGGGTGAAAATTCTCACGGCAAGAACTATCTTTGCAAAATCGGACCACTTACTGAGAACACCGACGAGCGACAAGAGACTTGCGTTGCCGCTCTCCCCAATGCTTTAAGACTATGCAATCGACCGCATAGATTCAAGCGGAATAAGAAAATTGTTGGCAATTAATTTGCTAGTGTAGGAATCGGTGCGGCACCTCGGTGCTAGTGAAAAATAGGTGCCGGTATTTGGGTCAACAGCGCTTAAAACCGGCGTCCCGATAGGCTTCGCACAAGCAGCGCAGTTCCTTGGATTGGCCGCCCACTATAATCGTCAGTTACTCCGATTCTGAAACGACGACCAACAGTGTCTCGCCGCTTTGCTGCCGCGACCACTGAAGCGAGGTTGGTTTGGCCTACTACGATTTGCGAGATTGGATCTCCGCGCTGGATAAAGCGGGAGAGTTAAAACGCGTTAGAGCGGAAGCCGATCCGGTCCTGGAGATCGCCGAGATCACGGACCGGGTCTCCAAATGGGGACCTCGGGGCAGGCATGGCCCCGGCGGACCGGCATTGCTTTTCGAAAACGTCAAGGGCTACCCCGGGGCCAGGCTGCTGATTAACCAGTTCGGCTCCGAACGCCGCATGAGGCTGGCGCTGGACGTGGATTCGCTTGACGAGATCGCCGACCGGATCAAGTACTTCATGGATGTGAAGTCGCCGCAAGGGCTGCTGGACAAAATCAAAATGCTGCCCATGCTGGCGGAGATGGGGAAATTTTTCCCCAAAGAAGTTTCCAGCGGTCCCTGTAAGGAAGTCATCAAGCGCGACAATTTCTCTCTGCTGGATTTTCCCATCCTGCAATGCTGGCCGCAGGACGGAGGACGCTTCATCACCTTGCCCTCGGTAATCACCAAAGATCCCAAGACGGGCAAACGCAATGCCGGCACCTACCGCCTGCAGGTGTACGACGAGCGCAGCGCCGGCATGCATTGGCAGCGCCAGAAGCAAGGAGCCGAGAACTACCGTCAACAGATGCGCCGGGCCGCGGCGGCGGGCGAGGCGCACCCCGCGACCGCAGCCCTGGACATGATGGCGCGCTCAGGTGGAGGCTCGCGAGTGGCGGAAGGGAAGCAGGTTGCAGGGAAGATGGATGTGGCGGTCGCTATCGGCACCGATCCGGCGATGATGTTCTCGTCAATCGTGCCCGCGCCTCCCGAGGTCGAGGAATACATGATTGCCGGATTTCTGCGACAGAAGCCGGTTGAGCTGGTGAAGTGCGAGACCGTGGACCTGGAAGTGCCGGCCGCATCCGAGATCGTGCTCGAGGGCTACGTGCTATTGGACGAGTTGCGCATGGAGGGACCGTTCGGTGACCACACCGGCTTCTACACGCCGCAAGATCTCTACCCGGTCTTCCACGTTACCTGCATCACCCACCGCAAGGACCCGATCTACTCGACCACCATCGTCGGGAAGCCCCCGATGGAGGACGCGTGGATGGGCAAAGCGGTGGAGCGGATTTTCCTGCCGCTGATGCGCGTCACCATTCCCGAGCTTGTGGACATAAACCTGCCGGTCGAAGGCATTTTTCACAATCTGATGATTGTCTCGATCAAGAAGTCGTATCCCGGCCAGGCGCGCAAGGTGATGAACGGCATCTGGTCGATGGGGCAGGCGATGTCCACGAAATGCATTCTGGTGGTGGATGAAGACGTCGACGTGCAGGACATCGGCGACGTTACGCTCAAAGTGCTGAACAACATCGACCCCGAGCGTGACATCCAGTTCACGCTCGGCCCGGTTGATTCGCTGGACCATGCGTCGCGGCTGCCCGACTTCGGCTCGAAGATGGGCGTTGATGCCACGCGCAAATGGCCGAGCGAAGGCTTCACGCGCCCGTGGCCGGACGAGATCCGAATGGACGAGAAAACCAGGGAGCAGGTGACCAAGCGGTGGAAGGAGTTTGGGTTGGAGTAAAGAAAGACGGCTAGCTTTCTCGCGGGGAACTACTGCATCACAACTCAGATTTCTTCTTGCATTTTCTCGGCGATGGTGACGAACAACCGATCACAATGTTGTGACGCATGGCGAACAATAATTGGATCAATAAGTTCCAGAAGTTTGTAGGCGTGCCGCCCTTTGTGGTACTCACCCTTCGAGGTATTGCGTGTCGCTTCCTTCAGGGACCTATTCAGTACTTCTTTTCCTGTGTTCTCAACGTTTTGACTTGCCGGGATAGGATTCGCGTTGAAGCCTTGGCCGTAATACTGCGATAGCGTCTCAATATCCGCGATAAACCATGCTTCCATTGCCTGAACCATCAAATGGCATCGATCATTGCTTAGTCCACGAATGTCCCATCCATCACGCTCTCCGAGGTGCTGCCACGGCGGGCTCAGAACCGGCGACTCGGAGTCTACGAGCAACACGTTGAAAGCCGTTGGGTGCTCCCTCCCCGCAATCTTAAAGTCCTCAAACGCGCGCTGCCTCGGACCGCACGCAATTATTGACCAACGGACCTTCCTCCGGCGCGCCTCGGATCTTAGGGCGTGAAGAAAGGCACTAAACCCCTGGCGAAAAAATGCCTTCGTGTCCTTTGAATCGCCGCCCCCTTCAACGTAAATCCGAATTTCCCCTACCATCGAGTTCCGCCAAGTTCTCCCATCCTCCACAATTCTCCGAGGGGATACTTTTCTAACCATTCCTTCAATTTGGCCGATTCGAGATGACTGAGGCGACTTCCTTCGTCGTCTCGGTCACAAACGAGCACAGCATCAGCATGCTGGGTAAGAGCTGACACCAGAACATCCGAGTGGGTCGTGACTATGAGTTGGGTCCGGTTCGAGGCATCTACCAAAAGCTCGGCTACAGTTGGCAAGATATCCGGGTGTAGACCAATCTCAGGTTCTTCCAAGCAAATAAGAGGCGGTGGCGACGGGTGACATAACACCGCCAAGAGACACAGATATCGCAGTGTGCCATCGGACAATCTCGTTCCCGGTATCTCCTTCAGTCCGCGCTCGTGAACAAAAAGCTGAACCGTCCCGCCGTACAATCTAGATGTTACTGCTTCGGCCGAGTCATAGAACTTGTTGAGATATTCGTTAATCGTTCGTCTCGTTTCTGACCGATTCTCCAGATCGTTCAACACCAATGCAAGGTTATCAGCGCTCTCGGAGAGGAAGTCGCCAGGGAGATCCACCTTTTGCGGTTTTCTGGGCTCGGTATTGCGACCCAGATCCCACTCCCTATAAAGCTTCGCCTTGCCGAACTGGTTGCCGAGATATGTGATCTCGGGATACTGGTCGGGGTCTTTCCTTTGGCTCAGAATAGACTGGTCAGGAACAACATCTTCTCGGTGCAAAGACCTTGGAACTCGATCCTCGCTGCTCGCAGCTTGTGCCTCAGTCGTGGCTCGGACGTTTAGCACTGGGTGACCCGATTGGTATCGATAAAAAAAATAAACATCCTCTTCGCCGGGCTTCCGATATGGGCTTTCGACAGCTTCATCAGCAAGCTCAAATCTCTGGCCGACCATGGTGAAGGCAAGTCTGTATCTCAAAGGTGCAAAGCCCTCGGGGTAGTACGCAACGGTTTCAATTTCGGCGATAGGCGTGCGCTTGGAGGATGTACCTTTCCATAGCCAATCTTCGACGCCGCCTCCTTCTCGGATAGGGCGCGTCACATCGGAAGGTGTCGAGCGTAGGATATCGATGGCTTCAATCAGATTCGATTTGCCCGAGCTATTTGGTCCGATAATCACGTTTAGCGAAAGAAGCTCCGTCTCGGCAGTGCCGGGTCCGTACGAGAGGAAATTCCGGAGACGTATTGACTTAAGAAGTCTGTTCATCGTTTCATTGACCAGTTGCTACCAATTCTACGGCACAAAGGTGAAAACGCCACTCTCATTCTGAATGTGATCTCTGTTTGTGCCGGCGTTATGCCGGCGGGTGGCAAATTGTTCCTCGCCAGACCTCAGACTCCGGCCTCTTGCCGCCGCTTCGCGGTTTGTGGCACAGTCTTACCACTATGCTTACCCGTCCCGACAGCACCGAATACGCCGAGTTCTACAAGAACTACATCGCCCGTGTTCCCGAGGGCCCAGTCCTCGATTTTCTCGCCAGGCAGCTTGGAGACTACAAGAAGCTTCTGGTGGGCGTGTCCGACAAGGCAGCCAGCGCGGCGCCAGCGCCGGGGAAGTGGAGCATCAAACAGGTGCTCGGGCACTTGTGCGACGCCGAGCGCGTCCAGGCCTACCGCGCTTTGCGCTTTGCCCGCGGCGATCCGAAGGAGCTGCAGGGTTTCGAGCAGGACGATTACGTCCGCGAAGCGCAATCGAACTCACGCAGCCTCGATGACCTGCTCGCCGAATTCGAGAGCATCCGCAAAGCGACGATCGCTCTGTTCGGGTCGTTGCCTCCTGAGGCCGAGATGCGCGCTGGCATTGCCAATGGGAATGAAGTTACCGTCCGCGCGCTGGCGTATATTGCAGCCGGCCACACGCAACATCATTTCGAATCACTGAAAGCGGGTCTTACCCAACAGGTCGGAACGGGCGTATAGCGGCCGCCCCTCGCGGAGGCGCAGCACACTGGTTGGATTGTTATACTGAAAGCCACCATGGGAATCGTTAGAAACATTGCCGCGATCGCCAAGGGCATGAGCGTGACCTTCCGGGAAATGTTCAACCCGACGATCGTGGAGAACTATCCCGACGGTCCCGGTCCGACCAGGGGTGCGATGTTCCAGGAGCGTTTTCGCGGAATGCACGTATTGCAGCGCGACGAGAACGGCCTGGAGAAGTGCGTGGCGTGCTTCCTGTGCGCCGCGGCGTGTCCCTCGAACTGCATCTACATCGAGGCCGCCGAGAACACCGCCGAGAAACGCGTGAGCGGCGCCGAGCGCTACGCCAAGGTTTACAACATCGACTACAACCGCTGCATCTTTTGCGGCTACTGCGTGGAAGCCTGTCCCACCGACGCAATCACGCACGGTCATGGCTTCGAGCTGGCGACCTACAATGCCAGCAGCCTGGTTTACCGCAAAGAACAGTTGCTGGCCGGAACGCCGGCGCACGAAGGCGCCAACGCCATCTTTAGCCAGTACGAGAACGCCAGACTGGTCCCGAACAAGTAGCTGATTCACGCTTATGCTTCCGTCCCACCTCAGTAGCTCCATTGATGGAGTTTTCTTAGAGCGGTTTCAGGATTGGTGTATCCGCTTGCACGGGTAGTGCGGCCCGGTATCGCTTCGCCCGAACGGCGCACACGCAGTATTATCGGATGCATGTCCAATCGATCTAGTCATGTCGAGCCGCGCTGGCCGGTCATTCTGGCGCTGGCAGCCGTCGTAGCTCTTCATTTCGCCTTGCCTCAGATACTCAGCCTTGGGCCCAATTGGCTGTTGGTTGCGGTGTTCGCGGCGCTGGCCACGCTGGTTTTGATCTCTCATTCGAGAGGCGCAGAGGGCATTGCCTATGTTGGCGGGCTGGTTCTGATCAGTTCCGTCACCCTGGCCGTGATCGCATCCCTGGTCCTGCTGGTACGCTTCCTGCCGAGCCACAAGGAGTCGCCGGTTCATCTGCTGCAGTCGGCGGGCTCGCTCTGGATGAGCAACCTGCTGGTGTTTGCCGCTTGGTATTGGAAGTTAGATGCCGGAGGCCCCTACCGGCGGGAAAAGACAAAAAGCCATGAGCTCGGCGCGTTTCTGTTTCCTCAGATGGCCCTGCACGAGCTGTCCCCGGCAAAGCCCGAGAACTGGCATCCCCGCTTCATCGACTATCTTTTTCTCTCGTTCAACACCAGCACAGCATTATCGCCGACGGATACGCAGATCCTTTCACGTTGGGCGAAGGCCCTGATGATGCTGCAATCGCTCATCTCCTTGACCATCATCGTGTTGCTGGCAGCGAGGGCGGTGAACATTCTGTGAACGACCAGGTGGCAGTTCCGAAAATGTCCTGCTCGCGGTCGTTAATTCCCGCGGCCTGCATGTCGGGATCAGTAGGCACCGGGCAGGAGTCGAGGCAGAGATCACACGCTTATGTGATGTGGTAGAATCGGCCCACTCATGCGGCGTTGCCTATCCAGTTTGCTGCTGATGCTTGTCTGTGCGGGGGTGTTACTGCCGTTGCTCCAAGGGCACCCGCGAGGGGTTCCCGCATGCTGCAGGCGTGACGGCAAGCATCATTGCATGCGCTCCATGAGTGCCGACGGCTTCAAGTCGGCTGCGATGGTTTGCCCGTACCGTTGCCTTCGTGTTCTAACAACCAGAGCAACGGCGCTCGTAGTAGTTCTCAAGGGTGTGACTCGATCAGAGCCGAACGGCAAAATAGAACTGCCCGAGCCTTCTCAACTGGCATTTCGCGTTTCAGAAAAATGTCACGAACGCGGTCCTCCTCCTTTCCAAGCTTAGCTCTAGACTGCAGACTCATTAATTAACCAATGCCATGTATTAGCACTCCCTGGTGCGAAGACTGAGCATAGAGCTCCCGTTTGTCTGCGGTCTTGAGATTTTCCTCAGCCTTTAAGGCTCCATCTCCGGACGAAGAAGCGTTGCCAGTGCTGTTGGTATCGCCTATTCGTTCTTGCTTGGCGGCTCTCCGTCGGAATGATGTGGTTACGACTTTATAAAGCAAACGAAATTAGGAGGAGACTGCTGTGAAATGCTTCGGAAAGCAGATGAACTTAGCTGCGATCCCTGCGCTCTTGGGGATGGCGTTCCTGTTCTCTAGTGTGCCCCTGTCGGCAACTATCTTCGGCAGTCTTCGAGGAGTGGTCCACGACCAACAGCATCGCCCCATTGGCGGGGCGAGCGTGGTCCTGAAATCCAAGAATTCAAATTGGTCGCAAGAAGTAGAGACCAATCAGGACGGAGAGTTTACGTTTGCAGTGGTGGCCATAGGGGATTACGCCCTCACTGTTGACAAATCCGGATTCGCGAGCGCCGGGCAGGATTTCACCGTCCTTTCCGACACCAATCCGGTTCTTCACTTTCAGCTCGGGATCGCGACTGCGACCGAGAATGTGAAGGTTACTGCACAGTACGATCCCTTCAACATGGACACGGTGACGCCCACGACCATGGTGGATCGCGCGGACATAGTCGAAACTCCCGGGGCCGATCGTTCGAATAGCCTGGCGATGATCACGGAATACGTGCCCGGGGCTTACGTCACCCACGACATGCTGCACATCCGGGGAGGGCACCAAACCACCTGGTTGGTGGATGGGGTATCGATTCCGAACACAAATATTGGCTCCAATGTTGGCCCGCAAATCGATCCCAAGGACATCGATTACCTGGAGGCGCTGCGTGGCAGTTACGAGGCAGGGTATGGAGACCGCACCTTCGGCATTTTCAACATCGTGCCGCGTTCCGGCTTTGATCGCAACAACGAAGGCGAACTGGTGATGAGTCTGGGGAACTTCTGGCAAACGAACGAGCAGATCGACTTTGCCGGTCACACTAACCGATTTGCATACTACGTCAGTGCCAATGGCAACCGGAGCGATCTCGGGCTGCAACCTCCTATCCCGCAGATCTATCACGACGCTGACAATGGCTACGGCGCCTTCGCCTCCTTCATCTACAACGCCAATCCGAAAGATCAATTCCGTTGGACGACCCAGTGGCGCCGCGACTACTATCAGATTCCCTACGATCCCGACCCCAACAGCCCTGAAAACCAGATCTACAACACGTCAGGCCTCCGCGATGGGCAGCACGAAACGGACGGCTTCGTGGATTTCTCGTGGATACGAACCCTTAACCCCAATATGACTTTCACGGTATCGCCCTTTCTCCACTACAACAGCGCGAACTACCGGGGATCGCCGAACGATTACCCGGTCGCTACCACGTCAAACCGCGCTTCCACCTACGCGGGGGGCCAGGTCAGTTACAGTTGGGCCATTCCAAAGAACAGCCTGCAAGTGGGTTTATACGGTTTCGGGCAACATGACAGCGAGCTGTTTGGAAACATTTTCAATGACGGAAGCTACCAGAACTTCACCACCAGCGTGACGGCTAACGCCGGCGTAGTTGAGGAGTTCATCGAGGACAAATTTCGGGTAACGAACTGGCTGACGCTGATGGGAGGTCTCCGGCAATCGCACTTTGCGGGAGGCGTCACCGAGAGCGGCACCAGCCCCCGCTTTGGCATCGCGCTTAAGGTCCCGCGCCTCAACTGGGTCTTCCGCGCCTTCTGGGGAAAATACTACCAGCCGCCACCGTTGCTGACCGCTACTGGACCGCTGCTGGATTTTGCCAACAGCCAGAACCTTAGCTTCGAAGCCCTCCGAGGGGAGCGAGACGAGGAATATCAGTTCGGCGTGGGGATACCTTATCGCGGCTGGACGCTCGACATTGACACGTTTCAGACCCGGGCCACCAACTTTCTGGACCACAACAATATTGGAGAATCCAACATCTTCTTCCCATTGACCTTTGCGCAAGCGCTCATTCAAGCATGGGAAGTGTCGCTGGTCTCTCCTCGTCTCTGGCATCGAGTGCAAGCACATCTGGTTTACTCCAACCAGATTGCGCAAGCCGCCGGGCCCATCACGGGCGGACTGATCTGCGGCAACCCGCCAGCGCCGGATTGCGAACCGCCACCGGTTTATGCGCCCGTCGATCATGACCAGAGAAATACCCTGAATGTCGGGCTTAATGTCAACCTTCCATGGCAGTCGTTCGCTTCCGGTGACGTGTCCTACGGTTCGGGTTTTACCAATGGTTCTCCGAACGCACAGTATCCGGGACCGTACCTGCCGGCACACACGACTCTTGACCTTGCTTTTTCCAAGAGTTTCGCCGAACGGTATTCCGTTTCCGTGACGGCGCTCAACGTGACCAATCTCAGGGTCTTGCTGGACAACAGCCTGACGTTTGGGGGATTCCACTGGAACCTGCCGCGGGAAATCTACGGCGAGATGCGTTGGCGGTTCCACTACTGATTCGTCGCTGCCGCACATTACAATCGGAGTATCCCGCTCCAGTCCACGCAAAGTCGGCACGGATTGGGGGCCCAGGTCGGAGGAATCTTTTTGCGCTATCTCATCGTGCTGCTGGCGATCGCCGGGATGGTGGTTTCCGGCCTGGCCCTGAAAGTCCACTACGATACGGGTTCCGAGCCCTGCAGTATCAATGACAAGTGGGACTGCGGTGTGGTGAACCACAGCCCATACGCCGTGATCCGCGGCGTGCCGGTGGCGGCCATCGGCATCGTCGGATACCTGCTGATCGGCGTCTTGGGATTTATGCGCCGCCGTGGGCTGTTGCTGGTGTGCGTTCTGATTGGAATGGGGTTCGCTTTGTATTTGACGAATATCGAGGCCCGCGTTCTGGAGGTGTGGTGTCTGTATTGCGTGATCTCGCAAGGAATTATTGCCGTGCTCACGCTGCTGGCAGTGGGGTGGATCGCGTGGACAAGATTTCGGACCAATGCTGCGTAATGGTTTGCTAGCCAGGAGACCGAGGGAGGTCGCCGTTGTATCCGGCTTCCTATAGTTAGTCTTTCTGTCTGTGGCGTCGCCGGACTTCCGTATATGATGTGTCCTTCCATCGATCCTGGTGCGGTGCTGGACTGGCGAGATTTTCATTGTGGAATTGACGCTTATATTCGGTATGGTTGGCGTTCTGCTGGTGGTGGCGTACATTGCCAACCGGCTGTCGCGTCTGACCCGTGTGCCCGACTTGGTTGTGCTGCTGTTGATCGGCGTGACCCTTGGTCCGATTTTGCATTGGGTCCGGCCTGCGATGTTTCAGGGCGCCATCGATATCCTCGGAACGTTGGCCCTCATCCTGATTCTTTTCGCCGGCGGAGCCGAACTCAGGTTGCAACAAGCCGCCCGCTACGCTCCCGCCGCACTGTTGTTGATGATCGTCAGCTATGGACTGAGCCTGGGATTGATTGCCTTGATGGGAAGGGCGCTGCTGCACCTCCAGTGGAGCGACTGCGTGCTTCTGGGAGCGGCCTTGGGGTGCACCAGCGGCACCATTGTCATACCCGCCCTGGAACAGATCTCTACTCCTGAATCCGTCAAGATCACCCTGACCTTGGAATCCACCATGGGCGAGGTGATCGCCGTTTTGCTCATCGGCAGTTTGCTGAATGCGGATGTAAGCCACTCGCTGCTGTTCGGGGTGGCCGCCGACTTTTCCCGGCACATCGTGATCGCGCTACTTCTGGGCGTGCTGGCGGGCGCCATCTGGTCACGACTGTGGCCGCTGCTGGCCAGCCATCCCAACGCCAACATCGCGAACTTGGGAGTGGTGTTTGGTGTGTACGCGCTGGCGCGCTACGTCGGCGGCAGCGGCCTGCTGGCGGTGTTGATTTTTGGCATCACTCTGGCCAATTTGCCCCGTACACCCCACATGGCTCGACAGGGCGCGCGCCTGCTCGCTTTCCATGCTGAGCTGAGTTTTCTGGTGCGCTCGTTCTTTTTTGTTCTCCTGGGGTTTGTTGCCGAGTTTGTCAGCCGGAAATACCTGCTTCCCATCGCCGGTATTCTCGCGGCGCTGCTGCTGGCACGCTTCCTCGCCATGCAGACCAGCCGCTGGGCGGTGCGGGACGTGGCCCGCCGGGAAACCGAGTTGTTGTTCTGGATGCTGCCACGGGGGCTGGTCACCGCGGTGCTGGCGCTGGCGATCGTCAGCGCCCGTGGGGAGGTGTTTGCCTTTCTGCCGGCCATGGCGTTCACCGTCGTTTTGGTGACTAACCTGTTTGTTGTGGCGGGCGCGGTGAGATCGACGAAGACATGGGCCCTCGTGCCGTCGTCAACCGGAAGCCCTTCCGGGATGGAAGAGTTAACACTGCCTTCGATTGACGTTCCTGGCGCCATGAAGGCCTCCACCGCAAGCGAAGGTGAAACGTGACGGCCGGCAAAGTATCCCCTTGGGCGCAACTGGAAGCCTCCAAAGCTCAATTCGGACCCGGGTGTGCCGAGACCATCGAGAAGCTCTTGTCTGCAATGGGGCAGGTCGAGTTCGACGATGCCGAATCGCTCATCCGTTTTCATGACTTGCTCTTGTTCCTGCGGGCGTTTCCGCAAAGTCGCAAAGTTGCTTACCTTGCCGACGATTTGCTGGCCGGCATTGTGCACCAAGTGGAGAGACTTCAGGCTTCGGGCGCTGACCTGGAGCAGTTCGACGACGAGGAATTCTCCGGCATCGCGGGCACCGCCATCAGCGACAACTTCACCTACGACGTGGCCCGCTGGCTGGCGCAGCGCTATCCGCAACAGCTTACGGTCGAGTGGAATTTTGAAGAGCAGGGTCGCCCGATGGGGGTGACATTGCCTCGTTTTATTCCGCTGCTGGAAGACGATTCGCTCGTCGAAGCGGACACGCCTTTCTTTGCCTGGATGGCCAATGCCGCCGGTGGCCCGACAAAAATACTGCCGTGGCTTTTGCAGCGCGTCGCCGATACGCCCCTTACCAGCTTGCAGAGGACGTCGCTCTATGACTCGTTGGCGCTCAACGTCACGTGGAAGCTGGGCAATTCCGCGGCGAGCCGGACGCACGCCCGGCGAAAAGTGTCGCCGATGTTCTACCACCGGCAGCCACTGCTTCGCCGCAACCAGGTGTCGTTGGCCGGCGAGATGGACTCGCCGCCGCTGCCGGTCCGCAAACTTTCGCGCCGTCAAGGCGAAGACATGCTCGACATGACACGCACCGCTCTCACCGTCCGCTATCGCGAACTGTACGGCACCACGCGTGGCGATCCGAAGCAGGTCTTTCAGGCGGATGTGGGACGTGGGGTGCAGATCTTCCTCTGGGGATTGCCCCCCGAGCGGCGTTTGCCGCTGCGCGCCTATCATGCGGGCCTGACGCTGAAGAATGGCATTCCCATCAACTACATCGAGGGCATCTCGCTGTTTGAGTGGATGGAGGTTGGCTTCAACACCTTTTACGCCTTTCGCGACGGGGAGACAGCTTGGATTTATTCCAAGGTCCTTCACTTCCTGCATCAGCTTGCTGGCGTGACCTGTTTTTCCGTCTATCCCTATCAGCTCGGTCATGAGAACGAAGAGGCCATCAAGTCCGGCGCTTTTTGGTTTTATCGCAAGCTGGGATTTCGCCCCGGCCGTCCAGAACTGCTTGCAATCACCAGGAAAGAGGAAGCGCGGATGACGCGCGATCCGGCGCACCGGACTTCGCCGTGCACCCTACGGAAGTTGGCCGCAGACCACGTGTTTTATGAGTTTGGCAAGGAAGCGCCCGGACAATGGGACACCTTCTCGACCCGAAGAATCGGTCTGGCGGTGCAGCAACGGATGGCGGAAGAATTCGGCGGCGATCCTGAAAAGCTGCGGCGGGCCGCCACGGAGGCGTTATCCCAAGACCTGCATGTGGATATTCGAAGGTGGAATCCTCTCGAGCAGGCGGCGTTCGAAAATTTTGCCTCGGTTTTGTCGCTGGCGCCCGAACTCAGGCAATGGACGAACCTGCAGAAGCAGGCATTGGTGGACATTATCCGGGCCAAGGTTTCCGCCGATGAGAGCAAGTATCTCCGCCTGCTCCAGCAACACCGCGGGTTGAAAGAGATTGTCCTGAGATTGGGGTCAGAACGGCCCACGGTCAAAGTCGCGCACGTCTGACACAAACCTAGAACGATTCCAGAGTAGTTGAATCTCGGGTAGTGCGGGCCTTCAGGCCCGCGTTAAGATCGCTCGTGCAATTCCTAGCTTCAGCCGCTGAGGTCGACGGCCTCAGCGGCTGAAGCGATTCTTCCTCTTGCCCTATACGCGGGCCTGAAGGCCCGCACTACCCGTGCAACAGCAAGCCCGTCAACCCTCGCTGGTCATCATGAAAAGCGGCTTGTCCTCAAAACTCTTGTAGTATGGCCGCAGCCTTTCGGTATTGTATTGCTCCTTCACGTTGACCACTTTTTTCGAGGCCACCACGGTCTCAATCGGGACGTTGCTGTAGCGGCCGTTCTTGAGCACAACCAGCCTTCCATGAATTCCCCTTAGCAGCAGGTCGAACGCGAGATTTCCGTAAGCCATGGGAACGATCGAGTCGATGGCATCGGGATCGCCGCAGCGCACCAGGTAGCCCAGGTTCTGGTTGATGGTGTCCACCGCTTTGCCGTTGTTGTATCGGGGAGAGAGTTCCTTCAGCTTGTCGGAAACCAAGTTGCCAATGCCGCCCAGTTTCCTATGGCCGAAAGCGTCTGCGGTGTCGTGCGCGAAGATCATCTCGCCGCCTTCAAAGGTCGCGCCTTCGGAGATCAGCACCACGGAATAGCGGCTGGGGTTCTTGCGCCGGTCGGCAATGAGCAGCTCGGCCAGACGTTCGATATTGAATTTGTATTCGGGAATCACGCAGCGATTGGCGGCCCCGGCCATGGTGGGCAACATGGCCGTGAAGCCCGCATAGCGACCGAAGAGTTCGAGCACCAGCAAACGTTCGTGCGAGCCGGCGGAGGTGCGCAGCCGGTTGGTCATTTCGATAGTGCGGGTCACGCAGGTGCTGAAGCCGATGCAGTAGTCGGTCCCGGGCACATCATTGTCCATGGTCTTGGGAATGGCAATTACCTTCACCCCTTCGCGATGCAGCCGCACGCCGTAGCTCAACGTGTCGTCGCCGCCGATGGGGATTAGATCGTCGATTCCCAGCCAGTCCAGGTTCTTGAGCACTTCCGCGGTGAGATCGTTCACTGGGGCCGTATAGGAGCCTTGCAGGTGGGCCGGAAGGTTGGCTTGACTGACCCGCCCGGGATTGGTGCGCGAGGTGTGCAGGAAGGTCCCGCCGGTGCGGCCCCAGCGATTGACCTCTTCTTCGGTGAGATGCTGAAAGTTATCGCTGTTGTCGTAATCTTTTTCGCGGACCATGTCCACCAGACTGGCCCAGCCTCGCCGCAAGCCGATGACCTCGTAGCCCTCGCGCAACGCCCGAATCGTGACCGCCCGGATGGCCGGATTCAAACCTGGCACATCGCCGCCGCCGGTCAGAATTCCGATGGCGCCTTTCTCCGTGTTTACGTTAGCCATAAAAATCGCCTTTGCAGGAAATTGCGCTACACACGCCCACCAACAGTTTAGTCGCTGGCGCTCTTACTTGCGGGATGGCGCTTAGAGATTGACATTGAAGACAGTGATTGCCGAAATACCAGAAGTCGCAATAACGCATTTGTCTTCAAGCATTTCGCGCGGAGTGATTTCTGCAAGGCTTGACTCTTCGCACAACTCCCTTCCCAAGGCCGTGTTTCTACGTTTAATATGAGTGGATGGGGCGCCTTCGATCGGTGAGTCTTCGAACACTACATCGAGAAAAGTGGCGAATGCTGTTGATAGCGCTCGTTGCTGCCGTGGTGTTCCTGTTTGCCTTTCAGGCAAAAATCGGGTTGTATGGCAATGGCCCTGGCGTTAAAGCGACGTCCTCGACCGCTGCGAAGATGTGGCTCAGCGGAGAACGGTCCGAGATCGAACCCACAGGTCAAACTGGCACCGTGCTGGTCTGGTTTGCGGTCCTTTTCATTCACTATCTATATCTGTACCGCCAGTTCGGGGTCCAGACTCTTTTTCGCGCCCCCGCCCCGGTCCGCCTCCGTCTGTTGTACTGGCGTCGTTGTCTTCGCCCTCCTCCCGTTCGATAATTAGCCACGGGTCCCCCTCAGCACCGATTCTTGCTTGAGTTCCCGGTCGGTGTATGGTACGTCAATCGTGAATGCCCGATTGGCAAACTAAGTTCCAGCGAATTCGAGGTAAGTCATGACGATTCGTCGAAACACGTTGCTTGTGTTCGGCGCAATTCTGTTTTGTCTGGTGGTTGCGGTCTGGCAGGTCAAGCGGGTGCGCGCCGGCAGCTCGTCCCATGGAAAAGCGGACCGGGCCGGCGCACAGTCAGGCGACAACGTACCCTTCGCAGCCGTCGCTTCCGTGACGCGGGGTACTATCGCCAACTCGTTTTCCATCGCAGGCCAGTTCCTGCCTTACCAGAATGTCGAACTGCACGCTAAGGTGGCCGGGTACATCAGGAGCATCTACGTGGACATCGGCGATCGCGTGCACACCGGACAGGTGCTGGCGGTCTTGGAGGTCCCTGAGCTGGTGGCGCAGGTAGACGAAGCGAAAGCCTCGGTGCATCACGCGGAGGAGGAAATTGAGCGCGCCAAGAGCAACGTGGCACGGGCCGAGGCCGACCATGTGGCCTTGCACTCCAACGCGGATCGCTTGGTCAACACGGAGAAAGCACGGCCCGGTTTGATTGCGCAGCAGGAACTGGATGATGCCAATGCCAAGGACCGGGCTTCCGCCGCGCAAGTGGATGCGGCCAAGTCGGCCCTGGCAGCGGCGAAGCAGCAGTTGGAGGTTGCCAAGGCCGATCAGCAGCACTATTCCGCCTTGTCGGACTACACGCGGATTGTCGCGCCCTACGACGGCGTCGTGACCTGGCGCTTCTCCGATACGGGGTCCTTGGTGCAGGCGGGGACCTCGAATACCAGCGGCCTACCGGTGGTCACGGTGGCGCAAATCAATCTGCTGCGTTTGCGCATCCCGGTTCCGGAGTCGATTGCCGCCAAGGTCCGGACCGGCGACTCCGCCGACGTGAAGGTGCAAGCCACGGGCGAACATTTCACGGGCAAGGTCACCCGCTTCACCGACGCCCTCGATCCCACGACCCGTACCATGCAGGTGGAAATTGACGTGCCCAATCCCACCTATCGTCTGCAGCCCGGCATGTATGCGGATGTGGTGCTGGCTGCCGACAGCAGGAACGATGTCCTGACCGTTCCCGTGAATGCCATTCAGCGCGACCAGAACAAGGTGAAAGTGCTGGTGGTGGACCCGCAGAATCGGGTCCAGTCTCGCGAAATTCAGCTGGGAGTGCAAAGCTCCAATAACGTCGAGATCGTTGCCGGCCTTTCTCCAGGCGAGCGCGTCATCGTGGGTAATCTCGGAAGCTACCAGCCCGGCGAGTTAGTGCGGCCGAAGGACGCTGTGTTGCCCGGCAACAGCACGGATTCGGAGTAATGGCCAATGCCTAGTTTTGCCATCAAGTATCCCTTCTTCATTCTTATGCTGTGCCTTGCCATCATCGTGGTCGGCGTGGTCACGGTGTATCGCATGCCAGTCGATCTTTTTCCCCCCATCGACATTCCGGTGGTGGTGGTGGCCACTTTCTACGGCGGCATGCCTCCGCAGCAGATCGAGGCCAACATCACTGACACGTTCGAGCGCTTCTTCACCTTGGGGAGCAATATCGATCACATCGAATCGCGCTCCCTGACCGGGGTGAGCCTGATCAAGGTGTACTTCCAGCCGGGTACCGACGCGGATGCCGCCGCCAGCGAAATTGCCAACCTGGCCATGGCCGACCTGCGGCGTTTGCCGCAGGGAACGCTGCCTCCGGTGGTGCTGAAGTTTGACGCCTCCAGCCTACCGGTTTGCCTTGTGACACTGAAGGGCAAGGGGCTCAACGAAACCGATTTGCACGACCAGGGACAGTTCAACGTTCGCAATCAGATTGCCAACGTGCCGGGCGCGTCGGTACCACAGCCCTATGGCGGCAAGTATCGCCAGATTCAGTTTTACGTCGATCCGGTGAAGCTGGAGGCGGCGCAAATGAGCCCCATGGACGTGGTCAATGTGATCAACGACTCCAACAAGATCCTGCCCGCAGGCGACGTTCGCATCGGCCCCAAAGACTACAACATTTACAGCAACAGCCAATTGCCCAACATCGCGCAGATGAACGATGTGCCGCTGAAGGCCATCGGCAACGGGGTGCTTCGCTTCGGCGACATCGGGCACGCCGAAGACTCGTCGGCAATTCAGTACAACATCGTCCGCGTGGACGGCCAGAAGTCGGTCTACTTGCCCATCCTGAAGCAGGGCGGCAACAGCAACACCATCTCGATTGTGGACGGAGTGCGCGACCGGGTTAAGCATCTGCTGGACATTCCGCCCTCGCTGAAAGCCAACGTAGTCTTCGACCAGTCAGAATACGTGAAGATCGCCGTGACCAATGTGATGCGCGAAGGCGGAATGGGCCTGATACTGACTGCAGTGATGATCCTGATTTTCCTGGGCTCGGTGCGCGGGACCATTTCGGTCTTGATTTCGATCCCAGTCTCCTGCCTGGCCGCATTCCTTTTGTTGAATGTCTTCGGCGGAACCATCAATACCATGGTGCTGGGCGGACTCGCCTTGGTGCTCTCGCGACTGATCGACAACTCCGTGGTGGTCCTGGAAAACATCTTCCGGCATATGGAGGAGGGCCAGGATACGCTCACCGCCGCCGAACGCGGAGGCCAGGAGGTCCAGCTTGCGGTATTGGCGGCCACTTTCACCACCGCGATTGTCTTCTTCCCCGTCATTTTTCTGTACGGGGTCAGCAAGTACCTGTTCACTGCCTTGGCGCTCGGCGTGGTGCTGGCTTTGGCGGCCTCCTACCTGGTGGCCATGACCGTTGTGCCCTTGTTCTGTGCGACGTTCATCAAGGTGGCACACGGGCACGGCGGGCACCAGGAAACCAAATCAAGGTTTGGAAAATTCGTTGCCGGCTTCAATCATCGCTATAACCGCATGTTGCGCCAGTATGACGCCGCGGTTGCCAAGGCGTTGGACCGCCCGGTGGCCACCGTGGTTCTCATCATGGGCAGCTTTGTGGTGAGCCTGGCGCTGTTCCCGCTGCTTGGTGTCGCCTTTTTCCCACGCACCGACCCTGGCCAGTTTGTCATCAACGTGAAAGCTCCTACCGGCTCCCGCCTGGAGATGACCAATCAGTACATCGCCCGGGTGGAGGACGACATCCGCGGAGTCATCGGCAAAGATGACCTGCAAATGATCGTCTCCAACATCGGAATGACGCCCGACTTGTCCGCCATCTACACTCCCAACTCCGCCCAGCACACGGCTTTCGTGCAGGTGAGCCTGAATAAGGAACACAAAGTCAGCACCTTCACTTATATGGACCGCGTGCGGCGGAAGCTGGATTCCGATCTTCCGGAACTCTCCACCTACTTTCAAACCGGAGGCCTGGTGGATTCGGTGGTCAACATGGGTATGCCGGCGCCTATCGACATCCAGGTGAGCGGCAACAATCAGCACGCCGCATACGCCGTCGCCAGCGAGATGGCGGCGAAGCTGCGGCAGTTGAAGGACGTGAGCGACGTGCTGATCCCGCAAGACCTGGATTATCCCGGCATCGAGCTCGATGTGCGCCGGGAAATGGCGGCACGCCTCGGGCTTACCGCTACCGACGTGGTCAATAACGTGGTGACCGCCCTGACCTCGAACGGCATGATCGCCCCCAGTTACTGGGTCGATCCGAGCAGCGGCAACAATTACTTCCTTACCGTGCAGTACACCAATCACCAACTCGGCTCGATGACCATGGAAGACTTTAAGCAGATTCCACTGCACGCCAAGGACAACAGCAATACCACCATGCTGGAGAACGTGGCTGACATTAAGATGATCAATACTCCGACCGAAGTGGACCACTACCAGCTCTTCCGCAAGATCGACGTCTATGTCTCGCCCAAGGGCGAGGACCTGGGCTCGCTTGCCAGCCGGGTGCAGAAGATTATTGACGACACAAAGCTTCCGCCCAACACACGGGTGGAGTTGCGCGGCTCGGTAGAGGCTATGCACCAGTCGTTTTTCAGTTTTGGCGTCGGACTGCTGCTGGCGATCGTGCTGGTTTACCTGATCCTGATGGCGCAGTTTGCGTCCTTCATCGATCCTTTCATCATCCTGCTGGCCATACCATCGGGCATCACCGGCGTGATTGTCTTCCTTCTCCTGACCGGGACCACACTGAATGTCATGTCGCTGATGGGCGTGCTCATGATGACCGGTATCGTGGTCTCCAACAGCATTCTGATCGTGGACGTGACCCGAAAATATCGCGAGGAGGGCATGCCCATTCGGGAGGCCGTCGCCCTGGCCTGTCGCGTCCGGCTGCGGCCCATCCTGATGACCTCGCTGGCGACCTTGTTGGGGCTTGTCCCCATGGCCCTGGCACTGGAAGCCGGCAGCGAACAGTACGCACCGCTGGCGCGCTCTATCATCGGTGGCCTCCTGGTATCGGTGGTCCTGACCGTGTTCATTGTTCCTGCGGCGTATCTGCTGATCCATCGCAAGGAAGAGGCGCAGCCCCCGCAGGAGGTGCAGGCTTGAGACGCAAGATACTCTGGCTGGTTGTTTCCCTGGTGCTAGGCAGTTGGTCGCTGGCGGCGCAAGTCAGTTCGCCGACTTTGGCGGCGCCGGTGCCCGCACAGCCGACGGCGCCCACGCAACCGATGTCGTCTGCTCCATCAACACCGCCTGCACCATCGGCGCCTGCCGCGGCCGCCTCTTCGACACCGCAGATGCAGACCATCCCGGGCACGCAGACGCCAGCTCGGTTGCCAACCACCGGGACGCTGCAGCGCCTGACGGTGCAGGACGCGGAGGCCCTGGCGCTGAAGAACAATCCGCAGATCTCGGTTTTTCGCCTGCTGGCCCTGGCTTCCCAGCAGGTTACGCGGGAAACGAAATCCGCGTACTACCCGACCCTGTATGGAAGTCTTACGGGGGTGAAGGCGGACGAGGCAAGCCGGATCGCGGCGGGCTATCTCAACAACCCGGTTCTCTATACGCGTGCCGCCGGTGGGCTTGCCTTGTCGCAGCTCATCACCGATTTTGGGCGCACTAACAATTTGGTGGCTACCGCCGCGCTGCGGGCCAAGGCAGCCGACATGAATTCGCTGGCCACCGCCGACCAGATCAAGCTGGCGGTGGACCAGGCCTTCTATAACGCTCTACAGACGGTCGCTCTGCTGCAGGTTGCCGAGCAAACCGTCGCCGCGCGGCAATTGGTGTCGGACCAGATCACGGCCCTATTTCAAAACAAATTACGCTCGCAACTCGACGTCAGTTTTACCAACGTCAACGTGGCGCAAGCGAAGTTGTTGCTGCTCGACGCGCAAAATAATCAACAGGCCGCGCTTTCGTTGCTCTCCGAGATCCTGGGATATCCAGCGCAACAGCCGTTTGATTTGGTGGAGTCTGGGGAGCCGTTGAAGCCTCCCCCCGATTCTGTCAGCAAGTTGGTGGACGAGGCCTTCAGCAATCGGCCGGAAATTGCTGCCCTGAGCTATGAATATCAGGCCGCACAGCGCTTCCAGAAAGCCGAGCGCGACCTGCTGTTTCCCAGTATTGCGGCGTTGGGCGTGGTAGGCCGTATTCCCAGCAGCGATACCATCAAAGGCGTTTCGCCATTCACCAGTTGGTACGGGGCGGTGGGAGCGAATGTCAACATTCCCATCTTCAACGGCTTCCTCTATCCCGCGCGCTCGCGGGAAGCAGGCTTGCGGGCACAGGCCGACCAAGAGCAACTCCGCGATCTGAAAGACCGAATTGCGAACGACGTTCGCGCCAGTTGGCTGAACGCCATCACCGCATTTAACCGCATCGGGGTTACCCAGCAGTTCGTCGATCAGGCCAACCTGGCCCTGGATTTGTCGCAGACCCGCTACAGCCTTGGCTTGAGTTCGATTGTTGAGTTGAGCCAGGCGCAGTTGCAGCAGACGGAAGCCGCGATCCAGTTCGCTGCCGCCAAATACCAATACCAAATTGCGAAGTCGGTATTGCGCTTCCAGATCGCATCGTCGTCGCCCAGCGTGCCATGACCCTGCAGGTCTACACTAGGATCCATGCTGCAATCACACAAGAAGGCCATGGCTGCGATCAAGAATGCCCAGCAACGGGTTGAGAAGGCGACACGCGACCGCGACAAAGCGAAAGCCCAATTGAAAAAGGCCCAGACCCGACTGGTATGGGAGAGGGAACTGCTCAAGAAGAGCCAGGAACAATTGGAAAGCTAGACCAATTTCCGCAGCCGGTGAAGCCGTGCCCCTTCACCCCGGCCTCTTGCACTTTCAGCCCGGCCCCAGACCAGAGGCCCGCCCCGTCTCCAAAATTTGTGAGTTGTGGGTTTCGGCAAGGGCTGATAACTTCGAGCGCGGTAAATTCAAGGAGACGAATGATGAAGGCGACCCAAAGGCGCGGTGTAATGAATGTATTGGCGGTGGATGTAGGCGGGACCCACATCAAAATTCTGGCCGCGGGACAGGGCCAGCCACGCAAGTTTGTCTCGGGCCCGACGTTGACGCCGCAACGCATGGTTGCCGAAACCAAGAAGCTGGCTAACGAGTGGCAGTACGATGTGGTATCGATTGGTTATCCCGGGGTAGTGATGCAGGGGCGGCCCATCTCAGAGCCGCACAACCTGGCGTCCGGATGGGTGGGTTTCAAGTTCGAAAAGGCATTCGGGGTCCCGGTGAAGGTCATTAACGACGCCGCCATGCAGGCTCTCGGGAGCTACCAAAAGGGGCGAATGCTGTTTCTGGGATTGGGGACCGGTCTGGGCTCCACGATGATCGTGGACGGAGAGGTGCAACCGATGGAGCTGGCCCACCTTCCCTACAAGAAGGCAACGTACGAGGACTACGTTGGCCTGCGCGGACTCGAGCGGCTAGGCAGGAAAAAGTGGCGGCGCTGCGTCTTTGACGTGGTTGCCCGCTTGGCGGCGGCATTGGAGCCTGACGACATCGTGCTGGGTGGCGGCAACGTCAAGAAGCTGAGAGCACTGCCTCCGGGCTGTCGGGTGGGCAACAACGCGAATGCCTTTCTCGGAGGTTTTCGCTTGTGGGCAGACGGGGTTGAGCCTCTTCCTGGCAAAGTCGCCCCAACGCTTTTCCCCTCACCTGTTGCAGTGGAGGCGGAACCTTCGCTGCAAAGCGAAAAGAAAAAGAAGCGGAGCAGCAAGAAGATGAAGAAGACCGGCAAAGCCAGGTAGAGTCCAACGATTTTTCTGAGCAGAGGGAGCAATTTATGCAACTGGGAATGGTAGGTCTGGGAAGAATGGGCGCCAACATGGTTCGGCGGCTCATGAAAGCGGGCCACCAATGCGTGGTCTTCGATATGTCGCCGAAGTCGGTGGAAGAGTTGGTGAAGGAAAAGGCGGTGGGGTCGTCCTCGCTGAAGGATTTTGTCAGCAAGCTGACCAAGCCACGCGCGGTGTGGTTGATGATCCCGGCAGCGGTGGTGGACCAGACCATCGCCGGGATCGTGCCCTATCTTGAAGCCGGGGACATCCTCATCGACGGCGGCAACTCCTATTACATCGACGATATTCGCCGGGCGAACCAGCTTTCACCCAAGGGCATTCACTACGTGGATGTCGGCACCAGCGGCGGCGTGTGGGGTTTGGAGCGCGGCTACTGCATGATGATTGGCGGGCCGCAATCGGCGGTGCAGCACCTCGATCCCATCTTCAAAAGCATTGCCCCGGGCATCGGCGACATACCGCGGACACCGGGACGCGAGAACATGGGCGGCACCGCCGAACAGGGTTATCTGCACTGCGGAGCCAGCGGTGGCGGACACTTCGTCAAGATGGTACACAACGGAATCGAGTACGGCATCATGGCCGCTTACGCCGAGGGGCTCAATATTCTGCACTCCGCCAACGTCGGCAAGCAGACCCACGCGATCGACGCCGAGACCACCCCCTTGCGCGATCCGGAACATTACCAGTACGACCTCAACCTGACCGATGTTACCGAGGTGTGGAGGCGAGGCAGTGTGATCGCGTCCTGGCTGTTGGACCTGACCGCGTCCGCCTTGGCGGCAGATCCCCAGCTCTCGAAATTTGCCGGCCGGGTGTCGGACTCCGGCGAAGGGCGCTGGACCATCAAGGCCTCCATCGACGAGGCGGTGCCGAGTCCCGTCCTCACTACCGCGCTCTACGAGCGCTTCAGCTCGCGCGGCGAGGCCGACTTTGCCGACAAACTTTTGTCGGCGATGCGTTACGAATTCGGCGGCCACTTGGAAAAACCGGCGGGGAAGTGAGAAGCATCAGAGCTTGATGATTGCGGAGGCGTCAGGAAAATAACGGCACTCCATGTCGGGTTGTGAATCCCAGAGGTGCGGTCGGAATTTATCGAGCTTACTCCGCACCATGCATCGGTCGCCGCCCAAACGCTCTCAACTGAGATGAGATAATGGGGTTACGTCGCATCGGCCCTGTAGCTCAGATGGATAGAGCAGCGGTTTCCTAAACCGAAGGTCGGCAGTTCAACTCTGCCCAGGGCCTCCATCCTAACTCTCTGAAATCGCTAGGTCGTCCAACAGAGGGTGTCCGGGCGATCCCGAGGTTTTGTCGACGCTTAGTTGACAGTTAAGGAATCGGGCAGTGCCCGCTCCAGTTTTGCCATCGCTTGCGTTGCCGGTTCGTCGCGTGTCTTCACGTAGTACGTGACGGTTGTGCTCACGTTCGCGTGACGCAGAATCGCCTGGATTACCTTCTCCGGGACTCCCAGTGCCGGTTATGGAGTGGGACGGGCGAAATTCCGCACGGGCGAAGGGCGAATGGTCGCCGACGAAGATCAGGGAAGCCGCCGCGCTTACCGCCCCGCATGTTTCCCCGCAGGCGCAGGAATTCAAGTCGGCAGATGGCTGGGTGGACTGGGACAAGGGAGGGAATTAGCTTGCTTTCCCTCGACTTTTGGTTGCATCTTTGAAGAGAATCCCCGCTCGTTTCGGGACGGCAATCTGGGGCTGGAGGTCTGTCCATGACGGATTGGATGGACGAGGCGGTTAGACGGACGAAGGATAAGTTCGGTGCGCAGCAAGGCGATGACGAGAAATTCGTTCTGGAGGAGGGGCTTAAACACGATCTCGGACTGCAATTCTATAGAAACTTGCGCGAATGGTTACTTAAGGCCGAGAAGGATTTTAATTCTAAGTATGGCTCCAACGTGCTGGTCGTTACTGAACCCGGCCAGCAAACTATTGTCAAGAGCGTACTGACGCGAAGCGAGAGCAGGACGGCAGAAATTTCTTACAACGAAACCCTTCAGCAGATCGGGTGGGTCACTGAGACTGGCGTTACGCACCGTTCGATTCAACTGAAACTTTCCGGCAACAGAGAAATGCTGGCGACCGCCGACAATCAGGACTTAACCGTGGAGCAACTCGGCCAAAAGATCATTGACGTAGTGCTCGCCTAGCGGTCGCGCTGATTCTTGTCAAGGCCAGAAGCGCACAAACCCCAATGGGGGAGAAAGAAACAGGGCATCCCGCTGCCGGAATGCCCTGTGGTTGAGGTTAGTTACTGCATCCTCGCCGGGCCGTAAGGCCCAGCGGGGATTTTTTCTAGTGGCAGTTGGAGAACTTCGCTGAATTGATCCGAGTGCTCCAGTCGAAGGTCTGGGTCAACTGGTAGTACTCCTGGGTGTACCAGAAGGTGCAGTGGTCAACCGGATCAATATGCATGGAGCTGTAGTCGCCCCAGCGGTCTGAGGTGTCCGGCTGCGAACCGGCGCCAGCGACCACCTGGGTCTCAGCTTCCATATTGTTGAGGCCAACCGGATCATTGATCGTGCGTCCGGTTATGTACACGGAAGGATAAACTCCGCCGCTGGTACCGCCGGGACAGGTACTTCCGCAGGATACGCTGTACCCTAGCATGATGTCGCCTGCCTTGTCCTGCGTAAGCGATGCCATCCAGCGGTAGTTCCCGTCGGGAGCGAAGGTACCGGCCTGGAAAGTGGTGAGAGTGGTAGACGTCAGGGTGCCGATACCGGGTGACGGCGGGGCCCGGAACTCATACCACCGAGGGCCAATATTTCCCCCGGAGGCTTCCACGTCGCCGTTCACATACCAGTGCTGGAAGTGAGGAACCTGACAAATGGCGCACGGCGCCGCATTGGGTGCGATGCCATCATTCCAATAGGCGAAGCGATACATCAAGCGATCGCCGAGGGAATCTGCTTTATCGCTAATGCCCTTCTGCGGAACGCAATCGCCACCAAATCCGCCACTGCAGGAACCGGTGTACGTAGGTACCGCCTGGAGGATTGTGTTGGGACTGCCCAGGACGAACGAATTAGCGGGAGTCGTAAAGTCCGCGTGGAACTGATACAGAGACAAGTGAGAGTTGTCCACATCGCCTACGCTGCCGATATAGAACTCATCTTGGGGAGTTCCAGCGGAGGTGTTCGGCACACCGAGAATGGAATCCAGGTCGCCGGGCAACAGGCTGTCTTCGCTCGAGCTTAACTGGAAGCAAATCTGGGTCGGACTGGCAGCGTGCGCCAGGATGGCGGCGCGGTCATAGGCGCAGATCTGAGGACCACGGAAGCCGCTGCCGCCGGGGCCAAAGTTGTTCTGAGCCTGGTAGTATCCGTTGTTGACGCCGCTGGTCGGCCAAATACCGATCTTCGGATAATCAGGGAAGCCGGAGCCAGGCACCGAGAACTGGTAAACATGCCAGGTACCAGTCGCATCGTTGGTGTCGGAGATAGCGATGCAGGTGGCGTAGGGCGAAGCAAAGACGTTCTGCGACATGAACCAGCGATCGGCCTTCTGGTCAAAATCGGCGAGGATGTCGCCGTCGTTGTTGTTAATGCATGCAGTTCCCGGAGTGCCAATCCAAGTGCCATTTGCCCAGAGCGTATTGCCCCGGATGGCTGGTCCGCAGGTGTAGGGTGAAGTCTTGGAGCAGATGGTGTAGGAAACGTTCACCCATTGCAGGATCTGGGTGTCGCCCACCGCCATGTTGGTATCGGGCGGAGCGTCAGGAACGGTGTATCCCGGGAAGCCGTTGCCGACCCCAAGGAAGTTGGCAATGATTGAGTAGTTGGTTGAGGGAGCAGCGCTGCTCTGTTCCACTGGATCCACGGACTTTCCAAAGTCGCGTTTTGCAATGCGGCGATAGGGCTCCGCTGTGTGGAAGCCGTATGTCGTCGGCTGTGGCAGCTTCATCAGGTCTCTGAGTGGCGGAGTAACGCCAGACGCCACCGCGTGGTTCACGGTCATTTCCTGCGCAACGAGCGGCAGGGCACAAAGCGCGAGTACGGCCATGGCGAGCATGGACGACCCGATAATTCTCGCGGTATTTCTTGTCATATCGATCCCATTCTCCTTAACTGATCTACGGGCGCATTGGGTGTCGCTTGCGCGCAGTAGTCTTCGCAACTGGGCAGGTGTGTGGTTGGAACACGATCCTTCGTGTCTTCTGTGTAGTTGGGCAATTGTGATTCTTACCTGTTTTGAACTGTTTCTAGGCAGGTGGAGAGATTGGAACACAAGGGATGGCGCAATGCAACTATTATTCACGTAGTTACGGGGCCCCATCCCGGCCCAGCCCCTCTTCCTCGAGTCGGTCCGGCTTTCGCCGGAGTGCAGTCAAACCACTGTCTTCACGGGCTTTAAGCGGGAAGTGGTGTCGGAGTGCCCGTTCGTGGCCCAGTTTATATGACAAAAATGTCACAGAAATTTTACAAATGGCAAAAATACGCGAATCGCCTGCTGCGCATTCCCTGTTTGGGCAGCACCGTGTCGTGACCAGGAAAGATCACGGGTGGACCCTAACCCCCCGGACGCCGCCCTGCTGCGGAAAGAAGTGAAATACAAGGCGTTTTTTTCCGTTCTCGCTCGGCACCGCTGCTGGTGGCTAGACTGTGGACAGCCCGTGCGTGGAGGGCCCCGTGCTAAACTAGAGCATTGACCGCTATCGGGCAGCCCCAATGTGTGTGCGCGTCAATCGCAGGGCTGCCATTCCAGTTCCTGAGTTTTCAAAACTCTAATCGACGGTAAGGTTCTCACCAAGGGGAAAGACACGTGCGACAAAATCATAACTACTGCCCACCGCGTATTTGGCTCAGCTTTGCTTTCTTCGCGGTCCTGATGTGGAGTGCAACATCATTGTTGGCACAGAAGACCGTGGTGCAGGACGCTGGAGGCGGCAGAAAGATGGAGTTCGACTACAACGCTGCCGGCCAGGTGACGCAGCAACGCACCCTCGCCGCGGATGGCAAGCTGGAACAGAAAGTCGATTACCAGCATCGGCCCGGATACTACGTCGCGGACCAAACCACCACGTTCTATCGGCCGGACGGCCAGATCCACCGGATCACCAAGAACACCTACGATGCGAGCGCAAATTTCACCGGCGAGTTCGTCCAGGAATTCGATGAGGCTGGCAAACAAGTCGGCGGACATCGCTTGACCCACGACCCGATGACCAACGTGTACACCTGCGCGGATTGGAACACCCCGACTCAAAACTACAAGTCCATCGAGTGTCCAGCGGGCGAGGAATCAGGTGGTGGATCGGAACAGGTCAAGAAGTTCACGTATGACGAGGTCATGCAACATCTGGACGCCGCGCGAAAGGCGGCCGGCGAAGCACAAAAGGTGAAGTCGAAGGCGCAAGCAGAAGCGACTGCCACCACGGCGAACCAGGAGTTCGGGTTGGTGGTGCCGGCGCGGGTCTATGCTGGCGAGCGAATATCGGGCAGCATGGTCGCAAACCCCGCCGAATATGAACCTATGGCAGAAGTGACGGTCACCCGAATCGCGCTGCCGCGCGGATCGGCGGGCGAAGCCCCAACCCTCGCGGACTGGAGTGTCGAAGTGCCCGGCGAAAGCCCGCAGCGCGCCGACGCGGCGATCGCCTTCACGGTGCCGCGTGGCAGTGCGGAACTTACCATCACGTTCAAGCAAACGGGGAATTCCGCTCATTCCGTTTCCAAGCGAATGAGCTTTCCCCAAAGCGCGGCCAAGAAGCAGAAAACGCCAGCTTCGTTTGAGGCGGCGGCGCTATGCCTGAAGGGCCAACTGTGTACCGTTCGCGGGCCGTTCCGCGGAGAAGGCGGCAAAACCTTCGCCGCGTTCGAAGACCGCCCTGCGATGGTGGTGGCCGAAACGTCCGATATGGCATACATCCGCATTCCGGAGCGGACCGAACCGGGCCCGCGGCCCTTGTTTATTGCCGAGGGCCCAAAGGTGGTCGCACTGCCGGTGGCCGTGGGCGAGTTCACCCTCAAGAACGGAGATAGGGAACTGCAAGCGGGACAGACTATGGTGACCTTCCCGATTCTGGACGGCCCGTCCGACATTCCCGACGCTGCCTGGCAGGCGGGAAACTTCCCCGCGACAAATCTGGAGCAGGCGCGCAAGCTGATACCCGGATTCCAGTTGCCGCGAGAAGATCGAGAGGCGCGCGAGAAGCGGGAAGCGCAACCAAAGCAAGAGTCAAAAGAGTCAAAAGAGAAACGAGAGGCGGACGAGAAGAACGGGGGAGCGATCTTGCTGGTGGTCAAGAACCTGACGCCGGAACAGGTTTCGATGCGAGGCGCCAAAGACCAGATGATCGTTTTCCATTTGAAGGATGGGTCGTTCAGCCGAGGCGAGTTTAAGTACGACCTCATCGTTGAGGCCATCAAGTCCGGCCATTTTGATATAAGAGGCTACGTCATTCCCTTTTTGGCTCCCGTGCGCGGCCAAGAGTTCTCCACGAACAGTTCCGCACGAAAGTAGAGCGATTTCTGATTTGACAGCCCTCAATGCAGCCCTTACGCTGTTACGAAAGGAACGACAGTTTGCTTAGCAATGCGACAACCCGCGCGAACCGGCACCCGATCCTCGGCCCGCTGGAGATTCGCGTCATGGAGGTCCTGTGGACCGCGGGCCAGAGCAGTGTACGCGACGTGGCCGAGAAATTGGACCGCAAGCTGGCGTACACCACCGTAATGACCACGCTGGACCGGCTGTTCAAGAAGGGCATGCTGGAGCGGCAGAAGTCGGCGCGCGCGTTCCTGTATTTGCCTCGCTTGTCCAGTCAAGAGTGGAAGCGCCAGCGTGCCGGCGACCTGATCGCCGGTTTTCTGGCCGGTCCGCAACCCGCCCGTGAACTGTTGTTGTCCTCGCTGGTGGACGCCGTCGGCCAACACGACGCCGTCCTGCTGGAGCAATTGGAAGAGAAAATCCGCAAGAAGCGCAAGGAGCTGTCAGCGGGGAGGACGTTATGAGTCTCCCGTACACTTTGCGATTACTCTGCTTGTGTTTCGCCTCGTTTTTCATGATTCACGTGGCGCTGGCTGTCGCCACCCGATTGAGTGCCGGCACTGCGATGCGCATGGCGGAACGATTGAAGCCCAGTTCCGCAGCGCGCCTGCTATTTGCGGTGCGCATGCTTCCCTTTACGCTGACACTGTTTGCGGTGCTGGCTTTCTGCATTCCCAGTTATCTGTGGTTGGAGCCGGAAGCGACCGGCGAAAAAGTGGGATTCGTTTGCTTTTTGACGGCGCTGCTGGGAGCGGCCATTTGGACGCTGGCCATCGTGCGGGTGGTCCATGCGGTCCGTGGCACGGCGCGTTATCTGCATCGCTGTGAGCGCCACGGGAAGCAGATCAAAATGCCGGGAGAAACCGCTCCGGCGTTGTTGCTCAAAGATAGATCTCCAGTGTTGGCCGTTGCGGGAGTGGTCCATCCCCGGCTGCTGATTTCGCGTCGCGTCATGCGCGGGCTTAGCGCGGAACAGATTGACGCTGCCCTGCGTCATGAGCGTGCTCATCGCGCGTCGGGCGACAACTTCAAGCGCTTTTTCATGCTGCTGGCGCCCGATGTGCTGCCTTTCATGCGCGGTTTTGTAACTCTGGAACGGCGTTGGGCGAAAGCCATCGAATGGGCGGCCGACGATCAAGCCAGTGCAGGCGATCCCCATCGCGCTCTTTCCCTGGCCGACGCGCTGGTGAAAGTGGCGAAAATGGGCAACCGGCCGCAGCTTTCCTATCTGTCCAGCTCGTTGATGGCCGACGATCGCGATCTGTCGGAGAGGGTCGATCGTCTGCTGCGTCCGCAGCCCATTCCCGACCAGCCGGCGAAGGAATTGATTCCCCTGGTAAGCGGGGCCGCGGGGCTTATGGCCGCGTCGCTGGCGATCATGGTTCTTTGGCCGGCCAGCCTGAGCGTGGTGCACCAGGCGCTCGAACAGCTGGTCCGCTAGTTTCGTCGAGTCTCTTTCACTTCAAGGCGTGGCTTCGCGGGAGAGATATCGTTGCGCGCAGTCCGGCAGAGACAAGGCTACAGCGGGCCAGACCCCCATCCCAATTTGGGAATGCATGGTCGATATTGCAAAAGTTACTGGTGCCAGACTCGCCCTTATCGTCTATAATTCCGCACAATAGCTAGTCCCAAAAGTTCTGCGAAGACCCTAGAAACTCGTTGGCCGAAACGAGGAGCGAATGCCATCTTCGTTGAACTTATCTGGCGTCTTCGCTGACGCTATCGCCGAACACCTCACTATCATTCGCCAGCTTATGGCGCAGGAAGACTGCTTCGAGCGCGCGGCTGCGCGCATCACCGACTGTCTGCTCGCGGGAAACAAGATTCTGTGGTGCGGCAACGGCGGCAGTGCAGCCGAGTCACAGCATTTTGCGGCTGAACTGGTGGGACACTTCCATCGCAGGCGCCGCGCTTTTCCTTCCATCGCCCTCACCACCGACTCCTCGGTTCTGACCGCCATCGCCAATGACTGGAGCTACGAGGACGTGTTTACACGTCAGGTGGAAGCTCTTTGCGTAGCG
This sequence comes from uncultured Acidobacteriaceae bacterium, assembly GCA_963836875.1. Taxonomy (GTDB): domain Bacteria; phylum Acidobacteriota; class Terriglobia; order Terriglobales; family Acidobacteriaceae; genus Bog-257. The sequence continues at coordinate 759,937 of CAWIKZ010000005.1, forward strand.
GGGGACGTGTTAGTGGGGATTTCGACCTCGGGAAACAGCAAGAATGTCTGCGCCGCCCTGGCCAAAGCGCGGGAACTGGGGGCCTTCACCGTGGCCATGACTGGGCGCAGCGGCGGTCGAATGGCGACGCTGGCGGATGTCTGCCTGCGCGTTCCTGCCACCGATCCGGCGCGCATCCAGGAAGGCCATATTCTTTGCGGGCACATTCTGTGCGAATGGATCGAACTAGCCACCTGCATCACCGACGCGGTGGCCGTCGAGGGAGGCGCACAATGATCGGCAACGTGCCTGGCATTGTCGCTCTCGTGGAGTCGGGCTGGCACAGCGCTCGGGTGCTGGTGGTCGGTGATGTCATGTTGGACAAATACATCTGGGGCGATGTGGAACGCATTTCGCCCGAGGCGCCGGTCCCTGTGGTCCGCGCTACCTGGCATAACGAGCGGCCGGGCGGCGCCGCCAACGTAGCCATGAATCTTGCAGGACTGGGGGCTTGCGTCACCGTAGCCGGGTTCGGCGGCGGCGACCACGAGCAGGCAAGACTGGAATCCATGCTGGCCGAGGCGGGGGTTGAGCCGGCTTTGACCGCAGTTGAGGCCATTCCCACGACCACCAAGCTGCGCATCTTTTCCGGCAACCAGCAAATGATGCGACTCGACACCGAGGTCGCGCCGCCAGTTTCCAGCGCAGCTTATACAAAGCTGCTGAAGAGCGTGTCCACCGCGCTGCCGAACGCCGATGTGGTGGTGCTCTCCGATTACGCCAAGGGTGTCCTGACGGAAGCGGTGTGCCGTTCCATCATTGCGGAAGCCGGCAGGTTAGGGATACCCGTACTGGTGGATCCCAAGCAGCGAGACTTTTCGCGCTATCGCGGCGCCACTACCATCTGTCCCAATTTGAAGGAACTGGCGGCAGCTACCGGCGAGCCTTTCTCTGACGTCGAGCGCGTGCTGGCCGCAGGCCATGCCACGCTGGCTTCGCTGGATATGGAGTTCATGGTGGTGACTCTGGGCGACAAGGGCATTGCCGTCTTGCGCCAGGACTCGCGCCTGCACGCCCCCGCCGTCGTCCGCCAGGTTTACGACGTTTCCGGGGCCGGCGATACCGTCATTGCAGTCTTGGCGCTGGCATTGGCGTGCCATGTCGAGATCGAGACTGCGGTCCAGGTGGCGAACCTGGCAGCCGGAATCGTGGTCAACAAGGTGGGTACCGTTCCCATCCAGCGAGAAGAATTGCTGGGCGCCTTATCGCAAGACCTTGCCCTGCACATGGACGGGAAAATTTTGCCGTTGAAGCGGCTGCTTTCCCGCGTGGCGATGTGGCGATCGGCCGGCGACCGCCTCGTCTTCACCAACGGATGCTTCGACATCCTGCACGTCGGGCACATTACTTTGCTGGAGGCGGCACGCCGCAAGGGGCGATCGCCTGATTGTCGCGCTCAACAGTGATGCGTCGGTACGCCAGGTCAAGGGACCGTTGCGGCCCATCGTGGGCGAACCCGAGCGCGCGCGGATTCTGGCCGCGCTCAGCGCGGTGGACGCGGTGATCGTCTTCAACGAAAGCACACCTTTGAAACTGATCGAGGCGATTCGTCCGGACGTGTTGGTGAAGGGTGGTGACTACTGCGAAGAAGCGGTCGTGGGGGCCCGCGAAGTACGGGCCTGGGGAGGGCGTGTCGAACTCATCCCTTTGGTCGAGGGAATCAGCACCACACGTTTGATTGCGAGAACGGGGCCGAAACCTTCGTCGAGGCTGACCTCACCAGCCGTCATGGCTTGAAGGGGCGCGCCTTTAGGCGCGCCGCTAAACTCTTTAATTATTGTCATCACGAGCGGGCTTTAGCCCGCGAGGGATCTGCTTTTGACGGGACCTTCCACGCACAAAAGAAAAGCAGATGCCTCGCTTCGCTCGTCATGACAACTCTATGTAATAGTTTGAAGGACACGGCTTCAAGCCGCGCCCCTCCCAGCTTAGAAAGGACCGATGCTGCCGCCTCTGTTGTTGTCCGTTCGGGTGCCGACAAAGTTGGCGATCTTCTGGCGCGCCCACCTGGCGCCGGCAGCCAGCCCCGACCCTCCTCGTCGCGATACCCTCTCCTTGCTTGTCATCCGGCTCGATGGGCTCGGCGACGTGGTCTTGACTACGCCTCTTTTCCGGGAACTGAAGCGTGCCTTTCCTGGATCGTCCTGCACGGTGGTGGTGCAAGATGGCTTTCGCCCGCTGCTGGTAACCAATCCGCACATTGACGAGGTCCTCAGTTTGCGCCCGGTCAACGCTGCGTGGCTACCGGCGCGAGCGCGAAGTCTGCTGTCGGTGCTGTGGCTGTATTGGCGCCGATTGCGCGGCCGGCGCTTCGACGTTGCCATCTCTCCGAGGTGGGATGTCGATGACCGGCTGGCGACACTTCTGTGCTCGCTGGTCGATGCCAAGGAGCGGGTGGGCTACACCGAGATGGCCTCGCCCGCCAAGCAGCGGCACAATCGCGGCTTCGATGCGGCATTCAACACCTGCCTTTCGGCGGGTCCGGTGCAGCACGAAGTGTTGCGCAACCTTGAAATCGTAAGGATCCTGGGTGGGAAGGTTGAAGACAGCAAGCTGGAGATCAGCCTGACCCAGCGCGACCGTGAGTTCGCGTCGAAGCTGCTGGCGAACGTACCCGCCACGAGCACCCTGGTCGCCGTCGGTATCGGTGGCCGCAGCGCCAGCCGCCGATGGCCGCTGGAAAACTATGCCCAGAGCCTGAATCAACTCTGGAAGCAACGTCGCATGCAGCCGGTGATTATTTGCTCAGACGGCGAATGGGAAGAAGCTTGCAAGCTTGACAAGCTTCTGTGCAGCGAAGCCATCATCATCAGTGGCGCTCCGCTGCGCAAGGTGTGCGCCGTGCTGGAGCGCTGCCATCTTTTCATCGGAAACGACAGCGGAAGCGCGCATCTGGCCGGCGCGATGAACTGCAAGACCATCGTAATTTCCCGGCATCCGAGTGGCGGCGATCCGAACCATGCCAACAGTCCCATCCGCTTTGCGCCCTATTGCGATCGCGTGCGCGTCCTGCAACCCGCGGCTGGGCTGGATGCTTGCAAAGCCGCGTGCCTATCCGCCGGGCCGCATTGCATCACGGCTGTGTCGGTGGAGCAGGCGGTGGCTGCGGCTCGCGAGATGCTGCGGAAAGAGCAATCTTCATCGTCGCGTACCCAGACGAATATGGCGCCTCCGCGTAACGACGATTCCCCTCCGGTAATTGATCCAGCCGCGGCAGTTGCTCTCAGCAAAGCGGAACTTTCCAGGGTTGCAGGGAACAGGCCTGCGAACCTGCTTTGAAAGACCAGCCATGTTCTCAACGTGCTTGCCGGCATCCCGTTACGGTCGAATCGCGAAGGCGGTGTGGTCGGGTGCTGCCGCGAGGCTGCTGTCGGCGGCAATCACGCTGGTGTCTTTGCCCCTCGCCGTGCGCTACCTGGGCGCCGAACGCTTTGGTGTGTGGGCGACCATCACCACGACCGTAGTGTGGATCAACCTGCTGGACCTCGGCATTGCCAACACCTTAACCAACAGCATCTCGCGAGCCTACGCGTTGGACGACAAGGCTTCCGCAGCGCGCTATTTCACCAACGCGCTGCTGGTCACCGGAACCATTGCAGCGTTTGTGGGCGGAGCATTCGCCGCCGTCTGTTCCCGCGTGAACTGGATGAGGTTGTTCAACGTGAGCGCGAACGTGCCGGCGGCCGAGGTGCGAGGCACGGTGCTGGTTGCGGCCGCACTGATGTTGCTTGGCCTGCCGTGCAACTTAGGCGGGAAACTTCTCGCCGGCTATCAGGAGCTGCATCGCAATAACTACACCGTCTGTGCGGGCGCGGTGGCCGGTGTCATCGGGCTTGCCCTGGGCATTGTCTTGCGCGTCTCGATGCCGATGCTGTTTGTCATGTCGGTGGGATGCCTGACTTTCGCCAGCCTGGCCAATCTGATTTTTGTGGTCACGTGGCACAAGCCGTGGCTTCTGCCCCGGCCATCGCTGCTGGACCGCTCGACCAGCAGGGAACTGCTTAACTCCGGCTCTTCCTTTTTTCTGATCCAAGTGGCGGCGGTGGTGGTGTTCAGCTCCGACAATATTGTCGTCAGCCATTATCTGGGAGCGGCGGAGGTCACGCCTTACAGCGTTACCTGGCGACTGGTGGGATTCGCCGCGGTACTGCAATCGCTCATCTTTCCCGCGCTCTGGCCGGCCTACGCAGAAGCTTATGCCAAGCGCGACTATGGCTGGATCCGGCGCACCTTCTCCCTCACCATGAAAGGCACGGTCGCGCTCAATCTGTGTTGTGTGGCTGTGCTGATTGTTTTTGGCCGCACCCTGATTCGCTTGTGGGCGGGTCCGGCGGCAGTGCCGACATTTTCTCTGTTGCTGGCGATGGGAGTGTGGGCGCTAATCAGCGGATTCATGAGCGTCGAATCCTGTTTGCTAGCGGCCATGAACCGGATCCGTGAGCAGGCTGCGCTGTCGATCGTGGCGGCGGTGGTGAATATCGCGTTGTCCATCGCGCTGGTGCGGCACATCGGCTCGCTGGGCGTGATCGGCGGAACGATTTTGTCTTACGTCCTCGTGCTCGTAGTGCCGCAAAGCGTTATTGTGCGCAGGTTGTTTAAGGAGGAACTGGCGGCTGAGGGGGAGGCGCTATCGGCCTTTCACTCTTCGCTCCTCGCCAAAGCAAAATTTGTCTAGAGCTTGTCCGAGATTAGGAATTCAGATGTCGCCAACTTGAAGTGCGCTGTCCGGCGAAGAGCGAAAAGCGAATAGCGAGAAGCGAGTTGTTTCACCCAACCAGGAAAGGATTGGTGGCGCGCTCTTCGCCGATGGTGGTGAGCGGTCCGTGCCCGGGCACCACGATGGTCTCGTCGGGCAGCGCCAGCACGGGGCCGTGCAACGACTGCATGATCTTTTTGTAGGAGCCGCCGGGCAAGTCGGTGCGGCCAATCGAGCCTGCGAACAACGTATCGCCCGCGATCAGCTTCTTCTCGGGAGCGAAATACAGGCAGATGCTGCCCTCGGTGTGACCGGGCGTATGCAGAACGTCGGCAACCAGGCTGCCCGCGCGGACTTGGTCGCCCGCGTCGAGGCTGGCGTCGATCACTACCTTCTCCGGAGCAGACATGCCGAGCCAGGTTGCCTGCACCGCTAGCATCTTCAGCAGAGCGTTGTCGTTCTGGTTCAGCAGAATGGGCGCGCCGGTCAGACGCTTCAGCTTGGTCGCTCCGCCCACATGATCAATGTGCGCATGGGTGACGACGATTTGCTTCACCGTCAGCCCGTGACGCTGGATGACGGACATCACGTCTTCGATGTCATCGCCGGGATCGATGACCATGGCCTCTTTGGTTTGTTCATCGCCGATCACCGAGCAATTGCACTGCAGCGGGCCGACCGGGAAGATCTCGTGGATCATGCTTCCAAACTATCACGAAGCGGGGTGGGGATTCATTACGCAGGATCCGGTAGTGTCTGAAATGTGCGTTGATGCCTAATAGCGAGCGCTTGCTTTCGACCGGCTCTCGCCGTACTCTGGCGGCATGGCATCGAATCGCAAAGAACTCACAGCGCTCAAGAATCTCATATCCGAAACTGATCTAATTCTCGCCACAACGAAGCTGCCAGAGAACCGCACCGCCAGGTGCCGGGAATTACTGAGCGCGGCTACTGCCATTGCCGATGACCTTCTCGCCCAAGCCAAGATGCCCGCAGCAGCAGCGCTAGGGCAGAAGGGCGGCTCTGTGACTGCTCGCAAGGGCAGCGACTACTTCCGCAAACTGGCTGCACGGCGCAAGCACCATCGCGGCGGCAGACCGCCCAAAGAATCCTCTTAGCGCTTTGCCTTCCGATAGATAGAATAACCTCATCCCGTTAAATCGAAGGGGGCGCTTCGATGCTCAAGGATGGAACTTATGTTCGTTTGATTGTGGCTCCAAACACGCGGATGGGAACCGTTTCTAGCGGCACAGTCGAAGCCGGAAAAGAGAAATACATATTTCATCACGACCAGAGATTTATTGATCCGATCCCCGATCTCTACGTGTTCGACTATGACATCGAGGAATGTTCCTGCCCGAGCGATGCTGAGGTGAACGCAATCAATGCACTGATTCGACGTGGCAGTTAAGTTTTACGGTAGGACAAAAACGAAAAGCCCGGCGCGATGGCCGGGGCTTCTCGATAAGGTCTCGACACCCTCATCGTAAGCCCTTCATCGTCCCGGATGCAAGGGTGCGAATGGACGAAACTGACCGACCAGATTTTTCCCTCAAAATCCGCCATGCTCTTGAGCAGGACATTAACGCAGTTGATACCCAGTATTGGGATGAACTGAGCGACATGTTGGTACCAGCTCCTGGGATCGACTTCAAGACGAAAGGACCAAAACTTCGGAGACCTGAACACCTCTCGGTCATTATTCACCGCTACGCCCAAGCGCTCTTCTATGTCGAGGCAAGCAAATACCCCAAACCTCATCCCGATATACCAGTGTGGTTCCACAAATTAGCGCAACGGATTCGTGAGCGCGTGATATTGCGCCTAGAAGAAGTTGAGAAAAGCGAGAAATTTATGACACTGGGTTTTCATGGGTTACGGAGACCTCAAGTAGAGCACATTCTTGATGAAGCGCTGCAGGAGTCAATTGCTCAGTGGCCGTTTCCCGCGGTTTCAGGAATCGATTCCGCTGAGCCGTCGTCGATGACACCGGGTACTGATACCGATGCCGTTGGAGCTAAGCGGCGGTCTTTTGTTGAGCCGCTATTGACCGAGAAAGGTTGGTCGCCGCTGCAATGGAGCGTCGAAGCGGAGGTCGCTTATCACACGGCTGTTGATTACCTGAATGGCATTACAAAGCCAAACCGCAAGAGCCGGGTGAGGTTAGCGCGTTCACTAGGCGTTTCTCCTAACGAATTGCCAGAATGAGAGATACCGATAAAACTGCTATAAACTGCAACATTCTGCTAGATTCTGCAAATCTTGCACGTAACAGCACGTAAATCCTGCAAATACATGAAGAAAGCTGCAATAAATTTTCTTGTGATCTGCGCTGATTATGCAGCGGTGGGAGGAGCACTCTATGGGACATGAAGAAGAGAATCAGAATTCGGGGGCCACCAACGGCGCGAGAGAAAGCAATTGGAGGAAGGCTGCGGAAGCAGCCGCCGGGGGAGCGCATCACCGCTCCCTCTGGTTTTTCGAGTCTAACATTTCTCTTGACAAACAACGAGCGCTCGCTGTAGTATGCGTGTATGGTTAGCAACGTAAAAGACGGTTTCGTGATGGACTGCGGCGCTTGCGGCAAACCCTGCCAGCGCTTCGGGAAGCACCGCAACGGGCTGCGGAGATTTCGCTGTCGGCAGTGCAAGCGCACCTACACCGAGCCGCATCAGCGAACGCTTGGCTCCATGTATGTTCCGACTGAGAAGGCGAATCTCGCGCTGCAACTGTTGCTTGAGGGGAACTCAATCAGGAGCACCGAGAGAATCACGCAACTGGACCGCAACACGATCATGCGGTTGCTGGTGCTCGCTGGTGAACGCTGCGCCGCGTTGCATGACTCGCGTATGCGCAACATCCACGCAAAGTACATTCAGGCCGATGAAATCTGGTGCTACGTGGGCAAAAAAGACAAGCACGTCCGCGTTGACGACCCGGAGGAATTCGGTAATCAGTGGATTTTTGTCGGGATGGATGAACAAACAAAGTTGGTGCCGTCATTCGTGATCGGCAAGCGCACCAAGGAAACCACCTACAGGTTCCTGCTGGACTTGGAAAAGCGCCTTGCTGATGCCAGGTTCCAACTCACCACGGACGGGTTCCACTTCTACGAGCGCGGCGTCGAGGACGTATTCGGCGGAACGGTGGACTTCGCGCAATTGATAAAACTCTTTGGCGATTACGGTCAGTTCGACACGTCCGACGCGAGGTACTCCCCACCAAGAATCGCGGAGGTTATATCCAAGATTCGAGACGGCAGACCTGACCCCGATCACATCTGTACTTCGCATGTGGAACGGCAGAACTTGACCATGCGAATGCAGCTTCGGAGGCTCACCCGACTGACAAATGCTTTCAGTAAGAAACTGGCGAACCTGAAGGCAGCGGTCGCGCTGCACTTCGCGTATTACAATTTCTGCCGGATTCACTCAAGCATTCGCGTAACACCCGCAATGGAAGCGGGGATTACCGATCACGTCTGGACACTAGCCGAGCTACTGTCATAGGAGATAACCCCATGCCGCCAACACCTAGCAAGGAAGATCAAATCCTCAACCTGCTCCACGAGATTATCAAGATGTTGCAAGAGATTCAGTCCGCTTTACTTCGTCCATAAAAGTAGGAGCAGACAGTTTGTACAAATCCCTCGCAGTAACCCATGCCAACATCACCACTGACCTGTCGGCTGCTGACTTGGTGTGCTTGCGCAGAAGAGTTACCATCTCCTGAGCCAAGTCCATTACTTCTTTATCTTTTCCTTCCATGCCATCTCCGCGTTACAATTGGATTCGGCAAGGCATCACGTGACAAGACAAGACACGACGTGTCCCGGCGAATCGAGACATCGCATCAAGGCTCAGCTCGCAACTGAGCCTTTTGTTTTTCAATAGCACATCGTCTGGGCGGCTGTCTCGAATTGTGCGGAGATTTTTCTATGGAGGGCGGGCGATGCTGGAGATGCTCAAGCACAAACCATCGCTTTCAAAGGTGAAGCGCGGCATGTCGGCAGCAGACGCAGAAAAGCTGTTGGCCGATGATTACAGAGTTGTGAGCGACTTTGATAACGGTGTTGACCGATGGGAGGTTTGGCATAAGGATGGCCGACTTTCTTATCCCGCAGCCGAAATCTACCTAGTAGACAGGAAGGTTCATTCTGTTGACGAATATCTGTGTCACCCGTTCACAAGCGATGCCGTTGATTTTGCTGAATCGCTCTTTCAAGCGTTGGCATCGCTAATGCCTTCCGGCAAGGGAGATAGACTTACAGCCGATGTTGGTGTTGTGCTGGCCAAATCAAATCCTCCAGGCGCTCAACAGAAGGACATCGGAATCTGGTTGGGAGAGACCGGAATCGGTATCCACATCTGGATGCACGACCAAAACACTCGGCGGCTAGTTCTCAAGAAGTGCCGATGAAACTAGACATCCGTAGCCTGGGCCTGTGTTGTCAGTTCCCCTGCAACTTGGCCAATTCCCTCGGCAATGCTTCGCATATCCTCAAGATTCGTTGGCACCAATCCGCGCACATTCGTTAGCCATTCGCGCAGTTCTGTTCGTATCTCGTTTTGCATCATTTCGCCGCATATATCGCGTACTTGATTAGAAAACCGCCGTTGGTATATTTCGTTCGTTTCCGCAGTGTATGCCGTGGATCTCTGAATATCCCTAAGCGAATCGTTGACGGCTAGATACCCGCCCCTTCCTTCTGCCGTTCCGCCGGAGAACATCAGGCTAGACAAAGGCATAGTACCGTAAGGGGTGCTACTGCTTTGCGGTCGGTTTTCCATTCTGCGATAGACAAAATCCAGAATCTGCTCAGAAAGGCGGAGTGCGCGAGCCTTGAGACTGTTGATCGGATCGTTGACGGAAAGAGCCAAGCGCATCATTGCTGTTGTTCTCGACTCAGACGCCGTGCGCAGTTCTTCAATGCTTTTCAGTTGCACGGTTCTGGTCTCTTCGATTCGCCTTATCTGCTCCTCGTGTTCTCTATCCTGCTTCGCACGTTCTTTGAATATGACAAAAATTTCAAGTGCAAACAGGAAGAATATCCCTGCAGTCCAAGCAAGTTTCTCCCCACGAGATAGAGGAGGTGTAGCGAAAATTGCGTAGCAGGCTGCCACAACCCCCATTAGTGCCACGCAAACCCCCGCTGGCCACTTCCGCCAAACGGCAAAGAAGAGTCGCCGTATTGGTTTGGCGGTGGCCACAATCCTAGTAGAACTGTTTGGTTTTGTGATTGGTGAGTCAGCCACCGCGCACACCTCCGCCTGATCGGGATTGATTCCGACTCACGGATTCTGCTCGCCAGCCGAGGGGGAGTAAAGTGAAAAGGGGAACCGCTCATATTGCACCATAGCCGGTGCAGCGGATTTTCAACGCACATTTCAGACAGTACCCAGGATCCAGCAGGGAGCAACCGGAGGCCGCCGCTTGAGTCACCAGACGTTCTGAAGTAAACTGCGCAACTTAGACTCGGGTTTCAGCAGACGAGGCTGTACCGGACCGCTGGACAGGAGTAGCCGTTGGATCGCATTCGGTTCATTACGCATCGGGAGCAGCGCATCCTACTGGTGGATTGCAGCCATTGCACGGCGGCTGAGATAGCCGCGATTTCCGACCAACTGCCCGATTTCGTTACCCGCGAGCCGCTCGGATCGGTGTTGTTGCTGGGCGATTTCACCGGCGCGCATTTCAGTCGCGAGGCGGTCGAGCATATTAAGATCGCGACGGTCTTCGATCGTCCTCACTTGAAGCGGTCGGCGTGGGTTGTGACCGAAAACCTTCCCAAAGCGTTCTATGATTCCATCCGCAGCTTCTCCGCCCGCCAGATTCCGACGTTCGCCACCAGGGAAGAAGCGATGGAGTACCTGGTGAGTTGAGCGGCGCGAAATTCAGGGGCAGTAATGTATTTGGCAAAATGACGGGAGGTCGCGGGAGATGGCGGGACGCTACCCTTATTCGGATCGTTCATGATAACGCCTGTTCTCGCCAGTTCAAGATGTTGTAAGCTGCGGACGTCATGGTTCTACTGTTGATTGCTTGTGTGCTCGCGGCTGCCGCCTGTCTCTTATGGTATTTACCCCGAAACAAAAGACTGCTCTGGAAGCTGACCGCGAGGATTACTTCCGCCGTTTTGATGTGCGCTTCAGCGCTGGTGCTACTAGGGTTTCTTTTCCGCGGAGCCATGTGTGGCCGCTATGACTTCCCACCCGTCACCTCGGGTGACGGACAACTGGCTGCGCAGATAAGCGAAGTAGATTGTGGGGCTGTGGATTCCTTTCACAGTTCTGTCCAGCTTCGGTGGATCCGGCGAGGTCTCATCGCGCGCTTGTTCGGCAAGCGCGGGAACTCGACGACTGTATTCACGATTGGACACGACCCTCGGCTGATTGATCTGGGGTGGAAGGACGACCGAACACTGCTCATTCGGTATCCCAACGACTCCCGCTATGCCGCGGAATTTCGATGTCAATCAGGATGGGAGGGAGTTCACATTGAGTGCGTGGGATACGTACCAGATTATAGTAAGCCCGTAAGCGCAATGCCTTCCGTCCGAAGGTGGCTTTGGTGAGGGTTCGGGAGGAGGTTGTTGATAAATCCCCTTGTCGTAAGTGATCCGGTCTTAACGGCTTTTTCGCCGCCTCTTGCGCTCCCGCGTTTTCTTTTCCTCCGCCTCGCACCCGAGCAATTCCTTTTTTTGAAACGGTGAGCACTTGGCGCACTACGTTGGCGAACCGCTCGAATGAGCGGGCATTATAGGGGTCCTTCGACTCGGTCGCCGCAGCGACCTCGCTCAGGATGACAGAGACGGGTGGGACGCAGCCGAAGGAGTTCCTCATCCCTGTTGCGCAATGAGGGGGCGCGTGCGAGAGTGAGCGGTGGAGAACCACGCTTCGTGAGCCGCTAAATGCCCTGCTTGCTCTATTGCGTCACCCAGCCGAAGCAAATCGTGAAAATGGCCGCGGGGGTGTGCGACGGCGAGGTCCAGTCGCGTGAGATGTTAGGAATGCAGGTGTACTGGAGCGAGATCGCCGATCCTCAAACATGCCTGGGCTCGGCCGAATCGCTGAAAAAAGCGGCACTGCAATTTCACCAGGTGCTGCGCGACATCCTGGCGACCGCGACTCCGATTCCGTTTCGTTTTCCCACGCTGCTGGAAAGCGAAGACGGAATCGAGCAGCAGCTCGCAGAGGGGCAGGAACTGTATCGCGGGGCCCTGGAGCGGATTGGCGATGCCGTGCAGTACGAGGTGGTGGCAAGCTGGGCTGAGGATGAGCAGGTTGACCTGGCAACACCGGTCAGCGGCCGTGAATATCTCAAGCGACGTTCGCAGGCGACGGAACGGATCGCGGCCATCGACAGCAAACTGAAAAGCGTCACCGCCGGTTCGGTGCGCGAGTGGCGGGCGCGGCAGGAGCGCAAGAGCCATCGCTGGTTTGCGCTGGTGCCGCGGGAGAGCCGCGACCGCTTCGTCGCGTCGCTGCGCAGCGCCGGACCATCGCAGGGAGTCCGGCTTCGCTTGAGCGGGCCCTGGCCTCCAGCCGAGTTCATCACTCCGCGAGGGGAGCATGGATAGCCCGAAGCCGAAGAGGCCGGGCGAATGGGTCGGTCGATGATGGAAGTTCCGGTGCAGCTTCCCGGCAAGCGCAAGCGTTGGATCAAGTCGTCATTCCACATTCACAAAGTTGTCATCCGTCGTGCTCCCGCCCTTCATCATTTATGATAAGAGTGCCGCCGGGAGGCAAACGCCGGCGTAGTCGCCACATTTCCCGGCACTGCTGCTGGCGCGCTTGTCGCGCTGGGACCACTGCTCTTAGTGGCCAGCGGCAATGACCCTCCGGAAGGAGGCACACATGTCCCGGAGTCGTTTCATTCTCTGCTGTGGGCTGCTGGCGCTGTTCGCCACCAGCGTGGCGGCGGCGAACAGTATCGTCAAGATCCGCATAGATGACACCATTCAGCCGATTACGGCCGAGTACATCGACCGCGCCATCGAACACGCTCGCCAGACCAACGCTGACGCCGTCCTGATCGAACTGAGCACGCCCGGGGGCCTGCTGGATTCCACCCGTACGATCATCCAGACGATCCTGGCTTCGCCCGTCCCGGTCATCATCTACGTGGCGCCCAGCGGGGCGCGAGCGGCCTCCGCGGGCTTCTTCATCCTCGAAGCCGGCGACGTTGCGGCCATGGCTCCGGGGACCAACACCGGAGCGGCGCATCCGGTTACCCTCGGCGGCGAAAAAATGGACGACACCATGAAGGCCAAGGTCGAGAACGACTCTGCGGCTTTCATGCGCTCTTACGTCGGGCCTCGGGGACGCAACGTGCAACTGGCGGAGACCGGGGTGCGCGAGTCGAAGTCGTGGACCGACCAGGAAGCTTTGCAGCAGCACCTCATTGACGTGGTGGCTCGCGATCAGAACGACTTGCTCCATCAGCTCGACGGCCGCACCATCAAGCGCTTCGATGGCAAGACGGCCAAGTTGCATCTCGCGGGGGACTCGATCGACGAATTGCCCATGACGCTGAAGCAACAAATCCTAAACTTCCTGCTCGATCCCAACATTGCCTTCCTGGTGCTGGCGGTCGGCGCACTCGCGCTCTACGCCGAGTTCAATCACCCAGGCGCCATCGTGCCCGGAGTGGTGGGGGTGGTTTTTATTCTACTGGCGCTGTTCGCGCTCAACTTGCTGCCCACGCGTTACGCTTCGTTGACCCTCATCCTTGCCGCATTCGTGCTGTTTGCCCTGGAAGCCAAATTTGCGACTCACGGCATCCTTGGCCTCGGCGGGATAGTTCTGCTCACGCTGGGTGGGCTGTTGCTGGTGGATGGCCCAATTCCGCAAATGCGAGTGCAGCTATGGACGGCGCTCGGGGTCAGCGTGCCGCTGGGTCTGATCACGGTGTTTCTGATGACGATTGCCCTGCGGGCGCGACGCAGCAAAGTCGTGACCGGACTGCAAGGCATGATCGGCGCGGTGGGTGAAGCGCGCACCGATATCGATCCGGAAGGGAAGGTCTTTGTCCAGGGCGAGCTGTGGAACGCCCACGCCCGGGCACGGGTCGGCCTTGGCGAGCACGTCGTGGTGCGCAAGGTCGAGGGTCTGGAGTTGGAAGTGGAGAAGCAAAGGTAGCAGTCAGCAGTTAGCACTCAGCAATTAGCATTCAACCAATGAATTGTCATCCTGAGCGAGGTCGCCGCGGCGACCGAGTCGATGGATCTGCGGTTGTTCTAAGCACCGACGAACCGCAGATCCTTCGACTGCGCGCCCGCCCGACCAGCAACAAAAGCGGGTCGGAAAGACCGAACGGGCACTCCGCTCAGGATGACATCGCCGAGTGCTGACGGCTGAGTGCTGACGACTGAGTGCTGTTACCAAGTTAGGTAACTCATCCAATTGGTTCTACAATCTTCGGCAGTACCCGTTCTACACTTCTAAATAGCGGAGGCGTCCCGTGCCCGGTATAGCTGGCATTGTTGTCATCGTCATTGTCGCTCTCTACATCATCAACTCGATCAAAATTTTGGCCGAGTATGAGCGTGGTGTTATTTTCCGCCTTGGGCGCCTGCTGGGGACGCCGAAGGGCCCAGGCATCATTCTTGTGTTCGCGCCCATCGATCGCATCGTGCGGGTTTCGCTGCGGCAGGAAGCGCTGGAGGTCCCGCCGCAAGACATCATCACCCGCGATAACGTCACCCTGAAGGTGAACGCCGTCATCTTCCTGCGCGTGGTCGATTCCAACAAGGCGGTGGTCGCGGTTTCCAATTACATGTACCAGACGTCGCAGTTTGCCCAGACTACGCTGCGTTCGGTGCTGGGCGAAGTTGAGCTTGACGAGTTGCTGGCCCACCGCGAAAAAATCAATTTGCGGTTGCAGTCCATCCTGGATCAGCATACCGATCCCTGGGGCGTGAAGGTGACCAACGTCGAGGTCAAGCAGGTGGACCTGCCGGAGACCATGACGCGCGCCATGGCCAAGCAGGCCGAGGCCGAACGCGAGAAGCGCTCCAAGATCATTCACGCCGAGGGCGAGTTTGCCGCGGCCCAGCGCCTGATTGACGCGGCTCACTTGCTCGCCCAGGAGCCCACCAGCATCCAGTTGCGATATTTGCAGACCTTGACCGAAATTGGAGTGGAGAAGAACACCACCATCATCTTCCCGGTGCCGGTGGACTTGCTGGCCGGCTTGCTGAACCGGGTGCAAGCGGCCCCGGCGAAAATCGCAGGCTCCGGGCCGCCAGAGAAATAGCGAGGAACATGAGGACCATGGCTTCTGACGACACTGAAATAACCTTGGGCATGGGAAAACTGCTGGGGCTATTCTTTCTGCTGGCCGCCATTTGCGGGGTCTTCTTTTCGATTGGCTATTCGCTGGGCAAGAATACGGGGCGCGAACAGGCGCTGAACGATCAGCCGGCGAGCGCTGCGACGGAGCCGGCGGCGATTGCCTCCGAAAGCAGTCAGAACAAGCCTTCGGCTGTAGTGGCGGTGAAAGCAGAGGCTGAGCCGGCGCCGCCGGAGGCAACCTCCAATCCGCAAAGCAATCTCACTTTCTACAAAGCGGTGCAAGAGACGGGAGCCGTCGCGCCCTTGCCGCCTAAGGAAATACCTTCCACGGCGCCGGCGAATGCGAAGGCAGCCCCGGAATCGGCGCCCCTGACGACGGCTAAGAACGCAGCCCCGCCGAGTGCGGCTGGCGTCAGCCCTGCGCCCCAGGTAACCCGCCCAGCTCCCGTGACCGGGCCAGGGACAATCGTGGTGCAGATCGCCGCGATTTCGCGGGAAGACGACGCCGTCGCACTCGCGGGCGCGCTGCGCAAGAAGAACTACAACGTCTTCGTGGTGAACAATCCCATCACCAACGACAAGCTCTACCACGTACAGGTTGGCCCGTTTACCTCGATCCAGGACGCCGAGGCAATGAAGGCGAAGCTGACCGGCGAGGGCTACAACCCAATTGTGAAGCGATAGTCGGGAGTCGGCAGTCGCACCCCGCTGTTCATCGGAAGCCCCGGCAGCCTTCTCAACGCCTCCCGCGCTCCCCATAAAAAGAAACGCCGAAGCTAGTCTAGCGGCTCCGGCGTTATTCGCTGTTCTGACAATAGGACTACATCTTCAGGCGGCGGCGCATTACGGCGGCAAATCCTAAGCCGCCGGAGCCCAGTAACAGCATCGACGAAGGCTCAGGAACAGAAGACGGCGAGCCAGTCTCCAGAATCGAAGCGCTGTTAGGAGTGTCAACCGTGACATTCGTGGTGTTGTAGTCGGTCAGAACAGATAGAAACACCGAACCTTGGGGAACGGCGCCGCTGCTGACGGAAAACGTAGGATCTCCGGACGCCGTCTTGTAGTTAAACGCGCCGAAGTCGTAGAGGTAAACATAATAGCCGTTGGCGCCCGCATCGACTGACTGGGTGCTGGGCAAATAAGCGCTCAGCGGATGGGACGGGCCGCCGAAATCAAAGGTTGACAAATAGCTGCTTAGTTTCCCGCTATTCCATTCTGTCGAACTGAACAATGTTGCTGCCTCGGAAGAATTGGCCGTGTTGCCGCCGTTCAGGGTGAGTGAAAAGCCGGCGTTGTGATTGTCAGGTACTAACTGAATCAGCCAGAAGTCTCCGTGTCCACGATTCAAGTTCCCAGCGTAGCTGAAGGCAAACGTTGGCGGATTGTTATTGGTTGGAGTTATGGTACCGTTTTCGCTGCAAGGAGCCGCTGGAGATACGCAGTAACCGTGTACCGTATCGGCGTTAGCCAGCAAAGCACCCATGATCGAAACTACAGCAAGACAAGCTAGTGTGCGCAATACTCTCATACTTTCATCTATCCTTCCTGGAACTCTCGTTCTTTCGCCTGTTTGGGATGCCCCATCAAACTTTCTACTTGGCAGCAAGCTCTTAAGGTGAGCAGAGAAGCACCGGGGAGCATTTAATGTGGGGTGAATACTCTTACGTCTCCTACGAGGCAGGTGTGAAGCAATTTGCGGTGCTTACCGAGCTTCTCGGCTCTTTCCTTCGACTCTAATTCCGCCAAGAGCTGCCGCATTCGCGAGCCGTTGACGGAGCAGTGCAGGAGTGGGAATCAGCTCGACTTTAGTGGCCGACTTCAGTTCCTGGAGCAGGGGAGGGATACAGGTCTTAAGTGCACGGTTAGTTCCAAGCCAGTAGGGCTGCAAGTCATTGTTTTGACGAAAGCGTGGGAGGATCCCCTTCACAGGTGCTGCACATATTTGCATAACATAGGAACAATGGTTCACTTGTGCTTAGGTAAATAGCCCGTGAGCTTCCCATAGTGGATTGGTAGGCAGCATAAGGTTGTTCCCAAATGTGAATTAGTTCCCATTGTAGGAAGCCTACGCATGGTACGAAAACGTGGAATGCGCCGACCCGGTCTTGTAGCTTGAAACCGCTTTAAACCGCCGCGCAGGTTGTGCCGATAATCCCTATGTGCAGACTCGCAACGAGGACGTAAGACTCCAGCAACGCGGCGGCGGGGCGACAAGGGGGACCTCCCTGCTGGAGTTTGCCCTGGTTGCCCCCATGGTTTTCCTCCTGCTATTTGGCGTGTTCGACTTCACGCGTCTGTTTTACGTTGAGATGACGCTACAGAACGCGGTGCGCACGGCGGGACGTTACGGTGTCACAGGAAACCACCTTGCCGATCCGAACCATCCGGGCCAGAACCTATCGCGCGTGAGTTCGATGATTCAAATTGCGCAGCAGGCGGCCATGGGTCTTGATGTCTCCAACATGCAAATTTCCAGCACCGGCGGGGGAAAAGGCAGCGCAGGCGGTCCGCAAGACACCTTGACAATCTCCCTGACCACCAATCTGAAACTCATGACACCTATCGTTGCCCAGTTCTTCAACAACGGTACTTATACATTTACGGTCGCCGTAAGCTTCAAGAATGAGGCCTTCCCGCCAGGCAATACCGTTTAACGGAGCGAATCACGATGGCAGCACCCGGCCACGATCACGCAAGGCGCAACCCGCAAAGGGCGAACGATTCTGGGCAGGCGCTTGTGGAATTTGCCATATCGGCAACCCTGATGCTCACCCTGGTGTTTGCGGTGGTGGATTTCAGTCGTGCCATCTTCATTAAGGAAGTAATCACAAATTTGACCGGGGAAGGGTCGAGCATGTCCTCCCGCGGCTCCACGCTTTCCGATACCGCCGTCGCCGTGGTTGCAGCCTCGGCGCCGCTAAACCTGAGTCTCAGTGGGAAAGTGATCGTTTCGTCAGTTTTCAACAACAACAATCAACTTCAGCTCACAGGACAAGTATCACAAGGTGCAATGGGGGGGAGTAGCCAAATCGGAAATAGCATTGGTGGCACAGCTATCCTTCCAGCCTTGGTCACTCCCCAACTCAACCAGACGATTTATGTGACGGAGGTCTTCTACACATACAAGCCGATCACGCCGGTCGGCAAGTTTTTGGTCGGAATCGTATGGCCATCACAGTTATACGACGTGGCGTACTACTGATGACGTGGCTTACTACTGATAAGGAGCCGAGAGAGTGAAACTCTGCAGTCGCAATCGGAGCAGGGAGAACGAGCGCGGGCAGGTGGTTCTCCTGGTAGCCGTATGCTTCACGGTTATGCTGCTGTTCATGGCTTTGGCGATTGATGTGGGATTCGCTTATGTGACGAAAGCGAAGCTGTCCAAGGCCGTGGACGCCGCCTGCCTCACAGCCATGAGAAACCTTGCCCAAGGACAAACCATAGCCAGGAATCTGGCGATCAATTCGTTCAATGGCAACTACAAGGTGTCCGGTCTTGACCAGGTCCCACCAACGGTGGCCGTAAGTTTTTCTACGGACTCCTATGGCCAAACCCTGGTCAATGTCAACGGCGCAGCCACCATCCGAACCTTCTTCATGCGAATGTTGCCCAATTATCAGACCTTCTCCGTCAATGATAGCGCGCAGGCGACACGCGGCAAGCTGGTGATGTCAGTGGTATTGGATCGCTCGGGTTCGATGGCTAGTAATGGCGGATCGACAGCGCTTCCGCCCGCGGTCACGACGTTCATAAACTACTTCGACAACAGCAACGACGAGGTCGCAATGATCAGCTTCGCCTCCAATGCGACCATAGACGTGCCCATCGGCTACAACTTCATCGCTCCGATTACCAATGCAGTCAACGCCATGAAAAGCAATTTCTCCGGCGGCACCTTCGGTCCGGGCGGACTGACTAACGCGAAGGCCCAGAACGACAGCGTTGCCGTGCTGCCTGGGCAGAACACGGTGAAGGTTGTGGTCTATTTCACTGACGGATATACCAATACCATCCCAGGACAAGCTGTCTTGCTCTGGAACGCTCACTCTTTATAATTACGGAGGATACGACTCCGGTAACTGGGTCGACGTTTTCACTCCTACCGCCGGAACTTCTCTTGCGACCTACGACGGGGTTTCCAGTTGGACGCCCTCGACCACTTGTTTGGGGAGTGTGACCAAGTTCACTTCCGCAATTACCGGGCAGTTAAAGTCCCTGAATCGTAGCAACGTCACCGCGGACGCCAAGTATCGGGCCCTTCAAACCGCGACCGCCATGCGCACCGAGAATCCCGGCATGTATATCTACTCCATTGGGTTGGGGACGAATGTCGATCAGGCTTTCCTGCAACAGATCGCTAACGACCCAGCCAGCTCGACTTACAATCCGAACCAGCCGGTGGGACAGGCGGTATTTGCCTCCAACTGCCCATCCAGCCAGTGCAACGCTCAATTGCAGCAAGTCTTTCAGACTATCGCCGCCAAGATCCTCCTCCGCCTCACGCAGTAAGATCCATCAACTCGTTGTTGATGGCGCATCGCAGAATGACCCTTCCGTCCAGAACGTCGTGGGGGGATCAGCGCTTGGTTCCTAGCTCACTTTGCGAGCCGGACTTTTGCTTTCTTGCAGGACTTCTCGTGTGGCCATAAGTGCGTCGCCTGATCCTGCTTGACCATCGCGGTCGAAATGCGCGGCTGCCTTTTCGGCGTACTCCATCGACGGAACGGAGACTGCGCTCGACTCGCCGGTGATCAGCCGCGCCGAACGCTCATACGTGAGATAGCTCCACGCCCACTGGAGCATCACCAGGACACGGTTGCGGAAGCCGATCAGGAACAGGATGTGGATGAACAACCACGACAGCCAGGCCAGGAAGCCGGAGATGTGTACCTTGCCGAATTGCGCGACAGCGGCCGCGCGTCCAATCGTCGCCAGAGAACCCTTGTCAACGTAATGAAAGGTTTGGCGCGAGCGTCCGGCCAGGTCAGCCGCAATCTGACGCGCCACGCACTTGCCCTGCTGCATGGCCACCGGAGCGATGCCAGGCAGCAGCTTGCCGGCTGCATCCTTCATGCTGGCGAGGTCGCCGATGACGAAGACCTCGCGATGTCCGGGGATGCTGAGGTCGGGTTCGACCAGCACCCGTCCGGCGCGGTCCACCGGGGCGCCAAGCGCGGCCCCAAGCGGGGAGGCCGCTACTCCAGCGGCCCACAGCACGGCGGCGGCGGGCACCACCTCCTCGCCGATACAAACTGCGCCCGCGCGTACGTCCGTGACCGCGGAGTTGGTGCGCACCTCGACGCCGAGATGTTGTAGTTGCTTCACGGCACTCTGGCGCAGATCGTCGGGATAAGCGCTCAGCACCGAAGGTCCGGCCTCGACCAGCAGAACGCGGGCCTTTGCCGGTTCGATGTGGCGGAAATCCTCGGGCAGCGATTTGCGGGCGATCTCGGCTAGGGTTCCGGCCAGCTCAACGCCCGTAGGCCCCGCGCCTACCACGACGAAATTCAGCGGGCGATGATGGCCGGTCAACGCTGCTTCGCGTTCTGCCAGTTCGTATGCCAGCAGAATACGGCGGCGCATTTCCAGCGCGTCTTCTATGGTCTTCAATCCCGGAGCGAACGGCTCCCATTTGTCGTGCCCGAAGTAGGCGTGGGTTGCGCCGGCGGCAACCACAAGGTAGTCGTAGGGAAGCTCGAATCCATGCAGCTTGAGGATGCGTCGCTCGAGGTCGAAGCCGAGCACGTCGCCCAACAGCACTTCGACATTCTCATGCTTAGCGAGGATCTCGCGAATGGGCGCCGCGATCTCTGCCGGCGACAGTCCTGCCGTCGCCACTTGGTAGAGCAGCGGTTGAAAGGTGTGATGGTTCTTGCGGTCCACCAGGGTGATCTGGACGGGCAGACGCGCTAGATATTTAGCGGCCTCCAGACCGCCAAATCCGCCTCCGACAACGATGACATGCGGGCGCGATTCCGTATTCATAGCCCTACTGGATGAGATGCGTGGCTATGCTGCAAGGGAGCAACGTCAATCGAATGTCAGGTAGAGAATCGGTCCTACTTGATGAAATACCCAGACACGCGCCACTGGCCGTCCTTATCCAGTGCGGAAACAACCGTCTCGACCGCGGTTTTCTTGTGCTCAAAACTGGCGTCATAGCGGATGACGACATACTGGCCGTCCGGTGCTCCCGGCAACTGCGTGGCGAACTCCGCTGATTGCAGTTCGCGTGAGACCATCGCGCCCAACGGCACCCGCACCACCCGCAGCTTTTGCTCCCATTCCTGCTTGCTGATCGCAGATTGGAACGTGGAAGAGGCCTGCTGCCAGCTCTGCGCGTAGTCGCCGGAGTCCACCAGCTTCAACCAGTGGGTAGCCGCGGCTTCTGCAGCTTTGGTGCTTTGCTGGGGGAATGCGACGCTCACCAGCGCCAGACAAAGTATCAGGACCCAATAGGAATAGCGCTTCATGACGTTCTCCTTGTGCCATGCACAAACGATTGTGCGCCGCTGGCCGAGCAATGCGCAATGGTCTGCTCGATGGCCGCCGCGCCGATTTTCGCTATGGTAGATTAGTGAGTGTGGGCCCGTAGCTCAGTTGGTAGAGCAACGCACTTTTAATGCGTGGGTCGCAGGTTCGATTCCTGCCGGGCTCACCATGCCGTTCGCGATTCACCCTTCCTTTTGATCACGCTGGTGTGCGGCGACTCCGTTGCGAAAAACAGATAACGACAACTTGCTGACTGTGCTGTCCCTCAGCTTCCTTCTGGGGATGGCCGTGGCCGTGGCGGTTTACTTCGCGTGGAGGCTAAACGTGGGAGGACTTCAGGCCCACGGTTTCCTGTCCGCAATCGCGCTGACCATCTGCCCGCCTTTTGTGTTGTCACTGGTGATCGGACCCATTCCGGATTCCGATCTTGCCCTGGTGCTGGTCGTGGGGACCATCGTGTTTGCCAATGCGTTTCTCTACGCCGGGGTGGCTGCCGGCGGCTACTTTATCTTCACGCTTACGGCGAAGAAGAAAGAGCGCGGCTAGGGTCTCTCGACTCCACATGCGTTTACGGTCCCCGTGGGGATGAAGATCAACCACGGAGGCACGGAGATCACGGAGAAGAGTGGATGGAAATCAAACCTCCGTGTCCTCCGTGTTTGATTTTGATCCTATAGATGGGTCGCAGGCCCATGCGGCACTCAAAATGACAGCTCAACAATTTTCACTGTGAAACTGACAACTGGCAACTGACAACTGGCAACTGACAGCTGGCAACTGGCAACTGACAACTGACAACTGGCAACTGGCTACTGCTATGCCGGTTGCTGCTGCGTCATGCAGTGCAGCGCGCCCAGTCCCCAGATCAAGTCCCGGCAATAAATTCCGACGATCTCGCGATCGGGAAACACCGTGGCGAGGGTGTTGAGCGCCACGCGATCGTTGGGGTCGCTGAATATGGGCGCGAGCACCAGCTTGTTGGCGATGTAAAAATTAGCATAGCTGGCAGGCAAGCGCCGTCCACGAAAGTACACCGGAGCCGGCATTGGGAGCTTCACCACGCACAGCGGATGACCCGACTGGTCCGTGCTCTTCTTCAGCCAGCGGAAGTTGTCGCTCAAGGTTTCGTGGTTGGGATCGGCAGGATCAGGCTCATAGGCTGTTACCACCGTCGTCGGCGTGACGAAGCGAGTGATATCGTCAACGTGCCCATGGGTGTCGTCACCGGCGATGCCGCGATCCAGCCAGATCACTTTCTCCACCCCCAGGTAGTCGCCGAAAATCTCTTCCAGTTCCTCCCGCGTCACGCCCGGATTGCGCTGTTGCACTTCGCTCAGCAGGCACTCTTCGGTGGTGATGAGCGTCCCGCATCCATTGACGTCGATGCTTCCGCCCTCCAACACCACCTGGCGCGGGTGCCCGTTCACTTTGACTTGCGGCTCCCATGCCGGCACACGCAGGCGATTGATGATTTCACCCGCGATGGTCGCGTCGAGCTTCCAATCGTTGTACTTGGCCCAGGCATTGAAGCGCCATGCGGTGGCCGCCACAGCGGGGAAGTCTCTGGTCGCGCGGGAATCGCGCCGCAGAAAGATGGGCCCCGAGTCGCGCGTCCAACCGCGATCGGTGGGAATGGGGTGAAAGCGAATCGCACCGGCTGGTTTGCCTGGTGTCGCGGCCCTTTGCGGGAGAACGTGGGCGCGAATCAGCAGCTCTCGGACCCTGGATTCCGCCGCCACGTCCTCGACCAGAACGTTGACGCGCTCCACCCGCGCCAGCTGCCGAACGACTTCCGCGTACACCCACGGGATGGGCTCGAACCTGCCCGGCCAGTCGGTCCGGTTGTGCGGCCACGCGATCCACGTCGCCTCGTGCGCTTCCCACTCGGCTGGCATGCGGTAGCCGAGGGCGGCAGGAGTCTGCGAAAATTTCCGAGGCTTGGGCATTCGCACGGCTATACCAGGAATCTCTGCGTGATCGGGCCGTACGCATCCACGCGGCGATCGCGCCAGAAGGGCCAGTTGCGGCGAACCTCCTCGATCCGCTGCAGGTCCACCTCCGCGATCAGCACCTCTTCCTTGTCGTGCGAGGCCTGCGCGACTAGCTGGCCAAAAGGATCGGCGATGAACGATCCGCCCCAGAACTCAAGGCCCTTGCCGGGCGCAACCTTGCCGCGAATGTTGCCCGTCTCAAAGCCGACGCGATTGGGCACGGCAACGTAAACTCCATTGGCGATGGCGTGCGCGCGCTGCATGGTCTTCCATGCGTCGTACTGCGCCTCCCCGTACTGCGCCTTCTCGTCCGGATGCCATCCAATCGCCGTGGGATAGAAGAGCACGTTCGCGCCCTGAATCGCGGTCAAGCGCGCTGCCTCGGGATACCATTGGTCCCAGCAGACCAGCGTCCCGATTTTTCCGACGCCAGTTTCGAAGGCCTTGAAACCCAGATCGCCTGGCGTGAAGTAATACTTTTCGTAATACAGGGGATCGTCGGGAATGTGCATCTTGCGGTAAATGCCGGCCAGCTTGCCATCCGCACTGAGAACGGCCGCAGTATTGTGATAGACGCCGGGAGCGCGCCGCTCGAACAGGGACGCGACGATCGTGATCTTCAACTCACGCGCCAGATCGCCGAGGCGCGCCGTCGTGGGACCAGGGATGGACTCGGCCAAATCGAAGAGAGCAATGTCCTCGCGCTGGCAAAAATACTGCGTCTGAAACAGCTCAGGCAAGCAGACAACCTCGGCGCCTCTTGCCGCTACATCGCGAATGTGGGCAATGGCGCGTTCCAGGTTCTGCTCCGGCTCCGGGGTGCACGACATCTGCACGACGCCAATCTGAAAGTTTCGTTCCGCCAACACTTAGCTCCAGTGCGAAATGCATTTCAAGAATAGCATCCCTCGCGCCGAGGGTTTGTGCGCTGAATCAATTGTTAATCCACCATGACAACTTGTCGCACGCGCCCCGCGCATTGACGGAGGCCGCATTAAGCCTGTAGCTTCGATTGTTCGGCAAAGGATGCGCATCCGCATTGTCGTAATCTATTGAGGTGAAGCTTGGCCGACGAACATCACAAGACGCACGGCGCGGGCATTGATCGCAAACTCCACGATCCCATTTCCGACAAGCTGATTCCGCTGGAGCCACTCGATCTCTCGAAGATCCACACGGTGGATGACCTTGTCCGCGCCATGGGCAACACCGCATTCACCGGGCGGCAGGTGGGGCAAGGCACTGAGGTCCTGGAAGCCATGGCTCGCGACCAGGACTGTTTCGTCGTGATGACGCTGGCTGGCGCCATGACGGTTGCGAAGCAAGGGCTGATCGTCACCGACCTGATCGATCATGGAGTGGTGAAGGCCATCGTTTCCACCGGAGCGCTGATGGCGCACGGTCTGGTCGAGGCCGCAGGGCGATCGCACTTCCGCTACGACCCCAAGATGGACGACACCGAACTCTACGAAGCCGGCTACAACCGCGTGTACGACACGCTGGAGCCGGAGACCAATCTCGATTTCGTGGAGACGATTGTCGCGCACATTTTGAAAAACTGGGACCACAATGAGGTGCTCTGCTCGTACAAATTGAATCGTGAAATCGGGCGCTACCTGAGCGAGCACGTGAAAGAGCGCGGCATCCTGAAGTCGGCCTACGAGAAAAATGTGCCGGTATTTGTGCCCGCGTTCAGCGATTCGGAGATCGGCCTCGACGTTGCCCTGCACAACCGCATGCGCCGCAAGAACAACCTTCCTCCGCTGCGCTTCGATCCGTTTGAAGACCTGGAATACTACGCCGAGACGCTCCTAAAGCAGGAGCGCCTGGGAATTTTTACCATCGGCGGGGGCGTGCCCAGAAACTGGGCGCAACAATTTGGTCCGTTCATAGAATTGCGCCGTCGCCGCGGCGGCGAAGACCTGCCCCTGAAGCGCTTCCACTATGGCGTGCGCATCTGTCCCGAGCCGGTGAACTGGGGCGGCTTGTCGGGCTGCACCTATAGCGAAGCCGTGTCGTGGGGCAAGTTCGTGCCTCCGGAAGAGGGTGGCCGCTTCGCCGAGGTTCTGCTGGATGCCACTGTCGGGCTGCCGCTGATCGCGGGCGCAGTGCTGGAGAGGATGAAGACGAGGGGTTAGTGGCTAGTGGCTAGTTTCCAGTCACGGCTAAGGTCGGTTGCTTCTCACTTGAAACTCGAAACTTGAAACTCGAAATTGGGTTTTGTGATGGTCTGCAACTAATCATTAGCCACTGACAGCCACTGACCACTAATCACTGCCTCCGGCTCCGGTTCAGGCCCGGCAAGGTCTAAACTCCGGAGCCGGCGCAGGCTTCCGCGGAACTTTTGTTCGAGCGCACTGGCTACGCGACTAAGGTCAGTTGCTTCTCACCTGAAACTAACCACTAGCCACTAACCACTAACCCCTGCTCTTCACCTCGCGGAATGTCATGTTCTCTGCCTTACAACCTGTTCTACGTTTCCAGTCGAAGAAAAGTTCAGCATACGATTTGGTGATGTAGTGCGCTGGTTTCACCCCAAGCTCGCGAGCGATGCGATCAATCCAGCGTGACTTGCCCTCGATCTCGGCGACGTCGCCGATGGGCGTGTGGTCCAGCACGACATGCCCTTCGTGGTCACTCCATTCCGCACGAAACTTTTCGTACACGAACGACGGCGTGTAACCCAACGTGCGCAACATGGCGTCCATCTGCTTGCCGTCGGAGACGCCAGTCTCCAACTCGCCGCGAGACTTGTGCCTTCCGAGTTTGGCCTTGGCCTTGTGCGTCAGCCTCCAGTTGCCGCCGTAGTCGCGCAGTCGTAGCAACTCGCCCTTGCGGCGCAATTTTTGGCCGGGAAGGTCGTAAAGCGTGTTGACCTCGTGTGTGGATGGCGTCTGTTCGTGAAAGCCCAACTCGCGCAACTTCCGCTCGACAGCTTTCAGATCAGAGACGAGGAATTTGATTTCGACTTCCTGCGGTGTGGCCATGGGGAAAGTGTAAATGAAGCCGTCAGCCATCAGCGGTCAGCCGTCAGCTAAAACCGATAGGCGTCAGTCGACTCAAGGGAGAAGCGCTCGGTTCAAGGCTCAAATAAGAGCTGTGCGCAAACAGCACATACCAAAGCGTGAGATAACCTCGACCTCGCAGGTTTGATTTCGCTTGAAACGTGAGGTTGTCTGTTTCGGTAACCGTAAAGTCGACTGGCTTTGACCCGCACCAATCTATTTTCAATGCGATGCGGTGTCTGCCAGGAGCAATAGGGAACTGTTTTGTCTCCCCGTTTCTGATCTCTCCGATCTTCTGTCCATCTAAGATGACCCGGTAAGCTCTAATTCTGTCCGCGTACCCTGAATCTCGCACAATCGTCAGTGAAGCCATGAAATTACTCCAGTTCAAACTGATTAAACGACGCCTGAAAATTCGGATGTCGGGAGGTAACTCAAAACGCAGAACCGACTGCCAATCGCCCTGTGGTTTAGCTGAAAAGCTGACGGCTGATAGCTGACGGCTCAGAGCTAGCTTTCCCGCTGCACCACAAACTCCGGTACCCACAGCAGCACGCGCTTGATCTCGGAGTCGGGGAAGGTGCAGAGGGCCTCGCGCGCTTTGTTGCTGAATTCAACCGCCCGTGCGTAGGCGACGTCAATGGAGCCGTTGCGGCTCAGGATCGCCACGATGTCGGCAGGCGTGATGCCGTTGAAGCCACCGTTACTCAGGACAGACTCAATCGTCTCGCGCTCCGTCTGGGTGCAATGTTCCAGCGCGTGCAGCACCGCCATGGTGGCTTTGCCTTCGCGCAGGTCGCTGGCAACCGGCTTGCCCAGCACTTCTTCCGACGCGGTGAGGTCGAGCACGTCGTCGACGATCTGGAAGGCCATGCCCAGGTTGCGTCCGTACTCGGCCAGCCGCTGCTGATCGGCGTCGCTGGCATTCGCCAGAATGCCGCCCATCTTCATGCAGACCGAAAACAAGCACGCTGTTTTGCGGTAGATGAGTTCGAAGTGCTCGTCCATGGTGATGGCCTTGCCGAGCCGCTCGATCTGCAGCAATTCACCCTCGACCATCGCTTGCGTCAAATCGATGAGCGCGTCGAGGATGTGAAAATTGCGCTCCTGCACGGCAATTTTGAATGCCTGCATATAGAGCCAGTCGCCCGCGAGGACGCATTTGGAATTTCCCCATTGCGTGTTGGCGGCGGGGCGGCCGCGGCGCGTCTGGGCTTCGTCGATGATGTCGTCGTGGACCAGCGTTGCGGTGTGGATGATTTCGACCACCGCCCCCAGCTTGATCGCTCCGTGGCCGGTGTAGTTCATCAGCTTGCAGGAGAGCAGCAACAGCGCAGGCCGCAGCCGCTTGCCGCCGCCGGCGCGGAGGTACTCGCCGATTTCCGTGATCGCCCGCACGCTGGACACGGTGTCGCGACCGAACTCGCGCTCGATGGCGGCCAGGTCGTCGTGCAGCAAGTCGAATACTTCTTTAGCGTTGCGGGTTACAGTCGTATTCAAACGGATTCGCCCCGTCAGTTGGATCGATAGTTGGTGAACTGCATGTCAATGCCGAAATCGCTCTGCTTCAGCAGCGCGATGATTTCCTGAAGTGTATCGCGGTCTTTGCCGCTGACGCGAACCAGGTCGCCCTGGATCGCCGCCTGCACTTTTTTCTTCGAGTTCTTGATCAGTTTAACGATCTCGCGCGCCTTCTCAATCGGGATACCTTGCTGCATGCTGACCTTCTGGCGCACCGTCGAGCCGGCGGCGGGTTCGATGGCGCCGTAGGTCAGCGCCTTGAGCGAGACCCCGCGCTTTACCAGCTTTCCCTGCAACACATCGTTCACCGCCTTCAGCTTGTACTCGTCAGCCGAGGCGAGCACCAGACCTTCCTTCTCCTCGATCTTGATGTCCGACTTCGAGTCTTTCAGGTCGTAGCGCGTATGGATCTCTTTCAACGCCTGCTGCACGGCGTTGGAAACTTCCTGCATATCCACTTTGCTGACAATGTCGAATGATTCGGCCATAAGGTTCAAGTGTAACAAGAGACGCGGCGTTTGCCGCAATTGCAAACTAGCAGTCCGGCACCACCGGGTAGGGAAGCGTAGCACCTCAGTTGGATTTTGTAAGCCGGAAAAAGTTGTAGAAATTGGCGGTCGTTTGGCGTCCGACTTCCTCACAGGAAAGATTACGAATTTGCCCGATCTGGCGGGCCACTTCAACTACGAAGGCGGGTTCATTGCGCTGACCGCGATGGGGCGCCGGCGCAAGATACGGACAGTCGGTCTCGATGAACATGCGATCCAGCGGGACCACGCTGGCCGCGTCGCGAATGTTTTGAGCCTTGGGGAAGGTGATATTGCCGGCGAAGGAAATCATGAATCCCAAATCAAGCGCTGCACGAGCATGATCGACAGTGCCGGTGAAGCAGTGGAGGACGCCGCCAAGTCCGCTTGTCGCCCAGTTTTCTCCGATCAGGCGCAGCACGTCGTCCCAGGCGTTCTCACTGTTGTTGGAAGGGCGGCAGTGAATGACGATGGGCAGCCTGGCGGCGCGGGCCATCTCCATCTGCTGCAGGAAGACTCGTTGCTGCACGTCGCGCGGCGAGTGGTCGTAGAAATAATCAAGGCCGATCTCGCCCCAGGCGATTACCTTGGGCGATTTTGCTAAGCGCTCGAGTTCGTCGAAGTCCGACGGTTTGGCCAGCGCGGCTTCGTGGGGATGCACCCCAACCGTCGCGTAAATCCAGTCATATTGCTGGGCGAGCTTGATGGCGCAATCGAGCGTGTCCGTCCCCGGTCCGTCGCCAGTGCCGATGGCGAGCAGGGTACTGACACCTGCTTGGTTGGCGCGATCGATGACTTCAGCGCGGTCCGCGTCGAAGCGCTTGCCATCGAGATGAGCGTGGGAGTCGGTGTACATCAGAAGCGCTATTCGCTGTTCGCTAATCGCTTTTCGCTAGCGATAGTGGCAGTCCAATCTCGGTCACAGGGCCGCCGTGACAAAGTAGCAGTTGTTGCGAAAAGCGAAGAACGAACAGCGGCTATTTCAGCTTCGCGCCCGCCGGTACGTCCTCCAAGAATCCCGCCAGCACAGGCTGGCCATCGTCGCCGACAGATGCGGCCACAATCATTCCGTTCGATTCCAGCCCGCGCAGCTTGCGCGGCTGCAGATTGGCCACAATCACGACCTTGCGTCCAATGAGCTTTTCCGGTTCGTAAGCTTTGGCAATTCCGGCGACGACCTGGCGCACTTCGCTGCCGATATCGACTTCCAGACGAAGCAACTTGTCGGTGCCTTTCACGCGCTCGGCAACCTTCACTTCACCCACCCGTAATTCGACCTTCAGGAAATCGTCGATGGTGATCTGATTGGGGCTGGCCGCGGCAGCCGCAGTCACGCTTCCGCCCTGGGCGCCTGTGGCAGTCGTGGTCTTCGGACTGACGATCGCACCGGACTCTTTCGGCGGCGCCGCAGGTGATGGCACTCCGGCTGCTTGGGTCGCTGGCTGCCCCGGCTGCGCGCCGCTTGCGGCGGGCTGCGCTTCCGTCACTGCCGTTTTGGTTTCGCTCGCTTGCGCTAGATCAGCGGAGCGCTGCTGTTCCATCTGTTGCATCCTTTCGACCGTGCTCTTGTCGGCCCGCGGAAATACGCCTTCGACCTTGCCCAGCTTGGTGCCCAGCGGCAAGTTTCCCCAAGCCAACGTGCGCAGGTCTAACTGGCCGATCTCACCCAGCCCGAGCTGTGTCCAGATGCGGGCCGTGGCCTCTGGAATAATCGGATGCACCAGCGCGGTGACCACCCGCAGCGCCTCCGCGGATGTGTACAGAATGGTGGCGAGGCGGGCACGCGAGTCTCTATCTTCGCGCTCGGCGACGGCCCACGGCTCGTTCTCGACGATGTACTTATTGACTGCAGCCACCAAAGACCACGCGGTTTCCAGCGCGCGCGAGAATTGAAATTGCTCGAACTGGGCGTGGAAGCCGGCAATAGTTTTCTGCGCCAGTTCGGCGATGGCTTCATCCGCAGGTGTGTGTTCACTGGGCGATGGATAGGGCACTTCGCCGTCAAAATAACGGGTGATCATGCTGAGCGTGCGGCTCGACAAGTTGCCCAGGTCATTGGCCAGATCGGCGTTAAAGCGCTGCACCAGGGCATCGAAGCTGAACGATCCATCTTGCCCGAAGACAATTTCGCGCAACAGGAAATAGCGCAGTGCGTCGCCGCCAAGGGTGTCGAGAATGGTCTCGCTGCGCACGATGTTGCCGCGCGACTTCGACATCTTGCTCTCTTCGAAGAGCAGCCAGCCGTGCGCGATGATGGATTTCGGCAGCGGCAGATCGGCGGCCAGCAGAAATGCCGGCCAATAAACGCAATGGAAGCGCACGATTTCTTTGCCAATCATGTGCACATCGGCCGGCCAGTAGCGCTCCAGTTTTTCCCGGTCCGCGGGATCGTCGGAGCCAAATCCGATCGCAGTCAGGTAATTGGCCAGCGCATCCAGCCAGACATAAATCACGTGCTTGGGATCGCCCGGCACGGGGATGCCCCACTTGAACGATGTCCGGCTGACGGAGAGATCGCGCAGCCCGCTGCGCACGAAAGCGATGACCTCGTTGCGCCGGGTTTCCGGGCGAATGAAATCGGGGTTGTCGCTGTAGTACTGCAACAGGCGATCTTGCATCGCCGACAGTTTGAAGAAGTAATTTTCTTCGTGCACGGTTTCGGTGGGACGCCCACATTCGGGGCAGGGAGCCCCGGGGCCGACAGCATCGACGTAAAGTTCGTCGAAGACGCAATATTGCCCGCTGTACGATCCCTTGTAGATGTAGCCGCGCTCCTGCAAGCGCGTGAACAGCGCCTGCACGCCGCGAACATGGCGCGGCTCCGTGGTGCGAATAAAGTCGTCGTAGGAGATCTTCATGCGGTTCCACAGCGCGCGGAATTCGCCCGAGATCCTGGCAACGAACTCTTTGGGTGTGCAGCCGGCTGCGGCGGCCGAGCGCTCAATCTTCTGGCCGTGTTCGTCGGTGCCCGTCAGGAACCAGGTGTCCACGCCCATCATGCGCTGGCGGCGGGCAATGGCATCGCACACCACCGTGGTGTAGGTGTGCCCGATGTGAGGCCGCGCATTCACGTAATAGATGGGCGTCGTGATGTAGAACTTCTCGGGATTATTCATTCTTCTGGTCCAGGTACAAGCGGATGGCTTCCTGCATCACCGTCTTCAACGGGATGCGATGCTCGACGGCGATGCGCCGGCAATCTTCGTATTCCGGTGCGTACTGGGAGACCGCGCCGTTGAGATGCGCGACCTTGATGCGCACTTCGCCCCAGGGCGTGACCACCGCCTCGTGCCGACGGGGCAGGGCATAACGCTTCTCATGGCGCGTGCGCACGCCCAGGGTGCTGCTCTCGCGAAACAATAGGGCGCGCAATTTAGTTTCGTGCTCGGGCCGGGCCAGCACCGTCAACACGGTGCCGGGACGGTTCTTCTTCATCTGCACCGGCGCGGTGAAGACGTCCAGCGCTCCTTCGGCGAATGCCAGATCGACGATATAGCCGATCAACTGCGGACTAAGGTCGTCCAGATTCGCTTCCAGTATGGCGATCTCTTCTTCCGCGGCGTCACTCTCGCCGGTGCTGCCTGCGTCAGCGACCGCTTCCTGGGCCTCGCCGATGGTGAGCCGCAGTACATTGGGATGGCCGGGAAAATTGCGCGCTCCTGCGCCGCAGCCAATGCGCTCTGTCGTCATGACCGGCCGAGGTCCGAACTTTGAGACTAACACTTTGACGATGGCCGCTCCGGTCGGTGTGACCAGCTCCTTCTGAATGTCGCCAGAATAGATCGGCACGTTCTTCAGCAGTTGGAGAGTGGCCGGGGCCGGGACCGGCATGACGCCGTGCGCGCAGGCAACGGTTCCGCCGCCCACATTCAGTGGCGAAGCGAGGAACTGATCGACCGCGAGCGCCTCAGCGCCAACGGCTGCGCAGACAATATCGACGATCGCGTCGGCCGCGCCGACTTCGTGGAAGTGCACTTCCGCCGCGCGGACGTTGTGTACGGCGGCCTCGGCTGCGCCCAGCGCCAGGAAAATCTCATCGGCGGTCCGCCGAGCATACTCGCTGATGGGCGCTGCGGCGATGATGCGCAGGATCTCGCTCAGACTGCGGACCTGGCGCAGGTCGTGGCTATGCTTATGCGCAGGTTGCGCCTCGGATTCTTGCGAGCCGGCGTGCTGTTGCGCCCAGAACTCCTCACGCGGCATGTCTTTCTGGCCGTTTACGACGACGTCGAGTTTTGTTGCCGCGATGCCGCCGCGGCGAACCCGCGAGTGCTCCAGCTCAGCGCCGATGTTGAGTCCGGCGACAGTCTTCTGAAACAGCTCGAAGGGAACTCCGGCATCGAGCAGCGCGCCCAGAAACATGTCGCCGCTGATTCCAGAGAAGCATTCGAGATAGGCAATGCGCATGGTGGTTGCCCGGATTCTTCATCATAGGTAACGCTGAAACCAGCGTCAAACCTGCGCGGCTGCAGCATTTGCCGTGCTGTTCACGATCTGCCGATGTCCTCCGCAATTCTTCTTCACCACAGAGGCACGGAGGGGACAGAGAAGAGATCGGGTTGTCATGGCGAGCGCAACGAGGGATGTGCTTTTGCGTGGTTATGGAAGAAGCAGATTCCGCGCGCCAGAAACCGGCGCTCGTAATGACAATTCATGAATCACGAGCTGCGCATGAGTCTGAACACACATCTCTCGCTATGCTGGTCGCTCCGTCGAAGAACGTACCAGGCGAGAGCGAGTGGGTAAGTATAGGGATCCTTCGACTCCTCGCTGCGCTCGTCGCTCAGGATGACAGCCGGGAAGAGTTTTTCACCCCTATGGGTGGGCCGCGGGCCCATGTGAGACTCCGGATGACAGACCATAAAGGTTCTTAGAAGACGCGTCGAGATCTGTCCTCACTTCTGCCGCACATAGCCGTACACGTACTCGGTGTCGCCTTGTGCAACCAGGACTGAGGTTTGCAGAGAGTCCGCCAGTTTTGAGGGAGCGGTACCCGGCAAGATCTCGTTGGTCAGCAGAAAGCCGCCAGGCTTGATCATGGTCGCCAGGTTGGCGCGGGCCAACGCCTGCTCCAGTGCGCCGTAATACACGAAAATGTTGGTCCCGATCACCAGATCGAATTGCTGTTGCGGTGGCAGCGGCAGAGTTTGGTACACAACATTCATGTCCACGGGAGTAATTCTCATGACCACGCCGGGGCGTATGGTCACCGCGCGATTCCAGATTTCCGCCGCCGCCGCGGGCACCGCAATTCGCGTAGCCGGCCTGCCGATCCGGTCGCCAAACTTTTGCCAATAGTCCAGGAAGCCGGCGCGGTAGGCGGCCTCCCATTGCTCCAATGGGGTGCACAGCAATTGGATCGTGTAGGGCTTACCCGCGGCCGCGGTCTTGCGCGCACGCTCAATGTGGCGGTTGACCCGCGCACTGATGTCGAAAGTGTAGACGTCGACCGAAGCCGGATCGGCCAGACCCAGCCGGGCGAGCGAGTCGATCAGCGCAAACGGTTGGGTGGTTTGTGGCGGATAGAAATCGGAGCCGAAGTTTTTATTTACAAAGTCCAGACCGGGGCCGACAATCGCCACCCGATGCACGCTACCCGGCTTCAGCAGCCCTTGTTCCATCATTTTCCGCAAGTGCAGCTCGATGGTGTAGTCGGGATAAAGATTGCTGTCGGTGGAAATGCCGCGGTCCTTGAAGCCCTGGTAAATGCTGATTTTCTTCGCCGATAATTCCGCCACCCACTTGTTCACGTCGTCGCGCTGGTGCGCCAGATTGGCCAGCAGGTAGGCCTTGATCTTCTTTCGCCCGTCGGGGGTCGCCGGACTGAAACCCTTCTTTTCGAGGAAGACGCGCATTTCCAGCATGCCTTCGCTGAGGCGTGGGCCCGCCAGCGCCCGGAGAAGATCGTCGGCCCGCTTTTCGGCGAGGGAATTGACCTCGCGGTTCTTTCCGTAGTTCTGCAAATCCACAAAAGAAATGCGCGGTTCCTTGGTGTAGGTGACGCCCAGGCGCAACAAATTGGTGAGCGTCTCGGCCTCGCCTCCTTCGATGCGGCCGCGGATTTCCTTGTCCCGGTCCCGCACCCACTTGTTCCAGGCGTCGGCGGTGACTGGATTCGTGGTTTTCAACTCGGGCGGCAGCGCGTCTCGCATGGCCGTGAGAACGGGCTGGGCCGATTGAAAGGGAACGAACTGAGGAGTCTGCGCCAGGGCCGCGCACAGCGTAAGAAGGCAGAACAGGAATACACAGAGGGGCTTGCTCATTTTGCTGGGCATAAGGGTCGGGACTAGGCGTGCTCCGCCGCAGAAGTCGGCAGGAATGTGGTTGCCACTTTCTCATAATACTATGCTGTTCCCCAGCGAGATTGTCGCTTCCTGCCGACGTTGGTCATCCCTTTACCTTTGTCATCCCGAGCGAGCCCGCCGCGGCGGCGAGCGGAGAGACCGGCTGTCTCTTTCTGTGCTATCAGTTTTCCTGCGGCCTGTCCCAGCCGAGGTTCCTAGGATCAGCCACTTGACTCGTTCCAGAATTCCCGATTCGAGCCACTTTCGATGGTAGTGCAACTACTGTCACACTTTGGCCGGTAGTTCTTACATGTCAATAGGGAGAAACACAACAATCGACTACAAACCCATGAATCAAAACGTGATATAAACTTCTAAATCCGCGTTCATTGCCCCCTTAAATGTGCTATAATGTGCTTAGAATCGAGATTGAGAAAAGCCCAGCCGACTGCTGGGCTTTCGTGTTTTTGGCGGTAACTGCTGTCCGCCTGCGAACATCGGCGTTGCGCTGGCGGACATTCCAACCACCTCGCCATCTCTAAGTTACTGAGAACAAGGCTCCCCAGCATGGCCAGCACCTTGCACAGCAGTTGTCAGTGGCCAGTTGTCAGTTGCCTGTTAGAACCGTGAGGAACTCAAACAGGTGCGGCTGCGGGGAGGCCCCTCCATCCAAAGGGAAAGAAACAGCAGGTTCCTCCGCTGGCCCGCCGCGGGCTCGGTCGGGATGACAAAAAGCAGTTGTCAGTAGCCAGTTGTCAGTGGCTGGCTCACAGATGCTCGAGCGGAGCGGGTGCAACGGGGATTGGCGTGAGAGCCGATAGCTGAATGCTAAGTGCTAATTGCTAATCGCTAATCGCTAATCGCTAAGTGGATAAACATTATGCACACCATCTTGCATGATCTTCGGTACGCGCTGCGTCAACTGCGCAAATCGCCCGGCTTCACCTTGGTGGCGGTGTTGACGCTGGCCCTGGGCATCGGCGCGAATACCGCCGTATTCAGTGCGATGGACGGGGTGCTCCTGCGGCCTCTGCCTTACCACCAATCGAGCCGCCTTATGCTGGTTTCAGAGACCGAATCGGTGGCGCCCAAGGATGAGCTGGGCGTTGCCGCGCAGGAGTTTCTCGACTATCGCGACCAGAACCAATCATTCTCCGATGTTGCGGCATTCCAAAGCGATGGATTCAATCTCACCGGCGGAGGCGAACCCCTGCGGATTCGTGCCGCCAGAATCTCAGCTTCGGCGTTCCCGACGCTCGGCGTCTCTCCCATGATGGGTCGCGCCTTTACTGCCGAAGAAGACCGCTCCGGCTCGGATAATGTGGTCGAGCTCTCCTACTCGCTCTGGCAACGTCAGTATCACGGCGATCCCAACATATTGGGACGAACGATCAAACTGGATGAGAAGCCGTACATCGTTATCGGGGTGATGCCACCGTCGTTTCATTTTCCCTTCGACGGCAAGCCTTTTTCCGAGGCGGCCGATCTTTGGTTGCCGATTGGGTTCTCTCCGGAGGTCCTAGCTCCCAAGAACCGCGTGATGGAGTTTGGCGTTGGATTAATCGGACGGCTGAAGCCTGGGGTTACTCAAGGGCAGGCGCAGCAAGACGTGCAGCACATTGCAAACGTCTTCCAGCAAGCCCATCCGGACAGCTATTCGGCGAATGCGCGTGTCACGCCGCGGGTCTATGCGTTCGCCGCGTATACCGTGGAGAAGGCGCGTTCACTGCTGCTGCTGCTCTCCGCGGCGGTCACCTGCGTGCTGCTCATCGCCTGTGCCAATGTCGCTAATCTGTTGCTGGCACGGGCCACGGTTCGCAGCCGTGAAATGGCCATCCGCAGCGCCCTGGGTGGCAGGCCCTCCGTTCTTTTCCGGCAATGCCTGGTGGAAAGCTCTCTGCTTGCTCTGTTGGGTTCTTGCGCCGGGGTTGGGCTGGCCATGATGTCGGTTGCTGGCTTGCGGGACTTTGGCCCGGCCAGCGTTCCTCGCCTCCATGAAATCACCCTGCACCCCGTCGCCCTGCTGTTTACGCTCGGGCTGTCGGTGCTGACCACGATTCTGTTCGGATTCGTGCCCGCCTGCGACTGTCGCACGTTTCTCCACAGTCGTTCGTGAAGGATTCGGCGCAAACCGGCAGCTCACGTAGCAGCCTGCGCCTGCAAAATGCGGTTGCCATCGGCGAGATTGCCCTTGCCCTGGTGTTGCTCATCGGTTGCAATTTGCTGATTCGCAGCTTCCTACGCGTGCTCAATACCCCCCTCGGCTTCGATCCCAACAACGCATTCGTGGTGCGCACGATTTTCGACACCCAGCGCTATCCCGATCCGGTGAAACGCATGGCCGTGCAGAAAGAGCTGCTGGCGCGGCTTTCGCGACTGCCGGGAGTTACCACAGTTGCCGCCGCCAGCCATCTTCCGTTGAGCGATGAACGTGGAATCGGCTTCCGCCTGGAACACGCCACGCCCGACGACTTCCACTTCGCCCAGAATTCGCTGGTCACACCGGGATACTTCCGCGCCATGGGCATCGGCATTCGCGAGGGCCGCGATTTTACCGAGCAGGACAACCCAAAGGCGCCGATGGTCGCCATCATCAGCCGGACCATGGCGCGCCAGTACCTCCACGACCAGGACCCCATTGGCCAGCGCTTCTACTGGGGCAATCGCGGCTTGTTCACCATCATCGGGGTCGTGGAAGACGTTCACATCTCCGCGCTCGATGCCGACCCCCCGACGATGATCTACCAGCCGATGTTCCAGATGCAAACGTGGACGGCTGGTCACACTGCGTTCCTGCTGCGCACCGACCGTGCGGGTCAGGACCTGTTTCACGAAGTGCAGCAGCAGGTCTGGTCTATCGACAAAGACCTGCCACTGTATAACAGCACCACCCTTGCCACGCTGGTGTCAGATTCCCTGGCGCAACCGCGCTTTACCATGCTGCTGCTGACTGCCTTTTCCCTGATCGCGTTGCTGCTGGCGGCGATCGGATTGTTTGGACTGATTTCCTATCTGGTCTCGCAGCGTCAGCGCGAAATGGCGCTGCGCATGGCGCTGGGCGCGGACCGTGCCAACATCCTTCGCATGGTACTCAAGCGCGGCGTCGTTCTCGGACTCGCTGGTTGTGTCGTCGGTCTTGTACTTTCGCTGGCGGGTTCGCGTCTGCTGGTCACGAGTCTGTATCAGGTCAGCCGCTTTGATCCGGCAACTTTGACGTTGGTTCCGTTGCTGCTGCTGGGAGTCGTTCTACTCGCGGCGTATTTGCCCGCGCGCCGCGCGGCATCCATTGAACCTATGCAAGCCCTGCGGATGGAGTAGGAATTAGTAGCCAGTTGTCAGCAAAGATTGTTTCATGAATGGTCGTGCCGTCCCTAAAGGGGTAATAATTAACTTGACTAACCAACCCCTGAAAGGACATTGTAATGCAAGCCGTGACAGGACAGAAATTTCACCTCAGGATTGAATCTGACAGTAAGGCCGCCGTGCTGAGCGAAATTAGCGGCCTCATGGATCGCCCCCTAGCCGAGCATCACTTCTACATGGCATCGCTCGGAAGGACCGCCAATGGAGGATACGAACTATCCGTTGATATTGGCGGACCCGAGCCAGACGCTACCTAAAGTGTTTGTGAGTGTCGATGTGATTCGCCGCCTTAACAAGTACAAACCTAGGATGTGCGCAGCCGTGACAAGGGGGAAACTTCTTGCCATACACGCATGTGACCTCATGTTCTTGATCGTGGGCTGGGTCATGTATCACGCGATATATGCCAGAGTGCGGCACTTCCTCTCCGGGCTTAAAGACATCTCCGATATTAGCCATGTGGCGCAATCTCCTTCCCGATGATTGTTCTCCAATCACGGCCATTTGTCTAAGGTAAAACATGTCAGCACTTGCGCAACTCCCCATCAAAACGGGCAACGACCTTGTGCCGAACGAAACTCTCAAGGCTCTTAAGGCTTGGGACGACAGGCTGGTTTTCCCGCTTTCCAAACTGCCGGAACGCTATGCTTGGGGTGAGCTTCAGGTGCTTGTCGAACTCGATAGCAATAGACTTGGGCATCGGCCCGGACTGCGGGTTTGCATAGCGCATAGCGTATGCCAACAACTCTGGCGGAAACTCCCATTCGACGCCGTGATCCACGACGACGAGTTCCCGATGTTTGTCGAATCTGTCCATGTTGTGGATGATAGAAAGTGGGTGATCCAGCGGCTCCCTTCCGTTGTAGGGTTGCAGTTCCTCGATCATCGTGAGTGCCGCGATGCTCCCAATGCCGTGTATTTTTCTGTGGTATCTGGCGATTTTGTCTTTATCCCTGGGCTGTTCGACAAAGACGGGAAATTCTATCCTGTCGGGAAAGCGCTCTCTGTATGTGGATCTGGAAAGATGCCAGACTATATGGTCAAGGCAGGAGCGGAAGTGGTGAATAATCTCCCCGGCGAGAACCGAAAATCGTGGCGAGATAGATTCGGCTTGGAGTCGCCTCAGGGTCGCAATTTTAGCTTGCACGGTTTTATTGGGCCTGATTCCGTGTTTGTACGGCTTGAGAAACCGCGCAATTTCCCTGTCAAGATTAACGATGTTCTCATTGGCCCGTTTTAGCTTCTCGTTTATGCCGTCGATTGGAGTTACACTAATGTCCATGAGTCAGCCCACATCTTCTGAAATGCGGCGATTCAACAATGCTCTTCGAGGCGTTCTGAGCGTCTCGAAGAGCGACCTTAACCGGATGCTCGAAGAGGAGCGCCGCTCCAAGATCGGCAAACCGAAGCCCGGCCCGAAGCCTAAGCGGAAGATTTCGGCTTCGCGCCACGGCGGTTCCGGTAGGGGTTAGAAAGTCGCTTCACTGCCAGTCTTGCCAGTGAGTTCGGCGAACGTCAGGCGCTTTCCGGCAACCTGAGCGAGCGCAGCAACGAAGCGGTCTGAATCGGTCAACGGGTTATCTTTCGTGGCGCGATTGTTGAAACGGAAAATCTGTTCGTCAACGTACCGCTCAAGATGAAACGGCTCTACCGCGACGTAAGTTCCTTTTAGAGTTCTCTTGAGAAGCGCCCAGAAATTTTCGATTCCGTTGGTGTGGACTTGGCCGTCAACGTAGCCCTCTACGTGATTCACAACGTCATGCACGAACTGCTGGTGAAGGGCGTTGTAACCAATCCATTCATCGGTGTAAACCGTGGAGCCATGCTGGACTTCGCGTAGCACTTCGGCCTGTAGCGTGTCGCGTCTCACGTTCGGCACAACCTTGGCGCGCACTTGGCGAAGGTCACGATCAAGCAGTCCCATGACGATGGTCTTGTTCATGTGGTCGCCCTTAAGTTGCTGGCCCTTAATCAGTGTCATGCGAGCCTTCTTAGACTTGTGCATGTTGGCGATTCTTCCCCCGACGAAGGTCTCATCCACTTCGACGGGGCCACCGAACTGGAAACCGGGGTTCTGCTTGAGAACCAGTCTCAGGCGATGCAGTACGAACCATGCAGACTTTTGCGAAATGCCAAGTGCTTTATGAAGTTCATAGGAAGAGATGCCGTTCTTATCGTTGACCAGCATCCACAGTGCAGGGAGCCATTGCTGCAACGAGATCGGCGAGTCCTCAAAGATCGTTCCGACTTTCACGGAGAACTGCTTTCGGCATGAGCGGCACTTCCAGCGTTTCTGTGTGGTGAGGTAGTACGGCTCTTTGGTTTGGCAGTGTGGACATTCGGGGCCATCGGGCCAGCGCATCGACGCAACGGCATCTATGCAAACCTGTTCATCCGAGAACAGCCGAATCGCTTGCTGTAATGTCTTTGGTATGGAGGTGACGTTTGCCATGTCTAGTCCTTTATCTTCGGAAACCTTTTCAGAAGCCCTGGAAGAATCTCGTCAATTGATTGACCGCGAAATTGAGCGAACCTACAGGCCACGGCTTCGCGCAGAACTGCGTCGGATTTTAGGTGATCCACCTCTGCGAGTAGGGCTCTGTGCGCCTCAGCGGGAAGATATTGCTTC
Source organism: uncultured Acidobacteriaceae bacterium (assembly GCA_963836875.1). Taxonomy (GTDB): domain Bacteria; phylum Acidobacteriota; class Terriglobia; order Terriglobales; family Acidobacteriaceae; genus Bog-257. The sequence goes on from CAWIKZ010000005.1 coordinate 800,779, forward strand.
ACTTCCTCAAGAGCGTTCCTGAGGGCGCGGTTTTCAACGAGCATATCAGTCAACGCATCTAGTAACTCGTCCGTGATCTTCTCGTTATCCGCCATATCCAAACGATAGCAGATCAATTCGGGTTAGTCAAGTTAATTATTACCCCTAAAGGGACTCGATTCAATTTCGCATGTGACCGCGGGCTTACGCCCGCGGCTAACACAAATGTCGCCGCTGCGCGGCTAAATGCTAAGGGCCAAATGGCTAAGGGCCAAAAGCTAAGCGCTAAATGCTAAGAGCCAAGCGCTAATTGCTAATTGCTTAAGGAACAATCATGCAGCTTCTCCACGATCTCCGTTTCTCGTTGCGCCAACTGCGCAAGGCGCCCGTCTTCACGCTCGTCGCCGTCGTAACTTTGGCGCTCGGCATCGGGGCCAACACCGCCATCTTCACCTTGCTGGACCAGGCGCTGCTGCGTGCTCTGCCGGTCAGCCATCCCGAGCAACTGGTGCGACTGGAATTCACCGGCTCCGCGCGCGGCCACTTCAACTCCTTCGGCGGCGACGATCACGACTATTTCTCCTACCCCATGTATCGCGACCTGCGTGACCAGAACAGTGTCTTCGAGAACCTGATCGCCAGTGATCTGCAGACCGTGAACGTGCAGTGGAACAACAAGCCTGACCTGGTGGGCTGCGAGCTGGCCTCCGGCAATTACTTCCAGGCGCTGGGCCTGCAGCCTGCGATGGGGCGCCTCTTTCTTCCCGCCGACGATGTACCCAACAGCAGTCCGGTCGTCGTGCTCAGCTTCAACTACTGGAAGCGGCAGTTCGGCTCCGATCCCGGCGTGATCAACCAGACGCTGCTTATCAATACGCATCCGTTCACCATCGTGGGCGTGGCCCCACCGGGATTCCACAGCATCGTCGCCGGCGCCACCGAAGAAGTCTTTGTCCCGCTCACCACCAAGAACACCATCACGCCGCGCTGGCAGGACCTGGAGGACTTCAACTCGCACTGGATGATGGTCGTTGGCCGGCTGAAGCCCGGCGTCAGTCGCCCCCAGGCCGAAGCCAGCTTGCAACCGCTGTGGCATGCGCTGCGCGCGGCTGAGTTAGCCAAGATCCCTAACGCCTCCGAACGACTGCGCCGCACTTATCTCGACGAATCGCACATTCTGGTGCTGGACAGCGCGCGCGGTTTCTCGCCGCTGCGCGACCAGATCGGCACGCCAGTAATGATCGTGATGGGCATGGTGGTGCTGCTGTTGCTGATGGCCTGCGTGAACGTCTCAAGCCTGCTGCTGGTGCGCGCGGCGGGACGCGTACGCGAGATGTCCGTGCGCTATGCCATGGGCGCGGGCCGCTGGCAGATCATCCGCCAGTTGCTCGCCGAAGGTCTGCTGCTCGGCCTACTCGGCGGCACGCTGGGTCTGCTTCTGGCGCCCGCCGTCTCATCCCTGCTGATTCACCGGATTGCCGGCGACAGCGCGACCGACCTGCCGGTTTCGTCAAGCGTGGACGCGCGTATCCTGCTGTTCACCTTCGCGCTGGCGCTGGTCGTCAGCTTGCTGTTTAGTTTGGCGCCAGCTTTGCGCTTCCTGCATCCCGACCTCGCCAGTTCGCTCAAGCAGCAGAGCACGACCTCCGGCGGCGGACAGCTGCGCTTTCGCCGCGCATTGGTTGCGGTGCAAATCGGACTCAGTCTGCTGCTGCTGGTCGGCGCCGGTCTGTTCGTCCGCACTCTGCACAACCTGCGCACGCTGGATGTCGGCTTTGCCACCGATCACCTGGTCAGCTTTGGAATCAACCCGCGCCTGGCGGGTTATCAGACCGAGCAAGTCTTCCCCTTGTATCGCCGCATCCTGCAAACGCTTTCGTCGCTGCCGGGCACACGGGCCGTCGCGGGAACCGACGATCCTGATCTCGCCAACGACGATGACACCGGTAACATCGTGATCGCCGGATACAACGAGCGCGAAGACGAAAACATGCAGGTGGAGCAGCCGGCCGTAACTCCCGGCTACTTCGCCACCATGCAGACGCCGCTGCTGGCGGGGCGGGACTTTACCGATGCCGACGAGATGGGCAAACCAAATGTCGCCATTGTGAATGTTGCCTTCGCGCGCCACTTCTTTGGCACTCCGCAGAATGCCATCGGCCGCTTTCTCGGCTTCGGTTCGCAGGGGAAGAAGGACACCGAGATCGTCGGCGTCGTAGGAAACACGCGCCACGCGCGGGTGCGCGACGACATCAAGCGCACCGTGTACCGCCCGCGCTTTCAATTGGACAACCCCAGCGAGCTTAGCTTCCTGGTGCGCACCTGGCAGCCGCCGGACGCGGCGCTTTCCGGCATCCGCGGCGCTATGCAGCAACTCGATTCCAAACTGGCGCTGAGCGATCTCTGGACGATGGACGCGCAGATTGCCGACAACCTCTCCGTCGAGCGCTTGACTGCCTTGCTCGCCATCAGCTTCGGCGGGCTGGCCATTCTGCTGGCCGCCATCGGGCTCTACGGCGTGCTGGCCTACGCGACCGCGCAACGCACCCGCGAAATCGGTATTCGGATGGCCCTGGGGGCACAGCGCAGCAGCGTCATGCGGCTGGTCATGGTGGATGTGCTGTGGCTTGCCGGCGTCAGCATCGCCGTAAGTCTGCCGGTCTCTCTGCTGCTGGCGCGGCTGTTGCGCAGCGTGCTGTTTGGAGTCAGCCCCAGCGATCCGCTCACGCTCTTGTTGGGAACTTTGCTGGTCGGCCTAGTGGCTTCTCTGGCAGCTCTCATCCCCGCTCGCCGAGCGGCCTTGGTAGATCCGATGAAGGCGCTGCGGAGCGAGTGAGGAAGAAGCAACTAGCGATCAGCATTCGGAAGCTGCTGAAAAGAACCGCAGATCCCTCGCGGGTTGAAACCCGCTCGGGATGACAAAATATAGAGGGGCTTAACGGCACGGCTGAAAGCCGTGCCCTGATACACAACGATTGATAAGACAACCCCAGAACATCCGGTGCTTCGACTCGCGCGTCGCGATCTGGCGAAGAGCGAAGAGCGGGATTTGGCTGAAAGGTGACGGCTTGCTAAGGTTGGCTGGCGCCGGTGGTCGTCAGCAGACCAGCTTCGGTAGGTTCGTTGGCCTCTGACCAACTGTTCTTTTCGTCGAAACTTTCGGAGTATTTCTCGAAAACCACCACATGCAGGACCGGCTGGCTCTCCTCGATCGGGTCAATCATGCCCGACTCTTTCAGGGGCAGCATGTACGCGAGGATCCAGCCATACTGTTCGCCGGTCAAGCCGCGGCGCGACATGTCAAAGGTAACTCCGGTCAAGTGGGTGGAAGCCGTGTCGCCCCATTCCGGCGCCGCGTAGCGGTTGTGACGCCGCAGCCGTCCCTGTTGCTCCATGGTGCGCACCAGCGAATTGACCTGCAATGGGCTGTGGAAGTGTTCGTAGTAGGCCTGGCTGAAATCCTGCAGGAAATCGCGCGTCCACGGCCGACAGTAACGCCGGCTCTCCGGCAAGTCGGCTGCCAGCTTCAGCGCCTCGGTCTCGTTGACCGGGACCAGCACCCGCGCCACCTCGTACCGTATGAGCTCTCCCTCATCGGCGATGCGAGGCAGTTGCAGGCGGTTCAGCTCTTCGTTCTCATGCACCAGCATGTCATGCGAGCCGGGATACATCGGGATCCAACCTCTTACACGCCAATGAAGGTTGGGATTGACAGCAGAATGACGGGTCTTGTGCACCTTGGCGTTCGTCACCGCGGACGCGGGAGCGCCGGCCAGCAAGGCCAGCACACACAGCAGCAGCGTAGGAGCCAGCTTGCGGCGTGAATTCTGCGAAGCGAACTTGGCCGCTCTGCGGACCGCTGACCAGAAGCTAAAAAGTGGCAAAACTGGCATACTCCGTAATGGACTTCGGACTACTGTCCGTATAAATGAACGCTCTCGTATTACACCACAAAATTGGCCGCAGAAGAAGCTTTTTGCCAATCGCCTCTGGCCCGAAAGCGGAATGCGAAACCACCGCGCCGACCAGGCTGCGCCGTGGCGCAATGTCGCAGTATCGTCAGCGTTGCAGTCGCAAGCAAAAGTAGATTCCTCGTTTCGCTCGTAATGACAACTCAAGAGACGCGTAAATCGGAGGCGAAAACGGCGTTCGCCCTTTCACGCCTGCCCGCGATAAAGCATCTCCGTGATGGTGCAATCGTCGGTCAACGCCGTATTGCCCCGAAAAGCGGTGACCGCCTGCTCGATGGCGGCAAACCCGTCTTTACCGCAGTTTTCCAGACGCTCCATGCCAAAGAATTCGCCCGCCGCGTCCTCGGCTTCGGTGACGCCGTCGGTCACCAGCAGCAACCGATCTCCGGGCTTCAGTTGCAGGCGGGTCGCTTGGAACTCCGCGCCAGCGACCAACCCCACGGGCAGGTTCCCGTCTTCGAGCCGGGTGATGGTATCTCCTGAAACCAGCAGGGGAGGAACGTGCCCGCAGTTAATCAGTTCCATTTCCCCGCTGCCCAACAGGCGGGCAATCACCAGGGTGGCGTACTTCTGGCCTCCCACCTTGTCGCACAGGAAGCGGTTGACCGCTGCAATCATCTCGGGCAGAGCCGAGTTGCGGGCCAACTGCGAGTACAACATTCCCTGCAGGATGGAGGCCACCACCGCCGCAGAAACGCCCTTGCCGGAAACATCGGCCACGATCAGCGACAGCCCTCCGTCGGTGTAAACCAGGTCAAAGAAATCTCCGCCGATATCTTTGCAGGCATAACTGACGGCGTTGACCTTGGCGAACGGCACATCGGGGACCGTTACCTTCATCAGGCCCTGCTGAATTTCCGCGGCGATGGCCATCTCCTGGCGATAGCGCTTGGCGACATCTTCGGATTGCACCAGGGCGGCGTTCTCGACCAGGGTGGCCGCGCCGTTGGCGATGGTACGCAGAATATCGTGGCTCACCGACGACAACTTGCCCGACAAAAAATGCGCATCCAGGTACAACACTCCCTGGACATCCTGCTCTCCCGGCTTGGTTTGCTCTTTAGCTTTGTCCTGAATGATGGTCTTGCGCAGGGGAATGCAGATCACGCTGTGCAAGTTGTGGGCCACGATACTTTCGCGCCCTGCGAGCTTGCCGGTATCGTCGGTATCGGTGACCAGAAACTCGGACGCGCTCTTGGCGGCGTCACGCAGGACCGAGCGCGAGATGGCGCTGTCGTCGTGAATGCTCTCCCCCTTCTTATCGCGCCCCGCCGCCAGGCGAAGTTCCCCATCCGAATCGCGCAGGAACACGAAGCCCCGCTCGGCGTGAGTCAAGCGCAGGGCGGCTTCCAGCAGGGTCTGCAACACGTCGTCCAGCACGCCGCTGGTGTTCAGCTTGCGCGCTGCCTCGAGAAACACGTTGAGCATCTCGAGGTCGGATCCCGCTCCGGTTGCAGGCTTCCAGCTGGAGAACTGGCTGAGGAACTGTTGCGCGGCGCTGGAGGGCGAACGATCTGGGCTGAAGAGCGCGTAGGCAGCGCCCTGCAGGCCGAATTCCACGCGATCGTTGCGTGCCAGCTTGCGCCGATCGACCCGTTCGCCATTCACAAACGTGCCATGGCGGCTGCTTTGGTCCACGATGTAGGTGCCGTCGGGCTCGCGAATGAATTGCGCGTGCTCGCGTGAGACCCGCGGATCGGCCATCACCAGGTCACGGTCGGTGCGGCGGCCGACGGTGAAGGGAAAATGCTCCAGCACCAGGGTACGGCGGTCGCTGCCTTCCACCACCACCAACACCAGGGGATCGCCGGTGGATGCGGAGTCCAGTTTGCGCACCCACATGCCCGTAGCGCCCATCAGAAATTCTCCTCCTCAATGCACGATACAGTGTTCCCGATAAAGTTGTTAGGAATATAGACTAAGGGCTGACGCCCTAGCCACTCTTGTTTATTGTTGCGCCCTTCGCGCGAAAAAGCCACTACGCCTGCCGACCGTCACCCAGGACACCCCCGCGTTTCATAGCTTTGCTTTTCAATAACATAGCCCTGTGATCCAGATCACCATTCAATGTTCGATACTCGCCTCTGACCCGCTAAATCCGCCCACTTGCTCTATCTTGGTTGGCCTTTCGAGCCTCGCCCATTAACTTAGTAACAGCAGAGAAGTGTGGAACCTGGCCCGTGATTGTGGGGTGGGCCGTCCTCAATTCATTTTCTTGAGTACGAGAGGGGTAAATGCACAAGCCGGTCAAGTATGTTGAGAAAGCGGTCACCGTTGCTGCCAAAGGCGCATGGGCCGTCTTCGACAAGTTGAACAGCATCCATCCCAATCCGTCGTTTACGCCTAAGTGGTCCGATAAACCACTGTTGAAGTCGTACCAGAAGTCCAAGCCGCCGCTGGGCTGGCCCCGCTCGACCGATTCGCTGTGCCCCAAGTGCGTGCCGCAGATCCGCCAGGAGATCATCGACGGCAAACTGCCACTCGAAGTTCTGATGAACGAGAAGGCCGGCGAGATCAAGGCGCAGATCGTCGAGCGCGACGGCAAAATCCTGATGGTGAAGGACTGCCCCACGCATGGCCACTTTGAAGACGTGATGGCCATCGACACCGCGTTCTTCAAGCACTTGGAAGAAGTTTTCCCGGGCCGCGACATCCGCGCCCACAACGACGAGAAACTGCATCATCACGGCAGCAGCACCGTGTTGCACGGCCGCGGATCGGTGTTGACCATCGACCTGACCAACCGCTGCAACATGATGTGCGATCCCTGCTTCATGGACGCGAACCAGGTTGGCTTCGTTCATGAGTTGACCTGGGACGAGATCAAGACCATGCTCGACAACGCCATCACCATCAAGCCGCGCCGTCAGATGTCGGTGCAGTTCTCCGGCGGTGAGCCTACGCTGTCGCCCTACTTCCTCGACGCAGTCGCTTATGCGCGCAAAGTCGGCTACAACAGCGTGCAGGCCGCAACCAACGGCATCGAGTTCGCCAAGAGTCCCGAATTCGCCAAGCAGGCTTTTGAAGCCGGTCTCCGCTATGCGTACTTGCAATTCGACGGCATCGGCAATGCCGCCAACTCACACCGTCTGGTCGGTAATCTGTTTGACGTGAAGTTGCAGGCCATCGAGAACCTCCACAACGCCGGCGTGGACATCGTGCCGGTCGTCACCATCGTCAACGACCTCAACAACGAGCAGGTCGGCCGCATCATTCAGTTCGCGCTCGACAATCCCAAGCGCATCTCGTTCCTGTCGTTCCAGCCGGTATCGTTCACCGGCCGCGACGAAGCCATCACCGATGAGCGGCGTCAGGCGCAGCGCTACACGCTGTCTCATCTGGCGCACGATGTGAAGAGCCAGACTGGACTTGGCGAGCCCGTTCGCGACTGGTTTCCGATTTCGTTCATGAGCACCTTCTCCGATTGGGCTGACCTGGTCCACGGGCCCGATAAAGACTGGGGAGCGCTGAGCTGCGGCTGCCACCCCAACTGCGGCGTCGGCATGGCCGTGATGATCGACAAGGAAACCAAGGAAGCGGTTCCGGTCACAGCGTTCCTCAACGGCGACACCATCGCGAAAGACATCGCCAAGGTGAACGATGCCGCGCGCGGCAAGTGGATGTCGATTGCCGGCATGACGCTGGCGCTGTTGAAGAATTACGATCCCTTCAAGTCGCCCAAGCACTTCAAGTTCACTGACCTGCTGAAGAAGTTCGACAAGACCTTCGGCGCGACCGGCACGGACTACGGCAAGGTCAGCGGTGAGCGCACCGAGACCGATATCGAGCGCCGCCGCCGCGATCGCTGGAACTTCCTGTTCATCGCCGGCATGTGGTTCCAGGACCTGTTCAACTACGATTTCCGGCGCACCGAGCAGTGCATCATTCCTTACGCCACGCAGGAAGGCGAGATCAGCTTCTGTGCGTACAACACCGGCGTGGGCTGGCGCAACATCGTCGAGAAGATGCACATGACGGCGACTCTGACAAAGTGGTACGAGGAGCATGGCCGTCACGAGATCTTCGCCGGCGGCAAGAAGGTCGGCCTGGAAACCACGGCGCACACGCTCAAGCTGGTTGACGAGCACGTGAACGCGGAAGCCAACCACACGCTCGACGATCTCGGCATCGCCAAGAACGCACGGCAGGAGAAGTTCAAAGCCCGCGACGAGCGCGTGAAAGCCGAAGCCGAAAAAGCCCGCATGTTAGCGCTCTACAAGGAGCACGTCCTGGGCGAGAAGCCGGTGGTCAACGACGGCTTCATCCCGCTGGGCAGCATCGGCGGCATCAAGCCCGCGGTGGAAGAGCGCGAAGCGGTGTACGGAGACTAGAAGTGGTTGCATAAATAGGTTCTGACTCAGAGTTGGTACTTCAAGAGATACTGCTGATTGAGATTAGCTGTTGTCATGATGCTGACCGACCAGCAGTGGAAGCAGATTGAGGATTTGTTCCCGGCACCGCAGCGACGGAAAGATGGACGGGGCCGACCTTGGGCACCGAATCGCAGCTGTTTCGAAGGCATTCTCTGGGTTCTGCGTGTTGGCGCACGGTGGCGCGACCTGCCAAGCGAATATCCCCATGGCTGCACCTGCTGGCGTCGTCTGCGGCGGTGGGAAGAGCAGGGGGTGTGGCTGCGGGCATGGCAAGCGTTGCTGGCCCGGTTGGATGAACGAAAGTTGCTCGACTGGGAAGAGGCCTTTCTGGACGCGACCTTTGTGCTGGCGAAAAAGGGGGCTGCGCAGTCGGAAAAACCCGTCGCGGGAAAGGTACGAAGTGCATGGTGGTGGTCGACGGCCAGGGTATACCTATCGGAGCGCAACTTGCGTCCGCGCAGATCTCCGAGTTCCGGCTCGCGGAAAGCACGCTGGCGCGGGTAAGAGTACCGCGCGGTGGACGCGGCCGCCCGCGGAAGCGGTTGCGCCGTGTGATTGCGGATCGCGGTTACGATTCGGATGGGCTGCGCCAGCGGTTGTGGGATCGAGGCACGGAGTTGATCGCTCCCTACTTGCGCAGCAGAAAACAGCGCCGCTTTGAAGACAAACGCAAGCTACGCCGCTATCGGCGGCGCTGGAAAATCGAGCGCACCAATGCTTGGCTGCAGAACTTCCGCCGTGTCCAAGTACGCTATGACCGCATCCTGAGCGTGTATCAAGGCTTCTTTCATTGTGCTTGCCTCATCATCACCTTGAGGCATTTATGCAACTAGCTCTAGTTAGTGGTTAGTGGATAGTGGTTAGTGAACCCGGTCGCGAAAGCGGCCGGTTTTGTTTTATTTTGGTCATGCGTCTTACTTTCATCTATTATGTAGGACATGAAGGACTTAAGTTCTACGTTTAGCGCAAAAGGCCAACTCGTGGTGCCCGTCGAACTGCGGCGCAAGCATGGGATTCAAGCTGGGACTAGAGTCAAGTTTCTGGAAGACGAGTTTGGCCGTATCGTCGTCCAGCCCATCACCGAAGATTACATTGATCGCGTCAAGGGATGCCTCGCCAACGGGCCTGACCTGCTGGGCAAGTGGACCAGGGAACACCGCGACGAAGGAAGACGTGACAAATGAGGAGTTACGTTTTCGATGCCAGTGCGTTGTTTGCCTTTCTCGAGAACGGACCGGGAGCGGAGGCGGTTGCTGACTTGCTGAAGGAAGCCATGCGCGGACGCGCTGAAATCTCCATGTCGGCAGTGAACTATGGAGAAGTTTACGGGAGAATTCTGCGCGATCATGGGAGGGAAAGGGCGCAGGTGGCTGCGCGTGCCGTATATCCCTTGCCGATCAGGTTCGCAGACGCCACTCCGCAAAGAGCATTCCACACCGCTGAAGTTAAAGCCAAGTACAAGCTCTACTATGTTGACAGCTTTGCCGCTGCCCTCGCCATCGAGTGCAAGGCATCGCTGGTCACCGGCGATGCAGATTTTCGCCGCCTTGGTCACAACTTCCCGACGGTGTGGTTGCGAGCATGATTAGCACACCTCTCGGATCCAGGGGGACCATCTCTCTCGCTACCGAAACATACTCGAACGTCAGGTCTACTTCCCCTTGAACTGGGCCGGGCGCTTCTCCAAAAACGCGCGCGTGCCTTCGTTCTTGTCCTCGGTGGAACAGCACACGGCGAACAGCGTGGCCTCCAGAAAAAGCCCGTCAGCCAGGGTCAGGTCGAAGCCGCGGTTCACCGCCTCCATCGCGTACTGGATGGCCAGCGGCGCGTTGGCGATAATCTTGGCGGCGATCGCCTCGGCGCGCGCGATCAGATCAGCCTGCGGAACCACCTCGTTCACTAGGCCAACGCGGTAGGCTTCCTGCGCCGTAATCATGTCGCCGGTCAAGATCTGCTGCATCGCGAGTCCCTTGCCCACCAGCCGCGCCAAGCGCTGCGTGCCACCGTAGCCGGGAATCAGTCCGAGCTTGACCTCAGGCTGGCCCAGCTTGGCATTGTCGCTCGCCAGGCGCATGGTGCACGCCATTGCCAGCTCGCAACCGCCGCCGAGCGCGAAGCCGTTCACGCAGGCAATCACCGGCTTGCCCAGATTCTCGATGGCATCCACGACGGCTTGCCCACGGTGGGTGTATTCCTTCGCTGATACCGGCGTCTGCTGCGCCAGCTCGCCAATGTCGGCGCCGGCGACGAATGCCTTCTCGCCTGCGCCGGTCAGGATGGCGACGCGAACGTCGGCGTCGTCCTTAATGGACGCGAAGGCTTCCTTGAGTTCCTGCATGGTGGCCATGTTCAGCGCGTTGAGCACCTTCGGCCGGTCAATGGTGATATAGGCAATCAGGTTCTTCTTTTCGAATTTAATGTTTTGGACGTCGGACACTGGGCCAGCTGGCACGGGCGGGGGAGCGAGGTGATATATCTTGCTCTCGCCCACTTCCTTGAACAGAACCACGTGCGGCTTAACGTCAGCAAACTCACCAACAACATCCCATCCTTCTGACGTGGACATGGACTCAACAGTGTTGACACTCTTCGGTGCGTATAGCTTGCGTGTATCGCTAACAGCACGGGTTGTTGACAATGCGGCATGGTGATCGCCTTTGCCGAGATTAGCGATGGCTTTGAACATCGCTGCAACTTCCTCATAGCTCTTCGACATAGTGTCCTCTATCTCCGCGAGTAGGTACGCTCGCGGTCGCCAGTGTGAGTCAGGTGGAATGGGGCATTAGCAATTAGCCAAGTGCCAATCAACGGCTAACGTACCAGTCCTCAGGGCGGCATTTGTGTTAGCCCCGGGCGTCAGCTCCGGGCGTCAGCCCCGGGGGTAAATCGCCGCTTACCCGGCTGAATCTACACAAACTTTCCCGGCACCGGATTTTTCGGGTCGGTGTAATCGTAGAAACCCTTGCCTGTCTTGCGGCCGTACCAGCCCGCCAGCACCAGCCGCCGCAGCAGCGGCGGCGAGGCGAAGCGCGGCTCCTTGAACTCTTCAAACATTACTTCCGTGATGTAGTACGTGGTGTCGAGGCCGACAAAATCGAGCAGCGTGAACGGCCCCATGGGATAGCCGCAGCCCAGCTTCATGGCTTCGTCGATGTCGGTGATGGAGCCGACGCCTTCTTCGTAGGCGCGAATCGCGTCGAGCAAATACGGCACCAGCAGCCGATTCACGATGAAGCCGGTCTTATCGCTGGTGCGCACCGGCACCTTGCCCAGCTTTACGGCGAACTCATACGCCGTGTTGTACACCTCGGGCGCGGTGGCGATGGTCTTCACCACTTCCACCATCTTCATCATGGGGACGGGATTGAAGAAGTGCAGGCCGACGAAGCGCTCCGGGCGCTTGGTCGCAGTCATCAACTCGGTGACCGAGATCGACGAGGTGTTGGTGGCGAAGATGGCGTCCTTCTTGACGATGGCATCGAGCTGCGCGTGGGTCTTGCGCTTCTCTGCGACGTTTTCGATGATGGCCTCGATGACGATATCGCAGTCGGCAAGGTCCTGCATGTTGGTCGTGCCCTTCAGGTGCGACTGCGCCTGGCTCTTTTGCTCGGCGGTCAAGCCGCCTTTCTCCGGGCCGCGCTCCACCAGCCGTGAAAGCGATTTCTCGATGCCGGCAAAGCCCTTGTCGAGAAACTTCTGCTCCTGCTCGAGCACCACCACGTCGAAGCCGGCCATGGCCGTCACTTGCGCGATGCCCGAGCCCATTAATCCACAACCGAGTATGCCAACTTTCTTGATGTCCATGATTGCGCCTTCCTTTTGTAATCGAACCTGTCAGCGATGGTCCTACGTCGCTTTGTATGTGGTCATAATGTTGGTCTGTATCAGGGCACGGCTTCAGCCGTGCCACAAGCGTGTGGAGATTTGCGGGCTTTAGCCCCTGCCGCTTTTTGCGTTGCCAAATAGGTGAAGCAGTAGGGGAACTTCTCGGGAGAATCTACCAATCCCCTCTTGACCGGGTTCTGAGCAATATAGTCTCTATGTTGCAAAAAGCTCTCCCGATCATCGACCCTCACCTCTGAAAACCCGCGTTGCCAGACCTCTCCCGAATACTCGAATTCGTTCCTCAATCGATAGGAAAATCCGCCCTTGATGAATTGCACGGCTTTCTCGATTGCCATATCGCCATGGACCGTGATCAACAGATGCACATGGTCGGGCATAACCACGAAATCATGCACTTGAAATTTTCGCGCCGCATAAGAACGTAACACGTCGATAAAGAGCGTCGCATTGCGCTCCGACTGCAATAGGGCACGGCCCATGCTCGTCTTCGTGGTGACAAAAAATGTCCGCGATGGCCTGAGGATGTGGTTCGAACCGGCGTTGCGGACAGGTTTCGCCATAAGCAGGGGCTAAAGCCCGATTCATTCTGCGAGCGTCTGGCACGGCTGAAGCCGTGCCCTGATACAAAACGCCGTTGGGCATGGCTAAGCCACGCCTTGGATACGAAGCTGCTCTACGTTCTACTCAAGTGCAACAACCGGGTTCAATCAAAGTCCTTGACTACGATGTCTTCTGCCCCGCGCCCGCTTCCGTGATCCTGGTATTTTGCAGCGCCGCAATCCGCCAGATCCCATCGACTTTCTCGGCGATGAGGGTGGGACGCGCCTCCAGTTCGCTCGCAGCGCCGCCCTCTTGAAACTGCAGAAACTGGCGAAGAAAAATGATGGCGACATCGGGCCGCAGAAACCGAATCTTCTCGACGCTATACCTTACGCTGCTGCCCTTGTATATCGTCCCGAAAATCATGCGATGGCCGGCTTCGATCGCGGCGCGACCGGTGTAGTAGCCGCCCAGGATGTGGATGAAGTCGGCATCCTCCGCGAAGAGCGCGGCGAAGCTGGCGCTGTCGGCCGCATTCCACGCAGCCTCCAACTGATACACCATCCCGTGCAGCGCCCGTTCTTCGCTCGTCACTTCCGCCGTCCCTACCGTTGCAGGTTTTCCACGATCACCGCGATGCCCTGGCCGCCGCCAATGCATGCCGTCGATAGTCCGTACCTGCCTTTGCGGCGGCGCAGTTCGTTCATCAGCGTGATCAGCAAGCGTGTGCCGGTTGCACCCAGCGGATGGCCGAGCGCGATGGCGCCGCCATTGACGTTCACCTTGTTGCGGTCCAGCCCCAGCTCTTTCTCGACCGCGAGATACTGCGCGGCGAAGGCCTCGTTCACCTCGATCAGATCAATGTCCTCCAGCTTCAGTCCGGCTTTCTTCAGCGCGATGCGAGTGGAGGGAACCGGCCCTGAGCCCATGATCTTGGGATCGACACCGGCGATTCCCCAGCTCACGATGCGCGCCATCGGCTTCAGGTTACGCTTCTCGGCTTCGTCCAGCGGCATCACAACGACGGCCGCGCCGCCATCGACAATTCCGCTGGCATTGCCGGCGGTGACCGAACCGTTCTTGCCGAACGCCGGTTTCAACTTGGCCAGAGTCTCCATGGTCGTTTCCGCCCGGCGATGATCGTCGTCGGTGAACATCTCTCCCGTCGGCTCACCTTTGCGATTACGCAGCGGCACCGGCGTTATTTCTTCCTGAAGCCGCCCGGCCTTGTAAGCAGCATCGGCCGTCTGTTGTGAGCGCAGCGCGAATTCGTCCTGCATCTCGCGCGTGACGCCCTGCTGCCCGGCGTAAAGCTCGGCCGTGCTGGCCATGTAAAGGCCGCAATAGGTGTCGAGCAGCGCCACCATGAGCGAATCCTCAAGCTTGCCTTCGCCCAGCCCGACACCCCAGCGCATGCCGCGGATCACGTGCGGCGCTTGCGACATGGATTCCATGCCACCCGCCAGCACGATGCTGGACTCGCCGAGTTGGATCATTTGCGCGGCGCTCACGACCGACTGCATGCCCGAGCCGCACAGCCGGTTCACGGTGAGCGCCGGGACTTCGATGGGAACTCCGGCTTTGAGCGCCACGTGGCGGGCGCCGTAGATCGCATCTCCCGAGGTCTGCTGCGCATTGCCCATCACCACGTGATCGATTTCGGCAGGCTCGACCCCCGAGCGTTTCATGGCCTCCGTGGCTGCGATCGCGCCCAGGTCCATAGCGGTAAAGTCGCGCAGCTTTCCACAGTAGCGGCCCATCGGTGTGCGGGCCCCGTTGACGATTGCAATATCCGTTGTGTTCAACATAGGTAGTAAGGAAGGTGAGGCAGACGCCTTATTTAACCCACGAGTCTATCAGCCGCGAAGAGGGGCGGCAACCGCGGGACGGGGCGCGCGGCGGTGAGCACGTCGGTCGGTCGAAAAAATGATTTGCCACGGAGACACGGAGGACACGGAGTTCTTGGTTTCTAGAGAGTTTCCTCCGTGATCTCCGTGTCTCCGTGGTCAATTATCATTCCGTTGGTCCGCATCGGCAGTCGCATTCGCTTCCGCGTCCCACGCAATGGGCATGGCCGAAGCGTTGCTGTGGGCCATCCTCTGGCGCATTCTGGTCGCTTCACGCTGAGCACGTTCCACTTCGCGACGGGCGCGTTGGGCTTCACGCAGCGCCGTTTCGCGAGCACACCGTGCGGCTGCCATGTTCTGCCGCGCGACCTCCTCGGCGATCTTCGCTTGTGCCATGGCAATGGGCAGGTTCATTTCGGCCAACAACTGCGCTTCTTCCGGATAGCCCGGACGCAGGTGGCTCCGCACCTTACCCACGAAGCGCGACGCGGCGGAGGCATCAGCGCTGCACTTCGCTTTCAGGTCCGTTGCGGCGTGGTGGCCATACAACAGCGAAACCTGTTCGAGTGTCCGAAATCCGTGAGAGAGCACCGCGAAGGTCGCAATGATCGCCAAGGCCGCCACCAGATATCTGCGCTCCATACTGCCTCCTCGTACTTCTTAAGACGCGAGAGTTATGCGATCGTTAGGATTTTTCTTGTCCCATGATCGGCGTTTGTCACGTCTGGTAAGTACACGTGGAGTGCCATTATCGGCTCTCTGCAAGTGCTTGCTGCAACTATGGTTAGGATTGCGGGAAGCGCTGCGGGATTCTACCGAACGCCCGAAATCAGAATCGCTTGTCCACCTGCGGACAAGCCGTCTGCAAGAGCCGGTGGAAGGGCGTGGCTTCAGAGGCTGCGGAAAAAGCCAGAAAAGCAGGTCCCTCGACTCGCTACGCTCGCTCGGGATGACAAAAATAAAGGGTTTACAATGGCGCACCTGAAGGTGCGCCCCTTCAAAAGCGGCCCGGCGCTTCCACCGAAGCAATTCGCGTAGCTTGGAGAGTTATCGCACTGGCAGGCGCTAGCTTCCCAACAGGGAGCCGCCGCGAATGGGTGCGAGTGCTAAGGTCAGCGCCAGCAGAAGCACCGCCACCAGCACCAGCCAGCGGCGATTGTTGTCGAGCGGGGGCCACTGAGGAACGTTGGGATGGCGCAGGCCGGTGAATGCCAGGATCACGGCCCACACCAGCCATCCCGGCCAGAAGAAGATGCCCAGAGGTATGAGCACGAGAATGCAGGCCCGCGTTACCCACTTGTGGGCCCGCGGCGCCACGGCGTAGATGATATGACCGCCGTCGAGTTGTCCCCCCGGCAAAAGGTTCAGCGCAGTGGCAAACATTCCAACCCATGCCGCAATTCCTACGGGGTGCAGATACAGATTGCCGAGCGGGACGGCGTGTGGCGTCAGCGGCGCCAAAACACGATGCACGAGGCTGAAGATGAGGGGATAGCCGAGGTTTAGCGCCGAATCAGCCGCCATGGGCGACATCGGCTTGGAAAGCGCGAGCCCCCAGAACAGCACTGGCAGCGCGACAACAAACCCCGCGATCGGTCCGGCGATACCGATGTCGAACAACGCCTGCCGCGAGCGAATCGGCGACTTAATGCGAATGACCGCTCCGAACGTGCCTATCAATGTCGGGGCGGGTATGAAGTAGGGCAGGGTTGCGTAAACGCCATTTCTCTGGGCTACGACGAAATGGCCGAACTCATGCGCCAGCAGGATGCCCATCAGCGTCAGCGAGAAGGGAATTCCCAGCACCAGGTTCCCCGGGTGCTGAAGCAACCATTTCAAGTGAAACAGCGGCAGCACAACCGAGTCCTCGCTAAACGTCGGCAGGTTGTGCAGAAAGTTGTATTCCAGGCGCGCTCCCACGGTCAGGGTTGTCGCCAGGGTGATCAGCAGCAACAAGATGTGTAGCCAGTACGGTCGGCGCGGGCGAGGAGCGACGATATAGACCGGAGGACGGGCCGGCACTTCGAAGGTGTAGGAGACGGGAGGCGTGGGATCAGACATCGTGTACTTGGATGATAGACGAAGCGTGCGGAAAACCAGCGACCGGCGCGCACCTCCGCTCGAAGCAGCGGGCACACACGCTCCGCGCGGCAGCATTCGCCGACGCCCGGAACCTGGCCGGAGTGCCTACTCGATCGATTGCAGCTCCTTGCCAGGCTTAAAGCGGACCGCTTTGCCGGGGGGAATGTTGACCTCGGCGCCGGTGCGCGGGTTGCGTCCAATGCCAGTCTTGCGCGGCCGCACGGTGAAGACGCCGAAGCCGCGCAACTCGATGCGATCGCCGCGCGCCAGCGCCTTCTTCATGCTCTCAAATACGGTTTCCACCGCGGTTTCAGCCTTGGTTTTGGTGACACCGGTCTTGGTGACGACTTCGTTGATCAGGTCCAGTTTGATCACAAGTGGCTCCGCTATCTCCGCTCGCAGGGACAGAACAGCCCAGACTGCGGCAACAATGCGATTGTAAACGACTCGCAGGTCAGGGGCTAGGGGTTAGTTGAAGCGTTTGTTCGCGCTATAGGGGTGCTTCGACTCGGACGCGATCAGGGTGATAGCTTCGATGCTAACAGTTGAAAGCTGACGGAAAAAGCAGGTCCCTCCACTCGCCCGTCGCGGCGGGCTCGGTCGGGATGACAAATCTTATTTTCTGCTGGGTCCTAGCCCCTGATCCCTGATCCCTAATCCCTGCTTCCCACTTCGCTTTCCTTGTACATGTACTTGATGCTGGGTTTGTAGATCAGCAGATTGCTTGCGCCGCTGCGGTTCACTTTCAGGCAGTATTTGTCGTACCACTCGATGACGCCGTGGATCTGTTCGCCGTCCTGCAGGACCAGGACCATCGGCGTCTTGGTCTGCATCTGCTTCTGATAGTAAAAATTCTCGGCATGGGTCTGCTCCGGCGGCGGGGTCTTCTTGCCGCCGTTCATGGAGCTGGGGTGCTCGCTACGCGGGCGGCGCTCAGGGGCCTCCTGACGCGGATGGTCGTTGCGGTTGAGGGCGGGACGAATCAGCTTGCGGTTGGCAAACACTTCCGAGTCGAGAGCGCGGCCCACGGCGGTGGAGTCCATGGAATCTTTCACGGTGTTTGCTCCTATGGTGGTTTGCACACCAGCCTTATGAACGCCGTCACCTCAAGCGTGAACTCAATGCAAGGATCGCGGACTCTCTGGCTTGAATGGTCCCAGGCTGTTAAAGGTGTGTGAACTTGCAGATACCCTACCACAGCCGATTGCGCAAAACAATGAATTCTGTGGATACTACTTTGGTGGCATGACCAGCATGGCGCAGGTTAGCGCTCCAACGATGTCGCAAAGGTATCGAGCGCCAGCGAACGTAGCAAATTCCTGCGCATGCCGCTCTCCAGTTCTCCCAGCCGCTGCGTCGCAGTCACAATCCAGGCAAACTCAACCTGCGACGACATCTTCTCCAGTTCGGCCTGCAGGTCCTGGTTGCGCAGCAACTCCCCCGTTCCCGACTTCAGGAACAGCAGATCTTCCAGCAGGGAATACAACGTCCGAATCAGTAGCTCCGTCTTGGCCTTGCCATCCGCGCCGGCGCGATAAGCATCGGTCACGCGGAACAGCGCGCTGTGGTCGGCGCTCCCCATCGCGGGGCCCAGCAGCGCCAGTGCATCCTGGCGCGCGGCCACATAGGCGGCCAGATCGAAGCTGCGCGCGCGGCCCAGGCCTCCGCCGCAAACCCGCGCCACCAACGCCCGTTCGCGGGCCTTCCATTCCGGACGCACCTGGGCGAGATACTGCTCGACTTCCGCGGCGGCGACCGGCGCCAGCCGCACGTGCATGCAGCGCGATCGAATTGTGGGCAGCAGCGCGGCAGGATTGTCAGTCAGCAGAAAGAGGGTGGCGAATTGCGGTGGCTCTTCCAGGACCTTGAGCAGCGAGTTGGCCGCTTCCTTCATGAACTCGGCATCGCTGAAGATGTAAACCCGTTCGCGGCCTTCCACCGGCTTGTAGTAAATCTCGTGGATGACGTGGCGAATCTGGTCCACCTTCACCAGCATCTGCGGCGGGTCTGGCGGGACGATCAACACGTCAGGGTGGGTCTGCACGAACAGGCGAGTGTCGCGCTTGTCGGCCTCGCGCAGGTTCTCGCGCGCTTCCACCGCCTCGGCAAAACGCTCTTCCAGAGCGTCGGCCTGGGCGATGCGGACGCAATTGGCGCAATGGCCGCAGAAATCCGGCAGCCCGCCGGTGAGAGGTTGCTGCAGACAGTTCATCGCTTTCGCAACCATTTGACTGAGCGTGAACTTGCCGGAACCCTGCGGTCCCGAAAGGATTACGGCGTGCGGGAAGTGTTGGTGCGCCAGCATCTCGCGCAGGGCGTGGACCACATCGGCATTGCCATGAAAATCGGAGAAAGGCATATGGCCTATGCAGGCGTCCCTTTCTCGCCCGCAGGTTCCAGCAACCGCTCGAAGACCACGCGCACGATTTGTGGATGTACGATCTCAAGCTTCGGCCGCGCATCCACCAGTACCACCCGTTGCGGCTCGCGCCTAGCGATCTCCAGAAACGCATCGCGCACCCGGGTAAAGAAAGCATAGCTCTCTTTCTCGAAGCGGTTCTCGTCCGGCATTTCCTCTGCGGCGGCCAGGTTGCGACGGCGGGCGCGACTGACGCTGGAGCTAACGTCGGAATCCATCAGGAGGGTGAGATCGGGCCACAATCCGCGGCAGAGCGCCCGGTGCAACTGCAGCACGGCGTCGCTGCCCAGCTGCCGTCCCCCACCCTGATAGGCCTCCGTGGAGTCGGTGAAGCGATCGCACAACACCCACTGACCAGCTTGCAGCGCGGGCCCGATCAGATCGGCAATCAGTTGCGCGCGCGCGGCAAACATCAGCGCCATCTCGGCGTGCGGGTCCAGGCCGGCGGTACGGGAGTCGAGCAGCACCGCGCGGATGCGCTCGCCGATAATCGTGCCTCCCGGCTCGCGGGTTGTGACTACGTCAATTCCGCGTACCCGCAGCACTGCAGCGAGCTTCTCCAGTTGCGTGGATTTGCCGCAACCGTCGAGCCCTTCGAAGGTGATGAACTTGCCGCGCATCTTTGCTTTAGGCTTTGGCCACGGGGCTTTGGCCACGGGCCATCATACCAAGCTCTTGGCTATCGGGATGGCGGCATGGAACCGGCGGCCACAAAGGCGCGCCATTGCTGGCGCGCCTCTTGCGGTTTATACAGTTTGCGGAACCAGTTTCAGTCGCCCGTAGCCACCGCAGGTTCCGCTCGAGAGGCGGCTGGAACGGCGCTGTCTTGTGCGTCAACCACGGCAATGGTGGTCATATTCACGATGTCTTCCACCTCGACTCCGCGTTGCAGCAGATGCACCGGCTTGGCCATGCCCAGGAGTATGGGGCCGACTACTTCCGCCCCGGCGAGGCCGATGAGCAGCTTGCAAGCGATATTGCTGGCCTCCAGATTGGGGAAGATCAGCACATTGGCTCCGTCCTGCAACGGGGAGAAGGGGAATGCGGTTTGCATCTTCCTGGGGGTGACCGCGATGTCGCCCTGGACCTCACCATCGATGATGAGGGTGGGGTCGGCGTAGCGCACCAAGTCCGTCGCCCGCCGCATCTTGTCGCACAGGGGATGCTTGGTGCTGCCGAAGCTGGAGAAGGAGAGCATGGCCACGCGCGGCTCAATGTTGAACCGGCGGGCCTCTTCGGCGACACAGAGCGCAATCTCTGCCAGGTCCTCGGCGGTGGGTTCAATGTTGACCGTGGCATCGGCCAGGAAATAGGGATCGCCTTTGCGGGTGATGATGAGATAGAGACCTGAGACCTTGTGGATCCCCTCGCGGACCCCGATTACCTGCAAGGCGGGACGAATGGTGTCCGGGTAATTCTGGCTCACCCCGGAGACGAGCGCGTCCGCGTCCCCCATGCGCACCATCATCGAGCCAAAAATGTTGTGGTCGTTCATCAGCTCATTGGCATCGCCCTGGGAGACACCGCGACGCTGCCGTAAGTGATACAACTCGCGGACATACTCTGTCCGGCGCGGGGCGGTCTCTGGTTCCACGATCTCGATCCCGTTGAGCTCCAGCCCCAACTCCGCTGTCTTGCGCCGGATCTCATCGGCGTGACCCAGCAGAATCGGAACCGCAATCTTCTCTTCGATCAGGACCCGGCAGGCGCGCAGGATCTTCTGATGCGACCCTTCGGGAAACACCACCCGCTTGGGATGGGACTGGGCCTTGTGAATCATGGAGCGCATCAGCTCGTGCGCCTTGCCCAAGCGTTTCTCCAACTGCTCGCGGTATTCGGCGATGTCCACCGGAATTTGCGCCACGCCTGTGTCCATGGCGGCCTTCGCAACCGCTGATGCCTCCCAAACCAGAACGCGCGGATCAAACGGCTTGGGAATGATGTAGTCAACCCCGAACTTCAGAGTTTCCACGCCGTAGGCCCGGCAAACGGAGTCGGGAACATCTTCTTTCGCCAGTGCTGCCAGGGCGTACGTGGCCGCCAGCTTCATTTCTTGATTGATGGTGGTGGCATGCACGTCGAGAGCGCCACGGAAAATGAAGGGGAATCCCAGGACGTTATTGACTTGATTGGGATAATCGGAGCGCCCCGTCGCCATGATGATGTCGTCACGGACCGCGCGGGCTTCCTCGTAAGTGATCTCGGGATCGGGGTTTGCCATGGCGAACACTACCGGTTGCGGCGCCAGGGAGGCGATCATCTCCGGCGTGAATGCGCCTTTAACGGAAAGTCCGAACAGCACATCGGCGCCCTTCGCCGCCTCTGCCAGAGTCCGCATCGAGGTGTCTTTCGCAAACCGCTCCTTGTAGGGATTCATTCCCTCCTTGCGGCCTTTGTAGATGACGCCTTTGGTGTCAGCCAGGGTAATGTTCTCGCGCTTCACGCCCATACAGACATAGTGCTCAGCGCAGGCGATGCCGGCAGCGCCGGCGCCATTAACCACTATCTTGATCTGGTCCATGCGCTTGCCGGTCAGTTCCACCGCGTTCGCCAGCGCCGCGCCCGAGATGATGGCCGTGCCGTGCTGGTCGTCATGGAAGACGGGGATCTTCATCGTCTTCTTCAGCGTCTCCTCGATGTAAAAGCACTCCGGCGCTTTGATGTCTTCCAGGTTGATGCCGCCGAAGGTGGGCTCCAGCAGTTGGCAGGTCTTGATGATCTCGTCGGGATTATGGGTGTTCAGTTCAATGTCGAACACATCGATGTCGGCGAACCTCTTGAACAGGACACCTTTGCCTTCCATGACCGGCTTGCCGGCCAGGGCCCCGATGTCGCCCAGTCCCAGTACCGCGGTTCCGTTGGTTACCACCGCCACCAGATTGCCCTTGGCGGTGTACTTGAATGCATCTTGCGGGTTCTTCTCGATCTCCAGGCAGGGATCGGCGACGCCCGGTGTGTAAGCGAGGCTAAGATCGCGTTGGGTGAGACAAGGCTTCGTGGAAGTGACTTCTATTTTCCCCGGCCGTGACCCAAAGTGGTAGTCGAGAGCATCCTGCTTAGTAATTGCCATGACGGCCTCCGAATGAATAAACGTATGATAGCGCGTTTGGGAACGACAACTCCGGCGCCATTACGGCCCGCAAAGCTTAGCAACGAGCGGCAGGCATTCGCAAATTGGCGATAACAATGCGTCTTTGAAGTGAGCCCGCACGAATTCTCAAGAGCCGGAAGAGGCTCTCTACAACTTAAGCATGGGCCTGTTCCGGCCCGCGCAAAAGTGCGGAAGTCACACCGGATTGTGAGGCAAGACACAAAGCAGGGGCAGGGGCTAGCTAGGGACTAGGGTGGTAAGGTAAGACAAGACAAGACAAGACAGGTGCCGCTGCTCCGCAGCTTTGCCATTTCAGAATTCGAGCTAACCGCGGGCTTACGCCCGCGGCTAACACAAATATCGCCCTTCGGGCTATCGGTCGGACGGCGGCACGCCTGTCCGCTTCTGACTATTCTCTATCCCCTGACCTCTGGCCCCTGACCCCTTCCTCACGCCCGCAGCAGGATGCCCACAATGCTGGCCGACATCAGGTTGGCCAGCGTGCCTGCGATCATGGCCCGGAAGCCGAGCTTCGCCAGGTCGCTCCGCCGGCTTGGCGCCAGGGCGCTGAGCCCGCCAATCTGAATACCGATGGAGCCGAAGTTGGCGAATCCGCAGAGCGCAAATGTAGCGATGGTGAACGACCGCGGATCGAGCGCGGCCTTCTGCGCGCTCAACATGGTGAAGGCGACCAGCTCATTCAGCACCATGCGCGTCCCCAGCAGGTTTCCGATCGCCAGACAGTCATGCCAGGGCACGCCGATCAGCCAGGCCACGGGCGCGAAGATCACGCCGAAGATCGACTCCAGCTTCGACGGGAACCAGGGAAAACCATGCGCCGCAAGCAGATTGTGAGTTCCGCCAAGAACGCCATCCAGCAGCGCAATCAGCGCCAGAAATGAAATCAGCATTGCCGCCACGTTCAACGCGAGGTGCAAGCCATCGGTCGTACCTTTCGCGGCCGCGTCAAGAACGTTGCTGGCACGCTCGCCAAATTCGACGGAATCGATCTTGGCCGTCCCGGCGGTCAGGGGCTTTTCGGTCTCCGGCACCAGCATCTTGGCGATCAGGATGGTCCCCGGCGCGGTCATGATCACCGCTCCCAGCAGGTGTCGCGCCTCGATGCCGAGCAGGATGTAGGCGCCCAGCATCGCTCCGGAAACGTGGGCCATGCCGCTGGTCATGATGGTCATCAGCTCGGAGCGCGTGACCTTGGGCAGGAATGGACGAATGGTGAGCGGGGCTTCCGTTTGTCCCATGAAAATACTAGCCGCCACGTCGAGCGACTCGACCCCGCTTGCGCCCATGAAGCGCATCATGACCTTCGCCAGTTGGCGGATGATGAACTGCATCACGCCGTAGTAGTAGAGGATGGCGAAAAATGCGGCGATGAAAATAATGATGGGCAGCACCTGGAAGGCGAAGACCACGCCGAAGCGGGAGAGCTTGGCCCCGAACTCGCCGAAGACGAACTGCGATCCGGCGAAGGAATAACTAAGCAGCCGATTGACTGCGTCCCCCGCGATGGTCATCACGCGCACGCCGAAACTCACGCGCAGCACCAGGATGGCGAACACGAATTGCAGGATCAGTCCGACGAATACCGTGCGATAGCGGATGGCTTTCCGGTCAGTCGAGAAGAGGTACGCAAACAGCAGGATCGCGAGGATGCCGAGCACGCCGGTCAGACGCGCCATGCGACCTCCTGCGTGAGTCGCGAACCAAGCCTACAGGTTTCCATTGGATCGATCGTCCGAAGGGGCGCCCAACTCGCGCACGATCTCGACGCTGGCGCTGCTGCCGATGCGGTTCGCGCCGGCATCGAGCATGTCCACGAACTGCGTCGCAGTTCGAATGCCGCCTGCCGCTTTCACGCCGATCTTGTGTCCCACCACGCCCCGCATCAACATTACGTCAGCGGCCGTCGCGCCCGCCTCCCCGAATTCGGTGGACGTCTTGACGAAGTCCACGCTCTCTTCCAGCGCCAGCGAGCAAACCAGGATCTTCTCGATGTGGTTCAGCAGGCATGTCTCCAGAATCACCTTCAGGATGGCTCCGCGATCGTGCGCCAGTCGAGCCAGGCTCCGCATTTCCTGCTGCACCGTCACTCGATCGCCCGACTTCAGCGCCCCAATGTTGAGCACCATGTCCAGCTCATGCGCGCCATTGCGCAAAGCGGCTTCCGCCTCGGCCAGTTTGATCACGGTAAGGTTCGCGCCGAGAGGAAAGCCGACCACCGTGCCTACCTTGACCGGTGAGCCGCGCAGTCGAGCAGCGGCCAGGGCCACGTTGGCCGGATTCACCATGACCGCATGAAAACCGTAGCGCACGGCCTCGTCGCACAACGCGATCACCTGGTCGCGCGTGGCATCGGGCTTAAGCAGGGTGTGATCGATCAGGCTGGCCGCGCTACGCCAATCGCTCACGAGAATGGACGGCGCACCGTTTACGACAAAGAGGTTCCCAGACATGAGCACGACAGATTCTATTCCGATTCGGGGCCGGACTCCAGCACACAAATATCCGGCAGGTTACGATAGTGCTCGGCAAAGTCAAGCCCGTATCCCACCACAAACTCGTCGGGAATCTCGAAACCCACGTAATCCCCGCGGATGGGCTCGGTGCGCCGCGACACCTTGTCCAACAGCGCCGCAATCTTCAGCGACTTCGGCTGGTGGGCGCGCAACATGCTTTGGATGAACGTCAGGGTCAAACCGGTGTCCAGAATATCTTCCACCAGGATGATGTTGCGGCCCGCCATCGAGCAGTCCACATCTTTTACCAGCTTGACCTCGCCACTGTGTTGCCTGGCGTTTCCGTAGCTCGACACGGCAATGAAGTCGAAGCTGACGTCGAGCGTGATCTGCCGCGCCAGGTCGGCGAGAAAAATGGTGGCGCCCTTCAGCACTCCGATCAGGACGACCGGCTCGCCGGCAAAATCCTGGCTGATGCGCTGTCCCATCTCGGCCACCTTCGCCGCGATGCGTTCGCGCCCGATCAGCACCCTGAGCTTGTCCACCGACATTCCGCCCGATGAGGGATGAAGAACTCTGGATGGTAGAGAAAGCGAGACGGAAACTCAACTGAGATGTGAGCTGGGTAGGGGCCAGTTTGTGGGGGTGAGCACACTGTTGCTTCGACTTCTGCCAATTTTGAGATAATCTGGCGTGAAGATGGCGCCAATTAAGGGCATCAGCAAGACGTCGCTGTGGAGCACCTGGAAGATCATCCGTACAGAACTCAGAAGCGCTTCCATCCGGGATGTGATTGATTTTGTCGACTACGACGTCGCTCCCGACGTATGGATTCAGAGGCTTCTTGACCAGATTTCCAGCGGTCGGTACGAACCTGCTACGCCGTTGCGATTCACCATTGGAAAATCCAATGGGTTCAGCCGCGCGATGACCCAACCCGCAATACCTGACCTGGTGCTCTATCGCACCATAGTCGATGCGATCTACCGGAAGGCCCTCAAGAGGGAACACAAACACGTCTACTTCAAAAGAGAACGTCTGCAGCAAGCACAGAATGTCGCCCAGCAGCAGGCAGTGCAACAGATGAGCTGGGCCGCGCAATATCGAATGACAAGCCAGCGTAGCTTTTATAATTGGCTCAGATACGCCCAGTATCGAAAGTACCTGCTTCTTCAAGCCGTCCACCCGTACCTTGTGGTCACGGACATCACAAACTTCTTTGACAGTGTGCTGCACTCGCACGTAGAAGAAGCACTGCGCGGGCTTCCGGTTTTTCCCCGCATGCTTGGACTGTTGTTCTTTTTGCTCGAACGTCTCTCGATCCGCCAAGATTACGCTAGTTCTCACGGGATCAGCCTTCCCGTGGACGAATTCGACTGTTCGCGAACCCTAGCTCACATCACTCTGTTTAGCCACGACGACTCGATGGTAGGGCTCGTCGGCGAGGACAACTACGTCCGCTGGATGGACGATCAAAATCTAGGGGTTCGGTCCAAAGCTGTTGGGCTGCGAGCTCTCTCCCAAGTGGGCAAGTCGCTTGCGAGGTTGCATCTTTCACCGAATAGTAAAAAGTCTCAAATCCTCACATTAAGCGAAGCCCGACGCCATTTTCACTTGGATCTTAACGGCATGCTCGACAGGGCTGAAGCTGCTGCAAAGGTGGCAAAAACACGTAGGCAGCGCCTAAGCCTATCCCGGCAGTTGAGACAGATATGGTCAAGAGCCCAGCTACACAAGGACGTAGGGGAATTCGACAAAGTGTTAAAGCGGATATATAGACTGGCCGGATTTGCCCGTCTTCGCTTTCTTCGACGGCGCGCACTCCGAGACATACTGGCGAATCCTACGCTGGCAGATAGGGTCTGCGACTACATGCGTTGCTCTGGGACGGTCTTGGAATACTTGAGATGGGCCGATATGTTGATGCAGGAAGAAGAGCAGATTTACCCCGATGTCAATGTGGCCCTGATGGAGAGTCTTCTGCGTCTTGAAGGTAACAGATTTGAGGCGCGGCAAATCCGATCGCGAGCGACCGCATTTCTGTCAGGAAAGAGCAATGTACCGGGTGCGGCTGAATGCAAGACAGTGGCGCCGCTCCTCATCCTTAGGTTTGGGGACAGGAGATCCCTTCCGATGCTGCGGCGATGCTTCGACGAAGACAAATCTGTGACTTCGGCTCCCCTTCTCCGGGCTGCTGCCATGGTCTACTCAAGCTACGGGGACAGGGAATTCCGAGAGGTTCGCAGATCTGCCAGCAGGCTGCTGCGTAATCACTTAGCTGACGTAGTGAAGTTGGTCGAGCGCATCCGCCAATACCCCGAGGTCCCCTTGCGTTACAAGGCTCGGCTGAAACCACGGTATGATTCGGTGGCAAGGATGCAATACGTGGACATGAGAGCCCTGTTGACAGTGAGGTTGTTACAGTTGGCGAGGGCTCCCCGGGTTATCACATGGGTTGCCGATTGGAAAACCAACGTCTTTTCGCAATCCATTTCAGCGTATGATCGCCGACTGATTAGTAGGTTGCTTTAACCAGGGTGGGCCATCCGCCCAGTCACAATCGGTAGTGATGCCAGTCACCGCCATGCCAGCCGGAGGTGGGAAACACTGAGTTCGCGATCGGCGGTCTTTTCTCTGGCGGTCCGGAGGAAATTCACACAGTACCGTGACATTCCATGCCGCGGGTAATCTTTACGGCACAGCGTCAACGGGCGGCACGAAACAAGAAGCTTGTTGTCTGGGAGATCACGTCGTAAACTTTGCAGGCCAGCAATATCGGCCGTTGGCGAACTCCCGAAGGGCGAATGTCGGGGAGCGCGATTGAGAATGGGTGAAGGGGACAGCGCATGAACATCTTCAGGTTGGTTGGCAACCATGGCAAAGATGCCACCCGAGTTTTGCTTGCAGCTTTGCTTTTAGCGCTGCCACTCCCCGCCATGGCGGTGCTGGGCGACAACGCCGCGTCGGTGCTGACCGACCAGGCCCGCATGAAGGGAACTTTGCGCAGTGTGGACAATGGCACGTACGTGATGCACGAAATCACCTCGGGCGCCGGAACCGTGGTGCGGGAATTCGTGTCGCCGGCGGGAGTAGTCTTCGGGGTCGCCTGGGAAGGACAATTTCCGCCTGATCTGCAGCAGCTCCTTGGCCCCTACTATCAGCAGGCGCAGCGGGCGGAGCAGGCGGGAACGCCGGAGCAGCAGCCGCGCCGCAGCCGCGCTCCGGTCGTGATCGAGAGCCCCCGTCTGGTGCTGTACGAGACCGGGCACATGCGGAGTTTCCACGGACAGGCCTACATTCCTCAACTGGTGCCACAAGGTGTTCAGGCCAGCGAAATCCATTGAGGAGACGACGCCGCGTGATTTGGTTTACCCCACACCGTCGCCGTGAAATTCCCAAGTCCCGAGTCGCGAGCAACTCTAGAAAGGAAGACATCGAATGACAGGCCGCCCCGGTTGGTTTCTTCCAGTTCAGAAATTTGTGTGGTGTGTCGCACCACTTTTGGCCGTGTGTCTGGTCGGCTGCGGCGGTTCCGAATACCGCTTTCCCGGTCATAAACCGAAACCGGCGGTCACGGGTGTGACGGTAGTGTGCTCGCCATCAACCATCCAACCCAATCAAACCAGTCAGTGTTCGGCAACGGTGGTGGGCCAGGGCAGTTTCAATCCGGGGGTTGAATGGAGCGCAAGCGCGGGTCAGATTTCGACTACAGGCTTGTTTACTGCGCCATCGTTGCCGACATCGGTGACCATAACCGCCACCTCAATATGGGACCGAACCCAGTCGGGGACGTTCACCGTCACGGTGGGTCCCTCGCAGGCGAGCAACGTGGCGCCCATTGTGGTGGACGCGGGGCCGGCGCCCCAAACCTTCATCACTGCGAATGTAGCGTACGTTACGGTGACGGTTTGTGTTCCGGGGACCACCACCTGCCAAAACATTGACCACGTGCAGGTGGATACAGGATCTTCCGGACTGCGCCTTTTGTCGTCCGCAAGTGGCGGCGAGTTGGCCCTCACACTCCCCAATGAACCAGACTCCAGCGGGAATCCGCTGCTCGAGTGCGCGCTGTTCGGGAGCGGCTATGCCTGGGGAAACGTAGCTCAAGCAGACATTACAGTGGCGGGCGAAGTGGCGTCAGCGGCGCCTGTGCAAGTGATCATCCCCTCGACCAGTTCGCCACCGGTGCCGGCAAGCTGCTCCAGCCAAACCACTCAGCCGAACATTGGCGACAGCGTGCAAGCTCTGGGCGCCAACGGCATTCTCGGTGTCGGACTGTTTCAACAGGACTGCGGTCTTGCCTGTACCACAGCCAATAGAACCATTCCAGCCGTTTATTACGATTGCCGGACGTTCGGCTGCAATCCCACGTATGTCACTCTCGCACAGGAGGTGACGAACCCAGTCACTCTATTCGCCGCTGACAAGAACGGAGTGCTGATTGAATTGCCAGCCGTGCCTAACGGAGGTTCGCTGAATCCCAGCGGCAGCCTGATCTTTGGCATCGGTACCCAAGCTAACAATGGCCTGGGAAGCGTCACCGTATACACCGTGCCGGACACCGGGACAAACGCCGGTGACATCACCACCACGTTTAATGGGACGAGCTATCCAGCAAGCTTCATCGACAGCGGTTCCAACGGGATTTTTTTCCTCGACACCGCAACCACCGGCATACCGCTGTGCGCCAGGCCGAACGACTCCTGGTATTGCCCCAACACGTCCCCGGATAACCTCTCAGCCGTAAACCAGGGCGCCAATGGAAATCACGGCACCGTCAATTTCAGCATTGAAGATGCGACCACGCTGTTTAGCGGCGGCAATACAGCCTTCAGCACTTTGGGAGGACCATTTCCAGGCTCGTTCGATTGGGGATTGACGTTTTTCTTTGGCCGCAACATGTTTACCGCAATCGAGAACATGGACACTCCCGGGGGCCCCGGGCCGTACTACGCATATTGACTTGGTGGGTGGTGGCGCGTCCAAGCTGCGCGGAAGTCGAAGGTTTTCCCGACACCTCGGCGATCCGTCAATGGACCGGCTTGGATGGGCACGCGGCTCAAGAATCGCGGCTCCGGCCATGCGGGAGTCATGGACGGAGCTGCCAAAATCACTTGGTTGGGTCCGCCGGTTTAGCGGGCTCGGAGGGTGTCGCGGCTTTCAGCTTGGCCAGCGCTTCATCCACACGCTTCTTAAAGTCACCCTGGTCGTTGTGCTCCCAGCCGCTGTAGTTCGACACCACGTCCATCTGACATCCCGTCCCCTGTGGGATCAGCGCGACATGATTTTTCCGCTGCAGCAACGCCCCCGAGACGTTAACGTGGGCCGCGTGCTTCGCATCGTAGTCAGCCTTCATCTGGGCGTCGTCGCTCCCGGTGACGTCATAGTTTTCCGAATTGCTAAGGGTGTCCTTGACCGCGGGCCATAGCTCGCTGCAAGCAACAGGATAGGTGCTCTTGTAGTGCTTAGCGAACGCCGGCACTGCAAGAGTAAGCACGATTAAGGCAACAACTGCGAATTTCATCTTGTTCTCCTTGGCCGTACGGCCGGAATCGAATGAACTCGTGGGACGGGCGGCGGGAAGAGGGCAACGCAAAGGTCGGTTGCTCGCTGTTTAGCGCGCCACGACGGCGAATGAGAAAAAGGCTGGAAGTCCCTCTCCGAGTCACCAAGAGATTCTCATTCTAGCGATTGGCGTTTGTCAGTGACCGCTAACGCACCACGGAGTGATAGCCGCGAGTACCCAAACGAAGTACCTCGAGGGCGCTTTTCTAAGCGGTCGGCTTCACGTAGAAGGCAGTCCACCATCTTCTGCTGGGGTGGGGTAGTTGCCTGACTTTCCCGGACATGGCGCACCTCGACTGTTATCATCTTGCCATTTGCTGAAACTCCCACCTGACTCGGTCTTGAGGAGTACGCATGAAGCGTCGTTCCCGCTGTTTGTTGCTGAACGTTGCCATTCTCGCAGCGCTAATCGTGCCGCCGGCGGCCTTGGCGGCCAATCGCCCTGCGGTTTCCCAATCCCATTCCGACGAGGCCCGCACCGAGCGCTACTTCGAGAGCGTTCGCAAGGACCCTAACCTGCTGCTGGCCTTTCTGCGGGAGATGCCCAAGGGAGGCGATCTCCACATTCACCTCACCGGCTCGGTTTATGCGGAATCGTACATCCAGTGGGCGTCGGCGGAAGGTGAGTGCGTTGATCCCCATATCCTGTCCTTCAGCGCGCCACCGTGCAACGCGCCTGCGGTGCCGGTTGCGAACGCCTTCGCCGATACCGAGCTTTACGCCAACATCGTTGACGCCATCTCGATGCGCAACTGGCAGTACTCGGGCCAATCCGGACACGACCACTTCTTCGCGGTGTTCGGCAGGTACGTTCAGGCGACGAACGGCACCACCGACAAAGCGCTGGCAGAGACCGCCACGCGCGCCGCTTCCCAGCACGAGATCTATCAGGAACTGATGCTTACGCCGACCGGCAAAGACCTGGAGACACTGGCCGAGTCGGTCGGTTGGGACGAGGATTTTGCCCGGCTGCAACAAAAGCTGCTGGCCGGCGGGTTGCCGCAGATTCTGGCTGCTGCCAGCCAAGAACTCAATGCGGCAGAGGCGTCGCGCGACAAACTCCTGCAATGTGGCGTTCCCGCCGCCGATCCGGGATGCCAGGTCGTGCAGCGCTACATAGCCCAGGTTTCACGGGGCAAGCCGAAAGAGGTGGTCTTCGCCCAGATTCTCACCGGCTTTCTGCTGGCGGGGGCCGACCCCAAAATGGTTGCGCCCAACTCGCACGTGGTCGGCCTGAACCTGGTGATGGCGGAAGACTGGTATGTCCCTATGCGAGACTTTGCGCTGCACATGCGGATGCTCAATTATTTTCACGAGCGCTATCCGCAGGTGCACATCGCGCTGCACGCGGGCGAACTGGTCGAGGGCCTTGTTCCTCCCGAGGACTTGCAGTTTCACGTGCGCGATTCGATCGAGATGGGTCACGCCGAACGCATCGGACATGGGGTTGACGTGATGAACGAAACTCGCTCCTTCGAGCTTTTGCGGGAGATGGCCGACCGCAAGGTGATGGTGGAAATCTGCCTCACTAGCAACGACGTCATCCTCGGCGTGCGCGGGCCGCAGCATCCGTTAAGCGAGTACATCCGCGCTGGCGTGCCGGTGGCCCTGGCCACCGACGACGAGGGCGTCTCCCGCTCGGACATGACCCACGAATATCTAAAGGGCGCAGAGGAACAGAATCTCAGCTACTCGCAGTTGAAGAAAATGGCGCGCACCAGCCTGGAACACGCCTTCATCGGCGGCGCCAGCCTGTGGCGTGACGGCAAAGCGTTCAGCGTGGTCAAAGAATGCGGAGCGGAGAAGGCTGGCGCGACGCAACCATCGGCGGCATGTCAGAAGTTTCTCGATGGCAGCGAAAAGGCGCGGCTGCAATGGAAGTTGGAAACCGAGTTCCGCCAGTTCGAAGCGAACCCGTGGACGGCGCCGTGAGTTCGGTGTCGGAGTTGATTCCGTCACCACAGAGGCACAGAGAAGATTTATTACCACGGAGGAGACGGAGATCACGGAGATTGATTCTTGCTTCTCGTCCGTAATTCTTGTTTTTTCCCGTGGCCTCCGTGCTCCCCGTGGTGACAAGGTCCTTCTTCTCTGTGTCTCTGCGCCTCTGTGGTTGGCGCTTTCTGCCGCAGACTGCAAATTCCATGTAGACTTTGGAAAACTCATCGCATTGGTCAGGAAACAACTTGGGTAAGAGTTTGCCAGCCGCCGCATCGAAAACCTCCTATCCCGCTGTCGCGAACTCAGGCAGCCCCGCCGTTGCTGCGAAACGTGCTCAATTACGCCGGGTGTTTCGCGTGAGGGACGGCGTCGCGCTGATCATCTCCAACGTGGTCGGCGTCGGCATCTTTACCACGCCCGCCATCATCGCCAAGCTGGTGCCCGAACCCCGCGCCATGCTTGCCCTTTGGATTGCCGGTGGATGCCTCGCCCTGGCTGGCGCAATGTCGTATGCGCAATTAGGACGGAGATGGCCGTCAGCCGGAGGAGAATACATTTACCTCTCCAAGGCCTATGGCCCAACCGCCGGCTTTCTTTCCGGCTGGACATCGCTGATCGCCGGATTCTCCGGGGCGGTGGCCGCCAGCGCCGTGGGGCTGGTCATCTATCTTGGCCAGTATTTTCCCCGGCTGGCCTCGGACCACGCATTGCTTACCATCAACTTCTACGTGGGCGCCTTCACGTTTTCACCACGCTCGCTCACGGCCGCTGCCATCATCGTCGTGTTCGCCGTCTTACACGCCTGTCACCTGGGAGCGGGTAAGCTGACGCAAAACGCGCTGGCCCTCCTGATCCTGGCGATCGTCCTTATCTTTTGCCTCTTTGGCTTCGCTGTAGGGACGGGCTCGTGGTCGCACTTCCAGTCGGCCCACATACCTATCCGTCCGATGAACTGGCTGCTCGCTCTGATTCCCATCATGTTCACTTACAGCGGCTGGAATGCAGCCTCGTATATCTCGGAGGAGTTGCACGACACGCGGCGCATGATCGGTCCCGCGCTGCTGATCGGGACTTCCATTATCGTCGGTCTCTATTTCCTTCTGAACACGCTGTACTTGTATGCAATTCCGCCGGCCGCCATGCAAGATGCCGTAAATGTCGGCGACGTGACGGCGCACGCGTTGTTCGGAGTGGGGAGAAACTTCGTGACTCCGGCGCTGATCGTCGCCCTGCTGGGCGCCATCAGCGCCATGACCATCGCGGGGCCGCGCGTTTACTTCGCCATGGCCCGCGACGGGGCTTTTGTTCCAGGCTTCGACCGCACCAGCCCACGATTCGGCACGCCCGCGCTGGCCATTGCGCTGCAAGCTTTGTGGTGCGTGGTGCTGGTGATGGCCGGTGGGTTCTACCAGATTCTGATGTACACCGGATTCACAATTCTGCTGTCCTCGGGCGCTGCGGTGGCGGGATTATTCCTAGTGCAGCGACACGAATTGCGATCCAACCCCAAGCTCTGGCTCAAGATGTCGGCTCCGGCAATTTTCGTCATCGCCTGCGCCGCCATCGTTGTCAACGCGGTGGTGGGAGCTCCCAAGACCGCGCTGGTTGGTTGTCTGCTGATCGCGGCTGGACTTCCGGTTTTCTTCTGGTCAAGGCGGCGAAAAGCTGCGGAACCGGCCGCCGCATCGGAAACCACGGTTGTTGAAGCGGGCTAAGACCTGGCTGGAATGCGTGCAAAGAGTTTCCGACCCGCTTCTATCGCGCGTCTTCACTCCACCGTAACCGATTTCGCCAAATTGCGCGGCTGGTCCACGTCGCAGCCACGCCGCACGGCGATGTGATATGCCAGCAACTGGCAGGGAACCACCTCCAGAATTGGCGCGAGCAGTTCGGGCGCATCGGGAACGTAGAGGACGTGGTCGGCGGCTTCGCGAATCTCCTCGTCGCCGTCGGTGGCGATGGCGATCACCGTTCCAGAGCGCGCTTTCACTTCCTTCAGGTTCGACAGCGTCTTCTCGTAGCGCAGCACCGAGCCGGGATCCGTCTTGTCGTGCGTAGCCAGAATCACCACGGGAAGGTCTTCGTCGATCAGCGCGTTCGGCCCGTGCTTCATCTCGCCCGCGGGATAGCCCTCGGCGTGAATGTAGGAAATTTCCTTCAACTTCAGCGCGCCTTCCAGCGCGATGGGGTAGTGAATGCCGCGTCCTAGAAACAGGAAGTCGTGGGCGCGGTGGTATTCCTTGGCAAGATCTTCGGTTTCCTCGTCGCGCGTCAGCAGCGTCTCCAGCTTGCCGGGTATGAGAGTGAGATCGGTGAGGAGCTGCTTGGAGTGGTCGAGATCGAGCTTTCCCCTCAGCAGGCCGAGGTGGACCGCGAACAGGAACAGTGCGGTCAGTTGCGCCGTGAAGGCTTTTGTCGAAGCCACGCCAATCTCCGGCCCGGCATGGGTGTAGATGGTGCCGTTGGCTTCGCGGGCGATCATGGAGCCCACTACGTTGCAGATGCCCACCGTCTTCGAGCCTTTGGCACGCGACTCGCGCATGGCCGCGATGGTGTCAGCGGTCTCGCCTGACTGCGTAATCAAGATGGTCAGATCGCCGGGCCCGGTCAGCGGGTCGCGATAGCGAAACTCGCTGGAATAATCCACCTCCACCGAAAGCTTGGCCAGCCGCTCAATCATGAACTTGCCCGCCAGCGCGGCGTGCCAACTGGTGCCGCATGCCGCGATATACACCTTCTCCAATTTGCGGAAATCTTCGTCGGTGATGTCCATCTCGTCGAGGAACACCTTGCCGGAATCGAGCGAGACGCGGCCCAGCGTGGTATCGCGCACCGCTCGCGGCTGCTCGTAGATTTCCTTCAGCATGAAATGCTTGAAGCCGCCCTTCTCCGCCATGATTGGGTCCCAGGTGATGTGCTGCACCTGGCGGGTGATGGGCTGGCCCTCGAAGTCGGTGAGTTGCACGCCCGAGGACGTGATGACAGCAAGGTCGCCGTCGGCGAGAAAGAACAGGTCGCGAGTGTGGTACAGGATGGCGGGCACATCGCTGGCGACGAAGTATTCATCTTTGCCCAGACCGATGACTGCGGGCGGGCCATTGCGAGCGGCAACAATTTTGTTGGGCTCGTCTGCCGAGATGACGGCGATGGCGAACACGCCGGTCAGCAGCTTCACCGTCTTGCGCACGGCTTCTTCCAGCGGGACCTTGCGATCCGCCTCGGAGAGATTTTTCTCGATGAGGTGGGCGATCACTTCGGTGTCGGTCTC
The DNA here is from genome assembly GCA_963836875.1 of uncultured Acidobacteriaceae bacterium. Classification (GTDB taxonomy): domain Bacteria; phylum Acidobacteriota; class Terriglobia; order Terriglobales; family Acidobacteriaceae; genus Bog-257. The sequence goes on from CAWIKZ010000005.1 coordinate 836,175, forward strand.
AGTGCGAAATTTGTGGCCTTCGTCGATCAGCTTCTTTTTCAGGGCGACGTAGTTCTCCACGATGCCGTTGTGGACAACCACGACCTTGCCGGTGCAATCGCGGTGGGGATGCGCGTTCTCTTCGGTGGGACGGCCATGCGTGGCCCAGCGAGTGTGGCCAATGCCGTAGGTGCCGTCGAGCGGCTTGAGGCGGATGACCTCCTCCAGGTTGCGCAGCTTGCCCTCGGCGCGGCGCACCTGCAAACCGTCACTGTTGCCGCCCACGGCGATTCCGGCCGAGTCATAGCCGCGATACTCGAGGCGGCGCAAGCCGTCAATGATGACCGGCACAACCCGCTTTTTCCCGACGTATCCCACAATGCCGCACATAAATGTCAGTTGCCTGTAGTCAGTTGTCAGTAGCCAGTTAATCTTAGCTGATTTGATGAGCCAGAGGGAGTTCCTGATGCGAAAGGGCCGGCCTGCGAATTTGGGCCGCTGGATTCTGCGGCGGTCACTTGCGATAACGCCTGATTACAACAGTTGACCAGCATCACATCACAAACCTTGAGTCCCGTGATACGCTCCCGTTTAGAAGGGAACCTTCCAGTGACGCCGAAGTTGGGTGATTGCGTATTCTGTAACGGCTCGGGAAAGTGCGAAGAGTGCGACGGCACAGGCGTTAATCCGCATCTGAGTTCGTCTGATGCTGCCTGTCCACACTGCTCCGCCAGCGGCAAATGCCCGGAATGCGGTGGCTCTGGCTTGTCACCGATTGGACGACCGCGCAAAGGCGATGTTCTTAGGCACGCCATTCTTATCGTGGCCACATTGATCGGACTGTTTGCGCTAATGGCTGTGCCAAATCGAATCGTCGCCGCGATTGCGATGGTCGTGTGGGTCGGCCTGCTGTATTGGCTGTTTTCTTGGAACAGCAAACGACGGAAATCCAGCCCGCCCTCGCGCTTCTAGTTGCCGTAATATCCCCATATCACAAGCTCGGCCGAGCTAATCCTCGAGCTTGAAGGTGTATTCCTCAATGACGGGATTGGTGAGCACTTCGCGCGCGATGCGCTCCACCTCGGCCTGCGCCGCTTCGCGGGTGACGCTGCTGTCCAGGGCGATCTCGAAGTACTTGCCCTGGCGCAGGTCATCGATGCCGCGGTATCCCATTTTCTTCAGCGCACCGTGGATGGTTTTGCCTTGAGGATCGAGCACACTTTTCTTGAGCGAGACGTACACGTAGGCTTTCATGGCGAAATTTCATTATACCGATGTGGCTGTTCGCAGCCCGCTCTCGGTGTATCCGGCTGTACGGGTAGAGCCGGCCTTCAGAAAGTGCTGTGCCGTCCCTCAACCACCCCAACGAACGCAACAACGGCGCTCGTTGGGGACCCCGGTACGGGACTCGATCTTATTTCCGATTTTACCCAGGGCTTCCGCCCTGGGCTAAAATCAGTTCCGCTCCTGCGGAGCTGGATTTTGGGCAATCGTTACACCGCGACAACCCAAAACGAGTTCCCGCACACCCTCTTTAGGCCCGCGTCCATGCTCTAAGTTCTCTGTGCCTCTGTGTCTCTGTGGTGAATCCGTGTTCGCACAAATTCGATCAGCTCGGGCGTCACATACTGCGGTGGGCGGATGTGAAACCGCGGTTTGGCGGCGACTGGCTTCAAGGAGACATTCATCCAGGCGACATCACCACTGCCGTCATGCACGATGATGGCATCGGCACGATCGAGAAATTCCTGCGCAGAGGATTTGAAGTCGGCGGTCGCCGGGTCGAGCACCGTCAGGTAAAGGTCAGGACGCAGGAAGCGCATTATCGAATTGGATTCGACGATCGCGTTTTCGGCGCCAGCGAGTTCCTGGCGGACGCGCGGCATGGCTTCAGCCAGCATTCCCTGTCGGGTCCGCACCCAGAGCGCGCGAGTTGCGCCACAGACGAGAAAGCGCGAGGTGTCGCTGTCGCCGCTGCGATCGCGCTCTTCGGTGACCGCCCAACTGTGGTCGTCGGTGGCGCAGTCGCAGAGTTCGCCGTTGGCGGAACAGATGCCGTGTCCGTATTGCGTGATCTTGATGGCCGTCCAGTGAAATTCGGGTAGGGCGGCGATCAGGCCGGCGACCACGCTGGTCTTGCCTACGCTGCGAGAATGTCCGCCGATGACGATGAGGGCCATGAGTAAACAGCAACTAGCAATTAGCAATTAGCAATTAGCAACTAGCAACTAGCAAAACCTTGAGATGCCGAGTGTAACTGCTAAGTGCTAACTACCGTCTTCGCTTTTCCGCGCCAGGCGTGCCAGCGCTGCCAACTGCTTCAAGTATTCGCTGAGTGGACGTGCCGGTCTGCCCCAGAAGACCACGCCCCGCCCGCGAACTATCTTATTCGACAGCACGCCGCTGCCCGATCCGAGAATTACGCCCGGCTCGACCGTCGCGTGGTCGCCGATGCCAACCTGGCCGCCCACGACCGCACCTTCTCCGATCTCGACACTTCCCGAAATGCCGGTCTGCGCTGCGATCACGACGTTGGCTCCGACGCTAACGTTATGCCCGATGTGTACCAGATTGTCGAGCTTCGTTCCTGCACCGATCACGGTCTTGTCCAACGCGCCGCGGTCAATGGTGCAGTTGGCGCCGATCTCGACGTAGTCGCCGATGACAAGCTCGCCGATCTGGGGAAACTTGTGATAACGGCCGTATTGTTCATCGCGCACAAATCCGAAGCCGTCAGCGCCCAGCACCGCGCCTGCGTGCACCACGACACGGCGGCCCAGCGTCGTACCCGGATAGATGACGACGCGTGGATACAGGTCACAATCGTCGCCGATCACGACGCCCTCGCCGATGAAGCAGCCCGGTCCGATGTGCGAGTGCTCTCCCACTACGGCGTTCGCGTCGATCACCGCGCAGGCGTCAATGGCCGCGCTGGAGGCGACCTTCGCCGAAGCATGGACGACCGCCGTGGCATGAACGCCGGCGGTGTATATCCTCGGCGGATGGAGCAGCGCTCCGGCCCGCGCGAAAGCCAGCCGGGGATGGGCCGCGATCAGCAAAGGCTTCTGTCCGGCAGACGGGGCCGCGAACTCTCCCGCGATGACGGCGCTCGCCGCAGAAGCCAGTGCCTGCGCCAGGTGCTTCTGGTCCTGGACAAACACCAGGGCTCCGGGCCGCGCTTGCGCGATGCTGGCGACGTTCGTGATCTGGAGGTTGCCGTCGCCGATCAAGCGGGCAGCGGTGAATTCCGCCAGCGATTGCAGAGTTTGGTGCATGAAGTTGTTATAGCAGTGGATAGTGAAGAGTGGATAGTGGATAGAGAAATCGAGTATCCCAGCCCGCACAAGACCCGGACTAACCTCAAAGCTGCCCCGCAGGCACGTCAACGCATCCCACTGGGTCCCTTCGGCGGGTTGGGGGACTTGACATTCGGCGGCAGACGCAGCACTATACTGTCGCAGATTTGGTGCAATCCCGTACCTAGGAATGGTAAGAATATGGCGTCTTCCGTTTGGTCCGGATATCTAACTTTTGGGCTTATCTCAATGCCGGTGAAGTTGTTTTCCGGCGCCCGTAGCAATCACATCTCCTTCAACATGCTGCACCGCGATGACAACACGCGCCTCAAACAGCAGCTCTGGTGCCCGCTTGACGAGCGCGTTGTGGAACGCAATGAGATCGTCAAGGGCTACGAGTACCGCAAGGGCGAGTACGTCATTATCGAGCCGGAAGAGATTAAGAAGATCGAGCCCAAGACCGCGAAGGCGATGGAGATCCTGGAGTTCGTAGAGTACAAGGAAGTGGATCCTATCTACTTCGAATCTTCGTATTACCTGGTGCCGGATGAAGCCGGCCGCAGGCCGTACGCGCTGCTGACCAAGGCGATGGAAGAAACCGGCTATGTGGCCATCGCCAAGCTCACCATGCACAACCGCGAATACACGGTGTTTCTGCGGCCTCATGCCGGCGGGCTCATGCTGCACACCATGTACTACAGCGATGAAGTACGGCAGTTAGAAAGCTTCGGCCCCGTCGACGTCGAACTGAAAGACGCCGAGGTCAAGGTGGCCCATCAATTGATCGAAGCGCTCGCCGGCAAATTTGAGCCCGAGAAGTATCACGACACCTTCGAGGAAAATCTGAGAGAGCTTATCAAGGCGCACCTGGAAGGGCGCGAGGTGACTGCCGTGGAGAAGCCCCGCAAACTTGCTCCCGTGGTTGACCTTATGGCTGCGCTCAAGGAAAGTCTGGCACAAATGCCGAAGAAGCCTCCGCAACGCGTGGTCGCAGCGGAAAGAGCGTCGGAGGTGAAAGAGGTGAAAAGGTCGGCCAAAGGTCCACGGCGCAGGTCCGCGGCATGATGGCGCCAGCCGCATTATGATTTGCGGCGGGTGCAACTGGCCCTTTCTGCCAACTAGCACGATTAGGCCATTCGGTATGCACTAAAGTTTGCAATGCGGTATTCTACGGGCATCTTGACTGCCCGAATGAAACCGCCGCCTGAAAGCGCCATCCGCGTTGCCGTGGTGGAAAGCGACCCGCTGCGCTTCCTTGGGTTTCGGGCGATCTTCTCCTCCGAAGAAGGCTTTCGCATACGCGCTGCTTCCGTCCTATCGATCATGAGTTCTGCCGACGATGACATCATTCTGATGACCTCCAGTGGCGGGGCCGCATTCTACTCGGCCATGTCCGCCTTAAAGGCCGTGCGTCCCACCATTCGCATTATTGTCACCGGGGCAGGTACGAGCGATGAAGAGATTCTGCGGGCCATTTCGGCGGGCGCGAAGGGTTATATCGCAGAGGATGCAACCCCCGGCGAATTCAAGCACGCGATCCGCGAGGTACACAATGGTTCGGTGTGGGCGCCCAGGCGGGTGCTGTGCGCGTTCATCGAACGCGCCACCGCATCTCCGCGCAACGTGCGGCCTCGAGGGGAAGACAAGATCAGCGAACGCGAGCGGGAAGTGTTGAAGTTGCTGGTCGCGGGCCGCCCCAACAAGGAGATCGGGGACGCGCTGGGTATCGAAGAGCGCACGGTCAAGGCACACGTTAGCCAGCTCATGCGCAAGGTCGGAGTGCAGAACCGCATCGCTTTGTCGGTCCACGCCATCACTCATTCGCTGCTTTCGGAGCGTCCGTAATCCAGTTGGCTAACCGCCGGTCCTTCCAACAGTCCAGGTTCCAGGTGTCAGGAGAATTTAGGTGTCAGGAGAAATAGTTGCGGCGCAAGGGAACGAATAGTTGACGTCGATCGGACCTTTCGTCAGCTTCTCTTGGGGCGGCCTGCGAGCCGACCGGAAGAAACGTGCCCACCTCTCGCCAAAACGGGGCGGGAAGGTGGGCACCGAGCGGAAGCTCTCACAAATTTTGATGATTACGCAAGTTCTCAGTCAAAGTGGGTTTGAGTGGCTGCCCGGCGATCTAGCAGGGTGGAGGAGGCAGACGAGTGTCAGGCCCCCCTTCTTCGCCATAGCAGCCCCTACCTCCATCAATACAAGGGGGGAGAAACGGTGTTTATACTTACCGATGTCATGAGGTTCAGGATTCTCTCGCCTCAACGAAACTTTTTCCGAATAGGTCTTTCCCGCAATGTGGCGAGTGATGATGCATTGAAAGCTGGCGATCATGATCGTCCCACGTATCTCCACTTTGCCTCGGCGATTGTTTCCCTTTACATCGACATCGCAGTTTTGAAGAGTACCTTTCAACTTCGTGATGAGCGGATCAGGTAGTCCCTCATAGTCCCGGAGCACTCCAGTAACCCATGTACCTTCCTCCTCGAGAGTCAGTTCAATTCCGCTCGGGCCTGGGAGGCCAGTTAAGTCCTCGATCGCTGAGAACCGTTCTACGTGCGGAAGCTTGTCCTGCGATACACACTGGCCCTGTGCAAGGGGCGCGGTGAGAGAGAAAGTGAATACGCTCACGAGGAACGTGAGCAGTACGTCTACATGCTCTAACCACTTTGGGATACCCGCCTCCATGGTTGAAAGGATAGTGCTCGAAAAGTCTCCCGGCAACTGAAAATCTTACTTTCTTTACGACCGACCGGTGTATTTCCCGTCCCGGGATTCTTGGTTTTCACTGTTACGCGTTAGCTTGGTGTCCAACTCAAGCGTCTTTTGCTTGAGATCAGTTACCTGCACCTCCGATTGTTACTAAAGTCCAATTACCCCGCCTGACCTTCCGTTACTTGACCGAATATGGCGACGACTGCATACTGCACTCACCTACCACAGAACCTGGGAGACAGGGTTGGAAGAGGTTACGAGGGTCTCCTCTTCCAGCCCTTTGTATTTGCAATCAACCCCATCTGAACTGGCGAGAATCATCCCGGGCGGTCCCGTTTCGGTTCTCCCCATCGCCATCGGGTCACTAGAGAGTAACCAGTCCGCAGCTTTCTTCAGGCGCGAAATTCCATCGAACACTCGTAAGATGAGTGCAGCCGGCACAGGCTGGCAGAGCCAACGTTCTTGATCGGAGTTGAGCCATGAAGAAGATAGTCGCGGCAGCCTTGTTGATTGCTTTCATGACCACCTGGGCTTGGAGCCAGAGCCGAAACGCGCAAGTGGATCGCGTTCAGACGGCGAGCACCGTTCTCAGCCAGATTATGTCTGCTCCCGATCGGGCCATTCCCGATGGAATCCTGTCGGGAGCCAAGTGCATTGCGATCGTGCCCTCCATGCTGAAGGCAAGCTTCGTATTCGGCGCCAACTATGGCAAGGGAGTAGCCACTTGCCGTACCGAGCGCGGCTGGAGCGCGCCGGTGTTTTTCAAAGTGACCGGCGGCAGCTTCGGATTTCAGGCGGGCGGTCAGGCTTCCGATCTGGTGTTGATCATCCGCACCGACGATGGCATGCAGCACCTGCTGCAAAGCAAGTTCAAGCTGGGAGCCGACGCTTCTGCAGCAGCCGGGCCGGTGGGCCGCGACGCGCAGGCTTCCACCGACCTTACGTTGCGCGCCCAGGTGCTGACCTATTCGCGTTCGCGCGGATTGTTCCTGGGTGTCTCTTTGAGCGGCGGTGTGATTCGCCAGGACGACGGCGACACTCGCGCCTTCTATGGCGGCAAGGGCTGGACATTCTATTCGCTGCTCAAAGGAGAGGTCCCGGCCCCGCAGGATTCGCTGGTGCTGCTGAACACGGTTGAGAAGTACGCTCCGACGCCCAGGATCCGCGCGCAGGCTGCAGCCACCCCTGTCGTGACATCGCCTGCGGCCACGCCAGCCGAGACGCCTGCGACAAGCTCACCGGCGGACCCTGCTCAAGCGCCGGCAGCGGTGGATCCGACAAGCGAGGAACCTGCTGCAGCGCCGACCGCCGCAACCCCAAGTTCAGCCACGGCACCCCCGGTTGCGGCTACACCGGCTAGCAGCGGAACTGTCAGTCCTTAAGTGCAGTGACGCAAGAAGCGGTGGCTGCGGCCACCGCTTTTCTCTTGTGCGAGAAGCCATACCCGAGCAATCGGTTTGACCTCGTATTTTCGCGGTGCTACCGTCGAAGCGATACTCCTCATGCGCCACAGGTTGCAGTATGTTCCGGTCGCGTTGGTGGTGCGCCTGATCGGCGCCTTGCCGCGCCCGCTGGCCCGCGGATGGGGCATCTTGCTGGGCGGGGCGGGGTACCATCTGCACCGCCGATTGCGCCGGGTCGGAATGCGCAACCTCGAGTTGGCGTTCCCGGAGAAATCGACCAAAGAACGCCGCCGGATTCTGCGCGGCGTTTACGTCTCGTTGGGACGCTTGCTCGGCGAAGCCTGCCTCTTCCCCAGCTACACCAGGGAAAACGCTTCCCGGGTTGCCGTGTACCAGGGCTTCGAAAATTTCGAAGCGGCCGAGAAGCGCGGCAAGGGTGTGCTCTTCCTCACCGGCCATTTTGGGGGCTGGGAGATTGGTTCCTTCTTCCACTCGCTGCAAGGTCACCCCATGAAGATGGTGGTGCGGCCGCTCGACAATCCTTACGTGGACGCCCTGGTTGCGCGCTATCGCGGCCTCCACGGCAATCAGATGCTCGGCAAAGATGAATTCGCCCGCGGCTTGCTGGCAGCCATGCGCAACAACGAAACCGTGGGCGTCCTGATGGACACCAACATGACCCCGCCGCAGGGCGTATTTGTGAACTTCTTCGGTATTCCCGCCTGCACCGCCAGCGGCGTGGCCCGGGTGGCGCTGCATACTGGCGCGGCGGTGGTTCCGGCATTCACCATCTGGGACCCGGTGCTGCGCAAATACCGTGTGGAGTTCGACCGCGCCGTGGATTTGATACGGACAGGAGATCCTGATGCCGATGCCCTTGCCAATACCGCGCTCTTCAACAAAATAATTGAAGACCACGTGCGCCGCTATCCGAACCAGTGGCTCTGGGTGCATCGGCGATGGAAGACCAGGCCGCCAGGTGAGCCGCCGCTCTACTAGGCTGGGATCGATCATTCCTCATCCTTCAAGGCTCATTCGCTTAAGAAACACTGACCCGGTCTCCTGCGATCGACCTCCGGCTCATGCGATACTGGCCGAGGACAAGTGACAAGTCTCTTCCATTCAAGGGGTTTGCCTGCCGCTGTTGTGGCCATCGGGTTTGCGGTCATTGCCCGAACCCAGGGCGCCGTGACCGACGGCGGAGCGCTGATGGGCGTGCTGGTGGCGTTCGTCCTGATGCTGGCCGCCGGACTAGCGGGCGTTGTTCCTCTGCTGATGGTATTCGTGATCACGGTGTTGGCCACCCGCTTGGGCTATGCGCGCAAACAGCAGCTGGGGGTGGCCGAGCGCGGACCCGGACGCACAGCGTCGCAGGTGCTCGCCAATCTTGGCGCAACCACTTTGTGCGCGCTGCCGGTGATCTGGTTTCCGCGGTTGACCGGCATACTGTTGACCGGAGCCATGGCGGCCCTCGCCGAAGCCGCTGCCGATACCGCTTCCAGCGAAATTGGACAGGCAACTGCCCGCGCCGCGTACATGATCACCGACTTCTGCGAAGCTCCCATAGGCACGAATGGCGCAATCAGTGTAGTAGGGACTTTGGCCGGGTGCGTCGCGGCTTGCCTCGTGGCCTGGGTGAGCGCATTCTTCCAGGTCGTAAGCTGGAATTGGACGCCGCTGATCGCCCTGGCGGGAATTGCGGGCATGTTCTTCGACAGCGTACTGGGGGCCACGTGGGAAAACTCCGGCAAAATGGGCAACGATTCCGTTAACTTTGTGAGCACAGTGTTCGCCGCAGAGCTGGCGCTGACGGTGGCGATGGTGATGGAGAGGGTGGGGAAGTAAGCCTGGGATCCTAAATATTTGCCATAATTACGTGCCGTAAATTTGCTATTCGGAGCTCACCTTGTTACGACACAGATTCTTTCTGCTTCTCGTTGTTCTGGGATTTGCGATTCCTACGTTGGCACAGGAGTTCGACTACCTCATCCGCAACGGGCGCGTTGTGGACGGCAGCGGCAATCCCTGGGTTTACGCCGACGTCGGCATCATTGGCGATCGCATTGTTTTTGTCGGCCACGCCGACGCTTCGCTGGTGGCCAAGCGCACCATCGATGCCAGGGGCTTGATCGTCGCTCCCGGCTTCATCGACATGCTGGGCCAGTCGGAGAGCAACCTGCTCATCGACCAGCAGGCGGTCAGCAAGCTGACGCAGGGCATCACTACCGAGATCACCGGGGAAGGCGACTCCATCGCGCCTACCAACGAACTGCTCAACCAGGAGCACGCCGACTATTTCCAGCACTTCCATATCACGCCCGATTGGAAATCGCTGGAGGAATATTTTCAACGCCTGACCAGGCAGGGAAGCGGCATCAACCTGGCGACGTACGTCGGCGCGGCGCAGGTGCGCCACATGGTGATTGGCGCCGCCGACCGCGCTCCCACAACTGACGAACTGAAGCAGATGGAGATCATGGTGGACGACGCCATGAGCGACGGGGCCATGGGGCTGTCCAGCGCGCTCATCTATGCCCCGGGGTCGTATGCGAAAACCGATGAGCTGATTGCGCTGGCGAAAATGGCGGCGAAGAAGGGCGGCATCTATGCCTCGCACATTCGCGGCGAGGGCGACTCCGAGATGGACGCACTCGACGAGGCGTTTCGCATCGGACGCGAAGCCAACATTCCGGTCGAGATTTTTCACCTGAAGGCCGCGGGCATGCAGAACTGGGGAAAGATGCCGCAGGTGATCGCGTCCATTGAGCAAGCGCGCGCCAACGGAGTTGACGTGACCGCCGATCAGTATCCGTACATTGGCGCTGCCACGTCGCTGGGCGCGGCCATCCCGCCGAAATATCACGAGGGTGGTGCCGACGAATTCGTGAAGCGGCTGAAGGGTCCCGCAATACGGCAGCAGATTCGCAAGGACCTCGACGGCACCGGAGGTTCGTTCGAGAACCTGTGGCGTGAAGTCGGGGGAGCCAATGGCGTATTAGTGGTCTCGGTGCTCGATCCTCAGCTTCGCAAGTATGAAGGCAAAACCGTCTCGCAGATTGCAAAGATGGAGAACAAAGACCCGCTCGATGCGCTAATGGACCTGGTGATCGCCGATCGCGACAACGTGGGCGCGGTGTATTTCCTAATGAGCGAGCCCGACGTGAAGCTGGCCATGCGGCAGCCCTGGGTCAGCGTTGGCACCGATTACGGAGCGATCAATCCGGCTGGCCCGCTGGGAGAATCCAAGGCGCATCCGCGAGCCTATGGCAGCTTCGCCCGCATTCTTGGCAAGTATGTGCGCGAGGAGCATAACCTGCGGCTGGAAGACGCGATTCGCAAGTTCACTTCGCTGCCGGCGCAGCGCGAGAAGCTCGACCATCGCGGCCTGCTGCGTCTCGACTACTTTGCCGACATCACGATCTTCGATCCTGACAAAGTGCGGGACCTGGCGACCTTCGACGATCCGAACAAGCCGTCGGTCGGATTCGAGTACGTCTTCGTGAATGGCATGCTCGCGCTGGAGCACGATAAAGTCACCGGACAACTTGGCGGACGGCCATTGCGCGGGCCGGGATACATCATGCGCGATTACCTGCCCGAAGGTCTGCCGTTGCGGGGCAAAGTGCAGGGTGTAGTGACCGACGAAGGCGGCTGGCCGCTGCCGCGCGCCACCGTCACGCTGACCGATGCCAGCGGCGCCGTAATTGGCACGGCTAATTCTAAGCGCGATGGCCGCTACGAGATCGTGCTGGAGAAGCCCTGCAACAATTGTCTGCTGAAAGCCGAGCGTGTGGGCTTCGCACCTCAGCAGCGATCGGGCGTGAACTACAACGGTTCAAATTCGCTGTGGTTCGGGTTTGCCTTGGGAGGAAGCAATTAGCAGTTAGCCATCAGCAAAATCGGGCTTGTCATCAGGAGCGCAGCGAGGGATCTGCGGTCCGTCACGCACAACTGCGATTTATCGCAAGCCCGCATCAAACGAGATCATTCCGGGTTCTCTCGTTGTTAAACGCAATTCACGAAGCGATCGCTCCCTTCGGAGCATCGGATATTTTGCGGGCATTTATTTTGCGATGATCAAGTGGAAGACATTTGCGATAGGCTGTAGTTTGGCGCTGGCGCTGTTGTTGATCGCGCAGCACAAACCCTCCATGGCCGATCCCAATGTCTATCGTGCGGTTATCGATCTCACCCACAACCTGAACGACCATTCGCCCAACTGGGAAGGCAGCGAGCAGTCGCCATTCCAGACCAAGGAACTGGGCAACATCGAGCGCGACGGATATTACTCGCGCATCTTTACCACCGAGGAGCATTACGGCACCCACCTCGACGCGCCCGCCCATTTTGCCAAGGGCATGTGGACAGTGGACCAGATTCCGGTCGAGCGACTGGTGCGTCCGCTGGTGGTGCTCGATGTCCGCAGCAAGGCCAGAAGCAATCCCGACTACCAAATCAGCGTGCAGGACATAGCCGATTGGGAAAGCGCGCACGGAGAAATTCCCACCGGCGCCGTGGTGATGGCCTACACCGGATGGGATGAGCGTTGGAACTCGCAAAAAGAGTTTCGCAACGTGGGAAGCGATCATCTGTCGCACTACCCCGGTTTCTCCCTGGAGGCGGTGAAGTTTCTGGTGAAGACTCGCAGCGTGGTGGGCCTTGGCATTGACACCATGAGCGTGGACATCGGCGCAAGCACGACTTTTGCGGTGCACCTGTTCACATCGAAGCAGAGCGTTTACCACCTGGAAAACGTCGCCAACCTCGGACTGGTTCCTCCCTCCGGAGCGACGGTGGTAGTGGCGCCCATCAAGCTGGAAGGCGGTTCCGGTGGGCCGGCGCGGGTAATGGCGCTGGTGAAGTGAGGCTGCCGCCTACCTCACATGCGCCCGATACAGCATGTAGCTGGAGCTCTCGCGCAGCGCGGCCATCCAGCGGGCGAAGGGAGTTTTCGGAATTGAGCCGGGCCGCGGCGAGATGTACACCGTCACGCCCGCGCGCGCCATCATCTGCTTCGCCCGGTATAGGTGATACGCGTCGCTGACCAAAAGGCCGCTGTGCATGGCGTTGGCGTGCATGATGACGGCAACCCGCTGGGTGGACTCGTCGGTGTTGCCGCCCTGAGTTTCGGCGATCAGGTTTACATCCGGAATGCCGCGCGCCTCCAAATAGTCGCGTCCAACCTGGCCTTCGCTGTAGTGTGGATCTTTGCCTGCGCCGCCAGTGGTGATGATGACCGGAGCCAATCCGCGCTGGAAAAGGTCGTAAGCATGGTCCAGGCGCGCGCGATACACCGGCGAAGGATGGCCCACGTACTCCGCCGCGCCGAACACCACGATGGCGTCGGCGGGACGGGCTTCGTCCACTCCGCCCTCGCGCATGATTTGCCAACTGGTGTATAGCAGAAACCCCACCGCAACGATGGCAGCGAGGGCTACGATCCAGCGGGAGAGATGAGAGTTGGAGTTCTGTGCCGCCGTGGCGCCTACTCCTGGCCGCCTAAAAGCTCGACAATCTGTTCTTCCGGAATGGCGCCATGCCGCAGCAGGCGCCAGCTTCCATCGTCGCTGGTCAGGTCAATGATGGTGGAAGGCATCTCGCGCGGGGATTGGCCGCCATCCACGATGATGGACAAGCAGTCGCCCAACTGATCGCGCACCTGCAAGGCTGACGTGCACTCGCTTTCGCCGCTCAGGTTGGCCGAGGTGGCGGTAATCGGCATCCCGCCGGCGCGGATAATGGCGAGCGGAATCTCCGCGGCGGGCACTCGCAAGGCCACATTGCCGGTATTGGCGGTCACCTTGAGCGGCAATTTGGGGTCGGCCTTCACAATGATGGTCAGCGGTCCCGGCCAGAAGCGGCGGGCCAGGAGGTAGAAAATTTCCGGGACCGGCCAGGCCAGCTCGGCGGCCTGGTCCACCGATTCGATCAGCAGCGACAAGGGCTTGTGCCGCGAGCGCGACTTGATCTCGTACACCCGGTCAACCGCGTGCAAGTTAAAAGGATCCGCCGCCAGACCGTAAAACGTGTCGGTCGGCATGCCTAACACCTCGCCGGCACGGATCTTCTCCGCCACATACGACACCAGCGAGCTCTCCGGTTCCTGACTGCTGATTTTGACGATTTCGGGACGCACCCAGACCTCTTCTTTCAGTAGCTGGGGCTGATGAAGCGAAAACGTAACATATCGCCCCTGGCAACGACAACTGAGCAGATTACCACGTCGCGGCCACGGAAAGCGGTGATAGCCGGTGTAGGATAGACCCCGGTCCTCAGCGCCATGGCTATGCCCGTCAAAATGGACGACCGTTTACGCCGCATCCACAGCGGGCAGAATGCGCGAGTGAAGGAACTGCGGCGCGCCTTCGGCGAGGCCGCGCCCAACGCTGAGGGCGAGGTTGCTGTGGAAGGCATGCATATCGTCGAAGAGGCGATCCGCAGCGGACTGCGGCCCACCACCGTTTTCCTCAGCGAATCGGCGAAAGAACGCGCGCACAAACTGCTGCCGCAACTGTCGTCACACACCGAGGCGCTGCTACTGCCGGATGAAGTTTTTGCCAGTGCCGTACCCAGCGAGACTCCGCAAGGCGTGGCTGCTCTGGTGCGGGTGAAGTCGTTTGCGTTGGACGAAATGTTTGTTTCCGCGCCGGCGTTGCTGGTGGCGATTGCCGGCCTGCAGGACCCGGGCAATCTGGGCACGATTGCGCGTTCGGCCGAAGCCTTTGGGGCCACGGGCCTGCTGCTGGGCGAGCGAACCGTGAGCCCCTGGAATTGGAAAGCGGTGCGGGCTTCCGCCGGCTCGTTGTTCCGGTTGCCGGCGCTGAAGGTCGAATTGGCGAAAGTGCTGCACGAGATGAAAGCGCGCGGCGTGCGTGTACTGGCGACATCCTCGCACAAAGGCACCGCGATTGCAGAGGTTGACCTGCGCGGTCCGGTGGCGTTTATCGTCGGCAGCGAAGGCGCGGGCCTTCCCAAGGACGTGTTGGCGCAAGCCGATGAAGTCGTCGCCATTCCGCACTCCTCCAGAGTGGAATCGCTGAACGCGGGCATAGCAGCGTCGATCCTGCTGTACGAGGCCGCACGTCAGCGAAAATCCCGATGATCGGACTCTTACTGCGCGGTATATCCGCCATCGATCACCAGGGTTGTTCCTGTGATGTAGGAAGCATGCTCACTGCATAGAAAGAGAACAGCTGCAGCAATCTCCTCCGGTTTACCTATGCGACCCAACGGATTGTAGGCAGCCACCTGTTCCAGGCTCCAGCCCAGCGACTTCCAGACTTCGAGCGCTAGCTCAGTAGCCACGCTGCCGCAGCACAGGGCATTGATGGTGATATTGTTTTTGGCGGCGGATAGCGCCGTCAATTTTGTCAGCCCGACAACACCCGCTTTTGCCGCCGAGTAAGGTGCGTTGATGGGGATGCCAACTACGGCGCCCGCAATGGATGACATGTTAACGATCGCCCCACCACCCGATTTCGCCATAGCCGGCAACTCATGTTGCATGCAAACAAACGTTCCGCGGAGATTGGTGCTTAGCATGTTGTCGAAGTCGGCAGTCGTCTGCTGCTCCAGTGGCGCGATGTGGTCGACTCCCGCATTATTGAAGGCGCAATCGAGGCGACCGAACTTCTGCAGGGCCGCCTTCACCAGGTTCTCGACCTCCGCTTCGACTTGGACATCGGTGTGGACGAATATCGCGTCTCCGCCAGCAGTCTTTATGCTTTCAACCACGCGCTCTCCCTCAGCGTCCCGTCGGCCGGCGATGACGACCCTGGCGCGGTACCGGGCAAACATCACCGCGGTTGCCTCGCCAATGCCCGATGTAGCGCCCGTTATCAACGCAACCTTCCCGTGAAAATCAATCATGGGTTTCCTTTGTGTGCAGGTTTCAACCTGCGAATTATGGCGGATTGTGGACACAGATTCAAATCGCCGATCCGGCTGGCTGACCGTGGAGCCGCGGCATGAAACGAGCAGCTGAGGCGCATAATTAAAGGGAACTGGGGCCGGTGGAGTTCGTGCCTCCGTGGTGAATCAAAGTTTTGAGTCTATTTCAGAACAATCCGCCCTCTGACGACGCCATTGACAAATCGCGGCCGCTGGCCGATCGCATGCGTCCGCGCAGCCTGGATGAGTTTGTCGGCCAGGAGCTAATTCTCGCGCCCGGCAAGCCGCTACGGGTGCAGATCGAGCGCGACGACACCGGCTCGCTGCTCTTCTGGGGCCCTCCCGGCGTCGGCAAGACCACGCTCGCCAAAATCATCGCGCGCATGACCCATGCGGAGTTCGTCGAATTTTCCGCTGTGCTGACCGGCATCAAGGAAATCAAGCAGGTCATGGCCGATGCGGAACGGGCGCGCCAGTACGGCACCCGAACCATCGTCTTCGTGGACGAAGTACACCGCTTCAACAAAGCGCAGCAGGATGCTTTCTTGCCGTACGTCGAAAAGGGCAGCATCCGCCTGATCGGCGCGACCACCGAAAATCCGTCGTTCGAAGTGATTTCGGCGCTGCTGTCGCGCTGCCGCGTTTACGTGCTGAAGCCGTTGTCGGAAGAGCAGATCGTGCTCTTGCTGCGGCGCGCGCTCGAAGACACCGAGCGCGGTTTGGGAGAGGCGCACCTTGAAGCCGACGACGACATCTTACGCAAGATTGCGGCCTACTCCAGTGGAGATGCCCGCAGCGCCTACAACGTGCTGGAGGTTGCCGCCACGCTGGCGGCCGAGCAGCAGAAGAAAGGCGCAAGGCCTCGCATCACCGACACCATCGTCACCGATGCGCTGCAGAAGCGCGTGCTGATGTACGACAAGGGCGGCGAAGAGCATTACACCCTGATCTCGGCGCTGCACAAGAGCGTGCGCAACAGCGATCCCGACGCCGCGCTCTATTGGCTGGCGCGCATGCTGGAGGCCGGCGAAGACCGGCTCTACGTGGCCCGGCGCGTGGTGCGGATGGCGATTGAGGACATCGGGCTCGCCGACCCGAATGCGCTCAGCGTAACCTTGGCCGCCCGCGATGCGTTCGATTTTCTCGGCATGCCCGAAGGCGACCTGGCGCTGGCCCAGGCGGTCGTGTATCTGTGCGCCGCCCCCAAGTCCAACGCGGTGTATATGGCTTATGCTGCGGTGCAGGAAGACGTGGAGCGCACCGCGCAGGAGCCGGTCCCGTTGCATCTGCGCAACGCCCCCACTGGGCTGATGAAGGCCTTGGATTACGGCAAGGGATATCAGTACGCGCACGACCTGGAATCAAAAGTCGCCGACATGCAGTGCCTGCCCGACGGCTTGAAGGACCGCAAGTATTACCATCCCACCGACGAGGGCATCGAGAAGCGCATCAAGGCGCGACTGGAAGAGATCCGGCAGGCAAGAGCGAGTTCACCACAGAGGCACAGAGACACAGAGAGAAAGAAATCTTAAGACGATCCAGCACAGAGACTCGGCGGACACGAAAAACTACAGTTTGTCATGCTGGAGCAGGCTCCGACTTGATTTTGGTAGGCGGCCTCGAAGCATCGTTATTCCCTGAGCGCAGAGAGCGATTGGAAAAGAAAAAACTAAAGACTTCTCTGTGCTTCTATGCCTCTGTGGTTCATTGTGTCTTGATGTGCTCCTTGAGAATGCACTTGTCCATCACGACGAAGATGCCCGCCTGGCGCGCCTTTTCAGCCGCTTGGTGATGTACCACGCCTTCCTGCATCCAGATCGCCGGCGCCTTGATCTGGATGGCCTGCTCCACCACATCGGGCACCGCTTCAGACCGGCGGAAGACATCTACGATATCGATCTTCTCCGGCACATCAAGCAGCGACGGGTAAGCTTTCTCGCCCATCCACTCCGTGATGTTGGGATTGACCGGAATGATTCGGTATCCCTGCGACTGCATGTAGTGCGAGACGCCATAACTTGGCCGGGTGGGAGTGTTGGTCAGTCCTACGACAGCGATGGTCTTAGCGGACTTGAGCAGTTTTGAAATGCGTTCGGCTTCGTTTGCGGGCACGTCCAGCTCCTGACATCGAACATGCGATTGTAACTTGCCCACTTGGTCGCGGTGGCTAGCGCTTGCTCTTCAGCTTCGTGGTTAGCCGGCGATGACGGCTTGGCGAAGCCGCCAGGAAGCCCGACAGGTGCTCCACTTCGACCACCACGCGATCAAGGTCGTCAAGCAGCGGCTTCAACAGGTGGGTCACGCCCCCGGAGCGGTATTCATTCACCAGCGAGCGGTAATACCAAATAATTCTGGTCTTGGGAGCGGAAAAGCGCGCGAAGGCCAGGTCTCCGTTGTAGCGCAGGTCCCGCAGTACGGCGCGCACGTTGTACAGTTTGTCGGCCGCGGATACGAATCGGGTTTCGGCATCCTCATGGCGCACCCGGCGCAGGTAGCGAAATTTACGCTGCTCCCAACCCTCCTTCTTCTTCGGATCTTCGACGTACGAGTCGGTACAGCCGTCCACGATCTTGGCCACACGTGCTCCGAAGATCTGCTCGATGATCTTCAACATGGGACGCCCGCCCTGGTCCTCGACCGCGTCGTGCAGTAGGGCCGCGATGGCCATCTCCTCGTCGCCGCCGTAATCGAGCACGATGGAGGCCACGCCCAGTAAATGCGAGATGTAAGGAATGCCGCTCTTCTTGCGGTCCTGGTCGCGATGCACTTGGGCCGCGAAAAGCAAAGCGTGGTCGAAGCGGGTGGAGAGCGGAACAAACTTGCGGTCGAGCGAGCGTAATGGTTTGCGTCTCATAGGCAGGATCGCAATTGCTGCTAATCAGAATAGCCGAAAAGGAGCGGAGCAACGAGCAATTAGCAACTGCCATGTCATACCAACTGGCAGGAGGACGAGAAGGCTTAGCTGCCGAGCCCGCGGTGTCGGGGGCAGGGAAGGGGCGAAGTCGCTGATTGTTATCCCGCTATTGCTGGCTCGCCGAGGGAGCCCGCGCGGCGGAATGTGCCGCGTCCGAGGCCGACTCCACAGCACTGGTTTGTTCCAGCAACAAGCCATTATAAGAAGAGGCGCCTAGCAGGCGGCCCTGGTAATTTAGAGCGTGGCGAATCGAGACTCCGGCATCGGGAGTGCGCTGCCAGCTTCGTCCGCCATCCTTGCTCTCGAAAACACCGTGGGCGAAAAGCGCGGTGGCCAGCAGCCGCTGCCCGACTGCGTCATAGCGCACGGAAAACACGTTGCGCGGCGGAAGACCGGCGAGAAGGTGCGCCCAGGTCTTTCCGCCATCGGTCGAGTGCAGCGCACCTTCGCGCGTTCCCAGCCACAGCGAACCGTCGGGAACAAGCGTCAGGTTGTAAAGTCCAGTGACGTACTGAGGATAGGAGATCTCTGTCCAGGATGCGCCCTCATCCTTGGAAAGGAAGATATGCTTGGGGCTGACCAGGGTGACGCTACCGTCGGCGAAATGGTTCACCACGATGAAATCGCTCTCGCCTTCCACCGGCTCGCCATACCACTTGCGCCCCTGATCGACGCTCACGAACAATCCCTGATCAGTGGCGGCATACCATGCTTTGTCGGTGAACTCGAGGGAGCGCACCCGCGGTGCTTTGGCAGGAGCGATCACGGCCTCAAGCGGAGCCTTGGGCGCGTGAGTCACCGGCTTGCGTCTGGAATTGGTCGCAGCCGAGTGGGCCGTTTGCGAGCGGGCGGGCGCCGCGGCCTTCTCGCTTTCCGGCGGACGCTTGCCCATGATCATTGCCGCCGGTAGCCAGGTTGCGTTTACGGAGGGCAGAGAAAAGATTCCATGATTGGTGCCGGCGAAGATCACGCCGCTGTCCGCCTGTTGCAGGCTCAGAATGTCGCGCTCGTCCAGTCCGCGATTCGACTGACGCCAGCTTTGCCCGCCGTCAGCGGAGAGGAAGAACCCGCCGCGGTCTTTATCGTTGACCACTCCCACGTACAGCCGGTTGGGGTCCTTGCGATCGATCACGACACCACCGATCACACGATGGGAAAACCCGCGGTTCGAGCTGGTGTAATGGTCAAAGCCATCGTCGCTGGCCAACACGCCGCCGCGATCGGTGGCCAACAGCACGCGCTCAGGCTGACGCGGATCGATGAGTACGTCGTTAACAATCACGTCCGGCGCCGAGTAGAGTTCCCAGGTGTTGCCGCCGTCAAAGGTCTTCCACAGCCCGCCGGTGGTGCCGGCATACACGATCCCAGGGCGCTTGGGATCCTGCTTTAGAACCCGGGTGCGGATTGCGGAGTGAGGTATGCCCCGGATGCGAGAAAAAAGATTACCGGCATTCACGCTCTTGTAAATTCCCGAACAGGCGCTAACGTAAACCGTCGCGGGCCTATTCGGATCGATAATGATGCTGAAAACGTCAGAATCCAGCAGCATTCCCTGCTGGATACTGTGCCAGCTTTGGCCACCATCTTCGGTCTTCCACGGCAGGTGGAAAGTGCCGGCATAGATGGTGTCGGGATTCAGCGGATCGATGGCCACTGACTCAATGTTCTTGATCTCGGGGTGGTTCTTGGGCGAAATGCGGGTCCAGGTGGCGCCGCCGTCGGGCGAACGGAAGACCCCATCGAGGGCGCCAATCACCAGGGTGTTGTGATCGCTGGGCGCCATGGCCAGAGCCCGGACGGACTTGCCATGCACCATCGGCAACGCGCGCCAGGTGCGCCCGCCATCGTCGGAACGGTAGACGTCGCCTTCCTCCTGGTTGTACAGGCTCCATCCTGCGACGTAAATCGTGGAGGGGCGGGTGGGATCGAAGATGATGTGGTCCAGAACATAATCATCGCCGTCGCCGAGGTGCGCGAATGGGGCCCAGGAGTTTCCCCCGTCCTGCGAGACAAATAATTGCCCCGCGCTGGTGCCCAGCAAGATGTGGTTGGGATCGGCCGGGTCGTAGGCCAAACTGCGCACGTCGCCACCTTCGGGCCCGATCAGACGCCAGTCCGATGCATAGGACCCGACGCTGAACAGCACGGCAACGCAGAAAAGGAGTTTCACCAAGGACAAGACAATCTTACGCATAACAGGAACAGACACCGAATGAGCCATTTGTTAAATCATAACCCGGAGTGAGCGGCCTGGGTAGCTCTAAAGCTGCCAGTATCCGGACGGTAAAGTTCGCAGTCGAAAGTTTGCCGCACCTGTGCGGACTCGAGAAAACTGGCCGCCAATTTACTTAGATGCGGGCATGACAAGCGGCGCACCCCGGAAGATTCGGACCCGGTGGCAGTCCGAAAGGCGAATTTACCACGGACCGGCACACCGAGGAACACGGATTCATTGAATCCGTGGTGAACTCGACCCGCAGCGCGAGGCGGAACATCCATCCATCACCGAAAGAAACCGCTCCGTCCCTCAAATAAAAAGCCGGTGAGAGCGTTGCGCTCTCACCGGTGTTAGAGTCCCAGCCAAATTACGCGCTCAGTGAGGCGTTACTGTGTCTTCCGTCGCCTTGGCGCCCTTCTTGACAGCGTGTCCGGTTTTTTTGGCTGCCTTGCCAACGTCCTTGCCTGCAGTTTCGGCGCCCTCTGCCACGGCGTTGCCCGTGGTTTCAGCCGCACCTGCCGCCGCTGCCTTCTTGTGATGGTGCATCGGAGCCGCCGTCTTCGGTTTCGGATAGGCGTTCTCGCTCGGCGTCACCACAGTCTCGTCAACCGGCGTTGTACCTTGCAGTAACGGGGCGGAGGCGGTGTCCGCGCCCTGCGGTACCCAGAAGATATCCGCGTCGTGGTCCTTGCCCGTGCCCTTGCGTACCTCGATACGGCCTGGGTCGATGCCCTGTTGCTGTACCAGGTAAGCCTTGGCATTTACGGCACGCTGAGCAGCCAGATCCATCGCATGTTTCTTCTTGCCCATGCCGATCTTCGGCTGCGGTTCGCCATCGGCGTACCCGACGATGACCAGCTTCGCATTGGGTTCGTTCTTCAACGCGGAGGCGTCGTCGTCCAGGATGGCCTTGGCTTCGTTGTCAACGCGCCACGGGATGTACTTCTGCTGCGGACGCGGTATGAACTGAATCGGCGTACGCGCACTCACCTGCGGGGCCGCAGGCACACCCTCGACCGTGACCGAGGCGGTGCAGTTTGCGGTCAGTCCGCGCGAATCCGTCGCCGTGACGGTGACGGTGATCGTCCCCGCTGGTGCGCCGGTAGTGTCCAGAGTCGCGCTCGTGCCGGTTCCGCTAACCGTTCCAGCCGTAGTCGTGTAGGAGTAGCTGGAGATCGTTACCCCTGCATCCTGACTGGTCGCTGTCGCCGTGATGGTGGACGGACCACCCGCCGTTACCGTAGTCGGGTTGACCGAGCAGCTCACCTGCGGCGGGTTCATCGGCTTCGCCTTGACGGTGAAGGGCGCGCTACACTTCGCCGAGTTCATCTTCCTCATCTTGGCATCGGTGAGGGTTGCGTTGGCGGTGTGAGGACCCGCGGATGCGCCCGTGGTGTCAATGTGGGCAGACTGCGCATTCGCCGTATCGATCTTGCCACCGTCGGTTGTCCAGGCATAAGTGATGGTGTGCTTGGAATTGAAGTTCGCTCCCGTCGCCGTAACCGTTACCGGCTCGCCTTCCGTCACTTCGACAGGCTGGGCCGTGCAGGTCGCAGCCAACGCCGGGGCGTAGTAGTTGCCTAGGTTTACAACAATGCCCGCCGCCAGGCGAATGCTGTTCAACTGGGGACTACTAAAACCTTGAACTTTCGGGTTATAGTTGCTGTAAATGTAATCCACCTGCGCCAGGCGGATCGCGAACATGTGGCTTACGTTCAAGTCGAAACCGCCGCCCGCGCCTGCCGCGGCATTCCACTCAGAGTTGCCCTGTTCAGAGCTGCTCTGTGACGGACTGATGCGGGAGGCCCCCACAAAAACCCGGAAAAACGGGGAAAACGTGTCGGTATGAAACTTGTACTGCAATCCTCCCAAAAGGTAACCCACGTTGGCCTGGTTACCCCAATGGCCGCTCACGTCGCCGAGTATGCCCAAGTTGTGCGCAGCGGGAAGGTAATACACGTTCGAAAAGTCAAAGCCTTTCGAAATATCTTGGACTTTGACACCAAAGTCTGTGTTGGCACCCGGATGTAACCATGAATAACCGCCAAAGATTTCGTCTTTGGGTTGAATATCAGTTTGCGCTGCAGCAAGAACACCTAATAGACACAGCGCGAACGCCAGCGCAATCGATGCCGCAATGAGGCGTGTCGGGACTACTCCAATACGAGAAGACATTCGCAATCCTCCGGAACTCTAGCAGTACCGTAAGCAAAGTGGCCCAGCTTGAATTCAACTTCAATTATCTTAGTACAAGTGCAGGCAATTATCCTGCTCGCAACCGCCACTGATTGTACAGCAACACGGAAAATTAACAAAGCCTCTCTCTTGTTGTGGCGTGTTTATTCCGGGGGAGATGTTTACTGACTTTGTAACCGGGAATCATCCGCCTCACCCGTCCAACTGCACCGCTCTGACTCGGGGACTCGGGTACGGAGTTGTTTCCCAACTCACGGTACGGTGCGAGTCTCTCGGCCCAGCGGATGGCTTCAGTGGCGGCCCAGAGCCCTACAGATACGGGCTTGGCGGCGCGCGGAACTGACCTTTCCCAGCCCTGGTAACGAGCATTGCCTGCAGTTACTGGATCCTGAACAACTCTTCGGTGTCCATGTCTTTGGCTGGGCCTCCAAAGCGCAGCTACCACAGAACGTTCCCAGTACCGAATCGGGAATTGTCACTAGAAATCAGGTATAGATCAGGCAACAGGGCCCGCAACTTTTGGCCCGGCAGGACCCCCACCAGCACCGACGTGCTAGCTAGCGATTTTGGCAGCCGCCTCATCGTCCGCTATGAGTTTCCTGGAGTCCTCGCTCCAAGCTACATGGTTCGAGCAAAGGGAACTCGAAAGGTGTTACTTTTGTTGGCAGCGGGTCGTGACCGCAATTCCCGGCGGAAGCGGGCCGGTTCGCGTTTCGACCCAGAGCCGCCGGTTCGCATCCAGGTCTGTGTTTTATCGGCAGGCGGTAAGTTCGTCAATCGAGTTGCAAGAGGCGCCAGTTCCCCATGCCGCGTGAAAAAATCTTGATCGTAGAGGACGAGGAAAACGAGCGCACAGGTATGGCGGAACTGCTCCGCACCTGGGGCTATGACACCGCAACCGCCGTGGATGGGGTGGAAGGCCTGGAAAAGGTCGAGTCGTGGAGTCCGCAAATCGTAATCACCGACCTGAAAATGCCGCGCATGGATGGCATGGAGCTGCTGCAGCAAATCGCGGTCCAGCCGCAAGCCGTCGCCGTCATCCTGCTCACCGCTCAAGGTAGCGTGGATGCCGCAGTCAACGCGATGAAGATCGGCGCCTTCGACTTTATCGAGAAGCCGGTGAATCCTACCCGCCTGCGCAACATTCTGCAGAATGCTTCGCGCATTCAAGGCACTGAGCGCGAACTGGAAGCCAGCCGCCGCAAGCTGCGCGACGTCGGCGTGCTGGGCTCGCTGGTCGGCCCTTCGAAGAAGATGCAGGAAGTGTTCCGCTTGATCGAGATGGTGGCGCCCAGTACCGCATCGGTGCTTATCACCGGCGAAAGCGGTACCGGTAAGGAACTGGTGGCACGCACCATCCACTCGCTCAGCAACCGCAAGCCCAAACCGTTTGTCGCCATCAACTGCGCCGCCATTCCCGAGACGCTCATCGAGAGCGAAATTTTCGGACACGAAAAGGGCGCCTTTACGGGCGCGCTGGAACGCCGCACCGGCTGCTTCGAATTGGCGGAGGGAGGCTCGTTGCTGCTCGACGAAATCGGCGAAATGCCGATTGCCACCCAGGCCAAGTTGTTGCGGGTGCTGGAAGACCGCAAGCTGCGCCGCCTGGGCAGTAAGAGCGAGACTTCCGTCGACGTGCGTGTCCTCGCCGCCACCAACCAGCCTCCGGAAGAAGCGGTGGCGCGCGGCAGTTTACGCAACGATCTCTATTATCGTTTGAACGTCTTCAACATTCACTTGCCGCCACTGCGCGACCACAAGGACGATCTGCCCGACCTGGTGCACTCATTGCTCGCCGACATGAACGAAAAACACAACCGCACCGTTGCCGGCATAAGCGATGCGGTGGCGGGCGCCTTCCACGCGCATGCCTGGCCCGGCAATGTTCGCGAGCTGCGCAACACCCTGGAGCGGGCCGTCATCGTGTGCGACGGGCCGCTGATCGAACCCCGGCACTTGCCGCCGGGATTCGGCCATGTGGCCCCGCGCGCTCCTGTGCAGGAAGCCAACGCAGTGCGTCTCGGCGTCGGCACCACCGTGGGCGAAGCCGAGCGCCTGCTCATCCTGAAAACTCTGGAAGCTACCAATAACAATAAGACGCGCGCCGCAGACATTCTCGGCATCAGCCTGAAAACTCTGCACAACAAGCTGAAGGAATATGGGGCCCATGGCGCCAGCGAGGCCGCGGAGGCGGCAAGTTGAGAGAAGCAATTAGCCATTAGCATTTAGCTCTTAGCAACCCACGATTGGCCGCCTGCTCTGGCTAATCTCGCTTCTCCGCTGATCCTCTAGCGAAGAGCGAACGGCGAAAAGCTACTTGCTAACGGCTAATTGCTAGTTGCTAGTTGCTCCTTTACAATAATCATGCTTCCTGAGGGCGGGCTGAATATCTGGCTCGCATCCACTCGCCGAAGTGGCGGAATTGGCAGACGCGCATGGTTCAGGTCCATGTACCCGCAAGGGTGTGGGGGTTCGAGTCCCTTCTTCGGCACCAACTTTTTCTCACCGACTCATGAATTTGCGCCGACTCATTGAAGAGGCCCGTGTCCTTGGCGGGTACAAAAGGAAGAAGGTCACAGCGGCCCTCGCCGAATACATCTAAAGGCGCCAGCAGATAGGCATTATCGAATCATTTGGCACGATCGACTATGACCCTGCCTATAATGCAGGCGCATACTGAATGGCCATCAACGTCTCGTCGTCGGCGCGTTCCATTGTTCCACGGAACGCCGCCAGCCGCTGCTTGCACGCCTGCACCAGCTTCGCAGGGCAGCACGGCGGATGCTGTTCCGCAACGAGCTTCCGCAAGGCTTCGACGCCGTATTCCTCGCCCTCGGCATTGCTGGCCTCACTGACCCCGTCGGTGTAAAGGACGACAGTATCGCCGGGCGACATGACGGCCCTCACCACATTCACTCTTTCGTCGGAGAAGAATCCCAGCGGTTTGCAGTTACTCTCGAACGTGGTTACGCCCGATTTGCCGGCCAGCAGCACCGGCAAGTGACCGGCGTTGGCCAGCTCCAGTTCACCCTGGCTTGAAGTACGCCCAAACGCCAGGGTGGCGTATTGATTGGGCAGCGCGCTCTCGTGGAATAGGCGATTGGCGCGCACCATCAACTCTTCAACCGGCAGGCGCAGCGGTATCAGCGAGCGGAACACCGCACGCAGGTTTGAGGCCAACATGGCGGCTGCCACGCCCTTGCCGGAAACATCGGCCATGATGAAGTTGAGGTGGCCGTCGTCCTTGATGACGTCGCAGTAATCGCCGCTCACCATGCCGGCAGGCTGATAAAGATAGGAAATCTCCCAGCCGGCAATGGCGACATCGGCCGGCGGCAACAATCCTTTCTGGATCTGCGCGGCCAGTTCCAGGTCGTACTCCAGCGCGCGTTGCTGCTTGGGGGTGAGGCATTCCAGGCAGACCCGAGCCAGCGGGTTCTCCATCAGTTCTTCGCTGGGGACCACGCCCGCGCACATTTCGCACACGCCGAAAGAGCCATGTTCAATGCGATGCAACGCGCTGTCCACTTCCGCCAGCAGGCGCAGCATCTGTTCGCTCTCGTGGCCGGCAAGCACATCGCTCAGCCGCTCGCGTCCGGCCAGCAACTGCTCGCGGACACTATTCACGTAAGTCGTTTCTCCAGTCGCCATGGCTAACCGCCTTATACCGTTTAGAGGGTTATGGACAACAGCAGGATGCAGTCTTTTTTCGCTGGAAAACCCTTTGTCATGGCTGTCAGCTTTCGCCTGATAACCACTTTCCCATGCTGTTCATCCCTCGCGTGAAGGTATTTTATTCTTGACTTGCATCCTGAGCGGGTCCGCGCCCCACGGGCGAGTCGAAAGCAATCACTTCTCAGAATTGTGATCCTGAGCGCCGCTTTTGCACGCCGGAGTCGAAGTGCTTCCCCCAGCCAAGCCGGGGGAAGCTGCGGTTCCGTTCTTTTCTGCGTGTCCTTGTTCCGACTTTAGGCTCGATTCCTGCGGGCGTCACCCCGCTTCTTGCGCTCAAAACGAATTCGATTCTTGACGATTCGCAAAAAGGGGAGCGTTTCCGCTCCCCCTTTCTAGCCGAGGCTGAAGCCTCTGAACAATTTTTCGCCTAGCCGAGTACCTGAAGGTCCGCACTACCCGAGCTAGTTGCTGTACAGCAGCACGCCCTCGGTCTTCTCCTCGCCGACGGGGCGATAGAAGAGCTGGTTGTTTTCCAGGTACACCTCGATGAAGGTGGGCCGCTGCGCGAACGTGCCCTGAATTAGCGCCTCCGACATCGGGTCCTCGATGTACTTCTGCAGCGCCCGGCGCAACGGACGCGCCCCGTAGCTGCGGTCTACAATCGTCTGGTCGAGAATCCACTTGCGGGCCTCTTCCGCCACCGTGACTGTGATGGCGCGCTGCGCCAGGTTCTGGTTCAGTTGCTGCACCATCAACTCCACAATCTGGATCAGGTCAGCCTCGTTCAGCGCGTTGAAGATGATGACCTCGTCGAGACGGTTGAGGAACTCGGGGTTGAAGGTGCGCTTTACCTCGTTCTTCACCATGTCTTCGACCTTGCCTGAGATCGTATCTTCCTTCTCCGACTGGAAGCCCATGCCGGTGCGCTTCTGCAAATGACGCGCGCCGATGTTCGAGGTCATGATGATGATGGCGTTCTTGAAGTCCACCGTATTGCCCAGCCCATCGGTGAGCTGGCCATCCTCGAACACCTGCAACAGGATGTTGAACAGGTCAGGGTGCGCCTTCTCCACTTCGTCGAGCAGCACCACGGAGTACGGCGCGCGCTTCACGCGCTCGGTCAACTGGCCGCCCTCTTCGTAGCCGACATATCCCGGAGGCGATCCGATCAGCTTCGATACGGAATGTTTCTCCATGAACTCCGACATGTCAAAACGCACCAGCGACTTCTCGCTGCCGAACATGAACTGCGCCAAAGTGCGAGCGACTTCGGTCTTGCCGACGCCGGTCGGACCGAGGAAGAGGAAGGAGCCGATGGGACGGTTCGGGCTCTTCAAGCCGGCACGCGAGCGGCGGATGGCGCGAGACAGCGCTGAAATCGCGCGGTCCTGCGAAATCACGCGCCGGTGCAGCTCCTCTTCGATGCGCAGCAATTTCTGGCTTTCTTCTTCCTTGATGGAAGCGATGGGAACGCCGGTCCAGCGCGAAACTACGTCTTCGATGTCTTCGCGTCCGACCACGCCGGTGGACGACTCGTCGAGGTGGTATTTTTCGCGCAGGGCGCGCAGGTTCTCGCGCTCTTTGCGCTCCTCGTCGGAGTAGAAGCGGGCCTTCTCGAATTCGTGGTTGGCGATGGCATTTTCCATGCGGTGCACGATGAACTTGATCCGCTTCTGCACTTCGGTGATGTCCTCGGGCAGCGAGGTCTGGCGCAGCTTGACGCGGGCACCCGCCTCGTCGATCAGGTCGATCGCCTTGTCGGGCAGGAAGCGATCGGGCAGATAACGGTTGGAATGCGCCACCGAGAACGTGATGGCGTCGTCGGTGTAGGTGACGGCGTGGAACTTCTCGTAACGTTCCTTGATGCCGAACAAAATCTTGACCGCGTCCACTTCATTGGGGGGCGGGACCTTAACGGCCTGAAAGCGCCGCTCCAGGGAGCGGTCTTTCTCGATGGACTTGCGATACTCGCCCGGCGTAGTAGCGCCGATGCACTGAATCTCTCCGCGCGACAACGCGGGCTTCAGGATGTTAGCGGCATCGAGCGAACCCTCTGCCGAACCCGCGCCCACCAAGGTATGCAGCTCGTCAATAAAGATGATGGAATTCTGCGACTCCATCAGCTCCTTCATGATGGTCTTGAGGCGCTCTTCAAACTGGCCGCGATACTTGGTGCCGGCAACAATGAGCGAGAGATCGAGCGCGAGGATGCGCTTGTCCGCCAGGAACGACGGCACCTCGCCGTCGGCGATGCGCTGCGCCAGGCCTTCGACGATGGCCGTCTTGCCTACGCCCGGCTCGCCAATCAGCACCGGATTGTTCTTGGTGCGCCGGCACAGAATCTGGACGACGCGCTCCAGTTCGGCATCGCGCCCGACCAGCGGGTCGAGCTGATTGTCCATCGCCGACTGGGTGAGGTCGCGGGAAAATTCCGACAACAGCGACGACTCGCGCGAACGTTGCGAGGGCTGCGCCTTCTCCTGCGAGGTACGCGCCAGTTCTTCGCGAATGGTCGAGAGGCGCAGTCCGCGTTCATGCAGAATTTCAGCCGCGAAGCATTTTTCTTCGCGCAACAGGCCCAGCAGCAGGTGCTCGGTGCCGATGTGCTTGTGCGACAGCCGCTCGGCTTCCTCGGCAGCGTACGCCAGCACACGCTTGCACTCGTTACTTAGGGGCAGGTCCACGGAGGTTGAGACCTTTTCGCGAATGGTGGTGTGACCCTCGATCTGCTTGCGAATGGATTCCACCGAAGCGTGGGACCGAAGGAACCGATTGGTGAGCGCTTTGTCTTCGCGCAACAAACCCAGCAGCAAGTGCTCGGTTTCGATGTAAGGAGAACCGAACTGACTGGCTTCGTAGCGCGCGAAGAAAATTACTCGCCGGGCCTTTTCCGTGTACCGTTCAAACATTGAGCCTCTCCAAGGACCCCTCTGGAACGTTCCCCCTCAGCGAAGGAACAGTCATCCGCAGCGTCCCGTTGCCTGTCGCACCCATGATCATGGCCATCAAAATTCTGTGGCCGACCCATAAGGACCGCGCTGGCCCTTCCTTACTCCATACAAACCCGTCTTCCACCCCCCGGTTGCATCATGCCAGCAACGACTGTGGGGACACTTCGACGACCCGTCCGCGCTCTAACCGCAGCACCCGGTCGCAGCGGCGTGCAAACCCAAGATTATGAGTAACGATGAGCGAGGTCAGACGATAGTCGCGATGTAGCTTGGCGATCAAATTAAAAACCATGTCCGCGGTCCGGTTGTCGAGGTCCCCCGTAGGCTCGTCGGCCATCAGGATCTTCGGCCGGGTGACCAGGGCGCGGGCCAGCGCCACCCGTTGTTGCTCTCCACCCGACAACTCGCCGGACCGATGACTGGCACGGTCCGTTAAACCAACCTCCTGCAACCAGTGCAGGGCTTGCTGCTCGGCTTCCCGCCGGTTCCCGCCGCGCATCAACAGCGGCATGGCCACATTCTCGACGGCGGTAAACTCCGGCAATAAATAATGAAACTGCCAGACAAATCCCAGTTCGCGGCTGCGAAACTCCGCCGCATCTTCTTCCGAGAGCTCACCCAAATCGAGTTGGGCGAAGTATACGTCACCTTCGGAAGCGCTATCAAGCACTCCGAGGATGTGCAGCAAAGTACTTTTGCCGGCACCAGACTCGCCAACAATGGCCAGCATCTCGCCAGCCTGCACCTGGAACGACAGGTTCTCAAAGAGCACTAAATCGGAGTCGCCCGAGCGGAAAACCTTTTTCAGGTTCTGCGCTCGTAACAGCACGTCTTGAACGATTGGATGCAGGTGCGCTCCTGCGCGTTACAAATTCGGGCCAAGTCGCTGCAACCAAGTCCGCTTCGGAACTCAGTATGTCAACCCGCAGCCTATAGGAATTAGATCACGTCCGGGCGGCGAAGTCAGCGACTCTGCCACGGAAGGTGTAGGAGCCGGTCCCGTTTCAGAGTTCTGGAAGCGGTACCGGAGGGGGGACGGATTTGAAGGCTGACAAGGCTCTCCTGGTGCCTGTCCCCGGACTGCCGCTCAGTTGACGCCCAGACGCACAGCTCGCGCCAGTCTGCGCTGCTGTTTGTCGAAGCTGTAGAGCCAATCCACGCCAAGCTCCAGTGCCGCCGCCACATGCAGGAGATCGGCTGTCCGCGTGCCCAGGCGCGCAGTAGTTTGCCGCGATAACTGGCGTGCCCGGTCAAAGACCTGCTGCGACAACGGGCGCAGCTGCAGCACCCCGTCCCGCATGTCTTTATCGAAGTCGTCCAAGGAGGACTGCGCTTGCGCTGCCAACACTTCCTTCCGAAACACACGGAGTCCTAAGGCATTCACGACCTCCAATTCCCCTAACATTGTGATCAAGCGGTCTCCTTTGGAGGCGTGCATCAGACGTGCGGCGGTCCCGGAGTTGATGTCCGGACTGTACAACGAGACGAGAAAGCTGGTGTCGAGATAGATCTTCAATATCGCTTCCGATCTTCGCTTACCAGATCAGCACCGCTCATGGCCAATACTTTGTCTCCATAAATAGCTCGCAGCCGTGCTCGGAAGTCGGGAAGCTCGGGAGGAGACGGAGGGCCTTCAGGAACCAGGCGAGCAATCACACGCCGGCGTTTGGTGATCAGGACTTCTTCGCCCTGGTGTAAAAGGCGCTCGATCTTCTTAAATCCGTAGCGCAGGTCCCGGATTGAGGCTTTTGTCATGTGATACATTCTAGCATCACATCGGGAGGCGGGTAAGGCAGCGGTTCAAGATGCGCTCGGCGAGGTTATTCATACCGCAGCGCTTCGGCGGGCAGAACGCTGGCGGCCGACCACGAAGGGTACAGGGTCGCAATGAAACTGACGCCGATGGCGATAATCGCCACCAGAACTCCGTCGAGGAGGCGCGGCGCGAACGGCACGTAATCGATGGAATAAACTTCGGCGGAAAGCGATACCAGGTGATAGTGTCCGGCTGCCCAGGAGAGCAGATATCCGGCGATCAGACCCAGCACCGTCCCAATCACGCCGATCAAGATTCCCTGATAGATAAAGATGCGCCGGATCTGCCGCTTCTTGGCGCCCATCGAGACCAGCACCGCGATGTCGCGCGTCTTCTCCATCACCATCATGATCAGCGAGATCAAGATATTGAGCGCCGCGACAAACACGATCAGCCCGATAGTGATAAACGTCACCACCCGCTCCAGCCGTAGCGCATGGAAGATGGCGCGGTTCTGCTCCATCCAGTTGGTTGACATGAAGCCCTTGCCAGCCACGGCTTCCAGCTTCTGTGCGATTTCCGGCGCCTGGTAGATATCGTCGATCTTGAATTCCAACACGGAGACGACATCGCCGAGGTCGAAGAGTTTCTGCGCGTCAGCGAGCGAGATGAAGGCCCAGGAGCTGTCGTACTCGTAGAAGCTCGACGAGAAAATTCCTGTCACTTTGAAGCGCTTGTACTTGGGAACGATGCCAAAGGGCGTGAGCTCGCCCTGGGGACTGGTGACGGTCACCAGCGATCCGACCGTCGCGCCCAGTTGGTCCGCCATGTCCTTGCCCAGAATAATCGGCGGCAGGGAAGCTGTGATGCGCGCCGAGAGCGGATTGGGTTCATCGGGGTCCAGAGGCGAAGTCCCGCCCTGATCTTCTTTGCGCGTTTCAAGACTGTCGGCTGAGCCGCTCTTGACGGTATCGAGAATGTCGCTGACCCTGCGTTCGTCCTGCGGGAGGATACCTTTGAGAATCGCTCCCTGGGCGCGAGCGCCGCGCGAGATCAACACCTGCTCGTAAATCGCGGGTGCGGCGGCGAGAACGTGTGGCTGCCTCTGCAAGCGCGCCAGCAAGTCTTGCCAGCTGCGGATGCCATCGCTCTCCACGCGCAGCAAGTTGATGTGCGAAGTCGAGCCCAGCAGCCGCTCCTGCAAGTCCCGGCGGAATCCGTTGTTGATGGCCAGCGCGATGATGAGCGAGGCCACGCCCGCCGCCACTCCGACAATGGAGATGACGGTGATGACGCCGATGACGGCCTGGCGCCGTTTGGCCCGCAAGTAACGCGCCGCGACAAAGAGTTCAAATTGCATTCAGAGTGCCCAGCGAAGGTTCATTGTAGCGAAAAGCGGGGCAGGCGCGGATTTACAGGGATGAAGATCAACCACAGAGGCACGGAGATCACTTGATAGAAATCAAGAATTCGGGGTCCTCCGTGTCTCCGTGGTAAATAATTTCGGCAGGACGCCAGGCACGTGCTGCCGATACGCTCGAAACGCTTCCCCAAAGCGCGCTTCCAGTTCGCGGTCTTCCATGCGAATCATCACTGCTCCGGTGATCATGGCGAAGATCGCCAGCACATACAGCGCGACCAATCCGGTTGCGATGCACCAACCGATAATCTCGCAGAGATGCCCCAGATAAATGGGATGGCGCACGCGCGCGCGAATGCCGGTGGTGATCAGTTGCTGGCGATGGCGGTCCGGCTCAAGTTCCGCCAGGCCGGAAACCTTCCTCCGGTCGAACTTCTGGAACGCCGCGCGGTAAATCGAGAATCCCACGAGGAAGAAGATGGCCGCAGGCGCGAAGGCAAACCAATTTTCATAAAAGTGGACCGAACGAAACGGCCACATCAGCAGAAAGGCAATGGCAATGAATCCGCCCCACACCGGTACGATGACAGCGTAGGCGCGCCGTCCGCGGGTGCGCCAGCGCTCCACAAAGGGATGCACCACAAACCAGAACAGTGGAATGGTGCCGTACACCGAGCAGGCCAGTAGCGCGACGAGATCGACAATAGGACGAGGGTTCAATGACGGAATGCTGTTTTGATAGAGCGGACTTTTGGCTCCGCGTCCAACATCGTTAATTTTTGTCATCACGAGCGGGCTTTAGCTCGCGAGGGATCTGCTCTTCGACTCGGCAAATCTAATGGGCTCTAACGGCCCTTCACCACACTCTTGCTGATCCCCACATTCTCGAAGCGATCATACACGCGAATCACCAAGGTGTGCTCCTCGATGCCGTCACTGACGCGATTGTCCACATTCATCTTGCTCTCGCTTGCGCTCTCTGGCCGAATCGGCACGTTGAAATCGTAGCTCTCAATTTTATAGTCGGAGATCTTCCCCACCGGGTCGACGGTTTGCCAGTCGCCCGCATCCAGCGAGTACTCGGCGCGGCTGATGGGCGAAAAACTATCCACCGCGCGGAACGTCACGTGTAGCTTATCTCCTTCGACCTTGGTGTTCAGCGACTCAATGTGAGGCGGAGTGTTGTCCACCTCGAAGCGTGGGCTGGTGCTCTCGCCCGTCAAGGTGTCCTCGGGTGAGTGCGAAGGCGCATCCGAAGCGACCACGCAAATGGTGTAGCCGCCGTCGGGGAAGAGGTCGGAGTCGAGGTTGACGAACCGGTCCTCAATCCCGTCGCGCAGCAGTTTCCAACGGTCCTCGCCGTCGCCGCGATAGTAAACGCTGTAAAGCAGCGAGTCATCATTTTCATCCTGCGCCTTCCACTTCACCGCGATGGAATGTTTGTCGCGGACCATGGGGATGGGAGGCGTATAGGGGTTCGGCGCGGAACTCTCCGGCTCGGTGTGCGTGCCCGCCGGGACTCGCGAGCCGACAACGACCGTAACGTCGTTCACCTCGGGGGCGACGTTCTTGGGCAGATAATTAAGGGTTACGCTCTCGATGGCCGTCGTTGGTTTACCGGGATGCAGCACCGCCTTCCACTGAATGAAGCGTGCTGCCGGCGCATCCACCGGAAGGTCTTTCTGCAGATTGACCTGTTTCCACAAGCTCCAGTTGCGGTCGGGATTGTCCACGTTGCCACTGCGCGCGAAAACGTCGAAACTGCCGCTGCCGCGAACCTCCACCCGTCCCCACTGGGAAAAGTTTTTCGCGTCGAAGACATCGCTCTCGTACGTGCCTTCCGCCATCGGGTTGGGGCCGAGGAGAAAAATCTTTCCTAGATTGCTGGTGGCTGCGTACAGCCCGCCCTTGGGCGCGCGCGCGAAGGCGGTCACCTGGTTGGCGCTGGCCTGGACCAGGTCGGTGTATTGATTACCGCTAATGATGAAAATCTTGCCGCGGTTCCCCGTGCCCGCGAGCAAGCGTCCCGCCTGATCGAAGGCGAGCGTATAGACCAGGTCCTCATGCGACGTCCACAGCGTCTTCGGTGAACCGTCCGGTCCAATTCGATACACCTCGGACCCGCCAACGTTGGTCACGTTGGGGTAGGGAATCGCCGTGAACGTGGGCGTGGAAGCGCCAGGGGTCGCCGAACTACCTGGCGCGCCCAGCACGGTGGCGCTTCCACCGCTAGGCGGCGCGGGGGACGCAGGAACGCTGGTCACCGGTGCCAGCGGCGGTGTTGCGCCCCGTTTCCCGCCAGCCCCGGCTGCATAGATGCCGCCGTGCCCATCGACAGCGAGAGCGGTGATCTCCTTCTTGGGGGCGCTGTACAGCACGAAGCCTTCGCCTTGCGGGGCGATGCGATAGATCAGCCCGCTGCCGTCGGTCCCGGCGATCAGGTTGCCGGAGTTGTCGAAATCGAGAGCGCGGATTTGCGCCTCATCGCTCTGGAAGAACAGCGCGCCGTTGCCGTCGCGATCCACCCGGAAGATCTCGCCGCGATCGCCCGTGCCGACGTACAGTTGCCCCTGGCGGTCGAGGGCCAGCGCCCAAATGTATTTCGTCCTGGGATTGAAGAAAACGCTGGCGGTGTAAGTGGAATCGACAGCCACCGAAGTCCGCGCAGATTCGCCTGTAGGACTTGGCTTGCCACCTTCCTGCGCTGCGGCCACTTCCGCCGTAGTGTGCGATCCTTCGGGACTCTTCCCCGGAGCCGGGCCGCCGTGGACGATCTTGTACACCTTGCCGTCGGGCGAGGTGGCCGCGTAGATGGCGCCGCTCGGGTCCACCACCAGCGCCTGCACCTGCAACTCTTGCGGAGCAAAAATGATGCTGGCCTTGCCGTCAGGCGTCAGCTTATAGACGCGCGCCGGCGATCCCGCAGCGGCATAGGCATTGCCCAGCGCGTCGGCAGCGAGTCCCCAAAGATAGGAGGACGGCGAAGTGTAAAGCGGGCTGAAGGCAGGCGCGAGCGTAAGCGTTCCATCGCTGCTGATGGCGACGCCGTGGCTGGTGCCTTTTTCGAATTCGTCGTACTTAGTCTGTTCCCAGGTGCGCGTCCCTTGTGCCCAACACATCGCGGCAAGCAACGGGCAGAAGAGCGCCAGTCGAAGCACTTTCATCACGAATCCTGATTGGCCGATTGGCAGGAATACGAAAAGCGTAACACAGGCGGGCCGGGCGGACCGTGCGAAGTCCGAGCGCAAACCATTGCCTCAGGTCCCCGACCCTACCAGACACAGAATGCTACCCGTTTATTTCCCAACCCAGCTTGGCCCGGCTGTCACGGCGAACGGTGATTTGAAACACTGCGCCACCTTAGGACTGGGTGGTACATATTCATTGAAGTTAGTGGCGTGCCTCGCCAGGAGCCATTCCTGGCAACGGCGCACTCGGGAAGGGGCCGCGGAGCGCGTCGCCATGGGCAGAATATGCGATAAGCGCAGTTCTATCGGGAAGGAGGTTCTCGATGAACAGGAAGATATTTGCACTGGTGGTGCTTCTAGTTTTCTGCGGTCAAGCCCTATGCCAAACGGGCGTCAAGAAGAAAAGGCCGCTTCCCTACGAATACGGCCGGGTCGTTATCGACAACTACTCCGATAAGGCGGACCTGGCGCCCGTTGTCTTCGAGCATTGGATCCACCGTTCCAAGTTCACCTGCAGGGTCTGTCACGTGGACGTCGGTTTTGCGATGAAGGCTGGAGCTACGGGGATCACGGCCGCAGACAACGAGCGAGGCTATTACTGCGGCAGCTGTCATAACGGGAAGAGGATAGTTGACGGGAAAACCGTCTTCCAAGCCTGCTCCAAGAAGGTGACCGACGAGGACGCGCAGAGGTGCCAGCGTTGCCACTCCTATGGACAGAAAGTCGCGTCCGATTACGACTTCTTCCGATTCAGTGAACCGCTTCCCAAAGAACGCTTCGGGAACGGGCTGGATTGGGAAAAATCAGAGGAGTTGGGACTCATCAAGCCGGCAAAGTTCCTCGAGGGCGTCTCCATACAAAGGAACTCGCTCGTCGTGCAGAAGGATTTCACGCTCAACCCGAAGGTTGAGGGAATGCCTAACATCATCTTCTCCCACAAGAAACATACTGTCTGGAATGGATGCGAGCTTTGTCACCCGGAGATATTCATGGGCGTGAAAAGGGGAACCGTGCGGTACTCGATGGTGGACATATCCCAGGGGAAGTCCTGTGGCGTGTGCCATACCACGGTGGCGTTTCCTTTGACGGATTGCCAGCGCTGCCATTCCAAACCGGTATAACCCCGGGCCGAGGCGTCCATGTTCAAGGCGAAGATTGCCGTGGTACTGCTGATGTTCATGGGGCTCGTCGGCCTGTGGGGCGTGCGGGAGATCGGCGGGTCCCCCTCGTCTGCTTCGCAAGCGGACCCGGCGCGGGAGTCTTGGCGGAAGGAGTTCGATGACGTTTGCTCAAAGACCCAGGACGCCATGACCTTCTCGCAGGAGGAACTCAGGGACCTGATTCGCAGGTGCGACGCTCTTCTGCCGCAGATTGAAAAGCTCGACGAATCGCGGAAAAAGGTCTACCTGGGACGATTACAGAAGTGTCGAGGCCTTTATGCCTACGTACTTGATGCGAAAAAGAACGAGAAGAAATGAGCGCGGGTTTCTCCTGCTGGTGCTGGCCTGCGGAATCTTGCTTCTGGGAAATGTCGCGTTAGCCCAAATCTATTTGCCCGAACCTCCACCGGAACCGTCGGAGTATGGCAAGGTGATTCTTGACAACCACTCCAAGGCTGGCCCCGGCGCCGTGGTATTTGATCATTGGCTTCACCGTTCCAAATTCACCTGCCGGCTCTGCCATGTAGATATCGGCTTTGCCATGCAGGCGAACGCCACCGGCATCAATGCGAGCACGAACCGCGAGGGTTTCCATTGCGGCGCCTGCCATGATGGTAAGAGGGTGTTGGAGGGAAAAACCATCTTCGCGGCGTGCTCCGATGCCGCCAACGACAAGCAGTGCGACCGCTGCCATTCCCTGGGCAAGAAGGGCGTAAGAAAATATGAGTACAACAAATTTACTGCGAAATTCCCGAAGAGCTTTTACGGTGTGAATTGGGAAGAGGCGGAGA
This sequence comes from uncultured Acidobacteriaceae bacterium, assembly GCA_963836875.1. Taxonomy (GTDB): domain Bacteria; phylum Acidobacteriota; class Terriglobia; order Terriglobales; family Acidobacteriaceae; genus Bog-257. Next base: position 873,664 of record CAWIKZ010000005.1, read on the forward strand.
GATCTGGCGTCATCCAACCCATCGATTTTGTAGAGGGTTTATCCGTCAAAACGCCGAAGATGCAGAACAGGAAAGATTTTTCTATCGCAGCAGGTTACTCGTGGGTCCACCCCATTGGCTTCTCTCACGAGAAGCATTCTATCTGGAACGGCTGTGAACTCTGCCACCCCGAAATATTCCCGGCTGGCAACCGAGGCACGATCCGCCACACCATGTATTCTAATGTCGAAGGCCAATACTGCGGTGCCTGCCATGGAAAGGTGGCTTTCCCGCTCAACAACTGCCAAAGATGTCACCCAAAAGGCCCCGTCTGGGCTCCATGAATGGGCATCGGAATTGGGAATTAGTGCTAACTGCTAACTGCTAACTGCCCTACTTGATCGTCAGCGTGATGATCTGCGATCCCGTCACCACGTAGTCCACCGGAGTGGACGCTTCATCCACGGCGGACTCGCCCACGACAATCATGTCCTGCGTACCGCGCATGCCATCCATCACGTTCATTACCGACAGCGGCAACGTCGGCATCACCTTGTCGTCCACCATGGCTTGCGGGCTGGCCTCCAGCAGGGAGACGTAAAGCTCAGAGTTGGTGTGCTCTTTGTTGAGCAGTGCAATGGTGGAGCCCAGATCGAGCCGCCGGCTCATGGGTCCCGACACGCGGCGCATCTTATCGAGAGTGTCGCCGTCGCTCACCAGAATGCGCAGTGTTCCCCTGGGCGTGGAGGTAGGAATCTTCACCGAGATCTGGCGAAGAATGCTCTCTCCGCGATAGGGCCGCAGCAACGTCTCGATGGTTATCTCATCGCCGGGACGAGCTTCGGTGATGTCCGTGCGGGCGGTTTCCAGCCGCGCCGAACGGCGGTCAGGAACGAGATCGAAGTTCAATTCCACGCCTTCGATCTTTGGAGTTGCGTAAGGATTCTCGAAGATGCGGCTGAAGTGCTCGCCGATGGAAAGCGCGATGCTATAAGCCGTCGGCGTAGAGCCATCCAGCGGAGCGTACATGTTCTGCACACGCAACTTGGGATAGCCGAGAACGTCGATGTCGCCTCGCAAACGATAGGTGGTATCTTCGCCGTACTCGTTCATGCCCTGGATGGCGTTGAACACCGTGGCCATCATTGCGGCTGGCGTGACCTTGGCATTGTTCAGCACTTCATAATGAAACTGCTTGGGATGGGAGACCCCGTTGAAGGTGAGGGTCACGGGAATCATGTGCGGTTCGCGATCGAAGCGCCCCATGAGGCCCGCACGGCGGTCCTGCATGAACGCGCCGACCGGCTCCGTGGCGTTAACAATCTTGAAGGAGTTCTGCGCCGAAGGCAGAGTGGCCAGCACCGTTGCTTTGGTCATCGGCATGTTAACGCTGCCCGACTGTAACAACGGATGGCCGCATGCCAGCAGGTGGGTGTCGTCAAGATACGTGACGGTGCAAGTGCCGGCGATGTTCATATCGCCGCGTACCAGGATCGCGCTGACCGCCGAGCCTGGAACCAGCGGTTCCGGTTGCTTGTCGTTGCTGACCGAACCCGCCCCCATGACCGGGACAACACCGACCGAGGCAAAATCCTTGGAGAAGATCCGCAGCGTGTTTTCGCTGAATCCGGTGAAGACCAGCGGAGTCTCGATGGGCTTCAGCAGGTTTGCGTAGCCTGAGTCCAGCTGATTTGGAGCAGCGTCCAAGCCGGGTCCAGAAGTTCGCGCTGCCGCCTGCCTGTCTCCGGCAAGCGCTCGCGCCTCTTCCGGCGCTGGCGTCTTGTCCATGGCATCGATTTCCAGCATGGAGCCGACCGGAGTAATACCGGCAATCGGCTCTTTGGAAAACTCGCCAATACGATAAGCGATGGCGCCGACGAGCTTGCCGTCAATGTAAACCGGGCTGCCGCTCATGCCCGCGACCACGCCGAAGTATTCAACTTTCTTGCCATGCAGCCGCGCCAGGATGACGTCGGATTTCGGGCCGGCCATATTGCGCAGCACCCCGAGGATCTCGACCTCCATCGGTTCCGGAGTGACGCCTTCGAATACGGTATAGGCCACGCCATGCATGCCGGTCTTGACCTGGTCCTCAGGCATGATTTGAACTTTTGGGTTTTCGGCCGCGAAACCGGCCAGAGATAAGAAGCCGAGCAGTACTAACGAGACGGCATTGCGCAAAATGTTCCTCACCTTACTTAAGCCGCGGTGCGGCTTTGCCACGAAGATCGGCTATTCCCAAAGCCCCCTAGGGGGAGCCACGTCGATTTGACTGCGGCAGTGCCCCAACGTCAGTTCGCGAGCACTTTTCTGCGCGCCGCAGAGAGTCAAAGATGCTGAATTTGCATTTATACTAGCAGACAGTCCGTCCCAAGAGGCACCCTGATGTATTCTGAGAAACACCTTACTTGTTCCGGTATTTCACCCGTTACGCTTAGCTCCGTGAAAATGGCGGTTCTCACCTTGGGGTTGAGCTTGTTTTGCTTTGCCGTACCGGCGCAGGCCCAATCCTCCAGCAGCACCGATTCTGGCACGCAAACGCAATCGCAGCCGACTAAAAGCCAGCAAGAGCAGATGCCTGCCGAAGCGGGAGGGCCAGCGGGTGAATCCGGCTCCGTTGCGGTGCCGAAGAAGAAGGGCACGGAAGACGCGCCTCCACCCCCCAAGCCGAAACAGCCCACGGACAATCCGCAATACTCGTTGCACGTCGACGTTCCGGTGGTAAGCGTGGATGCACGCGTGTTGCAAAAGGACGGGCGTCCCCTGGCATTGCCGGAACAGGCCGCCAAGGAGCACTTCAAGATTTACGAAGATGGGGTTCCGCAGCAAATCCAGAGCGTCACCATGTCCAAGGCGCCCATCACCGCGGTCCTGCTGGTGGAATTCGCATCCACCAATTACAACTTCATGTATGACGCGCTGAATGCCTCGTACATGTTTGCCTCGAGCCTGCAACCCCAGGACTGGGTCGCCATCGAGGAATTTGACATGAAGACGCATATCCTGCTGGACTTCACGCAGGACAAACAAGCGGTCTTTGGTGTGCTCAACCGGCTGCGCATTCCCGGGTTTAGTGAGACCAACATCTTCGACGCCATGTATGACACGCTGGACCGCCTGGACCGTGTCCCCGGCCACAAGGAGTTGGTGGTGGTCGCCAGCGGTCGCGATACCTTCAGCAAGATCACCCTCGACACCATTCTCAAGAAGATCAAGGTCACGCCCAACGTGACCATCTATACCATCTGTACCGGTGAAGCTTTCCTGCAGCGGGTGGACGCAATAGCGGGCGCAAATCCCAACATGTCCCCGGTGCTGATGGAGTACACGCAGGCCAAGAACCAGATGAACGTCTTCGCCAGGATGACCGGCGGCCGCAGCTATGCTCCGCGGCTGATGGGTGAATTGCCGGACATTTTCCGCGAAGTGGCCCAGGCGATCCGTAATCAATACACCATCACCTATAAGCCCACCAATACCAAGCAAGACGGCACCTATCGCAAGTTGAAGGTAGAGCTGGTGGGGCCGGATGGCAAGCCGCTCATCATCAAGGACGAAAAGAACCACGACATCAAGTATCAGATCGTGGCCCGCGAGGGTTACACCGCCAAGCACGAGGTGGAATAGGTTCAAACGCCTTCCGCCGTCGTGCTACCCTCTTGCTTTGTTCCCCGTCTAGAAGTGGTTGCATAAATAGGTTCTGACTCAGAGTTGGTACTTCAAGAGATACTGCTGATTGAGATTAGCTGTTGTCATGATGCTGACCGACCAGCAGTGGAAGCAGATTGAGGATTTGTTCCCGGCACCGCAGCGACGGAAAGATGGACGGGGCCGACCTTGGGCACCGAATCGCAGCTGTTTCGAAGGCATTCTCTGGGTTCTGCGTGTTGGCGCACGGTGGCGCGACCTGCCAAGCGAATATCCCCATGGCTGCACCTGCTGGCGTCGTCTGCGGCGGTGGGAAGAGCAGGGGGTGTGGCTGCGGGCATGGCAAGCGTTGCTGGCCCGGTTGGATGAACGAAAGTTGCTCGACTGGGAAGAGGCCTTTCTGGACGCGACCTTTGTGCTGGCGAAAAAGGGGGCTGCGCAGTCGGAAAAACCCGTCGCGGGAAAGGTACGAAGTGCATGGTGGTGGTCGACGGCCAGGGTATACCTATCGGAGCGCAACTTGCGTCCGCGCAGATCTCCGAGTTCCGGCTCGCGGAAAGCACGCTGGCGCGGGTAAGAGTACCGCGCGGTGGACGCGGCCGCCCGCGGAAGCGGTTGCGCCGTGTGATTGCGGATCGCGGTTACGATTCGGATGGGCTGCGCCAGCGGTTGTGGGATCGAGGCACGGAGTTGATCGCTCCCTACTTGCGCAGCAGAAAACAGCGCCGCTTTGAAGACAAACGCAAGCTACGCCGCTATCGGCGGCGCTGGAAAATCGAGCGCACCAATGCTTGGCTGCAGAACTTCCGCCGTGTCCAAGTACGCTATGACCGCATCCTGAGCGTGTATCAAGGCTTCTTTCATTGTGCTTGCCTCATCATCACCTTGAGGCATTTATGCAACTAGCTCTAGAGTGAGGGCCTGCGTTCCTAGGCAGATGCCCTGTGGAGCCCTGTGAATGAGATCCGCCCAGAAATTCCTTAGTCCCGCCCTTAAACTTGTTGGAATTATCGTCTTCGGCCTTCTCGCCGCCGACGCGCAGGATGCGCCGAAACCAGAGACTCACGGCATTGATGTCGCCAACATGGACCGCTCGGTCAAGCCAGGCGATAACTTCCATCTGTACTGCAACGGCGACTGGATCAAGCGCACCGAGATTCCCCCCGACCGCTCGCGGCTAAGCGTCTTTGCAACCCTTGCCGACGTGAGCGACACGCGCACCGCCGCCCTGGTTGAAGAGGCGGCCAAGAATGGCGGGCCTGCCGGCTCTAGCGCGCGCAAAATCGCCGTTCTCTACAGCTCTTACATGGACGAGGGCGTCATCGAGACCAAGGGTCTCGCGCCGCTCCAGCCTCATCTCAAAGCCATCGCTGCCATTGGAAACAAGAAAGAGTTGGCGGCCGCGCTAGGGGAAACGCTGCGCGCTGATGTTGACGCGCTGAATAACACCAACTTCCATACTCCGCATCTGTTTGGATTGTGGGTCGCCCCCGGCTTCAACGATTCCGACCACTATGCCGCTTATCTGTTACAGGGCGGCCTGCAACTGCCGGACCGCGAGTATTACCTTTCCAACAGCGAGCAGATGCGTGACATCCGCACCAAGTATCAGGCGCACGTCTCAGCCATGCTCAAGCTGGCGGGATTCACGGATACGGACGCCCGGGCCGAGCGCATTGTCGGGTTGGAGCACGCCATCGCGGAAAAACATCTCACCCTCGCGGAAAATGATGACATCCACCAGGCCAACAACACCTGGAAGCGGGCAGACTTCGTGGCCAAAGCTCCGGGCCTCGACTGGGCCGAATACTTTCGCGGCGCCGGCCTCAGCAAGCAAGCCAGCTTCATCGTTTGGCAGCCTACCGCCTTTGCCGGCGAGTCTGCTCTGGTGGCCTCCACTCCGTTGGACACATGGAAAGACTGGCTCGCCTATCACATGATCGAAGAGTACGGCGACGTACTGCCGAAAGCCTTGGCTGACGAGCGTTTCGCCTTCTTTGGTAATGTGCTGCAAGGATCGCCGGAACAGCGTCCGCGCTGGCAGCGGGGCGTGGTGATCGTCAATCGGTACCTCGGCGACGACGTCGGAAAAATCTATGCGCAGCGCTACTTCTCTCCCGAAGCCAAGGCCCAGGCACAGGCCATGGTGGCCAACATCATTGGCGCGTTCCGGAAGCGAATTGAAGCGCTTTTGTGGATGGCCGCTTCTACCAAAGCCGAAGCCCAAGCCAAGCTGAACACTCTGTATGTCGGAGTGGGTTACCCAGAGACCTGGATCGACTACGCAGCCTACGAGGTGAGGCCGGATGACATCTTTGGCAACGTCTGGCGCGGTAATCTTTTTAAGTATCACCACGACGTCGCGCGCCTCGGGGCGCCGATTGACCGCAAGGAATGGTCCATGACCCCGCAGACGGTCAACGCGGTAAATCTGCCGCTGCAAAACGCGCTCAACTTTCCCGCCGCCATCCTGCAGCCGCCATTCTTTGATCCGCTGGCGCCCGCGGCGGCCAACTATGGCGCCATCGGTTCGGTCATCGGGCACGAGATCAGCCATACCTTCGATTCGGAGGGCGCTGCGTTTGACTCCAAGGGCCGCGTACGCAACTGGTGGACGCCCGCCGATCTCGCCCATTTTGAAGCGGCCACCGCCAAACTCGCCGCGCAGTATGACACCTATAAGCCCTTCCCCGATCTCTCCCTCAATGGCAAGCAGACGCTGGCTGAGAACATCGCCGACGTCGCCGGCATCTCTGCTTCGTATGACGGCTACCGTGCTTCACTCACAGGCAAGGAAGCGCCGGTGCAGGATGGTTTCTCCGGAGACCAGCAGTTCTTTATCGCTTTCGGCCAGGACTATAGGGCAAAGTCGCGGGACGCTGCGCTGCGCCAGCAGGTGGCGGTTGACTCGCACTCGCCCGCCGAGTTCCGGGCAGATACGGTTCGCAATGTCGACGCCTGGTACGCGGCTTTCGATGTCAAGGCGGGAGAAACGCTGTACTTGGCTCCGTCGGAACGCGTGCGGATTTGGTAATGGATGAAGGACGGTCAGAGTTTGCATGACAACTCCGTGGCGCATCTGCTTTGTTTGGCGCGACGGCGATGCCTACGATGTGGAAATCGTGGACTATCACTAGGAGGACGCATGGCCAAATCCGAAAGACTTAGGCCCATTCATCCCGGCGAAATTTTGCGCGAAGATTTCATGAAGCCGCTGCGCATCAGCATGAACCGCCTCGCGCTTGACCTGCGTGTCCCCGTGACACGCATAGGTGAGATTGTGCATGAGCGGCGCGGCATCACTCCCGATACGGCGCTGCGACTGGGACGCTATTTCAACACCAGTGCACGCTTCTGGATGAATGCCCAATCCAGCTACGAACTGGAAGTGGCGCAAGACGAACTGCGGCGCACCATCGAGCGCGACGTGCGTCCTCTGGTGGCATAAGCTGTTGTCCGCTTGGAGCAACGATTTCTCCAGTCGGTCTGAAGGATTCCGGTCGTGGTGACAAAGGGACGGTTGGCAAAGGCTCGGCGATGTCGGCGTGCGCTCGGCGTGCGCTCGCTTTGCGGTTTGCAGAAACGCATGTTATCCTTGATCCCGTAACAACATACGATTAAAGAGTAGGAGCGCAGCTGATTCAGTGTTAGCCCCAGAGAAAAAAGCCGCTTTGATTGACCAACACCGCACTCATGCGACCGACACCGGTTCGCCCGAAGTGCAGATCGCGATCCTGAGTACACGGATTGGTGAATTGACGGAGCATTTTAAGACGCATAAGAAGGACCATGCCTCCCGGCGCGGTCTTCTCATGATGGTGAGCCGGCGTCGTGGCCTGCTCGATTACCTCAGAAAGTCGGATACCGAACGGTATAAGACTGTCATTCAGAAGCTCGGCATCCGAAAGTAACGAAGCCAGCCGTTTGCCAGCCCCTGAACAACGACGTTTCTGGTGTATGGTGCGTCGCTACATGCGTTCTGCACGGGCCCTCGCGGCGCTTCGGCGTCCCCGGGCTTTCGTCCAGTCTCTGTTGGCCGATGAATTTTCCACTCCATCTCCCGTCGTAGTTACGATCCTTGCTGGCGCGCAGGTAAACGCGCGAGTCGAGCTGGATTCGGATTCCATAACGGCGGGTGACAGGGCCCTATCAGTTGCGTTCGGAACGGAAGGAACTTAAGAAATGAAACACGAAGTTACGGTTGAGCTGCACGGCGGCAAGTCCATCCACTTTGAAACCGGAAAATTAACCAAGCAGGCCCACGGTTCCTGCATTGTGCGCATCGGCGACAACGTTGTTCTCGCCACCGCCTGCGCCAACCCTGACCCCCGCGAGGGCATCGACTTCTTCCCCCTCACCGTCGATTACCGCGAGTACACCTACGCTGCCGGACGCATTCCTGGCGGCTTCATCAAGCGCGAAGGGCGGCCCAGCGAGCGCGAAATTCTGACCAGCCGCCAAATTGACCGGCCCATCCGGCCGTTGTTCCCGGAAGGATTCCGCTGCGAAACGCAAGTCATCGCGATGGTGCTTTCGGCTGATACCGAGAACGACCCCGATGTTGCCGGCATCAACGGCGCGTCGGTTGCGCTCAGCGTCTCCGACATTCCATTTCACGGACCCATCGGCGCCATTCGAGTCGGTCAGGTGGACGGAAATTTCGTCATCAATCCCACCTACGATGAGCAGCGCTCTGGCAAGCTGAACCTAATGGTAGTCGGCACCGCCGACGGCATTGTCATGATCGAGTCCGGCGCCAAGGAGGTTTCGGAAGAAACCGTGGTTGAGGCCATCGAATTCGGCCATGAGCAGATCAAGAAGATTTGCGCCGCGATCAGCGACCTCGCCAAGAGAGTTGGTAAGGCGAAGCGGACCGTCGAGCCGGTCGTGACTGACGAAGCCTATCTGAGCCAGCTTCGTTCCAAACTGGGCGATCGCTTGCTGGATGCGGTCAACACCGAGAAGCATCCCAAGAACGAAAGCTACGCGCTCATCAAGCAGCTCAAAGACGAGATCAAGAGCGCCATTCCCGAAGACGATGAAGCTGGGCGCAAGAAAGCCGGCAAGTACTTCGATCTTCTGCGTGAGCAGATCTTCCGCGAGCAGGTGATCAAAGACCGCCGCCGTCCCGACGGGCGCAAGTTCGACCAGATTCGCGACATCTGGATTGAAGTTGGGGTGCTGCCGCGCACTCACGGCTCGTCCATCTTTACTCGTGGCGAGACCCAGGCGCTGGTCACGACCACACTTGGCACCGGCGAAGACATGCAGCGCCTGGAGGCCTTCGAAGGCGAAGCCAAGAAGCGCTTCATGTTGCACTACAATTTTCCGCCTTTCTCGGTTGGCGAAGTCGCATTCCTGCGCGGAGCGGGGCGCCGCGAGATTGGGCATGGCGCGCTGGCGGAGCGGGCGTTATACGGCGTGCTGCCGTCAGAAGCCGACTGGCCGTACGCCATGCGCGTCGTCTCCGACATTTTGGAGTCGAACGGATCGTCCTCAATGGCAACGGTCTGCGGGGCCTCGCTCAGCATGATGGATGCCGGCGTTCCGCTGAAGGCCTCGGTGGCCGGCGTGGCTATGGGATTGGTGAAGGAAGACAAAGATTACGCCATCCTCACCGACATCGCCGGCGCGGAAGATCATTACGGCGACATGGACTTCAAGGTGGCCGGCACTCGCGAGGGAATCACCGCGTTGCAGATGGACATCAAGGTGATGGGCATCACGGCGCAGATCATGCGCGAGGCGCTGGAACAGGCCCGCCACGGACGTCTGTTCATCCTCGACAAGATGAACGAAGTGATCGCGGAGCCGCGCACCACGATCAGCGAATTCGCGCCCCGCTTCTACACCTTGCAGATTCCCACCGACAAGATCCGCGACCTCATCGGGCCGGGCGGCAAGGTGATTCGCGGAATCATCGAGCAGACCGGCGTGAAGATCGACGTGGAAGATACCGGCAAGGTGAATGTTTCGTCCAGCGATCAAGTAGCCGCGGCCAAGGCGCTGCAGATGATTGGCGACATCACGGCCACCGCTGAGGTGGGCAAGACCTATCTCGGCAAGGTCACACGCCTGGCTGACTTCGGAGCGTTTGTCGAGATTCTGCCGGGCACCGATGGACTGTTGCACATCAGCGAGGTCGCCGAGCACCGCATCAACGATGTTCGTGACGAACTGAAGGAAGGCGACCAGGTGCTGGTAAAGGTCCTGGCTGTCGAAGGCAACCGCATCAGGCTATCGCGCAAGGCCATTCTGAAGGAGCAGCGCCCAAAATGGCGGCTGAGGGTGGCGAACCTGCACCCGAGGGTGAAGGAGCGGTGACGTTCGAAGGCGGACACGAGAAGGCAGACGAGCCGAGCTCCGAGCCGAATTTCAATCGCGATGGCGAGCGTCGTGAGCACGCTGGCAGCAGGCACGACGGCGGTCATCATGGTGGAGGCGGCGGCCGTGGAGGCCGTGGTGGCCCCGGCGGTGGACGCGGCGGCCGTGGAGGCCCGGGTGGTGGACGCGGCGGACCGCGGCGGTAACTGTTTCGGCAGTCGTGGAAATCAAATCCTGAAAAGGGGAGGGCGGATGCTCTCCCTTTTTCATTTCAGGTCGAGAAGAAGGTTTGCTTGTTGTGTCGAATGCGACTACGGGTAGAGGGGTGCTTCCGGGCCGCGTTACAGCGAGATCTTAAGAACGAGCCGGCTTCAGCCGGCGGCACACCAAGCCCCACCTTTGTCGGATTGAAATCGACCGCAGCGTTGGGCTAGACTTAGCCGACTTTCACCACGAGAAGGAGTATTACAATGCGATTCGCGTTGGCGGGCCTCTCATTGTTGGTCTTGCTCGCATCTGCTCTGATTATGCCGCTGGCGGCGCAGGGTCCTGACCAGATGCCTTATGCCGCCATGGCATCGAGCAAGTTCGTGACCTTGCCGGTGCTTCCGTCCTGCATGACCATCTCCGCGCAACGAGGAGATCCCACCAACGGCGCCGCAGTGCTGCTCCTGAAGTTTAAGAGCGGCTGCGTTGTGCCCTGGCACTGGCACACCGCAAATGAGAACCTCATGATGGTTTCCGGTAACGGCAAGTCGGAGATGTCGGGTGGCGCTCACACGATGGCTATGGGCGACTACCTGTACCTCGCCGGAAGGCAGGTACACCAGTTCACCTGCATCAACAGTTGCCTGGTCTTTGACGTGATCGATGGCGCCTTCGACATACACTACGTCGACAAAGACGGCAACGAGATTCCCGTGGAACAGGTCCTGAAGCCAACGGCCAAGCCCGCGACGGCGAAGAAGCCGTAAGGTCGCCCCAAGTCGTCAGTTGCCAGTGGTCAGTTGTCAGAAAAAAGCAAAGGCACCGCATTGCTGTGAGGCCGTGTTCTTGCCGTTAGCCAATTGCTAACTGCTAGTTGCCGCAATCCTTCGACTCGGGCCTGCGCCCTCGCTCAGGATTGCGCCTGCGGCTCAGACGCAAAGGAAAAGCCCCACCCAAGCAAAACCAGCTTGGATGGGGCATCCATTCGATACGTCTCAGTCAGTGGCCATCCACTAACCACTAGCCACTAGCAACTGCTTCTAGTACATTCCGCCCATGCCGCCGCCGTGTCCGCCGCCCATGGGGGATTCCTTCTTCTCTTCCGGAATCTCGGCAACCAGGGCTTCGGTGGTCAGCATCAGCGACGCGATCGAGCCTGCGTTCTGCAGGGCCGTGCGCGCCACCTTGGTCGGGTCGAGGACGCCGGCCTTCACCAGGTCCTCGAACTGATTGGTCTGCGCGTTATAGCCGAAGTTGTTCTCCTTCGAGTCGCGGATGCGGCCCAGAACGATGGCGCCTTCCTCGCCGGCGTTGCCGACGATCTGGCGGAGAGGCTCTTCGAGAGCGCGGCGCACGATGTTGCCACCGATCTTCTCGTCACCTTCCAACTTCAGCGCGTCGATTGCCGGGATGCAGCGCACCAGAGCCACACCGCCGCCGGGGACAATACCTTCCTCGACCGCAGCGCGGGTAGCGTGCATGGCATCTTCCACGCGGGCTTTCTTTTCCTTCATTTCAGTCTCGGTCGCAGCGCCGACCTTGATTATCGCAACGCCGCCCACCAGCTTCGCTAACCGCTCCTGCAACTTCTCGCGGTCGTAGTCGCTGGTGGTCTTGTCGATCTGGCCTCGAATTTCCTTTACGCGGCCTTCGATATCGGTGTGCTTGCCCTTGCCCTCGACGATGGTGGTGTTGTCCTTGTCGATGGTGATCTTCTTGGCCTGGCCGAGGTCGCCCATCTGCACGTTCTCCAGCTTAATGCCAAGATCTTCGGTGATGGCCTTGCCGCCGGTCAGGATTGCGATGTCCTGCAACATGGCCTTGCGGCGATCGCCGAAGCCCGGGGCCTTGACGGCCGCAACCTGCAGCGTGCCGCGCAGTTTGTTGACGACCAGGGTGGCCAGCGCTTCGCCTTCCACGTCCTCGGCGATGATCACCAGCGGACGGCCGCCCTTGGCAATCTGCTCCAGCAGCGGGAGCAGGTCCTTCATCGAGGAAACCTTCTTTTCGTGGATCAGGATGTAGGCGTTCTCCAGAACGACTTCCATGCGCTCGGGATCGGTGACGAAGTAGGGCGACAAGTAGCCGCGGTCGAACTGCATGCCTTCGACGACTTCCAACTGGGTCTCCATCGTCTTGGCTTCTTCCACCGTGATCACGCCGTCTTTGCCGACTTTCTTCATGGCCTCGGCAATGATGCGGCCGATAGTCTCGTCGTTGTTGGCGGAAATGGTGCCGACCTGCGCGATCATCTCGCCCGACACCTTCTGCGAATACTTGTCGAGCGCGCCGGGAATGCGGTTACCATCGTGGTCCAGCGAGCCGCACACCGCGGTGACGGCCTTGTCGATGCCGCGCTTCAGCGCCATCGGGTTTGCGCCGGCAGCCACCGTCTTCACGCCCTCGCGGAAGATGGTCTGCGCCAGAACGGTTGCGGTGGTGGTGCCGTCACCGGCAACGTCGGAGGTCTTGGAGGCGACCTCGCGTACCATCTGCGCGCCCATGTTCTCCAGCGGGTCCTTTAGCTCGATTTCCTTGGCTACGGTTACGCCGTCCTTGGTAATCAGCGGCGAACCAAATTTCTTCTCGATCACGACATTGCGGCCCTTGGGACCCAGCGTGACTTTCACGGCATCGGCCAGAACATTCACGCCGCGAAGGATCGCCTGACGTGAATCCTCTCCATGCACAATCTGTTTTGCCATTTGTTTCTCCTTAAGTTGTCAGTAGCCAGTTGTCAGTTGGATCGGAACTGGACTGACTGCAAATTCTTTGAAATCGTTGTCAGTTGTCGGTTGTCAGCGCCCAGCGAGTTCATCTCGCTCTAGCCGTCGCTGCCAGGTTCGACTGGCAACTGGCTACTGGCTACTGGCGACTGCCTACTTATGCGCGACGGCTTGCTTCGGCTTGCTGGCGCCTTCCAGAATGCCGAGTACTTCTTCCTCGCGCATGATCAGGAAATCTTCGCCATCAATCTTGATTTCCGTGCCGGCATACTTGCCGAACAGGATGCGATCGCCCGCCTTTACGTCCAGCGGGAAGGTCTCGCCCTTGTCATTGGTCTTGCCCCGGCCCACCGCGATCACTTCGCCCTCTTGCGGCTTGTCCTTGGCGCTGTCGGGAATGATGATTCCGCCACGGGTGGTCTCGGCCTCTTCGACGCGGCGAACCACGATGCGGTCATGCAGGGGAGTCAGCTTTGTAGCCATTCTTCGAACTCCTTTCGAGCTAGTTGGTTTAAGTTGGATTGCCCGCCTCGGCGGGTTGGCTGGCTCTGGCCCGCCGCGGCGGGTTGCTGTCAGCACTTGCGCGGACTCTTGGGATAAACCCAGAACGTTGGTAGGGGCGCCATGAAATTGGTCGCACGCAGCCTGTTAGCACTCAGTACCAACGAGTGCTAATTTTACCGCGGCCATCCAGGGACGTCAAGGGAAGGCATGAGTATAATTCACTCACATTTACGAATTCCGTGACGCATGCCAAGCTATCTGTTTGTAAATGAGCATGTTACTGCGACCCCTGTCAATAAAATAGGAATGAATAACTGGTGGGGGAGGCGGCACGAAGGCGAAATCCACTCTCGGCAGAGAAAGGGAATCCACTTGGACAGCCGGAAGCACCCAAGCCAGCAGTTTTTCTTGCTCTTCGACCAAATTCTCTCTTTGCAATTCCTGTTTGCACTTTTTCGATTCCCATAACCCCGATCTTGCAGCATAATCGGGAATCAAGTGGGCCTGATGGTGTCAATGACGCATGCCAATCGATTTTCTTTGTCCGCGCGCCGATTGCCCTCGGTGTTGGCGCTGCTGATGGCTGCGCTTGCATTGCACACCTTCGGCATTGCCCAGACTTCGACGTCGGATACAACGAAAGCATCGCCAGCAACAGAAGTTCAGGCTGCTCCGGCCAGCGCCGGAGAAGAGACGACAGCAGTTGCTCCAGTGCAGCCGGATGCAACGGCTTCGCAGATTCCCACGGCAGCGCAGATCGAGGCCGCCGGACGGCGGGACGACCGCGGCGAGCCTGAGGCGAAACCGAGTTCGCCAGCTCCGAAACCGGCTGTCGCAAAGGCTGGACCACCCAATTCCGAAGCGCTTGCCGAATTGCCCTCCAAGTATGACGTGTCGCAGATCGGGAAGCGTAACGTGGGCACCGGTCTCGACTTCTATTCCCTCGATCGCGAGGTGGCGCTGGGACACCAGTTATCTTCTGAGGTGGAACAGCAAGCCCGGCTGGTCACCGATCCTGTGATCACGGAATACATCAACCGCATCGGTCAGAACCTGGTGCGTAACTCCGACGCACGCGTGCCCTTCATCATCAAGGTCCTCGACAATGATGAGGTCAACGCCTTCGCGCTTCCCGGCGGCTTTTTCTACGTGGACAGCGGATTAATTTTGGCGGCGGACAATGAGGCCGAGTTGGCTGGGGTAATGGCGCACGAGATCGCCCACGTCGCCGCCCGGCACGCCACTAAGAACATGACCCGAGCGCAGATTTGGAACATGGCCTCCGTGCCCCTGATCTTCATTGGCGGACCGGTGGCGTACGCAATCAGCGAGGTAGCGGGATTGGCGGTGCCGCTTGGCTTCCTCAAGTTCTCGCGCGACGCCGAGCGCGAAGCCGACCTGTTGGGCTTGGAATACGATTACGCCTCAGGATACGATCCGGTAGCGTTTGTGGAGTTTTTTGAAAAGCTGAAGGTCAACGAAAAAAAGAAGCAGAGCTTCGTGGCCAAGGCCTTCGCCACTCATCCCATGAATGCGGACCGCATCAAGGCGGCACAGGACGAAATCCGCAAGTATCTGCCCGACCGCGATGAATACGTCGTGAACACCAGCGAATTCGAAGAGGTCAAGCAGCGCCTGGCCTCGCTCGAGAACAGCCGGCATCTCGGCGGCGGCAAGCGTGATCCGTCGCGCCCAGTGCTGTTGCGGCGCTCAAGTTCAAGTGGTTCTGGCAGCACTGCCGGCCCGAAAGACGACGGCAGCACGACCGAGCAGAAGGACGATGGACGTCCCACGTTGAAGCGGACGCCCTCCAACTAACATTAGGCTTCTTACTTGCCCATGGCTCGGAATTGCAGCATCCCACCTGACCTGCCTAGAATGGTTCTTATGAAGATGCAGCGTTTGCTGGTGGCGGTCCTTTGCATGCTCTTCGTTCCTGCTTTGCTGGTGGCGGGGGACAAGAAGAAGGATTCCGGGCAAGTGTCTTCGCTTAAGTTTGCTGTCCTCAAAGACGACAACGGCAAGCCGGTGCGCAATGCCGCCGTCATCCTGCATCCCGTGGGAGGGGGCGGCAAGCAATCGAAAGGCGGACTTGAACTTAAGACCAACGGCGAGGGCAAGACCGGGAGCGATGGTATTCCGTACGGAATGCTGCGCGTGCAGGTCATCGCCCCGGGTTTCCAGACCTTCGGACAGGATTACACCATTAACCAGCCCGAGCAGGAAGTGGTCATCCGGCTGAAGCGGCCACAGGGGCAGTATTCCATCTACGAGAACCACCCGGACAGCAGCACCAGCCAACCGAAGGACAAACCTGACCACCAGTGAGGCACATCCCATGATCGAGGCTACAGCGCTATGGGCCAATAATGATCGTTTTGTCGGGCAGGCAAGCAGCGGTCACGCACTGGTGGTGGATGCCGGCGCCGAGAAGTCCGCGAGCAGTCCGATCGAGCTTGTCTTAATTGCTTTATGCGCCTGCACGGCCAGTGACGTTGTGGGTATCCTCCGCAAGAAGCGCGAGCCTTTTACCACCCTGGAAGTGCGCGCCACGGCCGAGCGCGCCGAAACTTTTCCGAAGGTCTATACCAGCATTCGCCTGATCTACCGCGTGGGCGGAAACGTCACTCACAAGGCGATGGAAGATGCCGTACGCTTGTCCAAAGAAAAGTATTGCTCCGTTTCGGCCATGCTGGAGAAGGCGGCGAAGGTCGAATTCGAGATTGAGTACGGGCAGTGAAACAGTTTCAATGTGCTGGTTTCCAGCGGCCATGACTCCGCGGAGCAATGGTGCTTCGGTCAGGCGATCGTCACGCTACCCTTGGTGAAGATAAGATTGCGGACTGGATGTTTACCGCGGCGTATAATCTATCGGTTTGCCTATGACTACAACTCAAACGCAACTGCGCCTGGCCAACCGGATGTCGCGCCTGGGGACCGAAACCGCCTTCGAAGTGCTGGTGCGTGCCCGCGCCTTGGAACGTCAAGGAAGAAACATTATCCACCTCGAGATTGGCGAGCCCGACATGGACACGCCGGCCAACGTGGTCGATGCCTGCGTTGACGCGCTGCGCAAGGGTTTTACCCATTACGGCCCGGCGGCCGGGCTGCCGGAGTTGCGCGAAGCCATTGCGGCCGAGGTCGCCAGTTCGCGAGGCATCAAGGTTAGCCCCGATGAGGTCGTCATCGTTCCCGGCGGCAAACCGATTATTTTCTTCACCATGCTGGCGCTGGTGGAAGAGGCTGACGAGGTCATCTATCCCAATCCCGGCTTCCCCATTTACGAGTCGATGATCAACTTCCTGGGCGCGAAAGCGGTGCCCATTCCGCTGCGCGAGGAGCTCGATTTCCGCCTCGACGTCAATGAGCTGGCCAGTCTCATCAGCGATCGCACCAAGCTCATCATCCTGAACTCGCCGCAGAATCCCACCGGCGGTATCATCACCAAAAGCGATGTGGAAGACATTGCCGCCGCCATCGGTGACCGCGACATCATGGTCCTGAGCGACGAAATCTACAGCCGCCTGCTGTTCGAAGGCGAGCCCTATAGCATAGCCTCGGTGGATGGCTTCAAGGACCGCACTATCATTCTGACCGGGTTCTCGAAAACCTATTCCATGACCGGCTGGCGTCTGGGTTATGGCGTGATGCGGCCTGACCTGGCGGTACACTTCGCGCGCCTGATGACTAATTCCAACTCCTGCGCGGCGACTTTTACGCAGATGGCGGGTATTGAGGCGGTGCGCGGCGATCAGAGCGAGCCGGAGAAGATGCGCCAGGAGTTTCAGCGCCGCCGGGACGTGTTCGTCGATGGCCTCAACCAGATCAAGGGATTCTCCTGCCGGTTGCCCAAGGGCGCGTTTTATACCTTCCCGAATATCAAGCAGACCGGTTGGCCGTCGAAGAAACTGGCGGACGCGCTGCTTGACGACACGGGAGTCGCGGGGTTGTCGGGAACAGCATTCGGCGCCTTCGGCGAAGGTTATCTGCGGTTCAGTATTGCCAATTCCATCGAGAATCTTCAGCAGGCGCTGGATCGCATTGATCAGTGGACCAAGAAGAATTTGTAGGATCGAAAATTCCGGGGTACGGGCCCGCCGCGCAGCGGGCCTTTTTCGTGGGTGCTCCTGGTGGGGAATAGACCCGTGATGGGGCTTGGAGGAGCTTGCTGCGGAAGCCAAGACGCAAATTGAAATTGAGTCAGTCCCACGAAGTGGGACGGCATAAGATAGCCCAGCGCTTCAGCGCTGGGTAGGTGGGTAGAACGTTGCGAGTGCCTCGGGCACGGCACCGCGAGCGCTTTCGCAAGGTGTGCGCGAGGGCGCGCCATCCCGCCTTACCGGCCGATTGCATGTGGGGTGCATTCGGTGAAATACGAAGACTCAACATCGGATGACTCTCATGCCAGAGAAGTTCCGCATCTTTGCCACCGCCGACATCGGTGATGCTGCCTTCAAACGCCTGCGCGAACGGGGCTACAAAGTGGATATCTACCCGCATCCCGAGCCGCCGCCGAAGAGCCTCATTATCGAAAAAGTTCGCGGCGGAATCGATGCTCTCATCACCACCCTACGCGACCCGATCGATGCCGAGATTTTCGAAGCAGGGAAGGGCACACTGAAGGTTGTTGCCCAGTACGCGGTGGGATTCGACAACATCAACCGCGCCGACGCGAACCGCTACAGAATTCCTTTCACCCATACTGCTGACGTTCTGACAGAAGCGACTGCGGAGTTCGCCTTGTTCGCGCTGGCTGACCTGGCGCGCAAACTATGGAGCGCGGAGCATCTGGTGCGCGAGAACAAGTGGGGCTATTGGCATCCCTACCTGCCGTTCCTCGGTGATGAGGTGACCGGCAAAACCATCGGCATCCTCGGCACCGGGCGCATTGGACAGGCAATGATCAAGAAGTGCATCGGCTTCGACATGAATATTCTGTGCTACGAAGCCATGGGCGCAAATGAAAAGCTGGTTGCAGACGTGCAGCAGCAGATGAATCTCCGCTACAAGAGCGGAATGCAACGGGATCGCACCTCGATCAAGTACGTTTCCATCGAGGAGGCGCTGAGTCAGAGCGACTTCATCAGCATTCACGTGCCCCTGCTGCGTGAGGGCGAGAGCGACACGCCCACGTATCACTTGATCAATGAGCGTACCCTGCGCACCATGAAGCCCACGGCGTACCTGGTGAACACTTCGCGCGGGCCTGTGGTTGATGAGAAGGCGCTGGCCAAGGCGCTAAAGGAAAAATGGATTGCAGGCGCCGCGCTCGATGTGTACGAAACCGAGCCATTGCCGCCGGATTCACCTTTGCGCGATCCCGACATCGAGGATCGCTGCCGGCTGTATCCGCACTTTGCCAGCGCAGCCAGGATCACGAGATTGTCCCTCGATCCCCAGCGCGGCATGGCCGGACGTTGCGTGCAGGCCCTGATCGACGTGCTGGAGCAAAACTACGGCGGCGATGTGACCAAGATGCCCTACGTGGTGAACAAGGAAGCGTTCCGGTGAAGCAGCAGTTAGCAATTAGCAACTAGCAGCTAGTGTTGCAAGCTAACTGTTTGCTGAGACTATGCAATTCTGCGGCTGCGGAATTGCAAAAACGCGACTCGTGCCGCCCGGGAATCGAACTGGCTACGACTAGTTGCTAATGGCTAATTGCTAGTTGCTATTTTTCCGCCATCGCCGCGACCAGTGAGTGGAGTATCTTTACGCCGTCGGTCATGCCAAGCTCCGGTTCGCTGGCGCGCTCCGGGTGCGGCATCATGCCCAGCACGTTGCGTCCTTCATTGCAGATGCCGGCAATGTTCTCCAGTGAACCATTTGGATTGGCCTCGACGGTAATTTCGCCGGCTGGAGTCGTGTAGCGAAAGATGATGCGGTCTTGCTCCTTCAACGCGGCCAACGTGGGATCGTCGCAGAAGTAGTTGCCTTCCATGTGGCCGATGGGAATCTCCAGCACTTCACCCTTGGTCAACTGCTGCGTGTAGGGGGTGTTGGTGCTCTCCACGCGAATGTGTACCGGCTTGCAAACGTACTTCAGCCCAGCGTTGCGCAGCAGCGCTCCGGGTAATAATCCGGCTTCACACAAAATCTGAAATCCGTTACAGATGCCCAGCACCAGCCCGCCATCGGCGGCGAATTTGCGCACCGATTCCATGACCGGGGAAAACTTGGCGATGGCGCCGGTGCGGAGGTAGTCCCCGTAGGCGAATCCACCGGGCACGATGATGGCGTCGCAACCCTGGAGATCGTGCGAGTCATGCCAGAGGAAGGTCACGGGCTGCCTGGCCACTTCCGAAATGGCCCAATAAGCATCGTGGTCGCAATTGGAACCCGGAAAGATGATGACGCCGAATTTCATCGCGGCAAACACTCCGAGGAAGGGTAAATTGTGAGTGTAGCATGGGTGCGAGACCGTCCCGATTGGCCGAGCATCCAACCCATCATGCAATTTTCCCGGCACATTGACGTCACCGGAGGGGCGCTGCGTCGCTGGTTCGTCGCGCAATGCTATGACTCGCTGGCGGTGGGCGCGCTGTGGTGGTTTGGACTCGATTACCTGCATGTGCCGTGGGCGCCGTTCTGGGGGATTCTCGCCGCAGGTCTGCAGTTCATTCCGCACTTCGGACCGGTGCTGACATTTATGGGACCGGCGTTAGTTGCGTTGTTCGCCGGCGGCTTCCAGCAGTTTCTGTACGTCCTCATTCTCTACGTGACCATCATTGTGATTGACGGATTGGTCTTGCAGCCGGTGATCATGCGACGCACAGCCCGGGTGCCGATCTGGGCGTCGTTGATGGTCCCGATTTTGCTCAGCTTGATATTTGGCTTTTGGGGATTGCTGCTGGCTGCCCCTCTGCTGGCGGTCATCTTTGCTTACCGGGCGCACGGGAAACGAGCTGAATCGTTGCTTCCGCGCCAGACTCCTCCCGGCCAGGAGATCACCGGGGGCCGTTTGATTTCGCCCGACACGCCGACCGGAAATATTCCGCATCACGAGGAAACGCTATAGACCGATTCCGCAGATTTCCACAAGCCTCCGCGCATACAATGAGAGAGAGCGAAGGCCCTAGTCCGAATGTCCCAATCGCAATTCGTACATCTTCATCTGCACACCGACTACTCGATGCTCGACGGCGCTTGCAACATCGAGCGCTTGGTCAAGCGTGTCAAAGAACTCGACATGCCCGCCGTGGCCATGACCGACCACGGCAACATCTTTGGCGCCGTGGCGTTCGTCAATGCCGCGAAAGAAGCAGGAGTGAAGCCGATCCTGGGCTGCGAGCTCTACATCTGCAAAAAGGAGGACCACCGCGCCTCGCCGGAAGGTGACAGCTATAACCACCTCGTCGTGCTGGCTGAGAATGACGAAGGCTATCGCAACCTGGTCAAGATTGTCTCTGAGGCATCGCTGCACGGCTTTTACTACAAGCCTCGTATAAGCAAGAAATTTCTGGCCGAGCACTCCCGCGGGCTCATCGGTTTGTCCGCGTGTCTCAAGGGTGAAGTCGCCGAGAGCCTCACGGAAGGGAAGTACGACGCAGCGCGCGAAGCTGCGGTTACATTCCGCGACATTTTTGGCAAAGGAAATTTCTATCTCGAAATACAGGACCAGGGACTGCCGGATGAAGCGCGCATTCAGTCAAACCTGCTGAAGCTGGAGAAGGACCTCGGCATTCATCTGGTCGCGACCAATGACAGCCACTATCTCTGCGAGGACGATTCCCACGCGCAGGACGTAATGCTCTGCATTCAGATGGGCAAAACCATCAACGACACCAACCGCCTGAAGTTCAGTGGCAACCAGTTTTACGTGAAGAGCGCTGTCGAGATGGCGAAGGTCTTCTCAGGATACGAGTACGTGCTGGCGCGGACGCTGGAAATCGCGGAACGCTGCAACGTACGGCTGGAGAAAGTTCACGATCCATTCCCCAAGTTCGAGGTACCGGCGGGCTACTCGCTTCCCGATTACTTCGAGCACATCACGCGGCAGGGTTTTGCCAACCGGCTGAATATTCTGCGCGAACTCCAGGCCATGGGCCGCCTGAAGCATTCGCTGGAAGACTATGAGCAGCGCTTGTCGCGCGAGATCAGCATCATCCGGCAGATGCAGTTCGCCGGCTACTTTCTCATCGTGTGGGATTTCATCCGCTACGCCAAAGAGCGCAACATCCCGGTTGGTCCGGGCCGAGGATCGGCCGCAGGATCGTGCGTCGCCTATGCTCTCGGCATCACCGACATTGATCCGCTGCAGAACGAGTTGCTGTTCGAGCGCTTTCTCAATCCCGAGCGCATCAGCCTGCCCGACATCGACATTGACTTCTGCATGAACCGCCGCGGTGAGGTCATCGACTACGTCACCCAGAAGTATGGACGCGACAACGTGGCGCAGATTATCACCTTCGGGACCATGGCGGCCAAGGCGGCGATCAAAGATTCCGGCCGCGCCATGGACATCCCCTACGCCGAGGTCGATCGCATTGGGAAGATGATTCCCACTACGCTGAACATCACCATCGACCAGGCGTTGAAAGACTCGCCCCCGCTGGCCGCCGCCTACCAGAACGAACCGCAAACCAAGGAACTGATTGACACAGCCAAGCGGCTTGAGGGCCTGGTGCGCAATGCAGGCGTGCACGCCGCCGGAGTGGTGATCTCGCCGCAGCCGCTGACCGACCTGGTTCCGCTGCATCGCACCAAGAACGACGAAATCGTCACTGCCTACGACATGAAGGCAGTCGAAAAGCTGGGCCTGCTGAAGATGGACTTCCTTGGGCTCACCACGCTCACCATCATTGACGACGCGCTGCGCCTGATCCAGCAGACGCGCGGCGAACGGCTTGACCTGCAGAAGCTGGCGTTAGACGACAAAGAGACTTACGAGAGGGTCTTCCACACGGGATTGACGTCGGGCGTTTTTCAGTTTGAATCGCATGGCATGCGCGACGTGTTGCGCCGCTACAAGCCAACCTGCGTCGAAGATCTGACGGCGTTGAACTCGCTGTACCGCCCCGGGCCGATCCAGGGTGGCATGATTGAAGACTTCGTCGAGCGCAAATGGGGACGCAAAAAAGTCGAATTCGACCTGCCTGAGTTGGAGCCGCTTCTGAAAGAGACCTTCGGCGTCATCGTTTACCAGGAGCAGGTGATGCAGATCGCCAATCGCCTGGCTGGCTACTCGCTTGGCGAGGCCGACCTGCTGCGTCGCGCCATGGGCAAGAAAGATCCCGAGGCGATGGCCAAACAGCGCGAGCGCTTTGTCCGGGGCGCTACCGAGCGCGGCTTTCCGCAAAGAAAGATCGAAAAGCTTTTCGACCTGATGGAACAGTTCGCCGGATACGGCTTCAACAAATCGCATTCGGCCGCCTACGCGTTGCTCGCCTACCAGACCGCATTCCTCAAGACCCACTATCCGGTCGAATTCATGGCGGCGCTGCTGACTTCCGTCTCTGGCAGCACGGACGACGTGGTGAAGTACATCAACGAATGCCGCGAAATGGGGATCGCGGTTGAGCCCCCCGATGTCAACGTCAGCGACGCCTATTTCACGCCGCACGGCGAGGCCATTCGCTTCGGGCTGGCAGCGGTCAAGAATGTCGGCCACAACGCCATTGAATCCATCGTCGCGGCGCGCAAAGAGGCGGGCGAGTTTAAGTCGATTTTTCAGTTCTGCGAAAAGGTCGACCTGCACCTGCTTAACAAGCGGGTGATGGAGTCGTTGATCAAGAGCGGGGCGATGGACCGGCTCGGACGTCGCGCGCAGTTGATGGCCGTTGTTGACAATGCGATGGAGCAGGCTCAGAAGACACAAAAAGATGCGGCGCTGGGCCAGCACGGATTATTCGGCGTCTTCCAGCAGGACGATGCACCGCAAGCCGAGAAGCCGTTGCCCAATATTCCAGACTGGGATGAGCACCAGCGCCTGGGCCATGAGAAGGAAATCCTCGGCTTCTTTATTACCGGACATCCGCTGGAAAAGTACCGTGAAAAGCTGCTCGACTTTAACGCCCTGTCCACCACTGAGGTTGCCGAATTGAAATCTTCCACGGGCAGGGATGAGGTGTCGATCGGAGGCATCCTCAAGAACATCCGCGTGGCCAAGTCGAAGAAGGGCGATCTGTATGCGCAAGGGCAGCTCGAAGACATGAACGGGTCGGTGGACATTCTTTGTTTCGCGGACGCCTACAAGCGGCTTGCGGACAAGCTGAAGCTCACGGTCCCGGTGCTGGCCAAGGGCGGAGTGCGGGTCGAAGACGGAAGCAACTCCAAGCTCATGATTGGCGACATCACTCCCTTGGAGCAGGCGCAGCCCAAGCTGCCGCAACACTTGCGCATCAAGATACCTGTCGAAGACGTCTCGCCCGCGACGATCGACGAACTGCACGCGCTTTGCCTGGAGCGCCGAGGCGCGGCGCGGGTGCTGTTCGACCTGGAACGCAAAGGCGACTTTACCGTGGTGATGGAGGCGGAAGGCTATAATGTTCTGCCAGACCGAGCGTTCATCCATCGCGTGGAAGAATTATGCGGCCGCGGCAGCGTTCGGGTTGTTGATTGAGTACGATGACATTGGAGCCAACGCAAACCGGTACTGCTGGGACGCAGGAAAACCAACTTTCGCTTCTCCGCTCGGGAATTTTGCCGGCCATCGATTACTGGATCTCCGCGGTGGAGACCATCTATCGCGCGTCGCAGAAACAACAAGAAACCAATATGGAAGCTGCTTCGAAAGCGCAAGGCGAACTGGAACGCATCGAGAAACAGATTGAGCAACTGGAAAGTGCTGCGGGTGACAATCAGGAAGCCCGCCGCCAGTTGCACGAAATGCATGTGCGTGTTGACGCGCTGCGCCGCCAGATGGCCGGCCAGCTTACGCCCTGGGAGCGTACCGAACTGGCGCGCCACCCCATGCGTCCTTATCCGCTGGACTACATTGAGCGCATGTTTTCCGATTTCAGCGAGATTCATGGCGACCGCGGTTTTTGGGACGATGCCGCCATGGTCTGCGGCATAGCGAACTTTCACGGACGGCAGGTGCTGGTGCTGGGTACGCAAAAGGGCCGCGACACCAAACAGCGCATCTATCGCAATTTTGGCCAGCCCAATCCCGAGGGCTATCGCAAGGCGTTGCGCGCGATGCGGTTCGCCGAGAAATGGCAACATCCGGTCATCGCCCTTATCGACGTTGTGGGAGCCTATCCGGGACTTGGCGCCGAAGAACGCGGCCAAGCGGAAGCCATCGCCCACAATTTGCGCGAGATGGCGCGACTCAAAGTGCCATTCATCGCCGCGATAACGGGTGAAGGCGGCAGCGGCGGCGCGCTAGCCATTGCTGTTGCCGATCGCGTGTTGATGCTGGAAAACAGCATCTACTCCGTCATTTCGCCCGAAGGCTGCGCCTCCATCATGTGGCGCGACTCCAACAAGAAGGAGATGGCCGCACAGGCCCTGCGCATTACCGCCAAAGACAATCTGGAGATGGGTCTCTGCGACGAGGTCATCCCTGAGCCGGCCGGCGGCGCGCATCACGACTACGACGCTGCGGCCAAGCTCCTGGCGGAGGCCCTGGAAGAGCATTTGTCGGAACTGGAAAAAATGACAATCCCCGCCCTGCTGGATGCGCGCTACAACAAGTTCCGCAACATGGCGCAGTTCTTTAAGGTGGAGCGCGCGCCGGCTTAAAGCAGTCCTACTGCTGATGGGCAAGCGCGACGTCCTCGAGCGTCACCCGCCTGAATACGGCGGGATCCCCGAGCTGCTTCATCGCATCCAGGATCTCAATTCCCGCGAGATGTCCCTCCGAATCGTAATCGGCAGCGATACCGTCCGCGAGATGCTTGGTCGTTACCGTGGTCTCGCGAAAGCGGATGTAAAGGGCATCCACTTGTTGGTCGTAGGTGATGGTCATCTCGGCTCCTTCAAAAATAGTACACGTAAACCGTGATTACGACGATCTCATTTGATTCCTCGACAAAGATAGGCCGCACCTGCTTAGTGGTGTAGACCCTTTTGTTCCACATGGAGTTGAAGGGAAAGTCCTTGCGACATTCAAATCTGCCGCTTCCAGCCGGCTGCCAGTCTTCGCTCCGGATGGCTTCGGCAACTTCCTGGTCGCTGGCCCCGCGAAATTGCATCTGCTGACGGGCGTGGCCAGATAAGCTGATCGGATTACTAATGCTCGGCATTCTGTTGACTGCCCCGGATAATGCAACAGCATAGACTATATGGTGATTTTCTCGTCCGAATGGGTGAGAATGCCGCGGTTTAGACTCCCGCCGCTTGCGCGCTGCCTTATAATGAAACGTTTTGCCCACCGCAGTCATCCATCGTTGGTAAGGGGTATTTATGGCCACAACCGAATTCGCAGTGCACGGCGCCGGGCCTGGCGCCGTGCGTGAACCTGTCGTCAACGACTTCAGCATCCAGGTTGCAACCGTAAACGGCTCGGGATCGCAGAGCGCCAACACTGTTCTGCTGCGCACCATTTTTCAGATGGGCGTCCCCGTCTCCGGGAAGAACATGTTCCCCTCGAACATCGCCGGCCTTCCCACCTGGTACACCATTCGCGCCAGCAAGAAGGGCTATATCGCGCGCAAGAAGGAAATCGATTTCCTGGTGGCGATGAATCCGGAGACCGCGCGCGAAGACACCATGTCGCTGGCGTCGGGCGCCGCTGTCCTCTACGACGAGCCGCTGAAGCTGAATGAGCTGCGCTCCGATGTGACGTTCTACGTCGTGCCTTACGACAAGATTTGCGCCGCGGTCTGCTCCGAGTCGAAGCTGCGCAAGCTGGTCAAGAACATGATTTACGTCGGGGTGATGGCGCAGTTGCTCAAGCTCGACATGGCTGAAGTGGAGAAAGCGCTGCGCAAGCAGTTCGCAAAGAAGGTCAAAGCTGCCGACCTCAACTGGAACGCCGCCAAAGCCGGTTACGATTACGCCGCCTCGTCGCTCACTAAGGCCGATCCGTTCACCGTAGAGCGCATGGACAAAACCGCGGGCATGATCATCATTGACGGCAACGCCGCTGCCGCGTTGGGCTGCATGTTCGCCGGCGTCACGGTCGTGACATGGTATCCGATTACGCCTTCCTCGTCGCTGGTGGAAACCCTCATTGAGTACATGAAGGAATATCGAGTAGGAGATGATGGAAAGGCCACTTTTGCCATCGTCCAGGCAGAAGACGAACTCGCGGCCATCGGCATGGTTCTGGGGGCGGGATGGGCGGGAGCGCGTTCCATGACGGCCACCGCCGGACCGGGAATTTCGCTGATGGCAGAGTTCGCCGGCTTGGGCTACTACGTCGAGATTCCCGGCGTGATCTGGGACATCCAGCGCGTCGGTCCCTCCACTGGCCTGCCGACGCGCACCGCGCAAGGCGACATCGAGTTTGTGGCCAAGCTCTCGCACGGCGACACTCGTCATCCCATGCTGTTGCCGTGCAGCGTGGCGGAGTGCTTCAGCATGGCGAGCGACGCGTTCGACCTAACCGAGCAGTTGCAGACGCCGGTGTTCGTCATGTCTGACCTCGACCTGGGGATGAACAACTGGATGTCGGAGCCGTTTCAGTATCCCAAGAAGCCGCAGAATCGCGGCAAGGTGCTGACCGCGGAAGAGCTGGAGCGTGCAGGTGGCTTCGCGCGCTACAAAGACGTGGACGGCGACGGCGTCGGCTACCGTACTTTGCCGGGGACCGATCATCCACAGGCGGCGTGGTTCGCGCGCGGCAGCGGGCACAACGAGACCTCCGGCTACAGCGAACGGCCCGACGACTACGCCAACAATATGGACCGTCTGGCGCACAAGTTCGAGACCGCACGCACACTGGTTCCCAAGCCGGAGATGGTGCGCAACGACGGAAACGACGTCGGCATCATTGCGTACGGCACCTCGCATCACGCTGTGGTCGAGACCCTCGATCAGTTGCAAGGCGAATACGGAGTAAAGGCCGACTACCTGCGTCTGCGCGCCTATCCGTTCACCGGCGAGACGCACGACTTTGTGGCTGCGCACAAACGCATTTACATGATCGATCAGAACCGCGACGCGCAGATGCTGCAATTGTTGAAGCTGGACATCGCGATCGAACAGATCGGCAAGCTGCGCAGCGTTCGCCACTACAACGGATTGCCGATCGACGCGCGCTCCATCACCGACGACATCATCACTCAGGAGGGCAAATAAATGGCGACCACAACCGCGCCACCGCCGCAACCTCAACCAAAGACCAACCGCATCGGGTTGACGGTGCTCGACTATCGCGGAGGCAAGACCACGCTGTGCGCCGGATGCGGTCACAATGCCATCTCCGAGCGCATCATCGACGCCTTCTACGAGATGGGCGTCGCGCCCGAACGGGTGATCAAGGTGTCGGGAATCGGCTGCTCCTCGAAGAGCCCGGCGTACTTCATGGGCCGCTCGCACAGTTTCAACTCGGTGCATGGCCGCATGCCGTCGGTCACGACGGGCGCGGTGCTGGCGAATTCGAAGATCGTCGCCCTGGGCGTCAGCGGCGATGGCGACTCGGCTTCCATCGGCATCGGCCAGTTCGTGCACCTGATGCGCCGCAATCTGCCGATGATCTACATCATCGAAGACAATGGCGTCTATGGGCTGACCAAAGGGCAATTCTCGGCGACCGCCGATCTCGGTTCCAAGCTGAAGACCGGCGTCATCAACGATCTGCCGCCCATCGATACCTGCGCGCTGGCGATCCTGCTGGGCGCAACCTTCGTGGGCCGGTCGTTCTCGGGCGACAAGCGCCAGTTGCAACACATGCTGAAAGCCGCCCTCGCGCATCGCGGCACGGTGATGCTCGACGTGATCTCGCCTTGCACCACCTTCAACGATCACGAAGGCTCGACCAAGTCCTACAAGTTCGTCAAGGACCACGAAGAGCCGTTGCACGATTTGAACTTCGTCCCGCACTTCAACGAAATCGATGTGGAGTACGACCCCGGCACCAGCATTAACGTCACCATGCACGATGGTTCCTCGCTGCGGCTGCGCAAGTTGGAAGAGGACTACGACCCCACTAATAAAACTGAGGCCGTGAAGCGCGTCATGGAGTCGCACGATGCGGACGAAGTGCTCACGGGAGTGCTCTACTTGAACACCACCGCACCCAACTTCATCGACATGATCAACATGACCGATCAGCCGCTGGCGACCTTGCCGGAGAGCGTCACTCGCCCCTCGCGTGCGGTGCTGGACGAGTGCATGGAAGCGCTGCGATAGGGCTTTAGCAACCGACAACTGGGGGAACAGGTGAGGCGCCACTTGTGGGGTACCCCCTCCCCCCGCCATCTCGCAAAATATTGAAAACAAAGAGGCAGAAGAAACTTTTCCTCGCAAAATATTCCATCCAAAGGGGTTAGAGGTCAAAATATTCAATTATAAGGACTTAGCTACTCCTTGGAGGGGGGCAGTCTCACTCTCGCCGAAAACTGCGGGAGGGGAAGGGAGGCCCGGGTGACACACAGCATCGATTCACCGGACCGATTGATTGGCCGCTGCAGACTTGTAAAAGAACCCAAGCCTCGCCGGAATAGCTTGAGATCCAGCGGGCATTGGCACTCAGTCCAACACGGCAGGCTAGCACCTTTCAGCCATTTAGCACAAGACACTAAAGTGCTGATTACCTGTATAAATCCACTTCCCAACTTCGCCCTTCCGCCCAAATCGCGCGACATGTAAGCTTCGGATAAATGTCCAATGCAGGAGTCGCGCCGGAAGGTTCAGCCAAGCCGGGAAAACCTTCGCCCGTGATCGACACGCGAGTAATTTACTGCGGTGACAACCTGGAGCAATTGAAAAAGTTGCCAGACGGTTGCATCGATCTCATCTACATCGACCCGCCGTTCAACTCCAATCGCAATTACGAAGTTTTCTGGGGCGAGACAAAAGAGAAACGCTCGTTCGAAGACCGCCACGAATCGACGCAGGCGTACATCGAATTCATGCGACCGCGCTGTGTGGAAATGGCGCGAGTACTGAAGAGAACGGGCAGCTTTTACTACCATTGCGATTGGCACGCCAGCCATTACGTCAAAGTGATGCTGGACCAAATGTTCGGGGAAAACAACTTCCAAAACGAAATTGTGTGGAAGAGAGCTGACGCACACAGCGATGCGAAGCAAGGCGCACTGCATTACGGAAGAGTTCACGATTCGATTTTCTTCTACACGAACGGCGGCAAGTATACGTTCAACGTCATCTATA
This sequence comes from uncultured Acidobacteriaceae bacterium, assembly GCA_963836875.1. Classification (GTDB taxonomy): domain Bacteria; phylum Acidobacteriota; class Terriglobia; order Terriglobales; family Acidobacteriaceae; genus Bog-257. Next base: position 903,273 of record CAWIKZ010000005.1, read on the forward strand.
ACCCTCTCCCTGCATCCACTGTCGAGAAGTGGTACAGACATGTGGAGGAAGACACCGGGCGTCGATTCAACAAGGCTGACGTTACCGGACCGGGCGGAGAGGCCAAGGGCTGCCCGGTTTATGAGTGGCACGGCGTCACACGCGCATGGAGGTACAGCAAGGACAATATGGAACGGTTGGAGCGAGAAGGCCGATTGGTGTACTCGTCAACCGGGATGGTGTACCAGAAGCGTTACCTAGACGAGAGCAAAGGCGTCCCGTTGCAAACCTGGTGGGATGACATTGAAATGTTGCGCGGCATTCATCGCGGCGGGGAACGGCTCGGCTACCCGACCCAGAAACCTCTGGCCTTATTGGACCGGATAATTCAGTCCTCCAGCAACGAAAATGACATTGTCCTTGATGCATTCTGCGGGTGCGGAACCGCGCTTGTCGCCGCGCAGAATCTTGGACGGCAGTGGATCGGGATCGATATCTCCCCAACTGCCTGCCGCGTAATGGCGAAGCGGCTGCGCGACGTTTGCAAGTTGCGCGACGATGAGGGCTACTGGCGCCACGGCAAGGGTTTCGTTGTCCGCAATCTTCCTTGGACGGAGGACAAGCTGCGCAAAATGCCCTGCTGGGAGTTCGAGAGTTGGGCGGTCAATGCTCTCGGTGGAGTCCCGAACGTGGCGAAGGTGGGAGACATGGGGATCGATGGGAGGATTTATCCGGTCGGAGAGATGCCGAAGGACAGCGGCAAGGCCGCCGGAGAACTTGATTTTATGGATGTGTGGTATCCGGTTCAGGTCAAGCAGAAAGATAAGGCGGGGCGTCCCGACATAGACAGTTTTGAAGCTGCGATGATGCGGGCGAAGCGCCCAAAAGGCTTCTTTGTAGCGTTCGACTACACCCATGACGCTTATGCCGAGGCGAGTCGATTCTTTACCCAAGAACACAAAGAAATAAAATTGTTAACCGTCCGCGACATCCTAAACGAAGATATCTCGCGGAAGCTGGTCTAAGCATGCGATGGGCCCCCTCTCCGGGTTGTTGCCCAGTATTGTGATAACGTCCTCTGCAACCGCGTTATGGGAATGGAACTGAAATACCGTCAAAGGAGTATTGAATTCGCCCGCATCGCCCATCCTTACCAACTCTCTCAGATGAGGTTCTTCGACGTCGGGCCCTACGTGGATGGCTCGACTTGTGTCACCGAGTTCACAGAAAAACAGCTGATCTGTTGGGTGATGGGTTTTGAACCTGCCCGGCAGCTTCTCTTCGAGGAACTGGGCTTTTTCGGCTCAGACTTTTACAAATGCGCGGTTGAGGAGCCGTTCTACTCCCCCGGCAAAGGCGACATAGATTTAGTCATCTGTCGGTGGCAAGCTCCTCAGGAAGCGGCCGCAATCGAATTCAAGCGTGTGAAGATAACGGTGGATGATCCTGAGCACCACCAGCTCAACAAACTCGAGGAAACCTACAAGGGAGTCGAGCAGGCTAATCGCCTCCACGAGAGCTTCAGATTCTACCAGACATACCTTGCGATCATGATTGCGATTGAGGCATCCAGCCAGGAGGACACCAACATTCCTTGTCGGGGGATTGATCCGGCAGCCACACCAGACTACGGTCAAACAAAGACGTTCAAACGGATCGTGGAGTTTCCGGGGCGGGAGGAGCTCCAGTCGGATATCGGCATTGTATTCTTTGAAGTCGTGCAGCCCTCGCGGATTTCCATCGACAGGCGAGTAACCTTGCGCATTTGCGTCCACCACCCCTCGCAGCGTCGGACACAGTCCGACTCTGTAACCAACCAGATTGAGATGTTGCTTCGAGGCACTAGGGGTGGCTAAGGCGGGAAAAGGTTTGACGGCGCGCCTGAAGGCGTGCCCCTCCAAGCGCGGATGTCAACAGAGCCACACACACTCTAACGTGTGACGCTTCCCCCGCTCCGGAAAGGTTACTTCAGCGACGCCATATCGATCACGAAGCGGTACTTCACGTCGCTGCGCAGCATGCGCTCGTAGGCTTCGTTGATCTTCTGGATCGGGATGATTTCAATGTCGGCCGTGATGCCGTGTTGGCCGCAGAAATCCAGCATCTCCTGCGTCTCCGCAATGCCGCCAATCAAAGAGCCAGAGATCTGCCGCCGCGGAAGAATGAGGCTGGATGCGGCCAGCGCCAGCGGTTTTTCGGGCGATCCCACCAGCACCAGGGTTGCGTCGCGCTTCAGTAGATTGAGATAGGCGTTGATGTCATGCTCGGCGGAAACGGTATCGAGAATAAAGTCGAAGCTGTTGACGTGCTTCTCCATCTGCGCCGGATCTTTGGAGACCACCACTTCGTGCGCGCCCAGGCGCTTGCCGTCCGCGGTCTTGTGAGCGGAAGTGGTAAACAGGGCGACATGCGCGCCGAAGGCGTTGGCCAGCTTCACTCCCATGTGGCCCAGTCCGCCCAATCCAACGATGCCGACCTTCTGGCCTTTGCGGACATTCCAGCGCCGCAGGGGCGAGTAGGTGGTGATGCCGGCGCAAAGCAGGGGCGCGGTTCCTGCCGGGTCCAGGTTCGCGGGAGGACGCAGCACAAACGCTTCGTCCACCACAATCGTTTTCGAGTAGCCGCCGTAGGTCATACCGCCGAGATGCTTGTCTTCGCCGTTGTAGGTGAAGGTCGGTACGGACTCGCAGAACTGCTCCAGGCCGGCTTGGCAGCTTGGGCAGGTGCGGTCGGAATCAACCATGCAGCCGACCGCGGCGAGATCGCCTTCCTTGAATTTGCGCACACTGGCGCCGGTCTTGACCACGCGGCCGATAATCTCGTGGCCGGGCACGACCGGGTAAGTGGTGTTGGTCCATTCGTTGCGCGCGGTGTGCAAGTCGGAATGGCAAACGCCGCAGTAGAGGATGTCGATCTGTACGTCTTGCGGCCTGGGCTCGCGGCGCTCGAAGGAAAATGGCTGGAGAGATGAAGTAGAGGAATGGGTTGCGTAGCCGGTCGTTTTTATGCGTCCCTGGCGCTGTACCGGCCTCTCAGAAGTGAGAACATCAACTGCATGTGCCATGAATAGTTCCTTTCTATCGAAACATTCTCAGAAACTCAGAAACGAAGATGCGATGAATGGCTGTCCCGCCTGGCAGGAAAGTCGCTATCAAAGCATTAGATTCCCTGCGAGGCCATCGGTCACATCTTTGAAGTCAATTCCTGGGGACTAAATTCCGACACTTTGGGGAATGGGCGTTTTCGCCGGTTGTGGTTTGTTTCCAGCGCCTGCGGTACTATTCGTGCATGGCTAAGTCGCTCCAATTCGAAGTTCCATGCCCCTGTTGCGGTGCATTGCTGAAGATCGATAGCGACACCAAGGCCGTGATTGCGCACACGCCCAAGGCTGTTCCCAAGACCTTCGAGGACCTGGAGTCGGCGGCCCGCGCCATGAAAGATCAGGACACCCGCAAGGAGTCCATCTTTCGCCAGTCCGTGGAAGCGCAGAAGCACTCGGGCGACCTGCTGGAGAAAAAGTTTCAGGAAGCGCTCAAGCGCGCCAAGGAAACGCCCGATACCGGCAAGCCCATTCGCGACTTCGATCTGGACTGAAAAAGCAGCAATTAGCAATTAGCCGCCCCCCGCCTTCGCGGCTCTCTTCTTGCGCTGCGTCGGATGCACAAACCAGGCAATGGCGATGCTGAACAGGTACAGCACGATCATGGGCGCGGCGAAGATGCACATGTTCATGATGTCGGTGGTTGGCGTAATAATCGCGGCGATGATGAAGATCACCAGGATGGAATAGCGGAAGTTGCGCCACATCCAGCCGGCGGTCAGGATGCCCATCAGCGCGAGGAAGAACACCAGGATGGGCATTTCGAACACCAGACCCAGTCCGGCAATGATGGTCAGGAACAGGTCGGTGTATTCGCCGACGGTGATCATCGGCTTGAACTGGGCGCTCCAGCCAATCAGGAAATCCAGGGCCGCCGGATAGACCATCTTGTAGCCGAAGAAGCCGCCCGCCAGAAACAGTCCCACCGTGCTGAACATGAAAGGCAATACGTAGCGGCGTTCGTTGCGGTAAAGGCCCGGCGCGATGAACGCCCACACCTGGTAGAGCACGAACGGCGAGGCGACGAAGATTCCCGCCAGGAATGAAATCTTCAAGTACATGTTGAAGGGATCGGTGGGATTCAGATAGACCAGTTGCGTGTCCATCTTGTGATTGGCCAAGGCGGTCACGATGGGCTTCTGCATGATGGCGAAGATCTGCTCGTGAAACCACCAGCAGACGCAGAAGCCGGCCACCACGTAGAGAAAGCTGTAGATGATGCGGCGGCGCAGCTCCTCCAGGTGCTCGAGGAAGCTCATGCCGGTCATTTCCTCGGAAGCGCGCTTCTGTGCCGTTTCCACGACGGGGCTAGGCATCGGGAGTGGACCTGACAGGTGTGGGAGGCTGGTTCATCGAAGGTAAAGCCGGAGGGTCCGGTAGCGGGCCGTCACTTTCGGGTTCAGGAATCGCTTCGGCAGTGCTGCGGCTCACTACCCCGACCGGGGGCAGGATGGCCGGTTCCCACGGCTTCTCGGGCGGTAACGCCTTGGACGCCTCAGTTTGCTTCCGGGCGCGCTCATCCAGCTCAATGTTCATCATCTCGGTTTCGAGTTGGTTCTTGAACTCGTTGCTGGCGCGTTTGAACTCGGCAGTCCATTTTCCCAACTGGCGGGCCAACTCGGGTAAGCGCTTGGGGCCGACCACCACCAGTGCCAGCAGAAAAATGAAGATCATCTCTGGCATGCCAAGATTCATGGGATCATCATAAATGCGGGGGTAGTTTTTCACCACAGGCGACGGCAGGGGCAGACTGCCTGACTGCCCGCCCTGCTCACCATCTCCCGGCTCTACCGTCTGTTAGGGAGGCGGGGACGAAACGGATTTCGCACCGTTCTAAGGGAACCAGCATCCAAACTAGCGGCTGATCTGGGGGCTCGGGGTGAGCTAGAGTGCATGGTATACTGCCTGAAAGTCACGCTCCGGTGCGCATACCTTGAAGATCCATCCCCGGCCAGCCGAAGGAACAAACATGGCAAGTAGTTCGCGTCGCTCCGCTGTTATCGTCCTCAGCATCATTCTGGCTTGCGGTTGTGTGGGCGTGGTTTTTGGCCAGCGCCTCACCTCGGCGGCTCCTTCCGGCGACGGCGACATCCGCGACAGCCTGCGCAGCTTTACGCAGGTTTACGAAGTCGTGCAGCAGAACTATGCCGAACCGGTCAGCCCCGATAAGGCGATCTACAACGGGGCGATTCCGGGCATGTTGCGGGTGCTGGATCCGCACTCAAACTTTTTCGATCCCAAAGCCTATGCGGCTTTGCGCGAGGAGCAGCGCGGCAAGTACTACGGCGTGGGCATGCAGGTCGGTCCCCGCAACAATAAAGTCATCGTGATCGCGCCCTTCACCGGCGCGCCGGCGTATCGGGCTGGCATCAGGCCGGGCGATATCATTATCGCAGTGGACGGCAAGCCTACCGACAACATGACGACCAGCGATGTTGCCGAGTTGCTGAAAGGCCCCAAGGGGACCGCGGTCAAGATTACGATGCTGCGCGAAGGCTCCGACAAGCCGCTCGACTTTACCGTGGTGCGCGATGAGATCCCCCGCTACAGCGTGGACGTGCATTTCATGATCCGTCCGGGTATCGGCTACATCCACGTCTCGGGATTTCAGGAAACCACGGAAAAAGAAGTACGCGACGCGCTGGATGAGCTGGGCGACATTCACGGGCTCATCCTCGACCTCCGCCAGAACCCGGGCGGACTGTTGAGCGAAGGCGTGGGCGTGGCGGATCAGTTCCTGAAGAAGGGACAAGTCATCGTTTCCCATCACGGGCGAGCTTCAGCGGAGAAGGTTTACAAAGCTGCCCACGGCAACGGAGGCAAGGATTATCCGTTGGTGGTGCTGGTGAACCGGGGAACGGCTTCGGCGGCAGAGATCGTCGCGGGCGCGATTCAAGACCATGATCGGGGACTGGTTGCCGGTGAGACCACATTCGGCAAGGGATTGGTGCAGACCGTATATCCGCTGTCGGAGAATACCGGACTGGCGCTGACCACGGCGAAGTACTACACGCCCAGCGGACGCCTGATCCAGCGCGATTACAGCAGCATCTCGCTTTACGACTATTACTATAACGATCGCGACAACGATGCCAATAACGCCAACCACGAAGTCAAGATGACCGACAGTGGCCGCACCGTTTACGGGGGCGGCGGCATCACTCCCGACGTGAAGATCCCGCCGGCGAAAACCGGCAAGTTCCAGGACGCGCTGCTGGAGAAATACACTTTCTTCAACTTCGCCAAGCACTACGTTATCAACCACAAAGTCGACAAGCAATTTGAAGTTGACGATGGGGTGATGCAGGACTTCCGCAAGTTCCTGGATGAACAGAAGACCCCCTTCACCGAGGCGGACCTGGCCGAGAACGGCGATTGGATCAAATCCAGTATCAAGGCCGAACTGTTCATCAACGAATTTGGTCAGCAGGAAGGCATGAAGGCCCATGCCGAAAGCGACCCGGCCGTGGCCAAGGCGCTGGAACTGCTTCCCCAGGCCAAGCAGTTAGCGGACAACGCCAAGCGGATTATCGCACAGCGCAATAATGCCAGGCTGACGGCGCAGCAGGGCGATACGCCCGAACCGCAATCCGTAAAGCGTTAGTTACGGACCGCAGAGCAACAACAAAGCCCGCGTGAGCGGGCTTTGCCTTTGCTGCGACCGACTGCAATCCTTCCGAGGAGAGGTTAGCTGATCGGCGGAGCGGAACAGCATCGCCAACACTGGCGGGCGAGGCTTGGATTTGTCCCGCTCCGCTCGATCAAGGCCGTTTAAACCATCACGAGATGGGCTGTCCGTGCGGACGAAAAGCTCATCACCTCAGGCCGCACCAACCTATCGAAATCGGTGTACGCCATCCTGATCAACTCATAATGCGAGCCCGCATTGAAGGCGATCTCATCGTCTTCCGTCAGGGTCTCATCGACGTACACCGGGATGCCGTATAAGTTGCCGAACGGAGGCATGGCGCCGGTTTCGCAGTCGGGAAAATGCTGTTTGAACTCGCGTTCGCTGGCCAGTTCCGCGTCCTGAACGCCGACCTCTCTTTTCAGAGCAGTCAGGTCCACCTGGTAGGACGCCGGCAGCACCGCCATGGCGAGGGCGCCATCGAGTTTCACGATCACGGTCTTGGCCAAAAATTTGCCCGAGATATGCGCCACCGCGGCAATACCCTGGGCGGTATAAGCCTTGGAGTGAGACATGACGACGTATTTCACTTCATGGCCGTCGAGGAAGGCTTTGACTTTGGTGAGATGCATATTGAACTCCTCGCGACATTTCGCGGGCCCACGGCCCGCAAAGATAGGGTTGATGCAATGAACTTAGTCCAAGGGGCCGACGACGCCCGCTTTCCTTCGCTTTGCTTGTATTGGTAGATTCCGCGAGGTTGCTCGCGCTTGCTCGAGAAGAGCTTGGACCATTCGGGCTACCTCCTTGCGGTCGGTTGACCCTCGTGTAGCCCCAGTTTAACCGGGCCAGCGCCGCGCGCAAGCACAGCCGTCACATTACCCTTGTGACAGTGCAGAACCGCGCCACGAGCCAGCGGAGTTGTTATTACGAGCGAAGCGAGGAATCTGCTTTTGTTTAGCGCTGGAACAACCGCCGGAGAAACAGCAGATCCCTCACGGGCTTAAGGCCGTTCGTGATGACAACTCAGAATGACACTGGCTTGCCGGGCGATGCCCAGCCTCCTCCCATCCTTGACGGCTGCTCGCACGGCACAATACAGTCGAATCATCCGGAGACACTAGCCTTGGATATTCTGGTCGGAACAAGCATCCTGCATTACAGAATCGTGAAGAAGTTGGGCGCTGGCGGCATGGGCGTGGTGTACGAGGCGGAAGACACCCGGCTCGCCCGCCATGTAGCGCTGAAGTTTCTCTCCAAGGACATCGAGCAGGATAGCTACGCTCTGCAGCGTTTCCAACAGGAGGCGCGTGCCGCGTCGGCCTTGAACCATCCCAACATTTGCACCATCCATGCCATCGAGGAATGCGATGGGCAGCACTTCATCGCTATGGAGCTGCTGGAAGGCCAGAGTCTGAACGAGCGGATCAACGGCCACCCGCTGCCGGTGGACAAGATCATCGACATCGGCATTCAGGTCACCGACGCACTCGATGTGGCCCACAGCAGAGGCATTGTGCATCGAGACTTGAAGCCCGCCAACATCTTCCTTACGACGCGGGGACAGGCGAAGATACTGGACTTCGGGCTGGCAAAACTGACTTATGACCGGCATTCCGCGGTGGAAACGGTGGCTGGCAATGCGGTGACGGTCGCTCCTGCGCATCTGACGATGCTAGGCACCACGGTAGGCACCATCGCCTACATGTCTCCGGAGCAGGCCCGCGGGGAAGAGCTCGACGGACGCAGCGACCTGTTCTCCCTGGGCGCCATCTTCTACGAAATGGCTACCGGGAGGATCCCGTTCGAAGGCAACACTTCCGCAGTTGTTTTCCAGGGCATTCTCGACCGCAACCCGAGACCGCCCATGGAATTGAATCCAGCGGTGCCGTTCAAGTTGGAGGAAATCATCTCCAAGGCGCTGGAGAAAGATGTGGAACTGCGCTATCAGAGCGCGGCTGAAATACGCAGCGACTTGAGGCGGCTGAAGCGGGACGGTAGCGGACAGTCTTCGACCGGAATCGTGACTGCGCCGGCATCCTATCCCGCCGCGCAGGGCAGCAGTCCGGCGATGCAATCCAGCAGCAGCGCGGTCATCCTCGACGCCGCGCGACGCCACAAGAGCGGCGCCGGCCTGGTTCTGGTTCTCAGCCTGGCTATGATCGCTGCCGGATTGTACGGGACCTACACCTGGATTTCCCGCTGGCTGGGAGACTCCGGCCCAGTACCGTTCCAGAACATGAGTATGGAGAAGGTCACCAACTCGGGCAAGGTGCTGCTGGCGACCGTCTCCCCGGACGGCAAGTATGTAGTGAATGTGACGGACGAGGGACACGGCCAGCGGAGCCTCTGGATGCGGCACATCGCCACCGGCAGCAACACCCAGATCATGCCCGCGACCGAGGTCAGTTATTCCGGACTCACCTTCACACCGAACGGCGACTTTTTGTACTTCGTGCAGAGAGAGCCGGACAAGCCGGGCGTAGGTTTTCTTTACCAGATTCCGGTGCTCGGGGGCACGCCGCGCAAGCTGGTTGAAGATGTGGACAGCGCGGTCAGCTTTTCGCCGGACGGCCAACAGATGGTCTATCTGCGAAACAGTTCTTCGGAAGCGAGTTCCAAGCTCATCGTTGCTCATGCCGATGGCAGCGGCGAGCGCGTTCTCGCCTCGCTTCCTCTGCCGGGCTACTCCGACCCTGCCTGGTCGATCGATGGCAAGTCGATTGCCGCTGCGGTGCTTGACCCGGGCAGTCAAAATCTTGGCAGAATCGTGGTGCTCAATCCGGCGAACGGAAAAGAGAAGACCGTATATGCGGGAACAGCCCTCCTGCAAAAGCCCACCTGGATGCCGGACGGGCGCCACCTGGTGCTTATCTTTCACGACATTTCCAGCGACTGGAATGGACAGATTGGGGCGATCTCTCTTGGCGGACAAAAGCTCCATCGCATTACCAACGACCTCAATGTTTACAGCAATTCGACGCTTGGCGTAACTCGGGACGGGGAACAACTGGTTGCCATTCAAGTTACGCCCCAGGCCGGGGTGTACACGCTAAGTTCGGAAGCAAACTCCAGCTCCAGTGCAACCGAGGTGGACAACCATGGCAACATCGGCGTCGGTTGGCTGCCGGACGGACGTTTGCTGGCGATGGACTACGACAGCCACATCGCGGTGATGAATGCCGACGGCAGCAACCGTAATGTGATCTACAAGGAACGCCTGCCGATGGGCGGCCTCTCGGTTTGCCCGGACGGTGCGCATGCGCTGTTCTTCATGCCCAACAAACAGACGAAGGGGATTAACATCTGGCGCCTTGATCTGCAGAGTGGCAGTGCAACTGTACTGACGAATGGAAAGCTGGATCAGAATGCGGTGTGCTCGCCCGACAGCAAATACTTCCTCTACACCAGCCTGCAAAAGGGCAAGCAGGTGCTAATGGAAATGCCGCTCACTGGCGGGGAAGCTAAACAGCTAAGCGACAAGTTCGTCAGCTTTGCTGCCATCTCTCCGGATGGAAAACAAATCGCCGCGCTTACCGCCTTCGGTGCCGGCATCAACACCAAAGCCAGGATTGAGATTATTCCATCACAGGGAGGGTTGCCGGTAAAGGGTTTCGCGCCTAGTCCCTTTATCTCCACCAGCTTCCGCTATTCCGCCGACGGACAGTCCCTCTACTACGGGGTGACCAACAAGGGCGTCTCCAACCTGGTCGCACAGCCTATCGGAGTCGAGTCCGCCTCACTGGTCACCAATTTCGACGATCTGCTGATTTATGGGTTCGACTACGATTGGAAGAACAAGAAGCTGGCGGTCGCGCGCGGGCGGTCCAATGACGATGTCGTGCTGCTCACGCAGCAACACGCGCAATAGCTAGAACAAGTCTCGCCACGTTGATCCTCTGCAGGGCTACGTTCCTTGCATGTCAAACCGTTCGCCCAGCATCGGCCTGCACTCTTCGATGTTCCAATCGGGCGTCGCACCGGGGCGGCTTGCCACCAGCGCGCCCACGGCATTGGCGAAGCAGCCCAAGCGGCGTGTGTCCCACCGCCGCTCCAGACCGTGGAGCAAAGCCGCGGCGAAGGCATCGCCCGCGCCGACCGAATCCGCCACCTGCACCCTGTAGCCCGGACTCTCGCTGTAGATGCCCTGGTTGAGAATTGCGCAGCCACGCTCGCCCAAGGTCACACAAATGGTTTCGCAGCCGTAGCGGTCGGTCCATCGCCGGCAGAGGTATTCGACCGATCCCTCCTGTTCGCCTGCATTGAGCAGGCCATCGAGGAACTCCGCCTCGCTATCGCTCAACTTGATGACGTCGGCGTGCGACGACAGTTGCTCCACCAGCGCCAGCGTCCAGTTGCCCTCCCGCAAATTGATGTCGTAGAAGCGACGGGCGGAAGGCGCTGCCTGAAGCAGCTTCAGCGTCGAATCCAGTGCTTGCGCGGACATGTGATAGAGCGTGCCAAAATAAATCCAGTCCGGCTGCAACGCAGCGATGGATTGCAGTTGATCATTGCTGAGGGTCACAAAGTCATAGGCAGCGGGTCGCACGATCCGAAATGTGGGCTTGCCTTCACTATCGAGCTCGACCTGCGCCGTTCCCGTGTCCTGGCCGTGGAGGACCTGCACAAACTCGGTCGAAAGGCGCCATTGCCGCAGGCAATCGAGGGTGCACCGGCCGCGATCGTCGTCGCCCACCGCGCTCACCACCAAGGCTTCATGGCCGAGCTTCTGGGCGTGAGCGGCAAAGTTCAGGGGAGCACCGCCGAGATATTCCTGCTCGCCAATCACATCCCACAAGATCTCTCCGACAGCAACGATTCGCAATCTGCTGGCCTCCAGCGGTCCCCGTTATCGTATCGTGCCAAGGGCATAATCAGGTCAACCGGCAGGAAATTCCCGAGAGGTCCAACGTCCAGTAACCTCGGTCTCAACCCACACGCTGTGATGAAAACACTTGCCAGAATGCCGAGTTCCTGTAATCATCTCCTGCTCCCCTCTGGAATGGGTGAGAGAGGAGCTTTCGGTCGAACCGAAACGCGGATTTGGGTTGATGTTTCTGTCAGCAGTCGAATTTCACGCATGGTACGGGCTCCAAGGATCGGCTCTGTCGTGGGCGCATTAGTCCGCCAGGACGATTCAGGGGGCTTTTTCATTGCCGAAAAGCTGCGCGCTGAGCCGCAACCCTTGTTTCCCGGCGACGTTGTGACGTCTTCCGATCACTCTTCCTCAGGGTTCTGTTCGGAACGTCCGCGCAGCAGGGGTTATTCCAAGGTCATCAGGTGAAAGGAGTAAGTTGTGAGAGAGAAAGGTACAGTCAAGTGGTTTAACGGAGCCAAAGGATACGGATTCATCCAAAGATCTACGGGCGAGGATGTCTTCGTACATTTCTCGGCTATCCAGGAGAACGGATACCGGAGCCTGAACGAGGGCGAGACAGTGGAATTCGACCTCACCAAGGGACCGAAAGGCTTCCAGGCCGCTAACGTGCAGCGCGTGTAAGACGTCTGCGCCACACGGAAGCAGATCACATGCGCGTTGCTTCGCAGGGCTTCCGAGTGCGGCCAAGACCACTGAACCCTCCCGCCGGGGAGGGTTTTCTTATTTTGGAATCGATATCTCAAGCCTTCGTTAAGGAACCGAGTACGACGTTCGCAAGCGAGGTCTTGCTACGTTGAGGGGATCGGCTTTTTATTCCGCCGAATCGGGCTCCAGTATCAGACCGCACAGGCGGCTCAACTCGCGGCAGTCTTCCTCATTGAGCCTACTCAGGCGGGCGCCCACGGTCGCGTCAATCTCGGGCTGCATTCTGGCCAGCAGCTTCAACCCTTTAGCGGTGATGCTGGTCACGGCTTGGCGCTGATCGTCGTTTCCCCGAGACCGTTTGACCAGGCCACGGGCCTGCAGTCGGTCCACCAGGCGAGTGACATCGGGAGCGCGGTCGATCATGCGCCTGGCGATCTCGCAACGCGCGTGTCCTCGGGGATGGACCCCTCGCAGGATGCGCAGCACGTTGTACTGCGGGCGCGTAATGCGGTGCATTTCGCAAAGTTCATTTATCAGGTCATTCAGCGTATGGGCTGCGACCAGAAGGCCCAGCAGAGCTTCTTGCATGGGGTCGGCAAACTGTGGCTGGCTAAGGCGCCGGCTGAGGACTTCGTTCATGCCTTCTTTATAGCCAGAATTTGTGCGCTTGTCACACGCGGAAGGCTTTCGCGAAAGTCGGGCCAGTCTACTAGAACTGGTCTCATAAATAGTAGCAGGCTCGATTTGTATCAGGGCACGACTTCCAGTCGTGCCCTGGCTGTGTCCAAGATAAGCGGTTTTAGCCACTGAAGACAGGGGTCAAAGCCCAATCGAGAAGGGAGTCTCTTTCGGCCCGGCTAGAGCGTTTTCAAAGTTATTGTAGACCATATCCGCAATGCGAGAACCAGGCTAAGGCATTCTCGGCGGTAACGGCTACCAGGGCTTCGGCAATGGCGCGTTCCAGAGCTTCTACGGTTCGGGCCTTGGCCGAGCGCAGCCACTGCTTGATCTTCGACCAGGCCTGCTCAATGGGGTTGAAGTCCGGCGAGTAGGCGGGCAGATAGATCAGGCGCGCTCCCCGGGCTTCAATCTGCTCCCGTACCCCCTGCACTTTGTGAGCCGACAGATTGTCCATAATGACCACCTGTCCGGGCTGGAGCTGCAGGCACAACACCTGTTCCAGATAGGCCAGGAAGACATCTCCATCGGTCGGCGATGCGATGGTCATGGGCGCCTGCAAGCCGTGGGTGGTGAGCGCCCCCAGCATGGTCAACGTAGACCAGTGGCTGTGGGGCGTCCCTTCCGGCACCCGTTCTCCACGCGGAGCCCGGCCATAGTTCCGCGTCATCTGCGTGCTGGCGCCGCTCTCGTCTAGAAACACCAACTGCGCAGGGTCGATCTGGGTTATGGCTTCCCACCACGCTTGCCGGCGCTGCTGCGCCTCCGGCGTTTCTTGTTCTTGGGCGTGGAGTGACTTTTTTTAAGCCGCAGTCCCATCTGCCGTAAGGCCAGCCACAGCCGCCCGATGCTCAAGCCCACGCCCTGGACCGCTTGCAGTTGCGCTTGCAACTCCCTCAGGGTCAGATCCGGCTGCTTACGGATTTGCTCCCCCATCCACTCCTGCACCGTCACCGTCACCCGGCTCACCGGACCACGTCGCCACGGCGGCCGCTCCATCTGCCCCGTGCGCGTGCGGGTGGCCGAGATCTTCTTGGCCCAGCCTTCGCTCACCCCGAATTGTTCCGCCAACTCCCCCAGTGTCCCTTTGCCCTGCTCATAGGCCTGCAAAAACTTTCGTCGCAAATCATTCGCGTATGGTCGTGCCATCCTGTGGAGCGGAGAATCGCCAGCAACAGTCTACACTATCTCTGAAAATGCTCTAAAAGCCGGGCCCTGATACAAATCGCGGCCTGGGCTATTTATGAGATGGGCTGTAGGTTATAAGTCAACTCTGTAGTGAGAGCAAAAAAAACCCTCCGACCGAAACCGGAGGGCGAGATGCCCCGGGGGGAAACTTCAACCCCGAGTTGGGTGCGGATTGGGCATCAATCGTGGCAGCCCGGAGGGGGACCCTCACGCTCCACGAAGTTAAGCGTGGGAGACGCCGTCACGGTTAGCGGGAAACTTACCTGTCTTCCGTCGACGATGCCGATCACGCGAAAAATTCTGGTTTCCGGTGCCCTGTCTCGCACCGGTGGATCAAGTACGTTGCTTGCTTCGTACTCTTGTTATGTGCAATAGACGTGCCACATCCGAAATGGTGAGGCAGCACGTGTTTAGCGAATCGGTGCACGTAGCAGCGGTGTAATTCCTACCCACAAGAGCGCAATTCTGCGCGGGTGCGGAACGTTGCCTAACTATGAGATGACGGCGCCGTCATTTTGTGGAAGGTCGCCGCAGTTCACCGCGCAAGCGCCGCAGCGCCCAGCGGGCGTGTTCCACAACCATCCCGTCTTCATCGCGACTCAGTTCTTCGAGCACGGGCAAAAAGCGCTCTTCACCGCTGTTGCCGAGCGCGATCGCGACATTTCGCCGCAGGCCATTGAACCTCGCGCGTTTCACCGGCGAAGCGCGAAACACTTCGCGAAACTCTTGCAGGCTCAAGCCCGCCAGCCACTCCAGATCGGGATTCACCAGCGCAGCGCGCGGTTGAAGCTCAGATGTCTTCGTCAGTGGGGCCTCACGGTTCCACGGGCAAACGTCCTGACAAATGTCGCAGCCGAACACCTGTCGGCCCATGCCGGAGCGCAGGTCTTCAGGAATGGCGCCGCGTTTTTCGATGGTGAGATACGAGATGCACCGGGTCGCGTCGAGTTGATACGGAGCAGGGAAGGCGTTGGTCGGACAGGCGTCGAGGCAGCGCGTGCACGAGCCGCAGCGGTCGGGCGGAGGCAGATCGGGCGTCAGCTCCAGCGACGTCAGCATGATGCCGAGAAAGAGCCACGACCCCAAGTGCTCATTCAGGATGCAGGTGTTCTTGCCAATCCAACCGATCCCGGCGTACTGGGCAAAGATGCGCTCGATGACCGGACCGGTGTCCACATAGCACCATGTCCGCGGCGCGGGCAGCTTTTCCCGCTCGCAAATTCCCAGCAGCCCGGCTTCCAGCGCGCGCAGCTTCCCGAGTACTACTTCGTGATAGTCGCGTTGCGACCACGCGTAGCGTGAGATCCACCCCTGCGTGGTCGTGCCGGCGTGCGTCGAGTAGGGGCCGCCGGCGTTGTAATTGAGGGCGCACACCACCACCGAACGCGCCCAGGGAGCGGCGTTGGACAGCGAGGCGCGCTTCAACTGGCCACTTTCGTTGCGCGCTTCGAGGTACTTCATCTCACCCGCGCGACCGTCGGCGATCCATTGGGGAAAAAAGCGGTGCTCTGCGGTGTCGGCCACTCCGGCTATGCCGGCGAGATCGAAGCCAGCCTCGGAGGCGAGGCGCTTGATTTCGCGGCCAATCACGGGCAAAGAGAAAACGCCGGACATGCTGGGATGATTATAGGAGGCGTCAACTGGCCACCGACAACTGGCGACTGACAACTGCCGTCAGATTCCCAGCTTCTTTACTTCTTCGTTGTAGTACTTGCGGTAGAGGATGTCCCATTCCTGGGAGCCTTCGAGGATGGTGCGGCGCTGGCTTTCGATCTTCTGCCGGGCGGCAGCGTCGATCCTGGCTTCCTGGGCCATCAGCAGTTCCAGAACGCGGCGAGCTTCCAGGCGGATGCTATTGCGGTCCTCGAGGAAGTCCACGTTGTCCAGCTCGGCGAGGGTGTCGGCCACAGCGTGCGCCAGCTTGTTGATCTTTTCGCGGCTGAGCCTCATAGCACTGCCTTGTACTTTCGCACCAGCTCATTTTTGATTTTCTTAAACATTTCCTGGTAGTTGGCGCCACTGCGGTTCATTTCGTCAGCGTAGGTCTCAAGGATGATGCGGACTTCGTCGTTGATGCGGTCTTCCAGCGTTAGTTCCTCGAGCAGCGCGGCGTTGACGCGGGCGGTCACCTCGGGTTTCGCCGCGGTTTCGATGAACTCGCCCGCGATCAGCTTGTTGGTGACTTCGCGCGCCAGGTAGCCCACATATTCTTTGGAGAAGAGCATGATTGTTGGAATTAGGTAGCGAAACACCCAAGTTTAACACACGAATTCGGGTGCGCTGGACGGCCCCGGGGCGCTGCCCGCTTGGGGTATCCTGAGCAAACATGGGTGCGAATCGAAACAGAATACGCGAGCTGAAAGCGTGGAGAACCATCTGGCGCACTCGAAACGGGCGCGCACCCGGACGCCAATTTGTCGACTCGCGCAACAATGTGATCATCATCACAGTGTGGCGTGACCCTCGCACAAGATGATAAGACCCGGAAGCTGTTACAAATTAAAGGTCGCTGACAACAGCGGAAGGGGTACCTCAGAGAGGCATAGCAGTGCCCGAAGAAACCAAGGAAACCGGCCCAGTCTCTCCTGAACCAGCCTCCCCGGCGGGCGCACCAGTTGCGTCCGGCGAGGGAGCAGGATCGGGCGCCAAGGCGTCCGCCGAAACATCCCCAAGTTCTGCTGCGCCAACAGTTCCGCCACCGAGCGCGCCTGCTGCCGGGGCAGAGGCGCCGTCCGCGGCCAAGCCCGCCGGGCCCGTCAAGCCCGCCGCTGCCAAGCCCGCTGAACCGGCGAAGCCTGCAGTTGCACCTGCGACCGGCGAAAAGCCCGCCCCGGCCGCGGCCAAGCCTGCGGCTCCAGCCGCCAAGCCTGCACCCAAACCTGAAGGGCCGAAGCCGAAGCCTTGGGAGGCCGAACTAGTCACGCGTCTGCGCAGCCAATACGGTTCCGGAATCAAAGAGGCTAGCACATACGTGGGACAGAAGTACCTGGTCGTGGACAGCTCCATCGTGTACGAGATCCTGCGGCGCATGCGCCAGGACGAGCTGTTCGATTACTGCGTGGACATCACCGCAGTGCACTATCCCAAGCGCGAGGCGCAGTTCGACATCGTTTACATCCTGTATTCGTTTCACCACAACCAGCGGGTGCGAGTGAAGACCCAGATCAAGGACGGCGAGCATCTTCGCACCGCCGTGGAAATTTGGGAGACGGCAAACTGGCTGGAGCGCGAGGTCTTCGACATGTTCGGCATCGAGTTCGACGGGCATCCTGACCTGAAGCGCATTCTGATGCCGGACGGATGGAAGGGTTTCCCGTTGCGCAAGGATTACCCGATCCTGCAGCAGGACCAGGAATGGGTGCACATCAACCTGGGCATCGAGAGTGGACAATGAGCGAACGCACCGATTATCTCGACCTCGATACCAAGGACGAAACCTTCCTGGATGCGACCGAACTGGTCCTCAACATGGGGCCGCAGCACCCGTCCACGCATGGCGTGTTGCGCGTCATCCTGAAGCTGGACGGCGAGAAAGTCCTAGGCACCGAGTGCGTCATTGGCTACCTGCATCGCGGCGTAGAGAAAATTGCCGAGAACCGCACCTACGCGATGTTCAATCCTTATGTGGACCGCATGGATTACGTCGCCGCGGTCTCTAACGGACTGGGCTACTGCGAAGCCGTCGAGAAGCTGCTCAACGTCGAAGCCCCGCCGCGGGCGCAATACATTCGCGTCATCCTCACCGAATTGTGCCGGATCGCCAGCCACCAGGTATGGCTGGGCACACACGCGCTTGACATCGGAGCGATTACGCCGCTGTTTTACTGCTTCCGCGATCGCGAAGAGGTACTGAAGATCTTCGAAAAGTATTGCGGCGCACGCCTCACGACTCATGCGTTTCGTATTGGCGGCTGCATCTACGAAGCCTATGAAGGCTTCGAGCAGGATTGCAAGAAGTTCTGCGACGCCTTCCTGCCCAAGCTCGACGAATACGAAGAGCTGTTGACCACCAACCGCATCTGGGTGGAGCGCACCAAGGGCGTGGGCATTCTGAATCCGGAGGATTGCATCGCGTTGGGCGTCACCGGGCCGGTGCTGCGCGCCAGCGGCGTGAAGTGGGACCTGCGCAAAGCCCAGCCGTACGAGTCGTACAAAGACTTCGACTTTGAGATCCCTACCGGACTGCACGGCGACACCTACGACCGGTACCTGGTGCGCATCGAGGAGATGCGCCAGGCGGTGCGCATTATTCGTCAGGCGGTGGATGGACTGCCGCAAGGCCCGATCATGGCCAAGGTGCCGAAGGTAATCAAGCCGCCGGTGGGCGAGGTCTATCACTCCATCGAAGCGCCCAAAGGCGAGCTGGGATATTTCATCGTGAGCGACGCTTCCACGCAGCCGTATCGCATACGGGTGCGTCCTCCATCGTTCGTCAATCTGCAAGCCCTCGACAAGATGGTGCGCGGCTTGCTGGTGGCCGACGTGGTTGCGGTCATCGGCACGCTCGACATCGTGCTCGGGGAGGTGGACCGCTAAATGATCGAGTACATCAAAGGCTACCTGAGTTCGGGCACGACCCCGGGTGAGGCGGGCAACCTGTTCTGGGCCACGATTTATATCCTGCTGGTGATTGCCGGGGTGTCGGTGGCCGTGCTCTGCATGAATTGGCTGGAGCGCAAAATTCTGGCGCACATGCAGATTCGCCTTGGCCCCATGCGCGTGGGCCCGCACGGATTGCTGCAACCGTTCGCCGACGCGCTCAAGCTGCTGATCAAGGAAGACATCATTCCCCACGACGCCGACAAGCTGGTGTTCTGGAGCGCGCCGGTCGTGGTGACGATGACCGCGTTCACCACGTTCCTGGTGGTGCCGTTCGGCCGCACCCACGCCGTCACCGATATGAACATCGGCGTTCTGTTCATGCTGGGCGTGTCGTCGCTGGGCGTGCTGGGCATCATCATGGCGGGCTGGTCGTCGAACTCGCATTACCCGTTGATGGGATCGCTGCGCTCGAGCGCACAGATGGTCTCGTACGAAATTGCCATGGGGCTGGCGATTGTCTCCGCCGTGCTGATGACAAGTCTGCAGACAGGCACCGGCACGCTGAGCATGATCGGCATCGTGGAATCGCAGGCCAGTCAGCACACTTGGTTCATCTTCAAGTTTTTCCCGCTGGGCTTCATCGCCTTCGCGGTGTTCGCTATCGCCATGGTGGCGGAGACCAACCGCGCGCCCTTCGATCTGCCGGAAGCGGAGTCGGAGCTGGTCGCGGGATTCCACACCGAGTACAGCGGCTTTCGCTGGTCACTGTTTTTCCTGGCCGAGTACTCGGCAATGCTTGCCGTGTCGTCGATTGCGGTGACGCTGTGGCTGGGCGGGTGGATGAGGCCATTTCCGAACTGGTTGGGCGGGCCGGCCTGGGACATGGCGTTCTCGTTTCTTCCCGCGCTGACGTTCTTCGTGCTCGCTGCCGGGTGCTTCCTGGGAACCATTCGCATGCCGAAGATCCCACAGTTTCGCGTTCAGACGATTGGCCTGGGCACATTCGGCGCGCTGCTGGGATTCGTCGGGTTGGTGCTGCTGGTTCCGGCGGTGAGCGTCCGCATACAAGACATTTACTGGTTCGTCGTGAAAGTTGCTTTCTTCATGTACTTGTACATTTGGTATCGCGGAACCTTCCCGCGCTACCGCTTCGACCAGCTCATGAAGGTGGGCTGGAAGGTACTGCTGCCGACTGGCTTGGGCGTGCTGATTGCCACCGCGCTTTGGGGCCTGATGCCGCAACTGTCGGCCGCGATCACGGGGGTGCTGCAGTGAAACTGACTTCGCTAGTGCGCAAGATCTTTCTGGTTGATCTGGTAAAGGGCCTCAAGGTGACGTTCCACTATCAGCCACCCAGCGAGGCGATCACTGAGCAGTATCCGCTGGAGCGGCCGGTGATCTTCGAGCGCTTCCGTGGGCAGCCGCGATTGAACTCGAATCCCGATACCGGCGAGTCGCTGTGCATCGTTTGCAACCTGTGCGCGCTGGCTTGTCCCGAGCAACTCATCGTGGTAAAGGGCGAGCGCAACCCGGCGACCAAGCGCAAAGAGGTGGTCTCGTGGACCTACGACCTGAGCCGCTGCATGTTCTGCGGCCTGTGCGAGGAGGCTTGCTCGACCGACGCGCTGGAGCTGACCCAGGATTACGAGATGGCGCTCTACAGCCGCGAGGGCATGGTGCTGGACCAGGCGGCGCTGGAGTGCGGGCCAGAGCCGGAGAAGTATGCGAAGTGAAGGAGTTGTCAGTAGCCAGTAGTCAGTTGTCAGTTTGGTAGAGCTGGCGTTTGGGCAGGTCCCTCGACTCGCCCGGGATGACAAACGGGGGACAAAGGGTTTCGTAATAATAGGGGTCCTTGGACTCCGGCGCGCGAAAGAAGCGCGCCCCCGCTCAGGATGACAGAGGTTAGGTCAACAATGAGAGAGAAGCACACAATATGAATCCGGTCGCCACACCATTCTTTTTCTACTTTCTGGCGATCACTGCCATCGTGTCCGCCATCGCGGTGATCACGCGGCGGAATCCGGTGCACGCGGCGCTGTCGCTGATCGTGACCC
Organism: uncultured Acidobacteriaceae bacterium; assembly: GCA_963836875.1. Lineage (GTDB taxonomy): Bacteria > Acidobacteriota > Terriglobia > Terriglobales > Acidobacteriaceae > Bog-257. The sequence continues at coordinate 923,966 of CAWIKZ010000005.1, forward strand.
TGCTCGCGCTGGCCGGCTTTTACCTCATGCTGTACGCGCCCTTCGTGGCCGCGGTGCAGATCGTGCTCTACGCCGGCGGAATCATGGTGCTGTTCCTGTTCGTCATCATGCTGGTGAACCTGGAGCAGAACATCCGCGAGTACCAGTTCAACAAGCAGTGGATCGTGGCCACGATTGCCGCCCTGGCGCTCGGGGGATTGCTGGCGTTTGTTTATCGCACGGGTCGCGGCGTGTTTCCGTCGGCGTTTTACCAGAGTTATCGCGGGCTTGAGGGCGACAACACGCAGCAGATTGGCATCTGGCTGTACGGCAATTACATGCTGCCGTTTGAGATTGCGTCGCTGCTGCTGCTGGTGGCCATCGTGGGCGCGGTGGTCATGGCGAAGAAGAGGATTTGACATGACAGAGATCACCACCATGCATTACCTCGTGGTTGCGGCGGCGCTGTTCATCATCGGCACCATCGGCGTCCTGACGCGGCGCAACGTGGTCATCATCCTGATGTCGATTGAATTGATCCTGAATGCCGTGAACCTGAATCTGGTGGCGTTCTCACGGCTCTACGGATTGCATGGGCAGGTGTTCGCGATCTTCGTGATCACCGACGCTGCCGCCGAAGCGGCAGTCGGCCTCGGCATCATCATCGCCTTCTTCCGCAACAAGGAGACGGTGAACGTGGACGAAGTGGATTTGTTGAAATGGTAGAGCGGCAGGCTTTGGGTTTTGCTAATTGCTAACGGCTAATTGCTATGTTTCTTGACCACATCTGGTTGATTCCGCTGTTTCCCGCCATCGGTGCGGCTTGCATGTTCTTTTTTGGGCGCAAGCTGTCGAAGCAGGCGGTGAATGGCATTTGCGTCGGCTTGGTTGTGCTGGCGTTCGCGTGGGCGTGTGTCGCCGTGTGGCAGTACACCGGATACAGCGCCGCCAATCCCGGCAAGCCCTTCGAGAAGGTGCTGTACACCTGGATGGGCACTGGCGATGCCTCGCTGACCTACCCGGTGCATGGCGGCCGCACGGCCGAGTTTCGCGCCGATGCTGGCTTCCTGCTTGATCCGCTGTCCTGCATTTGGCTGCTGTTCGTGACCGGCGTAGGCATGCTGATCCATATCTACTCGATCGGCTACATGGGGCATGAAGGCGGCTACTATCGCTTCTTCGGATACATGAACCTGTTCATGTTCTCCATGCTGACGCTCATCCTGGCGAACAACTACGCGGTGATGTTTGTGGGCTGGGAGGGCGTGGGCCTGTGTTCGTACCTGCTGATCGGCTTCTACTTCCAGCGGCACTCCGCATCGACGGCTGCGAACAAGGCATTCATCGTCAATCGCATCGGTGACGCGGGATTCATCCTGGGCATGTTCACCATCGCCTGGTACTTCGGCTCGATGCAGTACACCAAGGTCAACCTGCTGGCGCGTAGCGGACAATTTCACATCGGCGATCCGGTGATTACCGCCGCCTGCCTGCTGCTGTTCGTTGGAGCCTGCGGCAAGTCGGCGCAGTTCCCGCTGTATGTCTGGTTACCGGACGCGATGGAAGGCCCAACGCCGGTCTCGGCGCTGATCCATGCCGCGACCATGGTGACCGCGGGCGTGTACATGGTGGCACGCTCCAACGCGCTGTTTGTGCTGGCGCCGAATGCGATGAAGACGGTCGCCATCATCGGCGCGCTGACCGCAATTTTTGCCGCGACCATCGCCCTGGTGCAGAACGACATCAAGCGCGTGCTGGCGTACTCCACGGTGTCGCAGTTGGGATACATGTTTCTGGCGCTCGGCGTGGGAGCATTTGCCGCGGGCGTGTTCCACGTCTTCACCCATGCGTTTTTCAAGGCGCTGCTGTTCCTCGGGGCGGGCTCGGTGATTCACGCCATGAGCGGCCAACAGGAAATGCAGCACATGGGCGCGCTCGGCGGAAAGATCAAGACCACCTTCGGCACCATGCTGATTGCGACGCTGGCCATCGCCGGTATTCCGGGATTCGCGGGCTTCTTTTCCAAGGACGCCATCCTGTGGGAGACGTGGTCGCGCGAAGCGGGCGCGTATCGCTACTTGTGGTACATCGCGTTTCTGACTGCGCTGATGACCTCGTTCTACATGTTCCGGCTGATCTACCTGACGTTCTTCGGCAAGCCCCGCATGAATCACGAGGTGGAGCACCACATCCACGAATCGCCCAAGACGGTGACGGTGCCGCTGGTCATCCTGGCGATTTGCTCGATAGGCGCTGGCTTCTTGGGACTGCCGCAAAGTCTGGGCCGGCTTGTACACATTCGTGATTCGAATCGCTTCGAGAAATTCCTCGAGCCGGTGTTCGCGAACGAAGCGACGGTACTGGAAGAAGGCGGCAAGGCCGCGCAAGTGACTGCCGGTGAGCAGCAGGTCGAGCACACCGATCCGATGGAGTACACGCTGATGTTCGCCTCGGTGGGAGCGGCGGTGGTGGGCTGGTTCCTGGCGCAGCGCGCCTACAAGAAGGCCGACAAGGGCTACAAAGAGCCGATCAATGAGATTTCACCGCGCTTCTATAAGACGCTTTTCCGCAAGTGGTACGTGGACGAGATCTACGACTGGGTGTTCACCGGGCGTAAGAAGGTGGGACCGGTGCGCCTGGGGGCAATGGGCCTGGGCGATGCCATGTGGAAGTTCGACGCCGAAGTGATTGATGGCGCGGTCAACGGCGCAGGATGGTCCACGCGCATGAGCGGCACCCTGTCGGTGCTATGGGACAAGTGGATTATTGACGGCCTGTTGGTAAATGGAGTGGCCATGGTGACGCGGCTGGCTTCGTATCCGGTGCGCCTGGTGCAGTGGGGCCTGGTGCAGTGGTACGCGCTGGTGATGGTCGCTGGGCTGGTGGGATTTGTTTTTTATTACGTGATCAAGTGGTAGACCCCCCTGTCGCCAAAAGCGGCGACAAAGATGGGGCACCCGACGAAGACGTGCTGAAAGCTGACGGCTGAAGGCTGAGAGCTAAATAAATGTACAACCATATTCTTTCGATAATTTTATTCACGCCGCTGGTGGGCGCAGTTCTCCTCATGCTGGTGCCCAAGGAGAACAAGGACGCCATCCGCTGGATCGGCAACATCTTCGGCTTCCTGGGATTTGCGGTTTCGTTGCCGCTGGTCCCGTGGTTCTGGGCGCTGAAGGACCACGCCGGCTTCCAGTTCGTCGAAGGCGCACCCAACAACTGGATCCCGTCCATCGGCTCCGGCTACGTGATCGGCATCGACGGCATTTCGTTCCTGCTGATCATGCTGACGACGCTGCTCGGGGCCATCTCGATTCTGTCGTCGTGGAACGCCATCCAAGAGCGGGTGAAGGAATACTACGTTTGGTTCCTGGTATTGCAGACGGGCATGCTCGGCGTCTTCATGGCCAACGACATGTTCCTGTTCTTCGTTTTCTGGGAAGCCATGCTGGTGCCGATGTACCTGCTGATCGGTATCTGGGGCGGACCGCGCAAGCTTTACGCCGCGATCAAGTTTTTCCTGTACACGTTGTTCGGCTCGGTGCTGATGCTGCTCGGCATTCTATTCCTCTATTTCCATCACCACACCCTGACCGGCGTGTACACCTTCTACCTGCCCGATCTTTACGCTACGGCGCCGAAGATCGGCGGCCACGCGGCCATCTGGCTGTTCTTTGCGTTCTTTGTCGGCTTCGCCATCAAGGTGCCGATGTTCCCGTTCCACACCTGGCTGCCCGACGCGCACGTGGAAGCGCCGACCGCAGGCTCCGTGATCCTGGCGGGCGTTCTGCTGAAGATGGGGACGTACGGCCTGATCCGCTTCTCGCTGCCGTTCTTTCCGGCGGTCGCGATGACGCCGTGGGTGCGCCAGTTCGTGATTGTGCTTTCGCTGATCGCCATCATCTACGGCGCGCTGGTTTCGCTGATGCAGAAGGACATGAAGAAGCTGGTGGCGTACTCGTCGGTCAGCCACCTTGGCTTCTGCACCCTGGGCATCTTCGCTCTCAGCCCGCTGGGGTTGAGCGGCTCGGTGCTGCAACAGATCAACCACGGCATCTCCACCGGCGCGCTGTTCTTGATTGTGGGCATCCTATACGAACGGCGACATACGCGCGAGATTTCCGAGTACGGCGGCATCTCTAACGTCATGCCGGTTTACGCGACGATCACCCTCATCATGTTCATGTCTTCGATGGGACTGCCGCTGCTCAATGGGTTCGTCGGCGAGTTCACCATCCTGCAGGGCACGTTCATGGAAAACAAGGTTTGGGCCGCCTGGGCGGTGCCGGGAGTGATTCTGGCGGCGGCGTACTTGCTGTGGCTCTACCAGCGCGTATTCTTTGGCCCGGTGAACAATCCCAAGAACGAGAAGCTGCTGGATCTTTCGGGAAGGGAACTGGCCACGTTTATTCCGCTGGTGATCGTCGCCTTCTGGATTGGTTTGTATCCCAAGCCGTTCTTCCAGATTCTCGCGACGCCGGTCAACAACCTGGTTGCGACCGTACGGCCCGATTATCCCGGACTGACTAAGCCGGTGCTTGCGGCCCAGCCGGTGAATCCGAATCCGGAGGCGGCGACTCCGCTGCCTGAACCGCCTAAAGCGCCAGAGACGCAGGAGCCAGCGACAACCGGAGATGGGCAGAAACCCGGAGTGGCGACGAAGCAGAAGCCCGCTCCCGTGAATACAGCGAAAGCCAATTTAGCGGTGGCTCCGGCCGCGCTCGGCAATTGAGGATGACCTAGTGACCACCTCGCTGACAACATTTTCCTTGTCTTACTCAAGGGCCGACTACCTGCTCGCCTTGCCGATGCTGCTGCTGACGGTGTTCGCGCTCGGCATCCTGATGATTGATCTGATGCTGCCGCAGCAGTGGAAGAGGGTGAACGCCATCACTGCATTGATCGGCGTGGCGTTTTCGTCAGTCGCGGTGATCAGGCTCCATCTCGTCTATCACGCCGCGGAAAAGCAAGGCATCGCAATCGCGACCTTTACCGGCTTCATGGGCTCGCTGGTCGTCGATCGCTTCGCCATCTATTTCTTCTATCTGTTCCTGGTGGGCGCGGGCATCGCCATCCTGATGTCGATGCGGTATCTCGAAATCGAGCACGAGAACCACGGCGAGTTCTATGCGCTCATGCTTCTGTCGGTGGTCGGAATGATGTGCATGGCCGCCGGCTATGACATCGTGCTGATCTTTATTGGCCTGGAGCTGATGGCCATCTCGACCTACGTGCTGGTGGGTTTCCTGCGGCGCGATAAGCGGTCGAATGAGGCCGCACTGAAGTACTTGCTGCTCGGCGCATTTTCGTCGGGAATCTTCGCGTACGGCCTGTCGCTTTTCTACGGCCTGACTGGCAGCACCAACCTGGGGCAGATTGCGCAGAAGTTGCAGGAAGTGATCGCCACCCGGCCGAACGATCCGGTGGTCATCTTTGCGCTGCTGACCACCACCACCGGACTGTTGTTCAAGATTGCGGCGGTGCCCTTTCACCAGTGGGCACCCGACGCGTACGAAGGCGCGCCCACCAGCATCACCGGCTTCATGTCGGTGGCCGTGAAATCTGCGGGATGGGCGATGCTGCTGCGCATCTTTCTCTTCGGACTTTATCCCCTGCGCTCGATGTATGTGCCACTGCTGATCTTCGTTGCCATTGCGACTATGACCGGCGGCAACCTGGCCGCGATCACGCAGGACAACCTGAAGCGGCTGCTGGCATACTCGTCCATCGCGCACGTCGGGTACATGCTGCTGGGGCTGATCGCCAGCGACGGCCAAACCAATTCCACCGGCATCATGGCGATCATGATTTACCTGCTGGTGTACACCTTCATGAACCTGGGGGCGTTCGCGGTGATCACGTCGCTACGGCGGCGCAACATCATCGGCGACACGGTCGATGACATCGCCGGACTGTACTTCAAGGCGCCGACGGAAGCCATCCTGATGCTGATCTTCCTGCTCTCGCTGGCTGGGATTCCGCCCCTGGCGGGCTTCTGGGGCAAGTACTTCATCTTCCTGAGCCTGATTCAGACGGGACATTACGCGCTGGCTGCCATCGGTGTACTTTATTCGGTGGTGGGCCTCTACTATTACATGCGCATTGCCAATTCGATGCTGATGCGCCAGCCCATCGACGCAGAACCGGTGCATACGCGCCCGGCGATGCGCTTGGCGTTGACCATAACCGCAGCAGGCACAGTAGTTATCGGGCTCTTCCCGAACTTCTTTATCAATGTTACGAACTGGTCTCTGGGATTGGTGCAGGGCACGCAACACATGGCGGGGATGTTGCGCTGATTTGAAGGAGCGGGTGGAGCACGCATCAACGATTTGGAGGAACGGTTTGGATTTCCAGCTCTCGGACGAACAACTGCAATTAAAGAAAATGGTGCGTGACTTTGCAGAGCGCGAGATTGCACCCAACGTGATGAAGTGGGACGAACCCGGTACCTTCCCGCTGGAGACCGTCAAGGAACTGGGTAAGCTGGGACTGATGGGCACCATTTTTCCCACCGAGTACGGCGGCGCCGGCATGGGCTATATCGAATATGTCACCGCCATCGAAGAACTCTCGCGCGTGGACGGGTCGGTAGGCATCATTGTGGCCGCACACACTTCGCTGTGCTCGAATCACATCTTCATTGCCGGCAACGAGGCGCAAAGACGGAAATACGTTCCCAAGCTGGCGACCGGCGAGTTCATCGGCGCCTGGGGCCTGACGGAGCCGGGCGCGGGTTCAGATGCGGGCGGCGCGCGCTGCTCGGCTGTGCGTCGGGGTAACAACTGGGTGCTGAACGGCACCAAGACGTTCATCACCAATGGCCACTACGCTGACGTGGCGGTGGTGGTTGCGGTGACCGATAGAACGGCGCACACCCACGGGCTGTCGGCGTTCGTGGTGGAGAAAGGCACGAAGGGATTCCGCTCCGGCAAGAAGGAAAACAAACTGGGTCTGCGGGCCAGCGACACCTCGGAGTTGATCTTCGAAGACTGCGAAATTCCTGCCGAGAATCTGCTGGGCCAGGAAGGCCACGGATTCGTTGACGCGATGAAAGTTTTGGATGGAGGCCGCATCTCCATCGCCGCGCTGGGGCTGGGCATAGCACAAGGCGCTTATGAAGCGGCGCTCAAGTATTCCAAGGAGCGCAAGCAGTTCGGCCAGCCGATCAGCCAGTTCCAGGCAATCGCGTTTAAACTTGCCGACCTGGCGACGGAAATCGATGCTGCGCGCCTGCTGACTCATCGTGCGGCCGCGATGAAAGATGCCGGCATGAAGACCACGCTGGAGTCTTCCATGGCGAAGCTGTATGCCAGCGAGGTCGCGGTGAGGTGCGCCAACGAAGGAGTGCAGATTCACGGCGGCTACGGATTTATCAAGGATTATCCCGCCGAGAAGTTTTACCGCGACGTCAAGCTTTGCACCATCGGCGAAGGCACCAGCGAAATTCAGCGGCTGGTCATCGCCCGCCAGATCCTGAAGGACTGACGTCCCCGCAACTTGCTTGAGCATATATATTGGCTTTGTGCCCATGCTCATTCGCGAACACGTTGCTCTGGCTCCCTTCACCACGCTCGGTGTGGGTGGCCCGGCCCGCCACTTCGTCGAAGCCCACAGTGAAGCCGAAGTGATTGAAGCGGTAGAGTTTGCCCGCTCGCGTCAGTTGCCATGGTTCGTGCTCGGCGGTGGCAGCAACTTGGTCATCGCCGATAAGGGCTTCGCCGGCTTGGTCCTCAAGGTCGCGATCTCCAGCTTGTCGAGTTCCACGCCGCCTCATGAAAACGTGATTTTCACGGCCGGTGCGGGCGTGAATTGGGACACGCTGGTGGAACAAACCGTGGACGCCAACTGCGCCGGGTTGGAGTGCTTGAGCGGTATTCCCGGCACCGTGGGCGGTACCCCGGTGCAGAATGTCGGCGCCTATGGCCAGGAAGTCTCCCAGACCATTCGCGAGGTGAGAGTTCTGGGCCTGGGGTCTCTGCAAGTCCGGACCCTCTCTAACGCGGAGTGCGGTTTCACCTATCGCGCCAGCATCTTCAACACGACGGATCGCGATCGTTACATCATCTTGCAAGTATCGTTCGCGTTGCAGCACGGTGGTAAGCCGAGTATTCGTTACGCCGACCTGCAGAAGTTCTTCGCGACGCATGCCGGCGATCCGACTCTGGTGGAAGTCAGAGCAGCGGTACGGGAAATCCGCCACCGCAAGGCCATGCTCATCGTTCCCGGCGATGAGGATGCGCGCAGCGCCGGATCGTTCTTCAAGAATCCCATCGTGTCGCAGTCTTTCTTCGAGGAGCTGGTGGCGCATGTGGAGTCACGCGGCCTGCAACTGCCCAGCTATCCCGCCAACGAAGGCTTTCGCAAACTGCCCGCCGCCTGGCTGGTTGAGCACGCCGGATTCTCCAAGGGCTACCGCAAGGGTGCGGCGGGTATCTCGCGGCGGCACGCGTTGGCAATCGTCAACCGCGGCGGCGCCACCGCAGCCGACATCATCGCCCTGAAAGACGAAATTCAAGCCGGCGTCCTAAAGGAGTTTGGAATAGAGCTACAACCCGAGCCGGTTCTGGTGGGGTTTTGAGCGCTGTGGTCATGGTTAGCCTGCCTGGACGGATTAAACAAACGGATTCGACCGGACCACGAATGACGCGAATGACGCGCAAACCGCCTTCCGCGTGATCCGAGGTGGATTTAGTTACGCCGCTTTTCGATTTAGCCGCATGGCGCGAACGCGATCGAGCGTTCTGGCAATTGTCTGCTGCTGAATCCTTATGGTCTCGAGAATATCGTCGGGAAGTTTATTGTCGTTGGCGTACTTCTGGTAGCGATGTTTGGCGTAGCTGTCGCCGGTTTCCATCGACGACAGAATGGAATCGTCCCCCTCGCCCAGGTTCGCCTTCAGGTCGGTCCAGCCCCGCTGAATCGCGCCCTTCACGCTGCCGGAGCGGTCGACGTCCCCCTTGCCCAGCCGCACCGCGTAGCTCTCCAAATCTCCCGCGAACTTGGCCCGCGCCAGGCCCACCGACTCCAGGAACCTGCGTAGCTGTGGGTCTTTCGTATGTTCGGCGCCGTCACGGTAACCGTTCTGCCCATCGCGGGCAACTGCAATCAAGTCTTCTAATGCATCTACAACATATTGTTGGTTAGCCATTCTTCATCTCCCATAATTTCCCGCCCCTGATTGGACGGCGAAGAGGCGCGAGGGTTTGCAATGAAGCGGAGAGGGAAACGCGCAGGATGTTGTGAAAGCAAACTTTCTTTTCGCGATCTGCGATACTCTACGGTGTGAACGTGAATAGGGAAATGACGTTCGATGACTTCCGCGAATCGTTGCAGCGTGACGGTCCGCCACGTGCGCTGGATCATGCGCTCACGGCCTTGTGGTGGGACGCGAAGGGAGATTGGAAGACGGCCCACGAATCGGCGCAGCAGGACGAAAGTCCCCGCGCCGCGTGGGTCCACGCCTATCTGCATCGCAAGGAAGGCGACTCCTCCAATGCCTCCTATTGGTATGGTCGCGCCGGCAAAGAGCCTCCGCAAAGCTCGCTGGAGCACGAGTGGCGCGAAATCATCAAGGCGCTGCTGGCAGAATAGCCTTTCAGGGCTGTACTTTCAGCGGTGCCAACTGTTTGCTCGCGAACTCCTGCCAGCGCTGCACTAGCGATGTCGCCGACTGATGCACTTTGGAAACGGCTTGCGTTGCCTGCATGGTTGGCGCTGCGTCCACCTCCTGCAACACCCACAACAATTCCATAAGGGAGCCGCGCACTCCAGAGAGGCCCTCAGTTTGCGCCCCCCGTCTGCGGCGTCCGCCCGCTCCTTGCAGAGATTGCAATTCCTGAATGGCGGCGTCAATCTTGGCAGCCTCCGGACCGCTCGCCTTTTCGCGCATAGACTTCAACTTCGTCAGTGTCGCTGCGGCCCGGTCCACCACCGGCTGCAGCACCAGCAAATCGTCATAGACTTGCATCGACAGCTCGAACTGCTTTTGCAAATCGGCAGTCGAGGTCTTGACGCGAGGGTCCATTGCGATGGTCAGCGGCTGGGTGTAGCGCTGTCCATCAACCGTGAGAACGACGCTGTACATGCCCGGCACAACCCATGGCGAAGTCGGCGCCGGCGCCGTGTTCCGAGAAACCGCGGTCATCGGATAGTAAGGCTTCATCCCTGGCACTGGCGCGTAATGCATGTCCCAGACAAAACGATGCATTCCTGCCGCGCTGGACAAGGTTTGCAGCGGTCGCAGCCAATACGCCGGAATGGACAGCTCGGGGTCAGGTGGAGGGATGGGATCGGCACTGGAGTACCGCCGCACCACAGTGCCCGCACTATCGAGGATTTCGAGCGTAGCCGGGCCAGTCGCGGGTGACTTCAGGTAATAGTTGAGGATGGTTCCATCCGGCGGATTCTGGCCTGCGGGCTCGTCTGGCGGCAGAGGCGTGTCGCTGTTGGTGTTCCAGCGAACGCGATAGGCCAGCTCGGGCGCGAACAGGAAGGCATTACTGGCGACAACCTTGTCGTCGAACTGACGCAGCGGCGTAATGTCGTCGAGAATCCAGAAACCACGGCCATGGGTTCCCACCGCGAGGTCGTTGTCCTTGATCGTCAGATCGCGTACGGAGGTCGCGGGCATGTTCAGCCGCAACGACTGCCAGCGATCGCCATCATCAAAAGAGACATACACGGCACGCTCGGTGCCCGCAAACAGCAGGCCCTTGCGTTTGGGATCTTCGCGGACGGAATTCACGTTCTCGTTTTCCGGGATGCCGCTGGTGATCTCGATCCAGGTCTTACCTGAATCACGGGTGCGATAGATGTGAGGCCGCAGATCGTCGAGACGCAAAGTATTGACCGCTACGTACGCGGTTTGCGCATCGAGGTGGCCGGCGTCGAGGACCGAAACCTTCTGCCATGCCGATAGCTGAGGCGGTGTGATGTTGTTCCAGTGCGCTCCGCCATCGGTGGTAAGCCAGATCAAGCCATCGTCCGTACCCGCCCAGATGCGGTTGATGTCGAGTGGCGAGGGCGCGACCGCGTAGACGACCCCTCGCTGCTTGGGCTGGGCCGACGGCTCGCTGCGAAAGATGCCCACGGTGGCGGGCACTTCCCAGGTCTTGCGAGTGAGGTCAGGACTGATCTGCTTCCAACTCTGTCCGCCATCGCGGGTAGTCCACAAAGTGTTCGACGCGAAGTAGAGAAGATGCGGATCAATTGGGGAGAACACAATTGGCTGGGTGCGAATCATGCGGAAGTTCGGCCCAGGGACCAACACCGGAGTCACGTTCTGCCCCTGCGCCGTGCGCCGGTCATAGCGCGACAGCTTGCCGCCGAACACAATGTCGGGGTCGAGCGGATCGGGCACAACATAGCCGTACTCTTCGGCTGCCACCGGATGCCAGTCGCGAAACGTGATCGCGCCGTCGTTGCCCCGGCTGGAAATGCAAGCCGAGCCGCTCTCCTGCTGTCCGCTGCACAAGCGATAGGGAAAAGCGTTGTCGGCGTTCACGTGATACATCTGCGCCGTGGGCTGGTTATACCAGGAGCTCCAGCTCTCGCCGCCGTTTACGGTAACGATCGCCCCCTGATCGCTGGTCAGGATGATCGTGTTGGAATCGTTGGGATTGATCCAGATGTTCTGATAATCGTCGCCGCCGGGAGCGCCGCGAAAACCAATCCAGGTCTTGCCGCCATCGGTGGATTTCCAGGTGACTGTGCTGGTGATGTACACGACATCCGGATTCTTCGGATCGATCATCGGCACGGGTAAATCGCCGCCGCCAATGCGGTCTTTGGGACGCGAATCGGTGGTCGCGATTGTCCAGGTCTCACCGCCGTCGGCGGAACGATAGAGTTCCACCTTGTCCTTGGTCGCAACCACCGCGAAGAGCCGCTTAGGATCGCTACGCGCGATGGCAACGTAGGCTTGGAGGATGCCGCTCGGCAGTCCTCCCGCCAGAGGATGCCAAGTTTGTCCGCCGTCGGTTGACTTGAACACACCTCCGTTAGTGCCGTTAAATTCGCCATTCTCCCAGGGTCCCTCTCGCGCCTCCCACAATGTGGCATAAACAATATTCGGGTCTGATGGGTCAATCTTTACGTCGCCAGCGCCGATGTTCTCGTCCTTGTAGAGCACGTTCTCGAAGGTCTGGCCGCCATCCGTCGAACGATAGATGCCGCGCTCGGGGTTGGGGCCGTAAGGGTGTCCCGCGACGGCGACAAAAAGCCGGTTAGGATCGCGGGGACCAATGGCCATTTGCGAAATCTGCTGGCCATCGCGCAATCCAAGGTGGGTCCACGTCGCGCCAGCGTCGGTGGATTTATAGATTCCATCGCCAACCGACAAGTCGGGACGATGCAGCCCCTCCCCGCTGCCGACATAGATAACGTTGGGATCGGAGGGTGCAACCTCGATGGCCCCGATCGAGCCGGTTGCTTCGCGATCGAAGATAGGCGTCCAGGTGCGGCCGAAATCGGTGGTCTTCCACACCCCGCCATTCACGGCGCCGATGTAGAAAACATTCGGTTGTGTGGGCACGCCCGAGACCGCACGGGTACGGCCCCCGCGAAAAGGGCCGACGTTTCGCCAATGCATTTCGCCCAGAAGCTTGGTATTGACGGGTTGCGAGTATGCGGGAGGAACGAACGGTAGAAATGAGAACAACAGGACTGCAGATGTTAAGAGCAAAGTTCGCATTAGTCGATCACCCAGCCTCGCCAGATTAGAACTGAACAAGAACACAGAAGCAGAAAGTAGAGGTGCATGGCGTCGCTCCGGAGCGTTGGGATCGTCGACGCACGAGCCCGTGGATTCGTTTTCGCAGTCCGGCTTAACGACGTTTGTCCGCCTACTCTTTCCCATGACTTCACGCGAAAGTGTAATCTATCTGAACACATTCGTGCCGGGGACAATTGAATTGAGACTTTCCGTCAGCCGTGTTTGTCAGTTTCTGCTTTTGCTTGTCGCCGCTGTTACCTTGAGCTGTCCCATCGTTGCGCAATCCGTTTCTTCCGATCTTTTCGGCGGCCTGCAATGGAGAATGATTGGCCCATTCCGGGGTGGCCGCGTGGTTGCCGTCGCCGGGCTGCCTGGGGACGGCGCGACCTTTTACTTCGGCTCCGTCGACGGCGGTATCTGGAAAACACCCGATGCCGGCGTGACATGGACGCCGATCTTCGATGGACAGCCCATCGCCTCGATTGGGGCACTCGTCGTCGCGCCTTCAGATCCTAATGTCATGTACGCCGGCACTGGCGAATCGGACATCCGCACCGATCTGTCCTCGGGCGACGGTGTGTACAAGTCGCAGGACGGCGGCGCGACCTGGAAAAATATCGGTCTCAGCGATTCCCGCCAGATCAGTCGCATCGTGGTTGATCCTCACAATGCGGACATTGTCTATGTCGGAGTGCTGGGTCACGCCTACGGCCCCAATCAAGACCGCGGTGTTTATAAGTCAACGGACGGAGGAAATACCTGGACCCGCGTGCTCGACAAGGGATCGGCCATCGGCGTCTCCGACCTGGCCATTGCGACGGATACTCCGAACATTTTATTTGCCGGAACCTGGAATGCGCACCGTCCGCCATGGAGCACCTATGCGCCGCTGCAAGGTCCGGGCGGAGGGCTGTATCGCTCCACCGACAGCGGAGCGACCTGGACACAACTGACCGGCCACGGATTGCCGGATGGAGATTGGGGACGGGTGGGCGTTGCGGTGGCCCCGGACGGCAAGCGCGTGTATGCCTTGCTGGATGCTGGCAAGAAGTCGGGCCTCTACCGCTCTGCCGACGGCGGCGACACCTGGGTCCTCGCCAACAGCGATGCGCGCCTCACCAGCCGGGCGTGGTATTTCAACTGGATCACCGTCGACCCTAGCCATCCCGATGTCATTTACATTCCGAATATCGCGCTCTACCGTTCCAACGATGGCGGCAACACCATCTCCATCGTGCGCGGAGCGCCGGGCGGCGACGACTACCACCAGCTCTGGCTCGATCCCAAGAATTCTTCGCGCATGATTGTTGGCACCGACCAGGGTTCGTCCATCAGTCTCAACGATGGGAAGACCTGGTCCTCCTGGTTCAACCAGCCGATCGGGCAGTTCTATCACGTGATCACCGACAACGAATTTCCCTACCACGTTTACGGCGCGGAGCAAGACAGCGGCAGCGCGGCGGTCTTGAGCCGGACCGATCATGGACTGATCACGGCGCGCGACTGGTTTATGGTCGGCGGCGGCGAAAGCGGATGGCTCGCCCCCGATCCCAGCGATCCGAACATCGTTTACGCTACCGGTGTTTATGGCAGCGTGGTGCGTTGGGACCGTCGCACCTCGTTGAGCCAGGACATCACACCGTGGCCAGCTTCTAATTTTGGGAGCGAGATCAACGAGCGTAAGTATCGCGACCCGTGGACGCCGATGCTTGTCTTCTCGCCGTTGGAGAAGAACGCGCTTTACCTGGGAACGCAGTACGTGATGAAGACCACCGATGGCGGCCTGCACTGGGAGAAGATTAGTCCCGACCTTACTGGTGCTGCGCCGAACCCCGCAAGCGAAAAGCCCGCCGGACCTGCGACGGTGCAGAACGCCAAGGATCGAGGTTTTGGCGTGGTGTACAGCATTGCGCCTTCGCCGCTGAAAGCCGATCAGATATGGGCGGGCAGCGACACCGGCCTGCTCCACCTCACTCGCGACGGCGGGAAGACATGGCAGAACGTGACCCCGAACGGCGTAGGGGACTGGAGCAAGATCGCCATGATCGAGGCGTCGCGTTTGGATCCTGCGGCGGCATATGTCGCTGTGGATCGTCATCGGCTCGACGACCTCAGTCCCTACATCTATCGCACTCGGGATTACGGCAAAACCTGGCAGCCGATCGCGGCGGGCATCGGCTCGCAATCTTTCGTCAACGCCATTCGCGAGGACACGGAGAAGAAGGGCCTGCTCTTCGCGGGAACGGAGCTGGGTATCTACGTTTCGTTCGATGACGGGGACCACTGGCAGCCATTGCAATTGAATCTGCCTGTCGCCTCCATCCGTGACATCACCATTCACGGCGATGACCTGATCGTGGCCACGCACGGACGCGCCTTCTGGATTCTCGACGACATCACGCCACTGCGGCAGATTGCGAGCCAGCCGCAGAGCGGGACTGTCCGGCTCTATCAGCCAGCCACGGCAATTCGCGTTGACAACGATGTCTTCCTGGGGTCACCGCTGCCTCCGGAAGAGGCCGCGGCGAAGAACCCGCCCGACGGGGCTGTGCTCGATTACTACCTGAAGTCGCCGGCCAAGCAGGTGACGCTCGAAATTTACGATCCCAGCGGAAAACTGGTGCGCCGCTTTGCAAGCGGCGCAAAACCGCCAACGTATCCTCCGCTGCCTATTGCCCCACGCTGGCTGCCTAAGCCCGCGGTGCTGGACAACGCCGCCGGCATGCATCGGTTTGTATGGGACCTCAGGTGGAGCAACTCGGGAAGCCCTGAAGAGATCGAGGAAGATGAAGGTTACAGGGCTCCACACGGACCGCGCGTTACACCAGGTATCTATCAACTAAAACTTATAGTTGATGGCGATAACTTCGCCCAGAACTTGAAGGTAGAAATGGATCCGCGCTCTTCCGCGACTGCGGCCGGGTTGGACGAACAGCTTCGTCTGGGACTGGAAATCTTTGGAGAGGTGCATCGCAGCCGCAGGGCCTCGGCTGAAATCGGCGCAGTGAAGAAACGTCTCGAGGAGGTGCAGCAGAAGCTTGGCGGCCATCAGCCCGAGCTGCTCAAGCAGGTTTCAGAGCTGCAGGCGGCCATCACGAAAATCGAGAAGGGAAGCGGCCCTTCGATGATGGGTCTCGACGCTGCAAACAGTGGCCTGGCTTCGGCGCTTCGCGTGGTGGAAAGTGGCAACCGGACGGCGCCATCGCAAGCCATCGAGGTGTACAGGCAGTCCGATGAGGCCGCCAAAGCGCGCATCGCGGAGTGGACGAAGCTGAAGAGCACGGAGCTACCGCGACTCAACAACGCGTTGCAGAAGGTGGGCGTCCAGCCGATCCAGATATCGGAAATCGAGCGCGAGGTGCAGTACCTGATGTCGCAGTAGCGCCGGCACTCCTTGTCACGCTTTGCTGTGACGCATCTCGCAGAGTTTCCCGTAGAATAAGACGACCTTTGGAAGTGGAAGGAGCGTACAAATGCGAGGCAACGAAAAAGTCATCGAGCAGTTGAATGCGGCCCTCAGCGCGGAGTTGACGGCCATTGCGCAGTACATGGTGCAGGCGGAAATGTGCGAGAGCTGGGGCTATCGCCGGCTGGCCGGACTCACCAAGGCGCGGGCCATCAAAGAGATGCACCATGCCGAAGGACTGATCGAGCGCATCATTTTCCTCGGCGGAACTCCGGCCATCAACGTCCCCTTGACGCCCAAGGTGGGCGCGACCGTCGAGCAGCAACTGAAATTTGATTATGCCGACGAAGCCGATGCCGTGCGCCAGTACAACGCGGCGGCAAAGATCTGCCGCGAAGCCGGCGACGCCGGGTCGAAGGACCTGTTCGAGCGGATGATCCAGGATGAAGAGAGCCACGCCGACTTCCTGGACGCCCAGATACATGCCATCAAGGAAATCGGAATCGGCGCGTATTTGTCGCAGCAACTGGAGAACGCAAAGTAGAGTTGCAAAGCCGCTTACCGCCTATTCTGAGCTACGGGATTGTCGAGCCATTCCTGCGGCGTAGAGCTGCGCGTTGATTCATTGCGCCGATTCCAGGTTCAAATCGCTTGTGCACGCGCAGCTTATGCCATGCTGAACCAGTCCCTCCGAATCGATAGCACACCGCGATTCTCTTACCCATAAGCGGTTTACAAAACTTATGTTTTCTTAACAACCGTGCTACCACGGGTGTGTTTAGGTTGTGATTGGGGCGAGGTGTCCGGCATGACTTCGAAGCGAAGACCCATTGCGACTCTGAAAGTGTTCGTTTTCGTAGTCTGTAGCACTCTGTTTGCTACGCCCGCACTCTTTGCCGTCGCACAAAAAGAGGGAACCCAACCGACGACAGCGGCGAAATCAAGAGTGAGGGCAGTGGGGACGATCCAGTCAATCGCTGGCGATATCATCACGGTCACAACCGATACGGGAGCGGAGGTCAACGTCATTATTCAGCCGTCCACGCGTTTAGTTCGAAGCGTTCCGGGTCAAACAGATCTGAAGAGCGCATCTCCAATCCAGATGCCAGATTTGCAAGTGGGCGACCGGCTTCTGGCTGGCGGGAATGCCACAGACGATGGCAAATCTGTTTTGGCGGCCACAGCGATTGTCATGAAGAAGGCCGACATCGCCGAGAAGCAGGAGCAGGACCGCGAGGAGTGGCAGAAGCACGGTGTCGCAGGCGTGGTGAAGGCAGTCGACGCCGGAACTGGAACGATCGAGATTCCTACTGGCACGCCGCCGGCAAAGGATCTTACGATTCATGTCTCGAAAAACACCATCATTCGCCGCTATGCGCCGGACTCGGTGAAGTTTGATGATGCCAAGCCGGGTGCGCTCGAGCAGATCAAGACCGGCGACCAACTTCGCGCACGCGGAACGCGCAGTGCTGACGGTAGCGAACTGGCGGCCGAGGAAATTGTTTCGGGCACATTCCGCAATATCGCGGGCACGGTGGTCGCGACCGATCAGGGAAATAATTCGGTTACCGTGATGGATCTGGCAACCAAACGCCCGGTGACCCTGAAATTGACCACGGATTCGCAAATGCACAAGCTGCCGCCCATGGTGGCGCAACGCATTGCCATGCGCTTAAAAGGCATCACGCCTGGCGGCCCAGGCGGCGGTGCGGCAGCCGGATCGCCGAGGATAGCGGACGCCGAGCGCCCATCGCCTGGAAGTGGGCCGGGACAGCGCCCAGGTGGCGCGCCTGATTTCCAACAAATGCTGAGCCGCATGCCTGCGGTGACGCTCGCCGACTTGCAGAAAGGCGACGCCCTGATGATTGTGGCCACCGAGGGGAGTGCCAATTCGCCCTCGACGGCAATCATTCTGTTGAGCGGTGTCGAGCCGATTCTCACCGCTGCGCCCAGCCAGGCGGGAACCATTCTTTCGCCCTGGAATTTGTCCACAGGAGGCGTAGCGGGTGCGATGGGAGATACTCCATAGCTCCGCGGTTCATGAGAGTAGGAATATTTCCAATGCGCACGTGTGCCATCTTCGCTGTTCTTTTGTTCGCGATTCTTACGGCCAACATACCGGCGCAAACTGCGTCTGGCACTCTGCGTGGCCGGATCACCGATCCCTCGGGAGCCGTCATTCCCAACGCGACGGTGGCAGCGACCGGTGCGGACGGAAAGTCAGTCACAGTAGCCACTAATTCTCAAGGGGTCTATGAATTCAGGGGAGTGACGCCCGGTGATTACACCGTCACCGCGACGGCGAAAGGTTTTGCAGTTGACCAGGAAGAAGCGGTAAGAGTGACCGCGGGACAGGTTCAGCAGTTTGACATCGCGCTGTCCATCGCCGTGGAAAAGCAGAATGTCGAAGTGCAGGAAGAGACTCCTACGGTCGATGTCAGTCCGCAAAGTAGCGCGGGCACGCTGGTCTTGAAAGGCCAGGACCTCGACGCCCTGTCCGACGATCCTGACGAGCTGGCGTCGGAGTTGCAGGCGCTCGCCGGTCCGTCGGCGGGGCCGAATGGTGGACAGATTTATGTCGATGGATTTACTGCGGGAGAGCTGCCTCCGAAGTCTGCAATCCGCGAAATCCGCATCAACCAGAATCCGTTTTCGGCGGAATATGACAAGTTGGGCTATGGACGAATCGAAATCTTCACCAAGCCGGGGACGGACCAGTTCCATGGCCAGGTCATGATCAACGGCAATTCCTCGGCCTTCAATGCGCTGAGTCCGTTTGTAACCGAAGAACCGGGCTACTACTCGGAGATATTTAACGGCAACCTCAGCGGGCCGCTGGGTAAGAAGGCATC
This sequence comes from uncultured Acidobacteriaceae bacterium, assembly GCA_963836875.1. Lineage (GTDB taxonomy): Bacteria > Acidobacteriota > Terriglobia > Terriglobales > Acidobacteriaceae > Bog-257. The sequence goes on from CAWIKZ010000005.1 coordinate 942,918, forward strand.
ATTTTTCTTCACCGCGCAACAACGCAACATCGACAATGTCAGCGTAGTTGTGGCGCAGGTACTAAATCCCAATAACCAGATCGTTCCGTACAACACGACCGTCCCCAGCCCCTCGACGCGGTTGAATATCAGCCCGCGCGCCGATTTCCAGCTTTCGAAGAACAACACCTTGACGGTGCGCTATCAGTATGTGCGGAATACCCAAGACAACGAAGGCATTGGTCAGTTCTCGCTGCCTTCGCAGGGCTTCAACTCCCACAGTACGGAACAGACGGTGCAAATCAGCGACACCCAGGTCTTAAGCCCAACGATGGTGAATGAGACGCGCTTTCAGTACATCCGCGATACCAGCAACCAGCTTCCCATCAGCGACCAACCAACGCTGAATGTGCCGGAGGCCTTCAACAGTGGAGGCAACCCCCAAGGCACGGTTTACAACAATCAAGATCACTACGAACTGCAGAACTACACCTCCATCGCCCATGGCCGTCACTTCATCAAGTTTGGCGGACGGCTGCGAGAGACGCTGTACTCCAGCAACGAAGACTCGAATTTCAACGGGCAATTTACTTTTCCGTCGCTGAACGCGTATCAGATCACGCAAATCGGTCTGCAACAGAATCCGCCTTGGACGCCGGCAAAAATCCGGGCGCTAGGCGGGGGCGCCAGCCAGTTTTCCATCATTACCGGCCAGCCGCTCTCGGACGTCTCCATGATTGACGTCGGTCTGTATGCCGAAGACGAATGGCGAATCCGGCCGAATATTTCGCTCAGCTACGGTTTGCGTTATGAAACCCAGACCGGCATCCCGTACCAGGGGGATTGGGCGCCACGCGTGAGCCTGGCGTGGGGACTTGGCCACTCCAAGGCGCCGAAGACGGTGCTACGCGGGGGGTATGGGATCTTCTACGACCGCTTTTCCTACAACTATTTGCTGCAGGCGGAGCGACTGAACGGGATCACGCAACAGCAATACACCGTTACCCAACCAGATTTCTATCCGCAGATTCTTCCGCCCAGCGAATTGAGCAAGCTGGCGACAAACTCGCCCACGGTTTACCAGGTTTCCCCCAATCTGCGCGTACCCTACACCTTGGAAGCGGCGTTCAGCGTGGAGCGCCAAGTCACCAAGAATGCGACGCTGTCGGTGACCTATCTGAATTCGCGCGGAGAACATCAGCTCTTCCTGCGCAACGCCAATGCGCCATTGCCTGGAACGTACAATCCCTCAGACCCCACCAGCGGCATTCGCCCGTTCGGCGGAACCACCAATATTTACCAGTACAGCTCGGAAGGGGTTTTCCTGCAGAACCAAATGATCGTCAACGGTCGTGTGAGCGTCGGAACCAAGCTCTCGTTGTTTGGCTTTTACTCGCTCAATTTTTCCAACAGCGATCTGGGAGCTAGTACGGGTGGTGGAGGCGGAGGCGGCTTCTTTGGTGGGGGCTCCAGTTCGGCGGAGTTCATCATGAACTCGTACGATCCAATGGAGGACTACGGTCGCGCCGCATTCGACGTTCGCAATCGCGCCGTCATCGGCGGCACCATCTCTCTGCCCCACGCCATTCGCCTCAGTCCGTTTATCCTCGCGAACTCCGGTGCCCCCTTTAACATCATCGTGGGGCAGGATTTGAACGGCGACTCGATCTTTAACGATCGTCCGGCACTTGCCAGCACGCCGGGTCCCGGCATTAAGGTCACGCCCTACGGCACATTCAATACCGTGCCGATTCCGGGCCAGCCCATAGTCCCTATCAACTACGCTACAGGCCAGAGCCTGTTTACCTTGAATCTGCGGCTGAGCAAGACCTTTGGACTGGGACCCAAGACGGAAAGTCATAGTGCTGGTGGTCCGCGTGGTGGAGGCGGCGGCGGCGGGCGCGGTGGCGGACTTGGCGGTCGCGGACTTGGCGGTGGAGGCGGCAGCCCGTTCAACTTCGGAAACGAGACTACGCACCGCTACAACCTGACCTTCAGCGTCAGCGCGCGCAACCTGCTAAACAACGTCAACTATGCGCCTCCGATCGGCAATCTTAACTCGCATTTCTTCGGCACATCGAATGCGCTCGCGGGGCCACCGTTCTCGTCAGGATCAGCCAACCGGCGCATCGATCTGCAGTTGCTGTTCTCGTTCTAGAAGCTGGGGCTAGGGCTAGGGATTAGGGGCTAGGCAGACTGAGGCCCTGGTTATCTCCATGGCGACACGACGCAATCTCTGCCGATCAGCGATGCACAGCAACATCGGGCGAGGAAGCCGCGGCTAGCTCGTTCTTCCACACCTGTTCATAGCCGATCGCAGCGTAGTAAAGCGCGCGGTCGAAGAACTGCTCCAAAGAGCGCACCAGTTCCATTTCGCCAATCAGGGCTTCCGGTTCGAGCAGGCCTTCCAGCAACAGATAATCCCACAGGACATGCTTGGTGGTCTGGATGGCAAACATCACCCCGCTGAAAGGCACACCCTGGCGGGCCCGCCGCGCCCCGATACCGATATACCTCTCCTCGACCTCCGATAGCGTCTTGGACAACAGCCAGTCGCCGAGATGGCGATAGATTTCATAGGTCCTGTGCTTCAGTTCATGGGCTGGGACCTTGTCCAGGAACTCGCGGCACTCCTCAGCATTCTTCAGTTTGCGGATTAACGCTTCAGAAAGCTTATCGGCGTGCGTTTCGATGAGCTGAACCAGTCTTACGGCAAACATAAGCTGCCTCCTGGTCATGGGAAGAACTGCGTACGGCCTTGGAGACACGAAGGCCACTCAACGGCTATCTACAGTTTCCACCTCAACCGGACGGCTTGGCAGTGACCCGTGATACAGCGTGGCGTGACAACCTCGCATCAGGCATTCACCACGGCAGTAGCTGCACAGTGCTCTAGTTCATGCGCCACAGCGATAGACAGACGGCGGATACCTTCGCGAATCTGTTCGGGACGCGCGTTCGAGAAATTCAGCCGCATGTGCGATCCGGTTTCTTGTCCCGACGGGAAGAATGGCTCACCGGGCACAAACGCAACGTCCTGGCGCAAAGCCGTGTCCAGCAGCTTCATGGTGTCGATTCCAGGTGGTAGCGTGACCCAAAGGAACAGGCCGCCGTGGGGGTGCGTCCAGGAGACCTCGGGCGGGAAATAGTCGTGCAAGGCTCCGAGCATGGCATCGCGACGCTCTTTGTACACTCTGCGAATCAGCTTTACGTGCTCCTCCATGAAGCCATCACGAGCCACCTCGTAGGCCACCATTTGCGTGAAGCTGCTGGTATGAAGGTCGGTGCTCTGTTTCAACTGCACCAGGTGGGTGATCACGTCGGGCGGGGCGACGATCCAGCCCAGCCGCAACCCCGGCGCCAGCACCTTGGAAAAGGTGCTGAGGTAGATCACATTTCCCAACAGATACCCATTGTCGCGCAGCAAGTTGGTGCGATCGAGTACCACTAGCGGCGGAATGTGCTCGCCCTCGTAGCGCAATTGTCCGTAGGGATCGTCCTCGATGATCGGAATCCCGTACTTGTCGGAGAGCAGCACCAGTTCGTCACGTCGTGCGCGCGAGAGAGTGGTACCGCCGGGATTCTGAAAGTTCGGCAGGATGTACATGAACTTCGGTCCGGAACGAAGCGCGCGTTCCATCTCGCTGGTCTGCAACCCGTCGTCATCCGTGGGAACCGTCACGTATTCGGCGCCCATCAAATCGAAGGCCTGCAACGCGCCCAGGTACGTCGGCGACTCCACCAGAATCCGATCGCCACGGTTGATCAGCAGCTTGGCGATCAAGTCCAGCGCCTGCTGCGAGCCCGAGGTGATGAGGATGTTATCGACGGTGGCAAGAATGCCGTACCGCGCCATGTGAGCAACGATCAGTTCACGCAGGGGACGGTAGCCCTCGGTTGGCCCGTATTGCAGCGCGATAGAGGGGTTGGTTGTCAGAACTTGTTGGCAGGCCTCGCGGAAACGTTCCACCGGAAAAATCTCTGGCGCGGGCAGGCCGCCGGCGAAGGAAATCACTTCCGGGCGCTGGGTGAGCTTCAGCAGCTCGCGGATGATGGAACTCTTGGCTGTTTTTGTGCGTTGCGCGTAGCGATGAGCCCAAGGCGCGGCCATACACACCTCCCCATTACAGATCAAATTAGCGCAGATTTCGTCGCCTGTCTGTGACGGATGACACCAGCGCTGGGTGACCCCGGTCCCTTAAGCGGTTCGTTTATCCGCAGCTGACGCGGCGCTGAAGCGCGGTCCCTACCCGAAAGGGCCCTAGCTTTTGGCGGTAACTGCGCCATCGCCGGCAAACTCCACCTTGGGCTTTTGCGGAATAATGCCGGCCTGGTGGCCCATCTCCAGTAGCTTGGCGATAGCTGCACGGCCATCCTTGCCGTAATCGAGGGTCCGCTCGTTGACGTACATGCCCACGAACTTATCCGCCATTTGCGGATCCAGGTCGCGAGCAAACTGCATGGCATATTGCAGGGCTTCTTCGCGGTTGTCGAGAGCGTATTGAATACTGTCGCGCAGAGCAGTACAGCAGGCATCGATCAGCTCGGGGCCGAGCGAGCGACGAATAACGTTGCCACCCAAGGGCAGCGGGAGCCCAGTTTCGTCGCGCCACCACTTGCCCATGTCCAGGATGCGGTGCAATCCCTCGCGGTTGAAGGTAAGCTGGCCCTCGTGAATGATCAGTCCAGCTTCGTATTTGCCCTCCAGCACTTCGGGAATGATCTGGTCGAAGGGAACGGTTTCGGTGGCGATATCGGGCGCGAACAACTTGAGCGTCAGATACGCGGTGGTCATGGTGCCCGGCACAGCGATCTTGCAACGCGTAATCTCGTCCAGTGGGACATTGTGCGAAGCCACAATCATGGGACCGTAGCCCTCACCGACGCTTCCGCCGCTGGGCATGATGGCGTACTTGTCCTGGATGTACGGATAGGCGTGAAACGAGATGGCGGTGATGTCGTAGAAGCCGTCCAGCGCTTTGCGATTGAGAGTTTCGATGTCGCAAAGCGTGTGGGTAAACTTCACCCCCGGGACGCGAATTTTGTTGGTTGCCATGCCGTAAAACATGAAGGCATCGTCGGAGTCGGGACTGTGCGCAACCGTGATTTCGCGAACGCTCTCGGCGGAATTGAGGTGCATAGAAATAGTGACGCTGGAATACATTCTTGGTAGAGCGGGCCTTCACAGCCTGTAGTGAGCGCCGAAAGGTCCGCGTCCAAGCTTTTTGTTTACAAGCTGCGACGCAAACGAAGAGCGGCTGTGGCGGCCACGGTCACTTTCAGGAGTTCAGCAACCAGGAACGGATACAAACCGAAAAGTGCAGCGCGTTGCCAACTGTGCGTCATTATCGCCAGCCAGCTGAGGCCTGCGGCGAACAGGACTAATTCGGCAACCACGCCAGCCATCACGTTGCGCGCAAATCCGAAAGGGCTGCGCTCCACCATCCATCCTGCCACGAAGGCGACCACCGGGTATGCCCACAAGTAACCCGCCGTGGGACCGAACAACTGGGCCAAACCTCCCGGACCCACCGGACTAAACACCGGCAAGCCCATGGCGCCCCATGCCAGGTACAGCGCGGCGGCGGCAAAGCCGCGGCGGCTTCCCAGCGTAAGACCGATCAACAACACTCCAAAGTTCGCCAGGGTCAAAGGTACCGGGGTAAAGGGTAGAGGCAAAACCAGCCGGGCGCAGACGGCGATGACGGCGCTGGCGCCAATCACGATGCCCGCCTGCTTAATCAAGCTGGAAGATGATTCGGAGACATTTGCGTCGGTATGTAGTGCCGCTTTCAACATTTCTTCCTCATGAACCGGACAACGTGTTTATGAAGTTTTCTCTTTGGTGGTGCTTTCCGTAGCGTCTTCAATTACCGCCCGAACCTGGGCATCCATTCGCTCCTGCCGGAGATGCCGCTTGACGCGCAAATGGATTGCCAGTGCCACGATGACGAGCGCTGCGGTGCACAGAACCAAAAGTGCAAAAAATAGCTTAATCACCGGACCTCAGGATATCAGATCGGGGACACCTGAACTCCAGTTGGGCGGCCAGTGCGCTTCCTCCAAAAATCTCAACAGCCAGCGGCTACACACCGACCGGAAACGGCTTGGCGCTGTGCTCCTCGCCGCGCTCGCGCACCAGGCTGTCAAAGCGGCCCTGGAGCAATGACATCAGGCCGGTGTACCAGTATCCAAAGACGAACAGGAACAAGAACGGCACCGTGATGTAGTTTTCATTCGCGATGGCATACCAGACCGTCAGGGCAAAATATGTGCCAATCAACAACTCGATATACGGCACCCAGCCCAGACGCTTGCGATACTTTTTCGCCGCGACAGCTCTGTCTTTCTTGTTGACGACGCGGTACTTCGGGGTGCGCGCAAATGCGCTCTGATGGCCGACGAGTGCCTCCAGCACGGCCTTGCTGTTGGTGATGGTTAATCCAATGCCCAACGCCATCAGCGGCGGCAGATACCAAATCGTGCGATACCAGGTTCGGGGAAAAAGCTCTTTTTGCGAAACCAGATAAAAGCTCGAGATCGAAAACGTGGACGCCAGAAACAGAGGCAGATCGATGTACACCATCTGGAACCACCCCTGATAGAAGCGAATGATCATGGCCGGCAGTAGCAGCGTGCTGAGCACGATCATCAGCGGATAGCTGATATTGGCGGTCAGGTGATACCAGGCTTCCATCTTCTCGCGCCGCGAAACATTGGCGCGCAGCACCTTGGGCAGGTCCTTCTTGGCGCATTGGATCAGGCCCTTGGCCCAGCGCGCCTGCTGTGTCTTGAACGCGGTCATCTCGATGGGCAGCTCAGCCGGACAACCCACATCCTGCAGATAGCGAAATTTCCATCCCTTCAGTTGCGAGCGGTAGCTGAGGTCAGTATCTTCGGTGAGGGTGTCGTGCTCCCAGCCCCCGGCATCGTCGATCGCCTGGCGCCGCCACATGCCTGCCGTGCCGTTGAAATTGAAGAACACTCCCGCGCGCGAGCGGCCGCCATGCTCCAGCACGAAATGGCCGTCGAGCAGGATGGCCTCGACTTGCGTCAGATAGGAATAGTTGCGGTTCAGGTGCGTCCAGCGCGTTTGTACCATTCCGATCGCCGGGTCGGCGAAGTGGTGGATCACCTTCATCAGCCACTCCGGTTGGGGTGTGAAATCGGCGTCAAAAATGGCGACGAACTCGGTGGTGGATAGCTTCAGCCCGGCATCGAGCGCACCGGCCTTGAAGCCTTCGCGATTGTCACGGTGGTGATAGCTGATGTTATGGCCCATGGCGGCGTAGCGCTCCACCACGGCCCGCGCAACTTCCACGGTTTCGTCGGTGGAATCGTCGAGCACCTGGATCTCCAGCTTTTCGCGGGGATATTCCATCTTGCAGACGCACTCCACCAGCCGATCGATAACGTACTGCTCGTTGAAAATCGGCAGTTGAATAGTGACCCGGGGCAATTCGGCGAAGTGCGACTCCGGTTCCGTCACTTTGTTCTTGCGGTATTTGTAGTACAGGTAAACCAGTTGATAGCGGTGCATGCCATAAAACGCCAGCAGCACCAGCACCACGAAGTAAGGAATCAGCAACGCCATGTCGAAGGCGTTGGCGTGATAGAGGCCCTTAAACGTCGGATCCAGAAAATGAGATCTCAGGTAGTGGCGCACTCCGTGCGGTTCCACCAGCAGACTGCACATCAGACTGAAAGCACCGCTCAGGAATGCACTCTCCGTGGGAAAGTTTGCCGACGGTAGGCCACGTCGGCGGTTGCGGACGAGGCGCGCACCGTTACCGGTTGATTGTACCCGACGGGACGGCGGGAAACAGCGGGAACTCGGCCGTGCTTATTAGTGAAACTGGTACGGTGAGCGAAATAAACATGATTCATTTCGCGATGAACACAGTCCGGCTGCATTGACTCTTAACCGCGAACAGCTAACAATAAAACCACGCGGAACGCGATGACTTTGCAGGCCATAGTTGCGGCAGTATTCGGTTTCCTCCTGAGCTGCCCGTTGTTCTTAAACGGGCAAATGAGGCCCTCTGCCCAAGGGTCAATGAGCAGCGCCGCCTCCGCCGAGCAACATTATCCCGAAGAGGCTTTTTTATCGCCAGCGCGTTACACCAATGGCTTTTTCGGCTTTTCTTTCGAGCTGCCGGCCGACGCGCATCTGGAGCCGATTTCGCAGCCAGTCGCCGCCGACGGACGGATTCAACTGCTGAAATTGGGCGGTCCTCCGCCCGCCGATGCAGTGGTTTCGATCGTCGCTTTTCCGCCACGGTCGCAGGAGGCCGCAGAGGCGAAAGCCCTGCTTCACAAGGCGCTTGACCAGGAGCTGTTCAGGGGAGTGGAAGAACTTCGCGCCCTGTCGAAGACCATGCTTGCGGGCCACCAGTTTTACTTCTACGAAACCCGTCGCGGGATCGACCAGCACATGTTGGCGGCGGCCAATCTTGATGGCTATGTAGTGCTGGTGGAGTTGGGCGCCCACAACGAGAAGATGGTGAAAGAGCTGGAGTCCTGCTTCCAGCACGTCGTGTTTTTCGCGCCTCAGCAGGTCCGGCAGTACATAACAGCGGACGCTCAGCCGTATGAAGGCCCGGCGATCTCATCGCATCGCCTGGCCCGGTTGAGCGCCGATCCGCCGGGAAGCCATATTGATCCTGGCAAACTCGAGAGCGGCATCTACCGCAATGCAGCACTCGGATTCAGCTACCAGATTCCGGCCGGATGGTTTGTGGAACCGCAAGGAGCGGTATTGCCGGCCATCGAACGCGCGCGCGCGACGGAATCGGCGGCGCTGCTCGACGGCGGTACACCCAATACGGGCGCTGCGGAACGCCAACTGATGAAAGCATGCAGCCGAACTCTGTTTTCGCTGTGGGCCGCGCGACCGGGAGCGGATGGCCAGATCCCCTACGATGACTTTGGTGAGGTAACGCTCTCGGCGGTATCGGCAGAGTGTTTCCCGGGTATGAAGTTTCCGGCCAACGCGACCGACCGGCAGGCAGCGCAGGATTTTTTGTTGATGCTCGGCCCAAGCCATCCGATCCTGCGCGACATGCGCGACGCGAAAGCTTTCACCGCACACAGCATGGTGTTTCTCTTTCTCCACGGAAGCATCGGATTCAAGGTGCCCAATGACGAACTCTCGCGGCGGTTATCGGTTGCAATGGCGGTTACCGAGCGGCGAGGCTACCTGCTGACCTGGTTTTTCGCGGCTCCTCATGACAGTGAATTGGAACCATTGCTGAAAGAAAGAGCCGCATTCGATCCAGAGCCGACGACTGAGAAAACCGCCGCGAAAGCCGCAAGCAGGGAAGCGCCCGGTACGGAAGCCGCTCCACCTGCGGCAGCCAGCGCGAATCCTGCCCCAGGCCCAACCGCGCAAGCGGCTGCCGGCTCCGCCTCCGGAACGAGCCCAAGCTTGCCCGGTGGTGGCTCGACGGTAGATGGCCCGGCTTCGACAACTGCAAGTAGCCAGAACGCAGCCTCGAATTCGAGCGGAACAGCCGCCGGTGACACTTCGCAGCCGGAGAGCGATTCTTCTAGCACTCCACCAGCGACGCGTCCAACCTTACTTCGTCCTGGCGAAACAATAGAAAGCCAGCAAGGGAAAGGCCCGCCCATTCGCAAGCATTAACCTGGCGCGGATTGATGGCAGCTAGTTCAAGAAGAACCTGGTGTACAACGTATCCCGCTGCGCCGGACGGAAGCCGGCATCGCGAATGATGCGGCGCAGTTCCTCTTCGGTGGTGCAGTTGCGAACTCCGGCGGCGCGCACCACATTTTCCTCGATCATCACCGAGCCGACGTCGTTGCCGCCGAAGCGCAAGCCCGTCTGGCAGACTTTCAGGCCCTGCGTCACCCAACTCGACTGCACGTTCTCGAAGTTGCTGAGGAAAAGGCGCGCGATGGCCAGCGTCTTCAGGTATTCGACCGCCGTGGCTTCGTCCCAGCCGCGTCCGCCGAGCGCGGTATTTTGCGGCTGAAACGACCAGGGAATAAACGCGGTGAAGCCACCCGTCTCCTCCTGCAAATCGTAGATGTGCTGGAAGTGATTGATGCGGTGCTCGTAGGTTTCGCCAACGCCAAACATCATGGTCGCCGTCGTCCTCATGCCGAGCTTATGAGCGGTGCGGTGTACGTTGAGCCAGTCGTTGGTGAGGCACTTCAAGCGCGCGATCTTGTAGCGCACTTCGTCGTCCAGGATCTCGGCGCCGCCGCCGGGGATGGAGTCGAGTCCGGCATCGCGCAGGCGCTTGATGGTGTCTTCGATGCTGAGGTCGCTGACTTCGGCGATGCAGATGATCTCGGACGCCGAGAAACAATGCAGGTGGACCTGCGGAAAGCGCTGCTTCATGCCGCTCAACAGGGCCTCGTACCACTCGATCTTCAGATCGGGATGCAGGCCGCCCTGCAGCAGGACGCCCGTACCCCCTAATTCGACCGTCTCGCGCACCTTGTCGTAAATGGTTTCGAAATCGAGGAGGTATCCTTCCTTCGCCATCTTGCCTTTCAGCGGCCGGTAGAACGCGCAGAAGGTACAGTACTCGGTGCAGAAGTTGGTGTAATTGATATTGCGATCGATGATGTAGGTCACCACGCCGTCGGGGTGCAATCGGCGGCGCAGCGCGTCGGCTTCCATGCCGATGCCGATGAGGTCATTGGAGCGATACATTTCGAGCGCTTCAGCTTTGGTCAGAGACATAGGACGTCACAACCCACAGTGACATTCTAACCGGGCCCAGAGCGCGCAGGGAAGCCAGCCGGTTATTTGCGGGTGGCGGGAAACCTTGGCCGCAAGCTGACACATCTAACTCCCGGTGTCTCGCGCGCAACAATCCTGCGCAAATGGGTTTTATAGCGGGGTGCTCCTCAAACGCAACGCCGGGTGGAGGCGGTGAACTCTATGATCTTGCCTGAATGCCATCTAAGAACTTGCGCAAGAATTCTGGCGGCAGCGCTGCTTTTGGCAATGCCGTTTCCCGCCCGAGCTGTTCTGGGCGATAGCGCAGCCTCGGTCCTCACCGACCAGGCCCGCATGAAAGGAACGCTGCGTAGCGTGGACCGTGGCGCCTATGTGATGCATGAAATCACTACGACGACGGGTGCTGTGCGAGAGTTCGTTTCCCCGGCCGGAGCAGTTTTCGGCGTGGCTTGGGAAGGGCAGTTTCCGCCCAACTTTCAGCTATTGCTCGGCCCCTACTACCAACAGGTCCAGCAAGCGATTGCACAGCAGGCCAGCGAACAACCGACCCGCCGGCGCCGCGGTCCGGTCATGATCGAAACACCCGGCATCGTGTTCTCTCAAGGCGGACACATGCGCAGCTTCCACGGTCAAGCCTACATTCCACAACTCGTGCCGCAGGGCGTTCAGACCAGCGATATCCGCTAAAGGAGACACTATCGTGCAAAAACTAGGGTTAGTGTTCGTGCTGGCAAGCCTGACACTGATGACGGCTTGCGGTGGAGGTGGCAGCGGATCATCGACGATCACGTCGGTAACCGTGACCTGTCCGTCCCCCATCCAATACGGCGGAACCAGTCAATGCTCGGCAACCGTGACGGGAACAGGGAGCTTCAGTTCGAGTGTGACGTGGGCGGCGAGCGCCGGCACCATCTCCAGCTCGGGCTTGTTTGCTGCACCATCCGGAGGAGCTACGTCGCTGCAGGTCACGATTACCGCAACCTCGACGCAGGACACCAGCAAATCGGGGGCTGCCACGGTGACGGTGAACCCGGCCCAGCAGACGAATAATGTCCAGCCAATCGTTGTAGATGCCGGCCCTGAGCCGCAGACCTTCACCTCCACGAATGTGGCCTTCACTACCGTCACGGTTTGCGTGCCAGGTACGACCACCTGTCAGAGCATCGACCACGTTATGGTGGACACCGGCTCTTCTGGCTTGCGCCTCATCTCGGGTGTCTTGAGTATCGCGCTGCCTCCAGAAACTGACCCCAATAACAACAACGACGCCTTTGACGAGTGTTTGGTGTTCTTGGATGGCTACATCTGGGGACCGGTCGCAACGGCAGACGTCACTATGTCCGGGGAAACGGCTTCATCAGTGCCGGTACAGGTCATCATCCCATCATCGAGCTCGCCGGCGGTCCCAAGTAGTTGTTCCGTTCAGAATCCGGCAGGAGGGGCTGGTAACGAGGGGGGCAGCAGCAATTCCAATAGCGTTGCCACTTTCGGCGCTAATGGGATTATCGGTGTGGGACTGTTCCAGCAGGATTGCGGAGGATACTGCGTGTCCCAGGGCTCGACCTGTAATAGTAGCAACAACAATCCGTGTGTCTACTATGATTGCCCACCCTCGGGCTGCAGTCCTGCCAACATTGCTCTCGCGGAGCAGATACCTAACCCGGTGACGGCGTTCACCTCGACGGGTGACGATAACGGGGTAATCATCGAACTGCCTTCCGTTCCTGACGGCGGTTCGTCGCCTGTGGGCGGACCATATTTAACCGGCTCGTTGATCTTCGGTATAAACACGCAATCCAACAATCAGTTGAATGGCACCCAGGTTTACGACGTTCCGGACTCCGGACCCGATGCTGGCGGCTTCACCACCATCTTCAATGGAAACACCTATACCAGCAGTTTCATCGACAGCGGCTCGAACGGGTTTTTCTTCAACGATTCCAGCATCTCAACCTGTCCCAGTCCTAATCAGTACTGGTTTTGCCCAACCACCTCGCCCCTCAGTCTCAGCGCCCAAAACCAGGGAACGAACATGAGTTCTCCCGTATCGGTCAGCTTCAGCATCGAGAACGCGGACAATCTTTTCAACACTCCCAACACTGCCTTCAGCACGCTAGCTGGACCGTATGGAAGCACACCACCGGTGGAATTCGATTGGGGGCTATCGTTCTTCTATGGACGAAATGTTTTCACGGCTGTCGACAACACGAACACTCCCGGAGTAGGCCCCGGACCGTACTTTGCCTACTGACGGCTTTCCTGGCTTAGAATTGGGCGACCGGAGGAGAGTCATGGATGAAGCCAAAGTCGGCGTCGCCGGCGCTGCACCGAAAGCCTCACGTCCTCACATGGCAGGTTATGGTGTTCCAGAGTCCCTGGAAGGCAGCCTGCCTTGGGAATGGGCACGCGAGCGGATCAGTAAGTCGCATAATTACTGGCTGACAACCGTGCGGCCCGACGGCGCACCGCACACCATGGTGGTCTGGGGCATCTGGCTCGACGGCACGTATTACTTCAGCACCAGCGCCACCAGTCGCAAGGGCCGCAATCTTCAGCAGAATCCAAATTGCGTGGGCTGCACGGAAAATGCGGAAGAGGCTGTGATTATCGAGGGTGTGGCACGCAAGCTGGACGACGACAGGATTCCGCAGCAAGCGTTCACCGACTACAAAGCGAAATACGCTTGGGAGCTCGACCCCAAGATGGGGCCGGTGTTCGAGGTACGGCCACGGGTGGTCTTTGCCATGCCCGAAAAGCAGTTCCCCAAAGGCGTCACGCGCTGGAAGTTCGAATGATTCACAATATTCAGGCTAGCGAAGAGGAAAAGGCCGGCAGATCGCCGGCCTGGGTGATCCGTCTTTACTGCGGCTTTGGCGGCGTGCTTGTGCTGCTCTTAGTCTTCGTCTTTGCGCCCGTTGCCCGATGGGCGATGATCTTGTCCTGGATGCCATCGTAAGTCTTCTGCGGAACAATCTTGCGAGTCAATAGGTCGCGCTTCGAATGGTAGGGGCGGCCGTCGATAATTTTCTGCGAATAGGTGCTACCAATGCCCGGCAGTGCCTCCAGCTGATCTTTCGTGGCGCGGTTGATGTCGAGTTTCTCCGATGGCGAGGTAGCCGAACTTGCCGGCTTGCTGGTCTGCGCGGCTTTGCCGCTGGCCGTAGCGCTGGAGGCCGCGCTCTGCGCGAGCAACGGTAAAGCGGTTAACAAAAGCATCAAGCTCAGATAAAGTGCGAGATTGCGAAGTTTCATGGGGAGGCCCCTCCATTTGATTATCAGTGGAATGCTACTCGGTGGATCGCCGTCTGTCACGCAACATCGCGCACGCTACTTGCGAGAACTTCCGAATGCCACCGGCCCCAGGAAGCGCAGATCAGGAGCTGCCGGAATCAGTCCAATCTCTTGCGAATATCGCAGGAAGAGTTGTAGGCCGGCATGGTTTGGGCGGTCGAGATAGTAATGAACGTTCTCGGTGAGATAGGTAAGAATGTCGGCTTCGCTCAGCTTCCGCTTGGACGACCACTGTTGAGCGATGACACGGAGGTTCGCCGGCTCCAGCCCGTGGTCTCGCGACTGCTGAAATACTTTCACCAGGTCAAGGTCGCGAGGCGCCCGATCCAGCGAGTCGAGTCGCACCGCCCAGAAGGCAAACACAAACGGCTGGCCCGTCCGTTCGTGCCATAGATGTGCCAGGTCATACACGAAGTATTCTTTGCCGACGGTTATCTCCAGGGCTGCGTCTCCAATCAGCAGCGCCGCGTCATGGCTGTGCAGCATGAGGTCAAGCTGCGGAGCATGAGGTGTGAGCTGCCGGGGCCCCCCGAAAAACTTGGCGAACAGCACCTGCAACAGCGCCACTGAGGTGCGCGATGAAGTGTCGGTAGCAACCGTCTCTACCTGCTCGATCGGCTTCTTGCTGACCAGCAGGATCGAGCGGACAAAGTCCTTCGCGGCGATGGCAATGTTCGGCAGGATCACCAGCCCTGGTATCTCCGCATACGTGACCGCCGGAATGATGCCGATGTCGGCCTGATTTGCTGCCAGGGCCGCCGCACACGCGGAGGGAATTGTGTATTCAATGGCAAAATCGCGGGCCGCGTCTCCGTGCTCGAAGTCCCACATGAGGGGCGCGGTATTCAGAAAGGAGATGGCGGAGATGCGCAAGGGGACCATAAACAATTGAGTCTAGCAAAGCTGGCGTGGTGGCGTCGGTGCAGTGAGTCGCTTCATTCGGTTTTAATCTGCGCGGCGGCCGAATCACGTCGATGTGTGACAGATGGTCTGTTCATTGCCCATTCCAGGCCCCATTATTACGATAGGAGACTGGGATGGACACTCCGATGGGCGCTGTGATTGTTATTGGCACCTCAATGCTGCTGTCTATCGCAGGATTGCTGGTGGTGCGTCGCTATGCCAACGTAGACTGGCTGAAGCGGCATCACGAAGTTGCCAGCTATTTCTTCCTGATGATTGGAACGCTCTATGCGGTGCTGATCGCCTTTGCCATCTACGTGGTCTGGAGCGCGTCTAAGGAGGCGGGCACCAACCTTGAACACGAAGCGACCGAGGTAGCCGACCTGTCTCGTCTGTCGATGGCAATGCCTGACCCAGTGCGCAGAAAGATCACCCCAGCCCTCATGGAGTATCTCAACGCCGTCGTGGAAGATGAGTTTCCGGGTATGGAGCAAGGTCGCGACAGCCAGCGCACCTGGACGGCGGTGCAAGACCTGTGGGATGTGTATGGGGCGATCCAGCCCGAAACACCACGGTTGCAAATCTATTTCGCGGAGTCGCTAAAGCACTTGACTCGACTCTCGGACTATCGCCGGACCCGGCTGTTCGCCAGCCATGGCACGGTCCCCTCCACGCTATGGTACTTGTTGCTTTCTGGCGGGATCCTGCTGATTCTCTTCACCTATTTTGTCGGGCACGAGAGCGCCTGGGCACAGGCCGCCATGACGGCGGCGCTGGCGGGGGTCCTGACCTTCAGCCTGTTTCTGGTATGGTCGCTGGATAGTCCATATTCGGGGGTGGCAAGCGTTACGCCGCAACCATTCAGGCTGGAACTGGCGCATGTAGCCGCAAGGATGCCAAAGTAGTCTCACCTCACCATAAGATCCGACGCCCATTAAGTCTGCTTTCAAATTAACCAGACCTCACCTGCACTAGTGACAGGCTTCCTTGACGGTAACCACGTTGATCAGGATTATCGGCTTGACACAAGGTTGTCAAAGCCGGAGAATCTGTCTGACGGGAGTTTACCCGAACAGGTGGAGGTCTGCGCAATGGCGGCGGGGGGCAATAGTCACCAACGAGCGAAGGATAAGTCCTCAAAGCATCAACTTGCAAAAGATATTGCCGACTCTGTGGTTGAACGGTTGTCGCAAGCCGCCGCCGCACCCACGCTGCGTCCCGCGCTTCTCTCTACCAAACAGTGGCTCCCAATAGCTTCGGTGCTTCTTGCCGTTGTACTTGCATTAATAGGGTTACAGGACGTGTTCCCACTCTGGCTAAATGTCGTTTTTTACGCCGCTGCTTTGCTGCTGTTCCTATATAGCTGCTGGAAGTGGGAAACAACAGCTTTATGGAGTCGCGGCAGGAAGATTTGGGGGGCGGTATTGGTCGTGATGATATACGGCTGCTTTGTAGCCTTCCCAATCACCAAGCAATATCAGCGAGAGGTTAATATAAAGCTCACGTTCAAAACATCTCCAGAATTAAGTTGGTGGAGAAGGCTTGTCATCACCCGCGATATATATAAGTTTAGGGATTATCTAACCAGTATCGGGATAAGTGTCCAGCCCAACGTTCCTCCAATCGCTGTCAGTTGGACTTCCGGCGGCGGGTCGGTTACCCCTCCCTCCCTCCCGATGTACCGCTCAGAGTTGTTGATAGGACGCGGTGAAGTAAGAGATCGCAGAAAAGTTACAGAGTCCTACGCCAATTATGAAATTGAGCTAATAATCGGAAAGACTCTTATGCGGGACAGAAATATAACTATATTTAGTAAAGCTATGCTGTCCACATTGGGCATTGCGGACTATTTCTCTCAAAGCTACTGGAACGAACCCCCTCCTCCCGCCGAGCGATTGCCTTCTGTCAGACTATTGTGGGACATTCGCAATAAAGAGGGGGCAGAGTTCGCAGACCTTCTAGCTGCTGCTGCGTTGAATACCCTGGGGGACGATCCAGTCGTCGGAGACCCTAACCCGAATGGGGTTTGGGTTCGTGCCCTAATGATTGGAGACTCGGTTGTTGAAAGCCAGTGCGAGCGCTGGGATGATGTACGAAAGATCTTGGTGGACAACGGTGTCCATGAGGAATTTATACGCTCTCAAGATATGTCTAAGGCTTCGGTTTCGGTCGCATGTATCGAGGCATGGAAAAAGTGAGATACGACTTACGCCGCTGTGAGCGTCTTGTATTCAACGTGCTCCGCTTCCAGCATCTTGAGGAGCGTATCGCGGAACAGGTAAGGGTTTTTACGGTTATCGAAACGCCAGCACATTTCGTCAAGGTAGGCTTGCAGATGCTTTGCACTCATACGATGCCACGTTCCAACAATGCCGCGCTTAAGCAGCGAGAATGCGGATTCGATGGTGTTGGTGTGAATGTCGGTTCCAAGCCGAACGTACTCTTTCGCGCTGTGATTCACGGTCTCATGCCGAGCCTTGCCCACGGCCTTGCGATACGGGCGATAATCGTCGGTCATAATCACGTCAACATCCTCGGAGATGTTCTCGCGGATATACCGTGCCAGAGTTCCGCTCTTGGCATCTTCCGCATGGAAGAAACGCAGATCGCCGCCACGCTGCCGTATGCCGATGACAACCTCCTTGTTGCTGTCTCCGAATCCGGCCTTGCGATGGCTGCCGCGCTGCCTACCGCCGATGAAGGTCTCATCAACTTCGACAGTACCGCCGAGCTTCGGGACGGGCGGAACTGCTGCCATGGCAGCTCGGATGCGGTGGCAGAGATACCATGCGGTTTCATAGCTGACGCGCAGCATACGCTTAAGCTGATTGGCGCTCATGCCCTTCTTGGACTCACAGAGCAGGTAGGTAGCGAAGAACCACTTCGTAAGCGCAAGGTGCGTGTCATGGAACATCGTTCCCGACATAACCGAGAACTGGTAGCGACATGAATCGCAATCAAACTGTTTGCGCTCGACAATGCGAGAGATTTTCTTCGACTGGCACTTGGGGCAAGCAACTCCATCCGGCCAGCGGAGTTCCGTCAAATAAGCGCGGCACTCAGCATCTGTACCGTAACGATTCACAACCGACAGAAGGTCAACTGCGCTTCTCATAAGGTCACCATGCCAAAAAAGAAATCAGTATCGAAGAAACGAGCTACGGAAATGACAACCGAGGAGATCGCCCAGCGGGTGTTCCACCCGAAGGTGTTGCGCCATGCGTTGCGGCATATCAAGCGCGTTAACGCTGGCGAAAAGACTCGGAAATCAAAACCGTAACGCATCATGGAGACAGATTAGCATAATAGTTACCCTGTGTCAAGGAGATAATCTTGACGTTGATGGTTACTGTCCGACTGTTGGGAGACATTTGCCGCTTGGAGGAGTTGGTATGCACGCTGAAGCGCCAGTGAGATCACACGAATACGCAGTAACCCGCAAACTGCAATGGCTGGCTTTGTCGTTGACTCCCGGCGTGGGCGCCGGACGCGGCCGCAAGCTGGTTGAAATGTACGGGAGCATTGACCGGTTGTTCAGCGCGTCGCTCACCGAACTGGAAGCCGCTAGCCTGGCCAGCGCGGCGGCGCAGAGTCTGGCGTTAGGTAAGTCGATGGAACTGGCCAATGCCGAGTTTGACCATGCCCGTGAGCTGGGCGCTGAAGTGATCGTTCCCGGGGACGCGGAGTTCCCCAAACGCCTGCTGGAAATTTATGATCCGCCACTCGTGCTTTACCTTAAGGGAAATGCAGAAGTTATAGATAAGCCAGGGATTGCGATTGTCGGTACCAGGCATCCCACGCCCTACGGAACGGGCATGGCGGAGCGGCTGGCCTGCGACCTCGCGGCCCGTGGGCTCATCATATTCAGTGGGATGGCGCGAGGTGTGGATACCGCCGCACATCGCGGGGCCTTGCAGGCACACGGTCGCACCGTGGCGATCTGGGGCACCGGAATCGACGTCGTTTACCCGGCGGAGAACCGCAAAATCACCGATCAGATATTGGCTGAAGGCGGCGCCATTTTGAGCGAATTTCCGCTGGGGACTTTTCCGGCGCCGCAGAATTTTCCCATCCGTAATCGGCTGATCAGCGGCATTGCCATCGGCGTTTTGGTACTCGAGGCGGGGGAGTTCAGCGGGACACGGGTGACGGCGCGTTGTGCGTTAGAGCAGGGACGAGAGGTTTTCGCGGTGCCGGGCAACGTCACCAACAAGCTTTCCTGGGGTCCTAACACGTTGATTAAGCAGGGTGCCGCGCTCGTAGCCACCTGGGAGGATGTTTGGGAAGCGCTGCCCGCCGATGTCCGCCTGGCGCTAACTCCGCCGGAGCCGCCTGCATCGGAGGAAGGCGTTGCGTCATCACTGTTTGAGGCGGCTGAGTTACCGCCGAGCGAGAAAAGGGTTTATGCCCTGATGCGAGCGGACGAATCCATTCACATCGACCAGCTGGTCGAGCGCCTGGCGTCGTACCTCTCTTCGTCCGAGATCTTCAGCGCCTTGTTCGAGTTGGAGCTGAGCGGCCGCATCCGGCAACTGCCGGGGAAGTACTTTGTGCGGACGATGTGACGGTACCGCTGTTCGCTCTTCGCCTTTCGCTTTTCGCTACGGCAACAAACGGAGGTTCGTCCTGAGGAATTACGAAGATCTGGAAGTTTGGCAAAAGGCCCATGCGCTCACGATAAAGGTCTATCGCGCTACCGAGCGGTTTCCCAAATCGGAGAGTTTTGGACTGACCAGTCAAATCCGCAGGGCGAGCAGTTCCATTGGCGCGAATCTGGCGGAAGGATGTGGTCGCTGGGGCGATGTCGAACTGGCCCGCTGCGTCCAGATCGCTAGTGGATCGGCGAGTGAGTTGCAAAATCATTTGCGGCTGGCGAAGGATTTGGGGTTACTAACCGCCACTGAATACGCCAATCTCCTCAGAGACCTGACTAGTGTCCGGCAGATGCTGACCGCGTTTCTGCAGAGGCTTCGAGGCGTGCGCGCTGCGCGCGAATCGGCGCCAGAAGCTCTAGCGAAAAGCGAAAAGCGAAGAGCGAAAAGCGTCACCGCTTTGCCCCTCTCGCCGAAACCGTGCTAGCTTCTAACAAGATTGAGGTTCCATTGTCAAAAGGTTTAGTCATCGTCGAGTCGCCCACCAAAGCCAAGACGATCCAAAAATATCTTGGCTCGGGCTATGAGGTCGAAGCCTCGCTCGGACACATCAAGGACCTGCCCAAGAAGTCGCTGGGGGTCGATCTCGACGATAATTTCGCGACCGAGTACGTGATCATTCCGGGCAAGGAGAAGGTCGTCGCCCGACTGAAGAAGCTGGCGAAGACGGCCAATGCCATCTACTTGGCGCCTGACCCCGACCGCGAAGGGGAAGCCATCGCCGCTCACCTCGCCGAAGAACTTGGCGGCGACTCGGTTGATGGCAAGAAGAAGAGCAAAAAGGGCGCGGTCGCCATCCACCGCGTCACTTTCAACGAAATTACCAAGCGCGCCGTGCAGGAGGCATTCCTCCATCCGCGCAACATCGATAGCAATCTGGTGGATGCGCAGCAGACCCGCCGCGTGCTCGACCGGCTGGTCGGGTACCAAGTGTCGCCGCTGTTGTGGGACAAAGTGCG
Organism: uncultured Acidobacteriaceae bacterium; assembly: GCA_963836875.1. Taxonomy (GTDB): domain Bacteria; phylum Acidobacteriota; class Terriglobia; order Terriglobales; family Acidobacteriaceae; genus Bog-257. Next base: position 963,413 of record CAWIKZ010000005.1, read on the forward strand.
CCGGGGAATATCCGCCGGACGAGTGCAGACCGTGGCCTTGCGGCTGATCGTTGAGCGTGACCGCGAGATCAAGGCTTTTGTCAAGGAAGAGTACTGGACCATTGACGCCAATCTGCACGCGAACAAGCCGCCGACCTTCGCGGCGCGGTTCATTGGCATCGGCGACGAGAAAACGCCCGTGACGAACGGCGAAGATGCCGCCAAAATCAAGGCTGCGATTGAGACCGCCGCCTGGAGCGTTCGCTCAGTTGACAAGCGCGAGCGCCGCCGCAGTCCGGCCGCGCCGTTTACCACCAGCAAGTTCCAGCAGGATGCCTCGCGTAAGCTGCGCTTCAGCGTGAAACGCGCCATGATGATCGCCCAACGCCTGTATGAAGGCGTCGATCTCGGCGAGGAAGGTACAGTCGGACTGATTACCTACATGCGTACCGACTCACCCCAGGTGTCGAACGACGCCGTGGCCGAGGTGCGCGAACTGATCGGCAAGGAGTATGGCAAGGAGTTCTTGCCCGAGGCGCCGAACACGTACAAGTCGAAAAAGAGCGCGCAGGAGGCGCACGAAGCCATCCGTCCGACGGCTGCTTCCCGGCATCCCGACCAGATCAAGCAGTATCTCCACGAAGACGAGTACAAGGTTTACAAGCTAATCTGGCAGCGTTTTGTCGCCTCGCAGATGAACCCAGCCGTCTTCGACCAGACGACGGTGGAAATTGACGCGAAGAACGGCAACCACGTGTACCACTTCCGGGTTACTGGTTCTGTGCTCAAGTTCGAAGGCTTCCTGAAGGTGTACGAAGAATCGAAGGATGCCAAGGGCGAAGAGGACGAGGCGCTAAAGCACAAGCTGCCGGTGCTGACCGAAGGCCAGAAGCTCACTCTGAAGGGGGTCGATGCCGAACAGCACTTTACGGAGCCGCCGCCGCGCTTCAACGAGGCCTCGCTGGTGAAGGAACTGGAGGATCGCGGCATCGGGCGTCCGTCCACCTACGCGGCCATCATCAGCACCATCCAGGAGCGGCAATACGTGCAGAAGATCGGGGGAAAGTTTATTCCCACCGAAATTGGATTTGTGGTCACCGATCTGCTGGTGGCCAACTTCAAGGACATTTTCGATCTGCAATACACGGCGCGGCTGGAAGAGGAGCTCGACGAGATCGAGGAAGGTAAGGAACGCTGGACCGACGCCCTGGCCGAGTTCTACAAGAAGTTCGAGAAGGAACTCCATTACGCCGAAAAGCACATGGAGAACGTGAAGCGGATGGAGAAGCCCACCGACGAGAAGTGCGAGCGGTGCGGCTCGCCGCTGGTCATCAAGTGGGGCAAGCACGGGTCGTTTTATGCGTGCAGCGCGTACGACAAGACCGACCCCAACAGTTGCACGTTCACCAAAGAAAACCCCATCGACCTGCCCGACCTCGACTCGGCCGATCTGCAGGAAACCACGCAGGAGGAATACTGCGAAAATTGCGGCCGGCCCATGGTGCTGAAGCGCGGACGCTTTGGGCAGTTCATGGCTTGCACCGGCTATCCCGACTGCAAGACCACGCGCCGCCTCGACCAGGCGAAGAAGGTCCCCGACATCCCGCTCGATGAAAAGTGCCCCAAGTGCGGCCGCAATCTTCTGCTGCGGCATGGCCGCTATGGAGAGTTTATTTCTTGCAGCGGCTATCCGGAATGCAAGTGGGTGAAGCAGAACTACATCGGAGTGAAGTGTCCGCAGTGTGGGACGGGCGAGTTGGCGGAGAAAAAAGCGCGCCGCGGCAACTTCTTCTACGGTTGCTCCAACTATCCAAAGTGCCGGTTTACATCGGCCTACAGGCCTGTGGCTGAGCCCTGTCCCGAGTGTGGCAGCCCGTATCTGCTGGAGAAGAACCTGAAGTCGGGCAACTTCCTGGTGTGTCCGAACAACAAACGCACTGAAAGCGACGAGCCTAAGAGCTCCGGCAAGAGCCGCGGGAAGAAGAAACCCGGGGATGAAAGTACGGTTAAATGTGACTATTTGCGGGAAATCCAGCCGGAAGCTGTTGCATAATAGGTAACGTTTCCAGCAAAACGCAGCCCGGCCTTGCAGCCGGGCATTTCTTAGCAAAGGAGAATGAGGATATGGCAGTGAAAGCAGTTCCTGAAGGCTCCCATACGATTACTCCGCACCTGGTGGTAAACGGCGCTTCCGAGGCGCTGGAGTTCTACAAGAAGGCATTCGGCGCCCAGATTGGAGGGGTGCACAAGACCCCGGACGGAAGAGTCATGCACGCGGAGTTCAAGATCGGCGACTCCAAACTCATGCTGGCCGACGAGTTCCCGGGCATGGGGATGGGCTCGCCCAAGACCTTGGGTGGCAGCGCTGTAGTCCTAAACCTCTACATGGACGGAATCGACAAGCTGTTTAACCAAGCCGTCGCTGCCGGGGCGACTGTGATCATGCCGTTAGCGAACCAGTTCTGGGGCGACCGTTACGGACAGCTTAGGGACCCCTTCGGCCACACCTGGGCCCTGGGACAGCACGTGGAGGACGTTGCGCCCGAAGAGATGGAGCGGCGCGCTCGCGAGGCCTTCGCTCAGATGGCGAAATCCGGCGGCCAAAAATAGACGCCGGCAGACTCAGTCGCTTGGGGCGCCACGAAACATCGCGCCCCTTCATGCTGTTAATGCCGGCGATGAATGACTTAACCATAGGGAGGATCCATGAGCACCTCACAAGCCACCCATCAAGACGCCGAACTCATTCTGAAGCTTTACGATCTACGCCGGGAGCCGGTCATGCGCCAAGCTCGGAACTTCGTAGTTGGCTTTGCGCCCAAGTCCGTGGATGAAATTCTCGCCCTCACCAACGCGTTTGGCAGCAAGGAAAATGCGTATCTCCGCCAGGTGTACGGTTATTGGGAGATGGTGGCTGCCTTGGTGGTCCATGGGACCCTGAACGCGCTGCTGGTTTACGATACCTGCCAGGAGATGTACTTCGCATATGGCAAGATTCAGCCCTTCCTGGAGGGGTTTCGGCAGAAGTCGGGAATGCCGGACTTCCTTTCCAACCTGCAGAAAGTCGTGGAAGGTTCTGCCGAGGGCCGCGAGCGGTTGGCGCGGGTGCAGAAGCGGCAGGCGGAGATGGCTGCGGCAGCGGCCCGATAGCACGCCTAGCTTAGATATTCGCGAATATAGGGATCTTTGCTGCGCAGCAGATCGGCGGCGGTCCCTTCGAAGATGATCTGTCCATCCCGCAACATCAGGAACCTGGTGTGGAGGTCGCGGACGCCACCGTCCGAGACCGGCACCATCTTGTTCAGCTTCTGATCGAAACAGTGGCTCGCCATGGTGAACGCGTCTTGCAGACGACTGGTCACCAGCAGGGAGCTTGTCCCGTATACGTCGCGCTGCTTGACGATGAGCTCGATGATCGTATCCGAGGTCACCGGGTCGAGGCCGCCGGTGGGAGAATCGTAAAGGATGACTTCCGGCCGAGTGATGATGGCGCGCGCAATTGCCACCCGGCGGCGCATGCCGCCGGAAAGCTCCGACGGGAACAGATCGACGGTGTGCTCCAGTTCGACGAAACGCAAGGCCTCCAGCACCCGGCCGTGGATTTCATCGGTCAGCCTGCCCGTCTCTTCCATCAGGCGATAAGCGACGTTTTCCTCCACCGTCAAGGAATCGAAGAGCGCGCTCTCCTGGAACACCATACCGATCTTGCGCCGTAGCGCGAACAGGTCCTCCTCGCGCATCTGCGTAATCTCTTCGCCCAGGACCGTGATTCGCCCAGCGTCCGGCTTCAGTAATCCGAGGGCCAGTTTTAGGACCAAGGTCTTTCCTGTGCCCGCCTCACCCATCAGGATCTTGGTTTCACCATGGGGCAGGTGAAAGGAAATACCTCCCAGCACCGGGTGATCGAAACCAATTTCGACTTTTTCGAAGCGAATGGCAACGTCAGCCTTGGAGGTGGCTGTGGGTTGGCGCTGCTCGGCCGGCGGTGCGAGGCTGGACATTAGTACTGGAAGATCCCCATAAGCAGTCGGGTGACGAAAAAATCGCTGACCAGGATGAGCACCGACGCTGCGACCACCGCTTGCGTGGTAGCTCGTCCCACGCCTTGCGTGCCGCCCTTGGCGGAGAGGCCGTAGTAACAGCCGATGCTGGAGATGATAAAGCCGAACAACACGGGTTTGCATAACCCCATGAACACGTCCCCAAAGCGCAGCGCCTGGTAAGCGGTGGTCCAGTACTGGTTGGGATCCAGTCCCAACAGGAGGTACGAGATCACGAATCCGCCCGTCAGCCCCACCAGGTTAGAGATGATGCTGAGGAAGAACAGCATAACCATGCTGGCGACGACGCGCGGCGTGACCAGTTTCTTGGATGGATCAACTCCCATGGCGCGCATGGCATCGATCTGCTCGGTGACTTTCATGGAGCCCAGTTCGCTGGCCATACCGCTGGAGTTGCGGCCTGCCACCATCAGTCCCGTCAGCACCGGGCCCAGCTCGCGCACCATCGACAGCGAAACCAGTTTGCCGGTCAGCGACAACGAACCGAACTGCTGCAACGTGCTGGAGGTTTGTAAAGCCAGCACCGCGCCGGTGAAGAACCCCGTCAGGATCACGATGGGCAGCGATCCCACCCCGATGGAATCAGCCTGCAACAGGGTGTCGGCAAAGTAGCGAGGGTGCCCGAAGATATTGGTAAGCGAGCGGCCGGCCAGCAGGGAGTAATCCTGCACCGCCTCCACTTGCTCCTTAGCGATTTCCGTCGGCGAGAAGATTGGCATGCTGAATCCGGAAAAGCGATACGAACGAAAATATATCAGAGCGGCAGGGCTGGGCTGGGTTTCCGGGGGCGATAGGCCGCCGAACCGGCCAATTCCAAGGAAAAAACTGGCAGTCAATACGGCCCAGGCATGATCTCACTGCCGGGCAAAAGCGCACCCGATTCGACACTTTGCGTGCAGAGGCGCATTCGTTTACTATGCAATGCCTAGCTGTGGACCGGCACGTCAGGAGGCGGCCGTATGGCGTTTCAGGTTGATCGAAGCCCGTTCGATCCGGAATCAGGGTTCGAGTATTACATTTGCTTCAAACCTCCGACCGAGGTCGAGGGTGACGAAGTAGAGTCGCGGATTTCCGTCGAGGCGGCACTCTCCGTATCGGAAACCGGGGATGTTGCCGATATCAGCTTTATGCTGCCCAAGATGTGCCGCAACGATCACGCCCTTTCCTTCCTGAAACGCGATCCGACGGCGGCATGCGTGGAGAACCGCGTGTTCATTGCCTTGCCGGGACTCAACGGCGATGCGGTGTTCAACGCTCCAGCGACCCTCGAACTGGACCACGCCGGACGCATTGTCGCCATCGAAATCAACGGCTGCATTCCCAAGACCAGCACATTTCGCCCTGGCCACGCATGAGGCCGCTTTTCGCCGTTCGCTTTTCGCTTCTCGCTTGTCCGCGAAAGGTGCAAATCTACAGCGGATTCAGAACTAAAGAGTTTGGCAGGAGCACATACGGGCGAAGCTAGGCCGGCCTCAAGGGTCAAATCCGAGGGCCTTTGGCGAAAAGCGAATGGCGAGCAGCGAAAAGCGAATGGCGAACAGTGAAGTCCGGTATGATGTCGGCGTGGACGATGTAACGGCTTTCATTCTTGCGGGCGGTCGTAGCTCACGCATGGGGTCAGACAAAGCGCTGCTCACCGTTGGCAACCAGACGCTGCTGGAGCGCGCCTTGCACACGGCTGCGGCCGTCGCCAACACGGTTTTTATCGCCGGTCCGCGCGATCGCTATGCGCAATACGGCGATGTGGTAGAGGATGTCTTCCCCGATTGTGGCCCGCTTGGCGGAATCCACGCTGGGTTAGGTATCACCCAAACGGAGCTCAACCTGATGCTTGCGGTGGATACACCCTCGATAGGTCCAAGTTTTCTCGCCTGGTTGCTGGAACAGGCACGCGCCAGCAGCCAGCTCGCCGTGGTTCCCGAAGCACTGGGCGGGCTGCAACCGCTGGCCGCGGTTTACCATCGCTCTCTGCGAGATGTGGCTGAACAGGCGCTGAAAAGGGGCGACTATAAGATCGGACATTTGTTCTCACTTGCGCCTACGCGCTATATCTCCGAAACTGACATCCGTGCGGCGGGTTTCTCGCCGATACTTTTTCGCAATGTGAATACTTTCGAAGAATATGAAGATCTGGTACGGAAGGAAGGCGCCTTGCGCGTGGGAGGCAACGCCCAATGAACGAGCGCAAGCCCTATATCGAGTTCCAGGATGTGCACAAAGCGTTCGGCAGCAACGTCGTCCTCAATGGCGTGAGTTTCGACGTCATGCCCGGCGAGACGGTTTGCATCCTGGGGCGAAGCGGGGTGGGGAAGTCGGTTGCGCTGCACGAGATCATGGGCTTCCTTAAGCCCGACAAGGGGCGGGTTTGGGTCGCCTACGAAGACATCACCGATTACGGGGAAGAGGACCTGGAGCGCATCCGCAAGAAAGTGACCATGGTGTTTCAGAATGGAGCGCTCTTCGATTCCCTGACGATTGGCGAAAATATTGCTTTCCCTCTGCGCGAGCGGGGTGGTTTGCAGGAGGAGCAGATCTACCAGATTATCGACGGCCTGCTTGAAATGGTGGGCGTGCGGGAGTTCCGCGACATGCTGCCGTCTGACCTGTCGACCGGCATGAAGCGTTCCGTAGCCATTGCCCGCGCACTGGCGGCGCAGCCTGACGCGGTGCTCTACGATGAGCCCACCACCATGGTCGATCCGCTGATGGCGCACCTGCTGGGCGACTTGATCAAGAAACTGAAGAAGCAGTTGAAGCTGACCAGCATCGTAGTCACCCACGACATGGCCCTGGCCAAGAAGCTGTCGGACCGCCTGCTGTTCCTGCACGAGGCGCGCGCTATCTTCTTTGGGACCTTTGCGGAGATGGCTGACTGCAAGGAGCCCATCGTGCAGGAATTCCTCGAACTCGACTCGCTGGACTTTGAGCACTACTTCGGGGCGCAACGTCCGCCGCACGAACCGCGCGTGTAAACGATACAGGCGTTGCGGCCGGAATCAGAACCCCTGCGCGACCAACCGCTCTACCGTCAGCGCTCCGCTCTGCTCATCGCGCTTGGTCCATTTCTCCAGGTACTTGGCGACGATGTCGGTCTCAATGTTCACCGGATCGCCGGGCTTCAGCGAACCCAGATTTGTCATCTTCACGGTGTGCGGGATGATGGCAATGGTAAGCCGCAGACCTTCCAGCTTTGCCACCGTGAGGCTGATACCTTCAATGGCGATTGAACCCTTGAACACAACATACTTCTCCAGCTCCTCCGGGATATCGAGGAGCAGCCAGAAGTCGTCGGCGTTGGCAATTGGCTCCAAGCCCACGAAACGGCCCGTGCCATCCACGTGTCCTTGCACCATGTGACCGCCCATGCGGCCATCCGCCTTCAGTGGCAACTCCAGGTTTATCAGCGCGCCCTGAGTGATGCGCGAGAGCGAAGTCAGCCGCCAGGTTTCGGCGGCCAGGTCGGCGCAGAAGAATTGCGGCGTGATGTCGAGCGCGGTAAGGCAGACACCACTCACGGCGACGCTGTTCCCCTGCTGCAACTCCTTCGCGGTGGCCGGGGCGTTGATGGTAATGCGGTGATTGCCGCCGCGTTCGACAATGCTGGCAATGGTTCCAACTTCTTCAACTAATCCGGTGAACATGATGATGACCTCGAAATGCGGCAATTAGCAATTGGCACTTAGCCTTTAGGGCATTTTACAGGCCGAGGGGTGACAGTTTTCTTATTATCAAGCCGAAAGGTAAATGCCAAATGCCAAATGCTAAGTACTGCCTTCGTAAGGATCGCGCAGATAGCCTTCCACGGCAAAGTCTTCTCCGAAGCGATGCAGCACCAGCGATTTTACGTAAGCCGCTTCGCTGATGCGGCGATATCCCGCACCCAGCGCAAACGGAATGGACCCCGTGCCCGCGAGAATCTTCGGAGCATAGTAAAAGAAAATCTTATCCACCACTCCCGCGGATAGAGCGGCCCAATTCACCATGGCCCCGCCTTCGATAATCAGGCTGGTGACTTCACACCCGCCAAGGTTAGCCAACACTCTTTCCAGATCAGGCCGGCCGTCGATGGTCGGGGAACCGCCGGGAAAGGGAATGGTGCCATCTTCCACGAGATGGCGCATCGGAACCTGCTCCACGGTCACGCCGCGCGCCTCCAGTTCACGTCGCTTGTTCTCCTCCGCGAAACAACAGAATACGATCAGATCTTCCCGCGCTGTCTTGACCACGCGCGAGTCGAGCGGCAAGCGCAAGCGGGAATCGAGGATCACGCGCAGCAACGGCCTGCGGCGGGAAAGGCCGGTGCGATCGGTCAGCAGTGGATCGTCGGCGATTATGGTGCCCACGCCGACCATGATGGCATCGTTGGCGTGGCGCAATTGGTGCACGTGCGCCCGTGCTTCTTCACTGGTGATCCAGCCGCCACTCGCCGTCAAGGACCCCAGGGGCCCAGGAGTTGCGCTTTCTCCCGGAGGCGGAGCAATCTTTCCGTCGAGCGTCATCGCCGTCTTGAGAGTGACAAACGGGGTCTTCTGGCGCACATATTTCGCGAAAGACTCATTCAGCTTCCTGGCTTCGGCTTCGCCAAGGCCCTCCTGCACTTCGATCCCGGCGTTGCGCAACCTGGCCAATCCTTGTCCCCCGACCGCCGGATTGGGATCGCGCATAGCCACGAAGACGCGCTTCACCCCGGCGGCAATGAGGGCGTCGGCGCACGGACCCGTGCGTCCCACGTGGGAGCAAGGTTCGAGATTCACATAGAGCGTAGCGCCACGGCTACGGTCTCCCGCTTCTTCCAACGCCAGCAGTTCGGCGTGTTTGCGGCCCTCGTAAGTATGCGTACCGCGACCGATTACCTTGCCCTCTGCGTCAACCAGCACCGCGCCAACGCACGGGTTCGGAGAGGCGAGGGCAATGCCTTTGCGGGCGAGCGCGAGCGCTTCGGACATTAGTTGCTCGTCGCGATTTGGTTGGGAATCAGGCATTTGGCTGGGCTAGTTCGGTCACAGACTAAGTGGTAGCTCAAAACTTAATTGCAGTCGCAGGTGGCTGGACAATCCAAATGTAGCCAAATCTTCGCCTTCAAGATGTAGAGCGAGTGCATCGTTCAGATTCTTGACGACCTCATCTAGCGTACCTCCTTGCGTAACTACCGCAACCTCCAAGCATTCGGCCACGAAGGTGTTTTGATCGAGATGAATAACGCCATGAATCACGTCACGTAGTATCGACCGTTTTGTCAAAGTCGCCCTCAATTAAACAGTGAATTCACGAAATCCTCCGGGTTGAAGGGCAGCAGGTCGCCAACTTTTTCGCCCACTCCAACGTAGCGCACCGGCAAGCCGAGCTCCTTCGAGATGGCCACCACCACGCCGCCCTTGGCGGTGCCGTCGAGCTTGGTGAGCACGATGCCAGTCACGCCGGCGGATTGCGTGAACAGCCGCGCCTGCTGCAACCCGTTCTGGCCGGTGGTCGCGTCCATCACCAGCAATGTTTCGTGAGGGGCGTTGGCGCTGAGGCGTTGCGCGGTGCGGCGCATCTTCGCCAGCTCTTCCATCAGGCTGGTTTTGGTATGCAGGCGGCCGGCGGTGTCCACGATGACGTAGTCAATGGTGCGCGCTTTGGCGGCTTGCATGGCGTCAAAGAGCACCGCCGCGGGATCGCCGCCCGGCTTGTTCTTGATAACTTCGGTACCGGTGCGGTCGCCCCAAATCTCGAGCTGCTCAATGGCCGCGGCGCGAAACGTGTCCGCCGCCGCCAGCAGCACGGTTTTACCCTGGCCGCGCAACGTGTGCGCCAACTTGCCGATGGTGGTGGTTTTGCCCACCCCATTGACGCCAACCACCAGGATGACTTCCGGCTCGCCGTCAACTTTCTGGACCGGCTTCTTGTCCGTGGTATTCAGGATGGCCAACAGTTCGTCTTTCAACACGCGCTTTAACTCCTCGACGTTGCCCACCTGCTTGCGATCGACTTTCTCGCGTAAGGCCGCCAGCACGGTCGAGGTGGTAGCTGTGCCGAGATCGGCAGTCAGTAGTGTCGCTTCCAAGTCGTCCAGAGTGTCGCGGTCAATCTCCTTGCGGATGGCGACTACCTCTTCAATCCGCTCGCTGAGGGTCTCGCGGGTCCGCGTGACCGCCTCTTTCATGCGTTGGAGGAAACTGGGCTTTTCTTCGGTGTTGCCAAATAAGGTTTGAATCATGAAGGAATCCGGCGCGACAGTCGCCAAATACGCCGACGGAGGCAATTTGCCGCTCCCACGATAGCGATGCGTCGCGAAAGTCCATTATAGACACGGGATTGCGCTGCCGCTTCGATTCGCTGTTGCGATTCTGCGCGCTGGATTGCGGGAATCTGACCCTCGCGCCGGTTCATCCAAGGAAGATATCTCTTAGAGGAGGGCTCATGGCGACGAAGTGTGAGCATGTAAAGCAAGCCAATCCAAATGTCGCGCCTAGCGGCGAGGGCTGCAAAGAATGTCTCGAAACTGGTCAGCGTTGGGTGCAACTGCGGAAATGTCTGAGCTGTGGACATGTCGGCTGTTGCGATTCCTCTCCCGGTCAGCACGCCAACAAGCACTTCAAGGAGACGGCACATCCCGTGATGCAGGCGTTCAAGTCGGGCGATTGGAAATGGTGTTACGTTGATGAGGCGTACGTCTGATTCTGCGACGGCTGCCTGACTGGCCCGGCTCGTACCGGGGTCCCCAAGCCGCGCCCCGCCGTGGCGGGTGGATTGGGGTAGTTGAGCGCCGGGCCTTATGTTTGTGTACTCTGTACGTCAGCCGTACTGGTATATCTGTTCGTGACAACCGATGCCATCGTCTAACCGAACCAGCTCCCTGCGTAGTTTAGGTACGCGCGTCAGTCTGTACCTGGTTCTCGCGCTTCTGGCGACGACAGCCTTCGCGCAAGTTCCATCGCCTTGGGTTGATACCAAGCCGCTTCCGGTCGATACCGGTGACGCCGGGCTGAAAGAGATGCTGCGCCGTCTGCATACCACGGCGCGCCTGATGCACACCGTCGCCCATCCTGACGACGAAGACGGCGGCATGCTGACGCTCGAATCTCGCGGGCACGGCGTGACCGCCCTACAGCTCACCCTGAATCGTGGCGAAGGCGGCCAGAACAAACTTGGCAGCAATCTCCTGGATGAACTCGGTATCGTTCGCACCTTGGAGTTGCTGGCGGCCGACCGTTATTACGGAGTGGAACAACGTTTCACCCGGGTTGCCGATTTCGGGTTCTCCAAGACTCCGGAAGAAACCTTCCAGATGTGGCACGGCCACGACGTGGCGCTGGGCGACATGGTGCGGGTGATTCGCACCTTCCGTCCGGACGTGATCTGCACTCGTTTCCAGGGCAACAGCCGCGACGGGCATGGCCATCATCAGGCCTCGGGAATCCTCACCCGGGAAGCGTTTCGCGCGGCTGCTGATCCGGCGCGCTTTCCCGAACAGCTACGCGAAGGGCTGCTACCCTGGCAGGCGAAGAAGCTGTACATGGACAATGTTCGCGGCACAGAAGACTGGACCATCGAGCTGCAAACTGCGCAGTTCGACCCGCTGCTGGGCGAATCCTACGTGCAATTCGCCTGGAAGGGCCTGAAGCACCAACTCTCGCAAGGCGCCGGCGGATGGACTCTTCCCGAGGGCCGCCGTACCAGCTACTACAAGCTGATTGATTCCGTATTGCCGAACCCACCGGCATCAGGCGCGCACGAAAAGGATTTCTTCGACGGAATCGACACCTCGTTGCCAGGGTTGGCAGCGCGACTGGGGGCCGATCAAGCGAAAGCTCCCTGGCTTGGACCGCAGCTTGAGGCGCTTGCGAAAACGGTGGAGGAAGCCACCACAACTGCGCAGACAAATGATCAGGCGGCAGCAAAGCCCTTGCTTCACGGTCTTAGCCTGACGCGAGAACTGATCAGCAAGGTTGAGCAGTCGGATTTGCCGGCTGCCGAAAAAGCCGATCTGCTCGCCTCTTTGCGCACCAAGCAAGAGCAGTTCGAGCAGGCCGCCAATCTGGCGTTGGGCCTCGATCTGGGCGTTGGGCCGGGCACTCCCGACGGGCGTCCCATGGCGGAAACCCTTCCCACCGCGAATGGCGACGTGCTAGCGGCAGTCATCACGGCAGGCAAGTCGTTCCTGCTGCTGGCCCAGCTGCACAACGGCAGCGCGCTTCCGCTGGATCTGAAGCAGCTTACGCTCGACGTTCCTCCGGGCTGGAAGGCGGAGCTGTTCATGGACCACATGCCGAAGCGAATCGCGCCGGGCGATGGTTGCGCGCTCACCTTCCGCGTAACGCCGCCCGCGAATGCACAGCTCACCAAGGTTTATTTCCACCGCGATAATCCCGAGACAGATGCCATCTATCAGATCGATGAGCCGGAGTATGTGACTCTCGCCCTGCCGCCGCCGCCTGTGGCCGCGCATGCGGTGTACAGCATCAACGGCGAAGGAGGTGAGATTCGCAGTTTCGCGCGCACGCCGGTACACGACACCCACGGCGAGGCTTGGTCCATGCCGCTGGCTGTGGTGCCGCCCTTCTCCGTGGAGACCGCGCCCAGCACGCAGGTCATCCCGGCTGGTTCGAATCCTTCCGCACAGTTGAGCGTAATGGTGCGCTCAACCGTGGCTCACGCAAACGGTACCGTGCATCCGGAAATGCCGTCGGGATGGAAGGTCGAACCGCCGTCGGCCGCCGTCGAGTTCAGCAAGACCGGCGAAAAGGCCGCTGAATTCAAAATTCTGCCGGATGGTGCTAAAGAGTTCCGGTATCAAGTGCGCGCGCTGCTGAACGCCAGCGATCGCGATTACAACGAAGGCTATAGCCTGGTCACGCGGCCCGATCTCGGCGGCTTCTTCTATTACCAACCTGCGTTGCAGCGCGCCAGCGTGGTGGAGGTGAAGGTCCCGCAGGGACTGAAGATTGGCTATGTCATGGGCGCTGGAGATGACATTCCTGTTGTTTTGAGACAGCTTGGCTTGAATGTGACATTATTGGCGGCAGATGACATTGAACACGGCGATCTGACACGCTTTGGAACGATCGTGCTCGGCATTCGGGCCTACGACACCCGCGATGACGTGAAAAAATACAATCAGCGGCTCCTTGAGTATGCGCAGAACGGAGGCACGCTGCTGGTGCAATACAACACCTCGCCAAGCGAATTCAACGCCGGACACTACACTCCATTTCCAGCGCAACTGAGCCGCGAGCGTGTAACCGTGGAACAGGCGCCGGTCACCATCCTTGATCCGCAAAGCCCGGTATTCCATTATCCCAACCAGATTGCGGCGCGCGATTTTGACGGCTGGGTGCAGGAACGTGGCTTGTACTTCATGGACCAGTGGGACCCGCACTTCACGCCGCTTTTGACTTGCAACGATCCCGGCGAGCCGCCACAAAAAGGCGGGCTGTTGCTGGCGCAATATGGAAAGGGATACTACCTGTACACCGGATATGCCTTCTTCCGCCAGTTGCCGTTCGGTGTACCCGGAGCCATCCGTCTTTACGTGAACCTGCTGAGCGTGGGACATGGCCCCAAATAGTCCGCCTGAGCAGCCCGAACTGATTCGCGGCGTGGGCCTGGCCGGCGCAACCACGCTGAACATGATTGACATGATCGGCGTGGGGCCGTTCATCACCATCCCGCTGATCGTGAGTGCGGCGGGCGGACCGCAAGCCATGCTCGGCTGGATCTTGGGCGCAGTCTTCGCCCTGTGCGATGGCCTGGTCTGGGCCGAGTTGGGCGCAGCCATGCCAGGCGCCGGCGGCTCCTATCGCTACCTCAAAGAAATCTACGGGCCGCGAACCATGGGACGGCTGCTGTCGTTCCTTTTCATCTGGCAACTTTCGTTCAGCGCGCCATTGTCGGTTGCCTCAGGCTGTATCGGACTCTCGCACTATGCCGGATATCTGTGGCCCGGACTTGACCGCTCGCTCGCGCAACGCACGCTTCATCTCGCTCTGCCTGGACTGGGCGGGCTTGAGGCGCGCGTGGTCCTGATGCCGGGTACGTTCGTCGCGATCGCGACGTGTGCCTTGGTGGTTTTCCTCCTGTACCGGCGCATCACCGCAGTTGCTAAAATCGCCGAATTGCTTTGGGTAGGTGGTGCTCTGGCAATGACGTGGATCATCGTCGCCGGATTCATGCATTTCCGCCCGGCCCTGGCATTTGATTTCCCACCAGGAGCCTTTCACCTATCTCACGAATTCTTCACTGGCCTTGGTGCGGCGATGCTGCTCACTACTTACGATTACTGGGGCTATTACAACGTCTGTTTTCTGGGCGGGGAAGTGAAGGACCCGGGACGCACGATTCCGCGAGCGCTGATTCTTTCCATCCTGGCGGTGGCTGCGCTCTATATCCTGATGAATCTTGCCGTGTTGGGTGTAATCCCGTGGAGAGACCTAGCCCAGCATTCCGGCGATCAAAGCAACTACGTCATGTCGGTGTTCATGCAGCGCATCTACGGAAGTTGGGCGGGGCGGGCAGTGACCGGCTTGATCATGTGGACCGCGTTCGCCTCGGTGTTCTCGTTGTTACTGGGCTATTCGCGGGTGCCCTACGCTGCGGCGCTCGACGGCAACTACTTCCGCGCTTTTGCGCGGGTCCACCCGCAGCATCGCTTTCCCACCGTTTCACTGCTTGCCCTTGGCGGAGTTGCAATGCTGTTTTGCCTGTTGCGTCTGGCCGACGTGATTGCCGCCCTGGTGGTCATTCGGATCCTGTTGCAGTTCATTGTGCAGGCGGTCGGTTTGATGGTCCTGCGCAAGCGCCAACCCGATCTGGTGCGGCCTTTTCGCATGTGGCTTTACCCGGTGCCCGCGCTATTGGCGATCGCGGGATTCATCTTCATTCTGGTGGCGCGCAAAAACTTTTTGCGCGAAATCCGCTACGCAGTCGTCATTCTTGTCGTTGGCTTGGCGATTTACTTTGTGCGCTCGTGGCGACGCGGCGAGTGGCCTTTCGCGGCCCACCCGGCAGACGCGGAGGCCGCGGGATGACGGCAGCCGCTCCACCGCTGCCGGTCGCGCTTCCGCGACGACGGAGCGTGCTTGGTCCCTTGCATGAACCCCTGTTCCGAACTCTGTGGATTGCGGCAGTTGTAAGCTACACCGGCACCTGGATGCAAAACGTTGGCGCGGGATGGCTGATGACCTCGTTGACCATGTCGCCGCTGATGGTCGGACTGGTGCAGGCGGCCGGTAGCATTGCCGTGTTCCTGGTGGTGCTTCCCGCCGGCGCGATCGCCAAATGCAGCGCTGAAGCGCTGCTCCACCCTGTACACCAAAGGTGAAACTGCTCTAGAATCGATATCACGCTCTTCGGCCACAAGTTTACATAACCATTACAGTGGAGGCTTTCTCGATGAACAAGCAAGTTGCGATGGGAATTTTGTTGCTCGCGCTCGGCCCAATAGGAACTGCGGTTGCGGCAAATCCGCAAGCCGCCATGCAAGCTAAACCCGACCAGAAACCCACCTTTGCGATGGTGCTCGACCGTTCGCTGAGCAATGTCGAGCACGAAGTGGTTCCGGCCGCTGAAGCCATGCCCGAGGACAAGTTTAATTTCGCGCCCACCCAGGGCGAGTTTAAGACCGTGCGGACGTTCGCCCAGCAGGTAAAACACATCGCGGCTGCCAACTACCTGCTTGGGTCGGGGATCCTTGCGGAAAAACCTCCGTTGGATTTAGAGGGTGAAAACGGGCCCGCCAAGATCACGTCGAAGGCAGATGTGATTCAATTCCTGAAAGACTCATTCACCTATCTGCACAAGGCAATGAACAGCATCGACGAGAACAATGTTCTCGGACAGGTTCAGAGCCCATTTGGACCCAACAAGGTCTCGCGGCTCGGGCTTGCTGTTGGCGCGATCAGCCATCCCTTCGATCATTACGGCCAGATGGTGGAATATTTGCGCATGAACAACATCATTCCTCCAGCCAGTCGGCCGCAGAAGAAGTAGTTTGTGCGGTAGATTCCCAACGGTTTCAGGAGCAAGGCGCGAAGGGTCGCGCCTTTTCCATTTTTGCCCAGAGACGGCGCAATGTTCCTTGACAGCCGCGCGCGTCTGAGGTGCATGGTGACGCGGGATTCGCCGGTTACGTCTATCCACGCCTTGCCTTCGCGGCCAGAACAAGCCCGCTATACGTTAGGATGAGATACGCCGAGCGAAGGCGTACCTCGCCATGCATATACCTGACGGCTACCTGAGTCCATCCACCTGCGCGGTGTTGTATGCCGCTGCGATCGCAGGGTGGTACTCCGCGCTGATGCGACTGAAACGCATGCTGCTCAGTCGCGTGGTCCCGCTGATCTCGGTCTTTGCCGCGTTCTCCTTCGTGGTCATGATGTTTAACCTGCCGCTGCCCGGTGGCACCACCGGGCACGCGCTGGGGGTTACCATCTCCGCTATCGTGCTCGGTCCATCAGGGGCCGTTCTCGCCATCTCCATCGCGCTGGCGATCCAGGCGCTGTTCTTTGGCGACGGCGGTATCAGTACGCTTGGCGCTAACTGCTTCAACATGGCGATTGTGGCTTCGCTGGTCGCTTATGCAAGCTACCGATTGATTGCTGCCGGCGCGGCCATCGGCTCCAAGCGGCGAGTTGCCGCAGCCGCCATCGCCGGATACCTTGCGGTGAATGCTGCGGCGTTGATCGCGGCCATCGAGTTTGGCATTCAACCGGCGCTCTTCCACGATGCCCGAGGGATGCCACTGTACGCGCCTTATCCCTTGAGCATCGCGGTGCCCGCAATGATGATCGGCCACCTGACTTTGGCAGGTGCGGCCGAAGCGGCAATTTCCGCAGGTCTCGTCGCCTATTTGCAGGCCGCCGATCCTGCTCTCTTGCGCAATACGGCGGGAGTGCTGCCAGCCACGGAAACAGCGTCGGCACTCATGCCTGCTGCTACGACCTCGCTGCGAAGGCTATGGATGGCGGTCGCTCTGCTGATGGTGCTCACTCCGCTTGGAATTTTAGCGGCGGGAAAAGCCTGGGGCGAGTGGTCTCCCTCCGAGCTTGCTATGCGGCAGGGCCAAGGACAAACTGCCTCCGCAGTGAACAATTCGGTCGCGCCGTCGGCTCCTCCTGCCGGAATGCAGCGGCTCGCTAAGCTCTGGACCGCGCCGTTTCCAGCCTACGCGCCCAGCTTCGTAAAGAGCGCACGCTTCGGCTATTTTCTTTCCGCAATGTTCGCCGTCGGAATTTTGCTGCTGGTTTCCCTTGCGGCGCAGCTTTGGGTCCAGCGACGACGGGAAGTGAGGCATTCCTGATGGCGCGCGCTGGGTTCCTTACTTCGACAATGCTCGGGTTCACGCGTGCGCTGGCTCGTGCCATGGTGTCTGAACAGATTGCCCGTCAGGCCGGACTCTTGCAGTCGCTCGACCCGCGGGTTCGCGTCATCGGGCTTTTCACCATGGTCCTGGCAGTGCTGCTCTCGCGGAGAATTGCCGTGATTGTTGCCTTGTTCTTCGTCGCGGTAATTATCGCGATCCTGTCGAGGGTTGGTGTCCTCATGCTCGTAAAGCGCGTGTGGCTCGTCGTTCTGGGCTTCACGGGGGTGATTGCGTTCCCGGCGATCTTTCTTACTCCGGGAGATCCAGTTGGCTTGCCTTTTGCGGGCGGGCCGCTCCACATTACGGTGCAAGGTGTGCAAACCGCTACGCTGCTGATCGCGCGCGTGGAAACTGCGGTGACGTTTACGTCCCTGCTGGTGCTGTGCACTCCATGGACGCACGTGCTCAAGGCGCTGCGGACCTTTCGCTTGCCGCAAGAGGCGGTCATGCTGCTGGCCATGACGCATCGGTACATCTTCCTTCTGGTGGAAACCGCGGGGCAGATGTTTGAATCGCGCCAGAGCCGGACGGTCGGCCTTTTGAAGGGCGCCGCGGGTCGCCGCATTACCGCCCGGAGTGCTGGCGTCCTGCTCAGCAAGAGCATTGAGTTGAGCAACGAAGTATATCTGGCGATGCAGTCGCGAGGATTCCGCGGCGAGATTCGAATCCTGTCTGAGTTCCACATGCGGCCCTACGATTATCTCGGACTGGCGGCGTTCCTAGCCGCGGGCAGCCTGTCCGCCTGGATAGGAAGATAGGAAGATAGGAAGGTAGGAAGGTAGATGGCTATGCCGCCGGTCTTCGAATTGTGCGACGTCTGCTTCGAATACGACGGCATTCCAGCGCTCCACGGCCTTTCCGTTCAGATAGGGGAAGGAGAAAGCGTTGCGCTACTGGGCGCGAATGGTTCAGGCAAGTCCACGCTCTTACGAATTCTCGACGCGCTGTATTTTCCGTCGCGCGGTCAAGTTTGTTTCAGGGGCCAGCCGCTTACGCCGGAAGCGTTGCACCAAGAGGAGTTCGTCCTCTCGTTTCGCAGAAGGGTGGCACTCGTCTTCCAGAACCCTGATGTGCAGCTATTTAATCCGACGGTATTCGACGAGGTCGCATTCGGTCCCCTGCAAATGCCATGGTCGAAGCAAGAGGTGCTGTCGAGGGTCAGTGCAACTATGGAATTGATGGGCATCGCGCATCTGCGCGATCGTCCGCCCTACCGTCTGTCCGGCGGGGAGAAGAAACGAGTTGCGCTGGCCTCGGTGATCGTACTCGATCCTGAGGTGCTGCTGCTGGATGAGCCGACTTCGACCCTCGATCCACGCAGTCAAAGCCAGGTCATTGATCTGATTCAGGAGTGGAAAGGCTCGTCAAAAACGGTGATCACGGCAACCCATCAGTTGGAGATTGTGGACGACATCGCAAGCCGGGTTCTTGTGCTGGAAGAGGGAAGAGTCGGCGCCACCGGTGTGCCCGCGGAGGTTTTGGCGAACTACGAGTTATTGCTGCGGGCCAATCTGGTGCACGCCCACCGGCATTCGCATGGGACGATCACGCACAGCCATCCGCATCTGCACTCTCACTCGAAACACGAACATAAACACGAACATTAAGACCTGTCTCGCAAACGCGGGATACCGGCCCTTCGTAGCAACCGGCGGCCCGCGCTAGTCTTTCAGATAGGACAGCATTTCTTTGAATTGCGCGGTTCCCGAGCAACGCAACAGTTCATACATCATCATCTCGGTGGAAGAGATGACTGCGCCCGCCGAACGCATGCGATCAAGCCCGATGCGCCAGTTCCATTCTGAGCGCGAGCTGACGGCATCGGAGGCAACGTGCACCAGGTATCCGTCGTTGAGCGCGCCGAGCGCTGTTTGCATGACGCAGATATGCGTCTCCATGCCGCATAGCAAAAGCGTGTTGCGGCTGCCGGGAAGGGCCTTGAGCCCCGAGCGGAAGGCATCGCTGCCAAAACAACCGAACTCAAGTTTGTCGATGGCTGTAACGTCGGGCAGCAGGGAAGCGACTTCCGGAACGGTTGCGCCCAGCCCCCTGCTGTACTGCGTCGTCATCATGATCGGAATGGACAAGATCTTTGCCAGGCGAACCAGTAGCTGAGAGTTCCTGACCAGCGTTTCTTTGTTGAAGATCGGAGGCAGCAGCTTCTGCTGGATGTCGACCACGATCAAGGCGCACTGCTGGGCCTCGAGCGGGCGGCGCGCCACTTCCGTTGAGTCGGTTGAGAATGCGACAGTGCCCATCGCCGATGACATAGAACTTCCTCCGGGTGGAATGATGTTCATTTTAGCGCGTTGCTCGTCGGCAGTGGGTGCGCGACACAGGAATCTCGCGGCTGACGTGCATATGCCGCGAAGTTGACGCTCCATTCGCGCAACCAATACAATCCGGTTAGTGCATGCGTATCGAAGCGCGTTCACTGTGGCCGCTCTGTTGCCCCCTCGTTCAATGGTAGGACAGCTGACTCTGGATCAGCATATCGGGGTTCGAATCCCTGGGGGGCAGCCAATAATTCTTCGAACCTATCGTGGCCAACCCCACAAAGAGTCTGCGGAACGGTCCTCACCCGCGATAGAGCCATCCGAACGCGCCCGCCGTCACGATGAGCCACGCCGAATTGACACGAAACCTCAACAACAGCGCCGTGCTCACAATTGCAATCACTAGCGTCGGCCAATCAATGATGGCCGCCCGTCCAAGCTGCCAGGCCACAACGCCGATCAACGCAAGCGATCCCACCACCACACCGTCCAGCATGGCAGCCGCTACGCGCGACCTCCGAATCCTCGGAATCAGCAAACCGCTTAGGGCCACGTACACGAAGCCGGGCGCGAAGATGCCAACCGTGGCCACGACCGCCCCGGGAACTCCGCCGATGATGTACCCGATGAACGTGGCCGATGTGAACACCGGTCCGGGTGTGACCTGGCCGATGGCGACCGCATCCAGCAACTGTCGTTCCGTCAGCCAGTGCAGGCGGTCGACCAGGTCCGCTCGCAGGAAGGCCAGCAGGACGTAGCCGCTGCCAAAGAGCACGGCGCCAATTTTTGCGAAAACCAGGAACAGTCGCCACAGACCAAACGGCACCGCCGTTGCAGCCAAGATAGCGGAGACGCGCATCGGCGTTATTGGCGTTAAGAGAAGAGGGGAAAAACCTCTGGAACTCCTCACCCTGCGATACAGGACAGGTGCTCCAGCCAACGCCGCCGCGATCGCCAGTGTGAGCACCACGTGCACTCGAAGCACATACAAGAGAGCAGTAATACTGCCCACGATGCCCAGCCAAATTGACTTCATCGCCGTGCGCGCCAACTTCCAGAAAGCCTGGATTACCACGGCGATCACCACCGGCTTCAGTGCGTACAGGACTCCGTTCACCTGCGGAAGAGTGCCATATCGAACGTAGGCACTGGCGATGGCGCCCACCAGGATGGCGGCCGGAAGAATAAAAGCGCAACCGGCAACCAGGAGACCAGGCCAACCTCGTTTCTCGTAGCCGATGAAGATGGCCATTTCGGTTGAACTCGGCCCAGGAATGAGGTTCGCCGCTCCCAGACGGTCGAGAAACTGCTCGCGCGTAAGCCACCGGCGACGGGTAACGAACTCGTCTTCCATCATCGCGATGTGCGCTGCTGGGCCGCCAAATGCGACGGTACCCAGCTTAAGAAACACCAGTGCCACCTCTTTGAGTGACGCCGCAGCCGTGGACGCGCCAGCGACAGCAGTTGGGCCTGCTTCCTGACCTTCCATCATCGATTCTTTTCTTCCGCGGAAATTGAGCCTCCGAGGTGTGAGTCCACGGACCAGGAACCGGCTCCCGCGACAAGCAGGAACAGCAAGGACATCAGCATGGAGAAATCCGTCCGCGCATCGCTGACCATAAACCAGAATCCTTGGTTGGGCCTCGACAATTCGGGGACCTTGGTGGTGGCAATTGCGGTGCAAATGACGATCAGTAGTGGAATGGCGGCGATGCGGGTCGCCAGGCCAATCAGGACTAGAAACCCGCACACCATCTCGAAGGCGCCCACAAAATGCGCAGTGAAGTAGGGGTGAGGAAATCCGATTCTCGCAAAGCGATTGACTCCCAGGTTGGGGTCGATGTACTTGAGAACACCCTGGGTGAAAAAGATCAGGCCGACGGCCAGGCGGATCAGAAATATCGTTTGCGAACGCCACCCGGGCCGAATCACCCGGGACCACAGCGATCGATCGGTTTCGGGTTTCATGCCTGCCGTGGACAACAGAAGCATTATAATCGGCCTTCGATAGCGGCCCTCCCTAGGGAGCAGGCGATGTCATCGGCCGATCAATGCCTCTACTCAAGGCTGATCCGGCTGCACATACTTCACCACGCATGCCACGAGCCGATTTTCGACGTGGGAGTGATCGAGGAGCTGGGGATGAAGGCCCAGATTATGCCATGCGAATCCCGGTGGAACAATAGAATCTCTCGCTACTGTATAGGTTCCGGCTCACTACATCGTTGTTAGTCGGGCAGCACTTTGCCTTGGGTTTCCAGGGCGAAGGGAATCACCAGCAGTCCGACGCCAAAGGCAATCGCTGTGAACGCAACCGGCTTGCCGAGGGCTCCCATGTTTCGGACCAGCGCGCCGACGCTGAAGTTGGCGCCTGCGGCGATGAAGCGTCCGAACGAAGTGGTGAACGCGAAGGCGGTGGCGCGCTCGGTGGTCCCGTATTGTTCCGGCAGCCAAAGGCTGAAGACGGCGAAGTTGCCGCCAAAGAAGCCCAGAAAGAACAGCACTGCGATGAAGGGATGAAGTCCGTGCGGCAGATAGAACGCCCAGCCAAAACTCAGCAGGATACAGGCCGCCATCCCGAGGAAGTAAAAGGTCAGGGTGCGCTTGCGGCCGAAGCGTTCGGCCAGCGGCGGGACCGCCAGGCATCCGAGGATGGTCCCCAGCGACAGCAAGCCCATGCCGAACGAAGAAACGCGCACCGCCTGCGGCTGCAACATTCCGGCCTTCTTCGCCAGAGCAATGATTGCCGTGGGCGCATAGACCGCGCCCGCCCACAGGCCGCAGATGGCCGCCGCCAGCAGAACTGTATTGACCAGCGTGCGCTGCGTGTAGGGAGGACTAAAGATTCTGCGAAGGGAAGAAAGCCCTCCGGTGGCCTTCGCCTTGGCTTTTTGTTCCCAGCGCTGCGGCTCCTTCACGCGCAGCAGAACCATTAAGGCGACGATGACCGGCGTCAGGCCGCACCAGAACATGGCGCGCCAGCCATAGTGCGCTCCCACCGTGTAGTTGAGCGCCGAGGCCAGAAAGAAGCCGGCGTAATAACCTGTCTGCAAATATCCTGCGCCCATCTTGCGGCGGTCTTCCGGCCAGGCTTCGGCGACGTAGGTGCCAGCCAGCGCCCATTCGCCGCCAATTCCGATGCCCGCCAGCAACCGGAACAATCCCAATTGCCACACCGTTTGCGACATCGCAGCAGCGCCGGTGAAGATGGCGTAAACGAAGATGGTGGCGGCCAGCACGCGCGTGCGGCCAAACCTGTCGGCAATCGGACCCCAGATTAGCGACAGTCCCCATCCCACCAGGAAGAGCGCGAACAGAACCGAGCCGGCGTATCCGACCGTAGCAGGGGTGGCTTTTATGCCCGACTTCGGAAGCAGTTCGGTCAGTGCGGGACTGAGGACGAGTGCATAGATCACCGAGTCCATGCCGTCGAGCGTCCAACCAGCCCACGCGCCCCAGAACCCGGTGATTTGCTGGTGGTTGAGTTTCGTGTGAGTTGTGGGTCGATGATGGACCACTGCCTCATTGGCCATGGTGTTCTCCTTAACCGCAAGCGCTCACACAGACTTGCCGGGCGGAAGCAGCATAGCATGGCGTGTCAAGGAGGCACCGGCAGATAGCGAGTATCACTGCTGTCCGGGGAAACTTCCGGAGTGAGTTTGCAGGCAGTGTAGATTCAGTGTGATGCATGCGTTTTGGCGCTAAAACGATTTGAAACAAATGATGAAGCTGCTGTTCCCGTGATGTGAGCAGAGGATGAGAGTGCGCGTTGGTGACAGACTGTGTACTGGCAAGTCTAAGAAACAGCTAGGCACTCTGGCCCACCAAAGGAGGAGAGTGTGAAGCAACGGACTCATTGGCTTCTTCTTGCCGTAGTGCTGTGCACCTTCTCATTGCCGCTGGGGGCGCAGGAGGTCGAGGTTGATATTTCAGCCTGCCGGGGGATGTACACAGTGTTAAAGGCCATGCACGAAGGAGCACCCAAAGAAAAGGTGTCGGGCATGCTCGACACGCTCCTCGAGACTCGACCATATCAACTGATGTTCAAGCACTACAACCGCTCTTGGCGCCCGAGTCATCTTCCCAAACCGGTTTTCAAGCGAATGATTCTGAGCCTGCAATTTGAGAAGGAATACTCGCCTGGGGAAAATGAACGGGCTGATAAAATGCGGACGCGATGGACCAAGTACTACCCGAATCTCTTGCTGTATGAGACCCAACTGCGTCAGCTTGAAGCCGCCGATCTACACAAGTCCATCAACGATGGCATTCGCTACGCCCAGGGCTGGCTTCCCACGGAATGGAGAATCCCGAACTTCTACCTTGCCGTCGTTCCTAACGGTGGAAGTCCGGCATTCGTGATCGACGGCGCGCAAGGATACGATTTTTTCCAGCTCTCCCAGGCGGGCACGGGCGAGATTGACCTAAACTGGTTGGTGGGAACGGTGTCCCATGAATCGCATCATCTAGGGATGAGGTCGACCGCACCAAGTGGGCTCTCACCGGCAGATGCGATAGCATATCAGGTATTAACCCTGTGCGTTGCTGAGGGTATGGCGACGTATTTCATCAGTGGCCCGCCGCCAGGACGAGCTCCAGCGTTGCCGGAAGCGCGGTTCCATGTTTTTACACCCGATCTGGCAAAGGCCTGGAACGACGGCGTTGCCCAGGAAGAAGATATGGTGCAGCATCAGACGGCGTCGCTCGACAAGGCGTTGGCCGGGGAACTCACGCAGAACGAGTTCGATACTGAGCTGCGAGATTACTGGCTGAATGGTGTGGTCGGACGTGCTTACGTTCTAGGTTCAGAGATGTTCGGGGCAATTTACACCGCATTCGGGAAAGAGGCTGTGTTCTCCGCCATACAGGATCCGCGACGATTGTTCGAACTGTACGACGCGGCACTCGATGCAAAGCCCGAAGCGCTCAAACGTTGCGTCCGAGTTCCGGACAGGGCGGTGAAACAAGCCCTCGCGATTGGTGGACGAGAAACGGCCAGGCCGGAACGATGATGCAGGAACCTGCTTCCTAGAGGCCGCATCTCTATCTGGTTCGGAATGAAATGCCCGGCTAAGAAACTTGAAACATTGAGTAGTGAAATTCCAGATTGAAGAGTGGTGGCCGATCATCACCAGAGTCATTCCGCTTCAACAGTTAACCGGCTGATTGCGGTTGAAATGCAAAGCGCGTTAAGAGCGTGCTTTGCAGTCTCGTAGGGAGCGGTGACAATGCCGGATGAACGCAGGGCGCACAGTCTTTTCCCAACTGATCGAGTTCCTCCCTCACCAAGAGTTCCAGAAGTGCGTCGCCCGCTCTCGCTCTTGAGCAGCACCCCCGAAGCAGCCAAGAAAGCGATCAGCGTCAACAATGTCGATAGACACTGGCGTGGCCTCTTGCGAATGACACCCGCCAGCAGCAAGACGAGGCACATTAGGCAGACGAGTGGAGCGATGACGAGTATGTATAGGAGATCGCCGTCTGGGCTGTAAACCATCAGCGACAGCAATACAATACACGCGCCCACTACGACACATAGTGGCAGCCGCCAATTCAGCCGTTTTTCCTCAGCGCTCTTCTCCTCGACCACTCAACCGTCCTTTGCTGCTTGCCAAGGATTCCATGATAACTGGCGACAACACGTCATTTCACAACTGATCTCAACGTCGCAAGGACCGCGGATCAATCGCCGCCACCCGCGTTTTAGAACATCGCCTTGATCGCCGGCTTCATTACTTTTCCCATCGCATTGCGCGGAAGCGCGTCCAGAACCAGCAGTCGCGACGGAAGTTTGTGCGCCGCGAGAAATTCCTTGGCCCAGGTGCGAAGCGCCGGCAGATCGAGTGCGTCGCCATCGTTTAGCACCACCGCCGCGGCGACGCGCTCGCCCCACTCCAGGTCGGGGACGCCCACCACGGCGCACTCGGCAACCGATGGATGCTCGCGCAGCGCTTCTTCAATCTCCAGCGCGGACACCTTGTGCCCGCCCGTCTTGAGGATGTCAATGTTGGTCCGGCCCAGGATGCGATAGACACCGTTCTCGATGACCGCAGTATCGCCAGTGCGAAACCAGCCATCGCGGAAGGCATCGCGCGTGGCGTCGGGCTTGCCCCAGTATTCCGCGAACACGCTGGGACCGCGGACCTCGATCTCGCCCGGCGTTCCCGGCGCTACCGGCTGGCCGTTCTCGCCGACAAGCTGCACCTCGACGCTCGGCAGTGGCGTGCCGACGCTGCCTGGAACGCGCTCGCCCCGCAACGGATTCGACAGCGCCATGCCAATCTCGGTCATGCCGTAGCGCTCCAGCAGGGTGTGGCCGCTGATTTCCTTCCAGCGTTCCAGCGTGCTCACCGGCAGCGCTGCCGAGCCGGACACCATCAAGCGCAACTTGGCGCACGCCTGACTGAGCACGGCGCGGCGCGGCGCGGCAGCGAGGACGCGTCCCAGGCGGCGATGAGCTTCACGTAAATGGTCGGCACCGCCATGAACAGAGTCAGGCTGCCGCCCGCGATGCGCTCCCATACGGCATTCGCGTCGAAGCGCGGCAACGCCTCGCAGGCGGCGCCGGACCACAGCGCACAAGCAACCACGTTGACGATCCCATGCACGTGGTGCAGCGGCAAACACAGTAGAATGCGATCGTCGGCCGACCACTCCCATGCCTTCACCAGGCACCTGATTTGCGCGGCAATGTTGGCGTGGGTGGTCACCACGCCCTTGGGCCGGTTCGTCGTGCCGCTGGTGTAGAGGATCATGGCGCGCCGCTGGCTGGCGACGTCGGGCAATTCCGCTGGCTGGCGAGCGAGAACCTGGTCATACCGCAAAGCGCGGATGCCACGCGCCTCCGCAATGGGCGCAACTTGGGGTTCCGCATCAGCATCGAACACCAAGGTCGATGCCCCGGTGTCGTCGATGAAGTACTCCAGCTCTGATCTCGTAGCATTGACCGGTAACGGGACGGCAACGCCACCGGCCCGCCAGATGCCCCGCTGCACCGCAACCCAGGGAAATCCCGGCGTCAGCAGAAACGCCACCCGCTCTTCCTGAAGGTCCTCGCGGCCAGCGAGCAGCGCGGTCGCCACGCGCGAGGACGCATCCAGCAAATCGTTGTAAGTGAAAGACCCCTGCGAATCGACGACCGCGGTGCGTGCGCCATGCCGCTCGGCTTGAGCTATCAGCGGAACATGAGAAAGATGACGGGTGCGGCTTATCACACGCAGACCTTACATCGTCTCTGCAAGGTTGTCCAACTTGTCAGCAGGACTGATGGTCAGCCTCCGTCGTGATGCTCGCCTGAACATTTACGCGGATGTCCAGTGCGGTATGATGTAAGAATGGCGTCGCGACTCAGGTTCACCTCTGCTGTCCTGGCAATACTCGTGTTTGCCGGCCTAAGCGGCTGCAAGCCCAAGGCAAAAAATACGCCCGCCCTGGTGCGGGTGGCGCGCAATCTCAGCTCCCCTTACGGCAACGAAATGGACCACCGGATCGTGGAATTTCAAATCAGCAATCCACGCTTGCCGTCCGGCAAACCAATTGTGATACAGACGGTGGAGAGCGACTATCACGATCTGCTGCAGCACCATCTCAGCAATGCCGACGTGGTCATTCTGGATGCTCCAGCCGATGCCGACCTGAATCCCGCCCTGCAGGCCGATATGGCGCACGCGGTGAACATCTGCTCGGCGGTGAAGGCTTGTCCAGCGGAAGTTCCGGCGCTGATTCCATCTTCCGACTCGCCCGATCGCAGGGAAGCGGCGCAGAGGTTTCTCGACGCGCTGCAGAAACAACCGTAGCGGCGCGCAATTTTCCGTGGCCCGGAGGCGATACAGCAGGACAGCTCAACGAGGGTGTGTGAGAACTCGTTTTGAGTTGGCTCATCCTGAAACCAGGAGTATGGAAGTGATGACGAGCCGCCAGCCGTTGAGGGGAATGAACACGGGCAAGACCAGCCTCGTCAGTGTTTGTCCCCTACCCCAGGTCGGCGTCTAATCTCTAAGAGACCGATAGCGATCGTCACGACAACTAAGAAGAGAAGCAAGTCCAGAACGAAGTGCATCGCGTCGGGCGCGGGGTGTCCGATGGAAGATGGAAATAACTTGTACGTTTTTTGGAGGGCCTTCTGATTGCTCAGGGCGCGCTCGTCGGCGCCGAAAATCCACGGTATCCACCAACTCTGAATCTGCATAACAGCCCAAAAGCCATTGCCAATCAGCCCCACCCAAATCAGCCAAACCCAGCGTTTCCAAATGGACAAGGAGAAAAGCAGAACTGGGAGCAGCATCGCGAGCGCAAAACCCATCACGCCCAATGCCTGACCTTCGTTAAAAAGTGCGATCAGCCGCTTTCCAGGCTGGTCGTTCCAGGAGCCGAGCGGAAACCAGAGAATCGCCTGAAAGTACGCCGCTAAGAGGATTTGAACCAGCAACGACGCTTTGAGCCACTTCATTGAGGATACTGGCACACCCTTGCTCACTTCTGGTTTCCCTCTCATAATGGCGATCACGTAAACAGGCTTGCAACAGGTATCACGATGTTGCTCAGATTGTGGCCAAACACAGATGGCCAGACGCTATTCGTGCGCTCGCGTACCCATCCTGAAACGAAGCTCAACATGACCGGCGCAATGGCCGCGTGAGGAACGATGCGGGCATGAAGTTGAGGGTCCACGGCGACAAGGCCGTTGGATCCGGCGAAAAGTATGGCAGTGATGATGAGCCCCCAGCCGAACTCCGCGTTGGCCAGTCGCCACGGTTTCCCGAAAACACGGTTCAACAAAGACTGATACACACCCCGGAATACCAGTTCCTCGGCGAGGCCGGGCATGATCAGGAGGAAGGCCCAGCCCTCGGCGTCCAGTTTCTTGCGGGCCCCAAGAATGAAGAAGAGTGCGGGCACCGCCAGAGCCAGGAGCAAAGCGACGATCGACGGCTTCAACCAGCCTGGCCGGAAGCGCGACGTCACGCCAATTGAGGCTAGCGAAATTCCGGGGACGAGAGCGACCAGCAAGAATGGCCATGCCGTCGAGAGGAAACACGCCTGCCAACTCCAATGCAGGTGCTGGAAACCATCGACCCGAGGTATTTCTACGAGCGCAAAGTCCAGAACGACTAAGGATGCTACGAACAGCAATAAGCCCCAACGCCGCGTGCGGGAGCGCCAGACGGCAATCAACACAAAGGGCAGGACGCACGCCAGGGTGAGCCCCGCTTCCAGGGCCACACGACAGAGATAACTGCGAAGCGGCACGCCGCATTCTAACTCTTTCTCCCCGCACAACGCTGTTCGAACCAGAAAGCCGGCTTTCTCGAAAAGCCGACCGATCTACCTCGAGTTTTTCCGCAACCTGTTGGAGGATTTCTTGCCGCCTTGGGCGGGCTTTCTGGATTGGCTCGGCGAAGTTTTCTTGGCGACCGAAGCTTTCTTGGCGCTGGGCGCGGCTGTTTTCTTTGTCCCATCGCTCGCCAGCGGAAGGTCCTTCATCTCGGCAGCGCGCCACAGGTACCAGGAAGCAACGCTGCGATAAGGGCGCCAGCGCTCGCCATAGGCCAGCAACTCTTTCGGCTTGGGTAGTTCGGCGAGTTTGTGCAACTTGGCGAAGCCCTTGCGGAGGCCGTAGTCGTCAATCGCCAGCACGTCCGGGCGCGCCAGTCGAAAGATCAGCAGCATCTCCACCGTCCAGCGGCCGACGCCGCGCACGGTGTCGAGGCGTTCGATCAGCTCCTCATCGCTCATGCGATGGGCTTGCTTGACCGTCGGCACCGTGCCGTCAATCGTCTTGGCCGCGAGATCGCGAATGGCCAGCATCTTGGCGCGCGAGAGCCCCGCCGAACGCAACAATTCCTCCGGCGCCGCCAGAATCTGTTCCGGGCTGGGAAAACCGGCGACCAGCCCGCGGCGGGTGCGCAGCCGCTTGGTATTCTCGGGAAACAGCGCCTTCACGCGCGCGGTGATGGTGGCGGCAACCTTCCCGTTGAGCTGCTGGTAGATGATCGACTCCAGCAGCGCCTCGAAGATGCTCTGCGTGGTTTCCTGCTGCAGGCGGCATTCGCCCGTGCGAACGATGATCCGCGCCAGGCGGCGGTCGGCCCGCGCAAGATGTTCCAGGGCGGCGCTGTGGTCCAGTTTCTTGGGCATGATCCAGTAGTCAGTTGCCAGTACCCAGTTGTCAGTTGAGCAGCCGATAGAGTGAGTGGGCAGTATAACGCGCCAGCAGAATAGGGTCCTTCGACTCCTCGTCCGGTCGCCACGGCGACCCAACTCGTCGCTCGGGATGACAGACTATAAAGATTTTTCGTCCACCCATGAGTACAGCAGGCTCATGCTACGCTCCGGATGGCAGCAGACCTGACAACTGACAACTGACTACTGGCTACTAGCTACTAGCTACTAGCTTCCCCCTCCAACGCGGACAGCGTCTCGTCATCCACCTCCCACTTTTTCAGGATGCGAAAGATAATCCCGCTGCTGAATCCGGCGCGCATCAGCGTGCGAAATACCCGCGCCGCCTGCTTGTGGCCCACGGGTTTCACCATGCGCTTGCGCTGCAGAAACTGGCGCGCCTGGTGCTCCTCGTTGACGTCGCCGTAGGCCGCGCTGACCACGCTGTCGATGATGTCGCCGTGCACGCCCTTGATCTTCAGGTCCTGGATGACGCGCAGCCGCCCGAATTTTTCGTTTTCCTTGCGGAAGCGCGAATAGTTTTCGGCGTAGCTGGTGTCGTTGAGATATTTCTGTTCCTTCAGCCGGGCAACCACCATCTCGACCAGCAGTTCGCCGTGCTCCTGCTCCTTCACCCGGTTGCGCATCAGGCGCTTGATTTCCGCCACCGTGCGCATCTGCCGCGCCAGCGCTCCCACGGCGTACTCGTAGAGCGATTCTCCGTCGTAGGTTTTGCGTGCGCGCTGGAACGGCATGAAGAAGATTATAGGCGGCAAGCGTGGACAGCAGCAGTCACTAGCCAGTAGTTGCCAGCAGTCAGTAGCCAGTTGCCAGAGGGAGCATTCAACATCCAGCATAGGCGGCCGCAAAGCGGCTGCGTTTCTTAGGATACCAAGCGCGGGAACCGCAGGTCCTTCGACTCGTCGCTGCAACAGCGCAGCTAATAGCTGCCAGCCGACTGCCAATTGCTAATTGCGGCTACACAGTTACGGTTCTCAGGTTGGACGCCTGCGAGGGGCCCACGACGCAAACGGTCCGCACACAATAGGTAGAAACCCGGTCGCCTGCCGTCACGAACAGTACTTTCGTACCCTTGTCGGAAGGCAAGACCCCAATCGCTCGATTTTTCCCAAGCGTCTTGGCTTCAAAAACCCCGCGGTCAGCCAAGCCCAGGACCGCCTCCAAGGGAACGGCCTTGGGCTCGCCGGGGTCCCAGGGGAAAGCCGCCCAACCAATCGAGCAGGTCTGGCGCAAGTGGATGACAGCGGCGTTGATCTCGGCGGATTTCGGATCTCCCACTGCGGTTAAGATGCGCAACGCAAACGTCGCCGCGTCTGCCCGATTGGAATAGCGGGACACGATCAGGAATTCATCGCCGCCCCAGCGGACCAGGACGTCGGAGCTACGGATCACGGAATTGATGCGCCGGGTCACCTCCAGCAAGACCTGATCGCCAACGCCGTGCCCGTAGCGGTCGTTGACTTCCTTGAAATCGTCAAGATCGACCATATAGAAGATCAAGTCACTGACCCGGAGTTCTTGGACCTCGTAAGAGCGCAGTGCATGATTAGCGTCGCCAGCGATGGAAGTGTCAAAGAATCTCCGATTTCGGGCCCCAGTAAGAGGGTCCGTTGCCGAGGTTTCCTGAAGTACCTGGTTGGCCTTGGCCAATTCCATCCTCATCCGATGCAGCTTGGTAAACACGAGAAAGGTCATCACCAGCATAATGCCCCGCGTAACCAGTTCTCGGAACTGGGTAACCGGCGAAGGCGAATTCCGATTGAGGACTGCCCATGCGCCCATGACCGGCAACGACAGCACGGCCAGCATTCCCAGCCTGGTCACAGGAACGGGTGCCTGCGATTTTTTCGCGGCCAGCGGAGCGCCGGCCAGCGTGAGGCCGAATAAGCCGACGAGCGTGAATGCTGTGAGAGCCACCGAGAGGGGAACGTCGTACCAGCTTCCCGGATAGTAAAGATGCTTGTCGATGGCCACGTTCGCCACATAACCACTCGTCGTTAACAGCAATTGTGCTCCAAAAAAAATCGCATAAAACCATTTCCAGCGTCCCAAACACCGACTCCACAAGAAACCCAGCGTCAGCAGCAGCACAATATCCAGTAAACCATTGAGCCGGTTATAGTTGGAACCATATTTGGCTTCGTCCAGTACGACGTATTGCCAGGGAACCACGAAGAACAAGTAGAGATTAAGCCACCACAGAAGCAGCAACAGAAAATCGACGGCGCCCTTTGACTCGCGCTCCTTAACCGGGTCAAGGTGAGGCTGCAAGAGCAGAGCTGCTAAGAATGGAATATTGCACAGGAACAGCAGAATGTCGCCGACAAACGGATTGGGTGCTTCCTTGCGCAGCACCAGATCGAAATACATCCACATCGCCTGTGCGACAATGGTTACTCCCCAACCTGCCGCCAGCAGCATCCAGAACAGTCGAATTGGTCGTGGGCTGGCGCTCGCGTTTACCAGGAAAACCAGCAGCGCCGACAACATCAGAAGAAACTCAATGACATCGTTGAGTAGAGTGAGCAAAAGCGAGCGAGGAATGAAGACGGTTGCGGCAAACTGCGCCAGCAACAAGAAGCCAACCAGGGCAGCCCAGATGGCCAAATGATTGCGCAGGCCGGGACGCGCTGCTGGCGGCAGAAAGTCAGCGCCCATCGGCCGTCCAGTGCCGCGTCCTGGACTGCGGCATTCTTCCCGTGATCAAGACGGCGTCCATCATAACTGCTCGCTATATTTCACGCTGGGGGATTGGGTCCCCGGTCGCGGCCCCGGTCGCGTTCTCTGGCCGACGTCACGGACGGGACTTTGCCGACTGCACCGGTCCTCGCCCGTCCCGTCGCCGAGGCGCACTGAGCCCATAAAGTTTGCCAACCTGTGTACTGGGTTCATCCAACACCGACTTGCGCCCGGATGGACTTCCCGAGCCAGTGCCCCCATTCCCATTTCCAGAAAGCCAGCCATTACGGAAACACACGGCCACCGCATGGGCTCGGTTATCGGCGCCCAGTTTTAGATGGATTACCCGCATCATGTTCTTCACCGCTTGCCGTGTGGTTTGAAAGTAGTCGGCGATGGCTCGATTGTCATAGCCGTAGGACACCAGTTCGAGGACGTTCAACTCCTTACCGGTCAGTATCGCCTTGTGACTGGGTGGGCGAAGCACGCCCGCAGGTCGGCTGTTCGCTGACTTGGCCTTCATGACATCTTCGGTCTCCATCTTCATGCCCCACAATTGTGGAATTAGACGAAGTGAGGCTGCATCATCTTGCGCCCTTCGGGCAACCAGAGTCAGTGACGATCAGGGGCGGCTGCTTACGAAAGTAACCATTAGGACATGTACCTGTGGCGGGTAGGACGAATCTCGCGGCAGACGAGTTGTGACGCCGTGCTCGTCAGTGTGGATTGTTCGCGGAAGAATGCTTGGTTACCCAAGCGAGCGTCATTGCCGGGTCACGAACCACCCATCGGGACGGTGCATCCAGTAGCTGCCGATTTCCCAGCGCCATTTCGGCTTGCCATCCTGTGCGAGTTCCTTCGAGGCGGCCTGGATTGGCGCTTTCCCGCCCAACGAATCTGTGAGCGACCCTTTCCCCAGCTTGGGGTCGGAAGAGAAATGAAGGATGAGGACGCCGTTCACGCGGACATCGCCTTCCGAGCCGTCGTGTTGAATGACGATCAGGGCCTGCTTGGCCTCGATCGGCGCAGTCTGCGCGCCGGCCGGTAAGGCGGTGAGCAACGCGAGAAGGAGAGCGAGTTGGAATTGGCGTGTCATCACGCCGGAATTATACGCGTGGCTTCGGGCTCGGGCCGGACTAATCGTGGTCGCTGGGGTAAGGGTTGTTCTCGACAGTAATCCCGCAACGGGCTAACATTCATGCCGTCTTTGGTGCGTCATTCCCAGCTTGCGCGCCAATACCACGCGCGGAGGATGAGCACCTGGCTGGAACGAACCCTGTCATGGAGGAGTGCCGATGTCCCTGGGATTTAAGATTGATAGACAGTGCCCCAAATGCTACACCGACAGAACCCTGCTGGATACCAGCTTTGCACTTCCCGGACATATCGACCCGCAGTCCAAGAAAGACAGCGCTGAGTGTATTAACTTGACCAGCGCCCTGCCGGTTCGCCTGGTTCTCTGTCCGCGCTGTCATTATCTGGAGCTGTATCACGACGCCGGGTAAGGTCGGGAGCCTCGCGCTCATCGCGGAGCGACCCTGCCTGCCCAACCGTCTATTGACCCAGGTACCGGATTACCTTAAACGCGGTGTCGAAACCATGGTAGGGCACAAACACTGAATAGCCCCCGACCGCGACGATCTTGCCGTCCGACTGGATTGCAAGGCCGTTGGCGCTGACGGAGGGAGCTTGGAACCCGACTCCGAACGAGGTAACGACGGTGCCGTTGCTGCCGAATGTAGTGTCGAGCTGGCCAGTGGCCGTGTATCGTGCCAGCGCGAATGCTGTTTGCCCGGATTGGTTAGCCGTGCCCAGCGTCACAATGTCACCGCTCGGCTGCACTGCTAAACCGGAAGTTGTGACGATTGGAAAATTGGGAATGACGGTGTCCGTACCGCCGTTGGCGCCGAAACTTGCGTCCGCAATCCCCACTCCCAGATAGCGAGATACCGCGAAGCCAGTGACCGTATAAATGGGAGCTTGGAGAGAGTTGTTGGTCAGACTTCCGGCGGCAAGAAAATCCCCTGTTCCGAGAAGCACTAGACCGGCTGCAGTTCCGGGGCTGGCCAATTGGCCGGCAATTCCGAAGGTGGTGTCGAGGGCGCCATTCGAGTCATATTGAGAGATAAAGCCGCTTGTTCCCAGAACGGAAGACGCCACCAGGATCTTTCCATTAGGAAGGAGCGCCAGCCCAGTGGCCGGATAACCAGCGGTCCTCGCCGAGCCCCCAGTCCCAAAGCTGGTGTCAAACTGGCCGTCGGACAGAAGACGAAACAGGGAACGGTCGGCGACCAAAATCTTGCCGTCCGGTTGAACAAGCACACCGCTTGCTGATGGGCCAAGGATCTCGTTTAGCGTCACGATTCCGCCAGTCCCAAACGTGGAATCAAGCACTCCGGCGGAGGTGTACCGGACCACATACGCGGTGAACCCTCCCGCTACGGCTACAATCTTTCCGTCTGTCTGCAGGGTGATCGCCGTGAACGGGACGTCCTCTATGCTCGGTATGGACACCATGCCGCCGGTTCCGAAAGTTGTATCCAAGCTGCCATTGGTGTTGTAGCGGGCTACCGCAGGGACGGGGAAGCCGGTGTGACTCGGAACTCCGCCGCCCACCACGATTTTCCCGTTTGACTGGATGGCGACAGCGTTCGCAGAGGCCACGTTGGAGGAACCGGTTTGGTCCCCGAAGTCGGTGGTGACAATCCCTCCGCTGCCAAATGTCGGATCGAGGTGGCCAGCCTGTGCGGCGGCCTGCTGGGAAGCGATGAGTAGGATTGCGACAATCAACAACGAAGCGCGGTTCAACGTCGTGCGGTTCATAATGCTTTCCTCCTCGGTCAACCCTAATGCACGTGTGCGCAGGAGGTTGTCACGAAATTGTCACGGAGCTGTCAAAAGATCGTCAAACGTCTCTGATTCACCTTGCATAGGCTGAGTGCTCCTCACCGCGTGTCATTCTGAGCGGAGCGAAGTCGCGCAGCGATCGAGCGCAGTCGAAGAACCCCTGTGCTGAAGAGAATCCTCGCAGCCTATAGGGGTTCTTCGACTCGGACTCACGTCCTCGCTCAGGATGACAATGAATTAGTGAGTGCTGACGGCTGAGTGCTGACTGCTAGTTGCTAATTGCTAGTTGCTGGTTGCCAATTGCTTCCCGCTGGTTCCCGCTTTACACTGCTCCCGTCCTCTGGCAAAGTAAATGGTGGAAACGCAAGCGATCGTCGTCCTCGACTTTGGCGCGCAGTATTCGCAACTGATCGCGCGCCGCATCCGCGAACAGAACGTCTTCTCCGTCGTTCTGCCCTGTACCGCCTCGCTCGACGAGATCAAGAGTTACTCTCCCGCGGGCATTGTGCTGTCGGGCGGGCCGTCGTCGGTGTACGACGCCGATGCGCCGCCGGCGGACGACCGCATCCTGCATCTCGGATTGCCGGTGCTGGGCATCTGCTACGGTCTCCAGTTCATGGTGTACAAGCTGGGCGGCAAGGTGCGCGCTGCCGACAAGCGCGAGTACGGCCACGCCCAGGTGGAATTGCTGGGCAGCCATTCCGCGCTGTTCAAAGGGCTGCAAGGGCCGCTGACAGTCTGGATGTCGCACGGCGACGAAGCCCTGGACCTTCCGCCCGGCTTCGAGTTGATTGGCCGAACCTCCAACGCCGTCGCTGCCATCCAGAATCCCGCGCAGAAATATTACGCGGTGCAATTTCATCCCGAAGTGCATCACACGCCGCAGGGCACCGACATCCTGCGCAACTTCGTGTTCGAGATTTGCGGGCTCAAGCCGAACTGGACGGCGCAGAGTTTCATTGAGGAGACCATCGCCAGCGTTCGCCAGACGGTCGGCAAGGGCCGCGTGATTTGCGGCCTGTCAGGCGGCGTGGATTCCTCGGTGGCAGCCGAACTGGTGCATCGCGCGATTGGCGGCCAGTTGACCTGCATCTTCGTGAACAACGGCGTGCTGCGCAAGAACGAGTTCGTAAACGTACAGAAAAATCTGCGTGAGAAGCTGGGCCTCAACATTGACGCGGTGGACGCCAGCGAGCGTTTCCTCAGCAAACTGGCGGGCGTCAGCGAGCCGGAGAAGAAGCGCAAGATCATCGGCAACGAATTCATCGCGGTCTTCGAGGAAGAGGCGCACCGCATCGAGCAGTTGCACGGCAAGGTCGACTGGCTGGTGCAGGGCACGTTGTATCCCGACGTGATCGAGTCGCGCTCGGTGCGCGGGCCGTCGCAGACCATCAAGAGCCATCACAATGTCGGCGGGCTGCCCGACATCATGAAGCTCAAGCTGATCGAGCCGCTGAAAGATTTGTTCAAAGACGAAGTGCGCAAGATCGGCCGCGACCTCCTCATGCCGGAAGAGATTCTGCAACGCCAGCCGTTTCCCGGACCGGGCCTGGCGGTGCGCATCCTGGGCGAAGTGACCGCCGAGCGCGTGGCCCTGCTGCAGGAGGCCGACGACATTGTGGTCACCGAAATCAAGCGCGCCGGACTGTACAACAAGGTCTGGCAATCGTTTGCGGTGCTGCTACCGGTGATGTCGGTAGGCGTGATGGGCGACATGCGGACCTACGCGTACACCTGCGCCATCCGCGCCGTGCATTCCGAGGACGGCATGACCGCCGACTGGGTTCCCCTGCCGCACGAGGTGCTGAAGACCATCTCCAGCCGCATCGTGAACGAGGTGAAGGGCATTAACCGCGTGGTGTACGACGTGACCAGCAAACCGCCGGGCACGATTGAGTGGGAGTGAGGAAGAAGCAACTGGCAACTTAGCTGTGGTAGCACATAAAGCATTGCAATGGCATGCAGGGTCCCTCGACTACTCGCGCGCTCGGCGCTCGGGATGACGCTCCAAAGGTCTTATGCTGGTGAATGATTAACTTAAAGTACACCTTTACCCGTTCTGCGTAAGATGCTGACGTTGGAATGAATCCTTTTACCGCGCAACCGGCTTCCATTTGTTCAGGAATTGCAGCACATCCTCCGGCGCCAGGGCCCGGGCCCGCTCGAACTCCCCGCCTTTCTGGCTATACAGCAGCTTGCCATTGCTATCCAACACTGCGACCGCGGGAATGCCGCGCTTCATCGGGACCTGGTAGTCGGCCATGATGTCCTGATTCTTGTCGCCTTCGCCCACATCTACGTGCACCACTTCAAAGTTCTGCCGCAGCACTCCGGCGACATCGGGGCGATGAAAGGCCAGGTCGAGCACATGGCAGTCGTAACACCAGTCGGCGCCGAAGACAACCAGCACGCGCTTGTGTCCTTTGGCGGCGAGCTGTAGAGCGTGCTTGATCTCGGCGTGGGCATCGACACCGGGAGCATAGATGACCTTGCTGATTGAGGCCGGCTGTTGCAATTTCGTAGGCTCAGAGCGTTTCGTGCCGATTATCCGCCACTGCCCATCTTGCATTTGCCATAGCTGACCTTCAGTGGCGTAGAGCGGCTGGCCTCCCGGCCCCGCCTTGGAGAGGAACTCAGCCTGAAGAAATAGCCGCTGCACGCCTGCCTGTGGCGATTCCGACTGAACAACAGTTATTTTCAGACGACGCGCTTTGAGGCCGGTCCAGAAGGCGACTTCCGAGGTAACAGTGGACGCGCCTGCGGCGGTGGCCACCTGCGCCGGTGGATTGCTGCTGTAAAACGCCTGCAACGCGGCGACGTTTCCTCTAATCACCGCCGCCTTCCATTGCTCCAGAGGCGGGAACGCCGCAGCCGGCTTCGCCTGTCCTGCGCAGGACGACGACAGGATTGCCATCGCGAGCGCCAGCAAAATGGGGGCGATGCACCGCCGCTGAAACCTCATGTGGCTCCTTTTAATGTCCTCCATGGTACGGGTGGCCCTTGAGGATGGTGAACCCGCGATAGAGCTGCTCCAGCAGCACCACGCGCGCCAGTTCATGCGGCAGCGTCACCTTCCCGAAGGACAAAATGTTAGACGCGGCGGCGCGCGTGGCGTCACTCCAGCCATCGGCAGGCCCCACCGCAAACAGCAACTCCTGAGTGTCGTGCCCCTGGTGATACTCCAGAAAGTTGGCAATCTCTTCCGAGGTGAGCTGCCGGCCCCGCGCATCCAGCAGCACCAGCACCGGCGGCTTGCGGCTTGCGCTTTTTTCCACCAGCTTAAGCAGCGCGGCTTCCGACGTCAGCTCTTGCGCATCGCAGGCGGCGTAGCGCGAGAGCCGCTTCAGGTATTCCGCGGTCAGAGATTGGATGGGCGAACTGCGGGTCCTGCCGATCCATGCGATGCGCAGCTTCACAGCTCAGGAACTCTTGCGCGAGCGCGCGGTCGAGCTGCGCCGCTTGCCAGCAGCGCTCTTTGCTCTGGACTTGGCTGCGGATTTGGTCGCCGACTTTGCCGCCTTGGCGCGTTTGGCGCCAGCAGGCGTCTTCTTGGCTGCGGGTTTGCGGGCAGGCTTCTCCAAGTCGGCGAGTTGCAGGCGTGTCGCCGTCTTCCACAGCCGCTCCAGGTCGTAAAACTTGCGCGCGGTCTCGGAAAAAATGTGCACCACGAAGTCCACGTAGTCCAGCAGCACCCAGTCGGCTTGGGTGTAGCCCTCGCGGTGCGAGGGTTCCACGCCGGTGGCGCTCAGCTTCTCGTCCACCTCATCGGCGATGGCCTGCACCTGCCGCGGATTCGCGCCCGAACAAACGACAAAGTAATCGGTGAACCCGCTGGCCTGCTCATCGAGCCGCAGGATGCTGATGTCGGCGGCCTTTTTGCCCTGGCAAGCGCGCACCGCAATGGCGACTTGCGCCTTCAATTCATTTCTCTTCATAGGTTCGGCTCGGTTTGCCTCGACTCGCTTCGCTTCTTGCGCGCCGCATTCCGATACAACTGCTCCTTGTGGATGTATTCCGCTACCGCGTCGGGAACCAGCCGCTTCAGCGCGCCGCCGCGTTCCACCGCCGCGCGGATCTGCGTGGCCGAAACGTTTTCGTGGGTCTTGGGCAGCATGTGCAGGGTCGCGCCCGGCAACACCAGCGGTCCCTCCATCTTCTGCTTGCGGAACAACTCTGTCACGGCCGCCACCGGCCGCAACTTCGCCGGCAACGACGAAGCCACGTCGGCCAGCGAGTATCCCGGACGCGCGGCCACAATGAAATCGCATTCGCCCAGCAGGGCCTCGGCTTCGTGCCACTTGGCGATGTCTTTGAACGCGTCCATACCTATCAGGAAGTATAGGTGGTCGCTCTTGCCCAGCATCGCTTTCACGCGACGCACGGTGTCAATCGAGTAGCTCGGCTGGCGCTGGCTGCCGCCACTCGCGGCATCGGGGGCCTCTAACAGCGACGGCACGAATCCCTTCTCCCCCACCAGCGCCAGCGCAACCATGGCGTAACGATGATAGAACGGCAGTATCGGCGTCTTCTGTTTGTGCGGCGGTATGTCGGCGGGAACGAACCACACTTGCTTCAAGTCAAACTTCACGGCGGCGGCGCGCGCCACGATCACGTGTGCGCGATGAATGGGATCGAAGGTTCCGCCAAACAGTGCGATGTTCATTGCATAGCAATCAGCAGCTGGCAATCGGCCGCGCGAAATCGGGCAACCCCAAGCTTACTTGGGCGGCTGTTTGGAATTGTCCTTCATCTGGCTGGAATTCTTGAGGAACAGCACGGTCTTCCAGATGTCGTCATCCGACAGCACGCCGTCCCAGCCCGGCATGGCGGTGTAGCGAATGCCGTACTTGACCACATAAAAAAGATTGCCGTCGGGATCGTCGGGCGTGTTGCTCATCAGTTGTGGGACCGGTGGATAAAACTTCGTCCGCATGGGCGAAGTGGGATCCTTCAGGCTGCCGTGGCACAAGGCGCAGTTCTTATCGTAAGTCATGGAGCCGTCCATGATGTTGTCCGTGGTCGGCTGGAAGGGATTGGGCTGCTTGGGAGCGTGGCCCTCCACCCAGGCGTCCACCGACTTCATGGCAGAATGGCTCTCGAAGCTAGCAGGCGTGTTGCCCACCGCCCGGGTATCGAAGTGTCCGGTGGTGGCGTAGTAATAGGCTCCGCCAAAAACGGCGAGCAGGGTAAGGATGATTCCCAGGATGAATCCGCGCATGTGCCTCCTCTGAGTTTGCGGTTCGGCTCCGTCGCCGGGGGACTCATTATCGTACTATGAACCGGCTCAGTACCTCCGCAAGCGCCGCGCCTCGCGCACCACGTCTTCCACTTTGGGCAGGAAGGCTGCCTCCAGGGGCGGCGAAAACGGTATGGGGCTGTCAGCCGAGGCGATGCGCACAATGGGCGCGTCCAGCGAGTCGAAGCACTCTTCGTTGAGGATGGCCGCCACCTCGCCGGCAATCCCGCCGGTTTTGGTGTCTTCGTGCAGCACGATCACGCGATTGGTCTTTTCCACCGTCTGACGAATGGCCTCGCGGTCCAGCGGCAGCACCGTGCGCAGATCCACCACTTCCAGCGCGATGCCTTCTTTCGCCAGGATTTCTGCGGCTTCCAGCGCGACGTACACCATGGCGGCGTAGGTAATGACGCTGACATCGCAGCCTTCGCGCACGGTCCTTGCTTTGCCAATCGGCACAGTGTAATCGCCGGTGGGCAGTTCGTCCTTGATGCGGCGGTAAAGAAACTTGTGCTCGAAGAACAGCACCGGGTTGTTGTCGCGAATCGCCGACTTGATCAGCCCCTTGGCGTCGTAGGCGCTTGCCGGGCAGATGACTTTCAGGCCCGGAGTGTGGGCAAAGTAAGTCTCCGGATTCTGCGAGTGAAATGGACCGCCGTGGACGCCGCCGCCGGAAGGGCCGCGCAGCACCACCGGGACCGGCGCGCCCCAACGAAAATGGGCCTTGGCCAACATATTGTTGATTTGATTGAAGGCGCAACTGATGAAGTCCATGAACTGGAACTCGGCCACCGGCCGCATGCCGGTGAGGGCGGCGCCGAAGCTGGCATTGACAATGGCCATCTCCGAGATCGGCGTGTCCACCACGCGCTCGGGGCCAAAGCGGTCGATCAGCCCTTCGGTAACTTTGAACGCCCCGCCGTAAATGCCGATGTCTTCGCCGATGC
The DNA here is from genome assembly GCA_963836875.1 of uncultured Acidobacteriaceae bacterium. Lineage (GTDB taxonomy): Bacteria > Acidobacteriota > Terriglobia > Terriglobales > Acidobacteriaceae > Bog-257. Next base: position 1,004,959 of record CAWIKZ010000005.1, read on the forward strand.
AGAAGACCGCAGGATCGCGCTCCATCTCTTCCCAGATTCCCTGGCGAATGGCTTCAAGATAGGTGACGGCTGCCATGAGTAAGGAATTCTAAACCAATCGCGCAATTCACCCCGGATTACACCACAGCTCACGGTTTCGATAAGCCTAAGTGGTCGCCGGCGCCGCCACGGGTTTGCCGCAATAGGGACAGCACACGTAGCCGGAGCTGATGGAGCGGCCGCAGTGACTACAGCTCGGGGTCAAGGCGTGGCCGCATTTCGGGCAATATCGAAAGTCCGATCCGACCTCGGTACCGCAGTTGGGGCACGGTATCAGCAGGGGCTTGCGCAGCAGGAAGTACGCAATAAAGCCCAGGGCCTTGGGGACGAAGATCACCAGCAGCGTCCACAGCAGCGCATTCATGCCGCGACGCTTGGAGTCGGCGTACACGTAGCCGACCATCAGGACGATGATGCCCAGGACTGCGCCCCCAACCAGGCTGATTAGCACCATAAACGGCATCGGGGGTATGTCTCTTTCAAAGTGAGGCAGGAGCCCCAGCAGGCAGATCTGCATAAGCGCGAACGCCACAACTGCAATTGCCTTTGCCACCGGCGGAATAATGGCGAGTTCGCTACGAAAGTGAGACTTTACCTGGTTCATCGCTTTTCTCCTTCATGCTCCCTCGCCAGCGCCAGCATGAGTGAGCCTTCGAATATGGGATGTGGAAATGCCAGCAGCAAGCCGGCGATCACGATGGCCGGCAGCACCAGAAAAAGTAGGATTCCCGGCTCGACGATTGCCGAAGAGAGTCCCACATGTCGCGCCACCCAGCCGCCGAAACGCCACCACAACCACGCTGAAAGCGCCGACGACATCGCTCCGATACAGAACGAAATCGCGATCAGAACCATGCGCGACCGCTGCTCTTGCAAATAGGTCGCGCGTACGCGCAGCCGTGCTTGGGTGGTGGCCACCAGCGCCGGGCTGGCGGTGATCGCTACCGATCGCAGAAGCCGGCCAGTGCTGTTCGCCAGCGCAGCATATTCGGCACACTCGGCGCAGGTCGTCAGATGTAAGTCCAGCCATGTCGCATCCGCAGCGGCGACCTCTTCCACGCTGCGACGGGTGATGAGTTCAATAGCCAGATCATGCTCGCGGTTGGTCATTGGGCGCCTCCAGTCAGCGCGGGCCGCAAGGCCATCACGCCGCGATAAATTCTGGTCTTTACGGTGGCCAGGGGAATGTGTATCAATTGCGCGATTTCCTCCAGCTTCATTTGTTCCTGGAAGCGAAGCACCAGGACCTCGCGGAAAATTGCTGGCACCTTTCCCAAGGCAGCATCGAACATTTCATGCTGCTGCTGCGCCAAAGCCAGGTCGAAGGGTGATGGGCCGGTTGCCGGAGGTTCAAAGGGTGCGCCATCTTCCGGGTCTTTTAGCTCATCCAGGCTGCGAGGATTTTTCTTGCGCAGGTAGTCGATGGCGACGTTGTGCCCGATGGACATCAGCCAGGTCACAAAGCGGTTGCGGCCGTCGTACTGATGGCCTTTTTCCAGCACGCGCAGCCAGGTTTCCTGGAACAGGTCCTCGGCGGCGGCGCGATTGCCGGTCAAGTGCAGCAGGTAGCGCAGTAGCCGGTGCTGATACTGCTCGATCAAGGCGTCGAGCAGGTCAGGATCGCGACGCCGCAGCTCACGCGCAATTTGCGACTCTTCGGTTTCCATCGGAACCAGCGAACTGAAGGCGGTGGCGACCATACTAACGGGATATACGTTCCAGGGCGAGAAAAAGACTCACGGACGGCCTAACCACGGATTCCACGCAGGATAGGGGTCCTTCGACTTTGTTCGGTCGCCCTTGGCGACACTCACTGCGCTCAGGATGACACGTGGGAGACTGGGCGCACCGCCTGCTTCTTTCGTGATTTACAATCATCTGTTTGTCTAGAAGTGGTTGCATAAATAGGTTCTGACTCAGAGTTGGTACTTCAAGAGATACTGCTGATTGAGATTAGCTGTTGTCATGATGCTGACCGACCAGCAGTGGAAGCAGATTGAGGATTTGTTCCCGGCACCGCAGCGACGGAAAGATGGACGGGGCCGACCTTGGGCACCGAATCGCAGCTGTTTCGAAGGCATTCTCTGGGTTCTGCGTGTTGGCGCACGGTGGCGCGACCTGCCAAGCGAATATCCCCATGGCTGCACCTGCTGGCGTCGTCTGCGGCGGTGGGAAGAGCAGGGGGTGTGGCTGCGGGCATGGCAAGCGTTGCTGGCCCGGTTGGATGAACGAAAGTTGCTCGACTGGGAAGAGGCCTTTCTGGACGCGACCTTTGTGCTGGCGAAAAAGGGGGCTGCGCAGTCGGAAAAACCCGTCGCGGGAAAGGTACGAAGTGCATGGTGGTGGTCGACGGCCAGGGTATACCTATCGGAGCGCAACTTGCGTCCGCGCAGATCTCCGAGTTCCGGCTCGCGGAAAGCACGCTGGCGCGGGTAAGAGTACCGCGCGGTGGACGCGGCCGCCCGCGGAAGCGGTTGCGCCGTGTGATTGCGGATCGCGGTTACGATTCGGATGGGCTGCGCCAGCGGTTGTGGGATCGAGGCACGGAGTTGATCGCTCCCTACTTGCGCAGCAGAAAACAGCGCCGCTTTGAAGACAAACGCAAGCTACGCCGCTATCGGCGGCGCTGGAAAATCGAGCGCACCAATGCTTGGCTGCAGAACTTCCGCCGTGTCCAAGTACGCTATGACCGCATCCTGAGCGTGTATCAAGGCTTCTTTCATTGTGCTTGCCTCATCATCACCTTGAGGCATTTATGCAACTAGCTCTAGACTCATTTTTCCCGGTCATCATCACCGTTCCTAAGACTGGAGCACGAACTTGCCAGAGACCATTTACGACGTAGCCATCATCGGCAGCGGGCCCGCGGGATACACCGCGGCCATTCGCGCCGGGCAACTTGGGCTGAAAGCCGCCCTCATCGAGAAAGATCCCTACCTGGGTGGCACCTGCCTGCATGTCGGTTGCATTCCGACCAAGGCGCTGCTGTTCAATGCGGAGGTTTTCGACCACGTGAAGGAAGGCGCGGAACTCGGGCTGGAGAACACGGCTGGCGTCTCGCTGAACTGGGGCGCGATCCAGAAGCGCAAGCAGGGCATCGTGGACAAGCACGCTAAAGGCCTGGTGTTCCTGATGAAGAAGAACAAGGTGGACGTGGTCCGCGGATATGGCAAGCTGACCGGCCCCGCGAAGGACGGCATCCACACGGTCGCGCTGGAAGGCGGCGAACTGAAGGCGATCCAGGCGAAGAACGTCATACTTTGCACCGGTTCGTCGGCCCGCATGTTGCCCGGCCTGCAACCGGACATGCAGGTCCTGACTAACATCGAGGTGCTCAGCCTGGGCCAGATTCCCAAGTCGTTGATCGTGATTGGCTCAGGCGCGGTGGGCGTCGAGTTTGCCAGCATCTACAAGTCCTTCGGTGCTGACGTGACCATCCTGGAGATGCTGCCGCGGTACGTGCCGATCGAAGACGAAGAGGTCTCGAAGGAGTTGATGCGCGTGTATCGCAAGCGCGGCATCAACGGCTTTGTGAACGCCAAGGTCGAGAAGGTGGAGAAGACCAAGAGCGGCGTCGCCGTCACCTTTACCGTCGATGGCAAGGCGCAGAAGCTGGAGGCCGAGAAAGTTCTGGTCGCGGTGGGTCGCGCGCCCATGACCGAGAATATCGGCATCGAGAAGACCAAGATCGAGTCGGAGCGCGGCTTTGTGAAGGTTGACGAATACATGCGCACCGCCGAGCCGGGGGTTTATGCGATTGGAGATATTGCGCTGGGCTATCCGCTGCTGGCGCATTCCGGCGCGAGGGAGGGTATTATCGCCGTGACCCACATTGCCGGCAAGCCGGTCAAGCCGATCAATCTGCTGCGCATTCCCAACGCCACCTACTGCCGTCCCGAGATCGGAAGCGTGGGTCTCACCGAAGCCAAGGCCATAGAAAAGGGCTACACTGTCAAGGTTGGCAAGTTTCCCTTCACCGCGAATTCGCGCGCCAGCATCGTGGGGCAGCACGAAGGCTTCGTCAAGATTGTTACCGACGCCAAGTACGGCGAGATCCTGGGTGTGCACATCATCGGGGCGAGTGCGACCGAACTGATCGCCGAATCGGTGGTGGCGCTGGAGATGGAATGCACCGCCGAAGAGCTGGCCAACATTATCCATGCGCATCCCACATTGTCAGAGTCGATGCTGGATGCGGCGAATGCGGTGTTTGGCATGGCGATCAGTGCGTGAGACCGCGGTTCGCTCTTCGCCGTTCGCTCTTCGCTTTCTTGCGATAGCTATCAGCTAAGGCCTACGAGGCAAACGGTATAGGCGGGGGTGGATCCCTCAATCCCGCCCTTTGCGAAGAGCGATAAGCGAATAGCGAATAGCGTACGGCAGATAGCTTTAATGGAAGGGAATCTTACCAATCATGAGCCTCCTCAAGTGGTGCGACGAAGGCCCGGCGACGGTGCCCCTGCAAGCGACGGTGGAAGATGCGATCCAAACGATGTTGGAAAAACAAGTGGGCGCAGTGGCCGTCATTGACGAGCACGGCGTCGTGGCGGGCATGTTTACCGAACGCGACGTGCTGGCGAAGTTCGCCCTCAGCGGGCGCGACCCCAAACGCACACCGGTGCGCGAGCTTATGAGTCCCATGGTCGAGATGGCAACCGAAGAGACCACTCCCAGCGAAGCGCTTCAGGTCATGCTGGAACGGCACTACCGCCATATGCCGATCGTGGACGATCGCGGGAAAGTGCTGGGCATCGTCTCCATCCGCAACATCCTGGAGGCGCGGGTGGATGACCTGCTGGCCCAACTGGATGCCACCCATCCGGCGGGAGCAAAAGCGTAGCTTACCGATGCTCAGCAAGAGCCGGTTTTAACGCTGTTATAATCAACCTCATTCATGGCACAGAAGCGTGTGATTCGCTCGACTACTGTTCTTTGTGTTCGCCGGGAAGGTAAAGTCGTGATGGCCGGAGACGGCCAGGTCACGCTCGGCGAAGGCATCATCAAGCACTCCGCCCGCAAGATTCGCCGCCTTTATCAGGACAAAATTCTCGCCGGGTTTGCCGGTTCTACCGCCGACGCATTCTCCTTGTTCGCACGCTTCGAGTCGAAGCTGGAGCAGTATCACGGCAACATCGGCCGCGCCGCCGTCGAGTTGGCCAAGGACTGGCGCACCGACAAGATGCTGCGCTCGTTGGAGGCGCTGCTGTTGGTCGCCGACCAGAGCCAGACCTTCCTCATCAGCGGACAGGGCGACGTGATTGAGCCGGACACCGGAATCGCCGCCATCGGCAGCGGAGGCCCATATGCCATAGCGGCCGCCACCGCCCTCTTCGAGCACACCGATCTGCCGCCCCGCCGCATCGCCGAGGAGGCGATGAAGATCGCCGGCAAGATCTGCATCTACACCAACGACAAAGTGACCATCGAAGAGCTATAGGGTAGAACCCACGCAATTGTGGGTGTCATGCTGAGTGAGCGTTCGCCGGGTCTAGCGAACGCGAGTCGAAGCACCCCTATACCTGAGCCGAACTCCCTGGTAACCATAGGGATCCTTCGACTCGTCGCTTCGCTCCTCGCTCAGGATGACAAACAGAAAAAGTGGGCCCTTCGACTAGCTGCGCTCGCCGAAGACGATAGATCCGCGACCGCGGATCAATTCTTGGAGCCTCAACCAGCGCGGAAGTCTTGGATGTCTTCGCCCTTGCGCCAGAGCGGGGCAGGCGGCTGCTCGCGGTGTTCGGCCAGCTTCTGGTGGATGGCCTCGACATCGGCCTTGGACCAGCCGACGGAGGAAACTTCGATCGCGCTGCTGGGGGCGAGGTAGAAAATCGTGGGCACGTTGGTCAGGCCGTAAGCGTTCGACACCGCGTACTTCGTCGGATCGTCGAGCGCGACCGGAAATGTCACGCCGTATTCGCGCAGGAAATCCTTGGTGTCGCGCGCCGTGTCTTGCGAGATGCCGAGCACCGTGACGTTGGCGGCCCGATTGGCTTGGTACACGCGCTCCAGAAAAGGAAGAGCATACTGGCAAACCGGGCAGCTCACCTTGAAGAACATCAGCACCACCGGACCCTTGGCGAGCGCCGTGCGCAGCGACACCTGCCCCCCTTGCACGGCCGGCAGAGTGAAATCTGGAGCGAGTACGCCCGCGTTTAATGCAGCCATCGATCAGACCTCCGAGAATTGCAGCTAGCGTTTAGATTCACTCGGCGTCGCGCCGGACTCAGGCGGGCAAGCGGCGAAGGATCTTCCGGGCAAGCCCAGTCAGCGGCAAGCGTTGCCATTGCCGTCGCGCAAACCATCGAGCATTGGCTGCCGAGGTGTGAAACTTCGCGGGCGCGACCGCGAATACCGATACCTCATAGTCGGTATCGGTGATGGCATGACGCAACTTTGCCATTGGCTCGCCTCCATTGTGCGGCGCAACGGAAAAAGCGGGCAGTTCCCACATCCCCGCCATCAGCGAAGCATTCGCCGGACGCTGCACCAGCAACACGGACCCGTTTCGCCGGGCCAGGCCGTAAATAAGCTGCCTGCGCTTGCGTGCCGCTTGCGGCCGTGCAGGGTTGGCTCCGCGCGAGACGCACCACGTGTGCAGCGGACACAGTGGGCATTGCGGCGCTCGTGGCGTGCACACCGTAGCACCCAACTCCATCATCGCCTGGTTGAAGTCGCCAGGGCGCTCGCGGTCGAGCAGCGCCTCCACCCGCTGCCACACCGAGCCCCTTTCTTTGGCTGCTCCAAACATGCGGTCCAGCACACGCTCGACGTTGCCGTCCACCACGGCCACCGCTTCTCCGAAGGCAATGCTCGCGATCGCCGCCGCAGTGTAGCGCCCGATGCCGGGAAGCTGGCGCCACTCTTCCGCCGTGCGCGGGAAGATTCCCCGGCGCTGGCGCGCAACCAGCTTCGCCGCCTGGTGCAGGCGTCGCGCGCGGTGGTAGTAGCCGAGACCGCTCCACACCGCCAGCACAGACGCCTCACGCGCGGCAGCCAAAGCTTGCACGGTGGGAAATTTGCGCAGGAAGCGCGCGTAGTGGTCCATGACCGCCGCGACTCGTGTTTGTTGCAGCATGATCTCCGAGACCCACACGCGATAGGGATGGGCGTCACGGCGCCAGGGCAGATCGCGACGATTTTCGTTGTACCACGCGAGCAGTGCGTGGCGCAGTTTGCGAACAGCGGCCGGGGTTAAACGCTGGTCCATGCGGTGGCTCGATTGTAAGCGAGGGCGGCGCGAAGCAGGAACGGGTTGGCAGGTGTCAGCCGTCAGTCTTGCGGTGTCATCCCGAGCGACGAGCGCAAACGGGGTTCCCAGCGGCACCGGGTTTGTGCTTGCTGGGGTTTTGGAGCGAAGAGTCGAAAATCATTCACCACGGAGATCACGGAGAAAATGCCATAGAAACCAAAACTCCGTGTCTTCTGGTCTCCGTGGTGATTTAAGTCCGCATGTTGTTCTGCCAATCAACCGCGTCGCAGCCTACTGTCCGGGCTCGGGCAATTCTTCGGGAGCGCCGTGGCGGCGCAGGATCTGCGCCAGGTTCTGCGAAAACGCCGAGCGTGGCACGACCATATCGCATCCGGCTTCCTGCGCCTTCATCTTCAGCTCGCCCTGCACGTGCGAGACGAAGCCAATGATGTTGGTGGCCTTCTTCAGTTTGGTCTTCAGTTTGGGAATGATGCTGAGCGGTTTGGCCGAGACATTGTTGAGGTCGAAGATGATGAGCGCCGGCTTGTCGTTGCCATTCTCGCCCATGCGCTCGTTCAGGTCCTTTTCGGTCTTGACGAATTCGACCTTCACGTTCATCTTGCGCGCTGTTTCCTGGATCTTGGCCATGAAAAACAGATCGTCGACAAAGGCGAAGATGCGGGCGGGCGCCGCATCCGAGGTCGAAGTCATGGGCACGGGCTCCGGCTCGGGTGGCAGGAACTGCTTGCCGAACGTCTGGCCGGGACTACCGCCCCGGGTCGGCCGATGCGTATTGCCGTCGTTGGTGCCCTGGGCCGCGCGATAGCTGTGGTCCATGGGCGCGGTGTAGATGCCGCCGCCAGGCTGGTTTTGTCCGGCCTGCCAGCCGCCCGGCTTGCGCCCGTGGCGCTTGGGAGGCCCGTGGCGTTGTTGTCCGGGATGCTGTCCAGGTTGTGCCGGCGATGTGTGCGTGACGGGTCCACGGCGGCCGCGCCGCCGTCTGCGTCCCTTCCCGCCGGGCTGTCCGCCGGAGGGAGGATTCGGTCCTTGATTCATGTTTCTCTCTTAATCGTTTTCACCCGCAGGTGGCGGGTTCCCACATTTGTGAACCGCTGTTAATTGGCCAGGCATTCGCATTTTTCCCGGCGTGCCGGCTCGGCGGTTGGATACTTCGTTCAACTCGAATCAGTTAACGTCCGTCTGGCGCCTGGAACGTTGGGCGCGAGGGCCGCCTGCACGGGAAGTGCGGCGATTGGGGGACGCTTCTATCGTACCTAGCTTCAGGGCCGGAACGCAAGTCCAAAAGCTGTCCTTGCTTAGGATGCAACTTATCGGTAAACCGGCGAGTGTATTTTTGCGCCGCGGGGAAGGCCGCTTTTCGGCGTTCGCGTTTCGCTCTTCGCTATTCGTTTTTCGCGGCGCGTCCTCCGTTTTTGTCCGTCCCTTCTTCGGGGCCGTGCCTGGCCCTACTGCCGGAACATGTTGCGGGCGATGAACAGCACGTTGGCGGGACGCTCGGCCAGCCGGCGCATGAAGTACGGATACCACTCCGACCCGAACGGAATATAGACGCGCAAGCCATAGCCTTCGCGCACCAGTTGCTGCTGCAAGTCGCGCCGCACCCCGTACAGCATTTGGAACTCATACGCCGAGGCCGGGATGTTCTCCGCGCGCGCGAACTGCTTCACCTCGGCAATGATGCGCTCGTCATGCGTGGCTATGCCGTGGAAGACGCCGCTCTTCAGCAGGGTGCGCGCCAGCTTCAGATAGTTCGCGTCCACCTCGGCCTTCTTGGGGAAGGCGATCTCCGGCGGCTCTTTGTACGCGCCCTTGCACAGGCGGATGCGAATGCGCTCGGCCAGCAGCCCATCCACATCCTTCTCGCTGCGGTAGAGGTAGGACTGGATGACGGTGCCCACCCGCCCGGCGTGTCCCGGCAGGCGGTGCAGTTGGCGGACGAAGTCGAGCGTGCGCTGGGTGTAGGGCGAGCCTTCCATGTCCACGCGCACAAAACTGTCGATGCGCACCGCGTGGTCCACCACTTCGGTCACCAGACCGAACGCCAAGTCCTCACTCACGTCGAAGCCCATGTGCGTCAGCTTGAGACTGATGTTGGCGTTCAGCTTGCGGCTGGAGATTTCGTCCAGCAGGCGGTGATACAGCTCGGCGCTGCGCTTGGATTCGTCGGCGTTGGTGACGTTCTCGCCCAGGTTGTCGATGCTGACGCCGGCGCCCCACTCGTTCACCGCCTGGGTGGCGCGAATCACGTCGTCCAGTTGCGTGCCGGCAACGAAACGGCCGGAGAAGCGAAGGCCGAGCGGTGACTGCTCGGCAAAATGGCGTAATCGTTTGCTTTCAGAAAGCCCAATGAAGAGCGACCTTAACATGGCGTCTCCAGGGGGCAGAAAGAAGCAGAGTCGGGACTCTGCAAGGCGCAATGGCTCATAGTTGGCTCGTGGCCGGCTCTTCGGCCAGCTTTGGCTTACATAATTGTGTATCACAGAGCAGCGGCCACGGCTATGAGGCAGGTCACAGCGGCGACGTGTCGGCTACACGTACATCACAGAGTTAGAAAGACAACAACATGGCACAGCGGAAACAAAAAACGATTGCCGCCCATCCAGGGGAGATTCTAAGGACGGAATTCATGGAGCCGATGGGGATCACCGCGTATCAACTGGTCCGCTGTTCGCGCACGATCTCGTAAATTCCAGGCAAGTGCAGGGCCTTCGCCCGAGCAGGGTGCCGAAGAATGGATACAGGTGGCCGGTTCGAGCGAATGCTAGGGCCATGGTCGGGTAGTGGCTCAATTGAGCCACTACCCTTGGTCGCGTTTACTTGCCAGGTAGGTGCGGGATCATCCCCGGGAAGACATAGGCTTGGAGCATGACGATCAAGCCGATGATGCCGGCCAGTACTATGGAGTGCCAAAAGACCTTGCGGAAGATCGGTCCCAAGGCGTGGGAACGCTCGTAAGGATCATCGTAACAGGCAGCACAGGCGACCATGATGGACTGGGCGTCAATCATCTTACCCATGACGCCGCCCGTCGAGTTGGTGGCCACGATGAGGACCTCATTCAAGTGAAGCTGCTGCGCCGTGATGCGTTGCAGGCTTCCGAACAGTGCATTGGAGGCGGTATCGGAGCCAGTCAGGAAGACACCCAGCCACCCCAGGTAAGCGGAGAAGAAAGGATAGAAGGGGCCCGCGGCGGTGAAGGCCAGTCCCAGGACCGCATCGGTGCCGCAGTAGCGGGTCAAATAACCCAAGCCCAGTACCTGGCCGATAACCAGGACGGGGATTTTCATGCGGCGAAGGGTGCTTGCGGTCGCTTGCTTCCACTGAGTGGCGCTTAGTTTCAAAACCAAACCGGTGAGGAGGGCGGCAATAAAAACGCCGGTGCCGGCAGCGGACAACCAGTTGATGGCAAAAACAGCACCCTCTGGCTTGGCGTTCACCGCCGCCACCGGAGGCATGCGCTGCACCAGGTTATGCAATGCGGGCATCTGCCAGGCGGGCAGCGAGAGGGTTCCGGCCAACTTCGAGCCCAGCAGCGTTGTATTGATCTTCACACCGGCGAAAAGCGCATTGAGGTAGCTCTTCCAGGCCGGCATGCCCCAGGCCGCACAGCAGAGGATCAGTATCGCCCACGGCGTCCACGCATATGCGGTCTGGCCGAGGGTGTATGGGTATTCCCATTCCTTGGCCGGCTGCGTGACTCCCCCGGCGTTTTCGGCTGCTGCGGCCAGCGCCTTGCGCTCGGACCTCAGGAGGAAACGCGTCTTCGGATGCCAGACGAAGCGCAGGAAAAGGGCGGTGCAGATCACGGAAAACACGCCCGACACCACGTCGGTCATCAGGTGGAAAGCGTGGGTCTGGGAGGCAAGAAACTGCATGATGGCGAATGACGCACCGGAGCAGAGAGTCGCCGGCCATACTTCCCAGGCGTCCTTCAATTTGCCTCCCTGCATGAGCACAAAAGTCGTCACCAGCCAGAAGGGGATGAGAATGGAGACGAAGGGGAGCTGACGCCCGACCATGGCAGAAAGGGTGAGCTGATCGAGACCGCTCACCTGGGCCAGGGTCACGATCGGAGTGCCAATTGCCCCGAATGCCACCGGGGCGGTATTGGCCAGCAGGTTGAGCACGGCGGCGTCAAATGGCGAAAAGCCGAGGCCCACCATGACCGCACCCGCGATGGCCACCGGTGTGCCGAAGCCAGAGGTGCCCTCAATAATCGCGCCGAAGGAAAAGGCAATCAGCAGTACCTGCAGGCGACGGTCGAAAGAGATGTGGATGATCGATTCCTTGACGATCTCGAACTTGCCTGTGGTGACCGTCATGGTGTAGAGGAACATGGCTGCGAGGACGATCCAGATGATGCCCAGAAAGCCTGCTAACCCCCCATAGGCAAAGGCTGAGAATGCCGATTTGAATGGCATGCGGAACGCCACGCATGACACCAGAAAAGCGGCCACAACACCATAGAAGGCGGCATAAGGTGCGCTGATGCCGAGATGGCGAACCCCTCGCTTGTCCCGATGCGGATGGATGGCGATGAAATACAGCAGTGTCAGGATCGGGATTGCCGCCACGATCGTCGACAGAGTGACATTGCCCAGAGGATTGTAATTTTGATGGTACATCTGTGGTGCACCACCATCGGTGGCGAAAAGCGGACATGCAACAGCGACAAAACCCAGTGAGGTCAAGAACCTTTTCATTTACTGCTCCCTTTCCCCAGCACTTCGATTAAAAGGCCATCGAGGTCGTCGTGCTGGATTCGCAACTTGAGGCTGCGCGGGCTTTTCAGCAAACCATGCTCGCCAGCCATGTGGGCGCAAGGCTGAATGACGGCAAGGGAAAGATAAATCGCACTGCTGGCGCGAACGCCACCAGGTTCCCCAATTCGAACGGCGCGCTCCCCATCGTCCCGGTGACACCAGGCGCAAACCTGGCGGGAACAGGGATAAAGTCGCTAGGCCGACGCGCCCTCCGAATCGGGAACTTGGTCGCGCGCCAGTCTAACACGGTACACACCGGGGATATCAGCAGTCGCAAATATTACGCAAATCGCCCGATGCAAAACAACTCAGAACGTTAGACGAAAGGCGGCAGACCGCGAGTGACCGGCGTCACAATTCACGGTGATACATCGTATAAGCTGGCGCCGGAAAGGGGTGGCAGGCGGGAGGGCCCCACGTGCGCGACAATCACTGGGGCCGGGGTCGAGTTTTCTCGACCCGGTATGCGCCAACCCTGAACTACTCTGGCGGAGGCAATTCCTCTGCCGTCGACTGCTCAGGCGCGGCGGGCGTGCCTTGCTCTGCTGCGCTCGGCAGTTCCTGCTGAGGCGCTGGCTGCTCGGCAGGCGCGCTCTGTGCTGCTTCGCTCGGCGTTGGCTGTGCGACCCCCTGCGCCGGTGGGGAGGCGAGGGACGATCGCAGTCCATCCATCAGCATCTGGATGTTCTTCCGGCTCACGGGTTCGAGCATGCCGCCTGCCAGGAGAGCCAGCTTACCGAACACGCTGGCCTCGCCTTGCCAGGCGATCCTGGTGCCCTCGAGAAGCGGCGAGAGATCGAAGCCGGTGCTGATGGCGATCTGGCTGCCCACCGCGTTGCCCCGGCCCTGGTATTGCGCCCGGATTGGCCGCACTGCCTGGCTCAGCTCCATGCTGATTTCTGCCGTGCCGCGAATGTTGCCCACTCCGACGCGCACCTTCACGGTGAAGTGGGTCGCATCCTCGACCGACATGCTCTCGAAGTCGGGCAGCAGCGGGCCGAACTTATTGGCATCGCAAAGGAAGTCGTAAACTTCGTCCGGCGTGCGCGGCGAGGTGAACTCGCCTGAAAACGTGATGGCCACGGCTAGCTCCTCGGCCCTGCCGTAGCGGCCGCGTGGATTGCTATGGAGATGTTTCGCTTTTGCGCGGACTTGCGTTCGCGGTCGCTTAGATTATCGCAAATTGAGGCGTTTTGCAGGCTGAGGAGCGAGCTCCGTAATTGTCATTGCGAGCGAAGCGAGGAATCTGCTGTTGCTTGGCGTTGGGAGAGAGCAACCGAACGCGGAAACTCAGGTATATTGGCCTCTGGGTCCGGCTTCGCGTCCGGCCCGCACTGCATGACAGACTCGATCACTTCTGACGAATTCAGAGCCGCTCTGGGCCGCTTTGCCAGTGGCGTTACGGTGATTACCGTCGAGACGGCCCAGGCCGAAGTGCACGGTATGACTGCGAACGCTTTCTGCTCAGTGTCGTTGCGGCCGCCCCTGGTGCTGGTCTGCATCGACCATCTGGCCGAGACCTACCTGCACATCCGCGAGCGCTGCCAGTTTGGAGTGAGCGTGCTCAAAGCGGAGCAGGAAGCGCTGTCGGAATTTTTCGCCGATCCCGAGCGCAACCACGATGCCGCCTATCGTCTCGGCATCCAATACCGCCGGATGCAAAGCGGCACGCCCGTGCTGCAGAATGCGCTGGCCAATCTGGATTGTTCCGTGGTGAACGCCTACGACGGGGGCGACCACACCATCTTTGTCGGCGAGGTCAGGGAAGTCATCGTCGCCGAAGGCGCACCGCTGCTGTACTTTCGCGGGCGATATGGAGTTTGCGATGTCCCGCAGGAACCGTGATGAGCGTGACTAATTTGCAGTGTCATCCTGAGCGACGAGCGAAAACGGGGTCCGCAGCGAGCACCGGGTTTGTGCTTGCTGGGGCGTCGCAGCGAGGAGTCGAGGGATCCCTATGGCCTGCGAATGGCGCATCCAGCGATTTTCTGGTGACCCATTTGCGCGAGGTGCTCGATGGACGGGCGCTTGCCGCCGACCTCGCCTGCCAACTCTTGCGTTGCGACGACGAACTTCTGCCCGAACTGCTTGCAACTGCGCGCTCGCTCAAGGAGCAATATCGTCCCGGCGTCGTCACCTACTCGCGCAAGGTTTTCATCCCCCTCACGAACCTCTGCCGTGATTATTGCGGATACTGCACCTACCGCCGCGAGCCCGGCGAGCCTGGCGCGCACACCATGACACCCGACGAAGTTCTCTCCGTGGCGCAGCAAGGCGAAAAGCTGGACTGCACGGAAGCGCTGTTCTCGCTGGGCGACCGTCCAGAGGCGCTGTTTCCCGAGATGCGCAAAACCCTGCGCAAGCTCGGCTATCGCAGTACGCTGCATTATCTGCAAGCCATGTGCGAGTTGGTGTTGCGCGAAACCCGCCTGCTGCCTCACGCCAATCCCGGCCTGCTGAGCGCAAATTGGATTGAACGATTGCGCGAGAGCAATCCCAGCCTGGGGCTGATGCTGGAGAGCACCAGCACCAATCTTGCGGCCGCGCACCCGGTGGATTGCACTCCGGACAAGCTGCCCGCCCTGCGACTGAAGACCATCGAGGACGCAGGCAGACTCGGAGTACCGTTCACCAGCGGAATCCTGATCGGCATCGGCGAGACCATGGAAGATCGCGTCGAGTCGCTGATGGCCATCAAGCGCCTGCACCAGCGGTACGGTCACGTGCAGGAAGTCATCGTCCAGAATTTTCGTGTGAAGCCGCACATTCCGATGGCGGCATGGCCCGAGCCGGACACCGGTGACATGCTGCGCACACTGGCGGTGGCGCGTCTGCTGCTGCGGGACACGAACATCCAGGCGCCGCCGAATCTCACCGAGAACGGTTACGAGAAACTGTTGGACGGCGGCATCAACGATTGGGGAGGGGTATCGCCGCTGACCCCGGACTACATCAACCCGGAAGCGCCGTGGCCGCATCTGCTGGATTTGCAGCGGCGCACCGAGGCCGCTGGACAAAAGCTGAAGCAGCGCTTGCCGGTGTATCCCGAATTCGTTGCGAGCGTCGCGGCCCGCGGCGGAATGTTGGGGGAGCGGCTTCAGACTGCGGCGGACGCCGACGGTTATGCGAGGGCCGCATAGATGATCGTCGTCTTCACGGGCGGAACCGGCGGCGCCAAGCTGGTGCAGGGTTTGCAGCAGGTGGTCGCGCCCGAGGACCTCACGGTCATCGTCAACACCGGCGACGACATCGAGTGGTGGGGACTGCACGTCTCGCCCGACATCGATTCGGTGCTCTACGGATTGTCGGGCTTGCTCAGCAAGGACCGCGGCTGGGGCGTGGACAACGACAGCTTCCGCTGCCTGGAGCGCATGAAGCAGCTCGGGCAGCCTTCGTGGTTTAGTCTGGGCGATCTTGACCTCGCGACCCACCTGGCGCGAACGGCGATGCTTAGGGCGGGGAAGTCGCTGAGCCGTACTACCGCCGAACTCGCGAGCAAGATGGGGATTCGCGCACGCGTGCTGCCGATGTCGGACGATCGCGTCTCGACCCTGCTCGACACCGCCAAGGGCACGTTGACCTTTCAGGAGTATTTCGTGCGCGAGCGGCATCAGATTGCCGTGCGCAGGATGCGCTTCCAAGGCGCCCACCGCGCCCGTCCTGCTCCCGGCGTGGTCGAGAGCGTCGAGGCGGCCGAGGCGATCATCTTTGCGCCCAGTAATCCGGTGACCAGCATCGGGCCGATTCTCGCCGTGCCGGGAATTCGTGATGCGTTGCGGCGGGCAAAGGCGCCGGTTGCTGCCGTGAGTCCGATTGTTGGAGGAGAGGCGGTTACCGGCCCGGCAAGTGCGCTGATGAAGATGATGGGCTGGGAAAGTGGCATTGCTGGAGTTGCCAAAGCCTACGAGGACTTCTTGGATGTGCTGGTCGCAGATCGCGCCGACCGAGCCGCGGCTGGCGCGGTGCGCACCACGGACCTACGAGTGGTGTGTACGAACACCATCATGAAGTCAATGGAAGACAAGCGCGAGCTGGCGCAGTTCACGCTGGAGGCGTGCGCTGTACAAGGGAGCGCCAAGGCCTAACGATGCGTGGCATCCTGCTCATTCCGGTGAAGAGCTTGACCACGGCCAAGCAGCGTCTTGCTGCGGCTCTGGATCAGGAGCGGCGCTCGCAACTTGCCGAAGCCATGTTGCGCGACGTGATGACCGCGGCCGCTGGTGTGCTGGGCCGCATCGACGTGGCGCTGGTGACCGGCGATGCCCGGGCGCGCGCACTGGCCGCCGAGTTCGGTTTTCTGGTGATCGCCGACAGGCGCAACGAAAGCGAGACCGCCGCCATCGAGATGGCGACTGCGTGGTGCGAGCAGCGTGGGTACGACACCACCATCGTCGTGCCGGGCGATATCCCGCTCATCACCAGCGACGAGCTGCGGCGCGTGCTTGACGCCGCTCCCGCCCAGGGCGCGGTCTTCGTGCCCGCGTACGATCGTCGCGGCAGCAACTGCATTCTGCGGCGGCCGGCATCCATCATTCCGCTGCGCTTTGGCAACGACAGCTTTCTGCCGCACTGCGAAGCCATGCGAAAGACCGGCAGGGAACTGGTGGTCCTGGAAATGCCCGGCATCGGACTCGACATCGACAATCCGCACGAGCTCGAACTGCTGTTGCAGCGCGACGGCAGCACCAACGCGCAACGTCTGCTGCGGTCGTGGGCGTTCGGTACGAACGACGACACGCAGTGGGAAGCAGCGGTCTGATGCCATCTACGCCCACTGTCAAGACCGGCGAACTGCGCGCCATTCCGGTGCTCGGTATTGCCGACGTTGTGGTCGGCGACTCGATTGCCGGCCTCGTGGTGGACGCGCTCGCTTTCGGGGGTCTGCGCTTTCACGACGGCGACATCCTGGTGGTCAAGCACAAGATCGTATCCAAAGCCGAGGGCCGCCGGGTTGCGCTTGATTCTGTGAAGCCATCCGCTGCCGCGAGCAGGTTTGCCCGTGACAACCGGGCGGATGCTCGCGTGGTGGAGTTGGCGTTGCGCGAGGCCAAGCGTGTGGTGCGCAAAAAGCACATCCTCATCACCGAAACCCGGCACGGGCTGGTGTGCGCCAACAGCGGCGTGGATGTTTCGAACGTGGATGGCGGCAGGACCGCGGTCCTGCTGCCCGACGATGCGGACCGCTCGGCGGCGCAGATTCACAATGAATTAAAGAAGCGCACCGGACTCTACATTCCGGTCATCATTTCCGACAGCTTCGGGCGCCCGTGGCGCGAGGGCCTGTGCGACGTTGCCATCGGCGTGGCGGGGATGAAGGTGATTCACGATTATCGCGGCCGGCGCGATCCGTACGGTTACAAAATGCACGCCACGGAAGAAGCGGTGGCGGATGAACTGGCGTCGGTCGCCGGTCTGGTTTGCGGCAAAGATTCGCGCGTTCCGGCTTGTATAATCCGGGGTTATCCGTATCGTCGCGGCAAGGGCAGCGCGCGCCAGATGGTGCGGCCAAGGGAGAAGGATTTGTTCCGGTAACGAATTCGCGGCAGCCGTCGAAAGTCATTTCACCACGGAGACACGGAGGACAGTGAGTTTTGTTTTCTGTAGGGTCTTTTCCGTGATCTCTGTGCCTCCGTGGTGGATTTTCATCGCTCTCGCTGGCTTCGCACGCTAATGAGACTTGGGGAGCTATGCACGACATCAGTTGGGCCAATCAGCCAACGCTTCAGAGTGTGACGTGGGACGGTGCGCGGCAGCGCGTCAGTTCGCCCGTGCGAACGGCGCTGGAGAAGGTGTTGTCGGCTTTGGATGGCAGTGTGCTAACGCGCGAGGAATGTCTCGCGCTCGCCAGTTGCAGTGGTGACGACTTGTTTGGATTGGTGGTCGCGGCCAACCAACTGCGGTGGCAGTTGGTGGGCGATGTGGTCAGCTACGTGGTCACCCGCAATATCAATTTCACCAACGTGTGTTTCGTGGGTTGCAAGTTCTGCGCCTTCAGCGTCAGTCCGCGCGATGAAACTGCCTACTTTCTCTCGCTCGACGAAGTCGCGCAGAAGTGTCGCGAAGCCGAACAGTGGGGCGCGACCGAAGTCTGCATCCAGGGCGGCCTGCCGCGCAACCTGCCGCCGTTTTACTACCGCGACATTTTGCGGGCGGTGAAGTCGGCCACGCCCAAGATGCACGCGCACGCGTTCTCGCCCATGGAGATCGTCTATGGCGTCGAACTCACCGGCATGCCGCTGCGCGAGTATCTTTCGATGCTGAAGGAAAACGGGCTGGACACCTTGCCAGGCACGGCGGCGGAAATCCTCGACGACCGCGTGCGGCACATACTTTCGGCCAACAAGCTGAGCACCGCGCAATGGTGCGAGGTGATCGAGACCGCGCATGATTGCGGCATCCGCAGCACCTCGACCATGATGTACGGGCACGCCGAGACGCATGAACACTGGGTGAACCAGTTATTGCTGTTGCGCGAGATGCAGTCGCGCACCGGCGGCTTCAGTGAATTCGTGCCGCTGGGATTCATCCACGACAACACGTTGTTGTTCGCGCAGGGCTTGGCCCGCGCGGGCGCGACCCTGGAAGAGCACTTGAAAGTACACGCGTTGGCGCGCGTCATGCTGGCAGGCTCCATCAACCACGTTCAAGTTTCCTGGGTAAAGCTCGGTCGCGAAGTTTCGCAACTGTCGCTGCTGGCGGGCGCCGACGATTACGGCGGCACGCTCTTCGAAGAGAACATCTCGCGGCTGGCGGGAGCGACTGCGGGACAGCACATCTCGACGGCGGAATTCCAGGAACGCATTCTGGAGCTGGGCCGCATTCCCGCGCAGCGCAACACGCTTTACAGCAAGTACAGCTATCCGGCGCAATCACCTTCGGTGGAACCGGCGGCGGTGGGCGGCACGGCATGATTGCCATTGTCGGCGGTACGGGGCCGGAAGGGTCGGGGCTGGCGCTACGCTGGGCGCGCGCCGGCGAATCGGTCATCATCGGCTCGCGCGATGCGGAACGCGCCAGGGCTGCAGCGACGCGGATCGCGGAGAAGGTCGGCCCTCTGGGCAGCGTGGAAGGCGCAGACAACGCCACCGCCGTGAAGATGTCTAACATTGTGGTACTCACGGTGCCGTTCGCCGGACAAGCCGAATTGCTGAAGCAACTCAAGCCGTCATTCCGGCCGGGCACCGTGCTCATCGACGCGACGGTGCCATTGGCGGCGGCCGTTGGAGGGCGGCCTACGCGCGTGCTGGGTGTGTGGCAAGGTTCGGCCGCCGAGCAGGCGGCCGAGATTGCCGGCAAGAGCATTGCCGTCGCAGGGGCGTTTCACAGCCTTTCGGCAACCGTGCTGCAAGGCGAGCAGCCGGTGGATTGTGACGTCATCGTGTGCAGCGACGACGATCACGCGCGGCAGGTTGCCTCCCAGCTGGCGGCCAAGATTCCCGGCGTGCGCGCCATCGATGGCGGCAAGCTGGAGAACGCGCGCATCGTGGAAGCCATGACCGCGCTGTTGATCACACTCAACATTCGGCACAAGGTACACGGCGCGGGATGGAGGGTGACGGGGCTGGGAATCTGAAGGCAGTTGTCAGGGGTTAGTGGATAGTGATTAGTGGCAGAGTTTCAAGTTTCAGTTAAAGGAATATCGATTCAGGCAGGCACTTGGCGAATCCCGAACATCTCGCGAAACTTAAGGAAGGAGTCGAGCCGTGGAATCAGTGGAGGGAACAGAATCCTGAGATCCAGCCACATCTCAGCGAGGCGAACCTCATCGGCGTGAATTTCCGCGGGGCGAACCTCAGCGCGGTGGACCTCAGCGGGGCGGACCTGAGCGGGGCGGACCTCAGCGGGGCGAACCTCAGCAAGGCGGGCCTCAACGGTGCGGATCTCATCGAGGCGAACCTGAGCGGGGCGGACCTCAGCGGGGTGGACCTTAGCAGGGCGCAATTCTGTCTCGCAAACCTCAGCTGGGCGGACCTCCGGAAGGCGTACCTCTACGGAGCGAACCTCTTTGGGGCAAACCTCAGTGAGGCGAACCTCGGTGAGGCGAACCTCGGTGAGGCGAACCTCAGCGGGGCGGACTTAACCAAGGCGACCTTGGTCGGCACTAACCTCGAAAAAGCAAATCTGACGGCTTGCCGTGTATTCGGAATCTCCGCGTGGGATGTAAAGCTCGAAGGAGCCATCCAATCGAACCTAGTGATCACGCCTTTTTATGAATCCCCGATCCAGGTGGACAATCTCGAGGTGGCGCAATTCATATACCTACTTCTCAATAATCAGAAAATCCGCAGCGTCATCGATACCATCACTTCCAAAGTAGTGTTAATTCTGGGCCGTTTCACGCCGGAGCGAAAAATCGTTCTCGACGCGATTCGAGACGAACTCCGCAAGCGCGATTATCTGCCGGTCCTGTTTGATTTCGAGAAGCCTGCCAGCCGGACTACTGTCGAGACCATTTCCACCCTGGCCCACATGGCTCGATTTGTGATTGCGGACCTGACGGATGCGAGAAGCATTCTTCAAGAACTTCAGGCTGTTGTCCCGCTGAATCCATCTGTCGCAGTGCAGCCCTTGCTGCTTGCCTCTCAGGAAGAAACGGGGATGCTCGATTTCTTCCGCATGTTTCCTTCGGTGCTCGATACGCATCGCTACACCGACCAAGCAACGCTGTTGGCGGAGTTGAGCGGCAGGGTGATTGCTCCGGCGGAAGCGAAAGCGAAGGAACTCGCCCGGAAGTAGCGGCTGCGCTCCGCTCGGGACGACAGAGCGAAGAGAAAAGCGACGTGCGACAGCCGTGGAACTCTTGCGTTTATAGGGGTCCTTCGACTCCTCGCTGCGCTCGTCGCTCAGGATGACAACGTGGAAGTTCGTGTTCGAAGCTGAAACTTGAAACTCGAAACTTGAAACTAGCCCCTGGCCCCTAGCCCTGCTCCCTACGCCTCTCTCAGCGCTCGCGTGATCGGCATTCTTGCGGCGCGAAAGGCCGGCAGCAACCCGCCAACGAATCCCATCACCACGGCGAAGCTGAGCCCGATGATCAACAACGCCGGGGTGACTTTGAACGCGAATGCGAGTTCGCTGAAAGCGTTGGTTCCAGTTGCGGCGGTGTAGCCGTTCATCGGCAGCGCGATCAGGCAGCCCAGCACGCCACCGATGATGGCGAGCAGTACCGATTCCATCACAAACGAAAACAGGATGCTGAAGCGCGAAAAGCCCAGGGCGCGCAGGGTGCCAATCTCGCGGGTGCGCTGCGAAACGATGGCGTACATGGTGTTCATGGCGCCGAACACCGCCCCGATGCCCATCACGATGGCAACGAACGACGCCAGCATGATCAGCGCTGTGGCCGTACTTCCAGCCAGGTTCTCGTAATACTTGCGCTCCGAGTCGGCCTGCACCTGGACCTGCGGATTGCCGCGAATGTCTTTATCGAACGCCGCAAGGACGGTTGGGTTCGTGAGCCGCACGGTCAGCGACTCGCATCCGCCATTGCGCCCAATAGCTGGCGCCATGGCGTCATAATCGCCCCAGATCTCGCTCTCGAACGAGCTGTCATCGGCGGCGAACAGCCCCACCACTTTCCAGTTCTTGCGCTGAATGTTAATGGTCGAGCCGATGTCGACCCCGCTCACCCGGTCGGCGATTTTCTTGCCGACAATGACCTCGAACAGGCCGGGCGTGAAACTTCGGCCCTCGACAATCTTGATGTTGTTGCGCACGTTGAAGGCGGTGGGCGTCACCCCGCGAAAGGTAATGTTCATCGGGATGTTGGTGCCCTTTTTGGGGCGGGTGGTGATGACGACGACTTCGCACGAAGCCATCGGCTTGCCGTCAGTGCCGCGCGCGACCCGCGGATCGACCGCAATCAGGTTGGCATTGCCGATGTCGATCCACGAGGTCAGCTCCGACATCGAGCCGCGCTGGGTCACAATGGCATTGTTGTCGGAGCCGGTGGAACTCAAAGCGATGTTGAAGCCGCGGGCCATGGACAAGATAGTCACAAGCGCCGCCACCACCAAGGCAATGCCGAAAATGGCCAGCAGGGTGACTTTCCAGCGGGAGCGCAGGTTGCGAATGTTGTAGGAAATCGGCAGCGCCATCACACTTGCCTCAACACTTCGGTTATGCGGGCGCGATAGGCCAGCAGCGCCGGGACCAGCCCAGCCAGCAGTCCCAGCAGCAAAGCAGCGCCCAGTCCATAGGAAACAATTTTGGGTGACAATCCAAGTCCGGGGAACTGACGCACCACGTCGCCGATGAAAGGAACGTTGGGCAGTGCATGGATCGCCCCTCCGGCAAAGATCAGGCCGAGCGCGCCGCCCATCAATCCCAGCAACAGCGCTTCAATCAGGATCAGCGCCATGACCAGACCGCTGGGGAACCCCAGCGTCTTGAGCACGCCAATTTCCTGCTGGCGTTCACGGACGGCGATGCTCATCGTATTGGCTGTCACCAACAAAATGGTGAAGGCAACGGCAAGGCCAATACCGTTGAGCAGTAGCGCCAGATTTCCTGCCATGGCGATGAAGCTGGCGCGGAAGGCCTGCTCAGTCTCGGTCTTGGTTTGCACGTCGCTGTTTTCAAACTCAGCGTCGATGGTCTTACTGATGCGGCCCGCGTTCTTGGGGTCGTCAATCAAAAGCGTCAACGTGCCGATGCCGGCCCTCTGCCCGGTGGCTTCGTAGAGATACTTGTAGTTGAAGTACATCGAGGTGAGATCGGTGCCAGGATACTTGACCGTGTCGGTGTCGAAGATTCCGTCGATCACAAAGTCGAAGGGCTTGCCCACGCGATACGGGGGGATGAAGCTTTCCAACTGAAAATGGTCGCCGACCTTCCAGCCCCATTTTTCAGCGAGCTTTCGCCCGACGATGCACCCTCGCCCATCGTGAAACCACGCCTGCTTCTGGTCTTCCAGCAGCATGATCTCCGGATAAATCTGCAGGAAGGGTTCCGGCTCGACCGCCATGTTGGGGAAGAAGTACTTCATGTCGCCGCGATACATGCCGCCAAACCAGTTGACGATGGTGGTGTTTTGCACTCCGGGAATGGCAGCGATCTTGTTCTTGTAGGAATTGGGCAGATTAAAGACCAGGCTCACATAATGGCGGGTCACCAGGCGCGACGCGTTGCCCAGATGCAAACCATAGTTCACCGCGTCCACCACGGTCTGCAGGGTGCAGATGAGGAAGATGCAAACCGCCATCGCCAGCACGGTGCTGAGCGTGCGGAGCCAGTTCTTGCGAAGGTGCTTAAGAATGAGCGGCGCGAATTTCATATCAGTTGGTCAGCACTCCCTTGTCTAGATGGCGCTGGACGTGCGCCCGCGCAGCCGCTCGTGGATCGTGAGTCACCATCACGATGGTCTTGCCGAACTCCTTGTTGAAGGTCTGCATCAGGTCGAGGATTTCCTCGGCGCTCTGATGGTCGAGGTCACCGGTGGGCTCATCGGCCACCAGCACCGTGGGATCGGTGACCACGGCGCGCGCAATCGCCACGCGCTGCTCCTGTCCGCCGGAAAGTTGACGGGGATAATGCTTGGAGCGATCCGCCAGCCCGACAATGCGCAGCGCGGTCATGGCCCGCTCGCGACGCTCGCGCTTGGAAAGAGGAGAGAGCAGCAGCGGCAGCTCGACGTTCTCCAGCGCGTTCAGCACCGGAATCAGGTTGTAGAACTGGAAGATGAAGCCGACATTGCGGCTGCGCCATTTGGCGAGCTCGCCCTCCGACAGCGGGCCAAGCTCGGTTCCGGCGACTACCACGCGGCCTGAAGTGGCGCGGTCAATTCCCGCGATCAGGTTCAACAACGTAGTTTTGCCCGAGCCCGACGGCCCCATCAGCGCGAGAAATTCGCCCTGCGGCACTTCGAGGTTCAGGCCGTCCAGCACCTTGATCTGCATACTGTCGCGTTGGTAGAACTTGCGCACGTTTTGTACGCTGACTGCGCCCGTCGTGGTCGCTGCTTCGTTTGTGCTCATGGTCTCTCCGATGTCTGCAATAAAGTCTGAAGCGATGTCTTGGCCCGATGCCCCGATGCGGCCCGTCGGCATTTCCCAAAACCGGAAACGTACGCTAGTGGCCCTAGCGAGCCCAGAGATGAACCCAGCCCACCGGACGGCCTTTCCGGTGCCTCCAGGGAGCCGATCGTCGATCCTGGTGCCTTCTACGGCCACGTAGCGGCACTTATAGGTTATAAATAAAGTGCCAAATAGTGGTTAACAGTGACATCATATATGGCATATAAGTGCTAAGCAACCCCATGTCCCTTTGTCTTCAAGCACATCTCACGAGCGGGCTTCAGGCCGCGAGGGATCTGCAGTTTCTTCAATCCACACGAAAATTCCTCGCTGCGCTCGTAATAACAATTCGGAGAGAACAGCGCCAATCCGAACGACTACCGCTTAACTCTTCACCTTCACCGAATCGCCGTTCTTCAGCTTCTCCGGTGGATTGCTCACCAGCGTCTCCGACCCCACTAGCCCGCTGGTTACGATGACTCCCCCGCGCAGATCGGCTCCGGTTACCACGGAAAGCTGATGGACTTTCCTGTCCTCGACCTGAAAGACCACCGATTTGCCGTCACGCGTAACGATTGCCTCTTTGGGAATGGTCACAATGCGCCTGGGCGCGGCCGCGGTTTTCTCCGCTCGCTTCGGCGGCTGCAAAAACGTGACGTTGCAGCTCATCTCCGGCTTCAGATACTTGTCCTTGTCGAGGATCGCAGTCTTCACCGTCACCGTCGCCTTGGTTCGGTCGGCGGTGGGGATGATCTGGCGCAGCACTCCCTTATAGGTATGGTTGGGAATGGCCTGCACCGTAATTTCCGCCGGCTGGCCCGACTGAAGCTGCGCCACGTTGGCCTCGTTCACGTCCACCTCGGCTTCCAGCGAATTCATGTCGGCAATGGCCACGATGGCGCCTGACGACGTCGAGATATTCACACCCGGAGGAATGGGCGCTACGCTCTCGCCCGCCTCGGTCATCTTTTTCACCACGATGCCGGCGAACGGCGCGCGAATGGTGGTGAAGTCGTAGTTGGCCTGCTGCATCTGCAAGGCGGCCTTGTCCTGCTCGATGGTGGCGGCGGCGAGGGCGACCTTGGCTTTGGCGGCGTCGAGCGCGTCCTGCGATACCACTTTGTCGCGGAACAGGCCCTCCTGCAAACGCTCTTGCCGCTGCGCCTCTGCCAGGTCGGCCTTGGCATATTCGATATCGGCTTTGGCCTTGGCTATGCCGGCCACATAATCCTCGTTTTCCAGCGTGGCCAGAATATCGCCGGTCTTCACTACGCTGCCCTCTTCCACTAGCAACCGGCCAATGCGGCCCTGGATCTTCGACGAGACCACCGATTGCCGGCGCGCTACCAGATATCCGGAGGCAGTAAGAATTGGCGTGCCCGCCATTGGACTGCTGCCGCTCTGCACGCTGGGGGTGATGGTTTGGACCTCGACGGCGCCGAAGGCGGGCCGGGCCCGCACGAAGTACAGTCCGCCAGCGGCGACGATGGCCAGCAGCAACAAGACAACGAGCCAGCGCCATCGTCCCCGGCGCGGCGCATCCCGCTCGATCCGCAACGATGCGAGTTCGTCTTTCAGGTCCCGCATAAACGGTGTCCAACTCTCCTTGGCGGCGCTACTAGCATCGCATTGTTGCCCCAAGTTTGGAAGAGCGCGGCTCACTGCTTACCGCGCGCCGGACGTGTTCAGGGTCCGATATTTTCACAATCTTCACAATCCGACTGACAGGGATGATTGTTCCCCAGTGGTGTGAGCGGCGCTAGTGTGGAATGTCAACGCCGCAGGATGACAAATGTCATGCGCGGGCTGAATCCGCCGGTATTGATCTGGATTATTTATGTGTTTCGGTGGCTTTGACGGGGCACGGCTGAAGAGGCTGCTGAAAAAGTCAGTTTTAGCGGGTGTTTTGAAGGGGCGCACCTTTAGGTGCGCCGTTAAGCTGTTTATTTTTGTCATCCCGAGCGGGCTTCAGCCCGCGAGGGATCTGCGGTTCGGACTTTTTCAGCAGCCTCTGAAGCCGTGCTCCTTCAAAGCGCACCAGGTGCCGCACAAAGTTCTCGCGGGCGAGCAATGGGTTATCATCGGTTGCGTCGGCACCAGTAAAATTCGACGTGCCGGCAGCTCCTGCAATGAAGAAAACTGATTGGGACAAACGCATTCAGCGGGCAGTAGAACTTGCCGAGCGCTACCCCAGCGCCGCCGAGGTCCTCACCTTCTATCGCCACATCCTCGAATTTCAGAAGACGTTATGCGCCGACGTTGCGTGCCTGTCTCCTCCTGCTGCCGGCGGCAAAGCGGCTTTTCGTGAACGGCTTGACCTTGACATCGCAATTCGGCAGTTGCCGGCTTTGCTCGCGCTGGTTCAGCGGACGGGACCGTCAAAGCTGGCGCAAGAGGCGGCGGAAATCGGCCGCGCCTCTTCGGAACAGCAACGCCGGATGCTTCGCAGTTTCCTGTTGTCCACGGACGGCAGTGGGCCGGAATCGAATCATTTCTTCGCGCGGGTTTTGTTCCAGCCCCAGGCCGAACATCTTGCTGCGACACAGCAGACGCAATCTGCAGATTCTTCCGCCTCCGTTTGTCCCGTTTGCGGCGCCAGGCCACAGGTCGCGGTGCTTCGTCCCGAAGGCGACGGCGGTAAGCGGTTTCTGGTCTGTTCTTTTTGTTCGACCGAATGGGAGTTCCGGCGAATACTGTGTCCGGTCTGCGGCGAAGTGGATCATCAAAAACTTCCGCGCTACTCGGCGGAAGACTTTGCCGCCGTACGCGTGGAAGCTTGCGACACATGTAAGTACTACCTGAAATCGGTGGACATGACGGTTGACGGCCTGGCGGTTCCGCTGGTGGACGAGATTGCCACCGCGTCACTCGACATCTGGGCGGTCGAGCATGGATTTAACAAAATCAGTCCGAACCTGATGGGTTTTTAGCCCGCCGGTTCAATTCCCAGGCATCGTTCTTCAGAGACGGTGAATCCATTTGACCAGCACGGGTTCCCGGGTATACGCTGTTTCGCATTGTTCGGGTCCCGATGTTAGTCCCTGGTCGTAAACGGACACGGCTTGGTGGAGATGTGGACCACACCGCGCACACTTTTTTCGCTGCTTCGACTTTGCGCTTCTCCAGCGCTTCCGTTCCGTCCCTGTCCCAATTCACGGTTTCGAATCCTTCGCCATGGAGGGCTGCGTAATGGATGTATCTAGACGAGCATTCTTCAAGACTGGCATCGCCGGCGCTGTGGGAATTACGGTGTTCGGTTTCGATGCGCGGCCATTGCTGGCGCAGGCCTCGAGCCTGAAGATTTCGCGCAGCACGGAGACGCGCAGCACCTGCCCGTATTGTGCGGTGAGTTGCGGCGTCATCATCCACACCATCGGTGACAAGGCCAAGAACGTCACGCCGCAGGTCATCCACGTGGAAGGCGATCCCGACCATCCCATCAACCGGGGTACGCTCTGTCCCAAGGGTTCCTCGCTGCAGCAGGACATTCAGAACGAGCGGCGGATCTTGAAGCCGCAGGTGCGGCGGCCCGGCTCCGATCATTGGGACGACATCTCATGGAACCAGGCGATCGACGAAATCGCCCGCTGGACCAAGAAGACCCGCGACGCGACTTTCATGGAGACCGACGCCAAGGGGCAGACCGTCAATCGCTGCGAATCCATCGCTTTCACCGGCGGCTGCACCGATACCAATGAGTTCAATTTCCTGGTGATAAAAACCATGCGCAGCATGGGCATCGTCCGCCTGGAAAACCAGGCCAGAGTTTGACACGGCCCTACGGTCTCAAGTTTGGGACCAACTTTCGGGCGCGGGGCGATGACCAACGGCTGGATCGACATCAAGAACAGCGACATGATGTTGATCATGGGGGGAAACCCGGCCGAGAACCATCCGTGCGGCTTCAAATGGGCCGTCGAAGCCAAGCTAAAGCGTAACGCGAAGATGATCGTGGTGGATCCGCGGTTCACGCGCACCGCATCGCAGGCTGACCAGTTCCTGCAGATTCGCGCCGGCTCCGACATTGCCTTCCTGGGCGGAGTAATCAACTACGCTATCGAGAACAATCGTGTTGCCAAGGACTACTTGGTCAATTACACCAACGCAGCGTTCATCATCAAAGAAGGATTCAAGCTGCCGGAAGATGGACTGTTTTCCGGCTTCGATGCTGCCACCAAGATCTACAACAAGAGCAGTTGGAACTATCAGGAAGGCGGCAACGAGACCGGTAAGGCCGTGCCGGTTGTGGCCGGCGAAGAGCCGACCCATGGTCACGAAGCCAAAGCTGCGGTCATGCCGGTGTCCACGGCTGCGAAAGGCGCGGCGAGTACTCCACCTCCGCCGCCGTCGCTTCCGCCCAATATCGCTTACGATTTGTCACTGCAACATCCGCGTTGCGTCTATCAACTGCTGAAACAGCAGTACTCCCGCTACACGCCGGAGATGGTCGAGCGTATTACCGGCATACCGAAAGACCAGTTCCTGAAAGCTGCGGACCTGTTCACCTCCATTCGCAAAAACGGAGACATGAAGAAGGTCGCCACCGTTATCTACGCGGTGGGCTGGACGCAGCATAGTTTTGGAACGCAGATCATCCGCACGGCGGCCATGTTGCAGTTGCTGCTGGGAAATGTCGGGCGCGCCGGCGGCGGAGTGAACGCCTTGCGCGGTCACTCCAACATTCAGGGCGCGACCGACATGGCCGGCATCTTCGACATCCTGCCCGGCTACCTTAAGGTGCCCAACCCTACCGATAAGGACCTGAAGACCTATCTCGATCGCATTACGCCCAAACCGGCGAAGCCGAACGAATGGGAGTCGTTTAACTACTGGTCGAACACGCCGAAATTTATGGTGTCGTTCCTCAAGGCCATGT
The DNA here is from genome assembly GCA_963836875.1 of uncultured Acidobacteriaceae bacterium. Taxonomy (GTDB): domain Bacteria; phylum Acidobacteriota; class Terriglobia; order Terriglobales; family Acidobacteriaceae; genus Bog-257. Next base: position 1,033,861 of record CAWIKZ010000005.1, read on the forward strand.
ATGGCAACGCCGCCACCAAAGAAAACGATTTCGCTTTCCAGTATTTGCCCAAGGTTGACCGTAATTATTCGTGGGTCAATATCTGGAACGACATGTACGAAGGCACGGTCAAGGGACTTTTTGCCTTCGGCATGAATGGAGTGATGATCGGGCCCGATTCGCAGAAGAATATCGACGCGCTGAAGAAGGCCGACTTCCTGGTGGTCTGCGAGATCTACCCCGACGAGACCAGCGCTTTCTGGCAGGCGCCGGGTATCACGCCCGACGACGTGAAGCAAATCAATACCACGGTCTATCGCCTGCCGGGAGCTGGTTTCGCCGAGAAGGATGGGACCTTCGTCAATTCGGCGCGCTGGCTGCAATGGAAACATGTAGCGCTGCCGCCCCCGGGAGACTGCCGGCTCGACCAGGACATTCTGGCCCAGATCTTCCTCAAGATCCGCGAACTGTACCAGAAAGAGGGCGGGAAGTTCCCCGATCCGATCTTGAAGGCCTCCTGGGCCTACACGCTGCCGGAGCACCCGTCACTTTCGGAAGTGGCGAAGGAAATCAATGGCAAGGCGCTGGCCGACATCAGCGACGAAAAGACCGGAGTCTCGCTGAAGGCGGGGCAGCAATTGCCCGGCTTCGCCATGCTGCACGATGACGGCACCACTTCGTCCGGCAACTGGCTCTACTGCGGCTCCTGGACCGAAGCCGGACCGATGCAGCAGCGGCGCGGCACCGAAGACCCTTCGGGCCTGGGAATCTACCCCAACTGGGGGTGGTCATGGCCGGCGAATCGGCGCGTGTTGTACAACCGCGCCTCCTGCGATCTCGCAGGCAAGCCCTGGGACCCAACCCGCAGCCAAGTCTGGTGGAACGAGACCGCGCAGAAGTGGGTGGGCAACGACGTTCCCGATTTCAAGCCCGACTCTAAGCCGGAAGAACACATGGGCCCGTTCATCATGAATCCCGAGGGGGTGGGCCGCATCTTCGTTCCGCTCGGCGCGATGGCCGACGGTCCCTTCCCGGAGTTTTACGAGCCGATTGAAAGTCCCATCGAGAATCCTTTGCACCCTGGCCAGTCCAACAATCCGGTGGTGAAGAAGTACAAAACCAAGATGGACAAGTACGGCACGGTGAAGGAAGGGTACAACATCATCTGCACCACCTATCGTCTCACCGAGCACTATCACTATTGGACAAAGAACAATCCCATGAATGTGGAACTGGTGCCGGAACCGTTCGTGGAAATCCCCGCGGAACTGGCCGACCAGATGGGCATACGTGGAGGCGAGAAGGTGAAGGTGACCAGCGCTCGCGCCGATTACATCGCCAAAGCGATGGTGACCAAGCGCATCAAGCCCATGACGGTGGATGGCAAAAAGCTCTACCAGATCGGAATGCCGATCCACTGGGGCTTCCTGGGAATTTCCGAAGGTGAGGGCAGAACTGCAAAGACGCCGGCGAATTTGCTGACGCCTACGGTCATCGATCCGAATGCTTACACCCCGGAATTCAAGGGATTCCTGGTAAAGCTGGAGAAGGTTTAAAGGAGGCATGGGATGAGCGATCGCGGCACATTACGAATTCAGCAAATCTCGGCCCATCCTGGACCGGTGGCCGGCGAAGGCACGCAACGCCAGGACAAGGTGTGCAAGCTGATCGACACCACCACCTGCATCGGCTGCAAAGCGTGCGAGGTGGCCTGCGTGGAATGGAACGACATGCCGTTCCAGACGACCTACTTCGACAACACCTACCAGACGATGCCCGACACCGACTGGAATTACTGGAACCTGATCAAGTTCAACGAGGACCAGCACGACAATGGCAGCTTTGCGTGGCTCATGCGCAAACACCAGTGCATGCACTGCGAAGATCCCGGATGCCTGCGTGCCTGTCCGGCCGATGGCGCTATCGTGCAGTACTCCAACGGCATCGTCGATTTCCAGCAGGAAAATTGTATTGGCTGCCAGTTCTGTGTCTCGGGTTGCCCCTTCAATATTCCGAAGTTCAATCCCAACACGAAAAAGGTTTACAAGTGCACGCTCTGCTCTGACAGAGTGGGAGCTGGCCTGGAGCCCGCCTGCATCAAGGCCTGCCCGACCGGCTGCCTGCACTTCGGAACCAAGGAAGACATGAAGTTCATCGCGGAAAATCGCGCTTCGCAATTGCGCGAGGTCTCCGGTTTTCAGAACGCCGGGGTTTACGATCCCGACACCATTGGCGGAACGCACGTGATCTACGTGCTGCACGACGCCACCAAGCCCGAGCGCTACGGCAACCTGCCTGCGAAACCGCGCATTCCGCTCAGCTTCACGGTTTGGAAGGACATCTTCAAGCCGATTGGATTGTTTGGCGCAATGTTGGGTTTCGTGGGTGTGGTCATGCACTACGTATTTGAGGGTCCACGGCGCGAGCAGCCCGCCCCTCCGGTCGTGCGAATTGACCCGCCACCGCCTCCCGCGGGAAAGGAGAACTAGATGGCGACTTCAGCCGATCGCTTCGTACATCGCCCCAACCCGATTGATCGCATGGGACGGACGGTGGTTTACACGGGTGAATTGCTGCGCCATCCCGTGTACACCCGCTTTCTCCACTGGATGGTCGGGATCTTTTTCTTCCTGGCCCTGCTGTCGGGCTTCGGGATCTATCTGCCGTGGATCTTCCGCTTCTTTACGCCACTGTTCGGGGGCGGAGCCACCACCCGCTTCCTGCATCCCTGGTTCGGCCTGGCTTTCGTCTTCTTCTTCGCGCTGCAGGCGTTGAATTGGTGGCAGGTGATGACCTGGACTCCCGACGATTCCCGCTGGATGAAGCACATCAAGCAGTACGTCACCCGCAGCGACTCCGTAGAATCGCCGGAGACCGGCTTCTTTAACGCCGGCCAGAAGATGCAGTTCTGGGAGATTGTTTGCGGCTGCATCGCTTACGTCATTACCGGCGTCATCATGTGGCTCCCGGAGATTTTTGGGCGCATCCTGGTGGCGATCTCGTATGTGGTCCACGACATCTCCGCGCTGGTCATGTTGTTTGGGATTTTCTTCCACGTCTATCTCAGCACTTTCGGCGAGCCCGGCACCATTCAAGCGATGACGCGCGGCACCGTGAGCGAGGGTTGGGCTTGGACGCACCATCCTAGCTGGTACAAAGCGGTCACTGGCCGCGACCCGGCCGAGGCTTTGGAAGAGGCCAAGCGGCGCAACACGCCTCCGCCCCAGCCTCCGCGGACACTGTAAACAGGCTGCGCAAAAACTCCGCGCGCGGATGTGATTTGAAAGGGCACGGCTTCAGAGGCTGCTGAAAAAGTCCGAACCGCAGATCCCTCGCGGGCTGAAGCCCGCTCGGGATGACAAGAATTAAGAGCTTAACGGCGCACCTAAAGGTGCGCCCCTTCAAAACACCCGCTAAAACTGACTTTTTCAGCAGCCTCTTCAGCCGTGCCGCTGAGTTCTTTATTTTTGTCATTCCGAGGGGCGAACAGGGGTCCCCGACAAGGGCCCCGCCGTGGCGGGCTTGTTGGGGTAAGGTCCAGCCCCGAGGAATCTGCGGTGTCCCGAATTTGCAGCGCAGTTCGTCCATTCCGCGCCGGACGCGCAATGTGCAATAATGGCGCGTCTATGAAGCTGAGAATCTTCTTCCTCCATTACTCCGTCGCAGCATGGTTGCTTTCGGCCGTCTTTCTTTGCGCACAACCTCAGGCGAGTCCCCCAAGCGCAAAGACGGCCGCAAAAACGGACGACGCCCTCGAGCTTGTCAAACAGGGCCAAAGGCTGAATAGCGAGGGCAAGCAGGATGAAGCCCTGGCGCTTTATGATCGCGCCCTGCAACTCTCCCCAGACCTCTTTCAAGCAGACTTGGCGGCGGGCATGGCTTTGGATTTGCAGGGGAAGTACCAGCAAGCCCGCCAGCATCTGGCCAAGGCAATCGAAGAGGCCCCGCCTGCTTCGAAAGTTCAAGCGCTGAGAACAATGGCCGTCTCCTACGCCTTCGAACGCAACACAGATGAGGCGCGAAAATACGAGCAGCAGGCGTTCGATGCGCAATATAACGCCAAGCAATACGCGGATGCGGCGGGTACGGCCGATGAACTGGCGCGCATCTATCTCGAATCGGGCGACACCGACAACGCTTTTCAGTGGTACCAGAGCGGGCACCTCACCGCGCTGCACCAGCCCAACCTCAGCCCGGCCGAGAAGGACCTGTGGGAGTTCCGCTGGGAGAGCGCTCTGGCGCGCATCCGCGTCCGCGAGCTAGGCAGAAGTGCAGAAGCGCCGAAGCATCTGGCCGCTGCCAAAGCGATATTAGACAAGGGTGACAATCCCGACCAGGTGCGCTTTTATCCCTACCTCAGCGGCTACGTCGCGTTCTACCTGCACGACTATAAGACCGCGATTGCGGAATTACAGAAGGGCGATCAGAAGGATCCGTTCGTCTTGAGTTTGCTGGCGCAAGCCTGCGAAAAATCCGGAGATCGTAGCCAAGCGTTGGATTTTTACCGCAAGGTCCTGACCATCAACACGCATAATCCGACCAATGCGTTTGCCCGGCCACTGGCAAGAGAAAAGGTCGCAACGCTTTCCAAATAGATTGCTGATGATCGGAGCGAATTGGAGCGGGGTACGGGGATCGAACCCGTGACATCGAGCTTGGGAAGCTCGCGTTCTACCGCTGAACTAACCCCGCCCAGTCCGGTAGGTGTGCAAAGTGTACCATCTGCGCAAATTCTCAGGCAATCAGTTACGGGGCCCGGGATACATAGTCAGCTCTTTGCCCGGCGGCGGCATGCTCGAAACTCGAAACTCTCTTCAACTACTTCGTCGCAATCATGAGGTTGACGGGACCTGGTATGCGAATCCTCTTGCTGCTGGCAAAGCCCGCGGCCTTCATCCACTCTTCGTATTCCGGTTCGCTATAGCTTGCTCCCGCTCGAGTGCCCACCAGCATGTTCAGCGCGAACAGCGTGGCGAAGCGAGGCGAGGTCTTGTCCGCATCCAGGATAAAGTCGGCAATGACGAGCCGCCCTTGCGGCGCAAGCGCTGCGCAGGCGCGAGTCAGTAGCTGCCGATTTTCCTCCGGCGAGAACATGTGGCAGATCGCGGAAAGCAGAACCAGGTCGTAGCTTGCCGGTGCAAGTGCAACGGTCAACATGTCGCCGGCGCGAGTGCTGATGCGGTCGCTCAGTCCGGCCTGGCGAATATGTTCCTGTGTAATGGGCAACACTTCGGGCAGATCGACGACCTCGGAATGCAGCGCGGGTACCGCTTTGGCAAACGCAATGGAGTAGGCGCCCGAGCCTCCGCCGAGATCGAGCATGTGCTTCTCGCCGCTCAACTCGACCGCCTGCACCACGGCGCGTGCCCGGCCGCGAGCGGTGTGGTCCATGGCGGCGATGAACGACGTGACCCATCCATTGTCGCGAGCCGACTCAACCGCGGTGCCGGTGCGCACGGCTTCCGTGAGCTTGGACCAGCGCCGCCACATGTTTGCCATATGCAATTGCGCGGTGCGAGCGCTGTCGGGAGTGCCCTCCACCAGGAAGCGCGCTACCACCGGCGTATTCGTATAAATCCCGTCATGCTTTTCCAGCAGCTTGAGACTTACCAGGGCGTTCAACAGCATCTCGGTGGCGCGCACGGCAGCCTGAATTTTGGCTGCGATCTGTTGCGCGTTGCCGCCCTTGCCGACGGCGGTAAATACGTCAAGTTCAAGGGCCGTCAGAAGGGCGCGGCTAGGCATAAAGCTGCGGATCATGTCGTGGATGTCATCCGGCAGCACACCGGCGGCATCCTTGCCCTTCAGCATGGCGAGATACTTGTTGCGATGGTCGAGAATCTCGGTCTTCATGTCAGCGTCGGGGTTTCGCTCCAGGCGAGCGACCTTTCGTCCCGCCTTCAGGTGCGACGATACGATCTCCGGCACGTCGCTCGGGGCCAGCTTCGCATACCAGGTGCCCTCGGGATAAACGATCATCACCGGTCCGCTGTCGCAAATTCCCAGACAGCCGCAACTGGAAACCTGGACATCGTCGCTCAGCCCCTGGGTGCCGAGCTCGCGATGCAAGGCGTTGAGAACGCCGAAGGAGCCCGCCGCCGAGCAGCAGGGAACTCCTTCAGCTTTTTCCTGTGTGCAGACGAAAATATGATGACGAAACGGTTCCACGGGACCTCCAGGTCAGTTATTGGACTATTACAGTTTATCTTCAGGCCAGGGCGGCAGACGCGGAAAGGTCGGGGCTCACAGCGCGGGGTGACGAAGAGTGGGACGCAACCGAAGTCCGTTCGTCTAGAAATCAGCCGCCACGGCCACGAATGGTTACAATCGGGAAAATTCTTCCCAGGTCCATCTTCCAGTAACCATGTTAATGAATAATTCATCTTGACAGGGCACCGATGTACACTATGATGTTTTAAACATTTCTTGTGGGATTTGTTTTGGGTGAATCGCGATGCAGCAGACGTTCACATCCAAAGAAGTGGTTGATCTGATGGGCATCAGCCCGCGTCAGCTGCAATGGTGGGACGAATGTCATCTCGTGGTTCCGGCCCGCGAGGGGCATAAACGCGTCTATGTAATGGACGATCTGGCCGAAGTGGCCGTGATTTACGATCTGCGCCAACGCGGCTTCTCCCTGCAGAAGATTCGCCGGGTCATCCGCTTCCTGCAGAAGGAGCTGGGCAAGCGCCTGGTGGAGACGGTTTCCGCCGCCTCCGAATACCATCTGCTGACCGATGGGCAGCATATTTACCTGGAAGATTCAGCCCGCGCGGTGGTTGACCTGCTAAAAAACGCCCGCCAGCCGATGTTATCGGTGTGCCTGAGCGACACCATCCAGCGGGTCCGCGCCGAGGTGCGCGGAGCGAGAAAGCACAGCGCTTCCGTTCGTCATCCAACTGTAAGGCGAAGTCGGGCTTCTTGAACGGCCTGAAGGAGGGCACATGATCGGAGAACTGAGCGTGTTGAGCGAGTGGATCCCCGAACAGATGGAGCCTGGAACCATCTTTGTGCTGGAAAACGCCGGCGAGGTGGGCGAAAAAGAAGACCCTTATTGGGCGGTTCTGTCGTGCCCGAAATGCGGACAGCTCGGACTGGTCACCCGCAAACAGATCGCCGGCTTGATGACCGTCATCTGCGGTTCTGAGAAGTGCTCCGCCCAATTCTTCATCCGCGATGAAGAGATCGTGCAACGCAAGCCGAGCTAAGGAGCGCGGAGCCAAAGCAGTGGATAGTGGTTAGTGGCTAGTGGATAGTTAAAGCGCGATCGTGCTGAAGGCTGACGGCTGAGAGCTGACGGCTGGAAGCAGGTCCCTCCGCTCGGGCTCTCCTGAGGGATGTCCAACGGACTTAATCAGACCTTCCCTAGGGTGAGCGTCCCCGCAAGAAAATTACGTCGTCCGCCTAGCGCCGGTACACGTTGGGCTCGGGGCCCTTCTCCAGGGTCTCGCGGTTCCAGATGAGCCCTTCCCGGCTGTAGTTCGCCATCTCAAAGTCCTGGGTCAACTCCAGTGCGTCGGTGGGGCAGGCGTCTTCGCAAAGTCCGCAAAACATGCAGCGGCTGAGGTCGTAGGTGAAGTCCGTCAGCTCCTTGCGCCGGGTGTGAGGATTGCGTTCGCTGTTCACCACGATGAGGTGCTCAGGGCACGCCAGCGCGCACAGGTCGCAAGAGATGCACAGGGTCTCGTTGGTCTCGGGATTGTTGTTGAGGCGAGGCGCGCCGCGGAAACGCTCCGCGACTTCAGGCCGCTGCAGCGGATACTGTTCGGTGATGAGTTCTTTCGGGTCCTGATTGCGGAAGGTGACTCTCAGTCCCTTGATCAAATCCACGAACATCAGCTTGCGTAAAACCGTATTCATCCTCAACCCTCGATGTGAGTGAAGTTTAGCACAGCAAGCTTCGCGCGATCTCTTTTCCCGCCTGTCCTCCTGAGCGACGAGGAGTCGAAGGACCTCTATACTGCCCACTTAGTTTCGCCTGGCACGTTTTTCGACAGAGCGAAATCGCCGGGCGGTGAATGATTTCCGTCCGAGCTGCTCACCGGGTTACTGACGCGACAACCTCCAATCCGCTGGCATACAATCTCAACACTGATGCGCTTCTTGGCCGGGATGCTACTTGCGCTCGCGATGACCAGCACGCTGGCTGGGCAGCAGACGGCTGCTCCCGCCCCGGCTACTGCTCCGCCAAAGGACACAACCACAGCCGCCAGCACGGCGCAATCGGCCCAGCCGGGCAACTCCAGCCCACCGAACCAGCCAGCTACTAACACGAATCCACCCACGCCAGCGCCGGCCTCGCAGCCGAGTGCGGCAAACCAGATTGCCCCGGCGCAGCACGGTACGCCCGTCGCTCCGCCTGACGATCCCAAAGATGTCGCGAAAGCCAAGCGCCAGTTCAAAGCCGGTGTGAAGCTGAAGTCGGCGGGCCAGATGGATGCAGCCTTCGAGAAGTTTGAACTTGCGGCAAAGCTTGCACCCCACAACGTCGAATTCCTTACCGCCCGTGAGTTCACGCGCCAGCAACTGGTGATGCAATTCCTGAAGCAGGGCAACCAAGCCATGCTCGACCACGACGAGATCGTTGCCATGGCCGACTTCCGGCGGGCCCTGGAATACGATCCCACCAACGAATACGCGCTTCAGCGTTTGCGCGACTCGATCCCGCTGGACGAAGAGCCGGTAAGCCGAAATATGCGTGTGGTGGAACAGTCCATTCCTATCGAGGTGCAGCCCACCGCCAAGCACCAGGACTTCCATTTCAAGGGCGACGGCAAGGGCCTGCTCACCCAGGTGGCACAGGCCTACGGGATAACCGCTCAGTTCGATGACTCGGTGCCGCAGAAGCGGGTCCGATTTGACATTGAAGACGTGAACTTCGCCACCGCCATGGAGGCGGCGACCCGCGTCACCAAGACATTTTGGGTGCCGCTATCGGCCAAGCAAATTCTATTTGCGGCCGATACCGTCGAGAACCGGCGCAACTACACGCGCATGTCCTTGCGCACTTTCTACCTGCCCGATCTGGCGACCGACCAGGAGCTGACGGAGATGACGAACTCGCTCCGCGTGCTGCTCAATCTGCGCTACATCGCGCCGGACAAGGCGCAATCCACCATCTCGGTGCGGGCGGAAGAGCCGGTGTTGGAAGCCGCCGGCCAGTTGCTGGAAAGCCTGGCCGGCGGCCGTCCCGAAGTCCTGCTGGACATGCGGGTCTATGAGATCAGCTCCAACTTCCTGAGGCAGCTCGGGACCACTTATCCGGCGCAGTTCAACTTGTTCAATATCAGTCCGGCGCTGATCGCGGGTCTGGGACAAAACTCGCAGAATCTCATCAACCAATTGATCTCTTCCGGCGGCATCAACCAGGCCAATTCGCAGGCCATCCAGGCGTTGCTGGCACAACTGTCCAGTCAAGCCAGCTCCATTCTGTCAACACCGTTCGCCACCTTCGGCGGTGGCGCTACCTTTTTTGGCCTTGCCGGGGCCAGCGGCACGACCCTTAATTTTAATCTCAATCAGTCGGACGTCCGTTCCCTGGAGCACGTCACCCTGCGCGCCTCGCAGAACAACGCCGCCGTGTTCAAGGTGGGAGAACGCTACCCCATCGTGAATGCAACCTTCGCTCCCATCTACAACTCCTCGGCCATCTCGCAAGTCCTCGGCAATCAAAGCTACATTGCGCCTTTCCCGTCCTTCAACTTTGAAGACTTGGGGCTCAATCTGAAGGCTACCCCCATCATTCACGCCGACCGGGACGTCACTTTGAAATTGGAGATGAACATCCGCTCCCTGGGCTCGCAGACAAACAACGGAATCCCCATCATCAACAACCGCGAGTACAGCGGCAGCATCACGCTCAAGAACGGCGAGTCCAGCGTAATCACTGGCCTCATCTCCGCAGCCGACAGCCGCAGCATAAGCGGAATGCCCTTCTTCGCAGCAGTCCCGGGCCTGACTTACGCCGCTTCGAGTCATACTAACAACGACACGGGGGACGATCTGCTGGTGGTCATCACGCCCCACATCCTTCGTCTGCCGGAGACCAGATCGTTCGCGGTGCAGTTGCCCAGCGACCACTGACAGAAGCATCGCTGCAGACAGTTTCGCGCCGTAGTAAGATACGGAATTGGAAAGTGCCAAGCAAATTTGAAATGTGCTCAGATTGGACCCGACCTTGACAACTCAGTGGTCAAACTGGGGTTAATCTCGGGAGTGGAGATGAGTGGAGATGAATGATACAGTCCGGCGCAGACGCAACCAAAAGCTCCATTTGTCTTGTCATGGCAGTGTTCTTCGCCTGCTGGGCCCTAGGCGGCGCTTAGTGCTAGCCACAGGCATCGCCATTCTCCTATGCCTGGCGTGGGCAGGCTGCACGGGTTTCTTTGTAAATCCTTCAATAAGTTCAATTTTTATCACCCCCGCTTCGACTACGATCGCCCTCAACGGCACGCAGCAGCTAATCGCCACCGGCACCTACTCCGACGGAAGCAAACAGCCGCTTTCGGGATCCACGGTCGGTTGGTCAAGTTCGGATGACAAGGTAGCCACGATCACGAACGGCGGATTGGTCACGGGAGTCTCCCTGGGCACCGCAACCATAACTGCCACCGCGGAAGGCGTCAGTGGGACAGGCACCGTCACCGTCACGGTCGGAAACTTGACATCCATATCAATTACTACGACGCAGGGGAGTACTCTCCCCCAATCGACCGCTTCGATGTCCGGGATACCATCAACCCTGCAGTTCTACGCCTACGCTAATGGATCGGCTAACGAGGATATTACAAACGCCGTAACCTGGAGTTCGTCTAACACGAGCACAGCTACGATCAGCACCGGTCTCAGCAGCGGCAGTGGGGTGGCCACCAGCGTGGCGGCAGGAACTACGGTCATCACTGCGACGTCCGCTGGCTCCATCGGCACGGTCACCAGCAACCAGATAACGCTGACCGTTCAGTGAGTTCGCAAAGCGCCATCGGCCCCGTCACTGTTACCGTGCAATAATCTGCACGTTTCAGGCGATGCTGGCTTCGGCTTGCCAGAGTTTCCAACTTCCTGCTTACGTTTTTCGTCCTCAACCGTCTGATTCCCCGAGGGATAAGCGAAGATGGAGGCTGGTTCTGGCGGGATTTTCCACGCTAGCCGTAAGGATTTGCATTTTCCTTTGATCTAAGGGAAAAAACGCGGTATAGTATGCAGTCTCTAGGCCTCCTGTTTGGGACCCTACCCTCGTGTACCCCATGGGACGATGCGCCCGTTGAATCCTTGTAGAAGTGGCGCGAATCCAATTAGATAACCGGGTTGCGTAGGCATCATTTGGGGCCGATTACGTCATCCTCATAATAAATCTCGAAAGCGGAAAGAGCGCAAATTATGGCAAAACGTCGTGGCAATCCTAACTGGGGCAAGCCGGAACCCATCGGGCCGGTTGTTCCCACGATCACGGAATTCGAGCAGGTGGTGAAAGAGTTCAAGCTCCAACCTGACCAGTACATTCGTTCCACCCGTCTGCGGGAATGGGCACGCAAGAACAAGAATTCCAAATACATCCCCGAGCCTCTTCTGGAAGCCTGGGGATTCGAAATCGAATCCACCCTGTAAACCACCCGATTTCCGAAGGGGCCGCCTCGTGCGGCCTTTTTTGCTGCCTGTCGTTCCAAAGACTGTCATCGCAAGCGAGTTGAGGGACCTGCTTTTGAGTCGGCGCATCTCTCGTTCGCGGCTTTAGCGACAAGCAAAATGCGAATCCCGAACGGCGAACCGCGATTCACGGCTTTCCCGCTTCCCTGCTAGAATCTTCACCAGCCATCATGACCACGCATTCCCCATTTTGCGACGTTGAGACCGCGCTGGAAGACATCCGCGCCGGCCGCATGGTCGTGGTCATCGACGACGAAGACCGCGAAAACGAGGGTGACCTCACCATGGCCGCCGAGAAGATCACTCCGGACGCCATCAACTTCATGGCCAAATACGGCCGCGGCTTGGTCTGCCTGGCCATGACCGAGGAGCGCCTCGACTACCTTCGCCTCGGGCAGATGTCCGCCGAAAATACCTCCACCTTCGGCACCGCGTTTACCGAGTCCATCGATGCCAAGGACGGCGTCACCACCGGCATTTCGGCCTATGATCGCTCGCAAACTATTCAGGTGGCGATTGATCCTGCAACCCGGCCCAACGATCTGGCGCGTCCCGGGCACGTCTTCCCGCTTCGCGCCCGCAAAGGTGGAGTGCTGGTGCGCGCCGGACAGACGGAAGCCTCGGTGGACCTGGCACGCCTCGCCGGGCTGGTTCCCGCTGGCGTGATTTGCGAGGTCATGAGCGAAGACGGCACCATGGCCCGCGTTCCTGAGCTCACCGAATTCTGCCGCCGCCACGACATGAAGATGCTCACCGTGGCCGAGCTGATCCGCTACCGCATGGCGCACGAGCGCTATGTGCGGCGCCTAGCCGAGGCGGTCGTGCCCACCGCTTACGGCGAGTTTCGCATGATCGCCTACGAGTCGGAGATCACCGGCAACTCGCACATCGCCATGGTCAAGGGCGACGTGGAGAATGCGGGCGACGAGCCGGTGCTGGTGCGCATGCATTCGCACTGCCTGGTGGGCGACGTCTTCGGCGCCAAGTGGTGCGGGTGTCGCGATGTCATCGATGCCGCCATGCGCCGCATCGCCGAAGAAGGCCGTGGTGCGCTGATCTACCTGCACTCCGCCTCCAAGGGCTATTCGGTGCAGCGCCTGGGCGACCGCATGACCATCCAGTTCCACCACGAGCAGCAACTGGCCACCCTGCCCGAGAGCCAGCGGCGCACCCAGCGCGAGATCGGCATCGGCGCGCAAATTCTCTCGGACTTGAACCTCAAACGCATCCGCCTGCTCACCAACCATCCCCGCAAGGTCGCCGGCCTCGAAGGCTTCGGAATCGAAATCGTGGAGCAGGTTCCAGTGTCGGCGGCAGGAAAAGCGTCGGTGCGATAAGTCCCGCCCATACTCTTTAGAGTTGTCATCGTGAGCGAGGTCGCCGCGGCGACCCAGCCGAAGGACCCCTATGCTGAAGAAAATATCAGGGGGAAGCTCTTCTCCAACTATAGGGGTTCTTCGACTGCGGTCGATCGCTTGGGGACTTCGCTCCGCTCAGAATGACAGCGGCAGGAACGTTCGAGTGGATGCAACTGAGCAATCATCCGGCGCTGGCCTGAAGGTCTGCCTCTAGTTCGCCTTCTTGTCGTTGGTGGGGTGGGGGACGAGCTTGCGCTGAATGTAAGCCACGTGGCCGTCTTCCATTTCGGCAAGTTCGCAATACAGCCGGCGCAGCTTTCCTTCCTGCGTCTTCTGTGCCAGGTCCGAGTAGTAACGTTGGGCGCTTAACTCCGCGGTGAGCGCCACTTGCAAGGCGCGCTCCCGCGGGTTGGTGGTGCGGCCCTCACCGGTGGCAGCGAAGACATCGCCGTCCTCCAACTTCGGGACCTCGATCCATTCGACCAGGTCTTCTTCCGTAAGGGCGCAACGCGAGTTTCCGTACTCTTCGATGTACTTGTCTTGCAGGGCCGAGCTGTGGTTTCTTTCTTCCGCCGCCATCTCCCAGAAAACGCTGGCGATTTCCAGCGATTCGCTATCGCGAAACTCGACAAACATTTCCGCGAAGCGGTGGTACAACTCAGCATTGCGTTCCTCGATGAAGATGGCGACGTGCAGGGCTTCCTGAGGGTTGAGGGAAGTGAAACTCCGTTTCATGTTGGCTCCGCCAGGCGCTGGCCCGATGCCGCATTCTATCCGCAAAAAGGCCAGAGAATTCCATGCGCGCAGAATCTTTCGCAGGTTCGGTTCCGAATTGGGAACAGAAATCAATGAAAATCACCACCCTTCGGCTACGCTCAGGGCAGGCTGCGGCACGGAGAGCACGGAGAAAAATAGATAGAAACCAAAACTCCGTGTTCTCCGCGTCCTCTGTGTCCTCTGTGGTGAATGATTTTCTGACGGAGCGCAGCGGAGTCGAGGGATCTGCGGTTCGGCCGGCAGTCGCCTATCCCGCCTTCTGGGTCACGAGTTCCGCTTTCTGCTTGGCGCGATCAGCTTCGATTCTGGCGATGGTGCGTTTCAGCCAATGCTTTAGGTTCTCTCGCAGCTCTTCCTCCGTCTGATTTGGCGTTGCGACCGTAACCCCTTGGCGATTCAACAGGATGTGATGGCAGGGTACGTCTTCGGTGCGGTATTCCTCTGGAACGAAGTCATAAAGCAAGCACTCGTGACACGTGTGCTTACGAGTGGGGTCCCCGTAGTTGGGGCAAGTAAGGGAATCCTGGAAGATGGAAGCAGGCCCCCACGGCGTGCTATACCAATTTCCATAGCCTCCTTGCTCCAGGAAGTTGAGTTCGTACCGCAAAACCTCCAGAACGTCGCGTTTATCTTCCGACATGGCTCCCTCCTCGACGGCGGCGCCTGACGCGCCTCACTCTGTTGAAATTGTGGCCTCAAGCCGCACAACCCTGCTGTGATCTATCTCACGTTTTGGTGTGACGGATGGACGCTGGCTTCACCGTATCGCTCTCGGTACTCAAGCTGGGATTCCGAGGCAAATCTTGCAGGTTAGGCAGGACCAGGTTACGGAAGGACCCATGCATCCGAGTTTTGCTAAATGCTAGTTGCTAGAAGCCATCTTATAAATAGCGGGGCGGCCCAAAGCGAAGTGCCTCAGGGGCTGAAGCCCAAGTCATTGTGGGGCGTTTCTGCGGCACGGCTGAAGCCGTGCCCTGATACAAACCGATTTATGAGATAGCTTCTGGTTTGCTAGCTGCTAATTGCTGCGCCGCTAACTGTTCCCGTTCTCCCGGTTCTTCTTCTTGATCTCAATGTTCAAGCGCTTGATTTTCTGGTTCAGGGTGGAGAGCGGAACGCGGAAGCGGTCGGCGGCTTCGGTCTGGTTCCAGGCGCATTTTTCCAGCATATCGCCGATGACGCGGCGTTCGCAGTCTTCAATGATTTCGAAGAGCGAGGCGTCAGGGCGCTGTTCCATGATGGCGAACTTGCTGCCCCGGCCGATGAGATTGTCGGGCAGCAGGTCCACGGTCAGGTTCGGTTCCGTGGCCAGCACCACGGCACGCTCGATCACGTTTTCCAATTCGCGCACGTTACCCGGCCAGTCATACTCCAGCAGCGGACGCATGGCTTCGGGAGTTACGTGCAGCGGCAGCCGCTCGTTCTCTTCGGCAAACTTGGCGATGAAGTACGCCACCAGCATGGGAATATCATTCTTGCGCTGGCGCAACGGCGGAAGGTCGATGGTGATCACGTTGAGACGGTAGAACAGGTCATCGCGGAACTTGCCGTCCTTCACCTGTTGCTGCAGATTGACGTTGGTGGCAGCGATAATGCGCACGTCCACTTGTATCTCGCTGACGCCGCCCAGGTGCATGAACTTGCGGTCCTGCAGCACGCGCAGGATCTTGGCCTGCGTCTCCAGGTTCATGGTGCCAATCTCGTCGAGGAAAAGCGTCCCGCGATCGGCCACTTCGAACAGGCCTTTCTTGCTGGCAATGGCGCTGGTGAAGGCCCCCTTGACGTGGCCGAAGAGGGTGGACTCCAGCAGGTCCGAAGGCATGGAGCCGGTGTTCACGGGGACGAACGCGCGGTCGCGGCGGGTGGAGTTCATGTGGATGGCTTTGGCGATCAGCTCTTTGCCGGTGCCGCTTTCGCCTTGCAGCAACACAGTGGAGCGGCTGGGCGCCACCTGCGCCACCAGGTCGAAGATGCGCAGCATGGGCTCGCTCTTGCCGATGATGTGCTCGAAGTTGTAGCGCTGCTTGAGAGCGCGCTTCAGTTGAATGACTTCTTCCTCGGCGCGGCGGCGGCCCACCGCAGTGCGTACGTCGGCCAGCAGCTTTTCATTGTCCCAGGGCTTCTGGATGAAATTGGTGGCCCCGGCCTGCATGGCGTTCACGGCATTTTCCACCGTGCCGTAGGCGGTGATCATGATGACGGGCAGATCGGAATCGCGCTCGCGGATGTCGTGCAGGACCTCAATGCCATTGCGCTCGGGCAGCGCGAAATCCAGCAGTACCAGGTCGAAGGGACGTTCCGCAATGCGAGCCAGCCCCTCAAGGCCGTCGTTGGCCACCTCCACGGCGTAGCCTTCAAACTCCAGCAGAGTTTGCAGCGACTCCCGGATGGCGGCTTCGTCATCGACGATCAGCACGGAGCCAGGGGAGGACAAATCCTCGCGTCCCGTAGCCATATGACCGACGGCCAGTTCAGGCATTAACCACCTTTCTCATCATGGGGAACTCCATGATGAAGGTCGTGCCTTGACCGGGTGCGCTGGCCACACGAATCTTGCCGGCATGTTCCTGGATGATGCCGTAGGTCACCGACAAGCCCAAGCCAGTGCCACCGCTATGTCCTGTCTTGGGCTTGTTCTTGGTGGTGAAGAAGGGATCGTAGATGCGATGAATATGTTCCTGCGCGATTCCGCTGCCCGTATCTGACACCTTCACCTCCACGTGATGGCCATTGGAGGTGCTGATCATGAGCGTGCCGCCCGCCGGCATCGCGTCTTTGGCATTCAGGAACAGGTTGAGAAAGACCTGCTGCAGCTTTCCGGTGTTGCCGTAGATGGGCGGCAGTTCGGGCTGCAGATCGGGTTGCACTTTGATGCGCGCGGTCTTGAACTGATGATCGAGCAGGGTCAGGGTGTCCTGAATGACGCGATTCAGGTCCACATTGCTGAATTCGGTGCTCGAGGTGCGCGAGAAGTTCAGCAGGCTGTTCACGATTTCCGAAGCGCGGAAGGTCTGGCGCGTGATTTTGTCCAGCAAGCCGGACTGTTTTTCGTCGCCGTGGACCTGCCTGGCCAGCATCTGTGCGTAGGACGAGATGACCGCCAGAGGAGTGTTGACTTCATGCGCGACCCCGGCGGCCAGCAGACCGATGGAGGAGAGCTTCTCAGCCTGCGAGAGTTGCGATTCCAGTTCGATGCGCTCGGTAATATCGTCCACGATGATCAAGCGGCCGATAACGCTGAAGTCCTTGGCGACCAGTGGCGCGATGGCGATATTGGCCACCCGGGTGTCGCCGGCAGTTGTGCCCAAGCGAAACTTATAGAGATTGTGGATGCCCGGAGTCTGACGCACGCGGTAATACTCTTCCAGAAACGCGGGCGCCATCACTTCACCCAGCGAGCGTCCCAGCGCTTCCAGGCGGGGCAAGGCGTACATCACTTCCATCTGCGAATTCCACGACTCGATGCGATCTTCCAGGTCCACGGCGAGCACGCCCACGCTGATGGATTCGACAATGTTTTCGTTGAATTCCTTCAGGCGCTCGTACTGGCCGGCCTTCTGCTCCAGAGATTTGTACAGGCGGGCGTTCTGCACCGCGATGCCGATATATCCGGCGAGGGTTTCCAGCAACTGCACATCTTCGCTGGAGAGGAAATCGCCTTCCGACGTTTTACCGAGGCCCAGGACGGCGATCATGCGATTCATGACCGTGCAGGGAATGTAGTAGTTCAGCTCCAGCCGGCGGATGGTGTCGCGCGCGCTGGGAGTCTCACGAACCGCCTGGTTGGTGTTGTCGAAGAACAGATGGCCCAATTTCCACTCCGGCCGTTCGACGTGCAGGAAGTCGAAGTCGAGCCCGCTGGTGTTGGAAATGCCGTATGACTTGGCCAGCGAAAACTGCTCCGTCTGTTCCGGGTCGGAAAGGAAGATGGCCAGCCGGTCCACTAGCAAAGTGCGCGACAGGCGGTCCACGATCGAGGTGAGCATCTTGTCGAGGTCGGTCTCCGAGTTCAAATCGCGGCCGAACTCCGTCAGCGTCTTCCGGTAATCGTAGCGTTTGCGATAGAAGAATTTGTCCAGGTAATCCTGCACCCAGTTTTTGAACGGATCGAACAGCAACGCGGTCACGGCGATGGCCACGATCAATCCGATGGGGCCAACGCTGGGGAAGCTGCGATGGAACAGCACCGATGCAATGCCCACCGCCGCGAAGTAGGCGCCAGTGATGGCGCCCGCAGCGATGGTATAAGCCATGCCGCGTTTGAAGATGAGGTCCACGTCCATCAGGCGGTAGCGGAAGATGGCATAGCCGAAGGTGAGCGGCAGAAACACCAGCGACAACACCGAGATCCTCATCCACATCCACAGCGCGGGCGGGCTTCCCGCCAGGTAGGGGACCACATAGAGCAGAGTGAACGGCGCGACGGCGAGAATGGTCCCGCGGGTCACCCACTTCATCTGCTGCCGCAGAATTGCCGACTCGGCATGACGATAGCTGTGCCACAGCACCGCCGCCGATAACACAAAATAGGCGGCCAGGTACGACATCTGCAGCCGGTCGAGGTTCCAACGCAGCACTTCACTGGGTTGCAGCAGTTCGAGGGCACAGATGTGCGCGATCAGTAAAATCGCGCCCGGGACATACACCGCCGGAATCAGCCAGCGACGGCGGTCCACCAGGCGTTTGCGTTCCGGGAAGGTCAGCGAGAAATGCAGAAACAGGGCCGGTTGCAGCAGCCAGGCCACCACATTCGCCCAGTAGATGATCCAGTCGAAATCGTTCAGTTTGCCGGTGTAGTGGAAGGAGTAAAAGATGAAAGAAACCAGGCAGAAAACGTAAAAATGGGTGCTCTTGGGAGCGGTCCAACGCCGCAGCAGAACATACATGCCGATGCCCAGGTACACCAGGGCAATAAGCCGTAATCCGCCAAACAGGGAGCGGTCGGCGGGGGCGAGAATCAGGGGCGCTTCCAGATTCACGCCCTGGCGCACCAGCGAGTAGTTAGCTTTGGACCAGATGCCGGCCCGATATAGCTGCCGTTCCAGGCTGCCGACGTTGCTTACGTCCCGGCCGTCAACCGCTGCCAGACGGTCACCCAGCTTAATGCCGGCCTTCTGGCCGGGACCGTCAATGTCCACCCGGGCGGCGCGCAGGTGGGTACCGTCTTCCACCCACCAAACCCCATCGTAGGGGGCAGAGAACTCACGTTCCTTGTCAAAGTTGATCCATGCGAACACGACCGCCGCCACGCTCAGTAGCGCCAGGATAACGGCAAAAAAACGCGTTTGTAGATCTCGTGCCATCGGAGCAGGTGGCTGATGGGTACGACGCACCTGTGGGATCACACCTACAGGTGCATCATTACTGTGCAACTTAGATGCCACGCCAGCGCCGAGCGACTGTATAGTAACCCTCATTTTATGAACAGCTTCCCAAATTATAGATCAGCAAACGCGTCGAAGTTACTATTTTTGGAATATCGCTCCAAAATTCAGAATGACGAAGTTACTAAAGGGGCATGTACTTGAACACAGTAACCTTGCAGGCAGGGTCGCGGATAGTGATGTTGGCGACCCGTTAGCCAGGTAGGGTTTCCGGGTTGAAAGGGCGCCGCTTCAGAGACGCTGAAAAAGTTGTTGCAACGGCAGGAACCAGCAGGTTCCTCCGCGCGGTCGCCGCGGCGACCGCGGTCGGGATGACAAGGACATAAGGAGCCTCCAAGACGCTAGTGGGGGCATGTGCTTTCCTCATTTTCTTGGCGGTGCTGTGACGCCAGGTGGTAATCTCTCTAGCGGTCGCGGGATCGCTGCAATCCCGCGGCGGTGAACTGGCCTCCTATTAAGCAGGCCAAGGAGGAAGCAATGCCATCCGAGGCGGTGTCATCCGGACGTAAGACAAACTCGGCCCAGCAAGATAGTGGTTTAGCGCGTTTTGGGTTGGCCCTGGCAACCTGGAGCGAGCGCTGGTTTCCTGATCCACTGGTCTTTGCGCTGGCCGGAATCGTCATCGTTTTCGTCTTCGGCTTGATTCTCCACGAGTCCGCCAGCAAGCTCGCCATTCAAGGCGCCAAAAATTTCTGGACCCTGGTGCCGTTCACCATGCAGATGGTGATGATCATCATTGGCGGATATGTGGTCGCCACTACGCCCGTGGTGAACCGCCTGATCCGTGCTTTGGCCGGAATCCCGAAGAGCGGTCGCAGCGCGATCGCGATGATCGCACTGTTTTCCATGTTGACCTCGCTGATCTCCTGGGGGCTCAGCCTGATCTTCAGCGGGCTGCTGGCCCGCGAACTGGCTCGCCGTGTGAAGGGCATGGATTATCGCGCCGCCGGAGCGGCTGCGTACCTGGGGCTCGGGGCAGTGTGGGCGCTCGGACTGTCCTCCTCGGCGGCTATGATGATGGCCACCAAAGGATCCATCCCTCCAGCGCTGTTCACTATTTCCGGCCTGATCCCGCTGCGGCAATCGCTTTTTCTGTGGCAAAGCATCGCCATGGCAGTCGTGCTGATCGTGGTTTCGGTGGCAGTGGCCTACTTCTCCGCGCCGTCGCCGGAAAATGCGAAGACCGCCGCTGACTTCGGCATCGAATACGAGTCGGTCGATCGTCCCCTCGAGAAACGGACCAAGCCGGGAGAGTGGTTGGAATACAGTCCTTTGCTGACCGTCTTCGTGTCAGCGCTGATCGTTTGGTATCTGTTCGATTTCTTCCGCACTTCGCCCCAAGGCGCGCTCGCGGCGTTGGACCTGAACACCTACAACCTGATGTTCATTACCGCCGGGCTGCTGCTGCACTGGCGGCCCAAGCGGTTTGTGCGGGCCGTCGCCGACTCGGTTCCAGCCACTGGAGGCGTGCTGATCCAGTTTCCGTTTTACGCAGTTATTTTTGGCATGATCGTCGGCACTGGCATCTCCACTTGGCTGGCCAGCCTGTTTGCGCGAATCACCACCCAGGCGACCTATCCGCTGCTGGTGGCGTTGTACTCGGCAATCCTGGGGACCTTCGTTCCTTCCGGGGGAAGCAAGTGGGTCATCGAAGCGCCTTACATTCTGCAGGCGGCGAACCTGCACCACGTCCATCTCGGCTGGGTGGTGCAAATTTACAATGCGGCGGAAGCTCTGCCCAACCTGGTCAATCCGTTTTGGATGCTGCCTCTGCTGGGTATTCTCAAGCTCAAGGCGCGCGACCTGGTCGGCTATAGCGTGCTGCAAATGATGGTGCACGTCCCCATCGTGTTTTTCATGTGTTGGTTGTTTGCTCGCTACATCCCTTATCTGCCGCCGATGAAGTAGGGCAGGCGCGATTGTCACGTTTTTTTGTGTGTCATCCTGAGTGAGGAGGTCGCCGCGGCGACCGACGAGTCGAAAAACCCCTATAGCCGCCACGATGCTCGGCTCAGGTATAGGGATGCTTCGACTCGCGCTCGCTGAACCCGGCGAACGCTGGCTCAGCATGACACCTCAATAATCGCTTAGAATGGGATTACCAAAGCGTGCAACGTCATCTTCCAGTTCGGGCCATCGATCCTCGCCGGCGCCAGCGTGAGGGCGGCTATTTGCTGTTGGCTATTCTGTTGATGATGGCGCTGATGATTATCGCCGCCACCGTCGAAGCGCCCCGGCTGGTGCAGCAAATGAAGCGCGACCGCGAAGAGGAGATGGTCCATCGCGGCACCGAGTACGCGCGCGCCATCAAGAAGTTCTACAAGAAGTTTGGCCGCTATCCCACCAGCCTGGAGCAGCTCGACAACACCAACCAGATCCGTTTCCTGCGCAGGCGCTACAAGGACCCGCTTACCAAAGACGGCAAGTGGACGCTGCTGCACTACGGCGACATCCAGGCGCTGGCCAATCCCAACGCACCCGGAACGCCAGCAGCCGCGCTGGGCTCGCCCGGCGCGACGCCGGGTGGTGCGGCCTTGACCAACGGTCCCGGCTCGGACGGGAGCGGCGCCCCCTGGCCGACCATGCCGGTTGTGTCTCCGCAGTACATTCCTGGCCCCGAGTCGGAGGGGAGCGGTGGCACTTTCGGAGGAAGTCCTCCGCAGAGTCCGCAGTATATGCCCGGCCCCGATTCGGAGGGGAGTGGCGGCACTTTCGGCGGCAAGAGCGCGCAGCCGGGCAGCGGCCTAGGGACCAGTCCGCTTGCCAATAGCGCCAGCCCGGGTGCTCCGGGCTCGTCGAGCTCTGCGGGCGGCAATGAGACGTTTGGCGGTGGCGCAATTGTCGGCGTTGCCAGCTTGAGCAAAGATCCCACGATCCGCATTTACAACAAGAAGAAGAAATACAACGAGTGGCAGTTCATCTATGACCCCATGTCTGACCAGCCAAATGTTTTGCTGCGCGGTCCCTACCAGCCGCTCACTTTCGGCGGAGCGCAAGTGGGAACTCCAGCCGGGCAGATGAATGGCCAGCAGCAAAGCCCGTTCGGGCAGCAACCGGGTAGCACTCCCCAGCAGACACCAGGACAACGCGGCCCGGGGAGCATGTTTCCACCCGATCAGAACCAGCCGCAACAGTAGGGCGGGGGATCCGCTTTTCGCTTTTCGCTATTCGGCCAATCTTCGTCGGCGACAAGCCGATCGCAGCTACAATCGTCGCAGATGGCATTCGAGCGGAGGTTGCGATGACAGCCGCGGTCCTTACTGCAGCCCAGGATATTTCCAAGCGTCCTCTTCGCATAGAGGAGGTTCCGCGCCCCGCGCTGGAGCCGGGCCATGTCCTGTTGAAGGTCCGCGCTTGCGGGGTTTGCCGTACCGACCTGCATATTGTGGAGGGAGAACTTCCGCCGCGGCGGGAGCGCCTGATTCCCGGACATCAGATCGTCGGCGACGTCGTGGAAGGCGCCACTGCGGACCTTGCGGCCGGCACTCGCGTCGGAGTTTCGTGGATTGGCGGCACCGACGGCACTTGCTGGTATTGCCGCCGAGGCATGGAGAACCTTTGCGATGCGCCCGTCTTCACTGGCTATACGGTCAACGGTGGTTATGCGGAGTATGCGCTCGCTCGGGCCGATTTCGTCTTTCCGCTTCCGCCGGGGCTCGACGACTTGCATGCCGCGCCACTGCTGTGTGCCGGCATCATCGGTTTTCGCAGTTTGCGCGTTGCCGGAGTGGAGCCGGGAGAGCGCGTTGGCCTATTCGGATTTGGCGCGTCGGCACATCTCGCAATCGATGTGCTGCACGCCTGGAAGTGTAGTGTGTACGTTTCGACGCGAGGAGCTTCGCATCGCCAACTGGCAACATCGCTCGGGGCCACGTGGGTGGGAACGGAAACGGAAAGGCCGCCCGTCGATCTCGATCGCGCCATCACCTTCGCGCCCAGCGGAGACGTGGTGATAGCTGCCCTAGCCAGTTTGCGCAAGGGTGGAGTTGTCGCCATTAACGCGATCCATCTCGATTGCATTCCCCAGTTCGACTATGACCGCCTGCTCTGGGGCGAGCGCCAGATTCGCAGTGTCACCAACATGACTCGCGACGACGCCCGCGACTTCCTCAAGATTGCCGCCGAGATCAAGCTTCATCCCAAGAGTACGAAGTTCTCGCTGCAGCAGGCCAATGAAGCCCTGCTCGCGATCAAGAACGATTCCATCGACGGCGCAGCCGTAGTCGTTCCCTGAGCCAGGTCTTTTCTTCGATGGCTGACACCTCTGCGTGGCCATGCAACTACATGTAGCATCGGGCATCAGCGGCATGGTAGTGTCTCCTAACGGCACGGTCGGGAGCACCTATTTGGCGACCACAACACGTCCGTTGTTAATCCGCAAACAGATACGTGTGCGCGGCATCGTGCAGGGTGTCGGGTTCCGTCCATTCGTTTACAACCTCGCACGCGAACTCGGGCTGTCGGGATACGTCTTCAATTCATCGGCAGGTGTGACGGTCGAGATTGAGGGCGCCGACGAGGGCATCCAGAAATTCCTGGACGCATTGCGGCACCGGCCGCCGCCTCTGGCATTGATCAAAGAAGTCAGCGTGGCCGAGCTCGATCCGCTTGGCGAAAGCGACTTCGTAATACGGCAAAGCCACGCGGAAGCGGGCGAGTTTGTGCTGGTATCGCCCGACATGGCGACCTGCGACGAGTGCTGCCGCGACTTCGGCGATCCCAAAAACCGCCGTTTTGGATACCCATTTACCAACTGCACCAATTGCGGACCGCGCTACACCATTATTCAGGACATTCCTTACGATCGCCCGATGACCACCATGTCATCGTTTCGCATGTGCGAGCTTTGCCAGGCGGAATACGAAGACCCAACCAATCGCCGCTTTCATGCGCAGCCGAATGCCTGTCCGGTGTGCGGCCCAGCTTTGGCGATCGCGGCATCCGGATCGGTTTTCCCGCAAGATGCGGACTACAACCCTGCTGGATCTGCGGCGATCATCGGAAAGGCGCGCGAGCTGCTGCGCGAAGGCAGGATCGTAGCGGTCAAAGGGCTCGGCGGTTTCCTGCTGGCCTGCGATGCGCAGAACGATGCCAGTGTGAAGCTGTTGCGCGCCCGCAAACGCCGCAGTGACAAGCCTTTCGCCTTGATGGCGCGCGATCTTGCCGCCGTCGAAAGCTTCTGCGTTGTTTCCGGCGCGGAGCGCGCCGCTCTGCTGAGTCCGCGACGCCCCATTGTGGTGCTGGGCCGCCGACCGGACGCGACGATCTCCCCGGCCGTCGCTCCCAGCAATAACACCATTGGCGTCATGCTGCCGTACACGCCGCTCCATTACCTGCTGTTCAGCGACTCGCCCGACGACCCGCCGCAGTTTACGGCGTTGGTGATGACCAGCGGCAACCTCAGCGAGGAGCCCATTGTCATTTCAAATCAAGAGGCGTGGGAGCGTTTGCAGCCGGTAGCCGATTGGTTTGTATTTCACAACCGCGACATTTACATGCGCACGGACGATTCCGTGGTGCGCACGGTGGAAGGGCGTGAGCGTGTGCTGCGGCGTTCCCGTGGATATGTGCCGCATCCCGTGGACCTTGGTGTCCCGCTGGGCGAGATCCTGGCGTGCGGCGCCGAGCTGAAGAATACGTTTTGCCTGACCAAGGGCACCTACGCAATCCTCAGTCAGCACATTGGCGATTTGGAGAATTACGAGACGCTGGTGTTCTTCGAGGAAACGCTGGCGAACCTGAAGAAGCTCTTCCGGGTTGAACCTCGAGCGGTAGCGTACGACCTGCATCCCAACTATATGAGCTCGCGTTTCACCCTCAGATTACCGATTGCGCAAAAGGTCGGTGTTCAGCACCATCACGCACACATTGCCAGTTGCATGGCGGAAAATCACCTCTGCGGCAAGGTGATCGGCGTGGCCTTCGACGGCACCGGTTATGGCACGGATGGAAAGATCTGGGGCGGGGAGTTTCTGGTGGCCGACTTCGCGGGATTCGAGCGGCGGGCGCATCTACGTTATGTCCCACTGGTGGGCGGCGATGCAGCGGTGCGGCAGCCTTGGCGCATGGCACTTAGCTATCTGCGCGACACCTTCGGTGCGCGATCCCTGCCGCCGGGCATCCGCTTTCTGGACAGCATTCCGGAAAAGCAAGTCGGCCTAGTGGACGCCATGCTTTTGCGCGGTATCAACAGTGTTGAGACGTCTTCCTGCGGCCGTTTGTTCGATGCCGTGGCCTCCCTTGTCGACCTGCGGCAGGAGGTCAACTTCGAGGGCCAAGCGGCGATCGAGCTGGAAATGATTGCGCAAGCTGGCCTCCAACAGCGGTATCCTTTCCTGGCGAGTGATGGCGAGCCGGCACAGGTGGACATGCGGCCCATGATCGAGAACATCGTGCAAGACCTTGCGCGGTCGAAGCCGGCGGGATACATCGCCGCGTGTTTTCATAACACCGTCGCCGCTGCGATTGTGGAGGTTTGCCGGAGCATCGGCAAGCGTGAGCAACTGAAGCGCGTTTGCCTGAGCGGTGGCACCTTCCAGAACCTGTACCTGCTGCGCCGCGTGGTGGAAGGATTACAGCGCGATGGCTTCGAGGTTTACCTGCACAGCTTGGTTCCTCCCAACGATGGAGGAATTTCGCTCGGCCAGGCGGTCATCGCGAACGAAATGTTGCGAAGAGGGAACTGACATGTGTTTGGCGATTCCCGGCAAGGTGGTCGAGGCCTTCGACCAGCAGGGCATGCGGATGGCCAAGGTCCAGTTCGGCGGCGTCGTGCGCGAGGCCTGCCTGGAGTACCTGCCGGAGACCCAGGTCGGCGACTATGTCCTGGTCCATGTGGGTTTCGCCATCAGCAAGGTTGATGAGGAAGAGGCGCAGCGCACCTACCAACTGCTCGAAGAATTGGACCAACTGACGGAACTCAATGCGCCGCTCGCGGATGAGATCGGCGATGGGAGACCCAAGCAATGAAGTACCTGGATGAATATCGTGATGGACGGCTGGCGGGCAAGATCGTCGAGGAAATTCACCGTATCCAGACTAAGCCGTGGGTGATTATGGAAGTCTGCGGCGGGCAGACGCATTCCATCGTCAAGCATGGAATCGACTACCTGCTGCCGCGGGAGATTGAGTTGGTACACGGCCCCGGCTGCCCGGTTTGCGTGACGCCCCTGGAGATGATCGACAAAGCGCACGCCATTGCCCGGCGCCCTGACGTGATCTTCTGCTCGTTCGGCGACATGTTGCGCGTGCCCGGATCAGACGGCGACTTGTTTACCATCAAGTCGCAAGGCGGCGATGTTCGCGTGGTTTACTCGCCGCTGGATTGCCTGAAGATTGCGCACGCCAATCCCGACAAGCAAGTGGTCTTCTTCGCCATTGGCTTCGAGACCACTGCGCCCGCCAACGCCATGCTGGTCTGGCGCGCCCAGCAGGAAGGCGTGAAAAACGTCTCCATGCTGGTTTCCCATGTTCTGGTGCCCCCCGCGATCGCCGCCATCCTGCAATCTCCGCTGAACCGGGTGCAGGGATTTCTAGGGCCGGGGCATGTCTGCGCGGTGATGGGGTATCGCGAGTACGAACCGCTCAGCGCGCAGTTCAAGGTGCCGATCGTCATCACGGGATTCGAGCCGCTGGACATTCTGCAGGGAATACTGATGACCGTCCGGCAGCTGGAGAGCGGGCGCGCCGAAGTGGAGAACGAATACTCGCGCATTTTGGATCGGGAAGGGAACAAGCCGGCGCAGAAGTTGGTGTTCAACGTGTTTGAAGTCGCCGATCGCAAGTGGCGAGGGGTGGGGACGATTCCGAAGAGCGGTTACAAGTTACGCTGGGAGTTCCGCGATCACGATGCAGAAAAGCTGTTCGACGTGAAGGAGATCGATACGCTGGAGTCCGAGGTTTGCATCAGCGGTCAAATCCTGAGCGGCATCAAGAAGCCGCACGATTGCCCGGCCTTTGGCACCGAGTGCAACCCGCAACACCCGCTGGGCGCGACCATGGTCTCTGCCGAAGGCGCCTGCGCCGCCTATTATGCCTATGGCAGGCACCTGAAGAGAGACAAAGATGATGTTAAGCTGACGGCGATTTCCATGGGTGGGCCGGCATGACTGTATTCGGTTCCTGTCCACTGCCCATCTTCGAGCACAAGCAGATCGTGCTGGGCCACGGCAGCGGCGGCAAGCTGACGGCTGAGTTGATTGACAAGGTCTTCCGTCCAGCCTTCACCAACCCATTTCTCGACAAGCTTGACGACCAGGCCGTGGTCCAGGTGAATGGCACGCGGCTGGCATTCACCACAGATTCGTTCGTGGTCACGCCAATTTTTTTCCCCGGTGGAGATATTGGGCGACTGGCAATCAATGGCACGGTGAATGACCTGGCCATGAGCGGAGCCCGACCGCTGTATCTGGCCGCAGCGTTCATTCTGGAAGAAGGGCTGGCGGCGGATGACCTGCGCCGCGTGGTCGAATCCATGCGCGACGCGGCGAACGAAGCCGGTGTGCTGCTGGTGACCGGAGACACCAAGGTCGTCAATCGCGGCAAGGGCGACCAGGTGTTCATCACGACGACGGGGCTTGGCGTGATCGACCGGCCGGTGGAGATTTCGGCCGATCGCGCGCGTCCGGGCGACAAGATCATTCTCAGCGGATTCATCGGCGATCACGGCATGGCGGTCATGTCGCAACGGGAGAACCTGGAGTTTGAAGGGGCGATTGAAAGCGACTGCGCGCCACTGCATGGCCTGGTTAATGTAATGCTTGAAGTGACGGGCAGGGAAGGACTCCCGACCATCCACTGCCTGCGCGATCCAACCCGCGGCGGCGTAGCTACCACCTTGAATGAAATTGCGGGCCAGTCGCAGGTCGGAATGCTGCTGCAAGAGCGTAATATTCCAGTCCGCGAAACCGTCCAAGGCGCCTGCGAAATATTGGGACTTGATCCTCTTTATGTGGCCAATGAGGGTAAGCTGGTTGCGATCGTTGCCGCTGCGTCAGCGGATGAAATTGTCCAGCGCATGCGCCAGCACCCGCTGGGCGGCGAAGCTGCCGTGATCGGAGAGGTGGTTGCCGATCATGCCGGCATGGTGCTGATGAAGACCGAGATCGGCGGCACGCGCGTCTTGGACGTCATGTTCGGCGAGCAGCTCCCACGAATTTGTTAGCTCGGCAATCCGCCCTCCAGAGGATGGCATCACACCGGGCTTGAGTACCAGGGTTGGGGACTCGAACTCGAAAGTAGCCTACGACGAGGAATGTTTTTTGCGGCCCAGCGTGCTAGCATGAAAACCCGACAGGTGCTCACATGAAGGTCAACGACGCAGTTGAATTGCTGCTCAAGCAAAAGGCCACCAACGCAGTTTTGTCGGTAGGTCCCGAACAGTCCGTTTACGAGGCCATTGAGAAGATGGCCAAGGAGGGGGTCGGGGCCTTACTGGTGTTGTTTGAAGGCAAACTCGTGGGTATTCTCTCCGAGCGTGACTATGCCCGCAAGGTCATCCTTAAGGGACGGTCGTCGAAGGACACTCCGGTCCGTGAGATCATGACCAGTCCGGTGATCTTTGTAACTCGCAAAAACACAATAGAGGAGTGCATGGCCATCATGACCAATCGCCATTTCCGGCACCTTCCGGTAGTCGAGGAGGGCACCGCCATCGGCATAGTGTCGATCGGCGATCTGGTGAAATGGATCATCTCCGGTCACGAAGAGACGATCCGGCACCTGGAAGGCTACATCACGGGAAAGTATCCAGCCTGAGGCAGCCCCGCCAGCATCCGTGTCCGGATTATGACAGAATAAAACCATAGCCTCATGTCCAATCCAAGCATTCCAGATTCCCAACCTACGGCCGAACCCGACGAGTCATTCGGTGAGCTTCTTTCCCAGTTCGAACAGAGCCATTCGCACAAGGCGGAAGACGGCAGCCGGCAAATCGAAGCCACGGTGATCGCCGTCGCTGCCGAGTCGGTCTTCCTCGATATCGGTTTCAAGAGCGAAGGCATCCTGCCGCTGGCAACCTTCCAGAGCGCCGGCGAAGAAGTGAAACCCGGCGACAAGCTCGTGGTCTCGGTGAAGGGCCGCGATCCTGACGGCTACTACGAGCTTTCCCGCTTCAAGACAGCCCTGCCCAGGGACTGGTCGGCGCTGGAGCGCGCCTTCGCCGACAAGACGACGATCATGGGCACGGTGACAGGCGTCATCAAAGGCGGGCTGAGCGTGGATGTGGGAGTGCGCGCGTTTATGCCGGGTTCGCGCAGTGGAGCGCGCGACGCTGCCGAGATGGAGAAGTTAGTGGGGCAGGAGATCCGCTGCCGGATTATTAAGCTCGATGTAACCGATGAAGATGTGGTGGTGGACCGCCGCGCCGTGACCGAAGAGGAAGAGCGCAGCGGGAAGGAGCGCCGCTATTCGGAGGTGAAAGAAGGCGAGACGGTGCATGGCACGGTCCGCAGTCTGACGGATTACGGTGCCTTCGTTGATATCGGCGGAGTGGACGGTCTGCTGCACGTCGGCGACATTGCCTGGAGCCGCGTTTCCAACCCTGCCGACGTGCTCTCGGTGGGGCAGGAAATCGAAGCAAAGGTCCTCAAGATCGACCTTGAAAAGCGGCGCATTTCGCTGGGCCTGAAACAGCTTCAGCCTGATCCATGGCATTCCGTGGCCGACAAATATACGGCAGGCGAGCGCGTGCGCGGCGCTGTGACGCGCGTCGTCGACTTCGGAGCATTTGTAGAACTGGAGCCCGGAGTTGAAGGCTTGATCCACCTTTCGGAGATGTCGTGGGCCAAGAAGGTGAGGCAGCCCAGCGATGTGGTGAAGCCCGGCGAGACCGTTGAAGCGGTAGTTCTGACAGTCAGCCCAGGCGAGCGCCGCATTTCTCTGGGACTGAAGCAAGCCCTGGGAGATCCCTGGACTGAGGTGACGCAGAGGTTTGGGGTGGGCTCGGTCATCGAAGGACCGGTCACCAGCCTTACTAACTTCGGCGCATTTGTGCAGCTTACCGAAGGCGTCGAGGGGATGATTCACGTCAGCGAAATCAGCGCCGAGAAGCGCATCAACCATCCGCAAGAGGTGCTGAAAGTTGGGCAGGTGGTTAAGGCCCAGGTGCTCGCGATCGACAAAGACCGGCGGCTCCTGCGGTTGGGGATGAAGCAACTGGTTCCCACCAGCCTGGATGAATATATCGCCGAGCACAAAGAAGGCGATGTGGTCACGGGACGCATGATCGAGGTTTCTGACGGACACGCTCGAGTCGAATTGGGCGAAGGCATCCTGGGCACCTGCCCAATCCTCGCGCAGAGTCCCGCGAAGGAAGAGATGCGGGGCGAAGGCAAGGCGGATTTGTCAGCGCTGAGTTCCATGCTGAAGGCGCGCTGGAAGGGCGGCGCTGCGGCGGGCTCGGCAAAGCCGGAAGCCATTCATGCGGGACAGATTCGCAGTTTCCGGATTGCCAAGCTGGATGCGGCGTCGAAAAAGATTGAATTGCAGTTGGCAGAATAGGCTGGAGCAATTCCAGAGTCTCGCCTTTCAGGCGTGCATGCCAACAAGCGTTCACCGTGCGCGTGTTTGACCATGCCAGAAGCGTCATGTAAACTCAAAATAGTTGATTCCGCTCTAGTACCACCTCGTAAGAGGCGCGTACGACGGGCGGTTAGCTCAGTTGGTTAGAGCGCCTGCCTTACAAGCAGGAGGTCGCAGGTTCGAGCCCTGCACTGCCCACCACACTCGTCACCGGCGAGTAGAATAAGCACGGTGACACGTCCCGAGCGGGACAACAACCGCGCAAGCGGGGTCGTAGTTCAGTTGGTTAGAACGCTGCCCTGTCACGGCAGAGGCCGCGGGTTCGAGTCCCGTCGACCCCGCCATCATTCCAGAGATTTGCGGAATGGTGGCTCAAAAAACTCAGTCTACAATCCAGCCCACGGACCGCTGATGCGCACAGAGATTAGGTAACCGCCAGCGGCTTGCTTTATCCTCATCTCGTATGCCCGCACTCGTAGAATGTGTACCCAACTTTTCTGAAGGGCGCGACAAGTCCCGAGTCGACGCCATCCTCGACGCCATGAAGATGGACGGCGTGTATCTGCTCGATCGCGAGATGGACGCCGACCACAACCGCTGTGTCATTACGCTGGTCGGCGATCCGGTGAACGTGGCGGAGGCTGCGATCCGCGGAGTCGGCAAGGCCGCCGAGCTTATCGACCTCACCAAGCACACCGGAGCGCATCCCCGGCTGGGCGCGGCCGACGTGATTCCGTTCATCCCGATCGAAGGTGTGACGCTGGAAGACTGCGTGGCCATGGCGCGGCGTGTCGGCGAAGAAATATGGAAGCGGTATCGCGTGCCGGTTTACCTGTACGAAGCGGCCGCGCAAACGCCCGAGCGTCAGAACCTGGAGAACGTGCGCCGCGGGCAATTCGAAGGCATTCGCGAGGAGTTGAAGGCAAATCCAGCGCGCAAGCCCGATTTCGGCAACGCCGAGCTGCACCCGACGGCAGGCGCGACCATCGTTGGCGCGCGCAAATTTCTGGTGGCCTACAACGTCTATCTCAATACCCCCGATGTCGAGATTGCGAAGAAGATCGCCAAGACCGTGCGCTTTTCCAACGGCGGCCTGCGCTACGTGAAGGGAATGGGCGTTCCAGTGCGCGGGTTGGCACAGGTCTCCATGAACCTGACCGACACCGACCAGACGCCGATCGCGCGCGTATTCGAGTATGTGAAGCGCGAGGCCGCGCGCTATGGAGTCATGCCGGTGTCAAGCGAGATCGTCGGCTTGATACCCAAGAAAGCGCTGGAAGACGCGGCGGAGTGGTTTCTGCAAATCGAGAACTTCGACTCGTCGCTGATTCTGGAGAACCGCCTGGCCGCCGTGATGAGCGGGAAAATGGCGGTCGGCGGGATTCGCTCCGGGGTCGAGCCGTTCATCGAGCAGCTCGCGGCGCCGACAGCTGCTCCCGGAGGAGGTTGCGCGGCGGCTGCCACCGCGGCGATGGCTGCGGCGCTGGGCGGCATGGTCGCTGGAATGTCGCGCGGCAAGAAGGCTTATGCCCAGTACGAGCGCCAGTTAAGCGATGCCCTGGCACGACTGGCCGAGCTGCGCGAACAGTTCAAGGCGTCCATTGACGCCGATGCCGCGTCGTTCAACGAGGTGATGGCGGCATTCAAGAAGGCGAAAGATCATCCCGAGGCGCAGGCTGAGGTCGAAGCGGCAACCAAGAAGGCGACGCTGGTTCCGCTGCTGGTTGCCGAACGGGCAGGGGAAGTGCGGCAGATACTTGAATCGCTGCGGCCCATCACCAATCCGAGGATGGCATCGGATTTGGCCGTGGGTATGAGCTTGGCGCGAGCCGCGGCCGAGGGCGCGCTGGCGAACGTGGAGATAAACCTTGCCGATATCAAGGATGAGGCTTTTATCGCGGATGTGCGGCAGCGGGTGGCGGTGATGAGAAGTTAGTGGTTGGTGGCTAGTTACTATGCGACGCCGGTTTCACCGCCTCTCCGGGCGCATTGTCCTCTAATCGTGAGCCGTGTTGATGTTGGTGCGCGTCTAACGTCTAAACCTTTGTTCGCCAGCAGTGGAAGTGCAGTAAAAGCAACGGACGCTAACAATCCCGCATCTCTTCGCAGATTGTCGAGTAGAATTATGAGTATGAAGCAGTTCCTCACAGGCCTTTTTCTGAGCGCCGTTTTCTGCCTGCCCGCAGTTGCGGCGCCTCTGAGCAGCAATGCCCGTACCGTGGTTCCATCGGCGGTCCAGCAAATCATCTCCATCGATTACCGCGCACTGCGCGATTCGCCATCGGCGCGCGCCCTCAAAGACCAGGTCCTGCCTGACGTCCTGAAGCAATTCGAGAGCGCTCTGAAGGGCGCGGGCATTGACCCTGACAAGGACATGGAGCAGCTTACCTTCGTTACTTATCGCCCGGCCAAAGGCGGTCTGCGCAGCATCGGCATCGCCCAGGGCCCTTTCAAGCAGAAGGAGTTTCTGCAGAAGATGCGCCTGAAGAAGATCAAGCCGGAGAAGTATCTGCTCTCCTACCTCTACCCCATGGGCACGGGGATGCACCTGGTGTTCCTTGATCCCAGCACCATCTTGTTCGGCGAGAGTGCTTCCATTAAAGGCGCGATCGACGTGCGCGACAACAGCGCCGAGTCTCTGGAATCCAACAATACCATTGACGATCTGATCACCAGCGTGGAAAGCGCGGCGATTTGGAGCGTGCTCGATCAGCCGGGGACGCAGAACATGCTGCGGTCGGCGCTGGGGCAGGCGGCCTCTATAGGTGACTACGACGTGGTGAAGAAGCGGCTGCTGGCCTCGGATTACACGATGAACTTCACCAATGGGGTAACCTTCGACCTGAATGTCAAAACTTCCGACACCATGACCGCAGCCACCATGGCCACGCTGCTGAAGGCGGGAGTGTTGTATCGCAAAATGAACGCCACTCCGACGGAGAAGCTGGCGCTGGACGACACCACCGTCGACAACTCCCACGATATGCTGGAAATGCACTTTAAGACCGACGATCAACGCTTCACGGCGCTGTTGAAGTCGGACCTGTTTGCGGCGGTATCGAAATAGGGGCGATTCCCAGCATTTATAATCAAGGCGCTTTGCGACACTCTCTCAATCGCTTCATTTTCCGTGGCCTTCTTTTATTGGCCACGTTCTGCCTGCTTTGTCATCCGGGTGCGGCCCAGACGCTGGCCGGAACCCGCACCGTGATGGTCATGCCGTTTGAAAATCAAACCACCGCTCCCGGGCTGGAGTGGATCGCTGAGGCCTTTCCCGAAGTCCTGTCGCAGCGCATGGAGTCGCCCGGGCTCTACGTCATCAACCGCGATGATCGCAGCTACGCCTTCGATCATGCCGGCATTCCGCTGAGCGTTCGGCCCTCGCGGGCGACGGTTTACCGTGTCGCTGAACAGATGGATGCCGACTACGTCGTGCTCGGCACGTACAGCCTCGAGGGCCAGACCTTCAAGGCCAATGCGCAACTTCTCGACATGAAGAAGCTGCACCTTTACCCGCAGGTACACAGCAGCGGCGCCTTGGCCAGCCTGATCGATTTGCAGACGGCGTTGGCGTGGGAGCTGCTGCAACAAATGGCTCCGCCGCCCGCGATCACCCGCGAGCAATTCCTGAAAGCCTCGAGGCCTATCCGCCTCGATGCGTTCGAAAGCTATATCCGCGGAATCCTGGCCACCGG
Organism: uncultured Acidobacteriaceae bacterium; assembly: GCA_963836875.1. Classification (GTDB taxonomy): domain Bacteria; phylum Acidobacteriota; class Terriglobia; order Terriglobales; family Acidobacteriaceae; genus Bog-257. The sequence goes on from CAWIKZ010000005.1 coordinate 1,068,217, forward strand.
CCAGCAGCAGAAGATTCGCCACCTGCGGGAAGCGGTAAAGCTCAATCCTGATTACACGCTGGCCATGCTGCAGTTGGGCAAGACGTATTACGGCGCCCACGAATACGAATCGGCCGCTGCCTGGTTCAGCCGCATACCCAAGGATGATCCGGTCGCCGGCGAGGCCAACTTTCTGCTGGGCATGTCGGAGTTCTATCGCGGAAGTTTCGAGAAGGCGTTCACCGCGTTCAACTATCTGGCCACCCGGCTGCCGCTCACCGAGGTTTACAACAATCTGGGGGTTGTGGAGGCCCGGCGAGGCCGGCGCTCGGCGGCGGCCGAATACTTCTCCAAGGCGGTCAGTGCCGACCCGAACGACCCGGACTACCGCTTCAACCTGGCGGTGGCTCTCTTCAAGAACGGAGATGGCTCCGGGGCCGCGCGCCAATTGCGCGAACAGTTACAACGGAGCCCAAGCGATGGCGAAGCCAAGGCCCTGCTGGATTTGATCAACCGTGGTGTCGCGCCGCCCCCTGCGACGAATCCCAACACGACTGCGGCTTCGGGCAACGCTTTACTGCCGCCAAACCAGCCTCGCATTCCCATGGAACGCCTCAAGCGCAACTACGACGAGGCGTCCTATCGTCAAATCGAGATGGAAATCAACAAGCTTGCCGAGGCGCGGCTGGCCAAGGCCGACGGACACACTCGCGCGGCCTATCACGTAGTACGTGGCAAGGAGTTGCTGGCGCAGAACATGGCGACCCAGGCAGAGAGCGAATTCCGCGCCGCGATCGGCTCCGACCATAACAATGCCGCGGCGCACGCGCAGTTGGCAGTTCTGCTGGAAAACAAGGGCGATCTCGCAAACGCGCGGACGGAAGCGCAAACTTCGGTGCGTTTGCAGCCCAACGTTGACGCCTGGCTGGTGCTGGCCCGGCTTGACCTGAAGCAGGGCCAGTTGGAGGCCGCCGCCAGCGAGGTGGACCGTGCCCTGGCCTTGCAACCCGCCGACCCGACCGCACAAGCCTTGAAGCGCGACATCGCGGCCAAGCGGACGGTTTCAAAGTAGCGCAACCTTCGGCATTATGCGCGATCACAGCTAACGTTCAGGACTTTTGTCGGCTACTCTAGTGCCTCACCGATTTCTGTAGCGCCCGCAGAGCCCGTGCATTTACTCCCGCATCCGACATCGTCGAAGAGCGCGAATTGCGCGAGAAATTTGGGTCTGCTATCCCCGCGATTCACCTTTCCGAAAAAACTCAGGCGTGGAGTCCAGTCGTGAGCAGCTTCCCGGTTCACTTCCATTTAAAGATGCTTATGACACTGGAAAAGTCGTCCGTCCAGACCTTCGATCCCGGTTTGCTAAGCAGCGGCCTCCATCTTGAATCACCTACCAGCTTGCCCAAATCGTTTGAATTGCGTCCCATAATTGCCCACACAGATTTGTATGTCCCGTTCTTCGCCTGAGCTTGGCTGATGCGCGTGTCCCATTCGATCAAGCAGATCAGACCGGCGTCTCCGGCAAGGCTTGCCACCACCGGCTGAAGATCAAGGTAGTTATTGCTGATATGGAAGACCAAAATCCCAGTTGGCGTGAGCTTCTTGAGGTAAAGCTGTAATGCCTCCCGGGTGAGCAAATGCGCAGGGATGGAGTCCCCACTGAAAGCATCGATGACGATGAGGCCATAGAAATGGTCCGGGGCCGCCTTGAGCGACATCCGGGCGTCGCCGAGCACTACCTGAACATGCGGATTGCAATTGCGAAGGAAAGTAAAGTATTGGGGATCTTGGGCAATGCGCTCTACCGCAGGATCAATCTCGTAATAGGTCAGCTGCTGCGGGGGACTTACATAACATGTCATTGAACCAGCGCCAAGACCCACAATGGCGACTTGGTTCTCATCCGAACTCCCAGAGAAGGCGTCGAACACCTGACCGATGGGTCCAGCTTTTGTGTAGTACGCCAGCGGCTCGTTGGCCCGTGCCGGGTCCCGGCTCTGCACACCATGTACTGTACCTCCATGAGAGATCCGCCGGTATTGCCTCCCGTCGTCATCGGTCACGCGATACACCCCAAAAAAACTGCGCTCCGTATGCAGTATGTGGCCATACGATCCGGGATAAAAGGTGCTGGCCAGAAATATGGCTGTCAGACCCGAAGCAAACCGGATGGGGCGTCTGCCAAATGAGAGGCACCACTCCAAAGACAAGCCAAAGACCAGGATGCTTATCGAGAGCCCGGGCTTCAGACCCAAGGCTTGCAGGGCCAAAATGACGGCCAGCAGACTTAGCCCCAGGATGGCCGGTAGCAGAAAGTCCAGCGTACGGCCACGCTGAGTGTTTTCCTTGACATCGATCGCTGGACGCAGCAGTGCAGCCAGGACCAGGACCAGCGGAAATTCGATCACCGAGTGGAAGATCACCGGGGCAATCAAAGCGTTGAATGTCCCGCCCAGGACTCCGCCGACCGAAATCCAAAGATAAAATTCGGTGAGATGCTTGGCGGATGGGCGGCTGCGCGCCAGTTCGCCATGACAAACCATGGCCACGCCCAGGAGGGTGAGCAGGTCCAGCGGGATCCATACCAGGATCGGCAGCCTCGATCCAGAGGCAATTGGAAAAGCCGCAGCGAGAATCAGAAGCGGGAGTCTCCGAATCAACCAGTCGTGCGAAACAAGAGGTTTGCGCGCAAAGACGAAAACAAAGCTGAGCAGATAAAGCGCCAGCGGCATAACCCAGAACAAAGGAATCGCAGGCATGTCGGTGGTGAGAGCTGTAGTGATACCCAGTGTGAGACTGGCGGGAACGAAGGCCAGGACGACCCAGCGAAATCGCCTCTTTACGCTGGAACGAGCGCTTTCACCGGTTTCATCAGGCGCTGCCTCCTCCCGCAATTGAGATGCCGGTTGTATCACCGTTTGCGGGACTCGCCAGATTATGGCGGCACAGCCGCAAGCCAGCAGAAAAAGCAGAATGTAACCGTAGCGCCACATCTTGCTTTGTGTTGTCAGGCCAAGCGTTGGCTCAAGCACAAATGGGTAGGTCAACAGACCAGCCAGACTCCCGGCGTTACTCGCAGCATAGAGAAAATAAGGGTCATTCGCCGCTGGATCGCCGGAATGAGAGAACCACTTTTGCAAGATCGGGGTGCTTGCGGAAAGCACGAAAAAGGGCAATCCAACTGAAACTGATAGCAATGCCAGTAGCCAAAGGGCAGGATTCTGTGAAACGGGCGGTACCCATGCAGCAGAAATATGAAGGGGCAGCACAACCAAGGCTATGAGCAGCACAGACAAGTGAAAGACGACTTGACGCCGGTGACTGAGTAGTTGTGCAGATACATGAGCGTAGAAATACCCAGCCAGCAGCACGGCCTGAAAGAAGACAAGGCAAGTGTTCCACACCGCGGGAGCGCCGCCCAGAAGGGGCAGGATCATCTTGGCGACCATGGGCTCCATCGAAAACAGTAAGAATGCACTCAGGAACATGGTCGTGGCGAACAGCGCCAGGCAAAGTGTTCCAGGTCCAGTTGGCTTCCGATTTGGGGCTGAGACAACAGCCGAGATCACGTTGGCCGAGCCTTCTTCACTCACAGAACCGACCTGAATCTAGGACTGGCCACACCGAAAGATAACACGGTCAGAGTTTCACAACTGCAGCAGGTGGTTTGGGAGTGACCAATGTCGCATCAGAAAAGTGATAACGGCAAAACCAGAGGAGGCCGACACCCGATCCGCTGCCGATACGGCATCGTCCCGGCTTCCTTCACGAGAACATCTGGCCCCAATGCGTCCCGTGCAATTGATTGCAAGGTTGCTGCGGGTCACGGTAATTGAGACAGGCCAAATCGATCGGTAGCAATCTGGTAGCAACACCGGTGGGTGATGCGGTTTGAAGATGGCGGGCCCTGAGAGATTCGGACTCCCGGTCTTTGGTTTGTGGCCGTTGCCGCAGGGAAAATCAATTTAGCTAAAGTGTCACAAAGTGGCACGACGCAGGATTCATGCTGATTTTCAGCACACTGTCATCAAGCTTGTATCAGTTCGCAACAGGTCGGAAAGGCAAGGGAGGAGGCGCAATTTTGGGCACAGTCCCGGAGGGTGAGGCGGGTTGTTTCCGAGTTGCCCGTGACCCAGGAGGGCCCCGAGAGCCGCGGCTAATCAGCATGGTTGATTTTGAGGGTGGGGCGGTACTAGACTCTGTAGTATCTCCCAAAGAGTGCGGTAGGGTCGAACTTCGACTCGATTATAGGAAGCGGATATTTTCCGCTCTTGGCCACTATGCTGCGAACCATTGCCACTTCAGTCGCTCAATCCATCGCCATCCTGTCCGTCTCCGGGCTCTGTTTATTCCTGGCCAGCTATCTCGTCGAGAAGCACTCGTTCGATACGGGGCCGCTGTTCATCCTCTTGCTGTACTGCCTGCCGATCGGCGTAGCGGCGGTGCGCAAGCACAATTCAGTGCTGAGCATCATGGTGACCGACCTTTGGCTGGGCTGGACCATCATCGGCTGGATCGTCGCCCTGGTCTGGGCCTGCGACTCCAACGTGGAACCGGCCAACGAATAAGCGTCCCCACCCTAGCACTGACGCAGCGCGCTGCGTGGCGAGTACCGGCGGTAAAAAGACGAATTAAGTGGTCAGCGCGGAAGGAATCGAACCTTCAACCCTCCGGAGAAGGTAGACGAAGTACATGGGAAGGTAATGGTGCGCCCTGAGAGATTTGAACTCCCGGCCTTCTGGTTTCCGCCGCGGCGGACTCTATCCAGCTAAGCCGACTGTGTCTTTCTTGGCCAGCAGCTCTCGGACCTCTAGGCGACCTCTGCCGGATTTGAAAAATCGTTCTCGCCTGATCGCCTCGGAGCGGCTGTCGAATCTTTCCGAGTACACCAGCTGCCACGGGGCTTTGTGACGGGTCGATTTTGTGATCCCGAGGTTATGTTGGCCTAGACGTTGCGTCAAATCCGCAGTGTGGCCAGTATAGAGACGACCCGATTTCTGGCTCCGGAGAAGGTAGACGAAGTACATGGGAGGGTAATGGTGCGCCCTGAGAGATTCGAACTCCCGGCCTTCTGGTTCGTAGCCAGACGCTCTATCCAGCTGAGCTAAGGGCGCACACGCGGTAAGCAGTCAGCAAATTATACCAAACTGCCGACCGACTCCGACCTCACGCAAGACCTCAATCGTGAAGAACCTTTCCACTCCCACGACAGATCACGGGCCCTCGGCGGGACTTAGTCGGAAACGGGGACTAATTTCCGCGAATCCGGATAGCACCACGTTAGTGCCTTTGGTAAACTTTTCCCAGTACCGGAAAGTTCTACAGTGTCTCCCAGATTGGGAATTCTGTAACCCGTTTAGTTTCATTGACCAATCTTTGGTATCCCGGATGCTATATCCACGGGCAGACGAAGTGGCGCAATAAGGGGCCGCTCGGACGGGGATTTCGGCCAGAGTTCCCTTCAACGAGCGGCCCCCTCAAATTTAAAACCTTTCCCGAGCCTCAACCACGCAGTGTGATCGACCGCTAGATCGCCTAAAAGGCGTTCCCGCAAGCGCCCAGACCGGGCAAAGGCGAAGTGCTCTCGCTCCATCGCGCTTCGCCTTTTGTATTTGAACCTGGGGCGCCTTGGTTACACCAGCGCCAGCTTTTCGCGAATGTCGAATCCGGCGCTGCGCAGCAGTTTTTCCACGCTGGACTCGTTCAGGCGCGTGGCGTCGTATTCCACTCGGATGGTCCGTTCCGGCTCATTAAACCGCACCCGGCGGATGCCGTAGACATCGTTTACTTGTCCCAGGGCACCCATTTCCAGCTCACCCGGCGACATTCCATAGCGAAACAAAACTTCGACTGCAGTCATCGAACCGCCCTCGCGCAAACGTGCAATGATGATACGGGGGAACTGAAAACTTCTTCCGCATCTAGAATAGCTGTCGGTTAGAAGTTTCGGTCTTCGCACCGAATCCGCAATCAATATAGAGCATCGCCGCGCCAATGAACAGCGCGAGCACATAGCTCAGGAGAGGGAGGGAATGAACGGACCCGAGGACAGCTCCGAGAACCGGATTATCGATGTTTCGGTAATCGATCCCGTCTGCGGGATGGCGGTGAATCCGGCCGAGGCCCGTGGTAAGGCGCAGTATGAGGGGAAGACCTATTATTTCTGCTCGCCCGGCTGCATGCACAAGTTTGTGTCGTCGCCCGCCAAGCACCTCTTGGCGGCTTGGGTAGCTCAAAGCGAAGCTCCGCCGCCAACTAGTGCCGCCAGGAAGCTGGACAAAGATCCGGTTTGCGGCATGGATGTCGATGCCTCCAAAGCCGCCGCTTCGGTGGAGTACGAGGGCAAGCTGTATCACTTCTGCTCGCGCGGCTGCGCGGAGAAGTTCAAAGATTATCCGGAGAAATATCTCTCCCCTAACTACAAGGCGGTTGGGATGCCCGCGATGGTACAAATCGGCGCCGCCCCGGTGCAGATTAGTGGCGCCCACAAGCGGGAGAAGGACCCGGTTTGCGGGATGAGCGTTGATCCGGCCAAAGCCGCAGCGACTGCGGTGCATCAGGGCAAGACCTATTACTTCTGCAGTCGAGGATGCAGCGAGAAATTCAAGACCGATCCTGAGAAGTACGTTGTCCAAAGCGAGGCCCCGAAAATCACCGCCGTGGATGCGGTGGAGCAGAGCAAAACCGCAGCCGCTCCATCGGGAACAACCTACGTGTGTCCCATGGATCCGGAGGTGCGCCAACCGCGGCCCGGCGCATGTCCCAAGTGCGGCATGGCGCTTGAGCCCGACGTCCCCGTGGCCGCGACCCGGACCCAGTGGACCTGCCCCATGCATCCCGAGATCGTTCGCGACGGGCCCGGTGCCTGTCCGATCTGCGGCATGGCCCTGGAACCGAAGACGGTCACCAGCGCGCAGGAAGAAAATCCCGAACTGCGCGACATGACCCGGCGCTTCTGGACCAGCGTGCTGCTTGGTGTTCCCCTGGTCGCCTACGCGATGCTGCGCATGGGGCCACTGGCGCACGTGTTCACGCCGCGTGTAGGCACGTGGCTTGAGTTTGCGCTGGCAACGCCAATCGTGTGGTGGTGCGGCTGGCCTTTCTTCGTGCGCGGCTGGGCGTCTGTCAAGTTCCGCAGCCCGAACATGTTCACCCTGATTGCCATGGGCGTCGGGGTGGCCTACACCTACAGCGCGGTCGCCACCATCGTTCCGCAAGTCTTCCCGCCCTCCATGCGCGGCATGCATGGCCAGCCGGAAGTTTACTTCGAGGCCGCGGCGGCAATCATTGTCCTCGTGCTGCTGGGGCAGGTACTGGAACTCAAGGCGCGCAGCCGCACCAGCAGCGCGATCCGCGCGCTGCTCGATCTCTCGCCTAAGCTGGCACGCATCATGCGCGACGACGGCAGCGAATACGACGTCCCGCTGGAGCAGGTGAAGGTGGGCGACAAGCTGCGGGTGCGCCCGGGCGAGAAAATTCCGGTGGACGGCATCGTGCTCGACGGCCTCAGCTCGGTGGACGAGTCGATGGTGACGGGCGAAGCCATGCCGGTGGAAAAACGCGCTGGCGACAAGGTTGTCGGCGCCACGGTGAACGGTACCGGCTGGCTGCTGATGCGCGCCGAGCGCGTAGGTAGCGAAACCCTGCTGGCGCAAATCGTGCAGATGGTGAGCAACGCGCAACGCAGCCGCGCTCCGATTCAGCGGCTGGCCGACAAGGTTGCGGCCTGGTTCGTCCCGGCGGTGCTGGCGTCGGCCGTGATCACGTTCATCGCGTGGCTCGTGATTGGTCCGGAGCCGCGGCTGGCCAACGCCATCGTCAATGCCGTTGCGGTGCTGATCATCGCTTGCCCCTGCGCCCTGGGACTGGCGACACCGATGGCGATCATGGTTGGCACGGGGCGTGGGGCGCGCGCCGGCATTCTCATCAAGAACGCGGAGGCGCTGGAGACGCTGCAGAAAGTTGATACTCTGGTGCTCGACAAGACCGGCACGCTCACTCAGGGCAAACCAGAGCTGATGTCGGTGGTCGCCGTCGGCGGCGAGACCGAAGATCGCGTGGTGCGGCTGGTGGCCAGCCTGGAGCAGGGAAGCGAACATCCGCTGGCCGCAGCGATGGTCGAGGCTGCCCAAGCCAACCAATTGCATTTGATGCCCGCGGAGCAATTCCGATCGCTCACTGGACGCGGCGTGGCGGGCCGAGTCGGCGGGCATGAAGTTGCCGCCGGAAATGAGGCTCTGCTGCTAGAGCTGGGAGTCGATGCCGAGGAACTGAAACCCAAGGCTGAAGCCATGCGCCACGATGGCCACACCGTGGTCTTCGTCGCCGTGGATGGCCGCATCGCGGGGCTGCTCGGCATTGCCGATCCGGTGAAGCCCGAGGCGGCGCAAGCGATCCGCGAGCTACGCAAAGAAGGCTTGCGCGTAGTCATGCTGACCGGCGACAGTCAGGCCACGGCAGAGGCAGTCGCGAAGAAACTCGGCATCACTGACTTTGAAGCCGGAGTGCTGCCCAGCCACAAAGCCGACGCGGTGAAGAAGCTGCAAGAGCAGGGAAGAGTGGTGGCGATGGCGGGCGACGGCATCAACGACGCGCCCGCTCTGGCGCAGGCGCAGGTTGGCATCGCCATGGGCACCGGCACAGACGTTGCCATGGAAAGCGCCGGTATTACGTTGCTGAAGGGTGACCTTGCGGCGCTGGTGCGCGCCCGCCGCCTGAGCCGCGCCGTGATGCGCAACATCCGCGAGAACCTGTTCTTCGCATTTATCTATAACTCGCTGGGAGTGCCGATCGCCGCGGGCATTCTGTATCCCAAGTTCGGCATTCTGCTAAGCCCGATCTTCGCGGCGGCAGCCATGAGCTTCAGCTCGGTGTCAGTGATCAGCAGCGCGCTGCGGCTGAGGCGGGTGAAGCTGTGAGCGGCTCCTACATCTTCCTCAAATAATCCACGATCTCCGGGCTGGTCCATTCCTGCGGGCCGATGAACTTGCGGACGATTTTGCCAGTGCGATCGATCACGAAGGTTTCAGGGAACCCCGTCGTGCCATACAGCCCGTTGGTTTTCTGCCGGGTGTCGCGGACGGTGAGCAGATCGACGTTGTGGTCGCGGACGAACTGTTTGTACGCGTTGTCGTCGTCGTCCTCGCTAACGGCGAGAATGGTTACCTTGTCGCCAAGCTGCTTCTGTAATTGCACCAGCGAGGGCATCTCCTGAATGCACGGCGGGCACCATGTTGCCCAGAAGTTGAGCACCACGGGCTTGCCTTGAAATTGATTCAGCGAAACCGTGCGCTGCGAATCGGTGATGGTGAACTGGGGAGCGGCGCTGCCGATGCGCGGCGGATGCGAGCCGTTGTTGCAGGCTGCGAGGAATATCAGGCAAATAAGGACAGTGGAGGAGATGATGCGCTTCACATACCTATAATAATCCACGGCGGCAGCGATGTTCGCGCGCAGAATTTCTTGTCGGCGAAGGTCGTACTTGGGAATCTCTGTCGTCCCTACGGGACTCGGACCTATTTCCAGCTACCCAGCACTCCGCCTTCGGCTCCGTGCTGGGCTAAACTGTTTCGCGCCTACGGCGCTCGACTTTAGGCCAGCAAATTCTGCTGGCAGATACTAACGTTGGTTTTCAACATAATTTGTTGAAGACTCCATGCTCACTGCGAGTTCTGGATCCCGTCTGGTACTCTTTAATCTTCATGGAACAAGGCGAAACCGCTCCCGAGATCTCAGTCATTGTTCCGGCGCGAAACGAAGAGGCCTGCCTGGAGGAATGCTTGCGATCGCTGGTTGGCCAGGCGGGGCCTGCCTACGAGGTCATCGTGGTGGACGACCACTCGACCGACGGCACGCGTACCATCGCCGAAAGCCTTCCGGTGAAGCTGATCGGCGCCGATGAATTGCCGCCCGGCTGGAATGGCAAGTGCAACGCGGCCTGGAGCGGCGCTAAGGCGGCGAAAGGGAAGTGGCTGCTGTTTACCGACGCCGATACGCGGCACTCGCCGGATTCCATCGCGCGCGGCTTGCAGGAGGCGCAAGAGGCCAGCGCCGACATGCTCTCCTATTCGCCCAAGCAGGAAGTGCGCGGATTCGCTGAGCGTGCGTTGATGCCCGTCATCTTTGCCGAGCTGGCGACGACCTATCCGCCGAAGGACGTGTGCGATCCGAAGTCTCCGGTGGCCGCCGCCAACGGACAGTACTTGCTCATCCGGCGGGAAGCTTACGACGCGGTGGGTGGGCACGCCGCCGTCGCAACTACGCTACTGGAGGATGTTGAGCTGGCAAAACGGCTGAAGCAGGCGGGCTTCGCTCTGCGCTTTGGCATGTCCGACGCAGTCAGCACCCGAATGTATCGCAGCTTTCCCCAGATGTGGGAAGGCTGGAGCAAGAACCTGGCGCTGCTGTTCCCCAACCCGCGAAGGCTAGCCTTATGGCGGATACTTGAGTTTGCCGCCACCTTGGCTATGCTGACGTTTTCGATGGTCTCGTTGGCCAAGGGCGACATGATCACCTTCTTTGTCGCGGCGGCCGTGACTGTGCAATGGCTCTATCTCTTCGGAAGGCGGATTGCACGCGCCCATTTTGACGGGCTGTCAAACGCGCTGGCGTTCTTCGGATTGCCGCTTTTTGCGGTACTTTTGCTCAACTCCAGCATCTCTCATAAGAAGGGAACAGTTCGCTGGAAGGGACGCCAGTATTCCGGTATGCGGAAAGCTCAACCAGCGGACGAAGCGCCGGTCGCCGCTGGAAATACGTCGGCGCACTAACTTTCATGCTACCTCAGGCGTAAGGCCGGCCCAGGAAAAACATGGTCTATCTAACCCGCAAGTGTGAGTTTTCCGCGTCGCACTATTACCACAACGCCGAGTTTTCGGCGGAAGAAAACCAGCGCATCTTCGGCAAGTGTGCCAACCTGAATGGCCACGGACACAACTACACCCTCGAAGTGACGGTGAAGGGCGATGTCGATCCTAAAACCGGTTTTGTGGTTGACCTGAAGGAGCTCAAAGAAATTTTGGCCCGTGAAGTCCTCGACGGGCTTGATCACCGCCATCTGAACAAGGAAGTGCCGGAGTTCTTGCGACAAATTCCCACAACGGAGAACCTTGCCATTGCTATCTGGAATCGCCTGCAAGGCAAGTTGCATGTTGCAAAGCTGCATCGCGTGCGCGTGTATGAGTTGCCCGATCTCTTCGTCGATTTCTATGGGGAAGCATGAAAGTCCATCTGACGCGGCGGTATCTATTTTCGGCATCCCACCGTTTGCATTGCGACGGGATTTCCGAGTCGCAGAACCAGGCGACTTACGGCAAGTGCAATAACCCGCATGGCCACGGGCACAACTACGCACTCGAGGTCACGGTGAGCGGCCAGGTTGATCCCGGGACTGGAATGATTTGTAACCTTTCGGATCTTGATCGCTCTGTACAGAGTGAGGTTCTTGAACGCTTCGATCATGAAAATCTCAACTGTCGCTCTGAGTTCGATGGATTAGTGCCCACAACAGAGAATCTCAGCGAGGTCATCTTCAACATTTTGAAGCAAAGCTTTACTGCCGCTCATCTTGAAAAGGTGCGGCTCGAAGAGACTATGATGAACAGCTTCGAGTACGCAGGGGGAGCGGAGTTACGGGTATGAGCCCTGGGAGACTGATGAGAGAACTGACGGAAACGCCGACCCTGACCAGCGCCAGCTTCGAAGAGTTGGCGCGCGAGATGCTGGTCCGCCTGGGCGAACAACCGGATCGCGAAGGCCTGTTGAAGACGCCGGAGCGCTACGCCAACGCTCTGCAGTACCTAACCAAAGGCTACGGCGAGGATCCGGAACAAATGCTGAAGGCGGCGCTGTTCAGCGTGGACTACGACGAGATGGTGATCGTGAAGGACATCGAAATGTTCAGCCTTTGCGAGCATCACCTGCTGCCATTCTTCGGCAAGGTGCACGTGGCCTACATTCCCAAGGGCAAAGTGATCGGTCTGAGCAAGGTCCCGCGACTGGTGGAAGTGTTTGCCCGGCGTTTACAGGTGCAGGAGCGTCTGACCGTGCAAATTGCGGAGACAATTCAAAAAGCGATTCAGCCTTTGGGCGTCGGAGTGGTCATCGAGGCGCGCCACCTCTGCATGATGATGCGCGGGGTCGAGAAGCAACATTCGGCCACGGTCACCTCGTCGATGCTCGGGGCTTTCCGCGCGCAACAAACCCGCCAGGAATTTCTGTCACTCATCCACGCCAAGAACGGCAGCGGAATCTAATCCATGGCTGCGAAGAAGCCGCAGTCGAAAAAGAAGACAAAAACTAGAGCCCAGGAATCATCACGGGTAAGCGGCCCTCGACTGCTGGGCAAGGTCGCAGTCGTGACCGGCGGCAGCCGCGGCATCGGCTTCGCCATTGCCCGCACCCTGGCCGCCGAAGGCTGCAGCGTTGTGATTACCGGTCGCGATGGCGCAACGCTCGCCAAAAGCGCGGCGGAACTCAGCCGGATGCTTCCGCGGAGACCACGCGCGCATCACGACAACGGCGCCCAAATCGTCGCCGGGATTTGCGACGTGCGCGATGCGGATTCTGTTGCCTCGCTTTTCGCCATGGTGAGGCAGCGCTTCGGTAGGCTCGACGTGCTGGTGAACAACGCAGGCATTGCTCAACCGGCAGTTTCCATCGAGCAAACCAGCCTGGATATATGGCGCGATGCGATCGATACCAACCTCACGGGCTTGTTTCTCTGCACGCGTGCGGCGCTGCCTCTCATGCAGGCGGGCGCGACCATCATCAACAACCTCTCGGTCGCGGCCAGGACCGTCTTTCCCAATTTCGCCGCCTACAACGCCTCCAAGCACGGCGCGCTGGGGTTCACCCTCTCCCTGCGCGATGAACTCATTCCCCGCGGCATTCGCGTGGTTGCGCTTATGCCCGGCGCAACCGCCACCGATTTGTGGCAGCAATTCTGGCCCGACGCTCCGCGCGATCGCATGGTTGACGTGGAGAGCGTGGCCCAAGCCGTGCTCTACGCCGTGCTGCTGCCGCCCAATGCGAATCTGTCTGAGGTGGTGCTGGCGCCGACCGGCGGGGCGCTGTAGTAGAGGAAGCCGCTGTTCGCTCTTCGCTCTTCGCTTTTCGCGAATATCACAGCCCGTAGTGATAGCGCCGGGTCCGGGCAGGGAAGACCTTAATCAGCAGCATGCCCGCCAGAAAGCCTCCGACGTGGGCCCAGAAGGCGATCCCGCTGGAGTTGCCGGCGTGCGCCGCGATCGAACTGGCAGCTCCGCTGAGAAACTGCGCGACAAACCAGTAGCCGAGCACAATCCAAGCCGGCAGCCACATGAAAAAGACGAAGAAGAAGGGCACCAGGGTCAACACGCGCGCCCGCGGATACAACAGGAAGTAGGCTCCCATCACCCCGGCAATGGCACCACTGGCGCCCACGCTGGGCACCGTCGAGCCGATATTGAACAGCGTGTGCAACAGCGCGGCCGCAATTCCGCAGACGAAGTAAAGCACCAAATAGAGTGAATGCCCGAGATAGTCTTCCACGTTGTCGCCGAAAATCCACAACGCCCACATGTTGAAGATCAGATGCAGCCATCCGCCGTGCAGGAACATGGAGGTGAAGATGGGAAGGATGGCCGCCATCGGTGGAACGTAGCGCGTACCGAGCTGCGAGACGAGGTCCCAAGGCACGTAGCCATGATTGAACAGTACCACCGTGAAGCGCGCAGGAACGACTCCGAATTGAAAGACAAGCCCGTTGAAGGCGAGTTGGCTTTGCCTGCCTAACCAATATTCATAGAAGAATGCCAGGGTGTTCAGCGCCAGCAGGGCATAGGTCACGTACGGAATGCCGATCCGGGGTGCGTCGTCTTTCAGCGGGATCATAGGACGTGGGTCACGCGTACCGCACGGCAGGGAACTGAATTCCCTTCAAACTTCTTGCGGCAGCCGAGTTCTTGCCGGCGATTTGACCAAACCACCGTTGAACCTACACGATAGCAGAAGGATGCCGCGCAATGGTGTGATCGTGGTGGATAAACCGGCGGGATGGACCTCGCACGATGTGGTGGCGAAAGCACGGCGCATTTTGGGCGAACGCTCCATCGGTCACTTGGGAACGCTTGACCCCATGGCGACCGGAGTCCTTCCTCTGGTGCTGGGGAGGATGACCCGGCTGTGCCAATTTTATTTGTCCTCGGAAAAGGCTTATGAGGGGGCAATCCGGCTGGGGGTCGCGACCGACACCTACGATTGCGACGGCGACCCGGTCGGGCCAGCGCAGGAAGTTAATGTAACACTTGAAGACATTGGTGCTGCTGGTTTGGGATTTGTGGGCGTCCTCCAGCAGACTCCGCCCTCGTTTTCCGCCAAGAAGATCAAGGGAGTTCCCGCCTACAAGCTCGCCCGCAAGAAGCAGCATGTCGAGCTTGAGCCGGTCTCGGTGGAAGTGAAGGAATTCACCGTCCTGGGCCTGAGCAACGACCTGGTCGATTTTCGCTGCCGGGTGTCGTCGGGGACCTATGTCCGCAGCCTGGCCCACGAATTGGGGCAAAAGCTGGGCATCGGGGCCCATCTGGCCAGCCTCCGCCGGACGCAGGTGGCCGAGTTCAGCATCGAGCAGAGCCATACGCTGGAGGAAATGGGCGAAGCTGCCAGCCAAGGCCGGATCGAGGAGCTCCTCGTCCATCCGCGGCGGGTCTTGCCGGAGATTCCGTCGGTTACCGCGACGGATGAGGACATCGCCAAGATCCGCCATGGCCGGACGGTGAACCTACCGGAAATGTCCCGTTCGCGCTTCGTGAAGGTCTTTGCCGGGCAGTCCGAGCTGATCTGCATCGCCAGCCGGGTGGCAGGGACGCTGTTCCATCCCAAGGTGGTGCTGTGCGGCTAAGCTGCGGGTGTACACTTTCTCGTATTTTGGAGGGATGTCTCTATGGCCGCTGACGAAATTCCGGTTTTGCAGTTGGAGGTCGAGAGACAACCCGAAGCGACCATCGTGCACTGCACCGGCAAGGTGGTGATCGACTCCTGGGCCATGTTCTCAGTGACGGTGCGCGGGCTCATTCCTGAGGGCAAGCCGATCTTCGTGGACCTGGCCAACGTGAGCCTGGTGGACAGTGTCGGCATCGGCGCCTTTGTCAGCGTGTGGGCTTCGGCACGCAAGAGCGGATGCGAGCTGAAATTCATCAATCTGAATGACGACATCCATGACTTGTTCGAGATCACCCGCTTGCACGGCCTGTTTGGAGCCGACGTCCCCGGTGCTTAAAAGAGCGTGTGCGAGAACTCGTTATGAGTTGGCCACCGTGGCTTTTAAGGCGTCGTAAAGGTCTTCGCCGAGGGCGCCTCGATCACCAAACGGCTTCCCAAATAGCATTTAAATGGTCCTGTGAATAAGACTTCATTCCGGTCTTGTGGAAACTCATATCCGGAATACCATTGACGCAGGTGCCGGCATAGAGCTAGAATGACATGGTGTCTTACTTGGAGAAACTATGACTTCAGTGAAAGCTACGCTCACAGTCATTCTAAAGGCGAATGACGTGGTAGTCGCGGAGGTGGATGATGCTGCGTTGTGGCAGCGAATCTTGACCGCAATCAATGACGGAAAATCTACCATGGAGCCCGTTGCACCTTTAGCTCAAGCGGGACTAGCAGGGGGAAAGGGTGCTGAAAACAGCGGTCCGGGAATTGGTGGTGCACTTGACCAACTGTCCACCCAACTGGGAATTGACCTGGCCCTGGTGCAGGGGGCCTGTTCACCCAGCATTGATCCACCGTATATGCACTTGGATCCGCATTGCTGGGAAGTCATGAAGAAACAGCTTCCAACCCGCGGACCGACCACGATTTCTCCCATCGCAACGGCCGCAACGCTGCTCGGTCTTTGGTTTCAGAAAGCAAGTCTTGGTAACCCTACACAGTCCCAAGCACAGACGGTTCTTGGGATGATAAATATTACCGATCGAAACGCCAGTCGCTCGATCCAGAACACAAGTTGGCTGCAACGACGTTCGGGTGGACAAATTGTTTTGAACGCAGCCGAGATCTCGAAGGCCGTCAAACTGGCGAAGTGTTTCTGCTCAAAAGACTGGGCAGCCTGGAAAGAGCCAGCTAATTCTTAAGCTAGGTGTTGCATTTGACTTTAAGCGACTTTCTTCGTCGTATTGATAATGAGAAACTGACGGCGCTCGACAGAGCACTGGCATTGCTCTGGTTTGTCGGCCGCGAAGATCCCATCGTTGGAATGACCGCAGCGGAAATTTGCCTCCAGGTCGAACGGGCGGGTCATCCAAAGCAAAACGTAAATCGATTACGAAACCTTCTTAAAGATCATCGCGGTACCAGTAAAGCGGCTAAAGGCGCCTGGCGCCTTCATCCTCGCATGCGCCGCGAGCTAGATGCCAGCTATGCGTTTGCTCTGAAGCCTAAACCCGTGGCTGCCTCAGATAGCGTGCTGCCGTCGGATTTATTCAGTGGCACGAGGGGTTACGTCGAGCGGGTGGTAGAGCAGATAAACAAGTCCTATGACGTCCAGCTCTGGGATTGCACGGCCGTCATGTGCCGACGTCTTCTCGAGACGCTAATCGTTGAAACATACGAGAAGGCTGGGCGAGCAAGCGAGATCAAGGGTGCGGATGGTCACTTCATGATGCTGAATGGGCTGATCACTTTCTTAGAGCATGACAGCCTTAATCTCGGGCGCAATGCGTTAAAAGGCCTGAAGGACTTCAAACTTTTAGGAGACCTCTCAGCTCACAACCGGCGATTCAACGCCCGCCAAGACGACATTGACCGGGTCCGGGATGGCCTTAGAGTGGCAACTGAGGAACTGTTGCACCTTTCAGGACTGCGCGAACCACCCAAAGGGCCTCATTGACGACGCTGGCAGCGTGCCGGCCTGTAAAGTATAGTAATGTCCGATAACAGATATTATGTTAAGTATCACAATCAACCCAATAAGATCGCCCTCAATGACAAGGTGTCCGTGCCCTCCGTGGTGAAAAGCAAGTCTTCACGCTGTCGCAGTTAGCAACTGCTCCAGGACTTCCTTGAACCGCCGCAGTGTCTCCAGCCTCTCGGGTGTGGCCTCCACGATCTCCGCCTTGGCCTGGAACACCTGGCGGCCCTCCTTCTCTACGAGCACGCCCAGCACTTCCCCCATCCGCCAGCCGGGCGCACCGACCACCTGGAGGCCGAGCGGCGTTGCCCTCAGCAGCGCGATGCAGCCGTCGCGAATGACACCGATGGAGTTGGGATAGCGTTCGAAGGTTTGCAGCTCAAAGCCGGCGAGATAGATGCGTTGCAGTTGCTCGGTGGCGTCCATAAACCAGGGGCTAGGTGTTAGGGGTTAGAGTCTAGCAGGCTGCGGAAAAAGTCGGAAAAGCAGATCCCTCGCGGGCTAAAGCCCGCTCGTGATGACAAAAATAAAAGCCTTAGCGGCACGGCTGAAGCCGTGCCCTTTCAAATCGCATCCGCACACGGAGTTCTTCAGCAGCCTGCTAGGGTAAATCATTCGTAATTGGACCTTCTGCACTTGCCCCTGCCCCCCAGCGCCTAACTCCTTCACCTACATCTTGTAGCGGCCCAGGTCGTCTTCGCCAAGGTTCTCCAGCCATTTGCGGAGTTCGTCGGTGTTGACGCGGTCGCTGGTCGCGTTGGCCTGCTTGCTGGACTTGAGCACCTCATCCTCGACGAAGATGGGGCAATCCATGCGCAGGGCCAGCGCCAGCGCGTCGGAGGGGCGCGAGTCGATGCTGATGGCCTGCCCTTCGCGCTCCAGCCAGATCACGGCGAAGAAGGTGTCATCGCGCAGCTCGGTCACGACCACCTTTTGCACCGTGGTTTCCAGCCCGACGAGCAGGTTCTTCAGCAAGTCATGGGTCATGGGGCGCGGGGTTGTGACTTTCTCGATTTCGAGGGCGATGGCGTTGGCCTCGTACACGCCGACCCAGATCGGCAGGACGGTGTCGCTGCCCTGGTCCTTCAGGATCACGATGGGCATGTTGGTCACGGGGTCCATCATCAGCCCGCGAATCTTCATTTCAACTTCCATCATGGTTCCCTCCCCTGGGTCCTTGACCTTAATACTCCCCCGTGAGCATGAAACGCAAACACTTTCTTTAGACGGTCATCTCGCCCAATAGGCTGTTGGGAAACGCCTGCGTAACTTGCACTCGGACATATTCTCCGATGCGCGGCTCCGGCCTGCCGTGGACCACGAAGTTGAGCGTCTTGTTCTGCGAAGTGCGGCCAGTGATCTGTCCACGGGCTGGATTCTTCCCTTCTATCATCACTTCAACGGTCTGCCCTAAATGCCTGCGATAACTTGATCTCTGTAATTCACGCTGATGCTCCTGCAGGACCTGCAAGCGGCGCGATTTCTCGGCATCGGGAATGGAATCGGCGTACTGCAAGGCGGGAGTGTTCGGCCGGGGCGAGTACTTGAAGGAGAAAACGCCGTCGTAGCCAACTTCGTCGAGCAAGCTCAGGGTCTCGCAGAATTCGGCTTCCGTCTCGCCCGGGAAACCCACGATCACGTCGGTCGTGATGCTGATTTCTCTGTTGCGCACAGCCTTCATCCAGGCGATTCGCTCCAGATATTGCTCGCGGGAGTAATCGCGGAACATGGAATCAAGTACGCGCGACGAGCCGCTCTGGACGGGTAGATGAACGTGGTCGCAGAGAGTCGGGAGGGCGTCAATCGCGTCGATGATGTCCTTGGTAAAGTCCCGTGGATGCGAGGTGGTAAAGCGAACGCGGCGAATGCCCGGCAATTCCCCCACGGCAGTCAACAATTCGGCAAAAGTCTTTTTTCCGGCCGGGTCGTGGTAAGAATTCACATTTTGCCCGAGCAGTTGAATGTCGGTGTAGCCGGCGCCGGCCATGCGGGTGGCTTCGTCAAGCACCGACTGCGAGGTGCGGCTGCGCTCTTTGCCGCGGGTGTACGGCACCACACAATAGGCGCAGAACTTGTCGCAGCCTTCGATGATGGTGATGTATCCGCGATGCGGGTTGGTGCGCGCGGTGAACTCGGTCTCGAACGTCTGGTCGGTTTGGCGATCATCAAGCCCGGTGACGCGATCGGCGCCGGCCTCGATCTGGACCAGCATCGCGGGCAAGTTGCGGTACGAAGCTGACCCGGCGACCAGGGAGACATAGGGCGCGCGCTCGAAGATCTTTTCGCCCTCCTGCTGGGCGACGCAGCCAAGAACGGCAAAGCGTTTCCCTTCCTTGTGCAGCTTCTTGAAATCGGCCAGCCGGTGAAAGACCTTCTGCTCGGCTTTATCGCGGATCGAGCAGGTGTTGTAAACGATGAGGTCGGCGTCCTCTTCGCGCTGCACCTGCGCGTAGCCTTCGGAGATGAGCGTCCCCACGACCTTTTCGGAGTCGTGGAAATTCATCTGGCAGCCGAAGGTCTCGATGTAAAACGTCTTTTGCGGCGAACTCACAACCATCCTCGGTACTGACCAGTATAGCGGGAAATCAGAAGAGTATTCACCACCCTTCGACTTCGCTCAGGGCAGGCTACGCCACGGAGAGCACGGAGGGAATAAATTCTGTGATTCTTCTCCGTGTCCTCCGTGTCTCCGTGGTGAAAAGCATTCTATTTACCGAGCAGCTTCTCGATCTGCGGTTCGATGGCGGTCGGCGGCGTCATCGGGGCGAAGCGCTCGATAACGTTGCCCTTCTTGTCCACTAGGAACTTGGTGAAGTTCCACTTGATGCTGTCGCCTAGCAGTCCGCCCTTTTCGCTCCTCAGAAACTTGAAGACCGGATGCGCGTCGTCGCCGTTGACCTCGATTTTCGAGAACAGCGGGAAGTCCACGCCGTAATTGACCTGGCAGAAGGATTTGATCTCGTCATCGGAACCGGGCTCCTGATGGCCGAACTGGTCGCAGGGGAAGCCGAGCACCTCCAGGCCGCGGTCTTTGTATTTGGCGTAGAGCGATTGCAGCCCTTGGTATTGTGGCGTGAACCCGCACTTGCTGGCGGTGTTGACGATCAGCAGGACCTTGCCCTTGTAGTCGCCGAGTTGCTTGTTCCTGCCATTGTTCAGCTTGGCGGACAGATCGTAGAGGCCCATGGTCTATCTCCTTCAGGCGCTGGTTCCCAGAGTTGCCAGTTATTGTGCCGTCCCTGAAGGGACTCTGATTCTTAGAACCAGCCTACCCAGCGCTGAAGCGCTGGGCTATCTTCTTCCGTCCCCTGCGGGGACTCGGGGGCTCGCAACTGTAGCCTTCCAGCGTCCCGCCGTTAGCGAAGAACGAAAGGCGAACAGCGAAGAGCGTTCCTATCGAAATCGGCTCTCAACTAATGGCTAGTTGCTAATTGCTAGTTGCTTCCTCAATACGCTTTTGCGACCACCACGCGCCGGTCAACCGGCTCGCCGGTGACAAGGCATTTGCCCGGTCCGTCGTATTCGTCCACCAAGGGAATGCAGCGGATGGTGGCCTTGAACTCCTTGATGCGGGCATCGCATCGCGGATCGTCCTTCAGATGTGCCATCACAAACTTGCCCCCGCCCTTTTCGGCGGTGACATCCTTGAGGAGCGCTTCCACCTCTTCAATGGAATTCGCCAGCACGGTGTTGGACTTCAGGCGTTGCTTGCCGACGTCGTACATGCTTTGCTGCATCGCCGCCAGCACAGCCGGCAATTTGGCGGCAACCTCGGATTGCGGCATCGGTTCTTTGACTCCGGTGTCACGCCGCTTCAACACGATGCTGCCCGACGCCAAATCGCGCGGTCCAAGCTCGAGAACCACCGGCACACCACGCCGCTCCCAGTGAAAGAACTTTGCGCCGGGCGACTGTCCTTCGCGGTCATCCAACTTCGCGCCCAGATCTTTCGCGATCCGGTGGGAGGCTTCCAGCACCTTTTCCTTCTCTTCATCTTTGCGGTAAATCGGCACCAGCACGGCTTTGATGGGCGCAACCTTCGGTGGCAGCACCAGGCCCTTGTCGTCGGAGTGGCTCATGATCAGGCCGCCAATCAGCCGGGTGCTCACGCCCCAACTGGTTTGCCAGACGTAATCCAGCTGCCCTTCTTTGCTCTGGAATTGGACATTGAACGCCTTGCCAAAATTCTGGCCCAGGTCGTGGCTGGTGCCGGACTGCAAGGCAAAGCCATTCTGCATCATGGCCTCAATGCTGTAGGTTTGCAGCGCTCCGGCGAACTTCTCCGATTGCGTTTTCAGGCCCTTGATCACCGGCATGGCCATCACATCCTCGGCGACTTCGGCGTACACGTCCAACATGCGGAAGACTTCCTGCGCGGCTTCCTCGTGATTGGAGTGCGCGGTGTGACCCTCCTGCCAGAGAAACTCCGTGGTGCGCAGGAACATGCGGGTGCGCAGTTCCCAGCGGATGATGTTGGCCCACTGGTTCACCAGCATCGGCAGGTCGCGCCAGCTTTTGATCCACCTGGCGAAAAAGTGGCCGATGATCGTCTCCGATGTGGGACGAATGACGTAAGGCTCTTCCAGTTGTTTGCCGCCGGCCATCGTGACCACGGCCAACTCCGGCGAGAAGCCTTCCACGTGCTCGGCTTCCTTGTGCATAAAGCTTTGCGGGATCAGCAGCGGAAAATACATGTTCTGATGACCCGTGGCTTTGAAGCGGTCGTCGAGTTCACGCTGCAACAGCTCCCAAACAGCGTAGCCGTTGGCCTTGATGACCATGCAGCCCTTGACGATTTCGGCGGGCTCGGCCATGTCGCCTTGCAGAACCACGTCCTGATACCAGGTAGCAAAATCCTGACTGCGAGCGGTGATGGGAGATTCAGCCATAGATGAGTGCTTTCGTTCCTATCTGTCGATGTGAATGCTTCGTCTTAGATTATGACAGGTCAGTGCGAGGGGATGTTGTCCGGCGATTGCGGCTGTCTCATTTCGTTCCGTTCTTCACAAGTTTCAGAAACTCTTGGTGGACGCGCATATCGTCTGATAGCTCAGGATGGAAAGTTGCGGCCATCACACTTCCCTTCCGCACCAGTACGGGATCGTCGTCGCGTTTCGCCAGGACTTCTACGCCCTCGCCAACCCTTTCGATCCGCGGCGCGCGAATGAACACCATTTCCAGAGGGTCGCCGCCGAGCGCGGTGTCGGTTTCGACAATGGTGGAATCGATCTGCCGTCCGTAACCGTTGCGCCGAATCGTGATATCGAGCGCGTCCAAGCCGGGTTGATGCGGGTTCTCTACCTGCTTCGCCAGCAATATGGCGCCGGCACAAGTGCCGAAGGTAGGCTTGCGGTGCACAAAATCGTTCAGCTTCTGAAAGCTCTGCTCGCCCAGCAGCTTCAGAAACGTGGTTGACTCGCCTCCGGGAATGACCAGGCCGTCGATGTCGTCGAACTGCTCAGGTTTGCGCACCAACACAACTTCCGCGCCAAGTTCTTCCAGGCGGCGGCGATGCGCATCGAAATCGCCCTGCAATGCGAGAACACCGATTTTCATACGAACGCTATTCGCTTTTCGCTTAAAGGCACGATCGAGGAAACGACTTCCAACACTTCGATGCTGCACTCAAACAGAAAGGCGCAGCCGACGCCGCGCCTTGGTTCCAATCACAAGCGAGGAGCGAATGGCGAAAAGCGGCCTTTCTACCATCCCCGCGTCTGCAGCAGGTCTTTTTCCGCGATGGCGCCGACGGCCAGGCCCTTCATCGCGCCGGTCATCTGCTCGCTGACTTCGGCCAGCACCTTGGGATCGTCGTAGTGCGTGGTCGCGATCACAATGGCGCGGGCCCGCGACTCGGCTTCTTCGCGCTCGACCTGCAAACTGAGGTCGAGCGGCGTCGCTCCGCCTTTCATGAAGATGCCCGAGCCGACGAAGACGGCTTCGGCACCGAGTTGCATCATCATGGAGGCGTCGGCCGGAGTGGCGATGCCGCCGGCGGAGAAATTCGGCACCGGCAACTTCCCTGCTTTGGCAACCATGCGTACCAACTCGTAGGGCGCCTGATGGTTCTTGGCGGCAGCAAACAACTCTTGCTCGTTCATGACCGTCAGTTGATGCATCTCTTTAACTATCTGCCGCATGTGTTTGACAGCGTGTATCACATCGCCAGTTCCGGCTTCGCCCTTGGTGCGGATCATGGCCGCTCCTTCGGCGATGCGGCGCAGAGCTTCGCCCAAGTTGCGCGCTCCGCAGACGAACGGAGTCTTGAACGCATGCTTGTCCACGTGATGTTCTTCGTCGGCGGGGGTCAGCACCTCCGACTCATCGATGTAATCCACGCCCAGCTCTTGCAGGATCTGCGCCTCAGCGAAGTGGCCGATGCGGCATTTCGCCATGACCGGGATCGACACTGCGGCCATGATCTGCCGAATCAGCTTGGGATTGGCCATCCGCGAAACCCCACCCTCGGCGCGGATGATGGCGGGCACGCGCTCCAGCGCCATGACCGCGGTTGCGCCGGCCTGCTCGGCGACCTCGGCCTGCTGGACGCTCATCACGTCCATGATGACGCCGCCCTTGAGCATCTCGGCCAAGCCGGTCTTCAGGCGAAGGCTGGTATTGTTGCCATTGTTCTCTGACATAAAGTTCTCCCTGGATAGTAGCGGAACCCTTTATTTTACTCTGCGGGGATGCGCCGCGTAACCCCGCGCGGCGGCGCTGGCCGTTTCCTTCTTTTCTCCGCCTGACAGCTCCTATACTTCATGGTGAGATTTCATCAACATGCCGACCTGTGAGATCGTGGCGATGACAAAGCAGCATTGGGACGCCGTGCGCGAGATTTATGGGCAAGGCATTGCTACCGGCAATGCCACCTTCGAGACATCGGTGCCCGATTGGAAGGAGTGGGACGAACGCCATCTACAGAGTTGCAGACTCATCGCGCGCTGGGACAGGAAGGTCCTCGGTTGGGCCGCGCTGAGCCGTGTTTCCAGCCGGCGCGTTTATGAGGGCGTTGCCGAGGTGAGCATCTATGTCGCGGACGAAGCTCGCGGCCACGGGGTTGGCGGAGAGTTGCTGGGTGCGATGGTGGAAGCCTCGGAGCAGAACGGCATCTGGACACTCCAGGCGGGCATCCTGGCGGAGAACGCAGTTAGTATCAGCCTGCACCAGCGAGCTGGATTTCGCATCGTGGGCACGCGCGAAAGAATTGGCTGCATGGACGGGCGCTGGCGTGACACCGTGCTGATGGAGCGCAGGAGCACTGTGGTGGGCGTCTAGTTGTTTACGTTGCGTCGCTGTGCTTTTTCTTCAGATACTTGGCAAACATGCGGTGGGCATCCACCTCGATGAACTTCGACGTGCTGCTGGCCAGCACCTCTCCCTCGCGATTGCGAATTTCGGCGGCCCGGTAATGCTCGCGGCCATGGACGCGCACCTCCCAGCCCTCGACGATGAGCGGTTTGAACAGCGGCACCGGCTTCAGGTAAGCCACTTCCATCGTGCTCGTCAGGGCAATCAAATTGTGCAGCTTGTTCACCTTGCCCATGGCTTCGTCGAGGATGGTGGCGATGATGCCACCGTGGGCATGGGCCGGCGGCCCCACAAAACGCCGTTGCAAACGAAAGCGGCAGAGGAAGCGTTCGCTCTTCTTGTCGAGAACAAACTTCAGCCGGAGTCCGGCTTCGTTGGCAGGGCCGCAACCGAAGCAATTGTTGGTGTATTGCTGTTTCTTTACCTCGTGACCGTGAACTCGTTCGTGCCGGGGCATAGAACCAAGATGAAGCAGAGTCGATCAGGATGCAAGTGGGAAGGCGCTTTTCGCTATTTGCTGTTCGCTAGACAGTCCGTGCCGACGCGGTGTCATCGCCACAGCGAATAGCGAACAGCAAATGGCGAAGAGCGGCCAGCCGACAGCTTCTTAGAACAAATGCGGATTGTTGGGACTGCCAGAGTCGATCTTGATCTGTTCCTCAGTGTGCCGGCGGGCGTACCAGCAGGGCTTCACTCCGAACTGCGGAAACACGGAATTGGAGCAACGGACGTCGTGGTCGCCCGCGTAGTCGTACTCGGTCCGTCCATTCTTCAACTTGACCACATAGTAGGTGTGGACCGTCACCGTGCCGAAGCTGTCGCGGGCGGGAATGCGGAACCGCACCGACAGGAAGTCGACCAGATACAGAATGCCCGCAAGAACAACGGCGATGATGAATATGCGTTTCATGAGCCGGACAGCGATTCGTCGCCGTATTGTGAGTCCTCACTCAATTGAAAGTTTCCTGGGATGGTTAGCTTTCGCCCAGTCTCCGACGGGGAGGCTATTCCCCATCCCTAAAATATAACCCTGCCGGTGAGTTGAGTTCCCCGCCGGTGGCGCATCATAATGTCACAGGGCATTGTGACGCGGACCAAACGTGGGGGGCGCGTCCCAACACCAGCGCTGTCAAATCGTCATCCCGCCTGCACGCCGCGAAAAATCAGGTGCAGGGCGGAAGGCCATCCAAGGGTATCGCAGTCGTGAGCCGCGGAATCAGCATTCGGGTGCCGAGAACGTCGCAAGGCGGTGGAGGCCGGGGTCCCGCTGCGGGATGGCCCGGCAACGGCGGCGGAGGTGGCGGTCGCGGCGGCGATGACCATTTGCCCAGCTACAGCGAGCGCCTGCGCCGCTATCGCCTGGGACTGATGCTGGCGCTGTCTTCGGTGGTCATGCTCTTCGTCTCCTTCACCACGGCTTACGTGGTGCGCAAAGCGGGGGCCGTCTGGGACCCGGCGAGCAACGACTACGTCAGCAACTGGGTGCCACTGACGCTTCCCGTCAGGTTGCTGGTGGTCAACACCTGCATCCTGCTGTTGAGCAGTTTTGTCCTGGAGTTTGCGCGGCGGCGCGCCGCCGAAGATGTCGCCCTGGCGCCCATTGTCGGCATGCCGGGCATTCGCGTGAGCGCCAGCCATGCTCTTCCCTGGATCTGGGCCACGATCGTCCTTGGCTTCGGCTTCCTTGCGGGACAGGGTTATGCGTGGCATCAACTGCGGTTGACCAATACCACCTTCGCCACCAGTATCAGTAGTTCGTTCTTTTACATGCTGACCGGCGTCCACGCGGTGCACCTCGCCGGAGGAATTCTCGCGCTGCTCTATGCCGGGATGACGACCTGGCTGCATCGCCCGCCAGAGACCCGCCGCATCGTCATTGATGTGACCGCCTGGTACTGGCACTTCATGGGCCTGTTGTGGATTTATGTCTTCGCTCTGCTGTACTTTGCCAGGTAGAAACCGTCGGCGGTTACGCTGTATGTCGCGTTCTGTAACTTCTGCTGCGCTCATCAAACGCCCCGCGCAACTCCTGCGATGGAAAACCGGGCTAACTGACCACGCTTGGACAATCGGTGAACTGGCAGGCGCAGAATAGGTTGGACAATCTTTCCACTTGGGATGACAATCCACGCGAGGAAATCAAATGCCCCAGTCCTGGTACGGTGCACTGTGTCCATATTGCAGGTTCAGCACGCCTCTGTTCGAAACCACCCTTGCAGAAATAATCCGTAATCGGCAAGTGGCAACCACGGGCGAACCATTCCTGGTGTTCGTGTGCCAGCGCTGTACGAAATGCTTTCCATGGAACTATGACCTGAGGCAAGTGGTGGGGCAGTTCGAGGCACTGTCGCGCACAGACCCGGTCTGGATTTCGGTTATTGCCAAATGCAAGGACGGAGAGTGCGAAGCTCTAACAGAACTAATCGCAATCCGACCACACGGCACCACCAAACAACAGATTCTCGACGAACGGCCCACATGGAACGCGAAGGATATTTTTTGCGATAACGGCCATCCAATAATTATTCCCCTCTAGAGCAGTTGTAGTCTCCCACCACTGGCATAACCTCCTCCCAATACAATCCCTGTCGGCGGGGCCGCCTTGTCGCTGCACACTTTTGGCCGAATACGGTTCCTTCGGTGCTCACCCGCAACGATCGGCAACCAGTTATAATCAAAGGTTTCGGCAGCCGTCTTTAGCCGCGTCTGTGGGGTGGTGGCACTATGCTGCCTTTTCCACGAACTCTTCCCCTGCCGAAACTCTGGGGCCCATGTCGAACGAGAGCATTGTCGTGCGCGGAGCGCGCGTCCACAATCTGAAGAACATCGACTTCGAAATTCCGCACAATGCCATGACGGTGGTGACGGGAGTTTCGGGCTCGGGCAAGTCCTCACTGGCGTTCGATACCGTTTACGCCGAGGGCCAGCGCCGCTACGTGGAGTCGCTTTCCGCCTACGCGCGACAGTTCCTGGAACGCATCGAGAAGCCGGATGTCGATGTCATCGACGGCATTGCCCCCGCGGTCGCTATCCGGCAGAAGAACACCACGCGCAATCCGCGCTCGACGGTCGCCACCGCAACCGAGATCTATGACTATTTGCGCCTGCTGTATGCCCGCGTGGGGCGCACCTACTGCCTGAATTGCGGGCAAGAGGTGAAGAAGGACACGGTCGATGAAGTGGCGGAGCGAATTCTCGCGCTCGGAGAAGGAACGCGCGTGCAGGCATTCTTTCCGGTGCAGCCGCCGCCCAAACCTGTCGAGCCAGAAAAATCGAAGGGCCGCCGCGTCGCAAAGAAGAAGGCGCCTAAGTCAGCGGACGATCCGTGGCTGAGAGAGCGTCTGTTTGAGCTGCGCAAGCGGGGCTACAACCGGCTCTACCAGAACGGGCGAGTGGTTGAGTTCTCGACACCCGAGTCGTTGCTCGACCTCAATTTTGCCGAACCAGTGCTGGTGCTGATCGATCGCATTGCGGTTTCCACTGAGGCGCGGGCGCGCATCGTAGATGCCGTGGAACAGGGCTATCGCGAGGCTGGCGAAGTGCTGTTCGAGACCGCTCCCGCCGAGGGCGAAGCTGCGCAAGGCTTGCGTTTTTCCCAGCGCTTCGAATGCAAGGCGTGCAACCTTCGTTACGAAGAGCCGGAACCACGATTGTTCTCGTTCAACAACCCATTTGGCGCATGTCCACGCTGCCAGGGCTTCGGCAACACCATCGACTTCGATCTCAACCTGGTGATCCCCAATAAGACGCTAACTCTGGCCGAAGGCGCGATCGAACCCTGGACCAAGCCGAAATACCGGCCATTGGCGACGGAGATGCGCCGTTACACTCGCGCCGCAGGTATTCCGCATGACGTGCCGTGGCAGGACCTGACCAGCGAGCAGCAAAACTACATCATCAACGGTGATGGAAAATTCTCAGGTGTGCGCGGCTTCTTCGAGTACCTGGAGCGCAAGAAGTACAAACTGCACGTACGGGTCTTCGTCAGCCGGTATCGCGGCTATTCGCAGTGCTCGGACTGCGGGGGCCTGCGGTTGCGACGCGAAGCGCGGCAGGTAAAGATCGGCGGCACGGACATCTGCCAGGTGTCGGCGATGACGGTCGAAGAGGCGACGCAATTTTTCTCGCACTTGCAACTGACCCGGCAGGAGGCCGACATCGCCGGCAAGCTGCTGGACGAAATTAACGACCGGCTGCGCTATCTGAACGATGTCGGTCTGGAGTATCTGACGCTCAATCGCTTGTCTTCCACGCTATCGGGTGGCGAGGCGCAACGCATTCAGCTGGCAACGTCGCTCGGCTCGCGGCTGGTTGGCACGCTCTATGTGTTGGATGAGCCATCGATCGGGCTGCATCACCGCGACACCAGCAGGCTGATCAAGATCCTGCACGACCTGCGTGACTTGGGGAATACGATCCTGGTGGTGGAGCATGATGCCGAGATCATGCGCTCGGCCGATCGCATTCTCGACCTAGGACCGGGGGCCGGTGAAAACGGCGGGCGCGTGATTGCGGTTGGGACCTACGATGAGATCCTGCACAATCCCGCTTCTCTTACGGGACGCTACTTGAGTGACGAGCTGCGCATACCGATGCCGTCGTCGCGGCGAACGGGTACAGGGCGGCAAATCAAGCTGCTTGGCGCGCGGGCGCATAATTTAAAGAAGGTGAACGTCTCCATTCCGCTGGGTGTGATGGTGTGCATTACGGGCGTGTCGGGCTCGGGAAAATCGACGCTGGTGCATGATGTGCTCTACAACGCGCTAGCTGCGCAAACCGGCCAAGTCACGGGCGGGCCGCCGGCTGAAGTAGATCGCGTGGAAGGCGCGGAGTGGATCGATGAGGTGGTGCTGGTGGATCAATCGCCGATTGGCCGCACTCCGCGATCCAATCCGGTGACGTACATCAAGGCATTTGACGCCATCCGCGAACTCTTCGCTTCCCTGCCGGAGAGCAAGAAGCATGGCTACGCGGCGGGACATTTTTCCTTCAACATTCCCGGCGGACGTTGCGAAGGCTGCCAGGGTGACGGCACGGTCACCGTGGAAATGCAGTTCCTGGCGGATGTGGAGTTGGTTTGCGAAGAATGCAAGGGCATGCGTTACAAGCCGGAAATTTTAGAAGTCCGTTATCACGGCAAGAACATTCATGAGGTTTTGAACCTTACCGTCAAGGAGGCCCTGCACTTCTTCTCAGGCGTACCAAAGATTGTGGAGAAACTACGCGTGCTGGACGAAGTCGGCTTGGGGTATTTGCGCCTGGGCCAGTCGGCAACAACGCTCTCCGGCGGCGAGGCGCAACGCATGAAGCTGGCGGCGCACCTTCAGCCCAAGTTGCGCGACCTTGGCCGCTCGCAGGTCGAGCGCAACAAGCGCCACCCACGCATGCTGTACATCTTCGATGAACCCACCACCGGCCTGCACTTCGATGACGTCAGCAAGCTCCTAGCAGCCTTCCGCCGGTTGATCGAGGCGGGCGGGTCGATCCTGGTCATCGAGCATAACCTTGACATCATCAAAACGGCCGACTGGGTGATCGATCTTGGTCCTGAAGGCGGATCGCGCGGCGGCGAGGTTGTGGTGGTGGGAACGCCGGAGACCATCGCCAAGGCTGAGAATTCCTACACCGGCCAGTGGCTGGCGCACATCTTATCGCCCAACGGAAATCCGCAATCGCATGATCATCCATAGACGCTCGTTGGCGGTCCTTCTGTCCATAGCTCTGACTGTGGCCGCCACTCAAGTTGGTGTGGCTGCCCAGGAGAGCAAGCCGACGATCCGACACCACCGCGTTGCGGAAGAGGTTCCCGATGACAGCAGTTCGCCGGAGGTGGACCAGGCGGAAACGGCAATGCAGCACCGCGACTTCGGCGCGGCGGAATCGCTTTTGCAGAAAGCTGTAACCGCGAAGCCGAATGACTATCGCGCGTGGTTCGACCTGGGATACGTGTACAACGCCACGCAGCGCGGCCCTCAGGCGATCGACGCTTATCGCAAGTCGGTGGCAGCGAAGCCCGATGTCTTCGAATCCAATCTGAACCTGGGCATATTGCTGGCTGGGCAAGGCGACAAGGTTGAAGCGGCAAAGTACTTGAAGGCGGCAACCCAACTGAAGCCCACGGCGCATCCTGAGGAGGGCCTGGCGCGGGCCTGGCAGTCCCTGGGACGCGTCGAAGAGGACAGCGATGCGCAGCAGGCGCTCGCCGCTTATTCGGAGGCCGCCAAGCTCAATCCCAAAGCTGCCCAGCCGCACCTGTCCGCCGGAATTTTGCTGGAGAAACGGAATGAGCTTGCCGCCGCCGCCCGCGAGTTCCAATTGGCGGCGGAACTCGATGCGAAATCGCCGCAAGCCCTAGCGGGCTTGGCGAACGTCGCAATGAAGCAAAAGAAGTACCCCGAAGCCGAGGCTGCATTGCGCAAGTTGCTGGCGGCCAATCCTGAGAATAGCAACGCGCGCGTTCAACTGGGACGCGTCCTGGCAGCCGAGGGCAAGAGCGGCGAGGCCGCCGAGGAGCTGCAGCATGGACTGAAGGCCGATCCCGGCGATCCTCACGCCGCGCTGGAACTGGGTTCGCTCTACCTGCAGGCCGGCAAGGACAGCGAAGCTGAGCAACAGTTTCGAATCGCCGTCCAGAAACTGCCTCAGGACGCCGAGGCGCACTACGCGCTCGGTTCATTGCTGATGCACGAGAAGAAATATCCCGAGGCGCAACAGGAATTGCTGGTTGCGGTCAAACTCAAGCCCGACTTGGCGGACGCCTATGGCAACCTCGCGGTGGTGGCTTCGGAGAACAAGAATTACCAGCTGGCGTTGAAGTCGCTGGATTACCGCGCCAAGTTCTTGCCCGAGTCCCCGGCCAGCTACTTCCTGCGGGCCACCTGTTTTGACCACTTGAAGGCGGTTAAGCAGGCGGTGGAATATTATCAACGTTTCCTGGCGGCAGACGCGGGCAAGCTTCCCGACCAGGAATGGCAGGCGCGCCATCGACTGATAGCGCTTGACCCGCAGCACGCAGAGAAGTATCAAATCAAGAAGTAGTATGCGGCCACCATTACGAAGCGCGGCGATTGTGTTCCTGCTCACCGGCATGGCGCTGGCAGCGAACGAATCCTTGCCTGCTCTGAAGACCCGCGCCGATGCGGCCCATGGCGGAGAACAAGCAAAACTCTGCCTCGAATATGCTCATCGTTTACTGGAGGACGCCAATACTTTGTTCACCAACGGCGATGTGGGCAAGGCCCAGGGCGAGGTTGGCGAAGTGGTGGAGTACAGCCGCAAGGCGGCCGATGCGGCATCCACCTCGGGAAAACATCTGAAGCAAACCGAGATTGACTTGCGCAAGCTTGCCAAACGTATGAAAGATATTGCTGCAACACTGGCTGTGGAGGACCGCTCGCCCCTGCTGCAAGCGGTGGATGACATCGAACAGATCCGCGCTGACCTGTTGACCAGAATGTTCGGGCCGCAGGCCGAACCGAAGGGGAAACCGTGATGTTGCGTAGAACCCAGTGGCTCGCCGGGCTAATGTTCCTATTTTTTTTTCTTGCCCGAGTTGGACTAACCCAAACCCGCGATCGCGATCCGCTCAACGAAAAAGAAATCGACCAGATGCGCGAATCGGCGGACTATCCGGACAAGCGCCTGGAGTTGATGATCAACTTTGCGCGGGCGCGCATGGCATCCATCGATCAATTGCGGGCCGACGCGAAGAACGCCAAAGACCGCCCCATGCAGATACACGATCTGCTGCAGGATTTTTCCTCGCTGCTGGATGAAATCGACGACAACGTGGATATGTACTCCTCACACAAGACCGATATGCGCAAAGGCTTGAGATTGCTGATTGAAGCCGACAGTGAGTGGGCCCTCAAGCTGCGCGGCCTGAAAGAACAGTCCCCTCCGGAGGAGTTGGAGCAGTACTCCTTCCTGCTGGCGAACGCCCGCGAGGCTGTAAATGACAGTGCCGATGGGGCGCGCAAGGAACTGCAGGAGCAGAATGAGCTGGCCAAGGAAAAGAAACTGAACAAGATCTATTCGGAGCGGCCGCATTAGTCGTATCCGCCGCGAACTCCGTGCTACGTTAGTAACACCTTGCTCCCAAAGCTACAGGAGATTTTCCAGAGGACCTACCGCGAGCTGCGGCCACGCGCGCCGCTGCCGGAGTTCCGCATTGAGTTTTATCCCTTCGCCAATGTGAACAGCACGATTCGCGTGCGCGAGACCATCGTCCACGCACGCATCTCCGACCTGCTGGAAGGGGCGCCTGAGACCGTTCTGGAGGCAATCGCGCACATCCTGCTGGCGAAAATATATCGCAAGCCCATCGCAGCACTGCACTCCACGCGCTATCGCCGCTACGTTTCCAGCCACGACATCAGCACTAAGGCGCAACGGGTGCGACAGCTGCGCGGGCGAAAACGAATTGCCTCCGCACAAGGCGAGGTCTACGACCTGGACCAGATCTTCGAAGAACTCAACCAGCGTTTCTTCCACGGTTTACTGGGCCGGCCGCAGATGACGTGGAGCCAGGCGCACGCCCGCAGAAGCCTGGCGCATTACGATCCCGCCCATAATGCCATCGTGGTCAGCCGCGCCTTCGATCACCCGCGAGTGCCGCGTTACGCCGTGGAATACATCGTCTATCACGAAATGCTCCATCTGAAGCATCCGGTAAAGCTGCGCGGCAGCCGGCGTTGCGTCCACGGGGCCGGGTTTCAAGCGGAAGAGAAGCTGTTCCCGGAGTTAGAGCGCGCCAAGGCGTTCCTGAAGAGGCTGTGAAGTATTGAGCGATAGTCCACAACCAAAAAGGAGAGGCTGGTTGACCTCTCCTTGGGATCTTGCCCATTGACATCCTGTGCGGCTAGTCTTGGCAGTTGCTGCGCAGCTTTGTTTTGCCGATTGGGCTATCCGATCAAACCTCGTTTCTTGGTATCCAATCAATACAGCCGAAAGTTCACCTCAACGTTGATTTGCACCGCGACTGGCCTGCCGTCTTTCATAACAGGTTCGACCTTCCAGTTGCGGCCACCTCAATCGCTTTCTGGTCGAGACCGCGAGCACAATGCAACCCGCTGATGGACGCGAATTTACCCGCTCCCTATAATGAACAGATAGCTTGTGCGTCGATTGCAATCCAGTTGCCGGACTGGCGGGAGATATAGGGAGTGCCGCTCGATCTAAAATCCACGCTGAATCTGCCTAAGACCGACTTTTCCATGAAGGCGAACCTGCCCCGGAACGAGCCCCTGATGCTCGACCGGTGGGAGAAAATGCGGATTTACGACCGCATCCGCGAGGCGCACAAAGGCCAGCCTATCTATGTGATGCACGACGGCCCACCCTATGCCAACGGCCCCATCCACCTGGGTACGGCGCTGAACAAGACGCTGAAAGACTTCGTGGTGAAGTCGCGCAGCATGAGTGGCTTTGACGCACCCTATGTGCCCGGATGGGACTGCCATGGACTCCCAATCGAGATCAAGGTTGACGATCTGCTGGGCCGCAAGAAGCTCGACATGGATCCGCTGGCGGTACGCGAGGAGTGCCGCAAGTACGCGCAGAAGTATCTCAATCTGCAACGCGAACAATTCAAGCGGATCGGAGTCTTCGGGCGTTGGGAGAGGCCGTATTCGACGATGGATCCCAGCTACGAGAGCGTCGTGATGGAGACGTTCTACTCGTGCTACGAGCAGGGGCTGGTTTACAAGGGCCTGAAGTCGGTGTACTGGTGCGTGTACGACAAGACCGCGCTGGCCGAGGCGGAAGTGGAGTACGAGATGCACACCAGCCCCAGCATCTGGGTGCGCTATCCGCTGACCAGCGATGCGGCGAAGATCGATGCCGCGCTGACCGGCAAAAGGAACGTCGCGACCATCATCTGGACGACCACCCCGTGGACGCTTCCTGCCTCGATGGCGGTGACCTTCGCGCCCGATGCGGAATATGTCGCGCTCGACACCGGCGAGTGGACTTACATTGTTGCCAGAGAGCTGGCGCAGCAGACAATCGAGAAGTGCAGCCTCGGCGAGGCGAAGGAAATGGCCTCGTTCCCTGGTGCCAAGCTGCAGTACTCGACCTTCGCTCATCCCTTCCTGGAGCGCAGCGTCCTCGGCGTGCTGGGCGATTACGTGACCATGGACACCGGAACCGGCGCGGTGCATACCGCCCCTGCGCATGGCGCGGACGACTTCGTCACCGGTGTCAAGTACGGCCTTGACTTGCATTGCGATGTGGACGAGGGAGGCATCCTTCGTAGCGGGCTGCCGGAATACAAGGACCGGCAGGTCTTCAAGGCCAATCCGTTGGTTGTGGAGCTGCTGAAGAGCCGGGGCGTGCTGCTGGGATTCGAAAAGATCGAACACTCCTATCCGCATTGCTGGCGCTGTCACAATCCCATCATCTTCCGCGCCACGGAGCAGTGGTTCATCTCGATGGAAGGCAAGCTGTCACCCCAACACGTCCAAAATCGAGACTTGTCGGGGACCCGGGAATCCGGCGGCACGCTGCGCAGCCGCGCGCTGGAAGAAATCAAGAAAGTGAAATGGGACCCGGCTTGGGGCGAAGAGCGCATCTCGAACATGGTCGCCACCCGCCCCGACTGGTGTATTTCGCGCCAGCGCATCTGGGGCGTCCCCATCGCGGTGTTTCAATGCGAAGCTTGCCAGGAATTTCTCAACGATCCTGCGGTGAATCGCGCGGTCGTCGAGTTGTTTGCTCGCGAGGGCGCTGACTCCTGGTACAAATACTCCGCGTACGAGATCCTTCCCGCCGGAATCAAGTGCGCCAAGTGCGGAGCCACGAAG
Source organism: uncultured Acidobacteriaceae bacterium (assembly GCA_963836875.1). GTDB lineage: Bacteria > Acidobacteriota > Terriglobia > Terriglobales > Acidobacteriaceae > Bog-257. Next base: position 1,103,200 of record CAWIKZ010000005.1, read on the forward strand.
TTTCGCAAGGAGATGGACATCATTGACGTGTGGTTCGAGTCGGGTTCGAGTCATGCGGCGGTGCTGGGCCGCGAGCCCGGACTTCCCTGGCCAGCCGATTTGTATCTGGAGGGGGGCGATCAGCATCGCGGATGGTTCCACTCTTCCCTGCTGTGCGCGGTTGCGGCCAAGGGCGGAGCGCCCTACCGCAGCGTCGCCACCGCGGGCTGGACGCTCGACCCGCAGGGACGCGCCCAGTCGAAGTCACTGGGCAATACGGTCGATCCAGTGGAGATCGCGGACAAACTCGGAGCTGAGATTGTTCGGCTATGGGTTGCGTCGGTGGACTTCCGCGAGGATGTCATGGCATCCGACGAGTTGATGCAGCGCATTTCGGAAAGCTATCGCAAGATTCGTAATACGTTTCGCTACATCCTCAGTAACTTGCAAGATTTCGCTCCTGCGCAGGATGCAGTCGGCTTCGCCGAGATGCATCCACTCGATCAGTACATCCTGCTCCGTGCCGCTGAGGTCACGAAGGATGTGCGTGAGCACTACGACAACTTTGTCTTCCATCGGCTCTATCATCGGCTGAAGGATTTTTGCATCGTCGATCTGAGTGCGATCTACTTCGATGTACTCAAGGACCGGCTGTACACGTCGGCTCCCAAATCGCCGGGCCGTCGCTCGGCCCAGACCGCGCTGTGGCGGCTGGGCGAGGCGCTTGTGCGACTACTGGCGCCGGTCATGAGTTTCACTGCGGAGGAGGTCTGGGGATTTTTGCCGGCCGTCGACGACCGTCCGGAGAGCGTGCATGTGACGCTGTTTCCGCAGCCCGAGGAACTGACGGGCAAGATACCTTCCGGCTTCGATGCCGGCGCGGTGGCAAACGATTGGGACACTCTGCTGACAGTTCGCAATGAAGCTCTGAAGGCGCTAGAGGCAGCCCGCGCCGAGAAGAGAATCGGCGGGAGCTTGGAAGCACAGCTATACGTGGCCGCTCCTGAGCAGCTTTTTCCGGTGCTGGAACGTCATCGCGATCAGTTGCGCTATCTGTTTATCGTTTCGGATGTGGTGTTGGAGAAATCTCCAGCCAGCAACGGCGACGCGGGCCAGGTGGTTACGGTCAACCGCGCTCCGGGCCAGAAGTGCGAACGTTGCTGGAACTATTCGACCCATGTGGGAGAAGATAAAATCTATCCGACCGTGTGCGAGCGCTGCAGCGCCGTGCTGGCAGAGATTGAGGCGACCGCGCGCGCACGGTAAGACCAGCTTTCTGTTGCTTCTTTCCGTCGCGTGCAAGCGTCTAAGAACTAGGAAATGCATTCAAGTTACGCCATGCGCAAGTACTTCTTCCTCATCGCCGCTGCCGTATTGCTGCTGGACCGCATCACCAAGTGGGCGGTGGCCAGCAACATCGCCCCGCGCGAATATGTGCTGGTCATCCCCGGCTTCTTCCAGTTGACGCATGTGGAGAACACCGGGGCCGCATTTGGCCTCTTCGCCGAGTCGTCGGCACAGTGGAAGATCGGAGCGCTGGTGACCTTCTCCGTTCTCGCCCTCATCGTCGTCTCCGCGTTGTTGTGGAAGAACAGCCACGCGCTGAGCACGACAACCATCGGGCTGTCGTTGATTTTGGGCGGCGCCATGGGTAATCTGTGGGACCGCATGTTCACCGGCCACGTCGTCGATTTTTTGGACTTTTACGTCGGCAGCTATCACTGGCCGGCATTCAACGTGGCCGATAGCGCCATCGTGATTGGCGCGATCCTGCTGGTATCGGAGATCGTCTTTGCCAAGTCCGGGAATGAAGCGGTGAAAAGCAGTTCGTAGAGCAGTTGTCAGTGACCACAAGAATTTCTGCGCTGCATCTCGTCACCGCGGCGAATGTCACGAAGAGACTACATGGGCGGTATGCCGTGCTGCACAGTGATTCCGTGCGACGTGCGATGTCGTTGAAAATGCAAGATAGTGGTTAGATCATGCTTCTCGTAACTGAGAACTGCCTTTACGGTGTCCCGTACACCCGCTTGTAAACCGCGGCGTTGCGCACGATGGCCTGCACATATTCGCGGGTTTCCGTGAACGGAATGGACTCGACGAACTCCTCCACGTCGCGGAAGTTGCCCGACGCGCGCCAATCCTCGACGCGATCGGCCCCCGCATTATAAGCAGCCAGGGCGTACTCAGTCTGGCCGCCGAAGTGGTCGATCATCTGCCGAAAGTAGCGGGTCCCCAGTTCGATATTCGTGGTCGGATCGAGCAGCGAGTCAGTCTTGTAGTGCTGCAATCCGGCTTTCTTGGCCTCGCCCTTGCCTGTCTTGGGCAGTAGTTGCATCAGCCCATAAGCGTTGGCATGCGATATGGCGCCGGGATTGAACTCCGATTCCTGCCGGATCAGCGACGCCACCAAATAGGGGTCGAGACCGTTTTCTTCCGAGTAGCGCCGCAGCGCATCCCAATAAGGGCGCGGGAACAGTCCGTGCCAGTAGGGTGCAGGCAGCCCATCTACATCCATCGCAAAATAGCCCGCGATGGCCCGCTTTAAAGCCTGTAGCGCACGGTAGTAGTCGCCTCCGCTGGAGTAGATGCGCGCAATTTCCAGCATCTCCCACGACGGGCCAGTCGAGCTGCCCGCTTGCAATTCGCGCACCGCCAGGTCAGTCACGCCGGCATTTTCCAACAACCGGGCGCGCATGTAGTGAAGATCGTCCTCGGGCGGGTCGGTGACTTTTGACTCGGCATCGTACGCCGGCGCCGAGCCGATGTGCTGCAGTGACGCCACGGCCACGGAAGGAGCTGTCTGCAAGACAGCCAACCGCTTGCGCGCCAGCACGCCGTAATAGTAGTTGCGGTAACGCTCCGCAAGCTTCTGGTAATAGGCGCGGGCAGCGCCGTACTGACCCTCATCTTCGGCCATGCGTCCGCGCCAATACATGGCATTGGGAACTTCATTGGTGACGGGATAGAACTCGATCTGCTCATCAAAATATTTCTTGGCTTGCTCCTTGCGGTTCTGGCGATAGGTGAGCCAGGCGCACTTCCAATGCGCGTACGCCGCTTTCGTTCCGGACGGGAAGCGGTCATGAAGCTCGCGATAATAATCAATGGCGCGGTCGTAATCCTTGCGCAGCAAGTACATGTTTCCGGCGGTAAATAAAGCCGATTCCAGCCACGGCGACTTGGGAGTGGTGCTTCGCATGTGCTGCAGAATGGTGGTCAGGGCGGCGTCATCATTGGCATTGCGGGCAATCTCGGCCTGCTGATACCACTTCTCTGCGCTGGCCTCGCTGCCATCGTCGGGAATGCGATCGAGTGCGGCGCGGGCATCGCGGGTATTGCCATCGTGCATGTACGCGTTGGCGAGCTGAATCAGCGTGGCTGGTTGCTCTCCCCTGGGAGCGAGGTCCGCCAGAGTACGATACTCGTCGGCCGCGGCGGGATAGCGACGAGCCTTGTAGAGCGCCTCGGCGCGCTTCAGGTGCTCAGCGTAGGTGACCGGGGGAAGCGTTTCCGCTTCGGGGATTTTCCTTAGATCGGCAGCGGCGTTGTCGGCCGTGTAATTGGTCGCATAGCTGTAGTAAACGCGTCGCAAGACCTCGGCCCCAGCGCGGCCTTGGCCATTCTGCACGTAGGCTTTGCCGAGGAAATATTCGGTTTCCGCGCTAGGGGGCGAGCGGTGCGCTTCCAGCAGCCGGATGGCTTCGCTCGACCGCTTGGTCGCGAGCAGCGCCCTGGCGTACGCAATCAAGGCATCATGCGCATAAAGCGAGTCCGGAAAGCGAGTGCCGAAGTCGCGCAGGTACGCAAAAGATTCTTCCGGGTCATTGCTGGCCACGAACGAATTGCCGATGAAAAACGCTGTGTAATCCTTCAATTCGCCGATCTGCGGCTGCGCCTTTTGCATGGCGGCGATGGCCGCAGGATAATGCCCGTCGAGGTAGTGCGCGTATCCGATGGCGAACCAGGCCAGCGCACCGGCCTCGGTTCCGGCGTGGGCGTGCGCGTAGGTTTCGACTCCGGCATAGGCGGGGGGCGTGCGAAATTCCACGAGCTGCCGCGCCATTGGACGCAAATCGCTGGAGGCCACGAAGCTCCGCTTCAGGCTGTGGGCGCGCGCAGCAGTCACTTTCTTGCGAGGCGCGTGGTGATGAGCAGACGCCGATTTCTTGCCGGCCGGCTTCGTGGATTTATGCGCACTGGTACTGGACGAAGACTTTTTCTTGTGGGCGGAAGAAGTCTCTTGCGCAAGCACCCCATGGCCCAGCAAGGCCAGTACGACGGCCAGAAAAACGAAATGGAAGCGGCTGTGGGGATTCACCGGATTCAGTGTAGCGCGATTCCTTCCAAGCCGAACCGAAACAAATTGTTTACAAAATCGGTTCCCGCCTATGACATCTATCGGGCTCGCCCGTCCGTACAATGGAGGTATTTCCACCAGAACCGTGATTCAACGCAGCAGGCAGCAACAGCTCGATAAATGAAATTTTGTTTCCTCGGCTTTCCCGAATCCTCGACCGTATAGGTACAATGGCTTTCGGGATTTTTGTGCAGGGCGTAACCCACCCCAAGTCGCGCAAAAGCGGCGCGCCTCGGGGACCCCGGACTAAAATCCTGAATCTACGCAAACATGGGAACCATCCAACCAAAGGTAGAAGCGACTGGCGATGAACTTACGCTAGTGCACGCGGCCAAGGCCGGCGACATCAGCGCTTTCGAAGAGCTGGTGAAGCGGTACGACCGCAACGTGTTCCGGATCGCGCAGCACATCACGCAAAACCGCGAGGACGCGGAAGACGTGGTGCAGGACGCTTTCCTGAAGGCGTACCAGAACCTGGCGAACTTCCAGGAGCAGTCGAAGTTCTACACCTGGCTGGTACGGATCGCGGTGAACGAAGCGCTCATGCGCTTGCGCCGCCGGCGTCCCGAGCGCATGGTTTCGCTCGATGAGAACATTAAGACGGAAGAGGATTCCATGCCGCGCGAAGTTGCGGACTGGTCTCCGAATCCGGAGCAGCTTTACAACCAGGGTGAACTGAAGGAAATCCTGGGCAAGACGATACAAGGGTTGCCGCCCAGCTTTCGGACGGTGTTTGTCTTGCGCGACGTTGAGGGGCTCTCCACCGAAGAGACGGCGGATGCCTTGGATTTGAGTATTCCCGCGGTCAAGTCCCGCCTGCTTCGGGCCCGGCTGCAGTTGCGTGAACGGTTGAATAAGTACTTCAAAAATCGTACTGGTGGAGATGGCAAACCGTGACCTGCTCTGATTTTCTGAAAGAGCTCACCGATTACCTTGACGACTCGATGGACGCTCAAACACGAGCCGAATTGGAGGACCATCTTCAGTGGTGCCACAATTGTTACGTGGTCTGCAACACAACCAAGATGACCATCGAGATCTACCGCGACTCCCACCTGTACGAACTTCCGGATGATCTTCGCACCCGGCTACGCACGGCCATCGTCTCCAAGTGCGAAGGCCACAAGAAGCAAGTCAGCGATCCTCGAGAACAGAGCGACGCTCCGACGGCCAAGTAGCCGTAAACCGATTCCAGCCTTATACAGCATCAAACTTATCTCAGGCTCTCGACTTGCCGATATCGAGTGTGTGTCTCGGCTTCGCAGGAGCGCTTTATAGAAGGCACGTTAGTAATCGCGATGTTGCCCTAAAACGGGAACACCGGCTTCATTCATCGAACCTTTTTCGCAGCCTTCGAATCTAAAGGTCTAGAACCGGGTTATTTTGCTCAAGAGGCTTTACCCGGCTTCGCCACGCAACCTGGGGCGCTCTCCTTGACGGGGGCGAGAGGAGGTATATGAGTCTAGAGCTAGTTGCATAAATGCCTCAAGGTGATGATGAGGCAAGCACAATGAAAGAAGCCTTGATACACGCTCAGGATGCGGTCATAGCGTACTTGGACACGGCGGAAGTTCTGCAGCCAAGCATTGGTGCGCTCGATTTTCCAGCGCCGCCGATAGCGGCGTAGCTTGCGTTTGTCTTCAAAGCGGCGCTGTTTTCTGCTGCGCAAGTAGGGAGCGATCAACTCCGTGCCTCGATCCCACAACCGCTGGCGCAGCCCATCCGAATCGTAACCGCGATCCGCAATCACACGGCGCAACCGCTTCCGCGGGCGGCCGCGTCCACCGCGCGGTACTCTTACCCGCGCCAGCGTGCTTTCCGCGAGCCGGAACTCGGAGATCTGCGCGGACGCAAGTTGCGCTCCGATAGGTATACCCTGGCCGTCGACCACCACCATGCACTTCGTACCTTTCCCGCGACGGGTTTTTCCGACTGCGCAGCCCCCTTTTTCGCCAGCACAAAGGTCGCGTCCAGAAAGGCCTCTTCCCAGTCGAGCAACTTTCGTTCATCCAACCGGGCCAGCAACGCTTGCCATGCCCGCAGCCACACCCCCTGCTCTTCCCACCGCCGCAGACGACGCCAGCAGGTGCAGCCATGGGGATATTCGCTTGGCAGGTCGCGCCACCGTGCGCCAACACGCAGAACCCAGAGAATGCCTTCGAAACAGCTGCGATTCGGTGCCCAAGGTCGGCCCCGTCCATCTTTCCGTCGCTGCGGTGCCGGGAACAAATCCTCAATCTGCTTCCACTGCTGGTCGGTCAGCATCATGACAACAGCTAATCTCAATCAGCAGTATCTCTTGAAGTACCAACTCTGAGTCAGAACCTATTTATGCAACCACTTCTATTCGATTTCGTCTTCGGTTGTTCGCACCAACGTTGCAGCTTTCCCATCACGGTGAAAGGAAAACTTCGCCGCAGCGCAGCGGCTGCCGTCACCGGCACCTATGTCGTCTGTCTGGATTGTGGCAAGGAATTTCCTTACGACTGGACGGAAATGAAGATGGTCCGCTCCGAGCCTGACAGTTCAACAGCTTCCAACCCGATCGCCGTTGCATCGGGCAGCAAGGCCGCGTAGTTGCCGGTGCGAGCCAGCCGCTTCGTACCTGCGGGAACAGTTGGTTCGGAAATTAGAAGGGCGCTCATTCGAACGCCCTTCCATCCTTTATTTCTTATCCCAGGTCGGAGTGAATCCTGCAAAGCAGGCCACGTTCCGGCACCCGACGCCTAATTTATTTTTTCGTAGTCATTTGCTTGTCGAGCCTTCCGATATTCCAGACATCGCCCAACGACTTCGGTCCATACTGCACTAGCATAGGATCTCCCGAAGACAGGCTGGCAAACTCGGCATCGGTAAGTGAGAACACCACGTGGTGCCAATCTCCGCGGACGTAGTGACTCAGGGTGAAGGATTTTTCGCCAACACGCAATGTGAGCATGGCATCGCGTACTGGGAAGGGTTGATTGCTGGTGATCTCGATCTCCACTCCCGGAGCGCCACGCAACTGGGGCACCGAGGCGAGCCGCTGCAACGAGGTAATCACTCCCCCATGTACTCGCGGTGCTGGTGGTTCGGACTGTTGCATGAGTTCAACCGCATCGGCAACATCCATCTCCGGCCCATGAGTGACCGGCTGATTGGAAAGTCGGATATTGGCGACGTAGATTGCGCCCGAAGCGGTCTGGTCAAAGGTAAGCCTTATGCCGTGCACCTGCGTACCGAGGACAGAGGCAAAACCCGGGAAATCCCTGAGGGGGATCCGCACCGTCTGCAAAATCGGATGCAGTCCGCCGTCTGTCGATCCCACCGGTCCCTGCAAATACGACTGATTGCCGGGTTGGCCCACAAAATTCGGGTCCGTATATCTACTGAGCTTTAGCGAGCCCGTGGTTACGCGGACCGGTGTCTGGAGGGAGATGGAAAAGTCGGTTGGCGTAGTGGGATTCAGGCTGCTGCTTTGCCGGGAAACCCGGAGTTCTAGCGTTGTATAGCCCGTGAGAAACCTGCCTGTACCTACGGCCGTCCAGTTGGTTTGGAAGTAGGTGGCGGGACCGGCCGTGGTCCAACTGATTCTGCCGGCGCGCAGACTGGGATCGTGGTTGGGCACAGTTCCGTGGACGATGGTGATATTGGAAGCGTCGTTGGGAAATCCGTAACTGCTGGTTCCGGTCTGCCCCGTAAAGTCTTCAAAGACCTTGATCGCGACCGGAGGAGTGAAACCTCTATCAGCGCGGGTTGGGTAAGGCTGCATCACACCGCCTTCATCGGTCACCGTAGCCGGAATTCCCCACCAGGGATTGAAATTCCGGTTGAATGTCTGATCGGCTCCGCTGCCCACATTGCCGCGGAAGAACGCCATCAGCGACGTCATCGTTGTCAGGCGCTGCTGCGGCGAACCCGGCGACACCGGAAAGATTGGTGTTTGCCCCGCACCAATGCAGTCTGCGGGGTAAGGCGGACTCAGACTGGTGGCGTCACTGATTTGCCATTGGGAATTGAAGAAGTTGTGATTGGCGCCCCAGATCATGATGCTGGATTTCTGCAGCGGCGTCTGTTCAAATGGCGGTAAGATATCGCGATCATAGGGATGAATCCCCTGCATGTCGGATACGTCGCCGTCACAAAGTCCGGCAATGATGTTCCACGCCACGCCTTTGGAATTGTTGCCCAGGAAGTCGACCGGTGCAATTTCGAAGACTCCCTTGAAGGTGATGGGATCTTCGATCATGCCCGGCCAGATGCTGCCCGTCATGATGTAGTCGTTATAGGCAGCGCGGACGCCATCGCCGCCGCGCGAGTGTCCCATCATACCGGTATTGCTGAAATCGAGATGGCCTTGCAATTCGACCCCAACGCCGGTGGGGGTTCCGCCGTGCCGGTTCCAAGTGCTCAGGTGCTGAAGATGGCGCAGCACCATGATCCCGCGCGCCTTGATAAGGCCGTCGTCGCCGGGCAGACCCGGTCCAGCAGTGATGCCGCGATTAGCATCAATGGACGCCACGATGTATCCATAACTGGCCAGCCGGAAAGCCATATAGTCGTACCCGAGATAGCTGGGGGATTCGATATAGCCCGACGGACACGTGCCGGTGCCGGTGTAGTCCGAGTTGTCATCGTTCCGGGGATCGCCCGGCAGGTTCGGATCGGGAGTGCCGCACGTGCCGTGGTTGCCGTGCAGGAAAATTATCACCGGATAAGTGCCAGTGAGCGTTTGCGGGTAATACACGTGCGCGCGGACATCAACCTTACAGTCATAGCCTGACGCGGGCTGACAACCGGGCAGCACAAGGTTGTCAATCTGGGCCCCAAGATCGTATTCGCCGGAAGCGGTTGGCAGCGGGCCGACAGCCGTGGCATCAGGTGCAACCTGTTGGGCTGCGATATACAAACTGCCGAGCAAGCAAAACAGGAAGACATAGCGAAGAATGCGAAATTTCATAAGGTCTCTCCTAAGCGGAAAGTTGTGTAGCGAAGGACTGCATCCGGTCCAATGGAACGGTAGCGCTGAATTTGTAGTTGGAGGTTGCGGCATTCGACCCACATTCGGACGAGGTCATAAGCGGGTAATGTGGGCTGCCGGGAATTGAAGCTGCGCTCGCCAAGTTTCTCCGTGACATTACGAGGAGATGCGCGATCAACTCCCCGGCGAAAGTGTACTCCGATAGCTGGCGGTTGCGCTATTCCCTTTCGAAGAAACCGTTCAACTGCAGTTGCGAAGCAGAGCCCCCTCGGCGTGAAGAATATACCGCAACAGCGGCTGCGAGACTGCGTAAAATAGATCTATGGCGACCAATCCCAGCACTCCTGCCTTCCGGCCACCGAGCGCAATGGAACGCGCCTTCAATCGGTTGTTCGGATTCCTGGTGGGCCGTGGCTTTGGACTGAAACACAATTACCTGCTTCAGGTCCGAGGGCGGAAAAGCGGACGGCTGTACTCTATTCCGATAAATCTGCTGGAGACCGGTGCCAAGCGGTACCTGGTGGCGCCTCGCGGCCGCACACAGTGGATCCGCAATGCGGAAGCAGCAGGCGAGATTACGCTCAAGAAAGGAGCGTTCCGGCAGATCTATCGATTGCGGCCGGTTACCGATCCAGAGAAGCCCCAACTGCTGAAAGCTTATCTCGACAGCTTCAAGACCACCGTGCAGCGTTACTTTCCAGTGCCTGCCGGTTCAGCCGCTGAGCGTTTTGCAGGCCTTGCCGCAAATTACCCGGTATTTGAGTTGACACAAGAATAGCGTTTGCGGCAACAAAACCATCCTCAAGGGAATCCGGCTCGAACAGCACCGGAAAAGCAAAACCGGCGGCACCCGGCCGCCGGTCGAGCAAGACCTGAAGCAGCTACCGTTGACCCGTGCTGGCGATGAAGTCATCGTCGCGCCGTTGCAAGGTGGGACGATCGTCCCCATCCTTGCCGGGGTTGCCTTTGTCGCTGTCTGCGGTTTGAGTGCGCCGCAGCGAAGGCTTGGTGTTGTCCTTTTCTTCGATGCCCTTCTTACGATTCTGCAAGGCCGCCAACCGGGCCTTCACGTCGTTGAACTCGGACGTGTTGACGATGTATTCCGGACGCGCGGGCAGGACGGCGCGGATCTCTTCCTGGGTCTTGAGAATTCGATCGGGAGTTGGCGGATGAGAAGCGAAGGCTTTGGCCAGCGTACCCGGCTTCTTCTTTTCTTGCGCCTTGATCTTCTCGAAGAAAGAGACGAAGGCCTGCGGATCGTAGCCGGCCTTGTACATATATTGCACGCCAAGGTAATCGGCTTCCGCTTCGAAGCCGCGCGAGAATTTCATAAAGGTCAGGGGCAGCGCCAGGTTCAAGGCCAGACTCGCGCCTTCATACAGGCCCCAACTTCCCACGAAGATCAATGGTATCGAAGCCATACTGGCGTAGTTGGCGCGCGTCATCTCGCGGGTCGCATGGCGGGCCGCAACGTGCGCAATTTCGTGCGCCATCACCCCGGCCAGTTCGGCTTCATCGTCGGCGGCCAGGATGAGGCCGCTGTTGACATAGAAGAAACCGCCTGGCAAGGCCATCGCGTTGATGTCGTCGGAGTCGAGAACCTTGATGGTAAACGGCACCTTGGCGTCGGAGTTGCGAACCAGGTTCTGGCCGATGCGGTTCACGTACTCAACCACGACTGGATCCTGAATCATCCGGGCGCTCGACTCGATCATCATGGCGTACTGCTTGCCCATCTTGATCTCGGTGTCGTACCCGTACCAGTCCCCGATACCCTTGCCGGAGCCGACCTTGCGATTGCCAATGTCATCGACGTCGTTCTTGCCCTTGTCGTGAGTGGCTTTCGGCGCGTCCTCGGTCGAGGCTGGAGTTGATGTGCCGCCGGCTGTAGCGGCTGGGTTAGGGCTGGTCTCTGCCGCGGGTTGAGTTTGCTCTTGTGGGTTGCTGGGTGCCTGCGCGGATGGCGCCTGAGTTGGCGTGGTGTTCTGCGCGAACGAAGGGACCGCGGGGAGCACGCTCAGCAGCATTGCGGTTGCAACGGCGAGAGGGCGAGACTTCATGGAATACTCCAGTGCCGAACGCTGAGCCACCTTGCCAGGGTGGTACTTGCGCTCATTATAGACTTGGAGCCGCTTTGTAGCACATTGGATTTCCAGAAACTTAAGATTTCCTGCGCTGGCGCACGCCGCAGGACTCGAACCGCTGAAACCGGGGTAGAATAAGCGGTTCGTCCCCTAAGGAGGCGCCTCGCAAATGGCTACGTCAGCAGATCGAGCAATGCGCGGAATTCCAGTGCAGCACTTCATCGACGGCCTGCGCAAACTCAAGAACGACAACTTCACTGGGGTCAACGGCACACTGCAATATCTGCGACAGAATTCGGTTGATCCGGAATCGCTGGACCCTTATCTGTTCTGGAATGCCCAACACTATACCCGCAACCTGATTGACAAGACCGACCTTTACGAATTGCTGGCCATCTGCTGGGAGGTCGGCATGGGCAGTTCCATTCACAATCACCAAGGGCAGAATTGCTGGATGGCCGCACCCATCGGCCGGCTTGCGGTGCAGAACTTCCGCCTTCTCTCCGAGGACCTCGCCGCCCACCGATGCAACATCGTTCCCACCAATGTCGTCGAGATCACGCCAGCGAATCCGGTAGCGGTCGATCCGCTGAATCCGGTGCACGATGTCCGTAATTCCCGCGAATGGGGACAGCGCGCCGTGAGCCTGCACATTTATTCACGCCCGTTCGACTCCTGCATTGTGTATTCGGTGGAGCGAGGCAGCTGCGGCGAGATTGGGCTGAACTACACGTCGATGTACGGAAAGCTGGTTTGAAGCAGCACTCAGCTGAGTGCTGAGTGCTTTTCTCCCACGTTTGGGGAATGCGGATTCCTCCGCTCACATTGAATTCCCTAGGTGTCACGCATCTGTGTTCTTATAATTAACGTGGGCGTTTGCCCGGACTCTTACATTCTTTTCTACAGCGAGGCGTAATGACAGTCATCAAGCAGGACGACCTTATCCAGAGTGTTGCCGATGCTCTGCAATACATTTCCTACTACCACCCGGTCGATTTCATTCAGGGCCTGGCGCTCGCGTATGAAAAAGAACAGTCGCCCGCCGCTCGGGACGCGATGGCGCAGATCCTGATCAATTCGCGCATGTGCGCCGAAGGCCACCGGCCGATTTGCCAGGACACAGGCATCGTAACCGTCTTCCTGAAGATTGGGATGAAGGTGCAGTGGGACGCGACCATGAGCGTGGAGGACATGGTCAACGAGGGCGTGCGCCGCGCGTATCTCCACCCCGACAACAAACTGCGCGCCAGCGTGCTGGCCGATCCGGCCGGCGAACGCAAGAACACCAAGGACAACACCCCGGCGGTCGTGAACATGACGCTCGTTCCCGGCGACAAGGTTGACGTCATCGTCGCCGCAAAGGGCGGCGGCTCGGAAGCCAAGTCGAAGTTCGTCATGCTGAATCCCTCCGACTCCATCGTCGAGTGGGTGCTGAAGACGGTGCCCATGATGGGCTCAGGCTGGTGTCCTCCGGGAATTATCGGCATCGGCATCGGCGGCACGGCAGAGAAGGCCATGCTGCTGGCAAAGGAAGCTCTGATGGAGCCGATCGACATTCAGGAGCTGATTGCCCGCGGGCCGAAGAACCGTGCCGAGGAGTTGCGGCTCGAGCTCTATAAAAAGATCAATGCGCTGGGCATCGGCGCGCAAGGACTGGGCGGCCTGACCACCGTGCTTGATGTGAAGGTGAAGGACTATCCCACGCATGCCGCCAACCTGCCTGTCGCGATGATCCCAAACTGTGCGGCAACACGTCATGCTCACTTCGTGCTCGACGGCTCGGGCGCAGTCGCGCTGAAGCCACCGTCGCTGAAGGACTGGCCGGAGTTGACCTACAATCCGGCGGGTGCGCGCCGCGTCAACCTCGACACGGTCACGCGCGAAGAAGTGGCGACGTGGAAGACCGGCGAGGTGATTCTGCTTAGCGGCAAGCTGCTCACCGGCCGCGATGCAGCTCATAAGCGCATGACCGACATGCTCAAGCGCGGCGAACAGCTTCCGGTGGACTTCACCAACCGCTTCATCTACTACGTTGGACCGGTCGATCCGGTGCGGGATGAAGTCGTTGGGCCCGCCGGTCCCACCACGGCCACGCGCATGGACAAGTTCACGCGCCAGATGCTGAAGGAGACTGGACTGCTCGGCATGGTGGGCAAGTCGGAACGCGGACCGGAAGGCATCTCCGCCATTCGCGATCACAAAGCGGTGTTCCTCATGGCGGTGGGCGGGGCGGCTTACCTGGTTTCGAAGGCCATCAAGAAGTCGCGCGTGCTGGGCTTCGCCGATCTCGGCATGGAGGCCATCTACGAATTCGAGGTTGAGGACATGCCGGTCACCGTTGCCGTGGATGTGAACGGCAACTCCGTGCACGAGTCCGGTCCAAAGGAATGGCAGGCGAAGATTGCTGAGATGGTGGAGATCGGGTAGCGAAGCCTCAGCAGCGAACCTAGCCCAGTGTAGATTCGGAATCGCGCTATAGAAGCACGCGTCTTCCGAAATACTCTTCTGCCCCTCAGAGCCGTCCACCGGGCCGTATAGGTCCCGTTTTCCGTCTTCCCGACCCCTCAGGCCAACTGAAACGGTTTTGCCGATCAGCGGTCAGGCCCATGCCCTGCACAGTACAGGCTACCCGTCGCGGCCTCCATCTTGCAGCGTTCACCGTTTTCGAAATGGACACAGCCTTTATCAGAAAAAGATTCAAAAGCACATGGGACGCTCACATAAGGACCTCTGGACCCCAACAATTCCTCCATATGCTTCTCACAGTACACGCAGTGGGCCACGGCCTCAAACGGGCACCGTGTACCGTCCTCCAAAACCCAACAGCATCTCATAGAAGCCCCTGCTAAATCATTAGTTTGCTGATTGTGAGAATCAGAAGGATGGCAATCCCGAGAACGGCTGTCGAAAAAACAATCTGCCCCGATCGCAGCCAGTCCGCTCTTTTATGTACGTTTTTCTTGAGGCCTTGGAGTGCCTTTCCCCAGATCGAAGCCTGAAGACAATAGAAACTTTCCATGACTTCATGGGTTTGTTCCGCAGCCGGTAGGGCGAGGATATCATTGGTTACCTTCTCCATACCCTCGACAGTCGGCAGCAAAAACGTCCTAGCCCAAGTAACAAGCAGGCACAAACCGGTGGCGACAATCAAGAGGCCAATAATGGCGAACAGGATGATGAAGGCCGGAAGTCCCACTCTACCTGCCAATACGTTTCGGGGACTGTCCGATGTCAATAGGCCGAGCCCGGCAGCCAGGAACGCTCCGGAGGCGACGGCCGTCTTCTGCGCCTTATCCTCTATCACTCCGGCAATCCGGTCCAGCTCGTTGTATTCATCAATGGCTCGCGACACAATGGCAACCCGCAACTCAAGTCGTTCTGCGGCAGTAAAAGACACACGATACCTTAACCATCCAAATTAACTCCTCAGTATGGAGTATTCTTGAGAAATGTCAACCGACTTGATAGGAATTCTAGAGCCGCTTCACAGCCTTTGAGTGACTTTCCTAAGCGGCGCGATCTTCAAGTGCACGCATCGACGACGAACTGGAGTGGGAATTCCGCGCTGGCGGCCAACCCAGGAGGACAGCATGCCTATCGAAGCGGCAACCCGCACCGAAAAAGATTCTCTTGGCAGCAAAGAAATTCCTGCCAGCGTTTATTACGGCATTCAAACCGCGCGCGCGGTGGAGAACTTTCCCATCAGCGGACTGCGCGCCCACCCTTCCCTCATCCGCGCCATCGCGATGGTGAAAGAGGCTGCGGCCCTCGCCAATCGCGAGCTCGGTCTGGTGGATGAGAAGACGGCCAATGCCATCATCGAGGCCGCCAAAGAAGTTCAGCAGGGCAAGTGGGACCAGGCGTTCGTGGTCGATGTTTTCCAGGCGGGCGCGGGCGTCAGCTTCCACATGAACAGCAACGAGGTGATCGCCAACCGCGCCTCCGAGTTGCTGGGTGGCAAGCTGGGCGAGTACAAGCACGTCCATCCCAACGATCACGTCAACTACGGGCAATCGACCAACGACGTCTTCCCCACCGCGATGCGCCTCGCCGCGCTGCTCGAATTGGAAAAGCTGTATGCGGTGCTCGATGGCTTGATTGCCGCACTCGATGAAAAAGGCAAAGAGTTCCACCACGTCCTGAAGTCTGGCCGCACTCACATGATGGACGCGGTGCCCATGCGGCTGGGCCAGGAGTTTCACGCCTACGCAGGCGCGATCAAGCGCGCGAAGAACTCAATCGAGCAACAGTCCGAGCTATTACGCGAGGTTGGACTCGGAGGCTCGGCGGTGGGCACCGGCATCAACACTCATCCCGATTACCGGGAGAAGGCGATCGCCAACCTAGCGCGCATCTCTGGACAAAAGCTGCATGTGGTGGACGACATGCGCTATGCCATGCAGTCGAACCTGGCGATGTCGTCGGTCAGCTCGGCGCTGCGCAACCTGGCGCTGGAGGTCATCCGCATCTCCAACGACCTGCGCCTGCTCTCGTCAGGCCCGAACACCGGCCTGGCGGAAATCAACCTGCCCGCGCTGCAGCCGGGCTCGTCGATTATGCCGGGCAAGATCAATCCCGTGATGGCGGAGCTGGCTGCGATGGTTTCGTTTCAGGTTGTCGGCTACGACACGACGGTAGCGCTGGCGGTGCAGGCCGGGCAGCTCGAACTTAACGTCATGATGCCGGCCATGACCTACAGCGTGCTCACCTCGATCGCCATCATGAGCAACATGCTGCGGCAGCTCACCGAGTTCTGCATCAAGGGCATCACGGTCAACGAGAAGCGCACTGACTACTACGTGCAGAGCACGGTGTCACTGGCCACGGCGCTGAATCCGTACATCGGTTACGCCAAAGCGGCGGAGATTGCCAAGGAGTCGGTGAAAACGGGCAAGTCGATCATCGAGATTGCGCGCGAGCGCGGCGAACTGACCGACGCCCAGATCAAGGAGATCCTTGATCCCGCGCGCATGACCGAGCCGGTGCGACCGCTGGACGCGGCGAAAGACCGTGAGAAGATCAAACGTAGCGGTAGCTAAGGCCAAGAGCGAAAAGCGAATCGCGAAGGGCGGCGCTTAGTACGCCCAACGCAACAGCGTCGCTCCCGAAGTGAATCCCGCTCCTACAGCCGCCAATAAAACCAGGTCACCCTTCTTTAGCTTGCCTTCGTCAATCGCGGTCTGCATGGCCAGCGGAATGGTTCCGGCCGTGGTATTGCCGTAGCGGTCAATGTTGATGATGACCTTCTCCATCGGCATCTTGAGCCGGTCGGCGGTCGCCGTGATGATGCGCATATTTGCCTGGTGGGCGATGAAGCAATCTACGTCCTGTCCGGTAAGACCATTTTTGCGCAGGACGCGGTCCGTCATCTCCGACATTTTCTTCACCGCATACTTGAAGACCTGCTGTCCATCTTGATGAATATAATGCATTTTATGATCGACAGTTTCGTGTGAGGCGGGGTTCAGGCTTCCCCCTCCCGGCATGTACAGGTACTGGCCTCCCATGCCTTCGATCTGGGCCTCGTAGTCGATAATTCCATCCTCACCTTCTTCCGCTGGCTCCAGCAACACGGCGCCCGCGCCGTCGCCGAAGATGATGCACACCGCGCGGTCGGTGAAGTCGGTCATCGACGAGTTCACGTCGGCGCCGATCACCAGCACCTTCTTGGCCCGGCCAGACTCGATGAATTGAGCGCCAGCGTTCAACGCGTAGACGAAGCCCGAGCATCCCGCCGAAACGTCGAAGCCCCAGGTGCGTGCGATGCCAAGTTTGTGCTGCACCAGGCACGCCGTCGAGGGATACATCATGTCGGGCGTGACTGTGCCGACGACGATCACATCTACTTTCTGAAGATCGAAGGGGTGCGACGCAACAAGCTTCTTGACCGCCTCGACCGCTAAATCGCTGGCTGCTACGCCTTTGTCCACCAAGTGGCGTTCGCGGATTCCGGTACGGTCCAGGATCCACTGGTCGGTCGTGTCCACCATTTTTTCCAGGTCCTTGTTGGTGAGAACGCGAGGCGGGACGTAGGTGCCGAGCGCAGTAATTTTGGCGCGACTAGTAGTTGGCAATAGAGTTCTCCGAAACAAATGAATGCGCAATCATTTTGAACGATGCGTGAGGGAAAGTCTA
The DNA here is from genome assembly GCA_963836875.1 of uncultured Acidobacteriaceae bacterium. GTDB lineage: Bacteria > Acidobacteriota > Terriglobia > Terriglobales > Acidobacteriaceae > Bog-257. Next base: position 1,120,718 of record CAWIKZ010000005.1, read on the forward strand.
TGAAACCGCTCTTCGCTATTCGCTTCTCGCAGGCAACTTGCTGACATTCGATTTCTGATGATGAATTAGACCGCCGAGGCGAAAAGCGAAGAGCGAAAAGCGAAGAAACAAGCCAGGCGCCAGTTGACCGCTGCACCCGCACTAGCCTGCTACCGTTGCTTCCTTCCGGACCTGGCGGGATTCACAAGATTGCGTTGCGCGGGACCAGCGCCCGACCATTCAATATAACATTCCGTCGTCGCGGCGTGCTGGACGCCGGCCAGTGCGCGAGTTCAATCTCAACTGCTCTGGGGGCCGCGGAAAACAATGCTAAAATAGAGAAATCGCATGCAGCCAAAAACCGATTCTGTAGCCCTGCTGGACGTTGCTGACACAGTTGTCCGCGCAGAAGCGGCGCGCCTGCACGAGCCCGGATTTAATGCCAGTCCCATGGCTGCTCCCAAGAAAATTGGATTTGTGAGCCTGGGCTGTCCCAAGAACCTTGTGGACAGCGAGGTGATGATGGGCCTGCTTTCCCAAGGGGGAGCGCAGATCACTTCCCGCGCGGAAGACGCCGACATTATCGTCGTGAATACCTGCTCTTTCATCGACTCGGCCAAGCAGGAATCGGTCGATACGATTCTGGAGATGGCCCAGCACAAAACCGCAGGGCGAGCACAGAAGCTCATCGTGGCAGGCTGCCTGGTGGAACGCTATCGCAACGAAATCCAGAAAAACATTCCCGAGGTTGACGCCGTGGTGGGCACTGGCGAGTTACAGAAGATTCTTAGCGCCGCAGGGATTGCGCCGCCATCGCCGGCGGGATCTCCATTCGTCATTCTGAAATCGCGTTCCGAAGGCGATGCCCGCGAGGCGGCTGGCCGCTTCTCGAAGGAAGAATGGGACGGCGCAATTGCCGATCTGCCGAACTACTTGTACGACGAAAACACGCCGCGCGTGCTGGCGACTCCCAAGTATTCGGCCTACATCAAGATCGCTGAAGGCTGCGATCATCCCTGCTCGTTTTGCATCATCCCGCAATTGCGCGGCAAGTTCCGTTCGCGGCGATTCGAATCCGTAGTCGCCGAGGCGCAGCATCTTGCCGAACAGGGCGTGCGCGAGATCACGCTGATCGGGCAGGACACGACCTGCTACGGAGAAGATCTGGGTCTGAAAGATGGTTTGGCGCTGCTGCTGGAACGGCTGGCGCAAATCGAAAAATTGCGCTGGGTGCGCTTCCTTTACGCCTATCCCAACAAGATCACCGCCAAGCTGCTGCAAACGATCGCAGCGCATGAAAAGATTTGCTCCTATATCGATGTGCCATTGCAACATGCTGCGCCTGAGGTTTTGAAGCGCATGAAACGCGGCGCCGGCGCAGACATCTTCTTGCGCTCCATCGAGAAGATGCGGCGCGAGATTCCGGGCCTCACGCTGCGTACCTCGTTCATTGTGGGCTTCCCCGGCGAGAGTGAAGACGATTTCGAACAGCTCTGCCAGTTCGTGCGCCAGGCGCAATTCGACTGGCTGGGAGTGTTCGGCTATTCCGACGAGGAAGGGGCCGGGGCTTTCGCACTGGCAGACAAAGTACCGCAGAAAGAGATCGAGAAGCGCCGCAAGAAGCTCATGTCTCTGCAGAGGCAGATCAGCCGCAAGAAAAAGCGTGCTCTCGTGGGACAGCAGTTCGATTTGCTGCTGTCGGGTCCCTCGGCAGAAACCGAGTTGCTGTGGGAGGGCCGGACGGCGTTGCATGCTCCCGAGATTGATGGCACCGTTTATGTGAACGATTTTGGCGAGCGCGATGACATTCGCGAAGGCGAGTTCTATCGTTGCGAAATCACCGAAGCGCACGACTACGATCTAGTGGCGCGGATTGTGTAGCAGTTGCCAGTTGTCAGTTATCAGAACGTTAGCAAACTGGTGACGACAGAGCATGTGCGCGGCAACTATTAAACGGAGCGCCGTTGAGTCGTTCACTGGCAACTGACCACTGACAACTGACGACTGGTTCCATGGCGATGAGACAAGTCCGCAGCTTACGTTGTCCAACTTGCAGAAAGATCGTGCTGGCCAGCGATCCCGAGTATCCTTTCTGCAGCGAACACTGCCGCGCAATTGATCTTGGCAAGTGGGCCAGCGGCGCATATGTCATCTTCACACCCTTGAACGATCCGGAGCCCGACGATTCCAACTACTCACGAAGCAAAAAGCCAGAGTGATCCTGGGCTGATGAGCACGCCGGCGCCGCGATGGGCCACCCTGGTCGCCACTTTCTTTGGGGCTGGGCGATTGCGACCCGGCCCAGGGACGTGGGGATCGCTCGCCACCGTCTTGTTGTGGTGGCTGTTGGCCTCGCATCTGCCTGCCTCAGCCCGCATTCCGGTGATCGTATTGCTGATCGTGGCGGTGGTCGCGATCGGCATACCCGCCGCTACCCTGGAGGCGCGCGGCTGCGGCAAGAAAGATCCATCGCATGTGGTAATCGATGAAGTCGCGGGGCAACTGCTCACGCTGGTGGCGTGTCCCGTCGTGTGGCAAGCGCTGCTCGCTGGCTTTATACTTTTCCGAGCGTTCGATATTGTTAAACCGCCTCCGGTCCGTAGCCTGGAGCGGTTGCCGGAAGGCACCGGAATTGTGGTGGACGACCTTGGCGCAGGCGTTTACGGGCTGATTGTCCTGCAGTTGCTGCTCCATTTTGGGGTTGTGCGGTGAAAGCAAACGCACGGCGCGCACTAGTTACGAACGAGATCGGCAGATGATGGAACGCAGAACGGGTACAAAGAACGTTAACGGCAAACCCCATATCGATTCCATCGATCCCATGTGCGCTCTGCCCGGAGGCGAGATTCGCATTAGCGGCAGTGGGCTTCGGCCACGGGAACTGCGTCGGCCGCAGGTGCGATTCGGCGACGTGGATGGCTCCATCGTCATCAGTTCGGAACAGTTCATCGTGGCCCGCGTGCCCGAAGGCGCCGCTTCCGGCGAGGTGGTGGTTGCAACCAACGGTCACAAGAGCAATCCGGGAGAAGTGCGGGTCGGCGTCCCCATCGCGGAAAGTCTGCACCCGGTAGCCAACCCGGCGATCGATCAAGATGGCAACATTTATGTCACGTTTTCCGGACCGCGCGGACAGAAGGTCCCGGTGGCGATCTACCGCATCGACAACAATTACAACGTGAAACCGTTCGTGCACGAAATGATGAATGCCACCGGGATGGCCTTCGATCGCGCGGGCAGTCTTTATGTTTCCTCGCGTTACGACGGCACGGTGTACCGCGTGGCGCAGAACGGCACCATGACGTCTTACGCCGAAGGCATGGGCGTCGCAACAGGAATAGCTTTCGACCCCGCCGGAAATCTCTACGTGGGCGATCGCAGCGGGACCATCTTCAAGATCGATCGTGACCGCCAGATCTTTGTGTTTGCCATGCTGGAGCCGAGCGTCTCCGCCTATCATCTCGCCTTCGGCAGCAACGGAAATCTGTATGTCACCGGGCCCACCACTTCGAGCTTCGATGCCATCCAGCAGATCGATCCGCACGGCGCCGTGAGCGTCTTCTACCGTGGACTCGGACGTCCGCAGGGATTGGCGGTCGATGTTGACGACAACCTCTATGTCGCTGCTTCGCTCCATGGCCGCCGTGGCATCGTGCGAGTTACACCCGATCGCAAGGCATCGCTGGTCGTATCGGGGCACAACCTGGTTGGACTGGCGTTCGCGCGCGGCGCCTCTGCCGTGCTCGCCACCACCAGCGGCGTGCATCACCTGTCGTGGGACATCGAGGGGCGGGAGCTGGTCCCTAAAGGCTAGCAAATAGCATTTGGCGATTAGCACTTAGCCCTTAGCATTTATTGACCGCTGCATAAGAAATGTCCTCGACTTCGGTGGAAGCGCCGGGCTTTCAGCCCGGCGAAATAGATTGGCGCCTCAAATGGCTTTAGCCATTGTGGGCCAGTGCTATTGCCAACTGCTAAGTGCTAAATGCTAACTGCTGAACGCTGCTAGACTGGTTCCGTGATCGCCGAAATCATCGCCATCGGTTCGGAGATGCTGACTCCGCACCGGCAAGACAGCAATTCCCTGTTCCTCACCGGGCGTCTCAATGATCTCGGCATCAGCGTCGCCTTCAAAACTGTAGTCGGCGACAATCGCGAACATCTTACAGCGGTGGCGCGGACCGCCATTGGCCGCGCCGACATCGCCATCTTCATGGGAGGCCTGGGACCGACGCAAGACGACCTGACGCGCGAGAGTGTGGCCGCCGCACTTGGAATCTCGCTGAAGCGCGACCACGCGATCGTCACCGCGCTGTACAAACGATTTGCCGAACGACGCATTCACATGCCGGGGAACAATGCGCAGCAAGCCGACGTGCTTGAGGGCGCCGCGCTGCTGCCAAATTCCAGAGGCACGGCGCCGGGCCAGTGGCTGGAAACCTGCATAGAGGGACAACGAAAAATTGTCGTGCTGCTTCCTGGACCTCCGCATGAACTGCACGAGATGTGGGACCAGCAGTGCATGGATCGGCTGCGCGCCCTGGCTCCCTCGGCGGCCATTGTGACGCGCGTTCTCAAAGTCGCAATGATGGGCGAATCGGCCGTTGATGAGCGCACCGCGCCGATCTACAAGAAGTATCCCAATGTCGAAACCACGCTGCTGGCTGGACAGGGCCAGGTCGAGTTTCATCTGCGAGCGGCCGCCGCCACCAAGCAGGAGGCGCAGGCGGAAGTGGACGGGCTTGCCGGCGAGTTGGAAGACGAACTCGAGGACGCGGTGTTCTCCTCGGCGGGCGAATCGCTGGAGGAGATCGTCGGTTACTACCTGCAGATGCGCAACGCGAAACTGGCGGTGGCCGAGTCGTGCACCGGCGGAATGATTGCCGAGCGGATCACCTCGGTGCCCGGAAGTTCGCGCTACTTTCTGGGCGGAGCGGTGGTGTATTCCAACGATCTGAAGACGCTGTTTGCAGATGTCCCTCCGCTGATGATCGAAGCGCACGGCGCAGTAAGCAAAGAAGTGGCGCTGGCGCTGGCGGAAAACATCCGCGAGATTTGCAATGCCGACATCGGCGTCGGAGTCACGGGCGTCGCAGGTCCCGGCGGCGGTACGGAAGAGAAGCCGGTTGGCCTGGTGTACGTCGCGGTCACCAACGGCCACAAGCAGGAAGTAGTGGAGCGGCGTTTCTTTGGAGACCGCGACCGCATTCGCCGATGGGCGAGCCAGCAGGCGCTCGACCTGGTGCGCCGCATGCTGATGTAAATTTATGCGCCTCTTCGTAGCACTTGATATCGATCCGGAAGTACGCCGGCGAATCACCGAATTCCGCAATCAGATGCGGCCACTGGCGCCAGATGTTCGCTGGGTCGAGCCGGAAACATTTCACATTACATTGCAGTTCCTCGGTGAGACAAAGCGGCTCGACGAGATCCAGCGCGCCTTGCAGTCCGTGCGTGCCGCACCCGTCGCGCTAAGCTTCCGCAATGCCGGCTTCTTCCCTTCTCCGAAGTCTCCACGCGTATTCTGGATAGGGATTGAAGCGGACCAGAATCTGCAGGAGCTAGTGAACTCCGTTGGCCAAGTTCTTCGACCGCTGGGATTCGAACAAGATGCTGCTCCCTTCAAGCCCCATTTGACGCTGGCGCGTTCGGGCAGCGGGCGCCCGCGTCCAGTGCCTGGCGAGCATTCTGCCACCCGCTTGCGGCAAGTATGCGCCAAATTGGAAACGCTTGGACAACTGGAGTTCGGTACAATGACCGCGAGCGAGTTCTTTCTCTACGAAAACAAGCTGTCCCCGGCGGGCGCGCGGTACACCAAGCTGTCGCCCTATCTGCTGGAATAGTCTCGCTGCCGAGCGCATAGTCTTGACGAAACTTTTGCTCATTATCGTGGTGGTCTCCTACCTGTTGGGTTCGATTCCCTTCGGCTATCTGCTGGTGCGTATTTTCCGCGGCCAGGATGTCCGCAACACTGGAAGTGGAAATATCGGTGCAACCAATGTGGCGCGCACCGGTTCGAAAGGGCTGGCAATTGCAACCTTGGTGCTTGACGCGCTGAAAGGCTGCGTGGCAGTCGAGTTTGCGTTTTGGCTGGCGGGATCGCGCCGCTTTGCGGTGGGTGGTGTTCCGTCCACTCTGTACGGTTCTTCCCCCCAGATGATCGATAGCCGAACTATCTTCCTGCTCGCGGCGGTGGCCGCTTTTTGCGCGCTCCTCGGACACATGTTCCCGGTGTGGCTCCGCTTCAAGGGCGGCAAGGGAGTGGCCACTGCCGCGGGCGCGTTTGTGGCGCTCGCGCCCAAGTGCCTGCTACTTTCACTTCTGGTATTTGCCATGGTCTTCGCGTTGACGCGGTATGTTTCTTTGGGCAGCATTGTAGCGGCCGCGGCGTTCCCTTGGTTGGTTTTATGGCTCAACCCCGCGGAGCGCAAGACCGCTCCTATTCTGTTAGTAGTTACAGCTTCGTCTGCGCTGATCATCGTGCGGCACAGAGACAACATCCGGCGTCTGCTGTCAGGCGCCGAAGACCGGTTCCGTTGAAAGAGACCTGCTTGTGAGCGAGATCGCAGTCATCGGCGCGGGAGCATGGGGTACGGCGATATCCATGGTGCTGGGCCGCAAACAGACGCACCGGGTGCGGCTGTGGGCGCATGAGCGTGAGGTGTGCGAGAGCGTCCGAACGCGGCACGTGAACGAATTGTTTTTGCCGGGAAACACGATACCGGAAACAGTCCAGGCAACCAACAGCTTCGACGAGGCATTGCACGGCGCGGAGATTGTGGTCAGCGTGATGCCTTCTCATCACACTCGCCGCGTGTTTCAGGCGATGCTCCCACAACTTCGGCCAGAGATGCTGTTCGTCAGCGCGACCAAGGGAATAGAGAACGATTCCCTGCTGCGCATGACGGAAGTCATTACCCAACTGTTGAGCGGCGGCCCCGGCTTCGTTCCACGGATCGGCGCGATGAGCGGGCCGACGTTTGCCAAGGAAGTAGCGAAAGGCGATCCCACGGCCATCACCATCGCCTCATCGGACAAGGAACTCGCGGCCGTCGTGCAGCGAGAATTCAGCGATCCCAACTTCCGGGTGTACACCAACGACGATGTCATCGGAGTGGAACTGGGGGGGGCCTTGAAAAACATAGTCGCCATTGCCGCCGGAGTTCTCTTCGGTATGGACTTGGGATACAACACCGTGGCTGCGCTCATCACGCGGGGACTGGCTGAGATCACGAGGCTGGTCGTCGCTTGCGGAGGCCGAGCGGAAACCATGGCCGGACTCGCCGGACTCGGCGACCTGGTGCTCACCTGCACCGGCGGACTTTCGCGAAACCGCAGTGTCGGCGTCGAGTTGGGGCGGGGTCGCAAGCTGGAAGACATCATCGCCGGGATGCACGGCATGGTCGCGGAAGGCGTGCTTACCACCAATGCTGCGGTCGGACTGGCCCAGAAAGCGGGGGTGGAAATGCCAATTACCCAGCAGATGCACGCGATTCTTCGGCAAGGGAAATCGGTGCAGGACGCCATACGAGACTTGATGAGGCGACCCTCCACCAGCGAAGTGGGACTTTATCGGAATTAAAGCGCTTTCCGAATGACTCGACGAGTAGCATTGGATTTGCGCAAACGCCGCTGCCGGAATACATCTAAAACGGTTGCTTGTACGATGTCATACATGCATGTATGCACTGAATACAACATGGAACGACCCGAAAGCAATCCTCCCAAGAAGCCGCGCTCTGCCTTTTGCGCAGGCCTGATCGTGGTCAGCGTCCTGCTGGCGTGCTCCTCGGCGATGGGACAGGGTTCTGGGCAAGCGTCGTCTTCCCTTCCCTCGGCGGAGCAGGTTATCAATCGCAACCAAGATCCTTTCGCGGGTTCGATTCCTCAGGCGAAGGCCACGGCGGAGACCATTGACCTCACCATCGAAGACGCGCTGCAGCGCGGGCTCAAGTACAACCTCGGCTTGTACCTGGCAGACCGGGCCACGCAACAGTCGCGGGCTTCGCGGCTGCGCGCCCTGAGCGATATGCTGCCTGTCATCAACGGATCGTTTGCGGAAGAAGAGCAGAAGCTTAACCTGAAGGCATTGGGTTTGACACCCTCGATTTTCCCCGGAATTCCAAGTTCGGTAGGTCCCTTCGATATTACGGACCTTCGCGCCACCAGCTCATGGAACGCCATCGATCTGCATACGATTGATAACGTGCGCGCCGCCAGCCAGAACGTGAAGGCTGCGCAGTTCACCTACCGCGATGCGCGCGACACCGTGGTGCTCGCCGTAGGGGCCAACTACCTGCTTACCATCGCCAACGAATCGCGAGTGGAGGCCACGGAGGCGGAATTGAAAACCGCTCAGGCGCTCTACCAATTGGCGGCGGACCAGGAGACGGCAGGGCTTGCGCCCAATATCGATACCCTGCGCGCGCGGGTGCAGTTACAAGCTCAGCAGGAGGCGCTCATCGAGGCGCGGAACGAGCTGGAAAAGCAGCGCATTGCTCTGGCGCGCGTGATTGGATTGCCGATAGGGCAGAAGTTCCGCCTGGTGAATCGCGTTCCCTACCATCCTCTTCCTGAGATGGAGTTGCAGAACGCCTATGCGCGAGCCCTGCAAACGCGTCCCGATTATCAGGCGGCATTGGCGGCATTGCGCGCTGCACAGTTGAGCCGGGAGGCGGCCTGGAAGCAGCGTCTGCCTTCCATTGGATTTGCGGGCGAATACGGGGTGCTGGGCACCACTCCCGATGCCATGTCGCCCAATTGGACGGCGGCAGCGACGCTGAAAATTCCCATATTTCAAGGGGGAAAAGTAGAAGCCGATGTGCAACAGAGCGAGGCCGTGCTGAAGCAGCGGCAGGCCCAAGTGGATGACATGCGAGGGCGCATCGAGCAGGACGTGGAAGATGCCATCCTCGACTTGAAGGCGGCAGCGCAACAGGTGGAGGTGGCGAAGCTGGGCCTTGACTACGCGCAGCAGGCGCTCGGCCAATCGCAGGATCGCTTCGCCGCCGGGGTGACGAACAATGTTGAGGTGATTCAGGCGCAGCAGCAACTGGCATCCGCCAACGATCGCTACATCTCCAGTTTGTATGCGCACAACATTGCCAAGGTGCTGTTGGCGCGCGCTATCGGCAACGCTGAGCAAGCGGTGCAGCTATACTTGGCGGCGCCGGGCAGCACGGTTCCCGCAAACGGTACTGCTGACCCGGGGAGTGCGGGCAACACTTTCGAGACGATGCCCAATGTGGCTCCTGGTTCGACTGGAATGGAGGGGACCGCCCATGCTCCCTCGCCGCAGCAGAAGGTGGGTCCGCCTCGGGGAGAAGAGATCCCTGTAATTGCGCCGCAGAGCACCGGGAACGCTGGCAATGCTCCCTCGGCAACAGTTCCTCATGAATAATTACTGACAGGTGAAGAGATGAGTCCGCGCACGACTGATGGAAATGAACTGGAACGGCCCGAAGCCCTCGATCAACCCGAGGAAGAACACGTCGATCCGGAGGCGAAGCGTTACGAGGAAGACCGTCGCGGTTTCTTCCAGAAGCATCCGGCTGCCAAACCGATTGTCTTTCTAATCGCGATTGTGGCCGTGGTGTTAGCGGGTTGGTTCTGGTGGGAGAGCCGTCACTGGGAAAGCACCGATGACGCGGAGATTGACGGCCACATCTACCCTGTCAGTGCCCGAGTGGGTGGCCAGGTGACCAAGGTGAACTATGACGACGGCCAGCTCGTGCACAAAGGCGATGTGCTGGTGCAAATCGACCCCACCGATTACAAGGTTGCGCTGGCGCGTGCGCAGGCCGACTACCAAGACACGCAAGCGCAGGCGGAAGCAGCACAATTTGGGGTCCCGGTTTCCAGTGTTGGCTCGCTCAGCCAGATCCGTTCCGCCAGCGCCGATATGGACTCGGCCCAAGCCGGCGTGACCGCCGCCCAGAAACAGGCAGAGGCTACACAAGCCCAGATACTGGAAGCGCAAGCGGATGCCCACAAGCTCAATACCGATGTTGAGCGCTATCGCCAACTGTTGGGCAAGCGCGAAATCTCGCAGCAGCAATTCGATCAGGCTACGGCGGCAGCCATCGCCGCCAATGCTACGGTCAGCGCGCGCCAGGCGGCATTATTGGCCGCCCAGGCGCAAGTGAAACAAGCGCAATCCCGCATCGAACAGGCCACCGCCGAAGTGCGTAACGCGCGAGCCACGCCGAATGTGGTGGCCGCCACCCAGGCCAGGGCGAAGTCCGCCGATGCCTTGGCGCAACGCTCTAAAGCAGCGCTTGATCAAGCGCAACTCAATCTCTCCTACACCACCATCGTGGCTCCCGTCGATGGCGTAGTCGGCAAGCGCTCCGTGCAGGTAGGAGCGAACGTGTCCAGCGGCCAAGACCTGATGGCCATCGTTCCGCTTCGTGAAATTTGGGTCACGGCCAACTTCAAGGAAACCCAGCTCGCCCACATGAGGCCAGGACAATCCGCAAAGATCAAGGTTGATACCTACGGCGGTCGCAAATGGGATGGACACGTTACCAGTCTTGGCGGAGCCACCGGCGCAAAGTACAGCTTGTTGCCGCCGGAGAATGCCACCGGTAACTACGTCAAGGTGGTGCAGCGCATTCCCGTGCGAATCAACTTCGACGGCAACGACAAACCCGACTTCAACAAGGATGGCTTGCTACGCCCCGGCATGTCAGTCGGGCCCGACGTCAAAGTGCGCTGAACAGCGAGGGATGCGTTTCGGATTCACCCTGACGACCCACTCCCGCGCAGGATCATAGCTGGCGACATCAAACAATCGTTGATCCGCCAATCGCGATAGACGACGCCTCGCGGCGTGGAACTGGACTCGCGTCATCGTCTCAGCACAGAGGCGATTGAAATAGGTCACGTCCGACTTGCTGCGCAAATTTCGGGTCGAACCTCACTTTTTGCTTAGAGTTACAGCAAATCGCTGTCATACTCTGAATAAGCTTCAAATCAGCGCCAAACTTTCGTCATGAACTTCAACGTTCTGCCCAGCCTCGTTGCGCTTGCAATCCTGGTCGTGGTGTTCGAGGCCATTCTGCGGCAGGGTGCAGCCGAGCGGCTGCAGCTATGGCTCACGGCTTGGGTCCTCGTACTCATCCATTTCATTGCCCAGTTTGTGAACGTAGGCCACGGTCTTTGGAGCCAGATTGCCACCGCGGTTAGCCTGGGATCTCTGGAACTTGCAAGCATATCTTTTCTGATCTCCATGTCGCCCCGGGCGGGTACCGCTCGCCGTCAGCTCCTGCTGGGAACAATCCTCGGCGTCCCAGCATTGGCTTACACAACCGCTGCGGTTTGGGGGGTGGCGGCGCACAGCTTCTATTATGGCGTGGTGGTAGTGGCCCTCGCGGCTACCTCGCTGCTGGCTTGGAACTGGTACTACGATAAGACCTCTTATCTCTCCGGCTTGCTGTTTGGGTGCCTGGTGTTCTCCTCATTGATGGTCTGGATGGCTGCACGCAATCATACCGTCCTTGGTATCGACGTCATCTTGGCCGGCCTCAACTTCGTGGTTGCCGTTCTGTACTGGCGCCATTTCCAGCGCGCGACGGCAGGCGTGCTGACCACGGTTTTCGGCTTCATCGCCTGGGGCACGGTGTTTCCCGTCGTAATGTTTCTGCATCGCTACTCTCCAGCGACGATCGTTGAATCCGAGACCTGGAACATTCCCAAGTATTTCGTGGCCGTGGGCATGATTCTCACGCTTCTCGAGGATCAGATTCGCACCAATGAATATCTGGCTTATCACGACGCCTTGACCGGCCTGCCCAACCGGCGGCTGCTCGAAGATCGCTTGGAACAGGCCCTGGCACACGCAGCGCGAGCCGGCCACAAGGTGGCCGTGCTGTTGATTGACCTCGACCGCTTCAAGGAAGTGAACGACACCTTCGGGCACCGCATCGGAGATTTGGCCTTGCAGCAGACGGTGTTGCGGCTGTCCAGCCGGATGCGCGCCTCCGACACGCTGGCTCGTTCGGGAGGCGATGAGTTCACCGTGGTCAGCGATGTGTCCGATGAACATGGCGCCGACACTCTGATGTCGGCCCTGGAGTCGGCGCTCGCGACTCCCTTAAAGGTGGAAGGCCATTCTATTCAAACCGGCCTGAGCATCGGCGTAGCGCTTTATCCCGATCATGGCCACAGTCCTGACGAATTACACGCCGCCGCTGATCGGGCTATGTACCTGGCAAAACGCGGCGCCCGCAGCAGCGCCTAAAAAGTCATCGCCTTCCCAAAGTCTTCGGCCCAGGTGGGCGCCGCATTGTTCTCGTCCAGTCGCTGGTTGTCCTTTGCCATGCGCCTGTTGTAGGCTCGAAAGCAGCCGCGCCCCTCGGAGGGCCCGATTCTTTCCTCGCCGGGATGGCGAAACTGGCAGACGCAGCGGACTTAAAATCCGCAGACCCGAAAGGGTTGTGGGGGTTCGAGTCCCCCTCCCGGCACCAACCTAAAACCAATTTTCCGCGAACATTCCTAAGTCCTGGATGAAGAAATCTGCGCGTAGACGACGGTTCTTGTGCATAGATTTCCGAGCGCCAGGCACTGACTTCAACGCTCCTTCGGCTGCCATGCGCCGGAAAGATCGTCGAGGTCATACCCGGCGGAAACCTCCTGTTTGCTGGCGTAGCGGTAAAGCGCGGTGACGAAGATTCCCTGAGCGGCTGAGTTGGCGACACCCAGAAGCAGCCAATAAATTACCATGACTGCGAAGCCGGCCATCATTTCTGTTTGTCCGAGACGCGCGCCCATTACCGGGAGAAGCAATCCCGGCAAGGTGAGAAGAAGAAAGATAAGTCCGAAGCTGAAGCCGCCGGCAACTTCTTCGCCCCACGTCCGGCGAAATATCTGCTGCGATTTGTAGAGCGCCTCGACCGAGATCGTTGGGGACTCTATGCCTGCGGGTTGAATAGCCGGATCACCCAAAATGCTAGCATTGCGACCAGGGCCGACGCGGGTATGGTTAATGTCCATGCCCACACGATCCGGGTTGCCACGCCCCAGCGTACAGCCGACAGCCGGTGTGTAGTTCCTACCCCGATTATCGCGCCGGTGATGGTGTGGGTTGTGCTCACCGGAATACCCGCCAACGCTGTACCGAACAGGGTAATGGCGCCGGCGGCCTCGGCGCAGAACCCGCCCACCGGCTTCAGCTTGGTGATCTTCGACCCCATCGTATGGACGATTCGCCATCCCCCGAGATAGGTTCCCAGAGCGATTGCGGCATGGGCCGCCAGGATGATCGGCCAATGCCAGCGTCCCCAGTTTGCGGCAAAGTCATGCGGCTTCATCACTCCCGCGGTATAGAGTGCGCCGGCGACGATCCCCATTGTCTTCTGCGCGTCATTGCCCCCGTGCCCCAGGCTGTAAGCCGCGGCCGAGAGCAATTGCAATCTACGGAAAAGCTTGTCCACTTGCCGTGGCGATTTTCGTTGAAAGATCCACGAGATCGCCACCATGAAACCGAAGCCAAGCACGAAGCCCATCACGGGAGCGACCACGATAAAGATCAGCGTCTTGTACCAGCCGCCGGGCACGATGACCTGGGGCGCTGCTCTCCAGCCGTGAAGAATCATGGCCCGCGCCATCGCTGCGCCCGCGTAGCCACCGATCAGCGCGTGCGACGAAGAGGTCGGCAGGCCCAGAAGCCAAGTCAACACATCCCAAACGATCGCACCCAACAATCCAGCCAGCACCACGTACTGGGTGACGATGTCGAGCTGGATCATGCCTTTACCAATCATCTTGGCAACCGCTGTGCCCAGAAAGAACGCTGCCAGAAAGTTGAATGCAGCCGCCCATAACACCGCTAACTTGGGTGACAGCACGCGGGTGGACACCACCGTGGCAATACTGTTGGCAGCGTCGTGGAAGCCGTTCAGAAAGTCGAACACCAGCGCCGTGACAACCGTAATGAGGAGCAGGACGAGTCCTGTACTCACAGCACATGTCCTCGGCTGAATTTTTGTTTTGCAAGCACGCTGCAGCGCCTCAGGCGTTCTTCAGGACTACCGTTTCCAGCACGTTGGCGACATCTTCGGCTTTGTCGCTGGCCTCCTCCAGAATCTCCAGCAGTTCCTTCAGCTTGATCAGAGTAATGGGATCGTAGGCGCCATCGAACAGGCGTCCGATTGCCTCTCGGCTGACTTGGTCGGCTTCGTTCTCCAGCCGGTTGACTTCTACGCAGTGTTCGAGCAGATGGCCGTCTTTGCTGAGCAGGGCCACAGCCTTTTTCAGTTCTTGCGCTTGCTTCAGGATGATGGCGGCCAACACCTTGGCCGACGCAGAGGGCTCCTTAATCTTGTAAGTGTACAAGCGGTCAGACGCGCTGTAAACGAAATCGAGGACGTCATCCAGCGAGGAGGCCAGCAGGTGAATGTCCTCGCGGTCGAAGGGCGTAATGAAGGTTTGGTTCAGCTTGATCAGAATCCTGTGCGTCATCTCATCGCCGCGGGACTCGATCTCCTTGATTTTCTGCACAGCCGCAGGCATCTGCTCGTAATCGTAAGCATGCAACAGGTCGTTCAAGGCTTGTGCGCCCTCGACCACATTGGTCGCGATCTCCAGGAACATGTCGAAGAACTTGGTATCACGCGGTATCAGGCGCACCGGGATGCTCCACAGGCAAATGCGGATGTGGGAAGGTCCATGAGAGATGAAGAATTGCGAATTGTTACAGCTTTGTTAAAACAAAACTATCGCATGGGACGGGCAGGAGGGTCAAACGAGAGGGAAAAGAATAGGCAAGGTATCGCGTTGATTCGGGCCCAAATCGGTAAGGAAAGTCCACAATCCGGGGATAGATCCCTGATAATGCGAGGGTTACCGATTTCCGGGCCTCTGGCAGGCACGATCTTACTTCTTGACTGTTTCCTTTTCCAGTTTCTCGATCTCTCGGGTCAGTTGTTCGGCTTGATCGTGAAGCCGGTGCAGGCCTTCAGCCAGCGAGGGGACGTTCTTCTCGCTAGTCGCCACGGCGGGCGCACGCGCAGGAGCAACTGTCGCCGGTGCTGGTGCTGCCGTCAGGTCGGCCAAGGCCTGGTCGAAAGTGTCCCGGTAGATCAGCCGGTCGCCCATGGCCAGCACCACCTTCTTGAGCTGGGGCATACGGGCTTCGGTTGCCTGAATGTAGATCGACTCGAGGTAGAGGAAGCCGCCAGTGACGGGCAGGGCGATAATGTTTCCACGCAAGACGCGCGAGCCCTGCTGGTTCCACAGCGTGAGATCCTTGGAGATGTTCTGGTCCTGGTCGATACGCGATTCAATCTGCATGGGGCCGTACATCAATTGCTGCTTCGGCAGTCGATAAAAGATCAGCTTCCCTAATTGCTCGCCATCGCATCGAGCGGCCATCCATCCGATCAAATTGTCCTTGCCGCGTGGAGAAAAAGGCAGAATCAGCAGGTACTCGGGTCCTTTCTCCCCCGGCAAGGTGGCCACGACATAGGTGGGCGCTACCGGCTCCGGCTGTCCAGACTGGCCGAACAGGTCGCGGGCGATCTCCCAAATGTCTTCCTTGTTGTAGAACACCTGGGGATCGCGCATGTGAAAGATTCGGTATGCCTCTGCCTGCGCTTGAAAAAGAGCCTCCGGATAGCGGGCGTGCCGGCGCAGATCGGCTGGCATTTCTGACGCAGGAAGGAATAACTTCGGGAACAGCTTCTGGTAGGCCTGGATAATGGGATCGCTGGGATCGAATACGTATAAAGACATCTTCCCCGTGTAGGCATCCACGGTAGCCTTCACGGCATTGCGAATGTAATTTGCGCCTTCCTCAACCCCGGTGACGGGAAGCACCGCTGAGTACGGATGGGAGAGCGAAGTTGTGTAGCCGTCCACCATCCAAACCAGCCTGCCGTCATCGGCAATCACCAGATAGGGGTCCTGGTCCCAGTGCAGGAAACCGGCCAGGTGCGCCAACCTTGCTTTCACGTTGCGATAAATCATCATGCGACTTTGCCCAGTCAGATAGCCGGTGAAAACAATGTTGGGCTCGCCCTGGGAGATCGCGGCGGCAACCTTCAGAGGAAAGGAACCAACCGGGAATCCGCCAGTGCCCTGGTAGGTCGAATACTTGTTCTGGTCGCCGGAGGGATAATCGAACTCTTCGCGGGCGGTGTGAACAAAAACTGGGTCCTGGGTCCTCTCGCCAAAGTAGATCTCCGGCCGGGAGAGCTGAAACCCAGACGACTTGATCTCTGGCGGAGCGTTCTCGATAAGCAGCACGGGCAGGCCATCGGGCGTAATTTTGTTCACCTCCGCTACCACCACGCCAAAGCCGTGCGTATAAATGAAACGCGGATTGATCCAGCTCTCGCTGGCCTCGGCGGACAACTGGGTGACGTCAATTTCGCGCGGGGACAGCAGTATCTGCTTGATGCGCCCGTTGATGAAGTAGCGATCAACGTCGGTCTGAGGGAACGTGTAGTAAGGGCGTAGCGCTTGAATCTGCGTGATGGTTGCCCCGTACGCCCGCAGGTCCCAGAGGCGAACATTGGCGAGTAGCGTTGCGTCTTGCACAGGATCCACCACGCCTTGCCCGGACGGGGTGAACTGGCGTTCGGTGGCGTTTCGATCAAGGCCGAAGGCAGCGGTGGTCGCCTGGATGTGGCGCTCGATGTAGGGCCTTTCGATTGAGATCTCATTCGGCCGCACATAAACGGCGCGAACAATGGCGGGTAAGGCCAATTGCAGGACAAAACAGGACATCACCAGGATGACCGTCTGCTTGAATTTCGACATCCAAGCCAGCGGCAGCGCCGCTAAAGCGGAGATAATGAGCAGCCAGCGCAGAGGAAGAGTGACCTTTTCATCGACGAAATCGGCGCCGGTCATGAAGGCGTGAGTATTGAACAAAAGCTCATAGTTACCCAGATAGACCCAGGCAGCAAAGCCCAGCAATACAATCACTGCAATGATGCGGAAGAACGGGGTGCGTGTGGCGCCCGGCAACCGCAGATAGTCCCCAATGTTGATCGTTTTTGCTGGCCCATCGAGCAGGCGGCCGTAGCGGACCCGTTCGAACAACTGCCATCCACGGGCCGTGGCCCAGAACAGTAAGGCGGAAAGAATCGCCACTACAAACAGAAATCCCAGCAGGTCCGAATAGAAAGGCAGATCGAACAGGTAGAACGGCAAGGCGTGCGAAAAGACGTGGTCCTGCCAGGCGTCGGGAGGTGCAGCCAGCCCGCGTGATCCGAAAAAGCGCATGACCGTCCAGAAGTCAATCGAGGCGGAGGCCAACAACATCGCGATCACCGCCAGCCCGACCGGGACCAGGCGGGAGTATAACGGGTAGTCACGTTGACGGACGCCGGCGAAGTGCAACCCGCGTGCATGAGCAACGTACAGCGCGATGAAGGCCACCAGGGCGCCTACCCCTACGGGCGCAATGCTGTACCACAGCATGCTGACCCACGTACTAACTTGGGCGACCTCTTTCCACCAGTTGTACTCAACGATGAAATTGGCGGCCGTCGGCACCGCCCAACCGATAAATGCCAACGAGAGCAGTACCAGAATGAAAACGCGGATCTGTGAAGGACGCATAAAGCGATCTTTGAGTGTCCAGCAGTGGCGCCGTTCTGAAGTCAAGAGGACACATCTTGAGCAACACGGCATTGCTATTAATGTAGGTGGTCTAAATCCTATCACGGGCCTCATTTGGTGCGAGACGTGCCACTTGGAGCGGGAGCCACGTTGATGGCTGCCAAGTTTGGGCGTGGCCATACCGGCGCAATTTGCCCTGCCGGGATCGTCCAGAGTAGCTTCCGCAAACTTCGGCCTGTGACGCTCGTCACCGCCCAGTTGCAGTACACCCTCATCGCATCCAGCGCGGGCTTCCAGAAACCAAGGCAACTCATTCCCAGGCCGCCTCAGCGCCCGAACCCACGTTCGCTCACCAGGGTACGTGACCTGAGTCACTGACCTCATGTACGGGTTCGACTGATAACTAACACACGTTTGCAATCACGGCAGGTCGCGCCCAGCGGCCCCCGTTTGTTGACGCAAGTCGAAAAACCGAGAGTGGGTTGTGGAAGTTTCCCTCACTGCTGTCTACAGAAACTCGGCAGCCGCCTGCTGCTTGGCCCGAAGCCCCCGGCCCCGCCGCCGGTGGTTTGGCGCCAGGTTACCGCTAGGGGTGACGCTGTTCTTATTGTCTATGTCATTGATAAGCCAGGGTGCTGCAACAGGGCCGACCAGCGACGACTGCCTGGCCTGTCACAGCGACAAGACCATGACAACCAAACGCGGTGGGCGCACGGTTTCGCTGTTTGTGGACCCGAAGAAGTTCGCCGGTTCCATTCACGGCTCGCTGCAGTGCACCAACTGCCACGCCGACTTGGACGGCAAAGACCTCCCGCACTCTACGCCCCTGGCCAAGGTGAACTGCGGCTCCTGCCACAGCGACGAAGCCCAACTGTACGCAAAATCGTTGCACGGCCGAGCGGTCGCTCGTGGCGACCCCCTGGCCCCGCGCTGCGTGACCTGCCATGGCAATCACGACATCCTGCCGGTCAAGGATCCGCGTTCCTCGGTGGCGGCAATGAAAGTCCCCTTCGTCTGCGGGCAGTGCCACCGCGAGGGTACGCCCGTCCAGACGAGCCGCAACATCCCAGAGCATGACATCCTGGAAAACTACTCCGAGAGCATCCACGGCGAGGGCTTGCTGAAGAAGGGGCTGATTGTGGCGGCCAACTGTGCCTCGTGCCACACGGCGCACTCGATTCTGCCGCACACCGATCCCAATTCGTCCATCAACCGGCGCAATATCGCCGCCACCTGCACCAAGTGCCACGCCAATATCGAGCAGGTACACCGCAAGGTGATTCGTGGCGAGCTTTGGGAAAAACAAGCCAATACTCTGCCGGCCTGCCCAGATTGCCACCAGCCGCACAAGGTCAGGAATGTTTTCTATTCCCAGGGCATGGCCGATGCCGATTGCATGCGCTGCCATGCCAATGCAAGTCTGAAGGCGGCAGATGGACGCTCCATGCTGGTGCGGGTCGAGGAGGTGGCTGGTTCGCGTCACGCCAAGGTGGCCTGCAGCCAGTGTCACTCGGAGGTGAACGCCTCGCGGCTGCGCCCCTGCGAAACCATCACCCATCCGGTCGATTGCACCGCCTGCCACGCCGAAATCGGACAACAATATCAGAGCAGCACGCACGGGCAGATGCATGCCAAGGGCGATCCCAATGCTCCGTCATGCAAAGACTGCCACGGCGGACATCACGTACTGGGCCAGCACAACCCGGAATCGCTCAGCTTCCCGACCAACGTGCCCGATCTTTGTGCCAAGTGCCACCGCGAGGGCCACAAGGCTGCCGTGCTCTACACCGGTGAGGAGCACCGCATCATCCCTCGCTACGAGGAGAGCATTCACGGCAAGGGGCTGTTAAAGAGCGGGCTGACGGTGACCGCGACCTGTACCAGTTGCCACACCGCACATCGGGAACTGCCAGCCTCGGACCCGCAATCGACGGTCAATCCCAAGAACGTGCCGGCGACCTGCGGCACCTGCCACCATGGCATCGAGCAGCAGTTCGAGCAGAGCGTCCACTCGGCGTCTGTAACCAAGACGGACAAGCCCCTGCCGGTTTGCAACGACTGCCACACCGCTCACTCCATCCGCCGCACCGACCAGGATGGATTCAAGCTCGACATCATGAATACCTGCGGACATTGCCACCAGGAGCTTGCCAAGGCTTACTTCGAGACCTATCACGGCAAGGTTTCCAAACTGGGCTACACCAAGACCGCCAAGTGTTATGACTGCCACGGCGCTCACGATATCCAGAAGGTCACCGACCCACGCTCGCACTTGAGCCGCGCCAACGTGGTGGCCACCTGCGACAAGTGTCACGCGGGTGCGACCCGGCGTTTCGCCGGATATCTCACCCATGCCACCCACCACGACCCCAAAAAGTATCCATACCTGTACTACACGTTCTGGGGGATGACGGCCCTGCTGGTCGGCACGTTTACCCTGAGCGGGATCCACACCCTGCTGTGGCTGCCGCGCGCTTTCCAGATGCGGCGCGAGTTGCGCGCAGCGGAGGCCGCCGAAGCGGAAGCCGAAAAGCACTCTGGCCAGACGGCTTCCAAAAACAAGGATGGCGACGATGCCCGACAGTAAACCGCAATCGGCGGCCACGGCGGACTACGAGGCCAGAGCAGCAGCGGTACAAGGGCCTTCGCTGGTTGAGGTTGGGCCCAAAGCAGTCCCGATAGTTGACCGGCGCGAGTTTGTCCGTTTCCCGCACCTCTACCGTGTGCTGCACGCCTGCATGATCGTCAGCTTCATAACCCTGGCGCTCACCGGACTTACCTTGAAGTTCTCCTATACTCCCTGGGCGGCCAGGTTCTCGCGCCTGCTGGGCGGGTTCGAGACCGCGGGATATGTCCACCGCTTTGCCGCTATCGTCATGTTCGGCACGTTCACCGCACACGCGATCGGACTGTTTAAGCAGAAGCGGCGCAACCGCACGACTTGGAAAGGAATCCTGTTCGGGCCCAATACGCTGCTGCCCACCAAGCGCGACGGGCAGGAGTTCGTCGCCACCATCAAGTGGTTCGTCGGCATGGGACCGCGGCCCAAGTACGGGCGTTGGACCTACTGGGAAAAGTTCGATTACTTTGCCGTGTTTTGGGGGATCGTGGTCATCGGCTCCACCGGACTGACGCTTTGGTTTCCTGTCTTCTTCACTCGGTTTTTGCCGGGACCGTTCATCAACGTGGCCACCATCATCCACAGCGACGAGGCCCTGCTGGCCACCGGTTTCATCTTTACTGTGCATTTTTTCAACACCCATCTCCGGCCGGAAAAGTTTCCCATGGACACCACTATTTTCACCGGCCACATGCCTTTGGCTGAATTGAAACGCGACAAACCTCGAGAGTATGCCGCACTGCTGGCCGCCGGTGAACTGGAACAGCACCTGGAAGAACCACAACCCGCCATTGTGGTCAAGACAATCCGCGTGTTTGCCTGGATTGCGCTCAGCATCGGCTTCAGCGTAGTGGTCTGGATACTGTACGCGATGCTCTTTGCATACCGATAGGGGTTTGGCGCACAGTGCCGTGAATAGGCAATAGGAGAGAACCGAAGAATAACTGTAAGCATTAAGTCACAGTTTTGACGAGGACGAGCAGATCGCCTGTATTGAATTGGAGCATTTCATGAAAAGGCTAATGTTTTGTCTGCTTGGTTGTAGTTTCTTAGCGCTGTGGATGAGCGCCTGCTCGCAGGACAAGAAGATTGTAGCCGAGGGGGCTGCCCGCGACTGGCTAAAGTTGGTGGACTCCGGCAATTATGCTCAGAGTTGGGACGACACCGGGAACGTACTGAAAGCCACTGTCGCCCGAGACCAGTGGCAAGAATTGTTATCCCGCAATCGTGGGCCGTTGGGCGCCCTGATCTCCAGAAAGCTGACCTCAGCAGAGTACACAACCCAGCTTCCCGGAGCGCCTGATGGGCAGTATGTCGTGCTTCAGTATGAAAGCAGCTTCGAGCACAAGAGCTCTGCACTCGAAACCGTCACTCCCGCGTTGGACAAAGATGGAAAATGGCGAGTGTGCCTGTACATCGTCAAGTAAGTTACTCCCATCTAGTCCAACCCACTAACGCTGTAGTTCGGATTCTGCCGCGCGCGTCGTGTTTCGTGACGGTTGAAAAGCTAGAGCAGTACCAGAGTGTCTGTAGCTTGGGTAGTGCCGGCCTACAGGCCCGCGTAAGATCCACACAATTCCTGGCCTTAGCCGCTGAGGTCGAGCTAATACGTGCAGGGATGACTGCCCTGCCCTAGCCAAGAGCAGGCTAGAACGGGGCACCCAGGTTAGGTTTCCCTGCACCTACTGCGCTTGGCCGGGGCACCCGGCAGACGCCCGAAAGGTAAACCGTCGAAGTAGGTTCAGAACCAGGAATCGGCCTTGGCTAGGGTGTGAACTCGAAAACGACACCACCATGCTCGCCGCCGCCGGTACCACCCAAGACCGCAGTTCCATAGAGATTGCCGGCGCTATCCAGAATCACCCCAGCGCCCGGCCATCCACCATCCAATCGACCCGAGAATCCGTACAGGACGGTTTCAGTCCACTGCCCTCCCAAGGACGGTATCAGCTTGAACACGGTACCGTGGTGGTTGGGACCGCCGAAGAGCGTCGTGCCGTAAAGGCTGCCGACTTGGTCGAAGGTCAGCCCGCCAGCGGGATTGTTCCCGTCATTCCCTCCCTGAAAATCATGAAGCACGCTTTCGGTCCAACTACCGTCAGGATTGGGTGTGAGTTTGAACACCGTGCCGCCCGCAACCGCGCCGCCGAACTGGGTCGTACCGTACAGGTTGCCGGCTCCATCGAAGATCACACCCGCCGCTGGATTTGCGCCATCGGGGCCGCTTCCATACGGCGTGCCCTGGAATGCATACAATAGGGTCTCCGTCCAGCCGAAACTGTGCCGGGTTCGGCGTCAGCTTGAAAACGGTCCCAGCGTGATTGGTGTCACCGAAGGTCGTGCCGTAGAGATTACCGCTTGCGTCAAAAACCATCGGCCCATCCGGAGCGCTCCCGTCATTCCCCCCGGCAAAAGCATGGAGCACAAGTTCATGCCAGTTCAGGATGGATACGTGTCCGAGCGCGAAAACCACGCCGCTATCAAGTGCGCCGCCGGAAGAGGTTGTGCCGTAAACGTTGCCGGTCCTATCTAACGTGAGTCCGGTCAGAGGCTGGCCCCCGTCCCAGCCGCCGGTAAAAGCATGGAGCACCGATTCCGTCCACACCCCGCCGGAGCTGGGGGTCAACTCGAAGACGTTCCCGTTGTCGCCGTTGTACCCCTTAGTTGTTCCGTAGAGATTTCCACGGCCGTCGAAGACCAGCCCAGCGTAGGAAAAGCCACCATCGCTTCCGTTGAAGCTGTGGAGTACTCCGTAGGTCCAGCTGCCGTCCGAATTGTGCACCAGGGTGAAGACAGTGCCGCATCCCGGGGGGCCGCATCCCGATCCGCCCGCCACCGTAGTCCCGTAAAGGTTTCCGTTGCGGTCGAAGAGCAACGACGCTTCCGGGGCGAATCCGCCTCCATCGCTGTCGTTGAAGTTATGCAGCACCTGGTAACTACCAGCCCAAACATAGCTTGCGGATGTCAAGAGCAAGGCGAAGATGGCTAGACTCATGTTCCCAGCCCGTTGAGAGTTGTTGGGGCGCATTGTTGATCCCTTCCTGTCGATAATTCTGATCTGTGACGAAACCCATCGAGGGAATGCGAATTTATACCAGATTTAGAGCCCTGGGGCTCAGAGTCGGTGTTGGCATCTTATCAAATGCGACATCCGACTGAACTGGGATTTCCCCCGCCGACGGGTTGACCGGGATTTGGTGCGCAGCCTAACATAACCGCCAAATGGAAACCGCGTCCCTGGGGATGATCGGCCAGACCGTTACCCACTATCACATCGAGAGAAAGCTCGGTGGTGGCGGCATGGGCGTGGTGTACGACGCGGTGGATACCCGCCTGGGCCGCCACGTCGCCCTGAAGTTCATTCCCGATACCCTGCTCAATGACCCCAAGGCCCTTGACCGTTTCGTACTGGAAGCTCGCGCCGCTTCGCAGTTGAATCATCCCGGCATTTGCACCATCCATGACATCGAGTACTTGGACGGCCATCCCTTCATCGTCATGGAGAAGCTGGAAGGCATGAACCTGAAGGACCGGCTGAGGGGCGAGCGGATGAAAGTGGATGAGATCCTCGACATCGGCATCCAAGTGGCAGATGCCTTAGCTGCTTGCCATGCCAAAGGGATCATTCATCGTGACATCAAGCCGGCCAACATCTTTCTGACGCAGAGCGGGCAGGCCAAGATTCTCGACTTCGGGCTGGCCAAGTTATCGCGCGGAATGGAGACCGGCGAAGGATTGTCAGAAGACCCGCTGTCGGTTGCGGGCGACGTTTTCGGAACGGCGGTTTACATGTCTCCCGAGCAGGCCCGCGGCGAAGAACTTGACCAGCGCAGTGATTTGTTCTCCCTCGGGGTGGTGATCTACCAGATGGCGACTGGTCAGAAGCCGTTTGCCGGGACCAACGCGGTAACCACGCTGGATGCGATCCTGAACCGCAAGCCAGTCTCGCCGCTGAAGCTGAATCCCGCTCTTCCCCCCGATCTGGAGGGCATCCTCGGCCGGGCGATGGAGAAGAACCGTGGCAACCGCTATCCGACCGCGCTGGCCATGAAGGGCGATCTTCAGTCGCTGAAGCGGGAGACGGAGCCGGGGTTAACCACGAGCGGACGGTTGCGCGCCGCTTTGCCATACCGTATCCAGACCAGCACATTCCAACGCTCGAACCGGACCCAAACCTATGTTCTGCTAGGGGTGATCGCGTTGCTCCTGACCCTGCTGATTCCCGTGGGAGCGTGGTGGTTAAGGCGTCGCCTCGGGGTTGGCACGGCCGCCAAGAACACGATTGCTGTGCTGCCCTTGCAGAACACCAACGGCGATATTAGCGTCGAGTTTCTTCGCTTCGCGCTGGCTGATGAAATCGCCAATGTGCTGACTTACACCCGTAGCCTGGATGTTCGCCCTTCTTCGAGCACGCAAAAATATGCCGCAAACAATGTCGACCCGGAGCAGGTGGGGCGGCAACTGCACGTTGCGACCGTCCTGACCGGACACTTCTTGAAGCAGGGGGACAATCTGCTGGTTACGTTGGAAGCCATAGACGTCAACCATGACCGGCTACTTTGGCAAACCAGCCTGACCACCCCCGCCCAGGACCTCATCGCATTGCAGGGCGAGATGACCGCCCAAGTGCGTCAGGGATTGCTCCCGACTCTGGGTGTGACCGGCGGGCCCGCCGAAACCGGCACTCGTCCCAAGAACCCGGAAGCGTATGACCTCTATCTGCACAGCGTCGCGCTGCCCCA
Organism: uncultured Acidobacteriaceae bacterium; assembly: GCA_963836875.1. Taxonomy (GTDB): domain Bacteria; phylum Acidobacteriota; class Terriglobia; order Terriglobales; family Acidobacteriaceae; genus Bog-257. Next base: position 1,145,624 of record CAWIKZ010000005.1, read on the forward strand.
TGATCCCGGAGCGAACAAGGACGCCATCGCGGTGCTGGAGCATGTGGTCGAGATGGATCCGAACTACGCGCCCGCCTGGGAGCAGTTGGGCCTGCGCTGCTACTACGATGCGACTTATTCCGACGGTGGCGAAGTTATGTTCCAGCGCTCCAACCAGGCCTACGAGCGTGCTTTGGCCTTAGATCCCGATCTCAGCGTTGCCGCCGGGCAGTTGATCGCCAACCGCGTCGAGAGAGGTGAGCTAGGAAAGGCTTACGAGGCCGCGCGGGCACTGGTCAAACGCCGTCCGGAAAGCGCTCAGGCCCATTTTGCGCTCAGCTATGTTTATCGTTACGCGGGGATGCTGGAGCAATCCACAAAAGAGTGCGATGCTGCCCTGGCGCTTGATCCCGGCAACTATACTTTCCGCTCTTGCGCCTGGGCCTTCATGGAACTGGGTGACACTTCGCGTGCCAGGGATTTTGTCCGCCTGGACGCCGGCTCGGAGTGGGCCGCTTACGTTCTGCCATCGATTCTTCTGCGCGAGGGCAAAATCGCGGAAGCGAAGGAAGCCGTCAAGCAAATGTCCACCGCTCCTCGATATCACCGCGATCTGCTGGAAGCTTGCCTGCAACTGCGGCCGGCGTCAGAGCTGGACCGCATTGCGCAGGAGTTGGAAAGCAACCAGGCGGCCGAAGCGGATCCTGAGATCTTGTACTACGAAGGAGCTTTGCTCGGATACTGCGGCAAGAAGCAGGCTGCGCTCGATCTGCTGCAGAGTGCCGTCGAGCGAAACTACTGCTCGTACTCCAATCTGGTTTCTGACCCGCTGCTGGCGAAGCTGCGTGCCGATCCAGCCATTGACAAGGTGTTGACGTCGGCCAGCCAGTGCCAGGAGGCAGTCCGGTCACCGAGCAATGCGCCGGGCCAATGACCTACCTTTTCAATGGCCCATCTCAATTTCTCTGCCTGCAAAAAGGGAGCAATGGCTTGCTCCCCTGCGAAAACGCCCAACTGTTTACGATTAAGTTCTCTGGCAAGTGGGAACCAGGGGGTTACCACCGGTTTGCTTTGCGCGAAGGAGTGATCAGGGTGGAGCTACCCCGCTGCCGCCCGCTCCTTCCACCTCATGCGTTCGCGCAATGCGGTGATGTGGGTCAGGTGGTGCGCCGAGTGCCACGCGTACATGTCCAGCATCTGGTCGAGCGAGAGCACTCCACGCTCAGGATGGTTCAGGGCCCGGGCAAAGTCCGCGGGCTTCATCGTCTTCAACAAATCGACCCACCGGGAATGGAGCGCGGCCAGCAGTTGCAGAGACACTTCCACCGGAGTTATGGCGTTATCGGGCAGCTCGGCCCACGAGTTTTCCTTGTAGGGCTTGATCGTGGGCCCATCTTCAGTAAGCGCAAGCTTGAAGCGGATGTAGGCGTTCAGGTGACTATCGGGTAGGTGATGCACCACCTGCCGCACGCTCCAGCCCTCGGGACGATACGGCGTGTCGAGTTGGACAGGACTCAGATCTCGCACCGCGGCGCGCATCTGTGCCGGCAGCTTGGACAGTACCTCGATGTAATGCACACGCCGCTTGGCCATCTGGACTTCGTCGTCAGGCGGAATCCATTCGAATTTGCCAATGGGGTATCGCAGGTCGTTCATTGAAATCTCCCGTTCCAAACTCTCTATCTTACCGCGAATTGATCGCCTCCGATCTCGTCTGGCGCAGTCCTCAGTCCAATGTGCGGACCGATTCGGCAGGGCGCAATTCGAGGTTGCATGGCCCGGCCGACCCCGGTGATTCCTGGCTTGCTACCGCGGCGGGCGGGGCTTTCCCCCCTTTGCCGGATACTCCCGCGACCGGTGCGCTTGCCACCGTCCCGCAGGTCACCACGGCCCGCCGCACCACGCGTACTTCCGCGCTTGCCGGAAACTTCATCCCCACGTCGGTTTTCTCCAGGACGTCGGACAAGCTCTTCAACCCTTCGCTCCCCTTGATGAACTTCACTTGTTCCACCTTCGCGGGTGAAATCAGCAGGAAGAACTCAGCACCGCCTTTGCCCGATGTCTGGAGAGGAGTCGTACGCTGCCGTTGCAGTTCGCGACGAGCTTCCTCAACCTGGTGCTCGATTTCTTTGCTGACTCCCAGCGCATCCAGGCGGGCGCGCGCACTGTCGCTGGGCGGATCGCCGGCCAGCGACGAGATGTAGGCACGAATCGCCTGCTCACGCTTTCCCTGCTTTTCGTAAATTTCGCCCAGGTGTTCGCCGATGTTGCCACTGCCGCTGGCTTGCCATGCCGCGTTGATGTACTGCTCCGCCAGGTCCAGATCGCCGCGCTTGAACTCGATCCAGCCCTTGGTGTCCCAGATGTTGTACAAGAACTGCGCGGCTCCCAGGTCCTGAAAGCGCAGGCTGTCCAGTCTGACGTCGCGCAGTTGCGTCTGCAAGGAATTGATCGCCGCATCGGCATATTTGTCAGCGCGGTCCAGTTGTACGTCCTGCTCCGCCAGGGAATACGCGATGTTGTTCCAGGTTAGCGGGCTGGGCGACACGCTGATGGCCTTCTCAAATTGCGCCATGCCCTTGTCGGTCTGGTTGGTCGCGAGGTAAGACTGCCCAAGCGAGATCAACAGCACCGGATTGTTGGGCTGAAGGGTTACAGCTTTCTCCAGCTCGGGAACGGCCTCCGCGAATTTCTTCTGCTCAACGTACAACTGGCCGAAACTGGCATGGGCCATCGGATCGAGCGGATTGATCTCGATTTGCTTCTGGAACTGCTGAATGGCCTGGTCGTACTTCAATTCCCGCTGGTAGGCCACTCCCAAGTCGTTGTATGCGTACTGGTGATAGGCGTCGACCTCGATCTGCTTCTGGAACGCGCCGATGGCCTGGTCGTTCTGGTTGAGTTCTAAATATGCACGTCCCAGCTCGTCCCACGCCATCTTATGCTTGGGTTCCAACTTCACCACGCGCTGCAAAAGACTCACCGCCAGCTCGTAGTTATTGTTCTTGAGGGCCTGTTGCGCAGATTCCTCCAAATCGTCAGCCGATTCGTTGCCGCCCACTCCCGCCACTCCGGGAGACTTGTTATCCAGCGAAATCTGTTGCGCCTCATCGGCACCCACGGCCCGGCGGAAGGCGGCGTAATCTTCGCGTCGCGCCACCGGCAGTTCCGCGCTGAGCAGCTTCAGCGTGCGCATAGCGGTCAACTGCCCGGCATCGAACTTATAGCTCGAACCATACTGCGCGTAGTCGCGCTTGACCTCGACTCCGATCGGAAGGTGTACGGTGTACTTGGGCGGGACCGTGACGCGCATCTCAACGCTTGACTCCCCGGGCGCGCCCAGCTTGATGGGCTTGGGATGCACCTGATCGTCATCCTCGGCGTCACCCTCCGGAGAAAGAGCGATCTGCATGAACACCAAGCTCATTTTCGATTCCGGCGCCGACCAGTCGAAGTAGTTGTTCACGGTGGCATCCAGATCAATCTGCAGTGGATTGTCAGGGTCGCTGGGATCACTGACTTTCAGGTTGTCGATTTCAGCTCCCTGCATTCCCGTGCGTTGCAGGACCATAGTGAAGAAGTCCTTCCAGCGATTTCCCGGCATCTGGCGCAGAGCAAAACGCAAGAACAGCTCCTGGTCGCCTCGCACGTGGATGGCGATGTGCGTCTTCAGCGTGCCGGTTTCGTTGATCGAGCCATTGACCTGGGTGCGATCGAAAGCCGCAAACGGCAGATCGGCGGGGGTCCATACCAGGCTGGCTATACCGTCAGGAGGGATCGCCAGGGCTTCCTTCTTGCGCAAAGGGGCGGCCAGCATGCGGAAGGGAGCGACACCATTGGTGCTGTCGAGCCAGATATCTTTTCCGTCGACCGCAACCCGCGTTATCACATGGTCGAACTGCGACGGAGAAGGAATCTCGGGGTCGAGTTCATGTTGCGACCCGATGAGCACCGAGGTCGCCTGCAATCCCTCGGCCCCCAGCAATGCAGCCAGCAGCGTGTTCTTGTCCTTGCAATCACCGTAGCCGTTGCTGAGCACCTCGCTGGTCGCGTGCGGCTGATAGCGCCCCAACCCGAAGGACAAGCTGACATAGCGAACGTTGCGCGAGACATATTCGTACAGCGCCTTTACTTTCGCCATATCGTCCGTCTTGCCTTGCGCCAGTTCTTCGGCTTTTGCCTTGATCGCATCGTTCGGCTGGCGCCGGTCGCGCTCCAGCGAGGCGTACCAGGCTCCCAGCTCTTCCCAGCTTTGAAAGGTGGTTAGCTGGACTGTGGGAATTTCTTCTTCCGACCTGTGCGGGCTCTTCTTCTTTTTTTTCTTGCCCGTCGGACCTGCCTCTTCGTCCTTCAGGTGAGTGTAGGTCCAGCGATAAATGCGCCGGTCGCCCTCATCGGTAATCTTGGGTTCATAACCGGGCTTGCTCTTCAGCTTGATCTGCCGCGCCTTGGGGACGTTGATCTCCAACTGCTGATCGAGGATGATGCCCTTCTCGGAAAAGTTCACGCTGGTCCAGAACTGGCCCGGGGTCAGCGGATTCGTAATGGTGCGGACGAACTCGTACTCCAACACGTCCCCTGGACGCAAGGACGGAACGCTGATGTGTTTCTCGTGATAGTCGGTGTACACCGGGGCATCGGGCAGGGTGAGGTCCTGGATGGCCGACTCCTGCGCGGTAATGACCGTTCCGTCGGGCTTGCGCACTCGCACATAGACGATTTCCAGCTTGTCACTGAGCGCACTATAGCCAACCTTGAGCTGGCCCATTCCCTGCACACCGCTTTCGCTGACGATCTTAATTTGGGCATCGAGCTGGTCCCGACCGGTTCCGTCATTCTCAAAACGCATCGCCTGGTGATAGTGCTCGATTACAACAGCTTCCTGCGAATAGTCCGGAGGCGTGGGCGACGGCTGCGGTTCAGCCTGCGCCGGATTCACCACTGTGGGCTGCTGTGGAGCCTCTTGCCCAGGAGGTAGTGGCATGGGAATGACCGGCGTTTGCGGAGCAGGCACGGCTTGGGTTGGAGTGCCCGCCGGCGCCTGCTGCGCGGCCGCGAAGACTGTCGTGAGTGAGAAAAGAAAGAGAAGTCCCGCAAAAACTATTTTCATGACGATGCAGCTAGGGTGAACATCCATCGTACCCGAAGCCGGAAGTAGAAGCCAAACGCCGACCACGCGGTTCATGAATACTGGTAGGGTGGGCCTAAAATCTAGGCTCGGCAGCAGCGCACCCTGACGCACTCTTCACGCAATCTTCTTTTCCCGCTTGTAGAGGTCGAACGAATCAAGGAAGCGATCAAGGTCTTTCTTCTGCAGATAATACGGCGTGGAGAGCCGCAACTTCGACGGTTCGCCACCGCGAATGCGAATCTTCCTGGTCGCCCACAGCCAGTTCTCCAGGTCCGTGCGCTGGACCGGCGGAACGTTCACGGTGACGATGGCGCAACGCAGCCCGGGGTCGGGCGATGTCCACGATTCCGCACCGCGTTTCTGCATCTGCGCCAGCATGTAGTCTGCAAGCTGACGATGCCGCCGCTCGATACGCTCCATTCCGATATCGTTCGCCATCTTGATGGACGCGCGCAGCCCGCAAAGCGCCGGCACGTTGGACGATCCGATCCGCTGGAAGCGCTCGGCCCGCAGCTTGGGCTCTTCCCAACCTTCGGTCACGATGGTGTTCCACAAGCGATCGATCACCTCATCGCGCACGTAGAGATATCCCGATCCCTTGGGCGACTGCAGCCACTTGTGCGGGCTTGAGGTGTACATGTCGCAACCGAGATCGCGGATGTTGAGCCGCATCATGCCGGTGACGTGAGCGCCGTCAACCGCAGAAAGAATGCTTTTTGACCGCGCCAGTGCGCACAGTTCCTTGGCCGGCAACACCACGCCGGTCGCGGTGGTGATGTGGCTGAAGAAGACGATCCGCGTGCGCGGTGTGATAGCGTCATTAAACAGATTGAGCACTTGTGACGCGTCCTTCACCGGCTTGGGCAGCGTGACTTTCTTCACCACAATGCCATAGCGCTTTGCCTTCAACTGCCACGGCTGCTCGCCGCCGGGATGCTCCTGGTCGGTCATCAGCACTTCGTCGCCGGGTTTCATGTCAATGCCGTTGGCGATGTAGCTGTTGGCCTCGGTAGCATTGCGCAGCAGCGCGATCTCGTCGCGGGTGCAGCCCACGAACGCGGCCAGCGGATCGCGAAACTCATTCCATGCTGCGTAGCCCCAGATGGGATAGTCCTCGGGATCGGCCTCGTCCATCTTCTCCGTCGAGGTGTAGCCATCGAAGACCGCCCGCAGCACCGGCGCAGGACTGGATCCGACGGTACCGTTGTTCAAGTAGATCTCGTCGCCGGGGATCAGAAACTGCTTGCGCAGTTCCGCCCAAAATCCCTCGTCATTGCTGGCGAACCGTTTCGGATCCGGCAGCGACGCCGGAACATTCTGCAGTTGGGCGTACAGATCATTGCGCAAGGCAAAAGCGGCAGTGAATCCAGCGGTGGTGGTAAGGAAGCGGCGACGGTCGAGCACGAAGCACCTCCGTTAACGCGGCATCATGTTACACCTGAGACCGCCCACCGGCGAAAAGTCACCAACCAGTACTTTGTCATCCCGACCGAGGTCGCCGCGGCAACCGAGTGGAGGGACCTGCTTCTATTTAGGGCGGGAGAAGAACCTGGCAAATTCCTGAACCACATTCTCCGGCAGTTCTTCGCGATTCGACTTCTGCAACAAAGCGTGTCCTGCACCTTCGATTGGAACCAGTTTCGTGGGGGCAGGAATCAGCTTGATCGCACTCTCCAACTCGCCAATCGAGCCGAACGCATCACGCGTGCCACTGACGAACAGGATGGGGGCGCGCAAGCTGGGGAAATGCGCGGTCCGTAACTGCGCCGGCCGTCCCGGAGGATGTAGTGGATACGACAGCAGGAGCAGCCCTTCCACCAGCGTCGGTTCCGCGGCCGCCAACATGCTCGCTTGACGTCCACCGTAGGAGACGCCGCCGAGAAAAGCCCGCCCCACAAACTGCTTTCTCATGAGCTCGACCGCTCGTCGCAATCCGGCTTGATCATGCTTGGCGTCGGAGGGAGACGGCGGGCCGAGCGGACGCCGCTGGCGAAACGGCAGGTCGCAGCGAAGCGTGCTGATTCCAGACGCCGCGAACCTGTCGGCCAGCGCAACCAGCAGCGGCGCATGGCAATTGCCGCCCGCTCCGTGGGTGAGCACGATAAAGTCAGCGTCCGTGTCTTTCGCGCGATGAAGAAACCCGCGCACGGGCGCTTCCCCCGGCGTGTCGTCAACGAATGCCTCGGCCACACGATTAATCACAATGAAACACTCATGGCCAGTGCCCCCCGTCTGCGTGCCTTTGACGAGCCACCTTGGGGCAAGCCCTACCGCCCCAGCTTTCTCGCTTGGCAGGCCACCACAACCTTCGTCGGATCGATGGCCTCCGAATCCAATTGCATCTCGATCACCTTGCCGTCTTTGTCGATCAGGTAATTCACCCGCCGCGCGGCCTTGTACTTAGGGTCATAGAGGCCGTACGCCTTGGTCACGTCGCCGCCCCAGTCACTGAGCAACGGGAAGGTAACGCCAATTTTTTCCGCCCACGCCTTGTTCGAGAAGGGAGAATCCATGCTCACACCCAGCACCTGGGTATCGGCAGCTTCCAGCTTGCTCAAATTCTGCTGGAAAGCCTGCATCTGCTTTGTTCAACCACCGGTGAAGGCGAAGATGTAGAACGCCAGGGCGACGTTCTTCTTCCCTTTGAAATCATGCAGGGAAACCTTGTTTCCGTTCTGATCTTGCAGGGTGAAATCCGGCGCCATGTCGCCCACCTTGATCTTGGGCGGCGGCGTCTCGCCCGGCTTGTCGGCGGCTTGGCTCGCGGGCAAGAACGACCCAACGAGCAGCAGCGCCACTAGTATTTGTTTCATGAAGATTCTCCTCTCGATCCGACACCAACCCACCAAGAATTAGCGTCCGAGGAATTGTGCCATTAAAGAGCCTCGGTTCGCTATACAGGCTGCGGAAAATTCTTGTGAACGGAGCCTTCGGATAGCACCGGACTCTAACTCAAGCTGGAGCGGTTCTCACATCCTCGGCCTCGTAGGCGTATTGGGCTGCAAGCGGGCCGGCGCCTAGTTCTCGGCCTCGATTCGACGTGGCCCTTCCGTTTCCGTTGCGTAAATCTGGTCATGGCTATAGATTTACAACTGAATGAGCATTCATTCGGCGGCGCCGCAGTCTCGCGCCCCGCGGATCAATTGCAGGAGTGCGATCGGCGCAAGCCAAGTACACCCGCTTCTGTTTATGGGCCTTTGATGACACAGGAAGCTCAACCTCTTTTGCCTGTTACGGGCAACGCCAGCAGCGGCACAAACCGCAATGCTGAAAAATATCAGCGCATCCTCGATGCTGCGGTCGCGGTATTTGCCGACAAGGGGTTTTTTAACTCGCGAATCTCCGACATTGCCGATCGCGCCAGCGTGGCGGATGGCACCGTCTATCTCTACTTCAAGAACAAAGAAGAGATCCTGATGACGGCCATCAACACGGCCTTCGACGCCTTTATGAGCCACGCGCGCACCGAGGTCGAGAAGCTTCCCGGCCCCGCCCAGCGATTACGGCGGCTGGCTTTTCTTCATCTGAATGCCCTGGGATCCAACCGCAATCTGGCGGTGGTATTTCAGATGGAACTGCGGCAGAGCACGCGCTTCCTGTCCGAATTCTCACACCATCACATGGTCGAATACCTCCGCTTGGTGCGCGCGGCCATCCACGAAGGCCAGGCGAGCGGGGTCTTTCGCCGCGACCTGTCAGAGAAAATCGCGGCCAACTGTTTCTTCGGAGCACTCGATGAGATGGTGACCTCCTGGGTGTTGAGTGCGCACGAGTACCGGCTCTCCAATGTGGCGGGTTCGGTGGTCGATATTTTTCTCAACGGGATGCAAGGCGGCGGGGATCAGGCAGTTGCTCCGAAGGCGATCCGATAGCCCCGGAAAATCGGGCTCGATCCACTTGGCCGCAGCACAGCCATAGATGTCATAGATCACAGCCTCTTGGCCGCGGAAAAGCTAACATTTGGGCCCTGGGCCAGCCGTCTCGAAAGATGGCCGCTCGCATTGCTGCGGAAATGAATATTCAGACCGTCAACGAAATCTTCTTTGCGGTTGTGGAGCGCAATAGTGGTCGCGTGATGCTGACGCGCGAATCGGGCGCTTGGAAACCCATTTCCTCCACCCAACTGCAGGCACAGGTATTTGCTACCGCGCGCCAATTACAGGCTTGGGGGATCGGCAAGGGCGATCGCGTTGCCATCCTGAGCGAGAACCGCCCGGAGTGGGCGATCGCCGACTTCGCCACCTTGCTACTGGGCGCAGTTGACGTCCCCATTTACGCGACCCAGACCGCCGAGCAGAGCCTGTACCTGCTGCAACATTCGGAGGCCAGCATCGTCTTCGTCTCCACTGCCAAGCAGTACGAGAAGATCGCTTCCATCCAGCACCAGACCAAGGTGGAACGCATCGTCATCATGGATGACGCTCCCGAGCTCACCGAAGCCGTCCCCATGCAGAGCTTTCTGCGGAACGCTGTCCCCGGACCGGACCCAAAAATCGAGGACTTGGGGCGGGCGGTTGAGCCTGACGACCTGGCGACGCTGATTTATACATCCGGGACCACCGGCACACCCAAGGGCGTGATGCTGACGCACGGCAACCTCGCCGCCAACCTTAGCGTCTCGCTCGACATGTTCGACGTGGGCAAGGAGGACCTCTGCGTTTCGTTTCTGCCGCTGTCGCACGTCACCGCGCGGCATCTGGATTACGCCATGATGTCCTGGGGTGTTCCCCTCGCCTACTGCCCCAGCATTGACGATCTCCTACGCACACTCGGCGAGGTGCATCCCACGGTCTTTGTGGCCGTGCCCCGACTGTACGAGAAGATCTATAACGGGGTTGAGCACAAGACGCAGGGCGTAAAACGCAAGCTCTTCAACTGGGCCATGTCGGTGGGAAGCGCCAACCGCGACGCAGTCCTGCGCGGCGAAACTCCGACTTCCCTGTCGTGGAAGCTGGCTAATAAGCTGGTATTTTCCAAGGTGCGCCACGCGATGGGTGGCCGTGCACGCATCTTTGTTTCCGGAGGCGCTCCGCTCGGCCGCGAGATTGCCACCTGGTTCGCCGATATCGGCATTCGCATCCACGAAGGCTACGGCCTGACCGAAACCTCACCGGTCATTGCGCTAAACAATCCGATCAATCATCGGCTGGGCACGGTTGGCCAATGCCTGCCGAACGTGGAAGTCAAAATCGCAGCCGATGGCGAACTGCTAGCGCGAGGCCCGTCGGTGTTCAAGGGTTACTGGAAGATGCCGGAGGAAACTGCTGCAGCATTTGAAGATGGGTGGTTCAAGACCGGCGACGTGGCAGTCCTGGATGCGGATGGATACCTCTCCATTACCGACCGCAAGAAAGACCTGATCAAGACCTCGGGCGGAAAACTCATCGCACCTCAGCCGATCGAGAGTTCGCTCAAGGCGAACCTTTTTGTGGGTGAGGCGGCCTTGCTCGGCGACCGGCGGCGCTTCCCTGCCGTACTGATTGTTCCCAACTTCCCCATCCTGGAAGAATGGGCGCACAGTCATGGAGTGAAGTTCTCCACCCACAGGCAACTCGTGAAAGCGGTACAGGTCCAATCTCTTTATGAAGGTATCGTCGAAGAATTGAATCAGAACCTCGCCCAGTTCGAAAAACTAAAGCGCGTGCTGCTAATTCACACCGAGCTCAGCATTGAAGACGGAACGCTCACCCCGAGCATGAAGCTCCGCCGCCGCCATCTGGAGCAGCTCTACAAGAAGGAGATTGACGCGCTCTATGCCGATGCGCAGCCGCATGCGCGCACGCCGACCAGTAAGGCCAGCCGCTAACCCACTTATTCACTCGATCGGCTCAACCGCGATCAGGGGCTCGCGGCGGTCCCTGCGCCCCGGTATCTACACCAATGCCCGAGACAGAATTCTGTGCCGTCCACACGGGGACTCAGGTTAGAATCCCTCTGCAAGAAATGGCGCGAATGCAGAACACGAAATCGCCGGTCGCAGACCCGCATCGCCGCTCTGTTCAAACCGGATGACACAACATATGACCTTGCTGGCCGACGGTTCACTCTATCTAAGACGCGCGCTCGCACTGGCGCTTGCTATTCAGCTGGTTGGATGCGGCGGGACGTCCACTCCGGCGCCTTCTCAGCCTCCACCCGGCAGCCCGAGCACCACGACTCCCATCAAGCACGTTATTATCGTCATTGGCGAAAACCGCAGTTTCGATAATCTTTTCGCGACGTATCAGCCGCCCGATCCATCGCAGCAGGTTTGGAACTTGTTATCGCAGCACGTCGTGACTGCGACCGGAGCTCCAGGTCCGAACTTCGCCGCAGCAGTGCAGCATCAAGCCAGCGACACGGATATCTATCGGTTGAGCCCGCCGCAGACTGGCAGCTTTTCTACCCTGCCGCAGCCCAACACAACTTTGAATCCGCTTTTGTTTCCACCGGCGATTCAATATGGCATCGCGTCCGATCCGGGGCTCGCTCCTGGCGACCAAAAGCTGTTGAACGACGGAGGTATCTTCCCCCAATTTTATTTCGTCCCCGACAAGCGCTTTCCCGCCGATTTGCCAAACGGCCCGTTTCCGATCACCCAGTACCTGAAGTACTCGGATACGATGGGCGATCCAGTCCATCGCTTCTACCAGATGTGGCAGGAGATCGACTGCAGTGCCGCCAGCATCACCAGTTCCAACCCGAGCGGGTGCACCGCCGATCTGTTTCCATGGGTAGGAACTTCCGTTGGCTGGGGACTGGAGAATACGCCTCCACCGTTGCCATTCACCGACCAGTCGACCTTTCAGGGTGCGGTTTCGATGGGCTTCTACAACATGGCTGCCGGGGATGTGCCCTACTTCGCGTCTCTCGCCAATACCTACGCCATCAGCGACAATTATCATCAGTTTCTATTAGGCGGAACCGGACCAAACTCCATTTCCATCGGAACGGGTGCGCCGCTGGTTTACAGCGATGCCAACGGCAACCCAACCACCCCGCCCGCGCTGCAGGTGGAAAATCCCAACCCCTATGCGGGGAGCAACAATTGGTATCAGCAAGACGGCTTCTACCTTCCGGATTCCGGCAACGAGAGCAATGCCTCCTACACCAACTGCTCCGATTCCACCCAACCGGGCGTGTCGGCCATCATGGACTACCTGGCCGCGCTGCCTTACAAGCCATTCAACTCCGGCAACTGCGCGCCCGGGTCTTATTACCTGGTGAACAATCAGGATCCTGCCTACAACCGTGACGGCACCCTGCGCGCCGACCAGAGCCATAGCGTAGGACCATCTTCGGTTCCCACCATCGGCGACGCGCTCTCGGCCGCAGGCATTTCCTGGAAGTATTATGGCGAAGGATTCAGCTCGACCGGCTTAGGCGGAGTTTACTCGCACTACTGTGACATCTGTAATCCCTTCCAGTACGCGCCGTCCATCATGACCACCGATCTCAAGAACAACCTTCAGGACATCACCCAGTTCTATCAGGACGTGCAGAACGGCACCTTGCCTGCGGTCTCGTTTGTGAAACCCGACGACATCGTGGATGGACATCCGGGCACATCGCTGCCGGAGCTGTACGAAGCCTTCTGCCGCAATCTGGTGGATACCGTCAAGGCGCAGAACAGTTTGTGGCAGCAAACCGCCATCTTCATTACCCTCGACGAATCGGGCGGACTTTACGACTCTGGTTACATTCAGCCCATTGACTTCTTCGGCGATGGTCCACGCATTCCGCTCATCGTGGTTTCGCCGTTCGCCAAGCCCGGGTACGTGGACCACACCTACGGCGACCACGCCTCACTGCTGAAATTCATTGAGAAGAACTGGGGACTGAAGCCGTTGTCGTCGCGCAGCCGCGACAATCTTCCCAATCCTGAAAGTGCGCCCGGTGCCCCCTATTTCCCGACCAACAGCCCCGCCATCGGCGACCTGATGACGCTGTTCAACTTTTAGAACTAAGACTCATGTCATGCGCGGCAGAGATTCGGCGAAGGGCACCAGATTGTTACTCCAGCTCGCTCCTGCGTGCTTGCATCCTTGTTTTACTGCCGCTGTTGCTCATCTCCGCTGCAGCGGGCCAACCGGCCCGGAAAAATGCTGCCGGCCGGCTGCTCATAGCGTCGGACGTTCACTTCAATCCGATGGCCGATCCTTCGCTGGTCGCCGATCTCGCAGCGGCTGACCCCTCCCAATGGGAAACAATCTTGCAGCGATCGAAGGTCATGGGGTTCAGTAGCTACGGGCAAGACACGAACTGGTGGCTACTGCGGTCTGCACTGGACGCGATGGTTCGGGCTGAGCCCCATCCGGCGCTGGTGATGTTCACTGGCGATCTGCTGGCGCATGACTTCCCTAAGACTTACCAGAGCATTACGCATGACAGCGAGCCCGGGCACTATCGCGCTTTCGTGTTCAAGACGGTTGACTTCGTAGCGCTGGAATTCCGCAAGCGTTTCGTGGCGACGAAGATCCTGCTGACGCCGGGCAACAACGACGAATACTGCGGCGACTACAGCATTGAGGCTAATGGAGCATTCCTGCGCGACACTGCGGAAAGGGCTCGCGATCTTGCGATGGAAGGCGAGCAATTCAGCGCAACCTGGAAATCGCTAGGAAGCTACAGCCTGGGTCATCCAACGCTGCACGGTTTGCGTATCCTGTCGCTCAACACGATCTTCTGGTCCGACAAGTATCGTGCCGCCAGCTTTAGCCATGGCTGTGCGACGGTCAACTCCACTGCTGCCAGCGATCTGCTCACCTGGCTGGAATCGCAGCTGGCGGAAGCGGAACAGGCACACGAAAAAGTCTGGCTCATGTTTCATATTCCCCCCGGTATCGACGGCTGGGCGACAACCCATCCCTATGACAGAACCTCTGCCGGGACCAGCATCTCGGCCGCGTCGTGCGCGAGTTCGGTCGTGCCCATGTGGGTCCCGGAGTGGACTGCGCGGTTCGATAGCCTGCTGGAGCGCTATCGGAGCACGGTCTTGGCGAGCTTCGCTGGTCACACCCACGTAGATGATTTCCGGGTGATCGGAGCTGATGTCGCCAAGCAGCAGTTCGTGCTGATCGATCCCGCGATTTCTCCGATCTATTACCAGAATCCCGGGTTTCGAATCGTAGATTTCAACAGCGACGGAACCCTGGCCGATCAGACCACCTACTTTCTGACGAATCTCAAGCAGGCAGGCGGTAAGACTCGCGGACGTTGGAGACGGGAGTATACGTTTTCGCGGCGATGGAAAGTGCCGCAACTGGACGGCGCAAGTCTGGCCAAGATTTATGATGAGATCGCCACCCGCAACACCGCGCGTGACCTATGGTTGCACCTCTACATGGTATCGAGTTCTGCCGCACCCATTCCTGCTAAGGATGTGAAAGGCCTGTACTGTGCAATTGACGCGCTCACCCAGCAGGCCTATGAATCGTGCTATTGTGCGGCGACTGTGCCGGAAAAGCCGTCTCCCTAGCACACGCCATCATCCAGTTCCCCATGAAAACAGTCGGAAGCCGCTGGCCACCACGCTGCCAGTGCAAATCACAATCGGAGGTTCGATCCATGGCATTACCGTCGTTCCGTTACCGTCTTGAGCAACAGGATCCAAAGGTAGGAAACGGGGGCGTCACGCGCGGCGCATCCGTCCGTGAGTTCCCCATTTCGACTGGCATTGCCGGTGTCTCCATGCGGCTGGCGCCAGGCACGATGCGCGAGCTGCACTGGCACGCCAATGCAGCCGAATGGGCCTACGTCGTCGCCGGCTCCTGCCGCACCACAATCCTCCATCCAGACGGATCAGCCTATATCGACACGTTCAGTGCAGGCGATGTCTGGTACTTTCCGCGAGGGTATGGCCATTCGATCCAGGGACTCGGCCCCGGTGATTGCCACTTTATCCTGATCTTCGATAACGGCGACTTCTCGGAAGATCACACCTTCAGTATCACAGACTTCCTGGCGCAGATGCCGCGTGAAGTTGTGGCGCAAAACCTGGGTATGTCCTTGGAAGAACTGGCGCCGCTGCCCGACCACGAAGCCTACTTCGTCCGTGGTCCTGTGCCTGACGACAGCTCGCTCTCTGCGACACCGCGTAGAGTTCCGGAACTGGCGACGATGCATCGGTACCCGCTTGACGCCCAACAGCCCCGGCGCGTCCCGGGAGGTGGTACGCAGCGGACTGTAACGGTGGATGAATTTCCTATTTCAACCACGATGGCGGGATCGGTAATTGAGCTGCAACCCGGAGCCCTGCGCGAGCTGCACTGGCATCCGAACGCGGACGAGTGGCAGTACTACATCGACGGCACGGCAGAGATGGGAGTGTTTCTTGCCCAGGGAAATGCGGTCATCGAGCAGTTCGAAGCCGGCGACGTCGGCTATGCCCCCATGGGGGCGGGTCACTATATCAAGAACACCGGCGCAGAGGTCTGCCGCATCCTGATCGGCTTTAACAACCCTCATTACCGGGCGATGGATCTCAGCGAGTGGCTCGCCGGCAATCCGGCTGACGTGCTGGCAACAACGTTTGGGCTTAGTCCCGAGGTCGCCGCCAAGCTTCCGCACAAGACCGTGTTCGTTGCGCCGCCGGTCAGCAGGAAATAAGCAGTGCCCTGCGCATCGAACAATTCGCAGGAGTTTGTCGTGCAACCGTCCGCGAATGGCTTGGCCTTGGTTAAAGCTGCGATCTCACTCGATCGGCTCAACCGCAATCAGCGGCTCGCGGCGGTCCTTGCGCTCCGGTCTCTGCACCAGGATGGTCGCTGACAACACCACAACGATTCCCACCACCTGCATGGGCGACACCAGTTCGCCGAGGATGAGCGCGGTCAACAAAATGGCCCACACCGGTTCGAGGCAGGCGGTCACGATAGCGCGCGTGGGATCGAGATGCTGCAATCCGGTGAAGTAGAGCGAGAACGGAACCAGCATGGAGGTGACGGAGAAGACGGCCATGAAAAGCCACTGCCCTCCCGTGTAATGCTGAGCGATAATTTTCCAGGGCGGATTTACCAATTGCCAGAAAACAGCGGCGCCCAGCAGGGAATACACCAGCACCGTCCAGCGCTGGTAAATCTGCAGCAGGTGCTGCCCAAAGACGTTGTAGAAGGCGAACGAGATCGCCGCCAGTTCCGCAGCCACAACGCCTAACGTAGCGAAGCGAATCCCCGAGATCGCGAGCCAGGGAAATCCGCGCTGCGCCGCCAGTTCTCCCACCGCCAGTCCGCAGCCCAGCACAGCCAGGACCACTGCGCTGACGCGCCGCAACGTCGGCCGCTGGAGCCGGCGCGCCAACATGTACAGCAACACCCACACGGGCGCCACATATTGCAGGACAATCGCCGTCGCAACGCTCGTCTTCTGAATAGCGAAATAGTAGAAGTAGTTGGAAGCCGCAAGTCCGAGAATCCCCAACAGAAAGAACTGCAGCAGATGGCTGCTGCGCCGCACCCGCAGCGACGATCCCCCCTTCAGCAGCAAGATCGGCAGCAGTATTAGTAGAGCAATTGTGGTCCGGCTCTGGGCCAGGATGAGAGGGTCGATCGGGCGCAGGACGCGG
The DNA here is from genome assembly GCA_963836875.1 of uncultured Acidobacteriaceae bacterium. Classification (GTDB taxonomy): domain Bacteria; phylum Acidobacteriota; class Terriglobia; order Terriglobales; family Acidobacteriaceae; genus Bog-257. The sequence continues at coordinate 1,162,276 of CAWIKZ010000005.1, forward strand.
CCGCCGGCGAACAGCCTGCCGGTAAAAACTGCGCGGCCCAGCGTGGCCGAAAACCCCCAGAAAAACGTAGCCGCGGCGATGAAGAGATAGCCTCGGGCGGGGTGGGGCTTGTTAGTCAAGCTAGTGGATAGTGAATAGTCGGGTGGGTTAGCCAATCCGGGTCATAAACTTGAGGCACCGTACCACGTCCGTTGCGCTTTCTAACCACTATCCACTAACCACTATTCACTCTCATCAGTCGGCCAGCGCCGATTGGCTGTGCGATGAGCGCAATACGCGCTCCACGGTGTAAGGGGCGCGCTTGGCCGGCTCGTGGAAATGCCGCACTTGCAACTCACCCAGCAGGCCCAGGGCGATCAATTGCACGCCGGCCACGATCAGCACGGCGGCGAACACCAGCAGCGGGCCGTGTTCATCCATGACCTTGATTCCGCGAGCGAACTTCTCGAACAACATCCATATTGCGATCAGGAAGCCAACCAGCGAACCTAGCGCCCCGACAGTGCCGAAAAAGTGCAGCGGCCGAGCCATGTACTTCAGCAGAAAACGGATGGTGATGAGATCGAAGAACACGCGGAAGGTCCGCGAAATACCGTAATGCGACTCGCCCCGTTCCCGGTTGACATTGCGGATGGGGATCTCGCAAATGGTCGCGCCATAAGCCGACGCCAGCGCCGGAATGAAGCGATGCAGTTCCCCATAGAGCGGGATTTCCTGCACCACTCCGCGACGATACGCTTTGAAGGTGGTGCCGAAATCGTGCAACTCAACCCCGCTCAACTTGGCCATCAGCCAGTTGGCGATCTTGGAGGGAACACGCCGCATCACGAAGTTGTCAATGCGCTGCTTGCGCCATCCGCTGACGATGTCGTAGCCCTCGCGCAGCTTTTGCAGAAACAGCGGAATGTCATGCGGATCGTGCTGCAGATCGCCGTCCATGGCAATCACGTACTCGCCTTCGGAGTGATCGAAACCCGCAGCCAGCGCCGAGGTTTGCCCGAAGTTGCGGCGCAGTTTCACCACAACCACGCGGCGATCCACGGCGGCGATCTGCTGCAACATCCAGAAGGTATGATCGCGACTGCCATCGTCCACAAATACCAGCTCGAACGGCTCGCTGGCGGCTTCCATCACCACCTTCAGCCGATCATAGAGCTCGGTTACACTCTCTTCTTCGTTATGAAATGGGACGACAATCGAGTACTTGAGCACGGTTTTGTAATTATAACGTCCCGCCATCCCAAAGTGGGCTGATGTTTTGCTGGAATTATTTGCTCTCACGAATGACGTCCAGCAACAAATGCCAACAAACGCCGGATTCCTTCTGCGAACTCATCGCCCGGAGTAATAAGGCTGATCACCAGATGTCCATCCGAAGCAAAGTCGTAAAAATGGCCCGGCTGCACCAGCACCCCAGTCTCGCGCAGCAAGACGATGGCAAGGTCCTCGTCGGGGCCCACCACCGGGACCCGCAATACGGCATACCATCCGCCCTCGACTTCCAGCCGGCGACAGAGTTCTTGCAAGGCCAGTTCAGCATCGAGCACCGCGAGATTTCCGGTCATCCGTTGCCGCAACTGGCGCTGTATGCTGTGCCGCTCCTCCAGCATGACCGGAACAGCCCATTGCAGCGGCGCACTCATGGACAGGTAGGTATCGGCGATGACTTCGAGGCGACTCATTGCATCCGACAGAAGGGGCTGCGGGCCGTTCGCCGCAATCCATGCGATTTTCATCTGCGGCAGGCCGGAAATTTTCGACAACCCGCTGAGAGTAAACGTTAGCACGCTGCTATTCGACGAAAAGGTCAGCGGCGGATCTTTCCCGAGTGAGTAATCGAGGAACACCTCATCGGCGACGATGGCCATTTCGTTGGCCGCGCAAATGCGATTCAACTCTTCAGCCTCTCGCGGCTTTACGAACGAACCGGTCGGGTTGTTGGGATGCACGGCCAGAACCGCCCGGCAACTCGAAGCTGCTCGGCTCGCGCGTTCTATCGCGGCCTGCGCCGAATGAAAATCGATCTGCCATCCGTGGTCATACACCAGCTCATACGGTTCGAGCTTCACGTCATGGAGATCGGCGAGGAAATCGAAAAGCGGGTAGCTCGGGGCGGGGACCAACACCGTGTCCCCCGGATCGCACAACAGCCGGAAAAGGAACGAATACGCCTCGCTGGTGCTGGTAGTCAGGAGGAGATTGTCGGGCAAGACCTGGCTTCCGTGCGCTGCGTAATAGGTTGACACGGCCTCGCGGGCAGCCAGCAGCCCCTGCGGTGTGGGGTTGTAGGTCAGCGCCTCACCGTGCGCCAGCACCTTCAGCAGCTCATCGTCGCGATAATGCAGGCCAATGGTAGTGGGATTGGAAGCCGTCAAATCAAGCACTTCCCTGCCCGCCCGCCGATGCGCCGCCAGCGCCTCGGTGTAGCGGTTGGTGGTCAGGTTCCACGAGGTGCGCCGGGCAAAGAAGTTGTGCATGAGAGGAAGGATTATACAGAAGCGGGGACAGTCCCCCTCGGCTCAATCAGCTATCAACAAATGTGTTCATCCGCTGAGTGGGGGATGCTAGGAAAGCTTACGAAAATGGTGTCGCCGCGGCGCGGCGACGTTTTCCAACTCTACCCGGGGCTTACGCCCCGGGCTAAACCCATGTCACCGCTTCGCCGCTGGCTAGTGCGCTAGAGGTGGTCCCTACTTTTCCTACTGGGTGATCGTCTTCACGGCATCACCCACCTTAAAGCCGGAACCAGAAACTGGTGTGCCCACCGCCGAGATCTCATCCACGTCGGTCAAACGAATCACGCCCACGGGAGAAGTCAAGCGACGAATTACCGCACCGGTGGAAGGGTCCTTGATCTCTTTCGTCACTCTCTGTACGGTGAGCTGATCGCCAGCTTTCAGTCCCGACTTTGACCCGATGTTGAGGATGACTTGGCCTCCGTCCACAGCCGCGACCAAACCCTCCACCGTAACCGTACGGGCCTCCAGTTTGGAGTTGTCGGCCACCAGTTCACTGGTCATCTGGGTAACCGCCGCGTTCACCGCCTCGCCGATAATGGTCTGCTGGAAGTCGCTGCTGCCGAAATCCACATTACCGCCGCCCCAACCGTGCCAATTCCCGCCGCCGCCCAGCAGAGAGGTGCTTTCGCGGGAGGACTCACCCTTGCCGGTGGCCACTCCCATGATCTCCGCAGTGTCGATATTCACCAGCCGCGCGTCCACAACCACCACGGCCTTGCTCTTCTTGTGAGAGAAGCCGCCGAGGCCATATCCGCCCCAGCCGCCCCCACCACCGCCGACATTCGTATTCTTAGTGTCGTTTCCGAATTGGGTGATACTGCCGACGACAATGGCATCCACGCCCAGAATCTTGCCGATCTTCGCCGCCGAGTTCGAATTGGCGCGATCGCTGTTGGAGAAGTTCTGCTCGCCCAGGATCTTGTCCATGGCCTTGCGTTCGATTACCGAGTAAGTGCCGTCCTTAACCAAGTTTCGCACCAGCAGATCAGCAATACCTTTTCCGACGTCCACATTGGTGCCGAAGACCGCGGAGGAGGCGCTCTGGACCGTGGCATAGTCGAAATCGAAGATAGCGATCCGCTTTTTACGCGCGTGTAGCGCTTGGGAGTCGGCGGTCTGCGCAATGGCTCCCGTCACAAGAAATGTCGCTACAACCAGTATGACCAAGAAGATTCGTTTCATGACCAGTCTCCCTGCTGCTGAATGTCCTTCCTCATGCCGACACAGAATACGTCCCTTATCGACCCCGGCTGGGCATAGCTGTGTGTGGCGAAATCGGCCAAACCCTAGATTTGTGCCGGGAATCATGCGCCGCGATTCTACCACTAAAGCGACGGTTTCCAACCGGAAATCAAGCCAGCGTTGGGGATAACTTTCCAATTCCGGAGGATTGAGTGTCAATTCGGACTACAGCCGAAAAAAAATCGCTGCTGGAAAATTCTGAACGCAGCTTACCCCTCAGCTTCCGGTCCTTCGGGAAACTGCAACTACGCGTTGACCCGCTCCAGTTCGTCGGCATCAACTTCCACGGCCACACTCCGCATGATCAGTTCCAGGGTGAGCACAACCCGTAAGTTGTTCTTCTTGCGGGTCAAAACACCCACCATACCGGCGAGTGATCCTGACTTAATGCGGGCCCTCTCGCCCACAACCAGGTAAGGGTGAGGCTCAAATCTGCGGAGGCGAAGTCCCGAACGCAACGCCTCGATCTCGAAGTCCGGCAAAGCCAGTGGCTCACGTCCGGAACCAACGATCAAGAGGACGCCGGGTACGGAGAGCACCTGGGTCGTGACGCCTCGTCCGACTCGCGCGAAGACATAGCTGGGAAAGAGGGGCTGCTCTACATTCACCCTGCAACCGTTCTTCCAGCGATGCATCTCCGTGTACAAAGGCAGGAACGACTCGATCGCTCGGAATTCGAAGTGCCTGGCTACGGCTTTTTCATGACGGGGAGTCGTGTACACGGCAAACCACTTTGGCGACTCCATGGCCGAGGAGACCAATGCCCCCGACGCAGACATACCCGCACCCAGATCTCCTGGTATGTGTTGTTCATTGACCACGTACATAGCTTCGTTGTCCTGACTTCGCGAGATGAATCCACTTGGCCCTGCGTATCCCACTCCAAGCATGGAACCGAAAAGGCCCGCCAACCTGTAGCGCTGCCCCAAAATGCAGTTCCACAGGGACTCCACTCCCCCAACGCGAGGCAGGGCTCCCGGTAGGAGTGAGACAGTGAGCGGCTACTTACTTCTGCTGCGATTGGTTGGTGGTTAGGTTAGGACAACCGTTCTGCCCGGGTCAAGCAAAAAAGCGCGTATGTCGCTCGTCGGTTGCGAGCACGGCAACCGTCATTGCTGCATCAAGTTACGTCGTAATAGTTTGCCCGACGCCTGACCGCAAAGTGAGTGCTTACACGCACGTTAAACACCATGGCCGACATCGCACAGATTGCGTTTGTTCGCACCTGTGAAGATGGCCCCGATCATTCCCGCTTTACGGGTGGCGATGCAGAACGTGCGTGGCGATGTCCGGCCAGAATTCCCGTGATTAAACATTCGGACATGTGAGCGCCGAACCTGAGCGGGCGAGGGACCCGCGCCTTCTCGCGGAGGGCTTTCTGGATATCGGAGGCGCTCTAGCGCCGATTCGTGCTCTCACGGCTGCGGCGCTGGGTGGCTCTTCAGACGCGGCGTTAGATGCGGAATGACAAATTCCTGGAAAATACCGGCAACGCTGCCTTCGGCAATTCTGATCAGCGCAGTCCCCACCAGCAAACTCGCACTGCGATCGCTGGCTGGATAGTACGTATAGGAGAGCCCGGCCGTGGCAAAGCTGCCGATAATTGTCGAGTAATTCAGCTGCCACCGCTTGTTGTCTCCCTTGCAGACCACCGCATTGCGGACCGCGTAGAAAAATCGCTCCTTGGTCGTGCCCGTGCCCTTGTAGAAGTAGCGTGGATCCTGTTTCAGCAACGATGGCAGAATCGCGCTGTCGATAAACGTGCCAAAAAAGACGTCGCCGTAAAGCGCGCCGAAACGCCTGCCGTAGCCTGGCGCACCCTGCCCGTATCCGCCTAACTCATCACTCGCTTGATAAATACCGGCCAGAAATCCGACGCCGACAACGCTGATGGGGTCGGTAACCGATTTCCAGGCCAGCGAGAACTTCTGCTTCGGGGCCAAAGGCGCGGGATCGGGTACATAGGTGGTGTAAAAGTTCGGGAAGATGCCAAGTACGCGCTGCTTCTCCTGCTCTTTAACCTCTTGCTGAGCAATTTCAGCTTCCGAGAGTACGACCTTCACATCCGTTGTGGTGGCCGCAACAGTAAGCACGATCGCAGGAACAATAAAAGCCTGGCCCGGGTTCACGATTCCGGAAACCAATTTGGTTTCAAACCCCGGGGCGCTAACCGTGAGCTGGAAAGGGCCTGGAGCAAGATTGTCAAAGGAAAATTGCCCATTGTCGCCCGACAACACATCCTGTTTCTGGGCTTGATCCTTAAGGGTGAGTCGCACGTTCGCGCCAACGGCGACGGCTCCAGTCCGATCGACAACGGTTCCACTGATGCTTCCCTGAGGTTGCCGGACTGACTGCGGCTCGCCAGCGGATGCTCCTGTTCCCCGGGCGCCAGGTCTGCCAGTTTCTCCTCCCTGGACGGTCGGGGCCTGCTGAGACGTCGACGGAGAATCGCCCTGCTGCGCAAATGCGGAAGCGGTCGACAAGATCAGTAGAAACCACAGACCCAAACGCAAGAAGTTCCTCCCTTTGGTATCGATTGCCAGAACCTATATTCTAATCTCTCGGCCCTTGAGGAGTCTATGACGTCAAATGGAACGTCGAGGAGACCGCAATTGGCTAGAACATGCGGAGATGGCATGATTCCACAGGCGAAATGACAGCGAAATGCAATTGAGGCTGTCAAGGCTTATCTGAATCATGGGCGATTCCGATCGGCACCAGAATCTTCCTCGTAATCGTCGGCCAGTACTCCTTTAGCAGGTTCACCCCTGCGTAAGCAGCAATTGCCAAGCCATAGTTCCTAAAGGTGTAGGCCGCGGTTCTTTGAGCGTCCGGCATATATGTGTTTGCCAACCCGGCTGCCGCCAGGGGCGCAATGATTCCAGGCCAGTTGAACGCTTCTCCTCCGTCATCTTTGCGCACGATCACGACGCGGCGAAGAGCATACTTAACGCTTTGCTTCAGGCTTCCATCTCCCATCACGAAATAACGTGGATCGTCGTGCAGTGTGGAGGACAGGAAGTAGGTGCCAATGAGACTTGAGCTGGCACGGTTCGCCATCGACGCTCCGTAACGTTTGCCGTAACCGTCGGCTCCTTGACCATAGCCAGCGGGGCTGTCTGCCGCTTGTCCAATGCCAGCGCTGAACCCTGACCCCAGAAACGCAGCGGGAGAAGTGCTATTGGCAATAGCCAGACGAAACTTTTCGCCCGCGGTCAACGGTAGGCGGCTGTGAGCCAGGTCAGGGAAAAATAGAGAGCGCTGGGTAATCACTTTAGGTCTCCCTACCTGCTCCTTCGTCCCTTCTGTCGGAGCCGATGTCTGCGACTGGCTGTTCGAGGAAGGTGAAGGCGAATTCGCGTCCGAGGTTTGTGCGATCGCAGGCACCGGTCCCGTCAGCGAGGCGGCGATCATGACGATTGCGCCGATGGCGAACTGAATCATCACCGCAATATGCATCCTTGAAACTCGTCCGCTGTAGCGGTTCGTCATAGTCATGCTCGCTGACATCGGCAAATTCAACTTCAATCTTGCGGCTTTGCCTGTGCTCTCAAACCGGCTGCAAAAGCACGAACCCCGCCCACAAATGGCGGGGTCCGTTAGCATTTCAATGCGGCTCCGTCTTCTGGCCGCTTTGCCGTGACGTTGGCACAACTCAGTGTTGCATTTCGTTCATGGCGCCGCCGCTGCCGCCTTTTTGCGCCAGCATCTTCACCTTGTCAACGTGAATCGAGCCATCGGCAGTGTCTGAAAAGTGCGTTGATTGGCTGCGAAAGGCACCAATCTAATTTCTACTTACAGGTGATTGACGGGTCGAAAGTAGCCGATTTGAGCGTTTCGTCGATTGCTTGGCTGCATCGATTTGTTTCCGCCCTAAGCTGCTGATATTGTGGATTTGACGCTAGTACAGCATCCCCATTTCCACCGAACTTCTCGGCGGCGAGAGCGGCATTTCTTGCCAATTGGTTCATGAGGGATATTTTTAAGCTGTACGTTTCGATGATGGTCATAGTCACCTGCTCGGCCTTGGTGCTTGCCTCGACTGAGGCATCATCGATGTATTTCTGGGTTTCCTGACAGACTGGAGTCTGGCAGTAGTTGCTGTCGATGGCTTTCTTTGCGCGTTTTGCCGCCTTGACGAAACTCGGTGATAGCGGCTGAGGACGCTGGGTGTTTGTGGCGGGCGTATCCTGAGCGGCCAGCGTGCCCATTAGAAGAATGACTGCGGCAAGCATAAAGATTTTCATTTGGGATTTCCTTTGTGCAGGACTGGTTAATCCTCGTACCACTGCCAATTTTAGGCAGCGTATAATAGCGTTAAATCGACTGCTGAAACAGAAACGGCCCACTAATTTTCGGGCCGATCTGCAAAATTCGTTTGGGCTGATCGCTTCAGGCTTGGCGGCGTGGGAGCGCTCTAAACCCTTCGTAGCCGTAGTGTATCACACGGCGGAAAGGGGAATATGCCTGAATTGACTCTTGAGGAAGTCAAGGCCCGCCTATCGTCCTATTCGGATAATCAAGTTACTGATGAACTTTACACATTTGGCAAATCACTCGTCAGCGATGCCGTTGATAGGATTGCAAGGCTGGACAGTAAGGCGTCCGCTCTAGCCGCCTATAGCGGTGGTATCGTGACAATTCTGATTTCAACATCCGGCCTGTGGGGAAAGCTGTTACATGGCTGTTTTTTCGCAGTGGCGGTGCTCGGGATTGTTGCGATGCTGCTTGCCGCGTGGCTGGCCATTAGGAGTATCTATCCGCAGGCGACAGAGTGGTACACGACCAGCGGCTGGCTTGAAAGCGACTGCATCCAAAATCATGAACGGCTTCGCCGTTACCGAATTTTGGCGATGTGGAAGATTCTAACGTCGCATTTTGCGGCGATACGGATCAAGAACAGCAGATTAAAGGCTGCGGTGTACACAATATACGTTGCCTTCGGTTTGCTGTTTCTATCCTTTCTGGAGATCGCCTGGAGGGTTGCCCCTTTCCAGAATTTGCGTATCTGGGTCTGGTAATCCTTGGCCGGGATTCACCGGAACAATCGGTTGGATTGGTTCCACGGGTTGAATTGGTTCTTGTGGCTGTGTTGTCGGCGTGGATTCTTCATTGTCGCCCATGACAGGGATATGTTAACAGGCAGACTAGACGGCGAGCATCTCTTCCAGTTCCCACACGTGATCGGTGAGTCCCGCTTCCATCGCGGGCGTCACGCGAATAGTCGAATGAATGCGGCAGAAGTTGTAATAGGCAAAGTGCAGCGCACACGCTGCTTTCAGGTTCGCCAATTTCTTGCTGAAAGCATTTGTCAGCCGCGTGAATCTGCGAATCGACATCCGCATGGTGAGGTTCTGCCGCTCCACGAAGCTAGTCGAGATGTGAGCCGGGTCAGGATTGCCAGCGCGAACCTTGGATATGACCTCCACGATTTTACTTGGGGAGTACCTCGCTTCGGCGCTCTCGGGCTGGCCGTAGTCGCCGAACAGCTTCACAAGCTGCGCAAAGTCTACGTCCAACCCGAAGGCATCGGGCACGCCAGCGGTGTAGTGATGCAGGCCGTCAGTTGTGATCTGCGTTCTGCCGCTGATGCGACTGTACAAGTCCCACAGGAAATCTCGCGTGTCTTCGCGGTGACGCTTGCCGACATGGAATGCAGGAATCAATTTTGTCTCAGCATCAATCGCCACAAACACCCACTGATCGCCAAGTTCGGGTGAGTCGCTAGTCCGCATGTGGCGCTGCTTCTTGCCAACGTAAGTCCAGATTTCGTCGAGCTGCAAATATCGGCAATGCACGTCGCGCATTCTCGAATCCATCAGAGCTTCGCACTTCTTTCCCGCGAGAACGAGCAACCGCATGATCGTGTTGCGGTCTATCTTCGTGATGCGCTCGCAGCTTCTAATCGAGTTGCCCTCAAGCAATAGCTGTAGGGCGAGCGATGCCCGCTCTTTGGAAATATACATCGTGTCCAGAGTGCGGGTGTGATCTTCGGTGTACGTCTTGCCGCACTGTAGGCAGCGGAAGCGTTGCAGCCCATTGCGATGTTTGCCGAAGCGTTGGCAGGCGATATTACATGCCTCGCAAGTCATTGTCTTTGCGGCTTTTGTATCGCTTATCATGGTTTAATAATACAGCGCACGCTCGTTGTTTGTCAAGAGAAAAGTGTAGAAATAGCGAGAAAATGTTAGACTTGGCAAGTCCGGGAAAGCGCATCATCGCTTCCCCGGTTGCTTAGAAAACTGCCCTCCAAGCGTTCTTGCTGTCCCGTGGTGGCCCTCTGATCGTCGCCATTTCTGCCTCCCTTCTCAGCACAGTATCCAGCAGTCAAAGCGGGAAAGTCAGCGCAGATAGCCGGGAATCAACGGGAGAGTTGGGGAGAGTTGCCCGATGACAAACTTAGGGAGACTTTAGGGAGAGTTGGGGAGAGTTGGGGATTCTACCGTGGCAACTGCTCGACAGATACGCCTAGAGCTTTAGCCAACTTCAATCGAGTCGAGCGATAGGGTTTTGTCTTGTCCTGCAAATAATCGACGGCCGTTGCGGGCGCTACTTCAGCTTCACTTGCCCAGTCCAGAATCGACCAACCCTTTGCATCCAGCAGTGGCGTCACGAATGCTTTGCGGGATATTTTCTCCTCAATCTTTGGCCCTGACTGAGGTTGCGCGGAGTGGGTGCTAGCGGTATTCATAATTGGTTTTCCATCTGTGCCCACAAAGTGAATAGCGGCCTTTTGTAGCGCATCTTGAAGGCTTCCCGCCACTAACCAGCCGGAGCCGTACCATCGGCTGATTGTGTCAACGAGTTCGCTTTCGGAGCCTGTCCAGATGAGTGCATGAGAACGAGCACGAATCGCAGCTAACTTTTCTTCGTGAGCGATTTCTTCTTGTCGGCGAAATCGCCGTCGCACGTTGGCTATGAAGTCGCTTACGCGGTCGTCCTCGTCTGCCATCGCTCCCTTGCATTTGGGCGCGATCAGGGCTTACGATTGATGTGTCCAGTACCAATCGAAACAGCCCCGGCCATCGCGCCGGGCTTTTCGTTTTGTAGAGCAGCCCTATTCTATCCATAACCAGATAAACTGTCCGAATGGCACACGAACGAGCTTTGCGATCCCGTGGAACCGAGAGCGTCACAAACTGGTATTGCAATTCGTGCTCGTGGTCGGTGACGGTAATCGGCGACAAGCCAGAGCAACTAACCATTCAGCAGGTTAGGCAGGAGTTCGCAGATCACGTCTGTAGCGAGAGATATGGGCGCGAGAATGCCAGAAAAAACACGGGGCGCTAAGCGGATTCTTTCGGCGGTCTGCCGCCGCCGTGGGTCTTGCGCCGAGCTGCCAGCTTGCGGAAGTAGTCGCCGCCACGCTTGGCCATCACAGCGCCGCCCTTGCGCCCCATGACGCTTGCGGCTGACAGTTTGGACTGGGAGATCAGATCGTCGGTGAGGGCGAGGGCTGCCTTGAGCAATTCGCGGGAGCGAGCCGTGCGGTTCTGAGGCAGTTCCGTGGTGGACAGGACAAGATCGGTTTCGGAAAGCAGATTTTTCAGGGCAACGAGTTCTGTACGGTTTGATGCCATGCCGCCAGAGTAAGGCGACGGTTGGCGAAAAGCAAGCGCCCGCTGTTATTCATCAACGCAGATTTCAGACACTGCCGAGCCATCGGCGTTCATCGTACCCGTCACTTCAACATGATGGGCAAGGTGCGCCATCACCGAGTCCGGATTGTCGATGGCAACCACCTTCATGTCCTTATCGGTTACCAACACCGGCTTTGCGCCCTCTCCGATGCACTTCTTGGCGCACGCCGCATGTTCTGCATTCGCGCCTTTCGCGCCGCACTTGGAATCGCTGACCCAGCCGCTCCAGCTCATGTCCTTCGCTGCCGCCAGCACGGTCATGCTGCACAGATAGAGCCCGATTACTAACAACACTTTTTTCTTCATTGTCGAATCTCCTCTTGAATTGCGGCCAGGCGGCCGAAATGTTTTAAGCGGGGAAAGTCCAGCCCATGCCAGGCTAGCTGTAGATCACTTTTCATGAACGGCAACCCCAGTGCACTCCGCTGGTACCTTCAGCCGTAATCGAGGTACGAGCCGGCAGTCCCCACAGATTTCGCTGCTGACAAGTTTATTCCACAAACCGGGTTTGCGCGAAAAAACATCGCTGCGCGGGACAGAAGGAAGTCACTACCGCCGGTCCAAGGGCGGCGGCGGCCGCAAGGCACCGGAGGGGATCGCCATTCTTGACGGGTATTTTCAGCTACCGTGGGGTGCGCTTTGCGTCAGGTTTGACCTGCGGCTCGACCAGCACGACCTCACCGGGTTTAACGTACCCCAGCTGTTCGCGCGCTTCTTTCTCGATGGCGTTGGGATCTTCCCGTTGCAGGTTATCGACCTGGTGCTGCAGTTGTTCGTTCTTCCTCTTCTCGTCCTCAATCTGCTGCTGCAGCCGGACAGCTTCCGCTCGCTTGTCCTCATAAACCTTCATGCCGTTGGCGCCAAAGATCACCTTGTAACCAATGAAAATGGCGAGCACGCCAATACACAGTGTCGCCAGCACCCGGCGCATACGGTAGAACCAGCCTCCGGCAATACGGATTGTCAGCACCATAGTCACTTTTCCAAGAGGCTCGTCGCCCCCCGGCAAGTCTCGATTGACACCACTCCTATTTTTAGTGAACTTCCTTATGACCTCGCGCGTCAAGCGAAACTCTGGCGAAAGAATAGGAGGAGTTAACTTTGCCAAATGGAGGCTGTGTTTGTTGACGCTGAGGGGCTGAGGAAGGGTGTTTGCGCTCCCGCCGTGGTACAGTCTGAACCCAAAATAATTTCGGAGGGGTGGTCGATGACGACTGCGCGCATTGTGCTGACTACGATCGGAAAGCAGCCAGACGCCGAGAAGCTCGCCTTGCAGTTGGTCGAGCGCGGATTGGCGGCCTGTGTCAACATCGTCGGGCCGATCCGCTCGGTGTACCGCTGGAAGCAAGAAATTTCGAACGAACCTGAGTACCTGTTGGTGATCAAGACCAGCGCTGAACTCGCTGCGCAGTTGCGCTCAGCCTTCAAGCAACTGCACCCTTACGAATTACCCGAATGCGTCGAACTGGCCGTGCAGGGCGGCAGCGAGGATTACCTGGCGTGGCTGGCGGGCGAGGTCAGCGGTTGATCATTGGGGCGCGTCGCTCAGTCGAAAATCATTCACCACGCTTCGGCTTTGCTCTGTCGAAAAACGTGTCAGGCGAAGTGAGTCTACCCTCCAGCAAGCTGCTGCTATTGCCTGCCCCCTACTTCTTTTTTCGCCCAGATGATTGAGCTGCAGAAAAGAGGCTAACGAGGCACAGCAATAACAGAACGCCGCCAATGCTGCGGACCTTCATTCGTTCCTCGTGATTGCGGGCATGGCCTCTCGCTGCGCGAGATCGGTCGAGTCGTTCGTTCGGGCGTTGCTAATTTGCCGTTCGTAGTGCGCCAGAACACGGGAGACTCCATCGTCAATCGACTCAGTCCCGGAGACCACCACATCCGCAAAGACGATACTGGGACGAACGTAGCGCTGGGCCATGGGAGCGACAATCGCGGCATATTGCTCCACGACGGACTCCGGCGTGCGACCGCGTTCGCGCACATCGCGCGCCTGGCGCCGCATCAGGCAGACTTCGTCATCCATGTCAACGAAAACCTTGGTGCCCAGTAACTCGCGCAGACTTGGCCAGTGCAAAGTAAACAGTCCCTCGACAATGACCACGTGCGCTGGCCGCAGCACCTCGGTCCTCCGGGTTCGGGTATGGCTGGCGAAGTCATACACCGGCAGATGCACAGTGTCGTCATTACGCAGGCGAGCAACTTGCTCGAAGATGAGTTCGTGATCGAGCGCCTCGGGCGCGTCGAAATTTATTCGCGCTCGTTCCTCCAGGGGCAGATGCGAGAGGACCCGATAATAGCGGTCTAGCGCCAGTACGCTGGCATGCAGTGCAGCGGCAAGATGTGTCGCGAGATACGTTTTTCCGGCGCCCGAAGGACCGGCAATGCCGATGAGATATGTTTCCGCGGGCATACGCGATTTAGTGTAGCGCAGAGGTTCCCACGCTTTGTGACGATAGGGTTAATCGGAAGCAGTAGTACGGCTCTGCAAGTAGCCGTCGATCCTGGGCAATACCGCCCGCAATAGCGCAAGAAACTTGCTGGCCAGGCGCTCGCCGGTTTCCAACACTTCTTCTGCCGTGATCTTTTCGCCGGTCATGCCGGCGGCCATGTTGGACACACACGAGATCGCCAGCACCTCCATGCCCATGTGGCGCGCGGCAATCACCTCGGGGATGGTTGACATGCCGACCAGGTCGGCGCCGGTGGCGCGCAGAAAGCGGATCTCCGCCGGGGTTTCAAAGCTGGGACCGGTCACGGCGGCGTACACACCCTCAAAGATGCCTCCGCCCAATCGCTCCGATTCCTCCCGCACGAACTGCCGGAATTGCGCATTGTAGGCGTCCGTCATGTCGGGATGGCGCAAGCCAAAACGCTCGTCGTTCGGACCAAGGAGCGGGTTCTGTCCCTGAAGATTGATGTGGTCGCGCAGGACGACAAGCGCGCCGCGGCTGTATTCGGGGCTGATTCCGCCTGCGGCATTGGTCAGCACCATGGCGCGCACTCCCATGCGTCCTAATGCGCGAACGGGAAGGACAACCTGGCTGGGCGAATAGCCTTCGTAGAGATGCGCACGACCCTGCATCACGGCCACGGGAGTAGTGTCGAGCCTCCCAAGGGCCAGCACACCTGCATGACCCTCGGTCGTGCTCTTCGGAAAATGTGGAATTGCTCCGTAGGGGATGCGGACCGGGTAGGTTAACCCAGCGGCGACGGCCCCAAGTCCCGATCCCAGCACCAGGCCGATGCGCGGGCGCAGGCTGGCGCGCTCAAGAATGAACTGTGAAGCCTGTTCAGCGCGGAGGAACTCGTCCGTGGCGAAGGTTGCCATAATCTCGATCATTTCTGTCGGGATGGAAATTACCACGGAGGCACTGAGATCACAGAGAAAATTCCCCGAAAACAAACTCCGTGTGCTCCGTGCCTCCGCGGTGAATCACTCTCGACGGAGCGGCTGCAAGTTGGGTCTATTTCCCGATCTCTTCCAGGTACTTCTCGGCTTCAAAGGCAGCCATGCATCCCGTTCCCGCAGCGGTGACGGCCTGCCGATAATGGCGGTCGGCCACATCGCCGCTGATGAATACACCCGGTGCCCGCGAACAGACATACCCATCGGGAATAAGATACCCGTCGCCATCGCGAGCCAGTTGCTCCCCCACGAATTGTGCATTCGGTGTATGCCCGATGCCCAGAAACATAGCACTCACCGGAAGGTTCCACTGGTCGCCAGTCTTCAGGTTGCGCAGCCGGAGTCCGGTGACCTCCTTCTTGCTGACATCGAACACGTCGTCCACAACCGTGTCGGTGAGAAACTCGATCTGCTGATGCTTACGTGCGCGGTCAAGCATGATCTTGGAGGCCCGGAAGCCGCCGCGGCGATGAATGACGGTGACCTTGGTCGCAAAGCGGGTCAGAAACAAAGCCTCTTCCATGGCCGAGTCGCCGCCCCCGATGACGGCAATTTCCTTGCCTGAGAAGAAGAAACCGTCGCAGGTAGCGCACGAGGAAACGCCGTGCCCAATGAGTGCCTGCTCGTTAGGGAGGCCCAGCCAGCGCGCCGAAGCGCCGCTGGCAATGATGAGAGTACGGGTCAACAACGTCTCGCGGCCCAGGTTCACCTCGATCGGCTTCTTGCCGCCGTCAGGCTTTTTCTGACTGAGATCGACGGCAACCACATGCCCAGCAAGAAACTCAGCGCCAAAACGCATGGCCTGCTTGCGCATGTTCTCGATGAGTTCCGGGCCCTGGACGCCATCCGGAAACCCCGGAAAATTCTCCACTAGCGTGGTGATGGCAAGCTGCCCGCCGGGCTCATGCCCATCGATGACCAGCGGGCTGAGATTGGCGCGAGCAGCATAGATCGCCGCGGTCAGCCCCGAACATCCGGAACCGATGATGATGACGTTACGCACCTTGTCAGGCATAGGACTGAACTTAGATTCCACGCCGCACCGGAAGATGCAACCGCAGCCGTCGTGACGCGCCCGGAGAAATAACCGCTTGCTACTCAAACGTTTGAATGAACAGAACGTACCATCCGGATTCTAACAAGTGCCTGCGGTTTGGGGAACGTTTAGAATCAGAGCATGGCAAAGTTGACCCTGGTGTATGGACTGCGTCTTCTACCCTCAGAAGAACTCGCCGAAGTAGGCGAGGGTGCGGTAAGGCTGAAGAATGGGCGCGAGGCGCACGTGACGCTGCATATTATCGAGGGCTCGAAAGAGGAAATCGAGCGCCAGTTACGCACGAGCGTAGAGGCGTTTTTCGATCTTTATCCCGAGATCTGAGAATGTTGTCGTGCGCGGCGCCGCCTCGTAAACAATGAAACGTTCCCCGGCGCTTGCCGTCACACCTTGAGACTGGCGACGAAGGCCACCGACTAGCGACACGAGACCCTATGGCGTTCAAGCTTCCAGAGTCCCGCGAAGTCAAGGCCCGGCTGCGAAGGGTCCTGCGCCCCAAGAGCAAGTTGGGACGCACCACGTTGTGGTTTGGCGGATTGGCCCTGGTCCTCGAACTTCTGCGCCTGATCTTCCGTTCGCCCAACGGGACAATGCTCAGCGGCTGGGCCACGTTCCTCGTCTTTATCTTCGCTGTTTGCGCCCTGCTGATGGGCCTGCGCTGGGTGCGCCGGCAGCTCATGTGGCGCCTGCGTAACCGCTTAATTGTCACCTATGTCTTCATTGGCGTCATTCCCATCGTGCTGTTGCTGATGATGGGACTTCTCGCTGGCTACCTGTTTGCGGGACAATTTGCGACCTACGTCGCCATGTCGGACCTGCAATCGGAGTTGCGGCATCTGGAATCGGCCAACCGCTCCCTGGCCATGCAATTCCGCAGTTTGGCGCGCTCCGGGAAGTTAAATGAGCAACTGGCCGCCGAGATCTCCAGCGCATCGGACGAGAACTTCCGCAATCGGGTGGTAAGCGTCTGGGACGGAGACAAGCCTTTCGTGCTTTCGGCGGGCCGGCCAGCTCCAGAAATCGAACCGGTCCACATATCGGCGGCAATTCAGGGAGACTTCGCGGGTTTTGCGCTGGACGGCAAACGTCTGCACCTTCGCGTGGTCAAACACGTGGAAACCGGCCCTCATCACCTGACCGTGGTCTCCAATGTGCCGGTCACGCCGCAGCTCCTGCGGATGGCCACGTCGCAGCTCGGGTCCGTAACTGTGCTTCCCCCGGACGAGGACACGAAGCCGGAGTCGCCTGCGACGTCGAGTACTTCGCCTCGCACCGGTAAATCCTCTTCGGTACCCGATAAAGATAACGATAAGCTGATCTTCAGCACGGGAAATTCACGCGAGATAGTGAGCTTGTCTGGCGAAAACGCCAGCACGAGGGTGGAAGCTGGACACGTGCCGCTTCCTGCAAACCGCTTCGACGTGCACATTCCATTTGCCACTCGCTTCAGCGCCATCGACTGGCACACCGGCAAATCCATGACTGGCTTGATCCTGGTGGATACCCGGCCTTCGATGCTGTACGCCACCTTGTTCAATGCCCTCGGAGATAAAGCCGAGATCTTCCTCGATGGACTGGTGGGCATCGCAATCTTTTTTGGTCTTATCGAGCTGATAGCGCTGTTTATCGGCATGAGGCTCTCCCGCAGCATCACCAAGTCGGTTGCCGAACTCTATGTTGCAACCCAACACGTGAACAGCGGCGACCTGGCCTATCGCATTAAGGTGCGTACCCAGGACCAGATGGCTGCGCTGGAGCAATCGTTCAACTCCATGACCCATTCGCTCTCGAACCTGATGAGCGAGCAAAAGGAAAAGCAGCGGCTGGAGAGTGAGCTGACAATTGCGCACGAGGTGCAAAACTTGCTCTTCCCCGCCGATTTGTCCGGCCTGGCCACGCTGGAGGTGCACGGAGTGTGCCGTCCGGCGAGGACGGTAAGCGGCGACTATTACGATTTCATCCCGATGCGCGAAGACCGGCTGGTGCTGGCGGTTGGCGATATCAGCGGCAAAGGCATTTCGGCGGCACTGCTGATGGCGACGGTGCATGCATTCGTGCGCGCCTATTCGCTGGAACCGGAGCGGACCCTGGCAGCCGTGGCGCTGGACGCCGGTCCCCCAAGGAGCAGCATTCTGCCCATGTACTATCGCGGCGATGGCAGCGGCGATTCCGAACTCGCCCCGGGATTGTTGATGGCCACCCTGAATTATCAGCTCTATCGCAGCACGCCACCGGAGAAGTACGCCACCATGTTCCTGGCCTGCTACGATGCGGCTTCCCGCTCGCTTACCTATTCCAACGCAGGACACCTGCCTCCCCTGGTCCTGAGCAACAGTGGACAGGTCAGGCGTCTGGCGACCTCCGGTACCGTCGTCGGTCTATTCGACGGGATGAGCTACGAGGAAAGCACGATTGGCATGGAGCCGGGAGATATGTTCGTGGCTTACAGCGACGGTGTAACCGAGCCAGAGAACGAGTTTGGCGAATTCGGCGAGGAGCGTCTGATTGAGCTGATCCAGCGGCATCGCGATCTGCCGCTGGCGCGCATCAGCGAGATCGTGACCGGCGCCGTTACCGACTGGATCGCCGGCGGTGAACAACCGGACGATGTCACCCTGGTACTCGCCCGGGCACGCTAGGACAGTTCCACAGGCACTGTCGCTTGGAGATCGTTCGTCACTGTAAGATTACTGCTTATGCCCGCAGCCAGCGAGCGTCCGCTCGCCCATTCGGCACCGAAGCAACACCCCGTTTCGGTCCCAGAATTTACTTCTCGCGGCCGAGTCTTGTTACTTACTCTTGTGACTCTCGCCGGGGCGTGGCTCCGTCTGTTCCACCTCGGTACCTTTCATGCCACAACGTTTGTCTCGGGTCGCGGCAAGACTCCCCGTCCCGCATCCGGGGCGGGGGTAACGACTACCAGTGAGGCGGGCGACGACGGTCCTTTCGGACCTCGCAACTCGCTCCGGTTATGGTCGCTCGTCGCTCTGGGCGCGGTCCTGCGGCTGGTTGCCCTGGGCCACAAGAGTTTCTGGCTCGACGAGATCGCCAGCATCGCCATCGTTCAGCGACCGAGCGCCGCCTTCTGGCACTTTCTTTGGCACGAGGAAGGCAACATGGCGATGTACTACGTGTTGCTGCGGCCGTAGTTGCACTTCGGGAACAGCGAAGCTATCGTCCGGCTGCTCTCCGTACTCCCGGGCGTCCTTTCCATTCCTCTTATGTATCTGCTGGGCAAGCGCCTGTTCGGCCCCCACACCGGAATACTCACCGCGGCGCTATTCGCGCTTAATCCATGCGCCATTGCTAGCTCGCAGGAAGCCCGCGCCTACAGCTTTCTTGTGCTCATGGTGATTATCTCCACCTATTGCTTCATTCGCCTCATGGAAGGCCCGTCTTACAGGTTTGCTATTGTCTATGGCCTTGCCGCCGGGTTCACCTGCTACTTCCATTATTTCGGGGTCTTGGTTGCGGCGGCGCATGCCGTCTCGTTGGTGGCGATGCCGCGGGGCAAGTGGCCGTGGAAGCAGTATTCGGTTGCAGGTGTAATTTTTGTACTCCTGGCCATTCCCATCTTTTGGCTGATGCACGCTCAGAACGTCAGGCACATCTCGTGGGTGCAGCCGCCTTCGCTGCTGGAGTTTTATCACCTCGGTGTGTTTCTTGCGGCCAACGGCGGCAAAGCTGTCGGTGCGGTCTTGCTCGCGCTCAATCTCGTAATCGTGGGACTTTACCTCGGCAAACTAAGAACGGCGTGGCGCGAGCGCGACAACCATCTGCAACGCTCGCGTCACGCGTTGGTCGCCAGTTCCTTTTTTTCTCCCATCGTCCTGACTCTGCTGGTGTCGATTGTGAGGCCGGTCTTCTATCACCGCTTCCTCATCATCTGCCTGCCAGCTTGGGTGCTGATGACCGCCGTCGGTGCGCGACAGATTCGTCATCGTCTATGGCGAACGCTTGCCGTTGGGGGTATCTGTGTTCTGTCCTTCTTCAGTACCGTCATTTCTTACACCCGGGTCACAGAAGACTGGCGCGGCGCTGCGAATGTAATTCTCTCCTCCGCGCAGCCCGGGGACGCCGTAGTCATCTATCCGTTCTATGCGGTCCCGGGCTTCGATTACTATCGTCAGCTCAACCCGCGTGCCCCGGCTTTGCATCTGTTCACGCAACCGTATTACGGACAGGGGGACAACGACGAAACCCTGCTGCAAGCGCTCAGTTCCGACTCTCGTGGATTCCATCACGCATGGGTCATGGTGCGGCGTGAAGGTCCGGCTCGGGACAATCTGCAAGACGATTCCCCCGCGGTTGCCGCCAAGTTGCAGTCAGTGTTCGGATCGCCGGCGATATGGCAATTCAAGGACATTACCGTTCTGGAGTTCGGCCGCTAAGCACGCCCAGGAGATGGCGTTTTCCGTTCTTCGCTGTACGTTAAGAAGAACGATGAGACAGCCTAGCGTGGCCTTACACCTCGGCTGGCGTGGGCAGGAAGCGGTAGCCCACGCCGCGTACGGTGAGCAGGTGCTGGGGATGCGACGGGTCTTTCTCGATGTACTTACGCAAGCGCACAACAAAATTGTCGATGGCGCGCGTGTCGGTATCTTCGTGCAATCCCCACACCTCTTCCAGAATGGACTTGCGCGAAACAATCTTGCCGCTGTTGCGAATCAGATGCCGCAACAATTCGGCTTCCATGAGGGTCAGGCGAAACACCTTGCCATGGGCCCGCAGTTCCAGGGTGCCAAAATCAACCTCCTTGCTGGCGAAGGTATACACGTCGAACTCGCGCAAGGCATCGGCCCCTCCCGGCTCGGCCACTCGCACTTCCGCCGGGGGGTCGGTGAGTAAGGTGCGGCCCCAGTCGCGGCGGCGCAACAAGCTGCGAATGCGCGCCAGCAGAATGGCGAGATCGAACGGCTTGGGCAGGTAGTCGTCGGCCCCGGAGGCAAAGCCCCTCAACACGTCCTCCGGGCGACCGCGTGCGGTCAGCATCAATAGAGGGATGTACTGGTTGGCCTTGCGCAGTTCGGTGGCAACGGCGAAGCCGTCTTTGCCCGGAAGCATGACGTCCAGCACCAGCAGATCGAACTCGGTGTGCTTCTTCAGCAGTAGATCCAAGGCGCTTTCACCGTCGCCCACGACCCTGGTGGGATAGCCTTCGGCTTCCAGGTTGAACTTCAAGCCTCGCGCCAGATGCTCTTCGTCTTCTACCAGCAGTATTTCGCTCACTGCAAGTTCCTCGGCAATTGGATGGTTACAGTTGTGCCCCGGCCGGTTCCTTCGCTTTCCGCGAAGGCCTTGCCGCCGTGGCGGTGCGCGATGGCGCGCACGATAAATAGACCTAAGCCACTGCCCTTTACCTGCGGCGTGACTGGAGTAAGCACGCGATAGAAGCGCTTGAAGATGCGCTTCAGTTCGCCTCGAGATATTCCAATGCCATTGTCCTTCACTCGAATCTGCACATGCCGCAGATCGGGCGTGAGCACTTCAACCCGAATAACCGGATCCTTCTGCGAATATTTAATCGCATTGTCGAGCACGTTGGACAGGGCCGTGGCCAGTTCTTCGCGATCGCCCATGACCGAAAGCCGCGCGGCAGGCCGGCCGTCGGCGGCCCAGTCCATCGCCTGGGGAGACAAATGATGGCGCGAGCGCGCCAGATCTAACGCGTCCTGCACCAGCGGACCAATTTCAACTTCGTTGCGGGAAAGCAGAGCATTCTTCTGCACCACCCGGGCCGCGCGCAGCACTTGCTCGACCGTGCCGATCAGGCGGTAGGTATCGTCGAGCATAACCTGATAGAACTCGCGGCGCTGCTCTTCGTCGATATTGCGCTTCTGCAAAGTCTCCAAGTACAGGCGGATGGAGGTGATCGGCGTCTTCAACTCATGGGTGACCGCATTCAGAAAGCTATCCTGCTGTTCATTACGGCGGATCTCGCGGACCAGGAAAATGGTGTTGAGGATGACCCCGGCAATGATAAAGCCAAAGAAAATCACGCCCAGAATGAGAGGCACGATCTGGCGCCAGTTGAGAATGATCCAACTGGTGCTGAGCACCGCTGTCGCCGCCGCCAGACAAACGCCGAGCGTAATGAAGAACGCGATAGTTGTCTTACGGCTGGTGATGCGCATGGGGTGACGAAAAGAGAATAGCACCGCTGAAATCCGGATGGGCTGCCGTTACTAGCCACCAGGGGTCAGCTATTGAGCAAGTAGCCGGTCAGCGCCTCGCTGGGCGTTTTCCAGGTTGCGGGTCATGCTCTGGGCTTGCCGAATGGCCGACAGCGCTGCGTCGTTGTCGCCGCTTTGTTCCAAGGCCCGTGCGAGCAGCAGATATCCCCAATCCGAAGGTTGAAGCTTCATGGCCTGGGAATACGCCTGAATGGCCAAGCCAATATTTCCGGATTTTTGCTCGACCAGCCCTAAGCCGATCCAGGCCTTCGCGAATTGGGGATCCACGGCCACTGCGGCTTCAAAACTCTCCCGGGCGTGAGGTAAATCGCCCAGTTCGCGATAAGCGTAGCCCATATTGTCGAATGCCTTTGCGCGCACTACGGCGTTCAATACCACCGAGTCCTGGGTGGCTCTAATCACCTTGTTGTACTGTGCGATGGCTTGCGCGAAATTCCGTTGTCGCTGCTCGTAACCACCGATATTGAGGTTACTGTCAGGATCGTCTGGGTTGATGGCCACCGCTCGGTAAAAATGCGGCATCGCCGCTTCGAGCTGCCCGTCGGCCAGCAGCGCTCCACCCAGATGGTCCTCCGCCACGTAGTTGTTCGTGGTGACCCCGACCGCATGCGACCACAGCTTGACGTTATCGTCCCAATAGGAGACCTGACGGCGAGTCATAATTGCCAAGGCCAGCAGCGCGACAACACTGAAGGCGGCCAAGTTTGGGCTGGAAATGTGCCGCTGTCTCGTCCATTCCGCTATGCCCCAACAGACCATGATGAACAGGCCGATAAACGACAAATACGCGTAGCGATCGGCCATCGCCTGGATACCTATTTGCTTAAGCCCCATCATCGGCCCCAGGGTCCCCAGAAACCAAAGCCACCCTACCAAAAGATAACGCCGACGGCGGCCCGCGATGACCAGAGCGGTGACAGCAAGCAGAAAACCCGATGCCGCAATCACTCGCCACAATGCCAGCGAATCTCCGCTGGGATACGGGTAGTACAGCGCCAAGCCCGAAGGCCAGAACGCCTTTCCTAGATATCGTACGTAGGAAAGGATGGCATTCTGCAGCCGGACGGGAAATGGGTGGAAGTAGATTCCACTGAGCGTGCCACCCGTGCGCTCTGCTCTCAGCGTAATGACCGCGCTAGCCAAACAAATTGCAAAAAGCGGCAGCTTTTCCAGTATCAGCCAGGAAGAAGTCTTTGCCGGAATCGGCGCCAGATTCCCCGATGGCTCCGTGCGGTCAGCAAACATCCTCTGCAATGGCCAGTAATCCCAAAGCAACAACACAAAGGGAAATGTGATTATCTGCGGTTTAGCCATTAAGCCCAGCGCGAATAATGCCGCGACCGCGGCGTAGCGTGTCACGCGAGGCTCGCGCGCATACCAGCGGTAAGCGCCCAACGCGAGCAGGAAAAACAGGGTGCTCAGCAGGTTCTTGCGTTCCGAGATCCAAGCCACGGATTCGACGTTGATGGGATGCAACGCAAACAGCGCGGCCACCACCAAGCTAGGGCCGGGGGAGCCGGTTGCCCGCAGCAATACCCAGAACAGCAGCAGCGTATTCAGGACATGGAGTGCGACACTGGTCTCATGATGGCCACCGGGATCCAGTTGAAACATCTGGTAATCCAGGGCGTGAGAAATCCACGTTAGCGGATGCCAATTGACAAACTCGTAGGTAGTAAACGCCCACTTGACGGTGTCCCAGTTCAATCCAGACTGGACATGAGCATTCTCGGTTACATAAACGTCGTCGTCGTAGTTGACGAACGGGTGATGGCTGACCGGATAGTAGAGAGCGATCGTCGCGATAACAAGGACAAGCGCCAAAATCCAGGATGGGGACTTGTACCAAACAAGTACCCCGGGTTTAGGAGGAGATTGAAGTCCCTTGCGACTCCCCTGCTTCGCTTGCGACCGAGCTGAACTCACCCCTGCTCCGCCTCCGAGGCCCACATGGATCATAGAGAATAGCAATACTCTATCACCAGTTCACGGGCCGGTCTTCGTCCTTGCGGGGTTTTGAATGAGCTTCTCTGTTTCACTCGCAACCCCGCTCTTCGCGAATGCTAGAATTGAAGGTTTCATACCTCATCTGGAAGGATTCCCCTCATGTCCGAAGCCGTTGCAAAACTCGCCGCCTCCGCACCCGCCCCTCTGGTTTCGCTTACCGAAGACGAAGTACTGTTTCGCGACACGGTCCGCCAATTCGCGGACGAAAGCGTCCGGCCCTACGTCAAGGCGATGGACGAGAAGGGTGTCTTCGAGCACGAGCTCATCGAACAATTCTTTCAGTTGGGTTTGATGGGCATTGAAATTCCCGAGCAATACGGCGGAGGCGGCGGTACTTTCTTCGAGGCGATCCTCGCGGTGGAGGAACTTTCCCGCGTCGATCCGTCCGCCGGAGTTGTTGTGGACGTGCAGAATACGCTGGTCAACAACGCTCTCCTGCGCTGGGCCACGGAAGAGCAGAAGCAGCGCTATTTGCCTCGCCTGTGCAGCGACGCTGTTGGCGCCTATGCGTTGAGCGAAGCCGGTTCCGGTTCGGATGCCTTCGCGCTGCAAACCAAGGCGGAGTTGAAGGGCGACGAGTATGTCCTCAACGGCCAGAAGCTGTGGATCACCAACGCCAAGGAAGCGGG
Source organism: uncultured Acidobacteriaceae bacterium (assembly GCA_963836875.1). GTDB lineage: Bacteria > Acidobacteriota > Terriglobia > Terriglobales > Acidobacteriaceae > Bog-257. The sequence goes on from CAWIKZ010000005.1 coordinate 1,186,973, forward strand.
AATCTTCATCGTGCTGGCCACGATCGATCCTGCCGCCGGCTACAAGGGCATCACCGCCTTCATCGTCGAGAAAGACTCCCCGGGATTCACCGTCGGCAAGAAGGAAGACAAACTCGGCATCCGGGCGTCCAGCACCTGCGAGTTGATCATGGAAGATTGCCGCGTGCCCAAGAGCAACGTGCTGGGCGAAGTCGGCAAGGGCTACAAGATCGCCATCGAGACGCTGAACGAAGGCCGCATCGGCATCGGCGCGCAGATGCTCGGGCTGGCCCGTGGCGCTTGGGAATTCGCTGTCAAGTACGCGCAGGAGCGCAAGCAGTTCGGCCGCGCCATCGGCGAGTTCCAGGGTATTCAGTTCCAGATCGCGCAGATGGCCACCGAGATCGAGGCGGCCCGCATGTTGCTCTACAATTGCGCCCGCATGAAAGACGCCGGCATGAACTTCGTGAAAGAGGCAGCCATGACCAAGCTCTACACCTCGCAGGTTGCCGAGCGCGTGGCCTCGCTGTGCATCGAGATCTACGGTGGCTACGGCTTCACCAAGGACTACCCGATGGAAAAGTTCTTCCGCGATTCGAAGATCGGCAAGATCTACGAAGGCACGTCGAACATGCAACTCCTGACCATCGCCAAGCTGGTGATGGGCAAGTAAGGCCGGCAACATTCGACCCAGAGTTCCTGCTGTCATCCTTAGCGGAGGTTCGTCCGCCTTGGCGGGCGAACCGGAGTCGAAGGACCCCTATTTCCGCAGAGTCTCAACGAACTGTCGCCCGCTGCGACGCGGCTTGTTGGATCGCTTTCCTATCGCAATCCCGCCTGCCCCAGCATCTCCAGGAACTGCTTCTGCGTCCGCATGTCGATGGACTGTGCCACCAGTTTTCCCTCGCGGTCGTAAACGAAGCTTTTCGGAATGCCCTCCACTTGAAACAGTTCGTTAACCTTTCGTCCGGGATCGAGCATGACCGGATAGCTGACGTTCCGCTCCGCGATAAAAGGTTTTACCTTGTCGGCCTCTTCATCGGAAATTGCCAGGACCACGAAACCTTGATCTCTGAATCGCTGGTAGAGCGTATTGAGATCGGGCATCTCCTTGCGGCACGGCGGGCACCAGGTGGCCCAGAAGTTTACCAGCACCACTTTTCCCTTCAGCTCCTTCAAAGACCACGTTTTCCCTTGCAGGTCGGTGAGCGTGAAATCGGCCTCCTGGCGGCGCTGGTCATCGGCTTCCAGCTTCGCCATGGCAGCCTTGAACTGCGGCACGTCCAACGACGCCTGCATGTGTTCGTAACGCACCAACTGCGCAAGCTCCAGATAAGGCGCGGCGGGCTGGCCGTGATCGTCGGGCGCTGGCTGCTGACGCAGCGTGTCGGCCAGGGTTGTGGCTACTTCCTGCAACGTGTCGTGCCCGAAATCGCCTTCGGTCGAGAGGTTCGCCAGGCCGACGGCCAGCCGAAGCTTGTTCGGCGTTGCCGGCAACTGTCTGATTTGCAATGCTAGCTGCTTGGTAACGCCTGCTCTGACGTCGTCGGACAACTGGCGCAGACCGTGGATCTGCTCGGCGATTGGCTTCTCCTGCGCACTCCAGACGACATCTTGCTTCTGCGCCCAAACAGAAAGCGAACTCACCACCAACATCTCGACCACCACAACACACAGCGAAGCCCAAAGCAGGGTCCTTCGGACAACGCTCATGCGGCAACCCCGAAAAACAGCACTCATCGGCTCACCACCTCCGCAGTAATCTTACCTCTTTGCCGCCATTGGTCAGATGAGGGCGCACGCAGAAAAAGGACGGCGCTGGTCACGCCGTCCTTCGCGAGCGCCGCTGACTTCGAAGCTAAACGCTGACTAGTTCTTCTTGCCGTTGCACTGCTGGTTCCCGTTCCGCCACCGGCTTGATGCGCGATGACCCCAGCTTGGGCAGCTTGACATCCCAGATGAGTCCCAGCGCTTCCAGCGTCTTGATGCCGTACCAGTTCACATCCACCTCGTACCACGCCAGGCCATGGCGCGCCGATTGCGGATGCGCGTGGTGATTGTTGTGCCAGCCTTCGCCGAAGCTGAGATAGGCCACCCACCAGAGGTTGCGCGAATCGTCATCGGTGGCGAAGCGCTTGGAACCCCACATGTGCGTCGCCGAGTTCACAAACCAGGTGGAGTGCAGCAGCACCACGGTGCGCAGGAAGATTGCCCAGAACATCACTCCCCAGCCACCAATGACCAGTAGAAGGATGCCTAGCGTGGTCAGAGGGAGCCAGTGATACTTGCTGATCCAGAGATGAAACTTATCTTTGCGAAGGTCGGGGACATACGCCAGAAGATCGCTGTTGTTGTTGTGAAAGGTCTGCCCGGTAAGAATCCAACCCATGTGCGCCCAAAAGCCGCCATCGCGCGGGGAGTGCGGATCGCCCGGCTTGTCGGTGAGCTGATGATGAACGCGATGCGTGGCCACCCAGAAGATCGGCCCGCCCTCCAATGTCAGCGTGGCGCAAACGGTAAGAACGTATTCCAGCCACTTCGGACACTTGTATCCGCGATGCGTCAGCAGCCGGTGATAGCCCATGCCGATACCCAAGCTTCCCGCAACCCAATACACAATCACGGCGACGATCAGCGCCTTCCAACTGAACATGAATAAGGCCACGATTGCGCCGATGTGAAATGCGAGCATGAAGCCCGTGGTCAGCCAATTGATATGTTTCTTTTCTTTCTCTCCGGTCATGTTTCCCCTAAATTGCTGCTTGTCGATTCCGAGATGGGTTAGTGCAGAAGCCCAACTCCAGACTAACAACCTAAGAGAGTTCTGTTTGTAATACTTTTGTCACATCGGGTTGTGACGTGGGAATGAAAGGCACGACCGCGTAGTTTCTTCGGGCGCACAGCGACATTTGGCACTCTCAATAGCGTCAGGAAAGCGCCCGAAACAGTTTGCCGGATTCTCTGGCCCTGGCAGCGTCCTATTTGTTGCTGCTTTTCGCTGCCGGCTGCGGCAATGGCATGCCGTGCAGCAACTCCTGCCGCGCCGTCTCCGCGACCTTGTCGTCGTAGCCTTCGAGGATCAGAAGATCGTTGCCCTGGATTTCCAGCGTCACTTTGCCCTCGTTGGTGTCGAATGTAATTGCAGGCTGGGCACTCGTTGCAGTCGTTTCGCTCGCCGATGCCGGCTGCTGCAAAACCGCCTTCTTGTAGCGCTTGGGGAGATAATCGGCGTAGAGTTTGGCAAAATCCCGCGCTGCTTCGGGCGAGTCCCATCGCGAAAAGTACAGCATCGCGATCTGCCCCTTGGGCGTTGACTTGGCGCGGGCTGCAAAGTAGTAGCCGCCACGCCAATGCGGATAGTAATTCGGCGGAGCCCCACCGTACTGTTTACCCAGCAAATAGATGTCGAACTCGCCCATCCCGCCAAAATCAAAGCGCTCATAGTCTGGCGCGACCAGCTTGTCGAGATCGGGAATCGCAAGCGGCGGCACATTCTGCTTCTTCAGGTAAGTCTCCGGCTGCATGATCTGGCGCGTGTCAATGGGCGGATTCTCCAGCATGCCCAGGTAAGCCGCCTCCTTGCCGTTCTTTGCCAGCACGGCGCGCACAAACTCCAGTCCAAACGTGTAGGGCATCAGCAACGATTCTCGCAGGAACATGGGAGCCGCGGCAAACACTGGTGAGTCCTTGTTGTCGGCCATGCTGGCGCGCATGACATCGACGAACTCCGGGGCGGTCAGAATGTCCTTGCCTATGGGGGCCAGCGTGTAATCGACCAGCACCACCATGGCCTGGCCTTCGGTGACGCACTGGCGCGCGGCCTGGGCTTCCTCCGCAACCTGTTCCTGCTGGTCCGGCTGTGGAGAGTTGTCTTTGGCGCCGGCCAACTCCCATTTCTCAAGATTGATCTTCTGGTCTTGCAGGGCATGGGTAAGCTCGTGCGCCAGCACCGGCTTCTGAATGTCGGGCTGCACCCAGTCGAGCAGGTTGACGCTCTTCGACTTGGGATCGTAGTAGGCCGCCACTTGCTCGCCCAGCAGGCGCAAAAACTCCGAGTGCAGGTCGTAGCCCGGCGGAAGCAGGCCGAATTTCTCCAGTACCAGCCGCGATTGCTCCAGCCGCTGCGCATCCTTATCGTCCTTCATGCGCTTGTCAACGTAGCGCTCCACCGACTCCCGGGTGATGAGGTTACGTTTAACTTTGTGCTGGATCGGCAGGCCGGTATCGTGGCTGGCGAAGTCCAGGATTTCATCCACCGAGCGGAAGAGTTCCCTGGCTTGCGCCTTGGTGATGCGAGTCTGTGGCTCAGGCTGCTGGGCAGACGGTGACGGCGTGCTTCCCTGCTGCTGGTTCTGCACGGAAACGCGGGCTCCGGGAACCTGTGTCGCGCCGGATGGATTGGGTGCCTGCGAGGGAGTTTGAGTGGCTGACTGCGAAGGCGTCGCACTCTGGTTTGGCGATTGCGCTGGCGGGTTCGACTGCAACTGGCTTGGCGTGGCCTGGGCCCACGACAAGCCGAACAGCAGCACAAGAAAGAGTGCGGTGAAAGGCGACGTCAGAAGTTGGAGCGATTTAGCGCGCGGTAACCGGTTCTTGGGCATGGCAGAAGCCTTAAGCATACAGGGACATTTGAGTCCCGAGTAGCACGATCAAACCACAAACGCTATGATCGAACCTCTGCTAGTTCTTCATGAGGAAGGTGCAATGACTCGAATTCGCCGCCATTTGCTGGCCTATTTCGCAGTACTCCTGTTCTGCAGCTCGCTGCTCGCGCAATCCCCCGAAGCACTTCCACAAAAACCCACACAAACCGCTCCACAGGCTACGGTAGAACGCAGCCAGCAGCAGCGTGATGCCTATCGTAAGGCCATGGAAGAGGCCGATCAGAAGATCTCTGCTGAGGTAAGGGCCCACTCCGAGTTGATGAAGAACCTGGAGTATCTGACTACGCAAATTGGCCCGCGCCTGACTGGATCGCCGCAGATGCAGGCGGCGAGTCAATGGACCCTGAAGCGCTTCCAAGATTATCACGTTGAAGCGCATCTGGAGACGGCAGAGATTGCGCATGGCTGGACGCGCGGCACGGAAACCGCCGAGATCACCAGTCCCATTCAGCGCCGCATCGGCATTCATGCCCTCGGTTGGAGCAAGGCAACCGACGGCGAGATCACTGGCAACGTGATGGCGCTGAACATCACAAAACCCGCAGACCTTGAGCCTTATAAAGGCAAGCTGAAGGGCGCCATTGTAATGCTGCGTAAGCCCTACGACCTCGCGCAGGAAGATCCGAATCCCGAAAACGCCTACGACGCGGTCATTGCTCCCGCGCGCGGCATACCTCAGCCTAACCAGATGGCATGGCGCGACCGCCTGCGCCTGCTGCAGCAAGTCGCTGCGCAAGGGCCTGCGTTGGTGCTGTCCGATAGCGGACTGCCCCACAGCCTGTTCAATATGACCGGCGGATTTACCCGATACTCTGCCAGCGACGTACCGATGGCTTTCCTCACGCACGAGGATTACGGCCTCATCTATCGCTTGCTTCAGGCTGGAGCGGTGACCATGAAGGTCAACCTGCAGGAAACTTTCAGCGACAAGCCGGCACCTGCCTCCATTACCGTCGCCGAAATCAAGGGCAGCGAGCATCCGGAAGAGCGAGTCATCGTTGGCGGACATCTGGATTCCTGGGACCTCGGCCAGGGCGCGCTCGATAACGGCACCGGCGCCATGGCCACGCTCGAGGCGGCACGGGCCTTGCAGGCGCTAGGATGGAAGCCGAAGCGCACCATCACCTTCATTCTCTTTACCGGGGAGGAACAGGGAGGGTTAGGCGCTGACACTTTCCTGAAGAACCACGCCTCAGAGATTGCTGCGATCGATGCCGTGCTCATCCACGACACCGGTACGGGCAAGGTGTTCAGCATCTCGCTGGATAATCTGTGGGAAACGGCGGCGCTGATGCACGAAATCTACCAGCCGCTACAGGAGGTGTTCGATCTTCAGCCTCTCTCGACGCGGTATTTCGGCTCGTCGGACCATGTCCCGTTTCTGAACAAAGGTGTGCCGGCGTACTTTTGCGTGCAGCTACCTGCGCAATACCGCGAAGCCCATCACAGCCAGACTGACACCTTCGACAAAGTGCTTCCCGACCAGATCAACGAGGGCGCTGCGCTTCTGGCAGCGTGGGCGTGGAATGTCTCCGAGATTCCGCAAGCGCTGCCGCATCATGCCGAGCCAGCCTCGCCGATGGATTGAACGCGGATCACCGCAGAGGCACAGAGACACAACAATGCTTTGCTAGTTGCTAATTGCTATTTGCTTCTACTGCAAATGCCGCATCCGGAACGGAATCTGCACTACGGCTTCGAGGGCGACGGGCTCGCCGTTCTTGGTTCCAGGGCGGAAGTGCCAGCCCGACAGTGCATGCATTGCATTCGCATCCAGGCGCGAATCCAGACTGTCGAGCACTTTGATACCGTCCACGGTCCCATCGGCGCGGATCACGGCATACAGCGTGACCGTGCCTTCCACGTGGTCGCGCAGCACCTCAGGCGGATAGGCGGGATCAACCTTGGTAGTGGCCACCGGCGCCGTGAGCCTACCATTGCCGGTGCTTTCTTTCAGCTCGGCAAAGCGAATGATCCAACTTCCGGTTGCCGAGGTCAGGTTGGGCATGTTCATGATCAGCGAGAAATAGGCCCTTGTGCCGAACACCCGCTTCTCAATGCTGACGTCCGGGTCATCTGACAATGTGGGAGGTGGGGCCGGAGGCCGCCGGTCATGGTAGCTGGGCAGCGACGGCTTCATAGCGGCGGCGATCATGCGTTTGCGAGCTTCCATGTCGGGATTGGAAGCGGGCGGCTTGGCGGGCGTGCCAGCGACGGCAGAAGTAGCGGCGCCCGGCGGAGGGGCCCCGACCGTGATGCCTGGAGGCAGACCGTTCGCGGCGCCCCGGCCGTTGCCGCCGCTCCCATTATTGCCGCTGCCGACGACGTTGGGCGTGCCCGGCGCGTCCGGCTTGCCGCCGGGCGAGGCGTGAAATTCTCCGCTGCGATTGCCGCTGGGCACCGTGATGGGCCCGCGTACATCAGCCGGACTCAGTCCCAACGCGATCAACTGACCCTGCCCCCGCGACGCGGGAAGGTTCTGCACGTTGGCAGATGGTGGGACGTTCTTCGCTCCGTTGTCACCCACGCCGCTGGCCCGCTGCGCCGGCACTGGCAGCTTGGGAGCCTCCACCTGCGGCTCCAGTTGCGCCATGTTCAGCTCTCCTTTTTGCAGCTTCAACTGGTCGGGAGACAATGGAGGCTCGACCACGGACGGCTGCGGCAGGGTGGGAAGTTGCAGCTTCGATTTGAGTTGCGATACGTCAGCGGTCGGCGCCACCACCTGCGCGTCAAACTGTGGCACTTTCAACTGCGAAACCGGACGCGCCGAGGCGGCTATCGGTTGCGCGGCGGGTACGGGTGTCCAGGCGACTATGTTGGGCAGCGCTACGTCATGATTCAGTTTGACCTTGGGCGGCGTGACAATCGTCTGGTGATTGTTGTCCGCTTCCGGCGGGACGGAGAGGATCTCCTGCTTGGCCAGCTTGGGCGCGCCTTGGCGCGGCTTCACCGGCGCCTCGCTGGCGGTGTTGATGGGCGGCAGATACTCGCTTACCGGGTAGTACTCGACCTTGGTATTCTCAAACGGCAATTGCAGCTTGGGCGGGCGATTGAAAAACGGCAGCGTGCAGACCAGATAGACCACGATGATGAATGCGATGTGGCCGGCGTACGACTCGGCGAAGCGATAGGCATCGATGCCGGTGCGGATGAAGTATCCCGGCCGCAGGGTGACAGGCTGTGCGGTGGTCTCCACCGGCGGCGGCTGGCGGCGCAGGAAAACGTCGCCGAGGTTGCGGAAGAAGACGCGATGCCACGGCTCCAGTTCGCACAAGAGTGCCAGCGGCCTGATGTCCCCGTCGGGCGGCGAGGTTGCGCTCTCCGGGGTGGCAGGACCGCTCGCTGAAGGATCGCGCTGGGGCCCGGTTACGGTACTGTGCGGCATCATCCTCGACCGTGGAGCAAGTACTGGAATTATAGCGGAAAGCTGCGCCAGCGGCGGGGTGATCGGCCGTGCGAAGTTGCTCTTTCGCTGACCCGCGGCGGCGTGCAATGATGGATGACCACGGGAGCGAACATGATCCGTAGATATCTGGTGTTGGCGGCGTTGGTCGCGTCGCTTGTGACCTTGGCCCTGGCACCGCAGTCGGCAACGGCAGCATCGCCGGGCCAACAAACCGCGAAGCCCGCTTCCCCAGCGGACGATCCCTCCGGGATCTATTCCTTCTTGCGCGCGGGCGAGTTCGTGCAGTTTGCGGTAGAAGGTGGCAAGGTCTCCGGTTACGTTTCGCGATTCGGGGACGCCGACAGCGACAAGGGCCAGTTCATCGACCAGTTCTTCGACAAAGCTACCCTGGTGGGCGACCGTCTGTCGTTCAATACCAAGACGGTGCACGGAGTCTGGTACGAGTTCACCGGCGTGATCACCATAACGCCGGGCAAGCAGCCCGCCCAGGAAGACTACCGCGTAATCACGGGCACACTGACGCAACATGCAACCGATGCCGGCAATCACGACAAAGCAACTCAGCGACAGGTGGAGTTCAAATCGTTCCCGCAGGACCTGAGCAAGCCGTAAAGCAGCTATCAGCTATCAGTACACCCATAAGTGATTGTCATCCAGCGAGTCCGCGCCGTTTTTTGCGCGAGCGAGTCCAAGGGCCCCTATTGCTACCACGAAACTTGGCTCAGCTATAGGGGTACTTCGACTCGCGTTCGCTAAACCCGGCGAACTCTCGCTCAGCATGACACCTCCAAATCAAACGATGTCCTCTGTGTCTCTGTGGTGAGTGTCTTCTTTCGCTAGACACTCTCCACTCTGCCGCTCTTCACGCTGCGGAGTGCGGCGTCTAAGACCAACTGGTTGCGCAATCCCTCTTCGCCGGGGATGTCGAACTCGCGCCCCTCTTCGACGGCCGCAGCAAACGCATCCGCCTGCTCGGCGTACGCTTGCGCGTTCGAGACTTCCCTTCTCTCGATCACGTCGAATCCTCTGCGCAACTCCACCGTCGGGGGATGCTCCACGTTCAGTGCGTTCAGCGACGAAAGCACCCCAGTTTCTCCGGCCACTTCCAGATACGTTTGATACGGAGTGCGCGCCGATACCGAGACCGTCCCGAGCATTCCAGTTTCGAATTGCAGTAGCGCAGTCGCCGAGGCTTCCACAACCCAATGCGAGTCGTGGTGGGCCAGCGCTGAAACCGAACACACCTCCTGGCCAAGGATGAAGCGCAGCGCATCCATGCAATGCACCCCCAAGTCGGCCAGTGGCCCGCCGGCAGCCAATCGAGCGTCGTTGATCCAGCTACGCGCGGTGCTCAGCATGGGAGCAAAGAAGTCGGCCCGCGCCACCACTGGCCGTCCAATTGAGCCAGCAGCCACATGCGCACGGAAAAATTTTACGCTCTCCTCAAAGCGCATCGCGTGTGCCACACCAAGCAAGACTTTCGCGGCGCGCGCCGCCTCTACCATCTCTCGCGCCTGCTGCGGATTCATGGCCATGGGCTTCTCGCAGAGCACCGCCTTGCCATGCCTGATCGCCTCCAGCACGTCTTTGTGATGCAGCCCATCCGGACTGGAGACGAATATTGCATCGACCTGCGGACAGGCGCATAGCTCCGCCGTGGAGGCGAAGGCGTGTTCGATTCCAAATTGCCGCGCTGATTCGATTGCCCGCTGCAGATCGCGACGCGACAACGCGGTGACCTGGCAGCGCTTGGCCTTGGCGAATCCCGGCATTAGGCGTTTCACCGCGTGCAGACCAAACCCGACAATGCCAAATCGAATCATTCGCTTGTCCTTTGCATCGCGTAGCGACTTGCAAAGATTTCTTACGCGGACAAACTACAGGCTACGACAACCTTGTAATTTGAATGTCCACAAGTCTAATCGCAAGAAGTTAGATATTGCATCGTGCGCAACCCTCGAGACAATGACGGAAGTGTAATTCGACGCTACTTTGGCTATGAGGTAAAGTGATAACTCTGCGGCAATGCTTTGCACAGGCGCAGAAACTCCAGCGGGAGATAGCGAGCCTCTACGGGATGAACTCTGCTGTTCCGCGGCTAACCGACGGTATTCACGACTGGTGACCAGGCAGGAAATACTTGCCCCCTTCGCACTCTGCAATCAAGGCATTCTTTCTCGAGGGACCCGCAGGGCGGCTGGAAGCCCTGCTGAACTCAGGTCTGCCCACGGCAACCCATGCCGGACTGGTGTGCCATCCGCATCCGCTGGGTGGGGGGACGATGCACAACAAGGTGGTCTTTCACGCCATGAAAGCTTTGCATTCGTTCGGCTTTCCGGTGGTGCGCTTCAACTTTCGCGGCACCGGCCTGAGCGCAGGCCGGCACGACGAGGGACGCGGTGAAGTTGCCGACGTACGAGCCGCGCTGGCTTGGCTGAAACATGAGTTCTCGCTGCCCATCATCTTCGCCGGTTTCTCCTTCGGGGCGGCCGTGGGGCTGCGAGCTGCGTGTCCCGATCCTGACGTTAGCGCACTGGTTTCGCTTGGCACACCGGTCGAGGCCGATGGACGCCTCTTTTCGTTCACGTTCTTGCGGGAGTGCGCAAAACCGAAGCTCTTCGTCAGCGGCGACCACGACCAGTACGGCCCGCACGACGCGCTGGAGAAAGTCGTTGCGCAAGCCGCTGACCCGAAGGAGTTGGTATTTGTCCCCGGAGACCACTTCTTCGCAGGCCACCTTGCCGAAATGCGGATGACCATCGAGCGTTGGCTGCATGAGGCGCTGCGAATCGGCAATTAGTAATGAGCAACTCGTCTTCAGCAGCGTTCAGTCCGCTTGCTATTTCTGTTTTCCAGATCCGCCCGCGCCAGTTGCTGCGCCGGCCGAATTCGCCGCGAGATCGCGCACAAATTCCACCAGCGAGCGGACCGCAACTCCGGACGGTCCTTTCGCGATCCAGGGCTTGTTGTCTTCCATCCACGCGACCCCGGCGATGTCCAGATGCAGCCACGGCGTGTCACCGACGAATTCCTTCAGGAACATCGCCGCGGTGACTGCGCCACCCCAACGACCGCCGCTGTTGACGATGTCGGCGATGTTGGACTTGATCATGTCGCGGTACTCTTCGTCCACCGGCAGCCGCCACATCTTCTCGCCCGATTTCTGTAGCGATTTGCTGAAGCGCTCGTAGAAGTCCTCGTCGTTGGCGAAAATGCCGGCATTGACCATGCCCAGCGCAACCACGCAGGCACCAGTTAGCGTCGCAGCATCGATGAGGTGGGTGCAGCCCAACTGGCGCGCGTAGTGCAAACCGTCAGCCAGGACCAGTCGCCCTTCGGCGTCGGTGTTGATGATCTCGATTGATTTTCCCGACATCGCGATCTGCACGTCGCCTGGCTTCTGCGCCTTGCCCGAGGGCATGTTCTCGCTGGCGCAAACGATCCCGATCACGCGCAGGTTCGGCTTGAGCTGGGCAATAGCGCGCATCGCTCCGATCATGGCCGCGCCGCCGGCCATGTCGTATTTCATCTTCTCCATGCCGTCCGATGGCTTGATGGAGATGCCGCCGCTGTCAAAGGTGATTCCCTTCCCGACCAGGCCGAGGACCGGCTTCTCCGGAGCGCCCGCGGGTTCGTGGCGCATGACGATCAGCCGCGGCTCCTCGTCGGAACCCTGCGACACGCTCCAGAAAGCACCCATCTTGAGCTCTTTGATCTTGTCGCCGCCGTAAATCTCGCACGCCAGCCCGGTCTCGTCGCACATCTTCTTGGCGCGCTCAGCCAGGATGGTCGGGGTCATGCGATTACCCGGCTCATTGACGAGGTCGCGAGTAAAGTTCTGCGCCTCGCCAATAATGCGCCCCTGTCCCATCGCGGTCTGCAGCGCCTTCTGGTCTGCTGCTGCCGGAGCAACGATGACCAGTTCGTCGATCTTCTGCTCTTTGCGATCGCTCTTGTAGTAGTCGGGGTCGAAGTTGCCTACGAAGGCGCCTTCGACGATCGACTTCACGGCGTCATCCATGCCACCGCGCTGGAAAGCCAGCGTGCTCTGCGACGCAGGGTCGGCTTGTCCCATCCACGAATTTGGCGTAACAAAGGCGAAGCTCTTGAGGTCCTTGGCCTTCAGGTTCCGCACGGCTGCCCCAGCCAGCTTGCGCAGCTCATACGAGGAAAAGTTCTTCGCCTTGCCGCCGCCGATCAGCATCAGGCGCTTCGCCTTCAGGCCAGACGGTTTGTGCAGCAGAGCGATCTCCAGCATCTTGCCAGTGACTTCGCCCGATGCGATGAGGTCGGCCGCCGCGTCGAGCACAGCCTTGTCATCGCTCTGGATCTGCGGCTTGTGTTTGTCGGATTTGTCGCCATTGTTGTTTTCGGCGGCGGCATCGAGCACCGGGACGACGAGGCATTCGGTTTCCAATTGCGAAGGTGGTGCGGTATGAAGAGTCGTTTTCATGGCCCTAGTTCCGTCTGCCGCGCCTAATCGGGCAGTCGTTGTCTTGTTATCCATTCGTTTGTAATAGGTTCGAACACGACACGCTTTGCCATGTCCGGTGGGAGAATCTGTAAAGCACGCTCGGTTCCCTCTTTCATAGCCTCGGTATCCGACCAGCCAAATTGCTTCGCAACTTCATTGTTTGCTGCGAGCCCCACAATGATTTGTGTGTGGGGCGAACGGTTTTTGGCTATCAAGCTCGTGAGTGCATCTTGCAAGTTCTCTCCGGCGCCCGGTTCTAACGAATATATCCCGGGAAAGTATGTATTTTTCTCAAAGTTGATATATGGCTCTTTGGAGAAGTGGGCTTTGAGGGGCGAACCGTCAGAAGCGAAAAACCACAAGTCGCCATAGCCATCAAGCGTCTCCACTATGTCAAGACCTTCTCTATCCGCGGCAGCATCAGCCGGGGAGCAATAGACATGCAGATCGGGCGTAGCTAGCACCTCGCCAGCGTCAGCTTCATCGACAGAATCGTACCATCGCGTGTCTAGCGTGAATGTAACTGATGCCTTTTCCATTCCAAATCGTTCAGTAGAATTCCTGTACATCTCATTTGTCCGTCCAATAGTGCATGCTTCGAGTTGGCGATCTACCGAGTCTCGCGCAGCGAGACGGAATATCTTAGCCCAGCGCTTCAGCGCTGGGCTAATTACTTCGCCCTCCGGCTGATTCTCAGCTCTTCCTGCTCCTGGCGACCGCCTCACGCGCTTCTTTGTCGGCCGTCTTACGGCGTTCGGTCTCGCGCTTGTCCCAATGCTGTTTGCCTTTCGCCAGTGCCAACTCCACTTTCACCCTGCCATTGCGGAAATACAGCCGCGTCGGGACCAGAGTTAGTCCCTTCTGCTGCGTCTTGCCGATAAGTTTATGCAACTCATTCTTGTGAACCAGCAACTTTCGGGTGCGCAGGGGTTCATGGTTGAAGATGTTGCCGTGTTCATAGGGCCCGATGTGTGCGTTGATCAGCCAGAGTTCGCCATCCTTCACCAGCCCGTAGGCGTCCTTGAGGTTAGCCCTCCCAGCGCGCACCGATTTCACTTCGGTCCCGCGCAGGGCGATGCCGGCCTCGAACTTCTCCAGCAGAAAGTAGTTGTGCGACGCGGCACGGTTGACCGAGGCGTCGCGCTCCCCGCTGGCCGTAGGATCGCGCCGCGGCTGCTTTTCCTTTTCGGGACGACCTGTGGGGGACGACTGACGGGCCATAAATATCCACGCGCCACGCCAGCGCCGGGCTTCGCTTGTCCCGAACCGCGCATCACAGCAAATCGGAGAACGCGGTGATATTGCGTTGGGCGGGATTGACCGTAACCATCTTGCACGTCGCGCGAATCTTCGATGCTAACACAGGAGTAAAACAGCGACATGCATACTACGTGGGAGGTGTGTGAGATGCTATAATCGCGCCGATTGTGTTAACTCGAATTGCCGCGCGGCATTGATGTATTTGTACGCGAACCATGCTCACGTTTAGCGTGGGCCCAAGTCTTACGTTCCGGGACCTGGCAATCCTTAATCACATAAGGGCTGAGTTCCGGCGCAACTTCCCTGGGACCTTAAGGAACTTGATGAAACGGTTTACCCGCGTCCTGGCGGTGCTACTGATCGGCGCCGTTCTGCCCGCACTCGCCTCCAACGACAAGGCCGCTAAAGCCCTCTTTCAAAAGGGCAAAGACGCCGAAGTTCGGCAGGATTACATTGCGGCCTACAATTTCTATCATCAGGCCTACCAGCTCAAGCCCGCGGACCTGACCTATCGTGCCGCCTTCGAGTATGTCCGCTTCCTGGCCTCGGCGTCCTATGTTCATCAAGGCGAGATTCTGGTCAAGGCCGGGAAACTGCAGGAGGGATTGACCGATTTCGAGCAGGCGATCACCATCGATCCGTCCAGCTTCATAGCGCAACAGCAAGCCAACAAGACACGCCGGCTTATCCAGAAAACCCTGAACCCTGCACCTCCTGCGCCTACGACCGAATCAGGACTGACCAAGCGCATGGAGGAAGCCACCGGACCGGTCGAGCTGGCTCCCATCTCACAGACGCCCATCACCCTAAAGTTGACCGAAGACGCCAAGACGGTTTACGAAACCATCGGTAAATTGGCGGGCGTCAACGTATTGTTCGATCCTGATTACACTTCGAAACGCATTCGCGTGGACCTGAACGGGGTCACCCTGGAAGAAGCGCTGGAGATCACGGCGCTGGAATCAAAGACGTTCTGGCGGCCGGTCACTCCGAATACCATTTTCGTTGCCGCCGACACGCCCGCCAAGCGTAAGGAGCTGGAACAGAGCGTCATCCGCACTTTTTATCTGACGAATCTCTCGCAGCCCAACGAATTGCAGGACCTGGTTAATATTCTGCGAACTTTGCTCGATACCCAGCGGCTGCAACAGTTTCCTTCGCAGCAGGCAATCGTTGTGCGTGGAACGCCTGATCAGATTGCGATGGCCGAGAAGCTGATCAACGATCTCGACAAGGGCCGACCGGAGGTGGTGGTGGAAGTTGCGATCATGCAAGTCACCCGCGACAAGCTGCGCAATCTCGGCATCAATCCGCCCCCTAGCGTCAGCGTACAATTACAGGACAACACCACGACGACTAGTAGCACGACGACCGGCACGACCGGCACGACCGGCACCAACAATTCGAACAGCAGTAACCCCAGCATCAACCTGAACAGTCTGGCCCATCTTAACGCCACCAATTTTCAGGTCACCATCCCGGCGGCCACGGCGAATTTCCTGATGACCGATAGCAGCAGCAAGCTCATCCAACAGCCGCAAATCCGCGCCGCCGACGGTCAGAAGGCTTCGCTGAAAATCGGCGAGCGTGTGCCCGTAGCCACCGGTTCGTTCCAGCCCGGCATCGGCGGCGTCGGCATCAACCCGCTGGTCAACACCCAGTTCAACTACATTGACGTCGGCGTCAATATCGACATTACCCCGCACGTGCACGGACTCGACGAGGTGACCCTGAAACTCAGCATGGATATCTCGGCGGTTGACAGAATGCAGGACATCGGTGGCATTTCGCAGCCGGTGATCGGGCAGCGCAAGATCGAACAGGAAATTCGCCTGCGGGAAGGCGAAGTGAACATCATGGGCGGCATCCTTGAATCCACGCAGACCAAGTCGCTGTCGGGAATTCCAGGGTTGGCCTCCATTCCGCTCTTCAAATATCTCTTCTCCGAAGAGACCAAAGAGGTCAGCGACAACGAACTCGTTTTCATCCTGATTCCGCATATTGTGCGCGCCCAGGATTTGAACGATAGCAACGTCAAGGCGATTGACGTTGGCACCGCCAACACCATATCCCTGCATCACGGCATGAATCAGACGCCCGACCAGCGACCGCGCAGCACGCAACCCCCGGGCCCGGCGGGCAGCCCCCAGGGGGCACAAGGCAATCCACCGCAGCCGCAAGCCGGCTCGACGCCAGCTACGGGCGCGCAGCCTTCCATTGCATCCGCCCCTGCGGGCAGTGCAATCGTGAGCTTTGACCCGGCCATGCTGGATCAGGCAGTAGGTTCCACCTTTACCGTGAATGTGAACCTGAGCGGCGCGCAGAATGTGTATTCGGTCCCGGTACAGATTCTCTACAACCCGCGGGCTTTGCAGGTGCTGAACGTCTCTAATGGAACGCTGCTGGCGCAGGACGGGCAGACAGTCGCGCTGGTCAGCCGCGATGACAGCATGGCCGGCATTCTGCAGCTCACCGCCTCGCGTCCCCCGGGGAGCGCCGGCGTTAGCGGCGACGGAGGGGTGTTTACGATCACCTTCCAGGCGAAAGCTCCGGGACAGGCAACCTTGAGCGTCAACCGGGCGGGAGTGAAGAACGCGGCTATGCAAAACGTTCCCGCCAGCGGCTCTCAGGCCATTGTGACCGTTCATTAGCGGCAGCGTCTAACTGGTGGCAGCCCCAGGTACGGTCATCGCCGCGAGCCTGCGTGCGCCAATGCCAACAGAGCCGGTTGACTGCGAAATCAGTCCCGGAAAGGACTAAACTAAGAGCGGTGCCCCTTAATCTTTCCAGTTGCGGTTTGGCTGCTGAGAGAAGCAGTGTGCGTGAGTCTGGGCCATTTCATCCGCAGTTCCCCGCCCCTCGCGCGGTCCGCAGGAACGGTTTCACCCTGGTGGAGTTGATCGTGGCGATGACCATCCTAATGGTCCTGACCGCCGTCGCCGCTCCCGTGCTGCGTGTTGCCATTCAACGCAACAAGGAGCGCGACTTGCGCCGCGATCTGTGGGAAATGCGCGATGCCATTGATCGCTACAAGGATGCCGCCGACCGGGGCGCATTCCAGACCAAACTGGACAGCCAGGGATATCCCCCCGATCTCGACACCCTGGTGAAGGGCGTGGACTCCAATGGCAAGAAGATCCGTTTCCTGCGGCACATCCCGGTGGATCCCATGACCGGCAAGGATGAATGGGGCTTGCGCTCGATGCAGGATGATCCCGATTCGGATTCCTGGGGCGGGCAGAGCGTGTTTGACGTATACACCAAGTCCGAAGGTACTGCCTTGGACGGCACCAAGTACAAGACGTGGTAACTTCTCAGGGCGCGACCATGACCCGGCGCTGGCGACAACGCGGCTTTACTTTGATCGAGTTGATGGTGGTGATCAGCATCATCGTCATCCTGCTTTCGCTCGCCATCCCCAATTACTCCTCGTCCATTCTGCACGCCAAAGAGACGGCGCTGCGCGACGATCTCTACACCATGAGGTCGCTGATCGACCAGTACACGCTCGACAAGCAGAAGGCCCCGCAATCCTTGCAGGACCTGGTGGATGCTAAATATCTTAAGCAACTCCCTAAGGACCCCTTCACCAACTCACGCGATAGCTGGGTACCGGTCACCGACGAGAGCATCATGTCTCCCGATCAGACCGAGCCGGGGATTATCGACGTTCACAGCGGCAGCGATCAAACCTCCAGCGAAGGCACCGCGTATAACACGTGGTAACGACGAGCCATCAGCTGTCAGCTATCAGCTTTCAGAACTGGTTCCCCAGATTCGCGTCCGTCTTTCGGAGGCTGACCTGGGCAAAGGAAGGTCCTGGCACGGACCGGCGAGGACCACGTGGGATGCCGTCTATTTCGTCGCTTCGCTGAACATGAATTTCCCCAGGTACATGGGATAGGACTTGGGCGGGACGGCCTTGGCGTTGTCAATCGGGTACGGGCCTTGCACCGTGGTTGGGAATCCCCAGATGTCTCCAGTGCGCATGTCGATGGCGACTTTGCCATACACTTGCGAGGTCCCGTCAGGCTTGCGCAGCATCGTATAACCCGGTTCGATGTAGAAGGGATAAGCCTCACTGGCTTGTGCCTGCACCGGCACCGCGTGGACGACTGGGCGAAATGCAATCATCCCCAGTAGAACTGCAATAACTATCAGCATTGCTTTCGTAAAGCGGTCCAGCGTCATAGCTTCCTCCCAATTCAGCTTCGCAGATCCGTTGTTGTTCCTGCCTCACTTTCGCGGCGGGAAGAGGAACTTCAGCATAGGCGCGACCCGTTGCGCCCAGGCAACCTCGTCGTGGTGGCCGCCTTCGACCTCGGTGTAGCAAAGGTCTTCGCCGAGTTTCCATCCTTTGTTGACCAAGGCGGTCTTCAGAGCGCGGGCATCGGGCAACGCTCGCTGGCTTTCCCTGGTACCGATATCGAGCCAGATACGCAATGCCGGCTTCCTTTTGAGCTGGGCAACCGTTTTCAGGATGGCCCGATTCCGCCACCACACCGACGGAGACATCGCGGCGAGCCTGCCGAACACGCGGCCGTAGCGCAGCGCAAGGTACATCGAAACCAATCCCCCCAGCGACGATCCACCCAGGCCGCAGTGCTGGATGCCGGGAAGCGTCCGGTAGCGGTGCTCGACGAACGGCTTCAGTTCTTTCACCAGCATCTGACCGTAGGCGTCGGCCTGTCCGCCGCCGAGCCGTTTGTCCTCGATGTGGGTGTATTCGTCGATGCGACGTTCCCCCGTGTTGTAGATGCCGACGATGACCAGCGGCTCGATTGCGCCAGTCACAGTTAACTCGTCAGCCGTTTCGCCTACACGCCAATACTTGCCGTGGATGAAGGAAGTGTCCGGATCGAACAGGTTCTGGCCGTCCTGCAGGTACAGCGTTGGATAGTGCCGCTCGGGTTCAGCCCCGTACATGGGGGGAAGGTAAACGATGAAGTCGCGCTTCTCGTCCATCCGGTCAGAGGGGAACTGCTGATGCAGGCGCAGACGCGATTTCAGGCTGCCAGGCGCTTGCGCGGGCGGAATCGGCTGGTTGGTTATGATCGGATCCGTGCTCATTCTGTAGAATTGTGGCTCCTTAGATTACCAAATGCAGTTTTGATCCAACGCCATCTCCGACGGAAGAGGCTTAAACAACGTGAATCGTGAATATCATCGTTGGTGGTCACACGACCTGCAACGCGACATGGAACTGCTCGTCTTCGGCCACGCCGGCACCAAGGTACTGGTCTTCCCCACTTCGCAGGGACGTTACTTTGAATACGAAGACAACCAGATGGTTGCCGCGGTCGCCGACCGTCTGGAGGCCGGACAACTGCAGATCTACTGCGTCGACAGCGTGGACAGCGAAAGCTGGTACAACCGGCGGGCCCATCCCTACTGGCGCCTGCAACGGCATCTGCAATACGAACGCTACCTTCTGAATGACGTGCTTCCGCTGATGTGGAACAAGAACTGGACGCCGCGCACCATCGTGACCGGCTGCAGCTTCGGCGCCTATCATGCGGTTAATTTCGCCTTCCGCCATCCCGACAAGGTCACCGGCTGCGTCACCATGGGCGGGTCGTTCGACATCAAGGGCTTCCTCGACGGCTGGTACGGCGAGGACGCGTACTTCAACAACCCGCCCGATTATCTGGCGAACTGCAGCGACGGCTGGCGCTATAACCATATGCGGACGGTGCTGGCCACCGGCGAGTGGGACATGTGCTGGAACAAGAATGAAGAGTTCGCGGCCATCCTGCGGGCGCGCAGCATCCGCCATGAGCTATACGTATGGGGCGAGCAGAGCTATCACGATTGGCCGTGGTGGCGGCCCATGGCGCGGACCTACCTCGAGTAAGCGGCGGTAAGCTTTGCAGAAAGTAGTGGCATTCTTATCGCGTTTGTCATCACGAGCGCAGCCGGGGTCCCCGACGAGTGCCGGTTTTGCACTCGCTGGGGTGGAGGAGCGAGGGATCTGCTTTTGCGTGCGCGTCTGGGAAAAGCAGATTCCTCGCGCCACATCACCCCAACGAGCACAAAACCGGCGCTCGTTGGGGACCCCGAAAACCCCGGCGCTCGTAATGACAATTCTGCGAGGACGATCCATTTCGCGTAATTCGCCGGGCGCGTCCGCATAACCGCTAGTCGCGTCGCTATTTCGTTCCCACTGAAGATCGAGCTTGCGGCCTGTGGCGATGGGACTCGACGGCCTCTTTGGCCAGGCGAATGAAGTCGGGCATGCGGCGGTTGGCAATTTGCGACATCTTCTGGCCGAGATCGAACGACCATCCCGCCATGGTGATGCTCATGGCCAATGGAGCGTCGCCGTAAAGCTGTTCGGCGGCGGTGAGCAGCGACGACGGAGTGAAAGGTTCATTAAAGCCACCGGATCCAGGTTCCGGTGAAACCGTGGTGCGCAGGATGGTTCCGGGTTGATCGCCAAACGAGGCATCCAGAAATAGCACGAAGTCGCGCTGCAATATGTCGTCCACCATCTCCGGGGTGAGCTGTTGGGCGGCGATTACTTCCACGTCCGGATCGTTCCAGAAATACTGTTCCAAGACGCGCGCGGCATGGCAGCCGATGGCGTCATCTCCGCGCATGGGATTTCCATAACCGATGATCAGGGTCCCGGGCACTTCGTCCTCTCCAGGCAGTGGCGCGATGGCCTGGCCTTGCCCTCTGACAGGAATAATCCTTTCGCGCCGCGAAGGATGTGAGACACCTCACCTTCCGCCGTGATGAGCTATTGAGTTCATTTCTTTTTCCCCGGCAACCCAGCCGGGTTCTCGTGCGTACGTTCGCGGAAGCGCGCCTTCATGCCGGTCGCCATTGAGACTGCGTTCTCTCCAAATTTCTCGCGCATGCGGTCGGCGGCGGAGAGCGCCTGGTTCCACTTTTCATGAGTGGTCCTGCCTTGCAGGGTGAGCTGCTCACTCTCGGCTGCAAAATGCGACGCACAGACACCGAGCAGCCGGACCGCGCCGCCATTCCAGTTTGCGCGGAAGAGTTCACGGACGGTCGCCAGCACTTCCGCGTCCACCGAGCTGGGCTGCTCCAGAGTGCGGGCGCGCGTGAAGGTGCGAAAATCGGAATAGCGCAGCTTCAACTGCAATGTGCGGGCGTGCAGCTTCTGTTCCCGCAGACGGCGGCACACCATTTCCGCCAGCCGCGCCAGCGTCGCTTCCAACTCTTGCGCGTCGCTGGTATCGGCGGAGTAGGTGTGCTCGTGACTGATAGAGCGGGGCCCGTCATCCTCGCCAATATCGCTGTCGAACCAGGCGCCGGCATCCAGGCCGCGGGCCTTGCCGGCGAGCGCCACACCCAGCGCGCCAAAGTTCGCCTCCAGCCAGCTCTCCTCGCGGCGCGCAAGATCGCCAATCCTCTGGATGCCCTGTTCGAGCAGGCGCTTCTCCATGACCTTGCCAACGCCCGGAATCTTGCGCACATCCAACGGCGCCAGAAATTCCGCTTCCCCGCCCGGCACAATCCACAGCACGCCGTTGGGCTTGGCCTGGTCGGAGCAGATCTTGGCCACCAGCCGCGAGCTGCCAATCCCGATGGAGCAATTCAGTTGGGTCTGCGCTTTCATGGCGCCGTGCAGCGCATGGGCGGCGCGCATCGGCGGCCCGTGCAGGCGCTGGGTGCCGGTCATGTCCACGTAGGCCTCGTCGATGGAAACCATCTCCAGCTTGGGGGAAAAGCGGTCGAGCACCTGGTAAACCTTGGCGGAATAATCGCGATAGCGCTCGGGATGTCCGTCCACGAAGATGGCCTGCGGACACAATTTGGCGGCGGTGCGCAGCGGCATGGCCGAATGGACGCCGAACTTGCGCGCCTCGTAGGAGGCGGCCGACACTACGCCGCGTTCGTGGCGCTGACCGCCGACCACCACCGCCTTGCCCTTCAGCGAGGGGTCGAACAACTCTTCGACCGACACGAAGAAGGCGTCCATGTCGACGTGAAAGATGGTGCGCTGTACGAGGGCCATGCTGTGCGCGATTTTACAACCAGCAACTAGCCGTTAGCATTTAGCAATTAGCAACGAGCAGCCAACATCTGGCACTTAGAGTGGGAGGGTATCGCATCAGGCAACGCCGTATTTCGCGATTGCGAGTCGGACTGGCTGTGGCCAAAGCTAAATGCTAACTGCTAACGGCTAATTGCCGTTCCCGATATGAGCTTCCGGCACATCTTTCTTCCCTGAACGGGAAACCATCGAAACCCTGATCTAAGAAGTACTTGGACGCCTATCGGGCCAGGACCGAGTTTCATTCTGGAACTGGAGCGATGGCGACTGTAGTTGCAGCTGTGCAGGGACCGGGAAATTCCCAAGAGAATCAACGCTTAAGCGCGATTGGACTTTTGGCAGCAGCCGTGCTTTATACAAATGCGTTGCACGGGAACAACGAGAATCTGGATCATGAACCGGGCCAGCCACAACCCGAGCGGCAGCGCAAGGCAAACGGAGCCTTTGGCGAACCAAATCGACCGCGTTTCGGTCCCCTGCGACGACGAAACCAGCCAGATTTCCTCCGCCGGGCAAGGACGCGAGGGGCACGATCCGGGAAATTCGTGCTCCTCGCGCGCCTTCAACGGCGACTGCGCCGCCCTGGTGCATGAGTTGGCGAACACTACCACGGCTGTGCTGATGAATGCCCAGGTGCTGGGCTGGAAATTGCCTCCTTACAGCCATTTGAAACGTCCGTTGCGGGAAATCGAGCGCAACGCGCAGCGTGGCAGCGAATTGATGAAGTGCTTGTTACGCCGGCTGGGGACAGATGGAACGGACCAGGCGAACGAAGAGAGGCGATGGGTGCAGGACCGCGGGTTGGAGTTGAGCGATACGGTGACGGCCCAGGAGCCACGGGTTGACTCCGGGAGTGCGGAGAATCTGCCGCCCCGGACGAATGCCCGCCTGGCTCCTGGTTGTTTCTCAGTTCCGGAAGCTGAACTCACATCACCATGTGACGGTCGTCCTAGTAGGTTTCCCAAAAAGGGATGATGGTAATGAGTACGAAAGCCCAAATCAATTCCGCGCCGCCACTTGGGGGCGAGCTCGCCGGAGAAGGGATGTCTCACGTGCATGCCATTGAGACAGTGGCAGTTAGCGAACCGATTTGCGAAACCAATGGACTCAGCCTGTTGATCGTCGACGATGAGCGCTCGATGCGGGAGTCTTGCCGGGAAGTCGCCCGCTCGCTGGGGTTTAACAGCCGGGTGGCGGAGACCCCGGAACACGTCTATCAGGTCCTGGAAACCAGCAGTACGGATGTGGTGCTGCTTGATCTTCGTCTGCCGGGCAACAGCGGTCTGGAGGTTTTGCGCGAGATCAAGCAACGCCGTCCCGATATCCTGGTGATTGTCATGACCGGCTTTGCCACGGTTGAATCGGCAGTGCAGGCGATGAAGCTGGGCGCCTACGATTACGTCACCAAACCCTTCAACTTCGAGGAACTGCGCCTGTTGCTGGAGCGGGCGGCAGCCCATCTGAAGCTCACCGCCGAGAACCGCCTGTTGCGGGAACAGGTGAAGTCGAAGCACGGCTTCGGTTCCCTGGTGGGGCACGCGCCGGAGATGGAGAAGCTGTACCGCATTATCGCCAAGGCCGCGCACAGCACCCATCCCGTGCTGATTCTGGGCGAAAGCGGGACCGGCAAGGAACTGGTGGCGCGTTCCATTCACTACTCCGGGCCTTTCCGCGACCGCCCTTTTATTCCGGTGGATTGCGGCTCGCTGGTTTCCACCCTGATCGAGAGCGAGTTGTTCGGCTATGTGCGCGGCGCCTTTACCGGGGCGGTGCGGGCCAAAGACGGATTGCTGGCCACCGCCGAGGGCGGCACCGTCTTTCTCGACGAAGTGGGCGAGCTGCCGGTGGACCTGCAAGCCAAGCTGTTACGCGCCATCCAGGAAAAAGAAGTGCGTCCGGTAGGCGGCACCCGCGCCATACCCATCAAGGTGCGTATTCTGGCCGCCACCAACCGCGACCTGGATGTGGCGGTGCAGCAGGGGACCTTCCGCCGCGACCTCTACTTCCGTCTGAACGTGCTGACCTTGCGCATCCCTCCCCTGCGCGAACGCAAACAGGACATTCCTTTGCTGATAGGCAACGTCCTGGAGCGCATCAACCGTGCCACCCACATGCCGCACAGCGTGGGGGACGATGCTCTGCGGCTGATGCTTAACTACGATTGGCCGGGCAACGTGCGCGAACTGGAGAACTGCATAGAACGCGCCTGCACGACCTGCTCTCTTCCCACCATTCACATTGCCGATCTGCCGACCCAGTTGCGCAACTTCCAGGCGCAAGCCAAGCCGCCCATCCCAGCTTCCGATGTGGAGACTATCACTTCCATCGCCGAGTTGGAAAGGCAGGCCATCCTGCACGCTATCGAAATGCTGCAAGGGGACAAGCTGGAAGCCGCGCGCCGGCTGGGCATCGGCAAGACCACGCTGTATCGCAAACTGAAGGAATACGGCTCGGCGCCCTGAAGTTCACGGCGATGCGCGCCAGCGCGGC
>CAWIKZ010000006.1:0-18711 GCA_963836875.1 uncultured Acidobacteriaceae bacterium
ATCATGGACGCATCGGCCAACATCGGCAGACGGGAACGCGAGATCCTCACGGCCATCGTGGAGTCCTACATCTCCACCGGTGAACCCGTGGGCTCGCGCACCCTGGCCCGCGCCAACCCCGAGAACCTGAGCGCGGCTTCCATTCGCAACGTAATGGCCGATCTCGCCGACGCTGGTTTTCTGGAGCAGCCGCATACCTCGGCTGGCCGGGTCCCGACCACCAAGGCCTATCGCTTTTACGTGAAACAGTTGACCGGGGAAGCGCGTCTGTCGCCAGCCGACGAGAACCTGATTCAGGGGAGCCTGCAAGGTCTGCAGGATGTTCCCGAGTTCATGGAGCGGACTTCGCATGTGCTGTCGCTGATTTCGCACAGCGTAGGCGTCACCGTCAGCTCGGCGCAGGGACAGCACAACGCGCTGGAACATGTGTATTTCCAGCGGATGGCCGACAAGAAAGTGCTGGCCGTCGTGGTCATGCGCAACGGCGTGGTGCGCGACCGCGTGCTGCGGCTCAGCCAGGATTTGCCGGTGGCCGATCTGGAAGCGGCCGCGGCCTATATCAACCAAAACTTCCGCGGTTGGGAGATGGAGTCGCTGCGCAACGAGATCAGCAAGAGGATTCAGCAGGAGCGCAGCGAATATGATCGCCTGATGCGATCGGTGGAGCAGCTCTACGCGCAGGGCGCGCTGGCCACCGAAGGCCCCGCCCAGGCGGTGTTCGTGGAAGGCACGTCGAATCTGGTGATCACCGAGCAGGACCAGGAGCGTCTGCGCCAGTTGCTGGCCACGCTGGAGGAAAAGCAGCGCATTGTCGATCTACTGTCTGCGTACCTCGACGTCCGCCAGGAAGCGGTCCGCGTAGTTGTGGGTCTGGAAGAGGCCATGCCGCATCTAAGTAACTTCGTGCTGATTGGGATGCCGGCGCGAGTGGGCGACGAGGTGATGGGTTCGCTGGCGGTGATTGGCCCGACCCGCATGGATTATGAGCACACCATCACGGCAGTGTCGTACATCGCCCGGCTGTTCGACCAACTTTGGAACGAATCAACGTAGAAATACTTATGCCAGCTAAGAAACATAATGGAAGCTCCAGCGAGGCGGAGCTGGAACTGGACCACGAACTTCCGCCAGCCGAAGGTGGAGACGACCCGGCTCCGCAGAGCGCCGTCACGGCCGCAACGGAAGAGCCGCAATCGGAGATGGAGCGCGTCCGCGCCGAACGTGCGGCCTATCTCGACCGCGCGGCGCGCATTCAGGCTGAGTTTGAAAACTATCGCAAGCGCAGCGAAAAACAGCAGCAGGAGTTCAGGGAATATGCGCTCGCCGATGCGATGAAGACATTGCTTCCCATTCTCGACAGCCTGGACCGCGCGCTAAACACCAAGGCGGCATCGCTGGAGGATTTTCACGCCGGCATCGAGCTCATCGACAAACAATTTCACGACGCGCTGGCGAAGCTGGGGGTGCAGCCCGTGGCCGCCGAGGGCGAACCGTTCGATCCCAATTTGCATCAGGCGATCCAGATGGTGGACACCGAGGAAGTCGAGGACAACCACGTGATCGATGAGTTGCAGCGTGGCTACAAGTTGAAAGACCGGCTATTGCGTCCGGCGATGGTGCGCGTGGCTCGCCGTCCCAAACCGTAAATCAGTTTCGAAAAAGGTAAACAGTTCTGGCTGCCAACGTAAAACGCGATTACTACGAAGTGCTGAGCGTCAGCCGCACGGCCAACGACCAGGAAATCAAGAGCGCCTATCGCAAGCTGGCTCTGCAACACCATCCTGACCGCAATCCCGACGATCCTG
The DNA here is from genome assembly GCA_963836875.1 of uncultured Acidobacteriaceae bacterium. Classification (GTDB taxonomy): domain Bacteria; phylum Acidobacteriota; class Terriglobia; order Terriglobales; family Acidobacteriaceae; genus Bog-257. The sequence goes on from CAWIKZ010000006.1 coordinate 1,806, forward strand.
CGGCCGAGGAGCGATTCAAGGAGTGCAGCGAAGCCTATGCGATTCTCGCCGACAGCGAAAAGCGCGCGCGCTACGACCGCTTTGGTCACGCGGGAGTTTCCAGCGGCGCGGGCGGCAACGGCGGATTCGACGCCACGGTGTTCAACGATTTCCACGACATCTTCGGCGACCTCTTCGGATTTGGCGACATGTTTGGCGGGCAGGGGGGACGCAGCCGTTCGCGCGCACAGCGCGGGGCCGATCTGCGCGAGGACCTCACTCTCGAGTTCGAGGAAGCCGTGTTTGGCGTCACCAAGCAAGTGCAGGTGCGGCGGCTGGAAGAGTGCGACCAGTGCAAAGGCAGCGGCGCGGCTCCGGGCAAGGCGCCCATCACCTGCACCACCTGCGGGGGGCGCGGGCAAGTACGTTATCAGCAGGGGTTCTTCGCCATATCGCGCACCTGCGGCACCTGCCAGGGTGCGGGCAAACTGATCGTCGATCCCTGCTCCCAGTGCCGAGGCCATGGCCGCATCACGCGCCAGCGCACGGTCGCGGTCAAAGTTCCCGCGGGAGTCGAGGAAGGCGCGCGCATGCTGTACTCGGGCGAGGGCGAAGCGGGCGTTTACGGTGGACCGTCCGGTGATCTCTACGTGGTGTTGCACGCCAGGGAGCACGCGTTCTTCGAGCGTGAAGGCAAACACCTGTATTGCACCGTGCCAATTTCCTTCGCGCAGGCGGCGCTGGGCACCGAGATCACCGTCCCCACGCTCGATGGCGAATGTGTGGTGAAAATTCCCGAGGGCACGCAGCCCGGGACCACCTTCCGGGTGAAGAACAAAGGTGTGCCGGTGCTCAACGGTCACGGGCGCGGCGATTTGCACGTCGAAGTCAAGGTGCAGACGCCGTCGAAACTCAGCAAGCGGCAGCGCGAACTCTTGCAGGAGTTGCAGGCTACGACCTCGGTGGACAACAAGCCCGTCAGCCGCTCGCTGCTGAACAAGGTGAAGGATATGTTTCAGTAGGGCACTTGGCATTTAGCACTTAGCTTTTAGCTTTTAGCTTTTAGCTTTTAGCTTTTAGCTTTTAGCTTTTAGCTCTTAGCTCTTAGCTCTTAGCTCTTAGCTCTTGGCTCTTGGGACAAAGCAAAGCCGCACAGCGGCGAAATTTGTGTTAGCCGCGGGCGTGAGCCCGCGGTCAGCAGCAAAACGAATGGGAGCCGCGCAGCGGCGGCACACACCACTAGGGACGGCAGAGGCGTGACATGAACTGGCGTGATCGAATCACCATCGACCCGGCGATCCATCATGGCGATCCGTGCATCAAGGGCACGCGCGTTCCGGTGAGCGTTATCGCCGGCAGCATTGCTGACGGCGACACTCCTGAACAGTTGCTCGCCGCCTATCCACAACTTACTGTCGACGACATCCGTGCCGCCCTCAACTTCGCCAGCTAAAAGCGAAGGGCGAAAAGCGATTTCCCTCTGATGACGCGACGCCGCTGGATTGCCGACGAGTTCTCGGGCGATCGCGCTGCCTTGACCGGCGCGCACGCTGCACATCTGTCCCGCACCTTGCGCGCGCGCGTCGGCCAGCAGTTCGAGGTCACATGCGGCGAGCAAGTTCGCCGAGCCACCGTTTCCAGCGTGCAGGACGAACGCGTGGAGTTCACCCTGGGCGAAGAAGTCACGGCCCGCGAGGCTGTACCCATCACCCTGTTGCTCGCCGTCTTCAAGTTCGATCGCATGGAATGGGCGATCGAGAAGTGCACGGAACTGAACGTCACCACGATCGTTCCCGTAATTGCGCGGCGCACGGAAAAGCATCTTGCCCTCGCGGCGAACAAGCGCGTCGAGCGCTGGCGGCGCATCGCCCGTGAGGCTGCCGAGCAGTCGCGTCGCATCGCACCGCCGGAGATCGCCGATCCAGTAAAGCTGAAGGAAGCGCTCGCTAACTTCCACGACCCCGCTGTCATGCCTCACGAGGACTCTAGTCTGAGTCCGGGGACCTGCGGTCATCCGGGTTGCGACTTGCGAATCGTTCTGGCAGAAGCCGCACCAGAAGCCACGCTCAGCGAAGTGCTGCGCGCACACGACCATGTGACCTGGCTAGCTCTCGCCGTCGGTCCCGAAGGCGGCTGGACCACGGATGAGTTGCAGCTCTTCGAATTGTCGCAATGGCTTGCCGCCTCACTCGGCGATACCATTCTCCGCGCCGAGACCGCTGCGATTGCGGCAGTGGCGATAACCAGGGCGGAGCTCTAGCAATCAGCAATTAGCAATTAGCATTTAGCATTTAGCATTTAGCATTTAGCATTTAGCATTTGGCATTTGGCATTTGGCACTATCAAGCGGTGTGTCATCCTGAGCGACGAGGTCGCCGTGGCGACCGAGGAGTCGAAGGAACCCTATGCTACGAGGGCCTTCGGGCTGAGAACTTCTGTCGTCCCTACAGGACTCAGATCGATTTCCCGCTTTACCCAGCACTCCGCCTTCGGCTGCGGGCTGGGCTAAACTGTTCCGCGCCTACGGCGCTGAATTATCGCCCGGCACATTCCAGTGGCGAATATCACGTTTGGTTCCCCATACACGCTGCGAAAATCTTGTGCTGCCGCTTCAACCAGCACAGCTTTCTTGCGTTCGAAAATTTGCATCTCGGTTGAAACTTCGGCGCCAAACAATGCTAAGCTATACGCGTATTCGCACTGTTATGTTCGGCAACCCCACATACACGCGCTTTCAGTTCGAGGTTGGCGCCAGCCAACAAACCTCGTGCTGTTGTTGTTGCTTTTAGCTGATTCTTTACTCGCCTCCGCTGAATCAAACCGTATATCTACAGCCTCAGGTTAAACTCTCGGGAGATCGCTATGAAGATTGCGAATGACGTTACGGAGTTGATTGGGAACACTCCTTTGGTGCGCCTCAACAAGGTAACCGCCGGCGCGAAGGCCACGGTGGTCGCCAAGCTGGAAAGCCAGAACCCGTGCAGCAGCGTGAAGGACCGCATCGGCGTCAGCATGATCAACGAAGCCGAGCGCGCGGGGAAAATCCAGCCCGGCAAGACCGTGCTGATCGAGCCCACCAGCGGCAACACCGGCATCGCGCTGGCGTTCGTGGCGGCGGTGAAGGGCTACAAGCTGATTCTCACCATGCCCGACACCATGAGCCTGGAGCGCCGCGTGCTGCTGAAGGCCTTTGGCGCGGACATCGTGCTGACGCCGGGCATCAAGGGCATGAAGGGCGCAATCGCCAGGGCCGATGAGTTGCTCGCCAAAACACCCAACGGCTACATGCTGCAGCAATTCGACAATCCGGCGAATCCCAAAATTCACCTGGAGACCACTGGGCCGGAAATCTGGAACGATACCGACGGCAAAGTGGACTTCCTGATCTCGGGCATCGGCACCGGTGGCACGCTGACCGGGATCTGCGAGTACATCAAGCCGAAGAAGCCGTCGTTCAAGGCGGTCGCGGTCGAACCCGTGGAAAGTGCCGTTCTCTCCGGCGGGCAGCCCGGCCCGCACAAGATCCAGGGCATCGGCGGCGGCTTTGTTCCCAGCATTCTGCGCACCGACTACATTGATGAAGTCATCCAAGTGTCGAGTGAGGACGCCTTGTCGATGGCGCGCCGCCTGCCAAAGGAAGAAGGTCTGCTGGTGGGCATTTCGTCGGGAGCGGCCGTGGTTGCCGCGTTGCGAGTTGCTGGGCGCGACGAGAACGCAGGCAAGCTGATCGTCGTCATCGTCCCGTCGTTCGGCGAGCGTTACCTGAGCAGCCTCCTGTTCGAGCAGCTCCGCAATGAGTCGCTCGCCATGGTGGCGGAAGGCGTTTGAAAAATGTTTGCATCCGTGCGTGAGGACATCGCTGCTGTCAAGGACCGCGATCCCGCGGCGACCTCCTCGCTCGCAATCATTCTGCTCTACTCCGGGCTGCACGCGCTGTGGGGCTTCCGCTTCCACCACTGGCTGTGGATCCGTGGCTGGCAATTCCCTGCCCGGGCCCTGTCGCAACTCGCGCGGCTGGTTACCGGCGTCGAGATCCATCCCGGCGCGCAAATTGGGCGGCGCTTTTTCATCGACCACGGAATGGGAGTGGTCATTGGCGAGACCACGATCGTGGGCGACGATGTCACGTTGTACCAGGGCGTCACCCTGGGCGGCACCGGCAAGGAACACGGCAAGCGGCATCCCACCATCGGCAACAATGTCGTGGTTGGTTCGGGCGCAAAAATACTGGGCAATATCACCATCGGCGAAAATTGCCGCATCGGCGCCGGCTCGGTGGTGCTGCGCGATGTGCCCGACAACTCAACCGTAGTGGGCGTGCCCGGCCACATTGTTCTCCGCGAAGGCAAGCGGGTGGTGATCACCGACCCCAAGCAAATCAACGATCCGCTGTCGGAGGCGCTGTCTGCGGTGGCCAACGAAGTCAAAATGCTAAAGGACGAAGTGTGCCGTCTGCAAGGGCGTCAGCCGTCCCCGGCGCCGACCAACGGCACCGACAAGTTGCAGCAGGTGATCGAGATGGATTACCAGATCTGAACTTAGCTGTCAGCCGTCAGCTATCAGCTATCAGCTCTTCGCCCTTAGTTGTTAGCTCTCTTTTCGATTGTCATCCCGTGCGAACCCGCTTCAGCGGGTGAGTCGAGGGGACCTACGGTCCCCCTTGCATCCCCTATCGTCCGGAGTTGGGCCGCGCATTCTCAAAACAACTAGAGGCCATCTAGCCATCTGATCCTACGATCCGACCGCGCCTACTCCACCCAATCTGCAACGAAAATGTTGGTCTCGTGCGGGACTTTGCCGTTGCGGTTGGAAGCCCACACCAGCCGCTTGCCGTCGGAGGTGAACATGGGGAAGACGTCGGAGTCGGGATAAAACGTAATGCGCTGCTGCCCGGTCCCATCGACGTTGATAATGTAGAGATCGAAGGCGCGGCCGCTCTTGGGATCGGCCTGGTTGGAGGCAAAGATGATCCGCTTGCCATCCGGATGGAAAGAAGGGCGCGAAGTTGGCGGCGCCGTTGTGGGTCACCTGCCGCTTGTGTTTTCCGTCGGCATCCATCACCCAGATTTCCAGATTGCCCGGGCGAATGAACCCCTTCGCGTAGAGCGCCTTGTAATCGGCAATCTCGGCCGCGGTCTCGGGGATGCTCGGCGCGATAGACGATCTTCTTGCCGTTGGCCGAAAAGGACGCGCCGCCGTCGTAGCCGAGTTCGTGGGTTAGCTGTTTAACGTGGCTACCGTCGGCGTTCATGGTGTAGACATCGAGATCGCCATTGCGCGTCGAAGTGAAGACAATGTGTTTACCGTCGCGGCTGATGGTAGCTTCCGCGTTGTAGCCGGGGGCATCGGTCAGCAAGCGCAGGTCGCTGCCATCCAGCTTCGCAGTGTAGATTTTGTAAGTGTCGTAGATGGGCCACATGTAACCCTTCGAGTAGTCGGGCTTCGGCGGACATTCAGGACTGGCGCCGTGGGTGGAGGGATACAACATGCGATCGCCCGAAGGGAAAATGTAGCTGCACGTGGTACGGCCTTTGCCTGTGCTGACCAGCTTGGGCGTGGCTGGCTTGCCATCGGGCGTGTCCACCGGCATGGTGTAGATCTGGTCGCACGGAACGCCCTCGCCCTGGTGTTGAAAGCTCAACATGCGATCGTCGGCGGAAAAGTACGCCTCCGCGTTCTGTCCCCCGAAGGTGAGCTGGCGAATGTTGCGCAGGTGCTTTTCCTCGCCCGGCACCAGCAAAGATGGGGAAGTGTCGTTCGTCGCAGTGTTGTTGAGAGGACGCCGTTACAGCGGCCGTCACCGCCAAGACGAAAAAAGCGATGAAAGCATTACGCACAAACTGATATTGACTCAATCTTGATTACCTCGTTCCGCCGCCAAGGATAAGTTCCTGTCGGACTACCTTTCCGTCCCGCCAAAGACACCCTGTATATCACTTCTTCAGCGTGGCGTGGTTTTTCGCAATCCACTTTTCCACGAGCTCGTAGAATGCGTTGGCTTTCTCCAGAATCTCCTTCGCCTCGGTCTCTGTGGCCACGTGAGAGTGCGTGTAGTCGATGGCGTTCCGCTTGCGCCGGCACATCTCAAAATAATCGGCATCATCGCGGGCCGCGGCCCCAAGCGCCAACCTTGCGCTTTCCAAGGAAATTCTATGATGGCCGATCCTCGCCGTGACGCGGTATCCGGCGCACGCAATCGCCATGTTCATCGCTTGCTGAGCGGCATTGTAAGCCGTCGCGAAGCGCCGATCAGCGGACAGCCCGGCAATCGCAGCGTCGGCAAGGTCGCGCGCAACCAGGTCGCGGAAAGCATCGACCTCTCTCTTCGAGGTAGTGTGCCTCTGCACATCCTTGCTATCCAATAATTTCGTCCAAGTCACGCCTGTCACCTTTACGGACCGCTTGGGGCCTCGGAGTACCGCCGCCAGAAAATGGTCCCCCTCCTCGAAACCTTGGCCCGGATTCCTGGACCCAGTAACACGTGACATTCACTTCCCTGCCCAGCCGCTCCTCGGCTCGTCGCAGAGCGGGCGCCAGTTCGGCCAGGCCGACACTGCCGATGACACTTTAGCAAATCGACATCGCTGTAGGGCATGCTCGTCTCTTCGCGCCACAGAGCCGTAAACCATGGAACAGGTAATCCTGTCGCCAAACCGTTCCAAGACCTGCTGCAATGCCGGTATCAGTCCAACTGTCTTCTCGAAAAGACGGCTTAACTCGGGAAACAGCGGCGATCGTGTTTCAGCCTTGAAGTAGGTCCGGGCCCCTTCCCGGCGCTTCTGCAAGAGACCAGCGGCAACCAAAGACGATAGCTCCCGTTGCAGACTGGACGGCGTGGTCCGCAGATGCTGCGCCAGTTCCGACAGGTACCACCATTTGTCCGGCTGAACCAGGGTCACGGCCAGCAAGGACCTGCGGGTCGCTGGAAATAAGGCTGAAAGCGCCGGGTAGTTACGCATAATGCGTAAATTATTACGCATTATGCGTAAGCACTCAACCTCGAATATAGGGCATACGGGACCTGCGAAATCACGCCGTTGACCACCACCCCTACTTTCTCTGCTCCAACTTCACGCTGGCGGTAATGGGCTGGCCATCGCGCAGTACTTTCACCTCCACCACTTCACCCACCTTACTGCGGCGCAGCGCGTCGGTGAAATCGTACAGATTGTGAATCGGCTTGCCGCCGAACTGCACCAGGATGTCGCCCGCTTTGAGTCCGGCCTTCGCCGCCGGCGATCCCGGCCGTACGTCGGAGAAGCGCACGCCGTCCTTCACCTCGCCGAAGTCGGGAATGGAACCGAAGTACGGCCCGTAGCCTCCGCCACCGCCGCCCACGGGCTTATCTTCCACCACGGTGATGAAGCTCGGCAGTGATGGTGCCTCGGCCAACTGCATCGCAACGTCACCCACCAGATTGAGCAACTGCGCCGCCGACGGCGCATTGATCTTGTCCCAGGTGTCGGAGGGCTTGTGATAATCCGAGTGCAGTCCGGAGAAGAAGAACAGCACCGGAATTTTCTTCCCGACGAACGAGGTGTGGTCGCTGGCGGAATATCCGCCCGCGGAATACTCGATTTTGAAATTTGGTTCCCGCTTCTGCGCCTGCTCCAGAATTGTCTTGAACGTCGAACCCGTCCCCACGCCGCCGATATACACCTTGTTGTCCTTGATGCGCCCGATCATGTCCATGTTCAGCATGGCGATGCACTTGTCGAGCGGTAGCGTCGGGTCCTTCACCCACTCCGCCGAACCCAGCAGCCCAAGCTCTTCTCCCGAGAACGACATGAACAGAATGCCGCGGTCGAGCTGGCCTTTCATGGGAGCGAACAAGCGCGCGAGTTCCAGCACGCCGGCAGTTCCCGAAGCATTGTCGTCGGCCCCAGGATGGATCTTCCCGATCTGCGACGGCGCCAGCGAGTTGGAATCGCCGCGCCCGAGGTGATCGTAATGCGCGCCGATGATGACGTATTCCGCGGTCTTGCCGGGAAGATAGGCGAGCACGTTGTTGACCCGCGCATGCGTGGCTTCGATATCCACCTTCAGCGACAGTTGCAGTGTTCCGGGAAAGGCGAACGAGTCTGGCTTGCCGCTGTGACCGATCTGCTGCTGCACGTCGGCGAGCGACTTGCCGGCTGCTTTGAGCCAGCTATCAGCGACCGCGTTCTTCACCTGCAGCAGCATGATGCCGGCGTCCTGCGGCCCGCTCACGCCGCCAAAGCGCATCAGCAGGTCCTCTTCCCCGTCGGCCAGCTTTCCGTTGATCAACACGAGCGCCTTGGCTAGTGGTTGCGCGCGTTGATCGCTTTGGTAATAAGTTGCGAATGTTGCGTCAAACCGTGCTGGCCGCTCTTTACGCCAAAGATTTCCGGCTCGTAGCGCAGCACCACCACGATCTTGTCCTTCACATCCAGGCCGGCATAGTCGTCATATCCAAATTCCTCGGCCGAGGCGCCATAGCCGGCGAAGACCACGGGAGCGGCGAGCGATCCTGAAGAAGAGAAACTGGCCGGCACAAAATCCTGGTTCAATGCCAACGGCTGTTTCTTTCCGCCTTCGTTAACGATGAATTCATTGTCCGCCTTTAACTTCGCGCCGGTAGTCACGGTGAACGGCTGCAAGTAGCCGTTGGTGCCCGCAGGCTGAAGTCCCAGGCCCTTGTAACGGCGCTCGAGGTATTTTGTGGCGCGTCCCAATCCTTTGGTTCCAGCGCCGCGTCCCTCCATGTCGGGGGCCGAGAGTGTCTTAATGTCGTTGAGATAGCGGGTGGAATCGGCGGAGCCGATCGAAGGCCCCCGCGGTGGCCAGCAGTGAGAAGGCCAGCACCACGCAAAGCCACATGCTGCGGCGAATTCGAGTTGCGTCTGGCTTCGACAGGAGAGTGCGCGATAAGAGAGGGATTTTCATAGGCATGGGCAGCGCCCGAATCGTACTCAGCGGGAGAGAAGCCTGTCAAACGCAGGAGTCCAGAAGAGCGGGCCTTCACCTGGACTATCATGAGGATCTCACCCTAGGGACACGGCAGGGAACGAAATCTCCTCTTTGAAATCACGATCCGGCTAGGCGGGCGGGATGCTGAAAATTGGCGTTAGTTGACTGTATCCAGATTTGTGTCATGCTGTGGGACATGAAAAAGAAGAGAGTCGATCCGCTCGCGTACGCCGCCAAGGTACGTAAGGAGGCGGAGCGGATGCAAGCGATGAGCGAGGCCTTCGGCTCCCACAATAAATTGGCCCTCGAGAAACCCCCGCAAAGCGACCCGGAAAGACAAGAAGACGTAGTTAGATTGGCAGATGATGATTCGTCTAGTGAGTGAAGCGAGGCGTTCGACGTTGTCGATTACGAGCTAAGCGAGGAACCTGCTTTCGTTCGCGCTGGAACGACCACCGTGGGAAAAGCAGGTCCCTCCCGGTCTGCAGGCGCTTTTCGTCCGTCAACCGCAGAGAGTGGCGTCCGTTTTGCCGCGCCATTGAGCACCAGGCGACAAACATCCGCGATAAACTCCTCGCTCAGTTGGCCGTGACGAATGAGAAAGCGCATATAGATTGCGCCGTAGAGAATGTCGAGCAGCAGATCGAGATCCAAGTTGCGCCGCAGTTCCCCGCGTTCCATTCCTCGTCGCAGTGTCTGGTAGGCTTCCTCCCGCCGGGGCAGAAGAAAGCGCTTGCGAAAGGCTTGCATGAGACCGGGGTCTGACTGTCCCCCGCGATTACCGCCGACACGATACGGCCGCGCCGTGAACGAAGTATCGCCAGGAACTGATTCATCTGCAGGCTCATGTCCTTATAGACGGAGCCGCTGTCGGGAAAGTGCAATTCGTCTTCCGCGCTGGAGGCAAAGGCGTCAACCACCAGAGCGCCTTTGTCGGGCCACCAGCGATACACGGTCGCCTTGCCCACGCCGGCGTTGGCCGCGATGGCCTCAATCGAGAGCTCCGCGAAACCGGTGCGCTGCAGCAGCCGGCTGGTGCTCCGCAGGATGGCCTGGCGCGCCTGTTCACTGCGGGGCCGCCCAGGCAGGCGCTTGGCGCCATTGCTGCTTTCATGCAACCGCTTTTGAACAGCCGAAGGCATTTGCGGCATGACTCACAGTAGCATATATTTGAATCCAATACGTAGCGTATCGAATCGGATTTTTATGGCTGGCTTTGGCGCTGTGAGCGACATCCCGGTCTGGCCCTGAATGGAGTCCTACCCCACCGATGTGGATTGTTGCCCTAGCGCTCCGGCGTCCTTATACCTTCGTCGTAATGGCGCTGGTGCTGATCATCCTGACGCCCATCGTGGTGCTGCGCACACCGGTCGATATTTTCCCCGACATCAACATTCCAGTCGTTAGCGTGGTGTGGAACTTCGGCGGATTCGCGCCCTCGGAGATGGCCGACCGCATCGTCACCAACTCCGAGCGCGGCCTCACCATCACCGTCAACGATATCGAGCACATCGAGTCGCAGTCGGTCAACGGCGTGGGCGTGATCAAGATTTTTTTCCGCCCGCAAGCCAACATTCAAACTGCGTTGGCCCAGGTTACTGCGATGGTGCAAACCACGGTGCGCGGCCTGCCGCCTGGGACTACGCCGCCGCTGGTCATCTCCTACTCGGCGTCGTCCACGCCGGTGGTGCAACTTGGACTCAGCAGCAAGACCTTGCCGGAACAGCAACTGTTCGACCTGGGCCAAAATTTTCTGCGCACCCAACTGGCAACCGTGCACGGCGCGGCCATGCCCTATCCCTACGGCGGCAAGATACGCCAGGTGCAGGTCGATCTTGACCTGCCGCGGCTCCAGGCCAACGGACTTTCTCCCAACGACATTGTCAACGCCATCAACACGCAAAACCTGATTACTCCCAGCGGCACCGCCAAGATCGGGCCGCTGGAATACCAGGTTGAGATGAACAGCAGCCCGCAGACCATCGCCGAGTTGAACGATCTGCCGGTCAAGACGGTGAACGGCTCGACCATTTACATGCGCGATGTGGCCCACATCCGCGATGGCTTTGCGCCGCAAACCAACATCGTGCGCCAGGACGGCGTCCGGGGCACGCTGATGTCGGTCTACAAGATCGGCACCGCATCCACGCTCAGTATCGTGAGCGCAGTGAAGGGTGTACTGCCAATTGCCGCGCAGTCGCTCCCACGCGACATCACTATCAAGCCGCTGTTCGATCAGTCGCTGTTCGTGCGCGCTTCCATCGATGGGGTATTGCGCGAGGCGGTGATTGCCGCCGCTCTCACCGCGGTCATGATCCTGCTGTTTCTGGGAGATTGGCGTCCCACCATCGTCATCTCGATTTCTATCCCGCTCTCCATTTTTGTTTCGGTGCTTCTGCTGAGCGCGCTGGGCGAAACCATCAACATCATGACGCTGGGAGGCCTGGCCCTGGCGGTCGGCATCCTGGTGGACGACGCCACGGTCGAGATCGAGAACATCGAGCGCAACCTCGCCCAAGGCAAGGAGATGACGCGGGCCATCCTGGATGGGGCTTCGCAGATCGCGGTGCCGGCGTTCGTCTCCACTCTCTGTATTTGCATCGTGTTTGTGCCTATGTTCTTCCTCGCCGGCGTTGCCCGCTACCTGTTCGTGCCGCTGGCCGAAGCCGTGGTGTTCGCGATGCTGGCATCGTACTTCCTTTCGCGCACCTTGATCCCGACGCTGGTCAGGTACATCATGCGCGGGCACGAGCATCGCGCCGCTGGACCCAAAACAATCTTCGGCCGCTATCAGCGGGGGTTCGAGCGCAGGTTCGACAACTTCCGCAACGGTTACTACCAGCTTCTGGAAACCACCCTCGAGCATCGCAAGCTGTTCGCCGCCTGCTTTCTCGCATTCTGCGTGCTTTCGCTGGGGCTGGTTTTCTCCCTCGGCGAAGACTTCTTCCCTAACGTTGACGCCGGCCTGATGCGCCTGCACATGCGCGCTCGCCCCGGCCTGCGCGTGGAAGAGACGGCGCGCCTGGCCGATGAGGTGGAAGCGTACCTGCGGCAGCAGATTCCCAAGGACGAGCTGGTCACCATCCTCGACAATATCGGGCTACCATATTCTGGAATCAATTTGTCGTACAGCAACTCCGGCGTCGTGGGCACCAGCGATGCCGAGATCCTGGTGGGCCTGAACGCCGAGCATCATCATTCCACGGCGGGTTATATCCGAAAGTTGCGGGAGGAACTGCCGCGGCAGTTTCCCGGCGTGGAGTTCTTCTTTCAGCCGGCCGATATCGTGACCCAGATTCTGAACTTCGGATTGCCGGCGCCTATCGACATCCAGGTCACCGGCCAGGACATGCAGGGCGACTACGTCATTGCGCAGCAAATCGCCAACCGCCTGCGTCACGTGAACGGCACCGCCGACGTGCATGTACAACAGGTACTAAGTTTGCCGACACTGCATCTGCAGATTGACCGCGACAAGACCACGCAAGTAGGAATGAATGCGCGCGATGTGGAGCAGAGCGTGCTGGTCTCGTTGAGCGGCAGCTTTCAGACCGCGCCCAACTTCTGGTTGAACCCGAAGAACGGCGTCACCTACCAGGTGGCGGTCCAGTCCCCGCAATACCGCATGACCTCGCTGCAGGACCTGATGGACATGCCGGTGAACGATCCCGGCGTGCCCAGCTCGCAAGTGCTGGGCAATCTGGTGCAGTTGACTCCCGTGGCCAGGCCGGTGGTGGTCTCGCATTACAATGTGCAACCGGTGATCGACGTGTACGCCAGCACCCAGGACCGTGACCTGGGCGCGGTGGCCAAGGACACCATGAAAGTCCTGCAGCCGTTCGAGCAGCATCTACCAAGGGGCACGCGCATCATCGTTCGCGGACAGGTGGTGACTATGCAGTCGTCGTTCATCGGCCTGGGCCTCGGACTGCTGATGGCGATCTCGCTGGTGTATTTCCTCATCGTGGTGAATTTTCAGTCCTGGCTGGATCCGTTCATCATCATCACCGCCCTGCCGGGAGCGCTGGCTGGCATTTGCTGGATCCTGCTGCTGACCCACACCACGTTGAGCGTGCCGTCGCTGACCGGAGCGGTAATGTGCATGGGCGTGGCCACCGCCAACTCCATTCTGCTGGTTTCGTTCGCACGCGAGCGCATGAACCTCGGCATACCTGCGGCGCAAGCCGCGCTGGAAGCGGGCTACACTCGAATCCGTCCGGTGCTGATGACGGCTCTGGCCATGATCATCGGCATGGTGCCGATGTCGCTGGGCCTGGGCGAAGGCGGTGAACAGAACGCGCCACTGGGACGCGCGGTGATCGGCGGGCTGTTGTTCGCCACGGTGGCAACGCTGTTTTTTGTGCCGTCCATCTTTGCCATGATTCACGGCCATCGCGAGGCAAAGCGAGAGAGAGAAGCAATTAGCAATTAGCTGTTAGCTTTTAGCAACTGGCGGTTAGCAACTGGCTTTCGCAACGTTATGGAGGCGGTGGGCAACTGAATGAGTAGAAATATTCAGATCATGCAATGCGGAGGACCAAACAGCCGGGATGAACCAACTAGCACACACGGAGAGCGTTGCAACGGTTACTAAGAGCTAGCGGCTAAGAGCTAATTGCTACTGCTAGGATTTATAACTATGGATCGTTCAAATCAAACTAACTTTGCGGAACCCGAGCACCACGCCGCGGAAATCACGGCGCCGCCCAAGCTTCCTCCAGCGACTCCGCGCAAGGCGCTGTTCATGATCGCTGTGGTGGTGCTGGCGCTGCTGGCCGGCGCCGTAATCACCATGCTCATGCGCATCCACAGCAGCCGCGTGCTCGCCCGGGAAACCGAGCGCGAGTCTGTTCCCACGGTGGCCGTGATTCATCCCATCTCGGAGAACCCCGACGAAGAACTGGTATTGCCCGGCTCGTTGCTGGCGTTCGAGGAGTCTCCCATCTACGCCCGCACCAACGGCTACCTGCTGCACTGGTACAAAGACATTGGCAGCCGGGTGACCAAGGGCGAACTGCTGGCCGACATCGACACTCCGGAAGTGGACCAGGAGTTGATGCAGGCCCGGGCGACGCGCCAGCAGATCGTGGCCCAGATGGACCTGGCCAAAATCAATTCCGACCGTTATCTCAGCCTGCGCACCACCGATTCGGTTTCGCAGCAGGAAGCCGACCAGCAGGCCAGCGGCTATCAACAGGCCAAGGCCAACCTGGACGCAAATGACGCCAACGTGCGCCGTCTGGAAGAACTGGAGGCGTTCAAACACGTGTACGCGCCCTTCAGTGGGGTGCTGACCAAGCGCAACGTCGATCCCGGCGCGTTGATCAATGCCGGCTCAACTGGAGGAGGGTCGGCGGGCAAGGAGTTGTTTGACATGGCCCGCGTCGACCCTCTGCGCGTGTACGTCAGCGTCCCCCAAAGTTACGCCCCCGCCATCAAGAACGGAATGGAAGCCTGGGTGACATTGCAGGAATTGCCCGGCCAGAAGTTTAGAGGCACGGTAGCGCGCACCGCGGAAGCTATTGATCCCGCCACCCGCACCTTGCTGAGCGAAGTTGACGTGCCCAACAAAGATGGGCGCCTGCTGCCCGGCTCCTTCGGCGAAGTTCATTTCAGGCCCGGCATCAGCGGACAGAAAGTCACGTTGCCGGTCAACACCATGCTCTTCCGCCAGGAAGGCCCGCGCGTGGCCGTTGTGGGGAGCGACCACAAGGTGCAACTGCGCCCCATCACCATCGGTCGCGATTACGGCTCGACGCTGGAAATACTGGGTGGCGTCGATGTGGGGGACCAGGTGGTCATCAATCCCGCCGATTCGCTGGAAGAAGGGCAGCAGGTCAACATCGCTCCCGCAAACCAGGGAGGCAATCCGTCATGAAGTGGCTGACCCTGACGGGCAGTGTCGCCGTCAGCGCTTTGCTGGCGGGATGCGCCGTGGGACCGAAATATCAGCGTCCGCCAGTCCAGGCCCCTGAGGCGTACAAGACAGAAGGTCCGTGGCGTGTCGCCGCGCCGAAAGATTCGCTTCCTAAAGGCGCATGGTGGGAGATTTTCCACGATGCCGAGCTGGACAACTACGAGCACCAACTGCTGAAGGCGAATCAGTCGCTGGTCGCCGCGCAAGACCGCCTGAACCAGGCGCGTGCTCTGGCGCGAGTGGCCTCGGCCGGACTCTTCCCGCAAGCCAGCGCCGATCCCAATGCCTCGCGCAACCGCTACTCTGGAAATCGGCCGCAAGTCGTCACCCTTGGGCGGCCGCTCACCCAGAGCACCTACGAGATTCCTTTTCTGCTCAGTTACGAACCCGATCTCTTTGGAAAATACCGGCGAACCCTGGAAGCCTCGAATGCGACTCTGCAAGCCACGGCAGCGGACATGTACAACGTCAATCTGGTGCTGACCGCCGAACTCGCCGCCGACTACTTCAGCTTGCGCGAGCTTGACGCCGAAACTCAGGTCGTGCAGCAATCGGTTGCCATTCAGCAGAAGGGGTTGCAGCTGGTAGAGAACCGTCATGCCGGCGGAGTCGCCTCCGGACTCGACTTGGCGCAGCAGCAGACACTGCTCGATTCCACGGTCGCGCAACTTTCCCTGGTGCAGCAGCAGCGCGCGCAGTACGAACACGCCATCGCGGTGCTGACCGGAAATGCCGCTTCCACTTTCAGCGTTCCGGTGGCCCCGTTGCACACGACACCGCCTCCCATTCCGCTGGGCGTGCCTTCTGACCTGCTGGAACGGCGGCCCGATGTCGCGACCGCCGAGCGCAACATGGCGTACGAAAACGCCGAAGTCGGTGTTGCCACCGCAGCGTTTTATCCGCAACTCACCCTCTCTGGTACCGGCGGCTTTCAAAGCACCGATATCGCCAACCTGATTAGCGCGCCCAGCGCCATCTGGTCGCTGGGTGGAGATCTGCTGCAGCCCATCTTTCAAGGCGGACGCAATCGCGCCAACCTGGCGGCCACCAAGGCTGCCTACGACGAATCGGTCGCCAACTATCGCGAGGCGGTGCTGACCGCATTCCAGCAGGTGGAAGACGGGCTGTCGGGACTGAACGCGCTTTCGCAGGCGACCACCAGCCAGAACGCGGCCGTGTCCGACGCGCGCCGCGCGCTGCAAATTGCCAACAATCGCTACGTCGGCGGTGTGACCTCCTATCTCGACGTCATCACCGCTCAGTCGGCCTTGCTGACCAACGAGCGCCTGGCGACCCAGCTGCTCGGTCAGGAGATGGTGACTTCCGTCTATCTGGTGAAGGCCGTGGGCGGAGGTTGGGATGCTTCGCAAATCCAGAATGAGCAAGTGCGCCCGAAGGCGATCCAGGCGGTGCAGCAGTAGAGGCAACGGTGTTGGTTCAGCCTGAAATGGAGAGCTGGCGTCCGGGGCCGCCAGACGACCCGCACTCTTTCCACAGCTTTTCCCAATTCCAGATCCCGGACGCCACCGCGGTCGGCAACGGGAATCCGAGCTGATGCGCGAGCATACACACCTGCCCGCGATGGTGGGCTTCGTGAGAAAGCATGTAGCACAGCATTTCCGGGCCAACCGGCCAAGGCCGGGCCCAGCCGTCTCTGCGAAACTTCTCGACGCGGCCCCCACGGCCGCCGAGCGCTTCAGCGAGCATCTCCGCGCAGCGAGCGGCGCTTTCGGCCAGTCCCGCGCGGGCCTGCTGCGGCGTGCAGTGCACGCGGCTGAGCTGTCGTGGAACCTTCAGGTGCGGAGCTGTAAGCCTGACCCACTTGCAGCGGACATTGTGCATGTGCGTGAAGATCGCCGCAATGGTGCGGGCCTTGCCGGGCGGTTTGGCTCTCCAGGCGGCAGGGTCAAGATGTTCGATAAGAACCTGGTTTATGCGATCATTGGCGGCAAAGATCTGGACTGCGGCTTGGCCGAGTTGAGTGTGAACCTTGGGTTGACGCGTGGTCACGGCTCCCTGCTCCTTGACCCATAATACTTCCGGGCCGTCGGCAACCCGGAAGTAATCCACTTAATGACA
>CAWIKZ010000007.1:0-567647 GCA_963836875.1 uncultured Acidobacteriaceae bacterium
AGCACCTACGAGATTCCTTTTCTGCTCAGTTACGAACCCGATCTCTTTGGAAAATACCGGCGAACCCTGGAAGCCTCGAATGCGACTCTGCAAGCCACGGCAGCGGACATGTACAACGTCAATCTGGTGCTGACCGCCGAACTCGCCGCCGACTACTTCAGCTTGCGCGAGCTTGACGCCGAAACTCAGGTCGTGCAGCAATCGGTTGCCATTCAGCAGAAGGGGTTGCAGCTGGTAGAGAACCGTCATGCCGGCGGAGTCGCCTCCGGACTCGACTTGGCGCAGCAGCAGACACTGCTCGATTCCACGGTCGCGCAACTTTCCCTGGTGCAGCAGCAGCGCGCGCAGTACGAACACGCCATCGCGGTGCTGACCGGAAATGCCGCTTCCACTTTCAGCGTTCCGGTGGCCCCGTTGCACACGACACCGCCTCCCATTCCGCTGGGCGTGCCTTCTGACCTGCTGGAACGGCGGCCCGATGTCGCGACCGCCGAGCGCAACATGGCGTACGAAAACGCCGAAGTCGGTGTTGCCACCGCAGCGTTTTATCCGCAACTCACCCTCTCTGGTACCGGCGGCTTTCAAAGCACCGATATCGCCAACCTGATTAGCGCGCCCAGCGCCATCTGGTCGCTGGGTGGAGATCTGCTGCAGCCCATCTTTCAAGGCGGACGCAATCGCGCCAACCTGGCGGCCACCAAGGCTGCCTACGACGAATCGGTCGCCAACTATCGCGAGGCGGTGCTGACCGCATTCCAGCAGGTGGAAGACGGGCTGTCGGGACTGAACGCGCTTTCGCAGGCGACCACCAGCCAGAACGCGGCCGTGTCCGACGCGCGCCGCGCGCTGCAAATTGCCAACAATCGCTACGTCGGCGGTGTGACCTCCTATCTCGACGTCATCACCGCTCAGTCGGCCTTGCTGACCAACGAGCGCCTGGCGACCCAGCTGCTCGGTCAGGAGATGGTGACTTCCGTCTATCTGGTGAAGGCCGTGGGCGGAGGTTGGGATGCTTCGCAAATCCAGAATGAGCAAGTGCGCCCGAAGGCGATCCAGGCGGTGCAGCAGTAGAGGCAACGGTGTTGGTTCAGCCTGAAATGGAGAGCTGGCGTCCGGGGCCGCCAGACGACCCGCACTCTTTCCACAGCTTTTCCCAATTCCAGATCCCGGACGCCACCGCGGTCGGCAACGGGAATCCGAGCTGATGCGCGAGCATACACACCTGCCCGCGATGGTGGGCTTCGTGAGAAAGCATGTAGCACAGCATTTCCGGGCCAACCGGCCAAGGCCGGGCCCAGCCGTCTCTGCGAAACTTCTCGACGCGGCCCCCACGGCCGCCGAGCGCTTCAGCGAGCATCTCCGCGCAGCGAGCGGCGCTTTCGGCCAGTCCCGCGCGGGCCTGCTGCGGCGTGCAGTGCACGCGGCTGAGCTGTCGTGGAACCTTCAGGTGCGGAGCTGTAAGCCTGACCCACTTGCAGCGGACATTGTGCATGTGCGTGAAGATCGCCGCAATGGTGCGGGCCTTGCCGGGCGGTTTGGCTCTCCAGGCGGCAGGGTCAAGATGTTCGATAAGAACCTGGTTTATGCGATCATTGGCGGCAAAGATCTGGACTGCGGCTTGGCCGAGTTGAGTGTGAACCTTGGGTTGACGCGTGGTCACGGCTCCCTGCTCCTTGACCCATAATACTTCCGGGCCGTCGGCAACCCGGAAGTAATCCACTTAATGACAACCCCAACGACGAATCGCTCCAGCCGCTGAGGTCAACGAACTCAGCGGCTGGAGCGATTTTTCTTGCTCCCTGGGACCCGAAGCCCAGCGAAAGGGCACTCCCGTTACGCCAGACCTCGGCAGAGGTCGTTACTCTTTGTCGTAGACCGTAACGGTCGTGACCTTTTGGCCTTTCGAGTTAGTCCCGCTCGAGGTCACGGTACGGCTTTTGCCGTCGGCCGCCACCACAATGCGAGTGTTGGAAGTAACCTTGCCAGCTTTCTTGCTGATGCCCTCCAGCGTGCGAGCATCAATCTTTTTGTACGAACGCTCGTCATTATTCGGATCGCCGGTGAGGGGGTAGAATTTGCCGTCGAATTTGCCCGTCCACTCGATATGCAGGGACTTACCGTCTGCGGTGGTGCCTTCTATCGTGACTTTCATTTGATCGCCCACCGCCTCGTAGACAACCTTCTGGTTTTTCGTTGCTCCGGGAGCGAGCTTCGATTTGGCCTCGTTCAGCTTCCAGGTGCCGATATTGACGTCGCTGGCGAGGCACGCCGCCGCTGCCACAAAGCACAGCGCCATGGTGAGTGCAATTGTTCTGGTTTTCATAGTCTCTCCTGATTGAAAAGCAATTAGCAATTGGCAATTGGCAACTAGCGTTCAGCAATTCGCAGTTAGTCCTGCGGCTTTAGCTACTGCTAGCTGCTTCTTCGCTATTTGGCCGGCAGATAGCTCAATTCCGGGTGAAACTGAATGATCTCACTGGTCTCACCCTGCACGGAGTGGTCAATTCGATCGACGATGGAATCCGCCTCCGCCTGCCCAAAAGCTTCCTTCAGCATGTCGCGGAAAGGCTTCACGTCGGGCTTTTCCTCGAAGTCTGCCCAACTACTGCGCGGCAGAACGAGCACAAACTCGCCCGTGTCGCCGCCGCTGGCCAGTGCATACCATTCAAAATTGACCGGCCACTTGGTCTTCTGGGCGGCTTCATAAATTCTGGCAATGGCGCTGCGAAAATCCGACCCTTTGCCGTAGCGCACATGGAAGGTGACGACCTCGTCGAACTTGGGAGCCATGCCAGAACTCGGGGCATTGCTGACCTTCGGCATCGCCTCGTAGTACATAGCGGTCACCGACTCGACGTAATTGCCCACCACCTTCTGATATTCCTCCAGGTCGGCCTGGTCAGGAATGGGCGGTTTATCGAAATCGGACCAGTGTTGATTGACGCGGCCTACGATGTAGGTCCCAGTGTCCGGTCCGGTGAGGGTTTCCCACACCAAGAGAGGTTGGGGGTCATTCTGTTGCTTGTGCCAGGCCGCTTTTTGCTTGCGACCGTTCTCATATTGCGTCACCATGCCGTTCTTGGGCCTTTGAAACTCCAGTGCGGCAACGGTCCCTGGTTTTTCCTGCGCGACCACCGAAAATGCGAACAACATCACAGCAAAAGCTGACAACAGCTTTGTGGCCCTCATTTGTTTCCTCCATTTTTTGAATTGTTGAAGTTGAAGCCGGTAAAGCGTATGGGGCCCGTCACTCCGGAACATCTGCGAACACTAGCGGCACGGCAGGCCGCTCAACTGCCCCGGGTAAGCTGCAATTCACAATTTTCTTTTGTATTGGGATATGCGTGCATTCTACACCCACTATGCCGCAAGCACCCGAAAATCTCACCGCTGTCGATGAAGCCCAGCGCGGTGCTCTATCATGGCGCATCGATCTGTCAGGATTCAGCGCGCGGCGGTTGCCGCGTTCGTGAGATCGGGCCCAGTGATCTCGCGGGAATAGGGGTCCTTCGACTCGCCCAGGAGGACAAAGACAAACGCAGATCCTTCGACTCGTCGCTTCGCTCCTCGCTCAGGATGACAAAAGGTTCACGGGCTCTTGTAGGCCTGCTTCATGTAGTGACGGGCCGAGTCAGCCTCGCCGGAGGTGGAATCCTCGGCGATCACCGTCCGATACTTTTCCAGCGCAGTGTCGCGCTTCTGCAGCAAGTCATACATTTGGCCGGCAGCCAGGGTCGCCTTCTGGCGCAGTTCCAGATCGTTGCCGTGGCTGGCGGACAGATCATAAGCCTCGGCAGCTTCCTGGTACTGGCGCTGGCCGCGCAGCGCTTGGCCCAATCCATAAGCTGGCACCTCGATACGGCACCCCGCATAAGCATTGCTGCGACAGCCCGCCAAGACCTTGCGGTAGGCTGCAATCGCTTCCTGCCCGTGTCCGGCGGCATTCAACAGGTGGGCATACTCGGAGGCCACCATAAAGTTGCGCGGAAATTCGGACTGCATTCCGCTGACCACCTTCAAAGCCTCGTCATATTTCTCTTCCCGGCGAAGAAACAGGGCCAGCACGATCTTGCCGTCGCTGGCCACTTCACTATGGGCACCGGCCACTACTTCGCGCAGATAGTCCAGGCCCTTGCGCTTGTTACCGCTGATCCCCACCACCGACGCGGCCACCTTGGCCGGCCAACTGAGGCTGCCAACGATGTAGAGGTCAGTGCCGATCAGAAGTTTGGCGTCCACGTATTTGGGATCCAGTTCCAACACCCGCTCGTGATCGTGGCGCGCGCTCACGGCGCTGCGCAGGGCGGCGAACCAGGCTTTTTCAGCCATGCCCATGTAGGTGGCGCGAAGGCCTCGCGTAATACCCCGCGCATATAAGGCGTCAACGTTGTTGGGATTCTTGTCGAGCTCAGCTTGCGACAGCAACAGCGCCTGGGCGCTTAACTGTTTGACTCGATCGCGCACCTTGGGATCGAGCGGCTCGGGATGCTTCTTGGTAAGAAAGCTGTCGGCGGCGTAGGCCTCGGTGTCGAGCGCCCCAATGCGGTACAGTTCCTTGAAAATCACCCCGGCCAGAACGTGATTGACGGCGAATGGGTCGTCGGGATGGGCTTGCTGGGTGGCCTCGAACTCACGGACCGACTTGTCGTATTCCAGGTTGTAGAAGTAGTCGAAGCCCTTGCGGGTGGCCGGGTCGTTGTCCGAACGCGTGGGGACAGGAGCCGGGCCAGATTGTGACAGGCCACGGCTGGCCACCGCAATGCAGCCCAGAACTAGGAAGCAAAAGTACAGTCGGTAAGGTTTCATCACCGGTGGCTACTGAGAAGTTTACCCGATATGGCAAGCCGCCAAAAGGAGCTACAAATGGCCCAGGAACTTCTGGTCGCGCCGCATGACAAATCCAGGCCGTCTAGCGCGCTCACACCCCGTGATTGATCGGCCCGCTGCCTCTTCCTAGCGGGTAAGAGGCGGTGATCGCCTTGCGGACGTATTCCTTCGCTGCCCGGACGGCCTCCGGCAGGCTGGTTCCCCGCGCCAACTGGCAGGCGAGGGCGGTGGCGAAGGCGCACCCCGTGCCGTGAGTCGAGCGGGATTCCAGGTGCGGTCCAGGAAAGACCTCCTCCCTGGCCGAGCCGGCCAACCCGTAAAGAAGGTAGTCGTTGGCTGGCTGCAGGTGGCCGCCGGTAATTACTACTGCCCGGCTGCCGAATTCGCGAAGCTTGACCGCCATGGCCCGCAAACGCGGAAGCGCTTCTTCCCACGGAGCATCGGTCGCGACTGGCTCAACCCCGGACAGCGTCGCCGCCTCATCGACGTTGGGAGTGATGACATCCGCAAGCGGCAGCAGTCTTTTGAGGAGGACATGTTGCCCGGGCCCGTCCAGCAAAATTGCGCCCGACGAGGACCGGATCACCGGGTCGAGGACGATGTTCGGCAGCCGCCGCTCCTCCAGGAAGTCGGCTACGGCGGCGGCGACGTCCCCGGATCCCAGCATTCCAACCCGGACGGCGGCGATTTCCAGGTCGTCGGCCAAGGTCGCGAGCGTTCGGGCTACCAGTTCCGGATCCAGGGGTTGGACGCCGAACACTCCCTGGGTGGACTGCACGGTCAACGCCGTAATGCAGGTGACGGCAAAGCAATTTTGGGCGGCTGCGTTTTTTATGTCGGCGGTGATTCCGGCTCCCGAAATGGGATCGTAGCCCGCAATGCTTAAAATGACTGGCGGCCGGCTCATTGGACGACTGTACCCCAATCACTCGCGCTGAGATAGTCAGGCGCGGTGGCTCAGGAGCGATCAAGTCTCACTTCCAACCCGAGTGCGCCCAAGGTTTTCCCTTAAAGAATCTTCGTAACTGATTGTAAATAAGTAACTTCGTGTTCGACTAAGCCTTCCAATCTCTGTCGCGGTGTCCCCATCTCAATCCCAAGCGCTTACCGTCAATACGCGCTCAACCGAGCAGTTCGAGCCTGTTTACCGCGGTCCTTGCCGGAGGGAAGGCTGTTGTTCTTGTCAACGAGCCCTAGCACGAAACTCCCTTGAAGGCAAGCACGAAGGTAGGACTCCCACGTTAGTCGGGTTGACTCTTACGTCTTGCGGTGGATAGACTTATAGGGATTCACACAGAACCCCGGGAGGACCAAACTTAACGATGAGAGGTGTTTAATGTTACGAGTACTCAGCCAGGTCGCGGTGACCATGGTTTTTGCCACCGCACTAGGCGCGGCACCCGGTAATAGCACACCGGATTCGAAGCAGCAAGGGGCCCCAGGACAGATTCAGGAAAAGGTGAAGCCAGTTAAGACCCGGAAATCTCAGATCGGGAAGGCTTCCTGGTACGGCCGCATTTTTCAGCATAAGCAGACGGCCAGCGGCGAACCGTACGACATGGATCAACTCACAGCGGCGCATCGCACCCTGCCGCTGGGTTCCTGGATCAAGGTTACAAATCTGAAAAATGACCGGTCGGTCGTGGTCCGCATCAACGATCGCGGACCGGTGCGGAAGAGCCGGATCATTGACCTGTCCTATAGCGCGGCCAAAATGCTCGGCATGGGCCACGACGGCGTCGATCCAGTCAGGCTGGAGGTCGTCGAGACCCCACTCGTAGCCGAGAACGAAGGCCCGCAGTAATCCTGTCGTAATGCGGTAAACTTGGAGCCGATGAGAGACAAAGACCGGCTCATAGTGGCGCTCGATGTCGCGGGCGCCACCCAAGCCCGCCAAATCGTCCAAGCGATTGGTGACGCCGCAACCACTTACAAGGTCGGGAAACAGCTCTTTACGGCCGCGGGGCCGCAGGTCGTCCGTGACCTGGTTGCCTCCGGTCGCAAGGTGTTTCTCGACCTGAAATATCACGACATTCCGAACACCGTCGCGGGGGCGGTCCGCTCGGCTGCCGAACTCGGCGTAAGCATGATGACTGTCCACGCCTCTGGCGGCAGCAAAATGCTAAAGGCCGCCGTCGAGGCTGCCAGCCAGTCCCCTGCCAAGCCGATGGTGCTCGCGGTAACCGTACTGACCAGCCTGTCGGATTCTGACCTGCAGGAATTGGGGATTGCGGGCAATGTCCTGAGCCAGGTGCTTCGCTTAGGAGCGCTGGCTCGGGCGGCGGGTTGTGGCGGGTTGGTCGCCTCTGCTCAGGAAGCTCGCGAACTGCGCAAGGCGCTGGGGGAGGGATTTGCCATCGTGACTCCGGGAGTGCGCCCCGCCGGCGCCGCTGCCGGAGATCAGGCCCGGGTAGTCACTCCGAAGGACGCTATCGCAGCCGGAGCGACTTATCTGGTGGTTGGCCGGCCAATCCTGGAAGCTCCCGACCCGGCAAACGCCGCCCAGCAGATCGCGGATGAGATTGCAGCCGCCTGCGGGCAGTCATTGCACGTGTAGCTCTTGCGAGATGTGCTGGCGGCGCACCTTGATTTTGCTCTCGTTCTTTCGGGCGGAGGCGAGATCATAGGCAAGCTGCATTCGCAACCACGTTTCGGGAGTGCTGCCAAATGCCTTGGTTAGCCGGATAGCCATCTCCGGGCTGATGCCAGACTTGCCATGGATGACGTTATTGAGGGTCTGCCGGGTGACACCCAGGACCTTTGCCCCTTCGGTCACTGACAATCCCAACGGCTCAAGACAAGCGGTCCTTATACTGCGTCCTGGGTGCGGCGGGTCATTCATGGGCATATTGTTCACTCCTTCTGCTAGTGGTAGTCGATCAGTTCAACGTCAAACCACCGGGAAGGTTGAGCGCCTGCGGCGTATCAACCTCAACGAGACGGGTGAGATTGTCTCCAACGAGACGAACGCCAAAAAATCATCTCTGCGCGACCAGGCGTTTCCACGCAGCAGTCTCGGTCGCCGAACACTGTGTCCAGTCTTGGCTTTTATAGGCCCGCCTAAAGCGTTCCCGTGCCGCAGCATCCGTCTGCAGCTTCTGCCGGAATTCCTCGATTTTTTGGCAGAGGAGTGTTCCTAGAGGTCGAGTACCAATAAACAGCCCAGTCCCGCTACCAACTGGACCGATATCCACAATTTGTTTGCGCGTCCAGGAAAAGTATATCTGGAGACGCTGTCCGTCTACGTGCAAGTGCTTCGTGTCGAATTTGTGAGCTAGGCCGTTGCGGACCGCCTCATACAGCGGCTTCGCGAGCGCTTTCCAGTCATCAGTCGGTAGCAGTTCAGCGAACACATCATGGGGCTCCTTTCTCTCCCCCCGCCCCTCGGCCAGAAACTCGCACCCACATGCGACAAGGAGGGCAACGGTATAGTTCACCGTCTCATTTTGCCGACACAACGCGGAGATATCGTTCTTGATGTAGCCCAAGGACTCATCGAATTCCTTCTCGACGTCAGCGAACGAAAGGCCAGCCATTTTCTACAGCATACGCGAAAGAAATCCGGTGGCCCACCCTAGCGTTCTTAGGGCCCCTGGGTCACCCGCCCCATTTGGAGGGAGTCGAGCCTTGGCATCAGCTTGCGCGGGGAGTTTTGGCACCTCGGGAATTCCAGCGTTAGGACGTTAGCCGTTGGCTTCGGGCATATCAGCCGCGGGGGACGCAATGTCCCTGGCTGGGCTGAAGGAACCTGGTACCGGTGCGAAGAGATTGACCACTGCCTCTGTCCTCACATCGGCGAGCCCGAGATAGAAACCCGCCCCCTCACTCCCGTCCCAAATGAATGGAGACTCCATACCACATGACCAAAAAGCGAGGTATTTATACACGAACTTGGATGCAAACTCGGGTGTTTTTGTGAGAACACGGGCGAGGACATCACGGGCCGCCGAGAAGCCATTGACCAACGTCGCATCGTCCCACACATCGGCCTCACCCGATCTCTTGCCGATTCGGTGAACGTACACGTCACGATTGTTCTTCAACTCATCAAGTCGCTGCCATTCGGAAGATCCCCGGTCAAGGAATTCTCCCGTGAGGATTCTGTAGATAAGCTGAACACGCTGCAATACAGGCTGGAAGTAGGGCTCAAGGCTGGGGGCGCCGGTCCTGTCGATGGTCGGTCTCTTCTCCTCTAGGAGAGCCAGACTCACGGGATCAAGGCTAGTACGTCGCTCCTTGGCGATGATCGAGGCGAAATCGTTCATTAGTGTTTCGAACGCCCACCAGGTCTGCACAAGCGCAGTAGAGGCGGATCTGATCGCCGTCAAGAAATACTTATAACGGAAGTCCCTGCCCGCCATAGCCCGATAAACGAGAAACTCACATTTTGCGACCTCAAGAGGCCACACGGGTTGGAACAGATCAATGACGTTGCCGATGCGTATGGCAATTTGCCCACCAGCCATCTTGTGGCGCAGGAGCCCGTTCAGCTCTTCCCTGGTCGGCTCCCTCCAGGTGTCTAGCAGGCCCATTGTCTCGACAACGAAAAGAACCCGAAAACTTGGGTAGTGCTCCGCATATATTTCCTTCAGACGATTCCAGCGAACTTGGTAACTGGGCTCGTCGAAGAAATGTTCGTATCTGAGGTCGAAGTCCTCGATTATCGGCATTGAGCACGGCGATTGTTTAAGACGGCTGGCCCACCCTAACACTCCGAGGGTGGCGGATGGCGCACCCTAACGTTCCGACGGTCCCGAGCCCAAGCTGGTTTTGCTTGGGCGGAGAAGTTCTGCCACATTTCACATGCCCGAATCCACGAGTCCGCCAACGCGGATGGATCACGCCGACTGGAAGGATTGGATGGCCTTGGCTTCGTCTTCCTCGATGTCGAACACGGTGTAGAGCTTGGTGATCTGCAGTAGATCGTGGACATTCTTGCTCAAGTGCATCAGCTTGAACTGGCCGCCCTGATTGCGGACTGAGGTGTAGCAACTCATCAACTCACCCACGCCCGCGCTGTCGATGTGGCGCACATCGGCCAGGTTCAGCAATATGTTCTTGTAGTTTTTGCCCATCAGCTCGCGGACCAGGTCACGAACCACGTTGGTTCCCTCGCCCAGCCGTAGCTGGCCGATGATGTCCACGATGACAATGCCACTCACTACCCGGGTGCTGGTTTTAAGATTCACAACGCCGCCTTCACCGTCGCGAGAGTCCGCGATGCCGCTCCAGCCGTCCAACTGGGAGCGGCAACCATCGTACACTGCCAGTGAATCCGGGGGAAATGGCGAAATAGGGTGAGTAGCCGGAAATAAAAGCGGCCCGCAGGCCGCTGGGGCGTTCCAGATTTCAGGTTACGTGAACTTGAACATGGCCACGATCAGGAAAACAGCTTCCGCCGCCGCCAGTCCAATCCAGATTCTGCGCCGGAAGCGGGTGCGACCCAGGTCGCGGGCCAACTGCATTCGAACCGCCCACAGTACGGGGTCCTTGGGAACCGCTGGGACCGTGGGCTGCGCGGCTTCTTCCATTCTCGATGTCAGGACTTCTTCCCCGAGCGCGTCTTTCTTCAGCCCTTCTTGCCTGGGCGCATCTTGCAGGAAGACCTTTGGGGTGCTGATCAGTGTGGACCAGTCCAGAAGCTGAATACTTGACTCCGCTCCGAAAACCGGGACTGGCTGCGAGGTGAGATTCAGCGGGGGAAGCTTCTCGGGCGCAAGCCGGTCGCGAAGGCTGGCCAGCAGCGTGTCCCACCATCCCCGGCTCAAGTCATCCCCCAGAAGTTCGCCGACATCCACTGGCCTGGATTCCAGTTCCAGCGGGGGCAGCGTTTCCGGTGAAATTACATCGCCCAGATTGGTAAAGACGGTGCGATACCAAGGTAGATCGACCAGGTCGCCCACCAGGATTCCCACATCCACCGGTTTGGAGGTGAGCTGGAGCGGAGGAAGGCGCTCGGGCGAGAGCCGGTCAAGAACATTGAGTAGCAGAGAACGCCACAACGATATGGTCAGTTCGTCAGGGGGAGAAAAATCCAATTCAGCCATCCAGTTTGCCGCCTGCCCCTTAATGTTTCACGCTTGCCGTTGCCGGTTGGGTGTCCTTCACCGTGTAGTCCGAGGGCACCTGGAACAACTGCGCCAGCGGTTCGGTACGGGTGATGTTTACCAGCTTCATGATGCTATGGCCGGATTGGCCGTCATCGGTCTCCGTCAACACCGTCGTCTTTAACTCTGGCGAAAACCACGTCTCGGTCACGGAGACGATCGGCTTGTCGTTGCCTTGCGATCCGGCATCGATGATATGCGTCGTCCGGGTACCGGTAGCGTCAACGCCTTCGATGTACTTGCTCCCGAGGGCTTCCGTCCGGGTCTCGACCGGCGTCGTAGCGAGCGTCGCTGACATTTTCGAGGTGGCACTAACACCGGGGGTTGGCTTCGGCTCGGCTGACTTGGCGGCTGCCTGCATCGGAGCCACGTTCACGGGCGCACCCCCAACGTTGCCCGTCCCGACCGCCGTGGGCCCGACCGCCTTCGCAAAGTGGAAAATTGCCGCCGTCTTGAGCTTGGGGTTGAGGTTGATGATCACCTTCTGGACCGGGTCGTTGATGATGGCGTAGTCAAATTTTTCCGCCCCCGGTTGGGCGGGCGCCGCCTCGCTGTCAGTGCGCACCCGGCCCTGACTGTCGCGGAAAATTTTGCCGCGCGTTTCGCGGTGGATGTGACCGCCCTTGTCGAGAGCGCGATCGTACAGCGTAACCACTTCGGCTGAGAACGGGGTGTTCTTGACCGCGACGGGCGCGGTTGCGTTAGTAACGCCGGCCGGAGTCGCAACTGCGCGGGTACTCACCTGTGCAGCGGCGATTCCTGTCATTAAAAAGAGCAGCCCAGTTAGTCTCCATCGCAGTCGCATATATCCCCTTTGTTCGTCCCCACAGTCGTCCCGGCTAAACGCGGGTGTTGTTATTGTGTTCCGGATTGAACGGCAATGCAACTTTATGCGTAGACTTCTTCTTCAACTTTTGAAAACCCGTGCCACGGTTCATCAAAGGATCCTACTTGTGGCGTAACCACGGGCGAACCGGCGGGACCCGGAGCTGCAACTTCGCGTGCGTCCAGTCCGCATCGGGGTATGGCTTAATGCTCGCGCCCTTTCAGTATTGCGGGACCTCCACGTTCAAGCCCTCGATCATTCCGAAGTGCTTACGGTTCTTGGTCACCAACGTGAGCCCCTCTTCGATCGCAATGGCCGCAACGAGCGAATCAAGGACGTGTAGGCCGTGAGATTTCGCGTACCGCTTGAGGAGTTCGTAGGCTCGCGAGCCTGTGGACGCCCGAAGCGGCACGATCACGTAAGCTGACAGAAACGTATCGATGTCGGCGAGGTCTCGGTTGTCCCGTGCCCCGACGATGAGTTCCAGGGCGAAGATCTGCGAGATCGCCCATCCCTCTGGCAGCGCATCAATGTATTCGCGTGCCGCCGGTTTGCCGCGGGAAACGTCAATCAGGACATCGCTGTCGATCAGGTAAGGCATGTAGAACTTCTATTAGGTTTGGTGAAGGAAGCGTTCAGCCCCGAATATCGCGCCGAAGATTGTTGATGTAATCGACACCGTCGCCGATATCAGTGCGGTCCCTCCACATGCCGTAAAAGGCAAACTCGCGGACAGAGCGGGATTTCGCCTTGAGGCGGTCGGCGTACGAAGGGACGCGCACCTCGACGATGGTTCCTTCGTTGATAGCCACGTCCTCAAGGGGCTTGAAAACGCCATCCTCGTACTTTGCAGTGATAGTCATGGTTTCCCTTACCGAACCCTGTGCCCAATTACCTTCGCCAGCACCGGGTTCGGTTTCATGTTATCACCAGAGTTTGATCGGGATTCCGCCCTTCTCTCCACTCACACCCGCAATCAAGCTGAACGGGCCGCTGTAGATCCGGCAGCCGCCTTGCGCACCATGTAGTGCTGTTCCGGCACTGCGGAGCCGGCCGCTATTTCCTGCTTCTGACATTGTGACGAATCAGAACGATTTATGACGAGAGTTCTAGTATTCGGCGTCTGTCAGGTCGGGTGGCTCGGATTCGCCGGATTGGGTCTCGGCCGCTTGCTCAGGCTCGGCGGCGGTGTCGCCTTCTCCGGCCTTCCCCTTCAATCGCACCACGGTAATCTTGGCGAAGCCCTCTTCGAACTTCGGCGGACGCAGCTTGGCCGCCATGCGCTGCATAACATCTTCCGGTACGTTGCGCTCGCGGCGACGATTGCGTTCGATGCAGACCTCCGCTGGCACATCGAAGAAGACCGCATGGGCCTCGTAGCCGAAGTCGTGCGCCAGCTTGATCCAACTGCGGCGCTCATGGGGAGACAAATTGGTGGCGTCCACATAGTTCCAGGGGCGCCGGGCCAGCAGCCGCCCGCGCAGCATGGAACGCAAGGTGGAAAACACCAGGTCCTGGTAGCGCTGCTCGGTAACGTCGTCGAACAGCAGAATCCGCACCATGTCGCTGGATAGCGGGAAGATATTGTGACGCTTAAACCACGTACTCTTGCCCGACCCCGGCAGTCCGATCGCCAGCACTACTGCGCCCTTCGACTTCCTGGCCTCGTGCGGCGCTGGTGGACGAGGCGCAACGGCAGCAACAGCCGCGGGCTCGCCAGCCTCCGACGGCTCTTCGGCTTCGCCCGCTTCTCCGGTCGGACCACCCGGGCGAGGCAAGGCGGGGGCTTGCGCGGCCGGCTGTGGACGCCCACCCCGGCCCCGTCGTCCACGACGGCGGTTGCGGTCGCGCCGCAGCGGCTGTGCAGGCTCCTGGCCTTCACCCGCCGGAGCGGCTGGCTGCGGCTCGTTCGATGTGATCTGGGGTTCCGCTTGAGCTTCGGACTCCTGCGTTGCGAAATCGGGCTGCCGGTCAGCGTCGCCCTCAGCAATTGCGGGCTCGGGGAATTTCGGTTGCAGGGGGGCGGGATTCTCCTGCCCCTGCCCTGGCTTATCGTCTTGCGGTTTGCGCCGCTTACCGCGGTCGCGCATCCATCTGCGCATGTTGCACTTGTAACACGCCTGCCTAGCTGGTAGCAATCGGCTGCCCGTCTGCGAAGACATTTTCGACAGGCGCTGATGGGCCATTGCCTCGCCTTACCCATGATGCTAGGCTTTTTGTTTGGCTCCCTAACGCGGCTTTTCGTGGTGGAGCGCAGTTCGGATTTATGGCATTTCAATCTGACGTTCTTAGCGAGGCAAAATGGCAATCAAAGTAGGTATCAATGGCTTCGGGCGCATTGGCCGCAACATTCTGCGGACCGCGCTCACCGACAAAAATCTGGAATTCGTTGCGGTCAACGACCTCACCGATCCCAAAACGCTGGCGCATCTTCTGAAGTACGACTCCATTCTCGGCAATCTGCCGAACAAAATCTCGGCCACCGCCGACTCCATCAGCGTGGACGGCAAGAGCATCCGCGTGTTTGCCGAAAAGGATCCTTCCAAGCTCGACTGGGAATCGGTCGGCGCGCAGGTGGTCATCGAGTCCACCGGCAAGTTCACCAAGGCGGAATTGGCCAAGCAACATCTGCGCGGCCCGGTGAAGAAAGTCATCATCACGGCGCCGGCCAGCGGTGAAGACATCACCATCGTGTTGGGTGTCAACGAAGACAAGTACGACCCGGCGAAGCACAACGTGATTTCCAACGCCTCCTGCACCACCAACTGCCTGGCGCCCATTGCCAAGGTCATCAACGACAACTTCAAGATCGTGTGCGGCACCATGACCACGATCCACTCCTACACCAACGATCAGGTCATCCTCGACTTTCCGCACAAGGACCTGCGGCGGGCTCGCGCGGCCGCGCTGTCCATGATTCCGACCTCGACCGGCGCCGCCAAGGCGGTCTATCTGGCGATCCCTGATTTGAAGGGCAAACTCGACGGCTTTGCCATGCGCGTGCCCACGCCCAATGTCTCGGTGGTTGACCTGGTGGTGTTTGTGGAGAAGAAGACCAGCGTGGAAGAGGTGAACAACGCGCTGAAAGCCGCGTCCGAAGCAGGCCCGCTGAAGGGCTATCTGGGATACGAGACGGCCGAACTGGTCTCCATCGATTACCGGGGAGATCCGCGCTCGTCGATCGTTGACGCGCCCATGACCCGCGTGGTGGCCGGTAACTGCGTGAAGGTTATCTCGTGGTATGACAATGAGTGGGGCTACTCCTGCCGAGTCCGCGACCTGATTCATTACATCGCCGGAAAGGGCCTGTGAAGCAGTGGCCAGTTCTCAGTAGTCAGTTGCCAGTAGTCAGTTGTATGTATCTTCTAAGGTGTCAGAAGTATTGATAATCTCGAGGTATTGATAGTCGCGGTCCCGACGCAAAAACTGAAACCGCGCGCCTCAAACCGCCGCTCCAGACGACGGATGGCTTACACTGACAACCGGCAACTGGCTACTGGCTACTGAGTACTGGTGCAAGCTATGACGAAATTATCCATTCGCGATCTTCCGCTGAACAACAAACGCGTTTTCATGCGGGTTGACTTCAATGTCCCGCTCGACGATGGCCGGGTCATGGATGACACCCGTATCCGCGAGACGCTGCCCACCATCGAGTATGCTTTGCGGCACGGCGCCCGGCTGATATTGGCCTCGCACCTTGGGCGTCCGAAGGGCCAGCCGAATCCCAAGATGAGCCTGAAGCCGGTGGCCGAGCGACTGCGCGTTCTGCTCGACGAGGTGTTGCGACGCGGCGAAAACGTCGGCTTCTCTCCCGACTGCATTGGCGCGCAGGCGGAAGAGATGGCTGAGAAGCTGGAGCGCGGCCAGTCGCTGCTGCTGGAGAATTTGCGCTTTCACCCGGAAGAGGAAGCCAACAATCCGGAATTCGCGCGGCGACTGGGAAAGCTCTGCGACTTCTATGTGAACGACGCTTTTGGTTCGGCGCATCGCGCTCACGCGTCCACCGAAGGTATCACCCATTTTGTGGAGAAGAAAGCCGCCGGCTTGCTGATGGAAAAAGAACTCGAATACCTGGGCAAGGCGTTGTCTCATCCGCAAAAGCCGTTCGTCGCGATTCTGGGTGGAGCGAAGGTGAGCGACAAGATCGGCGTCATCACCCACCTGATGAGCAAGGTGGATACGCTCATCGTGGGAGGCGGCATGGCCTATACCTTCCTCAAGGCGCAGGGACGCGAGATTGGCAAGTCGTTGCTGGAGGCGGACAAGGTGGAGTTGGCGGCGAAAATTCTCGCCGACGCCAAGGCACACCATGTGAAATTCCTGCTGCCCGTGGACCACGTGGTCGCCGACAAGATGGCCGCCGATGCCCGGATCCAGCAGATTGGCGTTGGCAAGCCGATTCCCGCCGACATGATGGCACTCGACATCGGACCGGAAACGGTGGAGCTGTTCTCCGGCGAGATCGGTCTGGCCCGCACCATCGTGTGGAATGGCCCCATGGGAGTGTTCGAGATCGAAGCCTTCGCCAAAGGGACCAAGAAGATCGCCTACGCCGTGGCGGACAATGGCGCGGCGGTTTCCATCGTTGGCGGCGGCGACACCGTGGCCGCGGTCAAGGCAGCCGGAGTGGCCGATAAGATCACCCACATCTCCACCGGGGGCGGCGCGTCGCTGGAGTTCCTGGAGGGCAAGAAGTTGCCCGGCGTGGAAGCGCTGAGCAACAAGTAACCGCCATGCATGCCCGCCCTCAGGTCCTGCGGATAACCATGGGGGACCGCGTTCTCGCGATCTCTGGCCCCGGCGACATCACGCGCGAACAGACCGACGCCATCGTGAACGCCGCCAACTCTTCCCTGCTGGGCGGCGGAGGTGTGGACGGCGCCATTCATCGCGCGGGCGGGCCGGCGATCCTCGAGGCTTGCCGGCAGATTGTCGAGCGTATCGGTCGTCTTCCCGCCGGACAAGCAGTCGCAACTCCAGCCGGACGCTTGCCGGCGCGCTATGTCATCCATACTGTCGGCC
Source organism: uncultured Acidobacteriaceae bacterium (assembly GCA_963836875.1). Classification (GTDB taxonomy): domain Bacteria; phylum Acidobacteriota; class Terriglobia; order Terriglobales; family Acidobacteriaceae; genus Bog-257. The sequence goes on from CAWIKZ010000007.1 coordinate 16,786, forward strand.
CGTTCTGGAACGGTGGCCAGCAGGGTGAGCCGGAAACGCTGGCCGGTTGCCATCGCGAGTCGATTCGCATTGCCGACGAGCTGCAGCTCGCGTCCATCGCCTTTCCTGCGATTTCAACCGGCGCCTACCGGTATCCGGTAGATCAGGCGTCGCAAGTCGCCATAACCAGCGCGGCTGAGGCGCTCCAAAAAGCCGCCCACGTCCGCGAAGTGCGGTTCGTGCTGTTTGACGCCGAGACCTTCACCCAGTACGCCCATGCTGCTCGCGCCTTTGCCGCCAACTCGTCTCTGAAAGTGGACTGAAACCATGACACGTAAGAAGCTCATCGCCGCCAACTGGAAGATGTACAAAACGCCGGAACAGACCACGGCATTCTTCGCCGAATTCCTGCCCATGGTCGCCGGCCACTCACGCGACGAGATTGTGATCTGCCCGCCGTTCCTAGACCTGCACGCCGCCGTGGAGGTGGCGCGTGGAACGAACGTCGCCGTCGGCGCGCAGAACATGCACTGGGCAAAAGAAGGAGCCTTCACGGGTGAAACCTCACCCGTAATGCTGACCGCGATCCAGGTGACGCACGTGATCATCGGGCACTCGGAGCGCCGCCAGTACTTCAACGAGACCGACGACACCGTCAACCGCAAGCTGGAAATCGCGCTGGAGAACGGCCTGACGCCCATCGTTTGCGTCGGCGAGGTGCTGGAAGAGCGCGAGGCCGGCCTGACCGAAGACGTGCTGCGCCGCCAGTGCACCCGCGCCTTCAACGGCATCTCAGCAAGGAAAGCGGCGAAACTCGCGATAGCCTACGAACCCGTGTGGGCCATTGGCACCGGAAAGACGGCAACGCCTCAGATGGCCACCGATGCGCACATGGTGATCCGCCACGAGGCGGAGAAGGCGTTCGGCAAAGAATTCGCCCAGGGCTTGAGGATCCTTTACGGCGGCAGCGTTAAGCCGGACAACGCCACCGCGCTGATGTCGGAGACTGAAATCGACGGCGCGCTGGTGGGCGGGGCCAGCCTGGATCCCGCCAGCTTCACCAGGATTGTGAAGTATTAAAGAAAGCGCCGTCGTGCGGTGGGGCAGCCACCATCTCCTGCGGCAGCATCCAACTAAGTGTATGAAACCTGGCTTATCCCCTCCATCTCGTCTGCGACGGTTGCCTGAGGTTCCTCTCTGCTGGGAGCGGAAGATGAATATCCGATTGTCCCTGCTGTACCTTTTGCTGGCGGGCGCTACCGCGTTGGCGCAGACTCCGGCAAACAGCCCGAGCGCACCCGCAAGGGCAAATGCGCCATCCGTTGGCAGTGCACCTACGGTCCCGGTGTTGCCCGATTTGGACAGACTACAGACCGCGGCGTCGCAGGCCACGCTCGATCTCGGCCGCCTGCGAATCGACAAATGGAAAACTGACGCAGACTCCAAACAGCAAGCCCAGGCCAACACCGATTCCGTCCGGCGCAACCTCACCTCCGCGTTGCCTGGCCTGATCGCCGCAGTACGCTCGGCACCGCAGGACTTGGGTGCCGAGTTTAAGCTCTATCGCAATCTCAACGCGCTGTACGACGTCTTCGCGTCTCTGACGGAAGCCACCGGGGCCTTTGGGCCAAAGGGCGACTACGAGGCGTTAGCACAGCAACTCGTGACCTTCGATTCCGTGCGACGCAACCTGGGAGATGCGCTGGAGCAATTGACCTCCTCCACGCAGTCCGAACTGGTTCAGTTACGGACGCAGGTTCGCGCGTACCGTCAGGCCGCGGCAGCAGCGCCTCCCAAGAAGGTCGTCGTCGATGACACACAGTCAGCGAAGAAGACCGTGCACAAAAAGAAGAAGCCGGCAGCCTCCAGCGGCAGTTCGCCTTCGCCAGCATCCGATGCTAAATCCACAGACAGCACCGGCGCCGGAACTCCTGCTCCCAAGCCGTAGGGGCTGGTTCTCTCTGGCGAACATCACGGGAACATTTGCAGCCGATCTGGGGTCTATCTCATCCAGCCCCGCCCAGAGAACTCGCCACGCTTTCTGACGTGGCGAGATGCTTTGATCTGCCGAACGGGGTGGTGGTGCCGGGATCGTTGCGGAAAGTTGTTGCGGACTCCGAATCTATTTATCATTGAGGTACGCCGTCATGGCGGGAGCAACAACCTTGAGTGACCTCGCAAGTGCGCTGGATGTCCGCACCGCGGAAGCAGCGATCGTGGCCGAATTGAAGGCTGGATCGGAAGATGCTTTTTACTGGCTCATCGCGCACTATAACCAACCGGTTTACAGTCTGGTGTACCGGATTCTGGACGATCCGTCCGACGCCGCCGACACTACCCAGGAAGTATTTATCAAGGTGTTTCGCGGGATCAGGAATTTCAATGCCGATTCCAGCCTGAAGACCTGGATCTACCGGATTGCAGTGCATGAGGCTTCCAATCATCGCCGCTGGTGGTTCCGGCACAAGGTGCAGGAGATGTCGATCGAGCCGGCGAGCGGGAACGGAAACGAGCAGCCTTGCCTGGGAATGAAGGACATGCTGGTGGATGAAGGCAAGTCTCCGCTGCAAAACGTATATGACGAGGAATTACGGGCCCGGGTGGAATGCGAACTGAAGACCCTTAACGAGCCGTACCGGACGACGGTGATTTTGCGCGATATCGAGGAACTCTCCTACGAGGAAATCGCCGAGGTGATGGATATCTCGCTGGGGACGGTGAAGTCGCGGCTGGTGCGGGGACGCGATGCGCTGCGAAAACGCATGGAGCGTCACCTGCAGGATTTCGGGATGGACCCCGGCGTGGCGCGCCATAGAAAACAGCGCAAGGATAGTTCTGTGGGTGGTCAGAAGGTTGAGGTCATGCCATGAAGTGCTCAGTTGCGAAGCGTCTTATGTCGTCGTATCTGGATGGCGCCGTGACGCGCAGCCAATTGGCTCAGGTGAATGAACACTTGCAGGGCTGCGAGGACTGCGCCGGATTTTATTCGTCGGCACAGCGGATGCAGATGCTGGTTGGGTCGCTGGGGCGAAAGGCCGCGCCGCCCGACCTGGCGCTTCGACTCCGCGTCGCGGCTTCGCAGGAACTGGCCAACTCCCAACGGTCGCGATGGGAGATGCTGCGGGTGCGCTGGGAGAACGCTTTCAATGCAACCATGGTTCCAGCCACCGCAGGCATAGTGACCACGCTGATCGTTTTTGGACTGCTGATCAGCTTCCTCTATCCCGCGCAAGTAAGGGCATCCAACGACGTGCCGACCATGCTTTACACACCGGCGGAATTGGAATTCACCCCCTTCGAGTTATCGGGCGTGGCCAATGCGGAGTCGCTGGTCGTGGAGGCTTACGTCGGAACTGATGGCCGAGTGCAGGATTACCGTATCCTGTCGGCGCCGGAAAACGCAGCGGACATTCTGCCGCAACTGAAGAACATGCTGATCTTCACCACCTTTCATCCGGCAACCGCCTTCGGACAGCCCACCGCCAGCCGGGTGGTCCTGTCGTTTTCCAAGGTTCAGGTCAAGGGGTAGGAGGTTCAAATCGTCTCCTCCCAACCATTTATTTTGGTGTGACGCAGGTCACCGACACCCCGCCCGTTTCGGAGCATTGTCGTCCAGTAGTCAAACCCTAAACGCTTCGCTGGTGGCGTTCGCCCTCAGAATCGCCGAATTAGGGTCTCAGTTTGAGACGTGCTGACGGCAAAGTTCCAGTCCAGTTCGTTCCAGTTGTTGACGTCTGGATGTTCGTCACCTTAATCGCAATGACGTTGGTCAGTACCGGCGCGGGGAAACAATGAAACGCATCGCATTGCTCGTAATTCTTTTAGCAGCCAGCTTTGCCGTCGCGAAAGACCACAGCAGCGAGTATCAGGAAGGCAAGGTTTCTATGCGCGCCTCGTCCGGGCACGAGGTCTACACCTTCACGTATAGCGATGGCAGGGTCGGGGACGTCGCCATGCGCGAAAAGTTCACTGTCGATTCCTTGAAGATGATGCAACTGGTGGATGGCGGGCCTTCGGTCAAAGTAATGTACCGCGTCGGGCACAAGTTTGGCGCGGGGGATTTTGTAGCCATACCAGCGCCCGACAATTCGAAGAAGGAAGGCATCTACTTCCTGATGGGTCACATCGAAGTCACACCTGAAGTGGTGAAGCGGGCAGCAGTCGCCGTGCCAACTCTACGGAGCATGATGCGTGACCCCGACTCATTCGTTCTTGAAGCCGTGTATCTGAGGGAATCCTCCAACAAACTCAGCCAGAAGCACAATAACGACGCGCCGGAGTTCTGCTATTTCTTCCGCTCGCACAATGCGATGGGTGGATACGGAGACACGGGGGAGGCGCAAATGGATGAGAAGGGCAAGCTTACAATTTACGATGCCACTGATCCCGGACAGTCCCCGATTTACATTGCGATGATGACCTGTACTCCCAAGCGCAGACTGGCCGACATCACAGCAGAGGTCGAGGCGGCACTAAATCCGCCAGCGCCAACGCCACCAACACTGACGCCCGTAGAGCGAGCGGAACAAGCGCAGCAACATGCTGACTGTCTCAAGCTGGCAGTGAAAAATCCAAGCATAGTTTGCAAGTAGAAAGTTTTCATTGGAGGGGCCATGCGAAAGCTATTCGCAATCATGCTGCTGAGCTTGGGGCTGGTCGGCTGCCAATCTGAAGCAGACCGCAAGACTGACCTTGATAATGCACAGAAGGCGCTTGCCGATACCGTCGCCTCCGTCAATTATGACCTCGACACAAAGTATTTTGCTACGTTGATTACCACGGTTGGAAATGACCAAGGGGAATCGGTCGGTATGAAGCTGTTGTTAGACTGCCAGCAAAGAGGTTATCAGGTGCACGTTGGAATCAATGGACTGCCGGATGTCGGGGACGCTTCCCATGCCAATCCTCCGCTCAGCAACAGGCTCAAAGCGGAATGCGACGGCATCATCAATACGGAGAACCGCATCCAGAGTCGGCGGAAGGCTCGCGAAGCGGCGGAAGAGAAACGCAAGGATGCCGCATACGACAGATCACACAAGCAGTCTACGGCGGAGGCAACAAAAATGAAGGGGTACGACAACCTGACGCAAGAAACGCCCTCTGGGAGTATTACAAAATATGAACATTCCAGAAATTAAGCCCATCCAGCTAACCTCGGAAGAAGCCGACCTCCGCAAGCAAATGGAAGCAGAGCTTTCAGGTCCCGGCATTTATTCAGGAAGAGCAGCCCACTCCTTATGGCAGTCACTGCACGAGCGCGGCGTAATTCCTGAGGTCAGGGTTCGTGACTTCACTGAGCCGTTTCCGGGGGGACATGGAAAATCACATCGGGATCTCTTTGAGAAAAATGGTTGTCTCGGAGACGCCATCTTTGAACACCCGCACTTCGTGAGCTATCTTTGCTATTTTATGGACGGCCCCGCACTCCCAGCCAAAACTATCGCGGGGTTTCGAAAGATTCTCATCGAAGATTCTGGGACAAGTGGAATGGTGATGGATCAACTATGCAAATTTGTCCGTTCAGAAACTAGAAGGCTGGGATTGGAACGAGACGTAGCGAGAGAAGAATTTTGGAGACTTGCGCAGGAAGCTGAATATTCCCATGCAAACGCTGTACGGGAAGCTGCGGGTAGCGCAGGGAAGTAGTCAGCCTCGTGCCCCAGGTTCGCGTCCCTCGTTTGGACGCCGACATGGGCAGAGGAAGTTTCGCCGGCACACCGACATCTCCGATTTGCGCGCCACATCCTCTGCTCGTAAACTGTAGAAACTGATTCCCCGCTGAAATCGTGTCAGGAGGCTCTTCTGGGCTGTTGTCGCCGTTTGTTTGTCCTGCCGCTGGTGCTGGCGTCGTTTGCCTGCGCCGCCCAGGCTCAGTTTAAGGCCACGCTCGACGTGAGTGAGACGTTGTTCAGCGTGGTCGCCGCTATAAACGTCTGCGGATACGATCAGGACCTGCAGTCGTCATCGCCCATCCGCATGGAAGATCGGGCGGACCTCGTTGAGGCCAGCAAATCGCCTGCCGCTGCCGCAGCCGCCAAACAAATGTGCCAGTTCTATCGCGATCACATGCAGAGCGATGGAGCGCACGACCTGGCGCAATACGTTTCGCTGGCTTTGTACCTGGGGCCGCCGCCAGATTTCACTCCCAGCGTTAAAGAATCTGACATGCCTCCGGATTCGACCTACGTGTTGGGGTTCGTGCCCCTGCTCAAGCAGTATTACGCCGCCGCTAATCTGCATTCCATCTGGCTCAAGCACCACCCTGAATATCTTGCCCTGATCGACCGCTACCACGATCCAGTCGCACACATGATCACAGCAACTGACACGTATCTGCGGATGCCGCTCGCCGGATATCTAGGCCGCCGCTTCACCGTGTATCTGGAACCGATGAGCGCGCCGGGACAGGTGAACTCGCGCAATTATCTTCAGGATTATTACTACCTGGTGATCTCTCCCAAGGGCGAGAACATCCACATCGACGCCCTGCGGCATACGTACCTTCATTTCGTGCTCGATCCGCTGATTGCCAAACGGGCGACGGCGCTGCAGCAGCTGAAACCAGTGTTGGTGGCAGTGCAGAAAGCGCCCATGGCGGACGATTACAAGCTTGATCCCGGGCTGCTGGTCGTCGAATGTGTGATCCGCGCAATCGAAGCGCGTGCTCCGTCCGACCCCAAATTGCCCGAGAAGGACCGCCAGGCCATGTTGCAGCGGGACGAAGCCGAAGGCTTCATCTTCACCCGGTTCTTCTACGACGAATTGCGCGACTTCGAGAAGGAAAACACGGGCCTGCAGGACGCTTTCCCAGACTGGCTGCACCATATTGACGTGGACCGCGAAAAGAAGCGCGCCAGCCAGATCGAATATGCATCGCAAGCTGCGCCGGAGGTGATGCGGGCCGCGAAACCTGCATCTCAACCGAAAGTGGAATTGGCCGAGCGGCAGCTGGTGAGTGGCGATCCCGCGGGCGCCCAGAAGCTGGCGGAAGAAGCGCTGAATGAAAAGGAAGATCCGGCGCGCGCTTATTTCGTGCTGGCTCGGGCGGCCACCATGAGCGGTAACATGCAAGGCGCGCAAGAGAACTTTCAAAAAGCGCTGAATGCAACCACGGACCCTCGCATAGCAGCCTGGTGCCACATCTATTTAGGGCGCATTCTGGATTTGCAGGATGAGAGGGAAAACGCGGTCGCGCAATATCAGGCGGCACTCAGCGCCGGGGATGCGTCGGCGGACACCAGAAAGGCGGCGGAACGCGGCCTCAAAGAACCGTACCAGCCCCCAAATGGAAAGCGGGAGCAGTAATAGCTTCGTAGTGACGGGAAGGCGAGCGTGTCTTCCCCCGAGAAAGGAAAAGCGATAATGAGATCGAATTTCGCACTTTTGGCGCTGCTGCTGGCGGCGACGATGGCAGTGGCGCAGATGAGGCCGCCCCAGGGTCAGGCTCCCAATCCTTACGGTCAGAGCCAGCCCCAGACCGTCCCTCCGAACCAAGTGCCGAGCAATGCGCCCAGTCCCTCCTCCGGCAAACAGCAGGCGCCCTCGTCTACGGCGAGCGGGCACAAACTGCTGCAGGCGAAGTCGCAGGATGAATTGAAGGCCTACCAGGATGCCATGAGTAAGACTGATCCTGCCCAAATGAATGCTGCCGCAGACGCTTTCGCGGCGAAATACCCGAGCAGCGAACTGAAGGCGGCGCTCTTCGTTCGTTCCATGAACCTGTATGGTCAGGCCAACAACGCGGAGAAGCTGATCGAACTGGGGCGCAAAGCCATAACCGCGGATCCGACCAACCCGGTTTCGCTGGTACAGGTCGGCGCCGCCTTAGTGGAGGGCACGCGCGACACCGATATGGACCGCGACCAGCGTCTTACCGAGGCTGCCAAGGATGCCCAGGGCGCGATCGACAACATTAACCAACTGATGGTTCCGGCTGATGCGACGCCTGAGCGGATCGCGGCTGTGAAGGCGAGCATTTTAACCATGGCCTATGACACACTGGGCATGGTTGACCTGAATAAGAAAGACCCTGCTGGCGGCGAGCAGGAGTTGCTGAAGGCAGTAGATGCCAGCAAGGCGCACCCGGAGGCGGTAATATTTTTGCGCCTGTCGGTAGCCCAGGACCAGTTGAAGAAGTATCCGGAGGCACTCGACTCCGCCAACAAGGCCGTGCAGTATGCACCCCTGGGAAGTGCGGCCCAGAATCTGGCCAAGCAGCAACAGGAACGGCTGCAGAAGCTGATGGCTGCTGCCAGTAGTACAGGGATTCCAAGCAGCATTGCTCCAGTCACGCCTGCTCCGAACCCGCCGGCAGCGCAAACGCCGGCTCCGACTTCGCCGGCGCAGCCACCACCGAATCCGCCGCATTGAAGTCCGAGGACCGCGGCTGTTCAAGCCATCGAACGCACATGAACCCTGACCCTCATGACCTTTCCGCGCTGGAGAAAGCTCTCGGACATCGCTTCGAGCGCCGCGCTCTGCTGGAGCAGGCCCTCACTCACGCTTCCTATGCCCGCGAGCTGGAGTCGCAGAACGCGGCCGGGGGGACTCCGGCTCCGGCAGCCGATAACGAGCAGATGGAATTTCTGGGCGACGCGGTGCTGGGTTTCGTGGTAAGCCGGGAACTTTTCCAGCGTTTTCCCGAATATCAGGAAGGCGAACTTTCCAAGCTGCGTGCGCACCTGGTCAGCGCCCGCCACCTGCTTCGTCCGGCGCGAGACTTGGAGATTGGACAATACCTTCGCTTGGGAAGGGGTGAGGAACGGAGCGGCGGGCGCAGCAAGGTGGCTCTGCTGGTGGATGCTCTGGAGGCGGTCATTGCCGCCCTGTTCCTCGATGCCGGCTTGGAAGTGGCGCAGCGTTTCATTCAGCAATCGATCCTGGAACCCGGCCTGGCGGAAGTGCACCAGAACGGCAGCACGGAACTGCCTGTGATCGACTACAAATCGGCGTTGCAGGAAGCGGTGCACGCCAGTGGGCGTTCGCAGCCGCGCTATGTGCTAATCAGGGAAGAAGGCCCCGACCATCGTAAGATGTTCACCATGGAAGCGCAGGTCCCGGCCGCTCCCAACGGGGACAAGGGCTTTGCCCGCCGCGCAGAGGGCAATACCAAGAAGCTGGCCGAGCAACGAGCTGCGCGGGAGGCTTGGGATTTTCTACAATCCCTAAAGCGAGCTTCTGGGACGGAGGACACGGATACCCCGAGCAAGTTCTCGCCACCTTCATGAAGCAAGTCCGCACCGAGTTATCCGTCGAGACTGTAACGCAGGAGCCGAAAACTTCCGGGCCGCACCACCCGGCGCGCCGCCCTTCGGGCGGCATGAATTCCCTGCAGTCGCTCGCCATTACGATTGTGATCGCGGTCTTCGTCATCGCCTTCATTGTGCAGGCCTTCCAGATTCCCTCTCCCTCGATGGAAAAGACCCTGCTGGTTGGCGACTACCTGCTGGTGGACAAGGTGCACGAAGGACACTCGGCGTTTTGGCGATGGCTCATGCCTTATCAGCCCGTACGGCGGCAGGACATCATTGTCTTCCGCTATCCGCTCGATCCGCGGCAGCACTTTGTTAAGCGCGTGGTGGCCGTTCCCGGCGACCGGGTCCGGCTCCGCGACAAACACGTGTACGTCAACGGGGTCCCCCAGGACGATACCTACGCTACGTTTCATTGGGAGCAGCGCGATGGATTCCGCGACAATTTTCCCGACGGCAATTTGATGGTGCTCGGAATGTCGTCGCCCTGGTATCTGCAAATTCGCAAGCTGCTTGACGACGGTGAGTTGATCGTCCCCGAAGGCTCCTACTTCGTGCTTGGAGACAACCGCGACGACAGTTCCGACTCGCGCTATTGGGGATTCGTGCCGGCGGAAAACATTGTTGGCCGCCCCCTGATGATCTACTGGTCGGTGTTGCGATCGGCTTCCGCCGCCGCTGGCAGTCCTCCGTCTGATAAACTTTCGAGTCTGGCATACGACGTTACTCACATGCTGCACGATGTACGCTGGCACCGCATGCTGCGGACCGTGCAATAGGACAACCGCTCACAGGCGACACTAGATTTCTAAGGAAGCATGCATTTGGCTGCTACGAAAAAAATTGTAAAGACCGCGCCTAACAAGGCTGAGAAGCCGCAGAAGCCGGAAAAGCCGAAGGAGACCACTTCGGAATTTATCGCCTCGATCGCCATTGTGCTGGTGACCGGGCTGTTCATTATCACTTTCGCGCTGCAAGCGTTCACTATTCCATCGAGTTCGATGGAGAACACTCTGCTGATTGGGGACCATGTATTCGTTGACCGCATGTTGCTGGCCCCGAAAACCAGTTGGATCGGCAAGCTGATTCCCTATCGTGAACCTCGTCACGGCGACGTCTTTGTCTTCATCTCCCCAGCGCAGCCCGGCCTCTACGTGGTCAAACGCGTCATGGGTATCCCGGGCGACCGGATTCATCTTCAGGACGGAGTGGTGTACCGCAACGGAGAACGCCTTGATGAGCCGTATGTCGTCCGCAGAGGCGATTACAACGGCTACCGCGATAATTTCCCCAGCGTGCCGGTCAGCGATTACGAAGACGTAACCCCGGAGTGGCGCCTCACCATGCCCTCGCACCTGCAGAACGGCGACCTGGTAGTGCCGCCGGGCGGCCTGTTCGCCATGGGCGACAATCGCGACGTCAGCCTCGATTCCCGCTACTGGGGTTTCGTGCCGCGCGAGAACGTCATCGGACGTCCCATGTTCATCTACTGGTCATTCGTCACCCCGCGCGATGAGTACGAACGGCAGAGCCTCACAGATCGGATCCAGTGGGCGTTCAACATCCTGTTCCACTTCTTTGATCGGACGCGCTGGTCCCGCATGTTCCACGTGGTGCGTTGATGCCGGGCCGCACCGCACGGCGAATGACATGGGCGATCCTGCTGATCGTTCTGCTGGCGGTGCTGGTACCTCCGTTTGTCAACGTGAATCGCTACCGCAAACGCGTGGCGGAGGCCATCAGCCGGTCCCTGGGGCGCGACGTCACGGCTTCCCGCATTGCCCTCAAGCTTCTGCCCCGCCCCGGGATCGTGCTCTCCAATTTTGTTGTGGCCGAGGACCCCAGCTACGGCGTGGAACCGATGCTCCGCTCCGATACCGTCACCGCCTTTCTGCGGCTGACCTCGCTGTGGCGCGGCCGGCTGGAGATTGGGACGCTTGACCTGGACAGCCCCAGCCTGAATCTGGTCCGCCGTTCCGACGGGCACTGGAACCTGGAGGAGCTGGTGGAACGGGCCTCGCAGGTTTCTTCTGCTCCCACCACCAAAGCCCGTCCGGAAGTGCGCCCCCGCTTCCCTTATGTGAAAGCTTCGAGTGGGCGAATTAACTTCAAGCTCGGCCAGGTGAAGAAGGCATTTGCCTTTACCGATGCCGATTTTGCGCTTTGGCTGGAGTCGGAAAACCAATGGGGCATCCGCTTGGAAGCGCGCCCCATGCGCACCGATGTGGACGTGCATGACACCGGCACGCTTAAGCTGGATGGGTATTTCCAGCGGGCCTCAAGTTTGCGCGACACGCCACTCGATCTCAAGTTCACCTTCAGCGATGGTCCGCTGGGGCAGCTCACCAAGCTGATCTATGGGCGCGACCGGGGCTGGCGCGGCAACCTCCGCTCCAATGCATCTTTGACTGGGACCCCGGCTGCGCTGGGAGTCACACTGGACGCCCAGGTTGATAACTTTCGCCGCTACGACATCGCGTTGGGTGAAGCTCTCCGCCTTCTGGTACATTGCACCGGGACTTACTCCTCGCCCGACGAGGCGTTGCGCGACCTGCAATGCCAATCGCCGGTCGGGGCTGGCGTGCTCGAAGTCCGCGGCAATGCCCAGGGGTGGGCCGGTGGTGGTTACGATTTGAGCGTCTCCGCCGAGCGCATCCCGGCGGCGCGACTTGTCGCGCTGGCCCGCCACGCCAAGAAGGACCTGCCCGCTGATCTCACGGCAACCGGCGAGTTTGAAGGAGTGTTCGCCGTCCGCAGGCAGCCAGGAGGCAAGCCCGCCTGGGCGGGCGGCGGACGCAGCAATCTCCTGGCGTTGCAATCCGGCGTGTTGAAACAAGACTTGCAGATCGGGACCATCGAGGTCGCGATTCCCAATGCCATTGCTTCCGGCAGCTCACACCGCCGGCGTTCCGCTCCACGCAGAGCCATGCCACCGCTACCCAGCCCGGAATTGCGACTTGTTGTCAAACCCTTTCCGCTTCCGCTCGGGGCACTTTCACCCGCAACCGCCAGCGCGGCATTCGATGAGGACCACTACAGCCTCAATCTCAAGGGCGAAGCGGAGCTGGCTCGATTGCTGAACATAGCCAAAGCGCTGGGCGTCGGCACACCAGGGGTGGGTCTGGCAGGAATCGCTCAAGTTGACCTTGATGCATCCGGTACGTGGGTGGGATTTGCGCCTCCCGGCACCTCGGGAAACGTGCACCTGCGCAGCGTGACCGCCGAGTTGCAGGGTGTTGCCGAGCCCTTGCTGATTTCTTCTGCGGCGGCAACGCTGGCCAATCAGCAGGTAACCGTCACGTCGTTTACGGCAGGGTTCGCCAAAGGACCTGAGATCAGTGGATCGGCCAGCTTCCCGGTGCATTGCACCGCTCCCGAGAGCTGCACGTTGCGCTTCGACGTTCATACCGATGATGCGTCCCTGGCGCGGCTGAATCAACTGGTGAACCCCAGCTATTTCAATCGGCCGTGGTATCACCTGCTGGCTATAGGACAGAGGCGCGAAGATGCGCTGCTGAAGCTGCGCGCCAGCGGGCATTTTTCGAGCTCACGCTTCGAGATAGGAAGCGCTGTGGCTAACAATGTGAGCGCGGCCGTTGAGTTCGACGCCGGCAAGCTGCGCGTGCGCGACCTGCGCGCCGACATCCTCGGAGGCCGGCACAACGGGACATGGACCGCCGATTTCACCGTCGCGCCGCCAACTTATTCAGGGACCGGAAGCATTACGCGGGTATCGATGGCGCAACTGGGAACTCTAATGCACGACAGTTGGGCCGCCGGCGCAGTTGATGCCCAATACAGCCTGGCCATGCGCGGATTGGATCGCGCCAGCCTCCGCGATTCGGCAACCGGCTCAGCCGACTTCACCTGGAGCGACGGTTCCTTGCGTCATGTTGTCCTCGATGGCCGAGGCGCTCCTTTGGCGTTTTCGAACTTCATTGGCAAGGTCGCTCTGGAGAATGGAATGTTCACTCTGGCTGACTGCAAGCTGCAATCGGGCGGCGCCAATTACACCGTCAAAGGCACGGCGTCCTATGACCGCAGCCTGGCGCTTCGATTGGAGCGTGCGGGCGGCCGGTCCTACGCGATCTCCGGGCCACTCGACAAACCTCGCGTCGAGACTTCGACGGCGCACGCCGCAGAAGCAGCGCTGCGATGAAGCCGGGTTGTTGCTAATCTACTTCGCTCGCGCGTGCGAGGGATCGGGGGAGTTTGCCGTGTCCACGTCAACGTACATCCCTGAGCTGGCAGGCATGATGGGCGGATAGCAGTTGCCATCGGGCGCATAGGTTTGACGGCAGGCCGCAGTCATGTCCGAACGCCGCGGGGACTGTGCGAATTGCCATGCGTCGGCGAAGGGCACACCACTGCCATCGGGCCGTGGAGGCCGCTTCGGAAAAATGCAGCCCGGCGACGGACCGCACTGATCGTTGCTGACGAAGAAGTGGATCTCGCGACCACCGGCATGATCGCGAATGTCGTTGGCCGTCGCCACCGCGACGCCGTTCGGCTCGCGAAACGGAATGCCCGAACAGTAGATGCCCGCACGATAGCCTCCGCGCACCACGCCATCCACCCAGGCATGAATGTAAGCGCGCTGTTCGGCCAGCATGCGCCCGCCTTGCTCCTGATCGAGAAACAGGATTGAGCCCCGGGGAAAGCCGTCATGTGCGGCCGCCTTCACGGCCGTTGCGGCGTCGCTGCTTCCGACTTGGGCCGCGTCTCCGGACGCCTTGAGCTGCCGGTAATCCCGGCCGTCAAACAGCAGAAGGAATCCGTAGCCCATCGCCTGAATAACTTTGCGCTTGCCTTGCCAGGTGTTGTTGGTTGCGCCGGGCGGATTGTTCAACCAGTATCCCGTGAAGGCGAATGTCTTGCGCAGGGTTGCCATGTTCGCGTCGCCGGGATAAGCATTGCGGTCCATCCCAAGGTAGGTTTTTTGCGCTTGTGCTGTCTGCGGAAGGCAAGTCGCGATAACCAAGCTAAGAGCGAGTAGCACAAGTCGAATTGGAAGCCTCAACCTCACGCCATCGAATATCGCACATCTGCTAAGGGTCCCGTTCCGCGAGCACGGCCTAGTTCACCGTAGCCGTGCGTGCGACGGGCTGTATAACGATCACTTCTTGCGTCGGACACAGGCTGCGATACGAACAAAAGCGGCAATGCCGGCCGGGATTGGGATCGAAGTTTCCAGCCGCAATATTGGCGGCGGCATCGCTCACCCGGGCCTCTTCCGCGGCGAGTTCCTTTTCCGAGCGCCGCGACTCGATGGCGCTGCAGTCCGCGAGATTGACGATCACGAGTGACTCGGCGGCAAGACCCATGCTCCTGGCCGCCAGCGCGTAGATGGAAAGTTGCAGACTCTCGTCGGCATCCTCCTGCGTCTTGGGCTTTCCCGTCTTGTAATCCACAATGCTGACGCGGTCTCCGTCGATCCGCTCCAGGCGGTCCATTCTTCCCTTCACCAAGGTCCCGCCAATATTGGCGCGGAAGAAGCGCTCATTGTTGAGGATCTCTCCCGCCGGCTGCGCCAGATCGGAACGCAGAAACTGGCGCAACTGCTCGCAGCCATCCTTGTCGTAAAGCTCGCGCTGCGCGTCCTCCTCGATCTTCGCCTTGCTGAACTCATCGCGGAAACACGCGATGACCGCCTCTTCATCCGGTGGATGCCCGGCACGCACGCCATCGAAATAGGCCTTAAGAGCAAGGTGCATCGCCGAGCCAAATTGCATCATGGCCGCCGGTTGCTCAGGGATGCACCAGTCGCGGCTGAGCTTGAATGCCAGCGGACAGCGTTCGTACTGCTCGATGGCGCTGGCGCTCAACTCGCCGAGGGGTGCATCGCAGCGCGCGGGAAGCTGCACCCATTGCGAGATCAGCGGCCGTGGCTCCGCCGCGGCGTGCAGGGTCGGAATGATCTCGTCCGGGGGCAACACCTGACATTCGATTGCGCCCTTCAGCGCGGACTTTCCCGCGTTCACCAACTCGCGTATGTATTTAGTAGGAGCGGGATCATTTTTCGCCTTGCTGATCTTGGCGCACAGGTAGAGCTCGTCCTCGGCGCGCGTCATGGCCACGTAAAACAGGCGGCGCTCTTCCTCGTCGTGAAGGAGCTTGGGCGCACTTTCGGCGGCGGTTTCCTTGCTGCGCAATTGCTGCGGAAACTCAACTAGGGTTTCCTTGTAGTTGCAAGGAAACGATTGCGTCCTGACCCGCAAAACAAAGACGCAGGGAAACTCCAATCCCTTGGCGGCGTGCACGGTCATCAACTGCACCGCGTCTTCGAGAGGCCGGCTGCTGAAGTCGGCAGGCGCCCGCACTGCCGCCACCGGGTCGTCTTCCCCGCCATCCTCGGCAAGACATCCACCCGCCTCGCGAAACCACTCGACATACTCGAGAAATTCGCGCAGAGTTCCCTGCCCCACCAGTGGCTTGGGTTTGCTGCACCACTGTTCGGCCAGTTCCTGCAAGCGCCGCAGCGGAAGTGAATCCGCGAGTTGGAATCCTTGTTGCGCAATTTTCATCGCCGGTTCCAGCAGGCTGTTGGCGTTGGCGAGATCGTGTCGCGCCTCGCGCACCGATTCCATCACCGCAAAGCCACCGGATACTTTCTCCAGCACCGACTCGATGGAAGCCTTCTTGGCAGCGAGGGCGAGCGCAGCGCGAAACTCTTCCGGGTCCACGCTGAACTGGGGAAACGCCGCCAGCCGGACCAGCGCAATGGGATTGGAGGATTCCATGATCTGCAACGCCGCCATGGCGTCGCGCACCTCGGGCGTGTCGAAAAGATCGACGCCCTGGACATGCACGGGGATGTCGCGTTGACGAAGCTCGGCGAGCACCTCATCGCGATTGGCGTGGGTGCGGTACAACACCGCGATGTCGTGAAGATTCATCGCAGGTCGCTGCTGATGCATGGCCGCTATGGTGTCGGCTACGAACTTCGCTTCTTGCTCGCAGCCGTTGTGCAAAGTGGCCTGCACCGGCGATGCCTGCGCCAGGGCCGGGTCGTCTTCCAGACGAGCGCAGCCCAGCGGCCCACGCGGCCAGCCACCATCGTGCAACTCCTTGCTGGCGATGGTCGGGTTGAGCTTAATGGTTTGGTAGGCGCAACGCAGGATGGGCGGCGTGGAGCGGCGGTTCTTCGACAAAGTGGCGCGCTTCACCCGGCCCGGGTCGAAAGTCTTCAAAAACTGGTCGAAGGCCCCGCTGGTGGCGCCGCGAAAACGATAGATCGCCTGGTCGGGATCGCCGACCGCGAATACGTTTGCCTCTTGCCCCGCAAGCAGCTTGGCAAGCTGAATCTGGGCGACATTGGAGTCCTGGAACTCGTCGATCAGGATGAAGCGCGCATATTTCTGCGCGCGCTGCAATACGGATTGACGGCGACTGAGCAAATCGACCGCGCGCGTTATGATGTGGCCGAACGTTCCCAAGCCTTCCTGCTTCAGCAGGTCTTCGACATAACGGAAGACGCGCGCGATCTCGCGGCAGCGGTCGAGCACCTCCTCGTCCAGCATCGTCTCGGCGTCTTTCGACTTGCCCACGCGGGGCAGCGGAATCTCGCCGCGCTCCAGACGCGTGATGTAGGCCTCGTAGTCGTCAGGAGTGCGCAACTCGTCATGGCAACTGCGGAAGAATTCCAGCAAATCTTTAAGGAACACTCCCGGGTCTGACGCCTTGATGAAGCGCTTGAGCGGTAGATCTTGAATGCGGCGCCTCAACAGGATTTGCAGGTCTTTCTCGTCGAGCAGCGCAAATTGGATGTTGGCGTCGCGCAACAATCCGTAGCAATAGGAATGAAAAGTGTGAGGCCGCAAGCCGCTCGCCATCAGCTTGCCTGCCGCGGCCTGCCGGTCGAGGTGCGGATACAGGATTTCGCCCACCTTTATGATCAGTTGTGCGGCCGCATTGCGAGTGTAGGTAACGGCAAGAATTTCCTTCGGCCTGGCCGCTTCGCTCTCGATGAGGTGGGCGATGCGTCGTGCCAACACGGTGGTTTTGCCGGTGCCGGCGCCCGCCACCACCAGCATCGGGCCGTGCAAATGCTCAATGGCACGGCGCTGCTCATCCGTGGGCTCGAAGTCGAATGGTAAGTAGTTCTGCACCACGCCCTCAGTATACGAAGAAAAAGCGAACATGCTATTATGCTTGGCCGGCGGGCGGTTGGCAAGAGGAAATAGTTAGGAGATTGTCACTCTGACCACGAGCATCGCCGTCACTTGGAGGAAGAACCAACAGACATTCTTCTCCGTGGGCTAGAATGGCGTGTCCGAGCCCAGGTGGCAGGTTATGGCCTTTTCACGATACACCGCAGCCAGAGCTTCAAGAGCTTCTTGACCCACAGCGGGCTGCTCCGCATATTCATAACTCATGCCCAATTGCCCATACTTGGAGGCTCCCAGACGGTGGAGCGGCAGGAGGTTGATCTCGCTCAGACCTATCTCGGCCAGAAACTCAGCGGTTGCCTCCGCATTGGCGACAGTATCATTGAAGCCAGGAACAACCGGCGTCCGTACCACCAGTCGTCCCGGCCAGTTTGTGCGACTGATCCAACGAAGGTTGTCGAGAATGAGTTCATTCGGCACGCCTGTGCCTTGCCTGTGCCTGCCGGAATCCATGTGCTTTAAGTCAATGAACAGCCATTGGATACACGGCAACGCGGCCTGTAATACGGTTCGAGGAACATAAGCGCTGGTTTCGACGCAAGCTGCGATGCCAGCGTCGTGGCAGCGCGCGAGTAGATTGAGAACGAACTCCTGCTGCAGAAGCGGCTCGCCTCCGGTCAAGGTGATACCGCCTTCCGGCCCCCAATAACAGCGATCGCGATTGAAAAGCCGCATCAGTTCGTCAACTGCATACCACTTGCCACTGGTCTGCAGCGCGCGCATGTAGCAGACTTTGACGCACTCCATCGTGTCGCAGCTGTCGCATAGCACGCGATCGAAGAGGATGTGCGAACCGCCATTCTCCGACTGCCGCGCCGCGCCTTTGGGGCATCCGGGCACGCAGCGCGCCGGACAGTCCTTGCAGAGCCGCGGCTTGTACATCAGCTGCGGCTGCAATACGAGGCCTTCCGGGTTTGAACACCAGGCACAGCGAAGCGGACAGCCGCTCAGGAAGACCAGCGTGCGCGTGCCTGGCC
This sequence comes from uncultured Acidobacteriaceae bacterium, assembly GCA_963836875.1. Lineage (GTDB taxonomy): Bacteria > Acidobacteriota > Terriglobia > Terriglobales > Acidobacteriaceae > Bog-257. The sequence goes on from CAWIKZ010000007.1 coordinate 35,161, forward strand.
CGTCGTGAATGGAGTGGCCCTGGATATCGAAAATCAGGCCCTTGCTTCCGCCCGCATGCATATTATGCTCGCCACAGTAATCATGGAGTGCCGCTGGCACGTTTCGTCAAGTCCACTGTCAGATTAAGCGCTCCCTCTTGGCTACGCTTTCCCGGAGGCAACGGCCGTAAACATCTCACAAGTCACTGTGATCAGATCGGGATACGTCATTGGCTTGCTGGAAACTGCATTGCAGGTACCCAGGTATTGGTCGCCGGCGACGAAGTGATCGCAGAACTTACATTTCTGCGTAGCGACAAAATGCTCGCAGTGCTCCGCGTCAGCCAGAACCAACTCCTTTGTGCGATGGCAGATACCTTTGGCCACATCCACGGCGGCGAAGTTGCGGCAGTCCATGTGTTTCATCACGGTGTTCATGGTTTCACACCCCCTCGTATTCGGTCCTGGCAATCACTTCGTCCTGGATTGGCTTGCCGATTTCCACCCAGTACTGCGTGAAACCGGCTACGCGGACCATCAGGTCGCGGTAGTTGTCCGGGTTCTGCTGCGCGTCGCGGAGCATTTTGCTGTCCACCACGTTGTACTGGATATGGAAACCGCCCTTACGCATGTAAGCCTGAGTAAGTGCCAATAACTTCTTGCATCCCTGCATGCCTGCCACGGCGGTGGGATGAAGCTTCAGGTTCATCTGTGAGTTCTGCGACAGGGAGTGGTCCCAGACCGTCGCCGATTCGAACAGCGCATAGGGGCCGTTGCGGTCGGTGCCGGGATACGCCGACAGGGACGCATCCGCAAACGTGGTCCCGGCCAGCCGGCCATCTGGGGTGGCGATAGTCGCCATGCCCATGGGCGCATGGGTGGAAACCGAGATCTGGCATGCGTACAGAGGCCGTGCATTCAGCGACTCGTAGTCGTGACACATCCTACAAAACCAGTCTTCCCAGTCCTTCAGGATCGTGTCTACCAACGGATCATCATTGCCGTACTTCGGCGCAGTCAGGCAGAGATAGTGGATGTAGTCCCACTTGCCGCTCCCATCCTTCTTCTCCTGATCGGCGAGTGAGAACGAGCCAACTTCGGAGGCCGTCTTGAAGCCAAAGTTGTCCCTCAACGCCTGCTTGATCTCCTCCAGGCTGGTCGCCCGATCCTCGAACACGACCTTCTTAATCGCGGCCAGGGAATTCACGAGGTTGATCGTTCCGCACGATTCGACGTTGTAGGTACCGTTGTAGCGGTAGCCAAGCTCATGGATCAGGTGGCCGTTTAGCAGACAATCCGGCTTGAGCAGCGAGTTGAAAACCGCCATGTTCTGCTTGCGCCAGATGTCGTGCTGGATATTGTTGGTGGTAGTCAGGCAATCGACCGTCTTGCGGAAGGAGTCCTGGAAGACCTCAACGATTTCTTCGTAGCTTTCCAGCTTCTTGCCGTGCGGGGGATAGACTGGCTGTCCTGTCCTCTGGTCGATGCCGTTGAACAATACCAGTTCGAGGACCTTGGGCAGCGAAATGAAGTGCACACCGACGCTGGTCGGCTGTCCGGAGCCACCCGGAATCCAATACTCCTTGGCGTTCAAGTGCAGCGGCAGCCAGGAACACGGTGACGTTTCCAGGCATCCGCCGATCGCTACCGCGCGCGCTTCTTCGACCGTCATGCCTTCCGGACCATACTGGTTCAGGATGAAATCGATCGCGCCACGATTGTTCACCCACGCTGGATAACCAGTACCAGTCTTGTTGCACTCGGTCGCTTTGAGCAGGAAGTCTTCCGGCAGTTTGTCGTCGTATAGTACGGTGAGAGTGGGCTGGGTGCTGGTGCAGCGGATCGCAGCTTCGATGATCAGCTTTTCAAGATCGTTGGCCGCCGATCTGCCGTCGTTGGTAAGGCCTCCCAGGTCTGAGATTGTTGAATGTATTGCCGGAGAGCACACCACCGACCACACCCATGGAAGCAAAACAATCGATACAGGTGAACTTCACCCGCTGCAACTGCAACCATTCCAGGACCTCGTCATCGGTAATGCGGCCCGCAGCCTTGTCCTGCTCGTAGTACGGATACAGGACCTGTCCCACGCGGCCCGGCGACAGGCCGGAAATGGCATCTTCATTCAGGACAGCAACGTGGACTGTCCAGATCATTTGGATGGCTTCGCGGAACGTTGTTGGCTTGTTGTGGGCCACCGATTCCAGCCGCTGGGCAATTTCCTGGTATTCCTGCTTCTGCTGCGGCCCGCTCTCGAAGTCTGCCAGACGGCGCGCTTCTTTCGCGTAGTTCATAATCCAGTTCTGAATGCCTTCCAGAATCAGGATGACCGCTTGGTAGTTGTAGAGGCGGTTCATGCCCGTCAACCCGTCGCCATCGGCGCGTCCCGCCACTTCCGCCTTCTTCTCTTTGGCCATCTGTAGCAAGCCATCGAAACCGTATTCCAGGGGATAGTAATAGTTAATGACCTCACGGCCCTGCGGCAGCGTGTAGCCCGAGTCAAACATGCACACGATGGAACGCATGATCGCTTCCTTCATGGGGTATGTGGGCACCATCTGCTCGTACTTATGGCCGACATCGTCCACCGACTTGCCCACCCATTCCCTGGCAGTGTGCAACAGGGCTGGAATCTCCTCGCGGCGCAAGCCAAACTTGCCCGCGATGGAAACGACATTGCCAAAGCTCCGCGTGACGTTGCCGCCGCCACTGCCAAACTTCGAAAGTTCGTCAACGCTGGAGCTGCCCCTCGACAACGCGGCTTTATAGAGTTCGTCCTCTTTCGCCATGTAATAACCTTCCGAAAGCCATGGCATGGGGAACGAACCGCGATAATAGTGCGCTTTACCCATTACCAACAGTTCGCCGGGCAAGATAGTTGGAGTGAGATGGGAGAACGCTTCCTTCAGCGCTGTGGCCCGGCGGACCACCGGGATCTCGCCCTCGAGTTCGGAGTACTTGCGGGTATACCAGTAGGGAAACTCATTGGTCGCAGAGGAAAGTGTCTGGAAATACAAATCCCGCAGCTTCTTCGCGCGGGGGCAGGGTTCCTTGCTTACTTCGCGATCAACCACCGCGTCGGGAGCCTTGCCGCCAACCTGCAATCGGATCGGAATGCCGGACTGCTCCAGTACCTCGGCCAGCGTTCTGGTCATGCGATACTCCTCCTTCGCTTTCGGCGAGTACCATACGTTTGGTTTTCTTCCGATGACGCTTCCCACGCTCTGCTGGAATGCGTGGCGAAGTTGGTGGCATCAGCAAGCTTCTCTGGTCGTCCACGAATGGCAGCAATCCCGCCCTCGGAAGGGCGGGAAAGCGGGCCGGGGGATGCCTTGCTCAAAAATGCCCAGAACCATTTCACCTTACGGGAAATCGTTTGTCAGTGACACCTGCCGCCGGGGGAAGTGACGCGTTTGGCTCTGGGGCGATAGCTCCCACAAACCCCAGTTCAATTAGGGTCAGCGATCGGAAGCAAATCGGGTGGATGCCGCAGGATTGGCAAAGCTTTTACGAAAGCCCCGCCATCGACGAACGGATCGCCCAAGCCGCCTTTCAGTCTGATCATCACGTCGCCGGGTTTGGGATTCCGGCGACGGTGTATTATAGGTTTGGCCCTGAACTGCCGTTGTAATAGGGCCGGTGCGCGATGCTGACATTTTCGATATCACGATTCCCCAGGGCTACCAAGTGGATGAACTACCACGGCCGACCGACGCAGAGTATAGCTTCGCGAGCTATCACTCTAAGACAGCAATCAATGGCAACGTCATTCGCTACACTCGCACGTTCGAGATCAAGGAACTGACCGTGCCCGTCAGCCAGGCCGAAGAGCTGAAGAAGCTCTATCGGACCATCGCCGCGGACGAGCGAAACATGGTTGTGCTCAAGCAGGTGGGAAAGTAAGGGCGCCCGCTCATCGCTTCGGGTCTCTCCGTAAAGGGGTCCCGGTCCCAGGGTGATGTACTGACCGCGCCGATGCATGCGAGTAGCGGCACTCACTTCGCTAATCGCGGCGGGCGCGGCAAGGGGAGGTTCATGCGCGAGCGCCTGTGTTCCGATTAAGCAATGAGGCACTTACACCATGCTGGGCCAGATGGTCTGGGCAACCCTATCCCGGGGTTGACAAGTGTGACTTGCCTGCAGACACGTCCGATTCTTGAAGCGGCGCCTTCCCAGTGCTGGTCTTTGTATCTTCCCATCATCGTTGCAGTACTTTCCGTCGTGACTGCGACCCTATTGATCGTGGCAGTCTATCCGGTTTATTGTCAAACCTTTGATGAGGCCCTCCATGTAGCGGCCGGCATGGAATGGATTCAGCTCGGTAGGTCCACTTTTAACCCCATCACTCCGCCGCTCGTCCCGATCGCCGTGGCACTCGGTCCCTATATTGATGGATCGAGACTCCAAGGAAATTCAGATCCATGGGTCGAGGGTAACGCCGTCCTGGAAAGTGAAGGTCACTACCAGAGGACTCTAATCCTTGCCCGACTGGGGACACTACCTTTTTTTCTTTTGGCCTGTTTTCTATTGTGGCATTCATCGCAAAGCTACGGCCTATGGCAAGCCGCTCTTGCTGTCGTATTCTTCGCATTCTGTCCCCTTGTACTGGCACACGCGTCTCTGGCTACTGTCGACATGGCGTTCACAGCACTGTTCCTGAGTGCGCTGCTCGGTTTCTGGCATTTCTTGCAAAGTCCGAAACTCTCAGCTGCTGTACTGGCCGGTGCCATGGTAGGGTTCGCGATATTGTCAAAGCTGTCGGCGTTACCCTATCTAGTGGTTTGTTGTGTGGCGCTCTATGCATCCGAATGGCATGCGAGCCGGACGCGAATAACCTTGAAACATATCATCACCGGCGTGCTCACGTGCGCTTTCATTATCTGGGCGGGATATCGATTCTCAATCGGCCCTATCTACGAAGTGGGGCACCTGACGCCCGTTCAGTCAGCCTACTATGAGAAGCTGCCGGGTTTGCTTCAGAGAGCTGCTGTGTTTGGAGGGGTTCCTGCGCCAGAACTCTTCCGGGGAGCGGCGCGCGCTTTTGTGTTGGGAGCCGGCAAAGGAGCGCTGAGCTACCTTTTCGGCGAGAGCTATACCGGAGGACGATGGTATTTCTTCCCGGTTGCAATTGCAGTAAAGACGCCGATTCCTCTTCTGGTTTTCGCCGTCGTAGGGGTGGCACGAGCGCTGGTGCGCCGCAAGGTCCGAAATATGGTTCTGCCGTTAGTTGGAATCGCCGGCCCCTTGCTGGTCGCAATGTTGAGCAAGACGAATCTTGGCTTAAGGTACATTCTGGTAATTTACCCCTTTCTGGCCATGATGGCTGCGTATGCGGTTGCCTGGCTTTGGCACGTCGGCGGCGCAGGAACCAAGCGCTTCACTTATAGGTCCGCGACGCTCATTCTAATCGTGTGGAACATTGTCTCGTGTGTTCGTGCCACTCCGGATTTCATTCCCTACTTCAATGAAGTTGCCGCTCCCTATGGCAGCAGCATATTGATCGATAGTGACTTTGATTGGGGACAGGACCTCAACCGTCTCTCCACGGTGCTTCAGCAGCAGCACATTCGCTCGATTTCGATAGCCTACGAGGGATCTGCGGACCTCAAACTCCTGGACGTGCCTGTCATACGACGCCTCACGCCAAATGATAGGCCGGGCGGCTGGATGGCCGTTAGCGAATTCTTGATCAGAGTATTTCCTGAGAAATACGGCTGGGTTGACAAATACAAACCTGAACGCATTGTCGGGAAGACAATCCGTCTATACCACTTTGATATGCCACCTTCGGGATAGAGCTATTTCTGTTCTAAGCGAGATTGATGCGTCTGTGGCATAGTACTCCTCAGACGCGGTCCACACAGACGCGAGCAGTTCTAGCCCCGACTGGCATTGGGGCTTTTCCTTCTTACACCCGGTTCCTCGTCGAAAATGTCGTTCACGAGATCGCGCATGGACAGAGCGGCCCTCGCCCCGAATAGCCAGCCTGCCGTACGTCCTATGATGACGATGACTCTTTCCAGTGATCATCGCGTTCTGGTCAACAGGAAAGAAAAGCTAGAGCAACAGAGCACGTTACGCTTCATAGCGACCTCGTTCTGGTCATGGCTGTGGCGGCGATGGATTAGGAAGAGCGAGGAGCAACGGCGGCGCAGTTGCCCCTCACCGGAAGCGCGGCTTCGGCCAGCAAGTGCAATCGCGCTCCCTAATTGGCGGCGCTCATCGCATCGGTTTCAATTCTGACATCGTGCTTGCGCGGTTTCATGTTCCTCCCTTTCTCTTTTTCGCCCGGTAAGCGGCCCGGTCAAGCAGACGGCCAAAGTAGCCGTCAAGCCCGCGCTGATAAACAGCGGATTGAACATCTTGGGGTAGGTTGTAGAAATCACAGCCGTATTCCTGCTCTGCGATTTCTTCGGCCTCCATTTGGGCTGCGTACTTGAAATCTCCGATCATGCTTCCTCCTGTCCATCGCGAGATGTAGCGCGCCGCTAAGACCGCTCCGCGTGGGGCCTTCGAGCCCGGCCGCCAATCGCGGTCCCTCAAGGAACTGGCGTAATGTGAGGTCCTACGACTCTGGGCCTGCAGCAAGAGCGTCAAGAACGCACGTGTTGAAGACATGGCGCACGCTCTTGCTTTCCTCTGTCGCTTACCGGTTGCTGCTTGCGTTTTCATGACAACCTCTGGTTTCGCCGCTACCCGGAAGCGGGATTGTTTCCCCGCCTCCGGGTGCGTTCCCCCTAGAGCAGTTGCTTGAGTTGTACTCAGCCCCCGCTCACTTGTGCACAATGCGCCGGTTCGCTGTTGCCTTCAATGGTTAGGGTCTGATTTGTAGGTGAGTTTCTTGGATGATCGTCTAAGCTTTTGATATTGCTAGGGTTGGCTTAGGAAATGATCGGAACTTCCTGGCGTCAGCAGCGCTCCAAACGGGGTATAATCCGTAGCCAGCGCCGCACTACTTGAAGGTAATGAGCTTGAGCGCCACCCAGAAACTGCTCCGCTTCGGAGTTTTCGAGCTGAATCTCGCGACCGACGAGCTGCGCAAAGGCGGAACACTTGTTAAGTTGTCGCCGCAGCCCTTTCAACTTCTCGTCCTGCTGGTCAGTCACGCCGGCCAGGTGGTGACGCGTGAGGAAATTCGGCAACAACTTTGGGGTGAGCAGACCTACGTTGACTTTGAGCAGGGGATGAACCACTGCATCAAGCAAATCAGAAATGTCCTCAACGACAGCGCGGATGCATCCCTCTATGTAGAAACCCTTCCACGACATGGATATCGCTTTCTCGCTCCCGTTACCTCCAAAGTCGTTCCCGCCCCTGCACCGCGCGTAACCGAATCCAAGACCGGTGGCTTTGTCCCCGTGGTGCTGGCGAGGCAGGCAAGCACCGAGACAGCGCTTACCACCGCCGCACCTGCCACGGCTGAGGTCATCCCCAGTCTCGCGCCCACAGCCGTTGCTGAAACGCAATCTCGCGGGATAGCTCCTGCGCGGGGATCGAGTCCTTCCACTTGGCGGGTACGGCTAATGTGGGCCGCGCTTGGGTTGCTGATTTTGCTGGGCGGCGCGCTGGGTTACAAGTGGGTGGGTACTTCGACGATCGGTGGCCATAGCTATCGTCCACCTGTGGTCAAACAGCGGCGCTCGGTGGCCGTGCTGGGCTTTCAAAATGTTTCTCAGCGTCCCGATGAGGCTTGGCGTTCCACTGCGCTCTCCCGGTTTCTCAACACCGAACTCGCCGCCGGGGACAAGCTGTTGACGGTTCCCGATGAATACATCAGCCAGCTCAAGGGTGACTTGGCATTGAAGGATGCTGACGGCTACAGTCCGGCGACCCTGGCCAGGATCCGCAAATACCTGAACATGGACGACGTTGACGTTGTTATGGGCTCGTACACCCCATTGGGTGGAGGCGATCTCCGGCTGGATTTGAGGCTACAGGATGCCGCAACCGGTGAGACCATTGCGTCTTTCTCAGAAAAAGGCAGCGCAGGGCAAATGGATGAACTCGTGGGCCGCGTAGGTGCGACACTCCGGGCAAAGTTGGGGGTGGAAGCTGCCATCTCTCCAGCCGAGGCTGCGGCGGTAAGTGCTTCCATACCGGTCAGCCCTGAAGTAGCAAGGCTTTATGCGGAAGGTCTAGCGAGGTTGCAGGTATTCGATGCGGCGGCAGCGCGAACCCTCTTGGAGAAAACCGTGGCCGCAGAGCCGGACTATGCGCTGGCGCATTCCGCTCTGGCCGAGGCCTTGAACTTCCTCGGCTACAACCAAAAGGCGCAGGAGGAAGCCAAGAAGGCCTTCGACCTATCGGACAAACTTCCGCCCGAGGACAAGCTTTCCGTGCAAGCGCGCTACCTCGAGATGACCAGCCAGTGGCCCGAGGCGATCAAGCTGTACCAAACTCTGTGGCACGACTACCCCGATAACTTGGAGCACGGGTTGCGGCTGGCGAAAGCACAGAGAAGCGCCGGACAAGTGAAAGACGCTCTTGCCACCATCGAGCAGTTACGTGCGCTTCCATCACCCCGCCGCGACGATCCGCGCATCGATTTGGCCGAAGCCTATGCCTACAACTTGCTGGGCGAATGGAAGCTGGGGCAAGCCGCGGCCAGGAAAGCGGGAGACAAAGCCCATGAGCAGTCGAGGAAACTCTTACTGGCCGAAGCGCAGTCAGCCGAAGCCAACTCTCTGCTGGGGCAGGAGGACTTCTCGGCAGCGCTGCGTTTATACAAACAAGCCCTGGATATCTACCGCCAGAGTGGCGATAAGGGTGACGAGGCTTCCGTGCTGAACAACATTGGAGGCGTGTTTCTGGAGCAGGGCGATCTCGCGGCCGCCGAGAAAAAGTATCGCGACGCGCTGGCCATTTACCGCGCCATCGGGGCCAAGGGTTTGGCCGCAAATCCGCTGACTAACTTGGGGGCCTTACTGCAGCGGCAGGGAAATCTGGATGGCGCAGAAGAGCTGTACGAGCAGGCCTTGGACATGTACCGGGAAGTGAAAAACAAGGGTAGTGAAGCAATCGTGCTCAATAATATGGCCGAGGTGCTGCATGACAAGGGAGACTTGGCCGGTGCGAGAAGCAAGTATGACCAGGTTCTGCCGATGTACGACGAGCTCGCCGATAAATCGGGCTCGGCGTACGCTCAGTTCGGTCTGGGAGAGGTCCTGGCGGAACAGGGTGAGCTTGCTGCCGCGCGCAAGAGCCACGAGAAAGCGCTGTCGATCCGGGAAAGCATCGGCGAATCTACGGCGGAGAGCCGGCTAGCGCTCGCTACCCTATCGCTGGACGAAGGGCGACCGCAGGACAGCGAAGCCAACGCACGCACCGCCGCCGCGGAGTTCCGTACGAAAAAGATGGTTGACAAGGAGGCCCTGGCCGAGACGGTCCTCGCTCGATCGCTGCTCGCCGAGGGCAAGCCTGCCGCGGCAAGCGAGTCCATCGCGCACGCCACCGCACTCGCCGGACGAATAAAGGACCCCGCTCTTCGTCTGCCGGTCGAGATCGAAGTTGGCACCGCCGCGGCCCGCATACGAGCGGCCTCGGGGAAGCAACGTGACCAGGTTGAGGCCCTGGACGGTCTCGGACGAAGGCTCACGGAAGCAACCCGGAACCACTTGCTGGAACTCCAGTTCGAGGCCGCGCTCGCGTTGGGCGAGATAGAGATTGAATCAGCGAAGGTGGGCCCAGGGCGCGCCCGCTTGCAAGCCCTGGAAAGAGACGCCACGGCGCATGGCTTCCTGCTGATCGCGCGCAAGGCCGCGGCGGCCAGACAGCAGCCCGCGGGCCCACCCTAAGGCCAATCGAAAGACGGCCTCCTCTTTGCCGGCTAACTTCCGCGGTCCGGGTGCTTGGCGGCTTCCTTGGAGCTTAGCCCACATTTCCTTTTTGAAGTTGTCCTAAACCGCCGTATGATCGGGCCAACGCCAGTATTCATGCGGGTTTGACGGCGCAAAGTACACACCGGAGGCTTGCACCCAGTGGGTGAACAACAAAACCAGCCCTTTCAGCTCTCTTTCAACCCCTCTCTGAAGGTGGATTTCCAAGGATCGCGAGGAACGTCCGACGGTGGCCTGCTCGTGGTGCGCGAGTCGGGTCCATATGGGAATTCGGGCGCACGAGAGGCTTGGCGAGGGGGGAGTGTTGCAAGAACAGAGAGTTTAAGATGGGTCGCTCCGGGTCGGTGGGGGTAGCCGGACCGCCGGGTATACGCCGACAAGAAATCGTTTCACAATGTCGGAAAGAGGCGAGATAGGCGTACAATGGCGACGTTTTCGACTGTCAAAGAGGAAATTCCAGCTAAACCTTTGACGAGAATGACTTCATGCGTAGCATGAAGGCGTGCCAGGAAATCAAAATGGAAATCCTGGCTGAGACGTCGCCGGAAAGAAGAAAGTAGAAAACCATGAACAAGGGGCTTTTGTTCGGAATCATCCTGATAACGCTGTCGGCGGGCGGGCAGGGCACGGCCGGCAAGTTCGACGGCAAGTGGAACACGACCGTGACCTGCGATCCGAAGGGCGGGACGCTGGGCTACACGTTGCACTTTATCTCGACAGCGACGGGCAATGTTCTGCATGGCGAGCGCGGCACCAGGGGCCAGCAGGCCTACCTGGCAATCGACGGCAAGATCGCCAACGACGGGAAGGCCAAGTTGACGGCCAGCGGAGTCACTGCCGGCGCGGAGTACACGCACGGGCCAATCAAGACCGAGGGCCATGACTATAGCTACGAGGTAAAGGCGCAGTTCACCGACACAGAGGGCACCGGCGAGCGGAGCACGGGCCTGGGGATTGTGGGCCGACCGTGCCACTGGACCTTCGAGAAGCAGGCGACAGGCGATAGCGCGGCGAAGCCGTAAGCGCTGGAGGAGAGAGAGAAAGGCAAGGCTCCCGTTCAGAGGGACCTAAACGCCTGGGCTTGTGGAGCAGCTCATCAGCTTCCCGGTTCTTGTTTGTCACCCTGGCCAGCTCCTGAAACTGGGCCATTTCCCCGAAATACTTATCCAAGCTTAGCGGTCCGTCATCAAGAAGCGATGACGCCGGCGCCTTAACAGTGGCGCCAAGCCGACCAGGGAAAGGACCAACGTACTGGGCTCGGGGACATTTGCAAAGGCCTGGAATTCTCCATTCGGTGGCCAACCGGAAGTTCCCAGATCGATCGTAAAATTCTGGTTTTGCAGAATTCCACTGCCGCCATAAAAGTCGATGATGGTAAAGTCGCCAGACTGAGGCATCACCACGCAGGTGGCGAAGGAACTACCTCCACAGGTAATGATATCCCCGGTAGGAGAAGGCGCTTCGATTTCGAGGGAGGTCCAGTTCTGGCCACTATTGTTCGTGAAACTGAACGTGCCGCCGCCGGAACCATCGGCCATGAAGGTGAAATCGAGCCCCACGCATGTGAACATGCACGCGAGCGGGCCAGCGGAATCATGGCCGCCGCTAATTACGATGCGGGGATCGCTTGGTTGAGGACTGGCATGCAGCCGAACGGCGCACACCATAACCAAGACCGTCAAGGTCAGCACACGGAAACGCATCATCCGAGCACCTCCCGGCTGGATGCCAAGGTCAATGCTGCCAAGTATAACCCCGGTACCTAAGTTCTTGCGTCAGAAACCGGAGAGAAACTCGTCTGCCATAGCTACAAATCGAGATAATGCCGGAGTTGTGGGTAGGTGGGATTCTCTTTCGCCACCTGTGCCACCAAACGTTCTGTCTCCTCGTCGACTTTGGGCTGTCCTGCGGATCATCGATCGGGGTAGCTGCTGGCGCCCCCCGCGAGCCTTTTTAGCGACCAGCGTTGCGGGGGAATGGCTGATAAGAGATGTCACAGCTCGATTTTGCAATTGGCACGGGCTCAATTCATTGAGAGGCAATCATCGGAAAGAATCACCAGATCCGTGAACTTTCCGCCTTCAATACCGCCATATTCTTGGTCCAGCCGGTAAACATCGGCTGCAGCGATGGAATACTTCCAGCCCGCTCCAAGGCTCTGATTGCGAAAGCTCTCGATGTCAACAGTCTTCAACCGAACCCGATGGGCTAACCGGTAAACAATTAGATATTGTTGAAGTTGGCACTTGACTTTATCCCACGAATAGATACGATTTGTGCACGAAAAAAGAGGAAACTGCGCCAGCTTCAACAGAAATGACCCCAGGGCCAAGCCGTGCCCATCGTGTCGCTTCTGGCCGATTCTAGAGTGTTTCCACCAAGGCAGGATGGCTGCCTAGGATAGAAGAAGCAACTGCCGCAGTAGGGAATCACCCGAGCGATGTGGGAGAGTAGCCAGTTCTACCCCCGTTAGATCAACCAACCAAGATCAGACACGATCCGGCAATTGAATGCCGGTCCAGGAGGGCGCTATGCGTATCTATCGGAGAGCTACTCTTAACAATGATGTCGGAGCAACGGCAGCAGTTCCACGACAGGTACGCGGGCGGACCCGGTTATCTGGCAGCCGTCTGAGGGCTCTGCTACGCCAGTTGCATTGTGCTCCGTCCCGTTTGTTGCATGCAGCACTTAACAAACGCGAAAACAGCTGGACTCGGGTTCGGCTGCTCCGTCGACTTCTGGAAACGACGTTCTCTCTGATCTGCTTTGCGGTTTTGGGGGTGAGCTTGTCGGCCATTGCCGCCGCACAAATGGTGATGGACATCGACCACGAAGCACAGGTCAACCGACTCCATCCGGACGACTCCCCGATCATCACCTGTCCGGATGCGATGGGCAACAAATCATTGCCGGCTGGCAATTATGACTCGAATCTGCATGTCGTGGGAGAGTGCATCGCTGACGGGACGCAGGGAGGTGGCATCTATAAGTATCACTGGGTCTTCATCCACAATGGCGGCGCGCTCACATTTCAGGACAAGAAGCTCGACCTGTACGCCTCGTCCATCCTAGTGATGAACGGCGGCGCGCTGCGCGCGGGCACGCCGGATGACCTCGGCGCCATCGCGGGGCCGCTAACCATTCATCTGTGGGGTGCACCGGGCGATCCCGCGATTCCGTGCGAAAAGGCCGATGGAAGCGACGATCCCACCTGCGACGTCGCTACATGGAATGACTCCAACAAGATGGCCCAGATCTATCCCACCGGGTGCAAAACTGACCCGGTGCTGGGAGACTGCTTCTACCAATACGATAATCCCAACAAGAGCGACCTCTATTTCGGACGCAAAGTGCTGGCGGTCTCGTACGGCGGGACTTTGCAGCTCTTCGGCAAGAAGGGATCCACCTTCGACGGGTTGGATCCTACGCCCTCGAGCACCGGCAAGAGTTGGACAAGATTGACGGCCAATCTAGCCATGGGCGAGACAACCTTTCAGGTCGCCGGGCAAGTGGACTGGACGGGCGGTGATCACATCCTAATCAGCCCGACCGATTACCTGCCGGGCCACGCGGAAGAAGCAGTCATCGCTGACGCTGAGTATGATTCGGCAGCTGATAGCACCAGCATCACGATCAGCGGAGTCGTTCTGGACAGTGGAAAGTTTCTGGAGGGAGGCGTGCGCTTCCCACACAATGGAACGGCCTATCCCGTGCCGGCGGACGTCAAAGCTAAGCTGGAACTCGATCGTGACGTGGTCGACACTCGCGCCGCAGTAGCGCTGCTGTCGCGCAGCATCCGCATCGTCTCAGAGGGCAATACCGGTCCGAATACTTTGAACGGCACCGATCCCTACTTCCCGCCTACCGTGGGCAACTACTTTGGCGGTCATGTGATCTTTCGCCAGGGATTCAAGCAGGTCCAGTTACAAGGTGTTGAGTTCCGCCAGTTAGGACAGGGCGGACTGATGGGCCGCTATCCGGTGCACTTCCACATGGACCGCAAGGTCCCCCCGGATACCTTCGTAAAAGACTGTTCGATGAATGAGTCGATGACGAGATGGATCACGATCCACGGCAGCCAAGGCGCGCTGCTGGCGCGCAATGTAGGGTGGAAGTCCATCGGCCACGGGTTCTTCGTAGAAGATGGTACGGAAACCGACAATAAGTTTTACGCCAACATCGGAGTTCTGGCGCGCGCAGGAGTACAAAACATTGAGAACCCGCGCCAGGTCCCCGGCATCCTGGCCAACCAGGACGCTGGAGAAGTCCGAGCGCCGTTCAATTCCGATTGGCAGCATCCCAGCATCTTTTGGATCATGAATGGGTGGAATGATTTTGAGTACAACATGGCGGCGGGCGCGGGTTCGTGCGGCAATTGCTACTGGCTGACTGCTGGAGCTAACAGCGGCCCTTCGCGTTATGAGTACTGGACCGGATATGCCTCGCGGCAACGCGGCTTGCAGGACCTGCCGGGATTGCGCGACTACAATGTCGGCACCTCTCCGCTGGAAAAGTTCGTTGGGAACTCCTGCTCGACCGCCATGTTTTCGTTCATGGAGGTAGGCAATCCAGATTTCACCTGCCAAGGATTCGGTCCCAAGTCGACCAACACCGTGGCTGCCATTCCGGGCAACGGCCCCAGCATTCCGACTGCCGGCGTAATTCCGGCTTCCGCCTACGACTACTACCCCATCACCTCCGGCAACCGTGACCCCACGAAGTGCAATAGCCTTGACAAGGACTGCGGCAGCAATACCGATTCCGACAACATCAAGTGCGGGGGATCGAACGATATCGCAGAAGGCAACTGCATGGTCACCGTGCTGGATCACTACACCACTTCCTTCAACTGGTCGGAGAAGAACTTTTCCTCCATCTGGATGCGCAACTGGTGGAAGCTGGTAACTGACAGCGCCGTCACCGATCAACTGGGAGGCGGTTTAACCATGGTGACCGGTGGCGGTTATACCCGTTCCGATAATGCGATCGGCAACTGGCTGGTGGGCTTGAGGAACGTGTATGTAGGACAGACCCAGAAAACTCCCACCGGCACAGCCCAAAAATTCTATGCTTCTAACGTCGGCCCTGTCACCCCTCAGGGCATCACCTGCGATAACGGAACCAACCCCCAGGGATATTGCCTGTCCGCCGCAAATGGCATCAGTTTCACGCTCACGCCCTTCAACTCCGGCCAGCGCATGTTCAATATCTACGATGGCCCGTCCTTCCAGGAGTCCAGTGCGTATCTCAATATCAAGGCTGGAGCCATCTCGGACTGCACTCCCGATAAGCGGAGTCCGGGCGACGGGGTGTGCGACGACAGCAAGTATATGTACGGGCACACCATCGGCCTGTTGCAAGGCACGCCTGACATCAACAAGCCTAAGGTCAAGGAGTGCTATATACCCAACGCGGCCATCGCCTGGAAGCAGGAGAACGGTTTTTACTATCCTCCCGCCTTCTTCTCGCGGAACCTCGTCTTCCGAGATGTGGATATCCGGCATTTTGTTATCGAGCCATTGTTCGAACTGAACACCTTCAAGCTCGATGTTTCGTCCACCAAGGCGCGCTATTGCACCTGGACCAATGACATCTTCAAACCGTTTAACGATATCGACCGGCAAACGGTTCTCAACGATACCGATGGCTCATTGACCGGGCTGCTGGCCAACACGACCCCGCCGCGGGAGACGTTGTCGGTCAACGAGGACGTCTTCTTCCGGGCTCCCAACGTGGTGCCAGAATGCTCCTCGGACAAGCACTACGCCCAGCCTGGAATGCCCGTTGACCAGAGGGGCAAACCGGCGACGGCGATCACCAGCCCCCACGAATATGTCACCACGGCGATCATTGCCGACTGCGCATTGAAATCGGTGGTCGACAAGTGTCTCGATCCTCCAACGTGCACTCAATGGGACCGCAAAGCCGAATGTGGCATCGGTACGGACGGACAGAGAAACTGGACTTGGGCCGGAACTCACGCCTACGGCGCACCCCTCTTCCGGCAGTACTGGACGGCGGAGGACAACAGCGACTGCGACAAGGATCCGCTCTGCAAGACCGATCCGCTTCACCGCCCTGGTCGGATCACCATGATGGGACAAGACTCGGGCCAGCGCAGTACCCTGACCTCGAACGATACCTGGTATTACATTGACACCACCGTGCCCGCCAGCCGGCAGACCGGCGTCCCCGATCAGAACGGCAGGAGTGTTTTCCTCTCCGGGCACACCTACTACGTGTATCTCGTCTATGGAACACCTACTACCCACATGACCTACTGGATGTATGTGGGAAGTGGAGCGGACGAAGAGACGGTCGAGGACGAGGTCGGACGCTATCGGGTAAATGTGGATAGCCAGATCTATGGGTTCAATCCGGTAAAAATCGACACTGGCAAGAACCCTGAATTTTTAACCGATGTGAACTACGACCCGATGAGCGGCTGGTTGAAGGTGACCATCGATTTGTCGAAGTACGGATGCGGTGGCGATGATCAAACCTGCGAGTTCCAGAATGACAAAAAGAACTTCTGCAAACCAGTCTCGTATTGCTCCTGGAACAGTGACACCAAGAGCTGCGGGTGCGCTGCCGGGTCCGACTGCAAAGATGGTTCGGTTTGTGCCTGGGGCACCCAGCCGCCCGATTGCCTCACCGGAGGCTGTTTTGGTTTCAGCTTTCAAGTACAACCGCAGTTCGACCAGGGCAATAAACCGGGGCCGCCGATGTGGGAGAAGTTCCCAGACGACGATACCTGGAAGGTCGCTCTGTCGGGCGTCAAAGAAGGCACCTCGGGACCTGAGTGCTACTACGGGGGGGGCCAGCCTAAACAAAAACAGTAAGGTTTGCCCAGACTGGCCCGTTTCCTTGCATGGCTAACGCGCCGTGACTAGGAACGGGCCCCTTTAGCTTTGCATCACGATATTAGCAGTCTTACTTCTTGGTCCTCGGCGGCGTTCCTTCAAACGTGCCCTGTACCAAGATGGACTCGGCGTAGAAATCGATGTTGTGGTCGTCATGGAAAATCAACGAGCCGCCCCCGATGATGTTTACGTTTTGAAACACGTAAAGAAGGGTGTCTCCCGTAGCGGGGGTGCCGTTGACATCGCATTGGCCCTTTACGATTAGATTAGTCTGATAGTTGGTCTTAAGATCGCCGTAGGGATTTAGGGTCTCGGGACCATTTGCGTCACAAAACTTCGTTGTGTCGGCCCAGCTCACGGCATTGACAGCCAGAATTAACAGACCCAACAGCGACGCGCGAACAGCCGCACTTCTCAGCGTACGGACAGCACTTTTCACGGCTTATCTCCTCAGGTTTCTGGTTAAGCCTGTACCTCGACGGTCCCGTAGACAGGCACCCAACCTGTTTCCCGATTGCAATAGTCAAGAAGGCCAGCCGCAGGACGAGGGTTGGCAACAAAAGGCCGTTGGTCTAATGAGCAGACAGGACGAAGGTGTGGGCGCACGACGCAATACTCCAGCACAGGAGCAGAATCCGAAAAACGCAAGTTCAGGCCCAAAAAAACAATCAGGATATTTGGCGTAAAAAGACACTACAAAACCGCTCTTGCTTCCAGAAAAACCTGTTACCAGTGACTTTCCGGGTTTGACGAAAGATCGTGAAATCGCATTCAGTTCTTCCGTATGGCCGTCCCTGATGCACACCTGAGAGGAACGAAGGTTCGATTCGCAATCTCTGGCCAACCGGAGGTCACCTGTTTGGCGTAGCACCGTCAAGTTCGGCGACGCGCTTCACGTAGCGCGTCATTGAAGTTGCGACTTTATCAAGCACTGTCGCCCACTCTCGCAGGTGGGCCTCCCCCTTGCTCGTGAGAGCATAAACGCGTCTGGCCGGACCGTTTCCGGCCACCTTCCATCCCGACTTGACATAGGCATGATGCTCTAAGCGTCGAAGGGTTCGATAAAGGGCCGCGCGCTCGATCTCCGCGTCGGTGAAAACGTATGCAGCGAGGTTGGACGACAAATCATATCCGTGGGCGTGTCCTTTTTCTTTCAGGATGAGTAGGACGACAGGTTCCACGAAGCGAGAGAGATGACCCATGGCGCAGGAGCATGGATAGTCGTGCCGGCGACAGCCGTCGCGGACGCCAGTCGTCAGCCTCTTTTTCATCGTTTTCATTGGCATAAAGCCTCATTGTGGCCCTGAGATTCACCGATAGAGCTGGTGGTCTTGCCGAAATACCATGCCAGGAAGCAAGATACATCGAAAACGGAGCGCTCGATAGAGGTTCCCAGTTCCGCGACCCCAGCTTGCATCTCCCGTTTCGGGAATTCCTGGGGCAGCATCTGCGAGCTTGGAACAAAAAATACTGACATCATCAGAAAGATGATGATAGCATGTAGATGCCTTTAACATCTAGAGGCCATTGACATCGGATTTCTTATGCTGTCCAGCGTAGCCAGAACGTCAAATGCAAGGCGCACTGCAGTTGCGACATTGGCTCGGACAAAGCGGACAACGCATAGGCCAATGGGTCTCTACAAGTGGTCTAACCTCACCAGCTACGCCGAGAGGTCTTGTGCAACCTATCACTGCTGAACAGCGGACAAAAGCGTTCGCCTGCGCGAAAAAGCCTGAGATCATTGAGCGGCAGCGCCTACCGGTCCGTTATCACGTTGAAGACTTTTGTGTTGCCGATCGCCCGCGACGTTTTCTGGAGGCCTTTGCAACCATCCTGAAGCATACGAATTACCGGGTAGCGCTTGATCATTACATCCGCATCAGCGCTAAATGCGCGCGCTGCAGCGTGGCGTGCCAGGTGTACGACGCAACCGGCGATCCTCATGACGTACCCTGCTACCGGTCGGAGCTGCTGCTCTCCATCTACCGCCGGCATTTCACGGTTTCCGGCGTCTTGCGTGGCCGGCTGCTGGGGGACGCAGGGCTGAATGATGAGAAGATCCAGGAGATGGCGGCGGCGTTTTACAACTGCACCGCTTGTCGTCGCTGCCATTTCGAATGCCCCATGGGTATCGATCACGCCTTAATCACCCATCTTGGACGCTACATTCTCTCCGAGATAGGCATCACGCCGCGCGCCTTGGTCGTCAGCACGCGAGAGCAGTTGATGGGAAAGTCGGGCAACACTTCAGCGATTCCTGTGCCCGCGTTGATCGACAGCCTAGAATTCCTGAGCGAATCGATGCAAGAGGAACGTGGGGTCGATATTCCTTTCCCCCTCGACCAGCAAGGCGCCGAGTATCTGTTCCTGCCGGCAGTGTCGGATTTCATGATGGAGGCCGACACGCTCATGGGGAATGCCGCGGTATTTCGCGCTACCGGCGATAGTTGGACCATCGGAACCGGCTACTACGACGGCATCAACTATGGACTCTTCTACTCCGATCAGGTAATGGAGCATGTGCTCCAGAAAGTTCACGCCGAAGCGGAACGCTTGCAGGTCAAGAAGATCCTCATCGGCGAGTGCGGCCACGCGTCGCGCACCGCCAAGTATTTCTATCCTTCATTTTGTGGTGGGCGTTCGACCCGGCCGGTGATCAACATCATGGAGTACACCTACCAGGCCTGGAAGCAGGGCCGGCTGAAGTTAAAGGCTGACGCTATTACGGAGGCGGTCACCTATCACGATCCCTGCAACATCGCCCGTCCAGGATGGATCGTGCAGCAGCCACGCGAGCTGCTGAAGGCGATTTGCAGCAACTACGTCGAAATGACGCCCAACGGGCGCAGAAATATCTGCTGTGGCGGCGGCGCCGGCACGGTCTCGATCGACGAGCTGCGCCCCTACCGCACCACCGTGGGAGGCCTCGCCAAGGCGGAACAGATACGCGCCACCGGGGCAAAGTTCTGCGTCGCGCCTTGCGCCAACTGCAAGAAGCAATTACGCGAGCTCATGGAAGATAACCACATCGACTGCCAGATCGTGGGCCTGCACGATTTGCTGTACAAGGCGATCATCTTCGACTGAGGGAGACGCCGTGGAATTCTGGATTCAATTCGGCCGTGGACCGTTGTTCGCAGCGGCGTTTGCCCTGATGGTTTTGGGCCTCACCCGGGTTGTCGTGCTGACCGTGGTCGGCATCGTCGAAGCCTACCGGAGAAGTTGGGACCGCATCGTCAACTGGAAGGAAGTTGCGCACCAGACCTTCCATTGGCTGGTGCCGGTGGCGCGGCTTTGGCGCACCCGTCCCATCTATAGCAGCGTGTCGTTATTGTTCCACGTCGGCCTGCTGCTGGTGCCGTTTTTTGCCGCCGCTCACGTGCTGCTGTGGCGACGTGCGATGGGATTCGGATGGAGCGCGATGCCGCAGAGTGCGGCGGATGTGCTGACCGTTCTCACCTTGCTGGCGGGCGCAGGCCTGCTGGTCGGGCGTGTGACCTCGTCGGCGGCACGCGGCATCAGCCGGCCGCAGGAATACTTCTGGCCCATCCTTTTGCTGATTCCGTTCGCCACCGGTTATGCCTGTTCGCACGCCGTGCTTTCCGCCAAAACCTATCAGGAGTTGATGCTGCTGCACGTCTACTCTGCAGACCTGATCATGGTCCTGATTCCGTTCACCAAGATCGCGCACTGTGTGCTGGCACCGCTATCCCAGGTCGTTACCGCGGTGGCTTGGAAGTTCCCCCCCGGCGCCGGAGATCGGGTGGCAGCCACGTTAGGGTACGCCGACCGTCCGAGTTGGCTCCCCAAGGCGCGGCTGGAGGGCCCGGCAGTTGCGTTCCCGCCGGTAGCCGCTGGCGTTGCGACGCCACGTGGCAACGTGGGAATGGTTAAGCAGGAGGTGACTGCGCAATGAGCGCCGCGATTCTCACCGACGTGACCAAATGCATCGCCTGTAATCAGTGCGTCGTGGCTTGCAAGAAAGTAAATCATTTGGGGGATGATATTCCGCGCCGCTGGGATGAGGATGACGGACTCACCGCGCTCAACTGGACCTCCATCGTCACTGGTCCGAAGCAGGCACACGCCCGGAAACAATGCCGCCATTGCCTCGAACCCGCCTGCGTTTCTGCGTGTCCGGTGGGAGCCATGCACAAGACCGAGATTGGAGCGGTGGTTTATGACTCGGCCAAGTGCATGGGCTGCCGCTACTGCATGATGGCTTGCACCTATGGCATTCCCCGCTACGACTGGGACAAGGCCGTGCCTTACGTGCGCAAATGCATCCTCTGCTATGAACGAATTCGCCAAGGTCAAGCGCCCGCCTGCACGGAGGCCTGCCCGACCAAGGCAACCATCTTCGGCGATCGCGACGCCCTGCTGGCCGAGGCCCACCGGCGCATCGCCGAAAATCCGGGGCTGTACATCAACAAAGTGTGGGGCGAAACAGAGGCCCAAGGCTCGTCGGTGCTATATGTCTCCAATGTTGACCTTGATTTCCTGACGGATGGCCACGCGATTACGAGCGATCCCTTGCCCGAGAAGACGGCCGTGGCGATGGCATCCGTACCTTATGCGTTCTGCGGTGTGTTGGCGATCATGGGCGGGGTGAACTGGGTCATTGCGCGGCGAATCAAGCTTCAGAAAGAGAACGCGGATGGACAGAGTCCGGAAATTTAAACTCGTTCTTTGGCTCAGCGTGGGGCTGGCGCTCTCCGTCGCGGCGGCACGCTATCGGTTTGGCCTGGGTGCGACCACCAACCTCGGCGATAGCAACGCCTGGGGACTTTGGGTCGGCTTTGATGTAATGGGCGGTGTGGCCTTGGCCGCAGGGGGCTTCATCGTCACGGCCGCCGTGTATATCTTCAGGCTGGAACGGCTCCACGACATCGTACGTCCAGCCGTTCTGACCGCGTTTCTGGGTTACGCCGCAGTCGCGGTCAGTCTCCTGTTCGACCTTGGCCTTCCCTGGAACATCTGGCACATGCTGGTGTACTGGAATCCGCATTCGCCACTGTTTGAGGTTGGCTGGTGCGTGATGTTGTACCTCACGGTTTTGTCGCTGGAGTTTCTACCCGTTCCCGCCGAAGAATTCCCCCGACTGGCAAAAGTGCGGGCGGCGCTTATACGTCTGAGGCTGCCACTGGTATTAGTGGGCATCGGACTCTCCACCCTGCATCAGTCCTCACTCGGGTCGCTGTTCCTGATCATGCCGTACCGGCTGTATCCGCTGTGGTATTCGCCGATTCTGCCGCTGCTGTTCCTGGTTTCCGCCATAGTCCTGGGCATGATGATGGTGGTGTTTGAAAACCATCTGACCGCCTATCTTTATCGCCGCAAGCCGGAGACGGAGGCATTAGGGCCGTTGGCGGGCGCGGCACGCTGGGTACTCATGCTGTACCTCGCACTCCGATTCGGCGACTTGCTGGTTCGCGGCCAAGCGCACCGCCTGATCGAACCGGGTATTTACACCGGCTTGTTTTGGTTTGAGATTTGCGTGATGGCGTTCATCCCGCTGGTGCTGCTGTGGATCCCGCGCGTGCGTCACCGCGCCAACGGGCAGTGGATAGTGGCCGCGGTGGCTGTGTTCGGCGTCGTCTTCAACCGCATCGATACCGGCGGCCTGGCACACGTGAGGACGGGCGGCCACTTCTATGTCCCTTCGTGGTCGGAAGTCAGCATCAGCGTAGGAATTGTTTCCGCTGCGGCCCTTCTGTTTCTGTTCATGGTCGAGCGCTTTCACGTATGGGAGCGGCCACCGGCCGATCCCGGTGCTGACCCGCTGCAGGCCCCTGAATTCGCGCCAGTAGGCACGACGTGGTTAGGAGTGCCCTCGGTTGCGTCGCGCACAGTGTACTCGCTGGCCGTGATTCTTGCCGCTGCCAGCGGCTTCGGTCTTCTGGCGGCGCAGCGCGGGCAGAGCCGCGGACTCGATCCGGTGCCCGTGCATCGCGCTCGTGGCGGAGACATTCTGTGGATTGACGGCAACCTCGACGGCTTTGGGGTGGCGTTCAACCACGCGGAACACAAGAAGCGGGAAGGCGAAAAAGCCTCCTGTGTCCTGTGTCATCACATGAACTTGCCACACGATGAGGGCTCAGCCTGTGCCAGTTGCCACACCGACATGTATCAGAGTGTGGATGCTTTTCGCCATGACTGGCACGCCTCGCCAACCGGCGGGAACATCGCCTGCTACCAATGTCATACCCGCGGACAGGTGCGAACGGCCAGCAATGCGATTGGCTGCGACCACTGCCATAAAGGTCTGGTGCCCGCGAAAGCATCGATCCAAATAAAGAACTACCGCGCTGTGAGCTACACGGAAGCGTTCCACCGGCTGTGCATTGGCTGTCACCTGAAGAAAGCGGCGGAAAAGAACAAACCGGAGATGACCCGCTGCGCATGGTGTCACAAGGAGAGACGGGAAATTATCGAGGCGCGTGATATCGAGCTGCGCCGTCGCACCGCTGGCAGTGGGAGTCCAGTGCTACCTCCGATTGGGCAGTGAAACATGGCAAGCATGCCAAAATTCGACGTCGCAGGCATCGCCCAGCAGGGGCTTTTTGACCAGCTGCCCTTTGCGGTCGCCATTATGGACGCCGAGTCGAACGTAGTCGCAGCCAACGGCAATTTCCGCGAGTATTTTGGAGATTGGCGCGGCCGTAAGTGTTACGAAGTGTTCAAGCGGGAAAGCAAAGCGTGCCGCCAGTGCCAGGCACGGACCGCCCTGCGCGACGGCTTAGTGCACGTGGTGGATGAATCGGGAGTCGACCGGCACGGGCGCTCTTGTCAGTATGTCGTTCATCTGACCCCCATCAAGGACAGCGAGGGCGAGGTGCGCTACGTCATGGCGATGGCGTCGGATTTGACAGAGACGCGCCACTGGCAGCGCGAGTACGACTGGCTTTTCGAGCGCGTTCCAAGCCTGGTTTTCGTGCTGGATCGTGACTTTCATATCAGTCGTGCCAATGAGAAGTTCCGCCAGGCATTCGGTGAGCCGGCAGGGGGGCTCTGTTACTCAGTCTGCAAGCGTCGCAACTCCCGCTGCGAAGAGTGTCCCGCGGTCATGACCTTTGAGGACGGCGAAGAGCATTCTGCCGAGCAGGTCGGGGTGCACAAAGATGGCTCGCCTTCGCATTATGTTGTGACCAGCGCACCCCTGGCCCGCGGAGAGCACGGGGTCGAGCATGTCATTGGGATGGCCGTGGACATCACCGATACCCACATGCTGGAATCGGAGCTGCGCGAGGTCCGCGACTTCTATCATCGGCTGATCCGCAGTGCTCCCAACGCGATCGTGGCCATTGATCCGCATGGCAATATCAAGATGATGAATCGCGCGGCGCGGACCTTACTGGACTGGGCGCCCCGCCAGTTACCCAGCGGGGAATGGCTGAAGCGCGTGTTGCCGGCTGAATTCTTCACGCCGGCGGCGCAGCAGAGCGAAGTGTTGGAATTACACGATACCTCGATTGCCACCACCCACAAACGACAGGTGCCCGTGCAATTGTCGGCGGTACCGCTGCGCAGCGGTCACAAAGAACTGGGACGGGCGGTATTCCTGGTCGACCTCACGGCCATGAAGCGGCTGGAGCAGGACAAGCTTGACGCGGAGCGTATGGCGGCGGTCGGCCAGACTGTCGCTGGACTCGCGCACACCATCAAAAACCTGCTCATGGGCCTCGAAGGCGGCATGTACATGGTCGACACCGGATTGCGTCGTAGTGAAGCAGCCCGCATTCAGAGTGGCTGGGAGATGCTGCATCGCAATTTCGAAAAGACCACCGAGTTGGTGAAGGATTTCCTCACCTTCGCGAAGGGACGCGCGCCCCAACTTCAGCCGGTCGACCCCAACGCGCTGGCGAAAGACATCATTGCCCTGTACAAAGACGCTGCCCACCTTCAGGGAGTGGAGTTGGTCGCGGAACTGGGCCCCGAGGTCACGGTTGCGCCGCTCGATCCGAAGGGGATGGAGAGCAGTCTGACCAACTTGCTTTCGAACGCAATCGACGCTGCCGTGATGCGTGACGATGGACAAGGAAAGGTCGTCTTGCGCACCGCCCAGCAGAATGACGAACTGCTTTTTGAGGTCACCGATAATGGCATCGGCATGGATTCGGAAGTCAAAGCCAAAGTCTTCACCACATTTTTCACGACCAAGGGCAACAAGGGAACCGGGCTGGGTTTGCTGACCACCCGCAAGATCGTGCAGGAACATGGGGGCCGGGTTGAGGTAGAATCGGTCCCCGGTCAGGGAGCAACGCTCCGCATTCGCCTGCCCTTGCGGCGCCTGCACATGATCGCCGAAGGTTCCCCCAGCGGCACAGCTGAGACCCAGGAGCAGATATGAGTGCAGATGCGAGCAACGAACGGCGCAAGCGAATCCTGGTTGTGGATGACGAGGCCGATGTGCGAGCGTATCTCAGCCTGGCCCTGGAAGACGTCGGCTTCGAGGTGACCACGGCGGCAGACGGCCTGGATGCGCTCGAAAAGGCGCGGAGGAATCCACCCGACCTGATCTCGCTCGATCTTGTCATGCCTCGCCACTCCGGGGCGCGCTGCTATCACGATCTGCAGAAGGACAAGAGCTTGGCCAAAATCCCGGTGCTGATCGTGACCGGTCACGCGCGCGACCAGTTAGGCCGCGCCGACTTCGAGGAGATGACACTTTCGGGGCCCGGCATCTACCTGGAGAAACCGGTGAATCCCGAGTCCTATGTTGCAGCCGTCCGCAAGCTGCTGGGAATGGAACCTCCCGGCTCGACCACTTCCGCCGCTGATCAGCTTCGCAGCGAGCTGTCGGAAGCGCTGGCAAGGGCGGACGAGGAGACCCTTAAACGCGCACTCGATGCGATGCAAAGAAAGTGAGGACCACCATGAACGCCAAATCTGGAAAGAAGATATTGGTTGTCGACGACGAGCCTGACGTAGTTGCCTACGTGGAGAGGTTCCTGGAGGACCACGGCTTTGACGTTATCAGCGCCGGCGATGGCAAGCAGGGGTTCGCGAAAGCCAAGGCCGAACTGCCGGACCTTATCGTGCTTGATATTGTGATGCCCAAAGACACGGGAGTAAGAATGTACCGGGACCTCTACGAGGATGCTGAAACTCGGCACATTCCCGTGGTCATGCTCACCGGAGTTTCGCATGAGTTCAAGCGCTTCATTTCAAGCCGGCGGCAAGTGCCGGCTCCAGCCGGCTATTTCGAGAAGCCTGCAGACCTAAACAAAATGTTGGAGAGGATTGAGGAAATTCTGAGCTCGCGTCCGGTGCAGTGAGTGATTGACATGGTGTTGTACCCGCGCAGGGATGCCTGCGCGAAGTGCAGATCCATCTCCCAAATGATTCCTCACAAGCGCAGCTACTGGACGAATTTTAGCGACCCACCCAATGAGGTAATTATTCGGATCGGATTCAGCGCGTAAAAACTCTCCACCGAGCCAAACCCGGTATTGGTACTCTCCCCAGCAGTGCACCTGGTTTTTCCGCCACAGCACTGTGGTCGATTTTGTGGAAGTCTCGCACACTTCGCCATGCCAGGCCGGCAGTATTATGCTGGTGCGAACACTAGAGCATTTTCAGAGATAGTGTAGACTGTTGCTGGCGATTCTCCGCTCCACAGGATGGCACGACCATACGCGAATGATTTGCGACGAAAGTTTTTGCAGGCCTATGAGCAGGGCAAAGGGACACTGGGGGAGTTGGCGGAACAATTCGGGGTGAGCGAAGGCTGGGCCAAGAAGATCTCGGCCACCCGCACGCGCACGGGGCAGATGGAGCGGCCGCCGTGGCGACGTGGTCCGGTGAGCCGGGTGACGGTGACGGTGCAGGAGTGGATGGGGGAGCAAATCCGTAAGCAGCCGGATCTGACCCTGAGGGAGTTGCAAGCGCAACTGCAAGCGGTCCAGGGCGTGGGCTTGAGCATCGGGCGGCTGTGGCTGGCCTTACGGCAGATGGGACTGCGGCTTAAAAAAAGTCACTCCACGCCCAAGAACAAGAAACGCCGGAGGCGCAGCAGCGCCGGCAAGCGTGGTGGGAAGCCATAACCCAGATCGACCCTGCGTAGTTGGTGTTTCTAGACGAGAGCGGCGCCAGCACGCAGATGACGCGGAACTATGGCCGGGCTCCGCGTGGAGAACGGGTGCCGGAAGGGACGCCCCACAGCCACTGGTCTACGTTGACCATGCTGGGGGCGCTCACCACCCACGGCTTGCAGGCGCCCATGACCATCGCATCGCCGACCGATGGAGATGTCTTCCTGGCCTATCTGGAACAGGTGTTGTGCCCGCAGCTCCAGCCCGGACAGGTGGTCATTATGGACAATCTGTCGGCTCACAAAGTGCAGGGGGTACGGGAGCAGATTGAAGCCCGGGGAGCGCGCCTGATCTATCTGCCCGCCTACTCGCCGGACTTCAACCCCATTGAGCAGGCCTGGTCGAAGATCAAGCAGTGGCTGCGCTCGGCCAAGGCCCGAACCGTAGAAGCTCTGGAACGCGCCATTGCCGAAGCCCTGGTAGCCGTTACCGCCGAGAATGCCTTAGCCTGGTTCTCGCATTGCGGATATGGTCTACAATAACTTTGAAAACGCTCTAGAACACCTGGTGCAAAACCAGGTGGGTCGGTTTCGACGCCCTCGTCATGTCTGTAAGTTGTTGAAACTAATTGGTCGGGGAGAGAGGATTTGAACCTCGGACCCCCTGGTCCCGAACCAGATTTAGCACGTTAGCTATGAACTGTTGTTAGTGGCGCTCGATGGACGCAAAGGCACATTGGAAGCATGAACGCCTACAGCCGCATCGTGCCCGTAACGACGACTTCCGTGTTGTGCAATAGCCGGTTGCCTATGAGGCGGCCGCTGCCGGAGAGCTTGCTTCTGCCAGTGATGCGAATATTTCCCGAAATCCATACGTCGCCGCTAATGCCGGAGCTTCCCGAGACCTGAACATCATCAGAGAATTTCGCGTTTTCCGAAATCTGCGATCTCCCAGTGAAGCACACGTGGTCACGCGCACACACGTCATCTTTCAACACTGCCTCACCTGAGACGCGGACGAATCCTTCGAGTCGAACCCGGTCGAGGATCTGCGCACGGCCCGACACAATGACCTCCGGACCGACATGTGCGCTGGCGGCTACGCTGGCATTCTTGCCGACTAAACCTCCGCCGTTCAGGTGGTGGTGAAATATCTCACCCTCAAGTTCAATCACGTCGCCTTCAAACAATACTCTAACGGCGCTCATCTGCCTCCTCCTTTCCTGAACCATTGGCGACAGCACCAGCTAGGGCGGCGGGCTTGCGCTCTACCGGCACCTTAGGTAAGCAGCTTGCAACAATTTCGACGACATCTAGAACCGCTACATCGTCCCGCTTGGCATGACCCGCCGCGTCGGTGAGCATTGTCGCACAGTGCGGACAACCCACCGCTACGGTAGATACCTTGGTTTCCATAAGCTGGGCGAATCGCCTTTGATTGACCCGCTCCCTGGGTTCTCCATTCCGGCGATCATCGGTAATGAAGAGCTGTGCGCCCCCGGCCCCGCAGCAGAACGTGTTCTCGCCATGCTGTTCGGGCTCGCGGATGGAAACGCCGCATTCGCGAAGGATGTTCCTGGGAGCGGCGGTAATGCCGCGATACCTCGCCAGATAACACGGGTCGTGGTAGCTGATCGATTTAGCGGAACGCTTCAGCGGAAGTTTCGGAAGCAGTTCCAGAAGGAGTTCGGTATGGTGCACCACCCGGATACCAAGCTCTGCGTAAGCCCCGGTTTGCCGATAGTCTTTGTCGAGCGTCGTGGTGCAGTGCGGGCAACAGGAAACGATGTTCCTGACGCCGCTCTCCTTGAATTTTGTCGTGAGCTCTTCCGCGAGCTGCAGGTACAGATATTCATTGCCGGCGCGTCGCGCGGGCTCTCCGCAGCAGGATTCGCGTTGCAATACGCCCCAGGAAACGCCTGCGGCTTGAAGCACCTGCTTCATCGCCAGAGCTACGGCCTGGCCGTGCGAGTCAAAACTCAGGCCGCATCCCAGCCAGAACAGCCACGTTTGCGTGCCGTCGAAAATCGGAAATTGCTTCGTCTCGATGAACTTCTGTCGCGTGTCCTGCCCAATTCCCCAGGGGTTATGCGGGGCGCGCTCCATCGTCGTGAAAAGCTGCACGACCTTTTCGTTCCCGATGCGACCCTCGCTGATTAGACCACGCCGAAGATCGAGAATCTTGCGTCCCACGTGTTCGATACCAACCGGGCACACGTATTCGCACGCTCCACATGACAAGCATTGATACAAATCCTCTTCCGCGACCCAAACTGATCCCCGTTCCTTCTCCGCCGCCGGCCCGGCAATCACATCCCCACGCTGGAGAAGCCCTCGTTGCATGTCGAGGATAATGTGTTTCGGGCTGAGCGATCCTCCTGTGATGTTCGCAGGGCAGAACTCGGTGCAGCGTCCGCACTCGACACAGGTGTTTACGTCGAGCACGTCTTTCCACTGCAGATCCTTAAAGCGGACCATACCCACATCGTTGTCATCTTCTGCGCGCAGAGCGCGAGTTGTGCTGGTGGTCTCTGAACGAAAGAAGATCGCGAAGGGAGAAAGTACCAGGTGCAAATGCTTGGATTGCGGGATCACAACAAGCAGCGCGAGGAAAGAAACTGTGTGAAGCCACCAGTTCGTCTTCCATGCCAGGGTTCCGACAGGAAATGCGGCCCGGCCAAGCAGATAGGTCACCATGAGTGCCGCAATCAAGGCCGCCACCAACCCCGACGTC
This sequence comes from uncultured Acidobacteriaceae bacterium, assembly GCA_963836875.1. GTDB lineage: Bacteria > Acidobacteriota > Terriglobia > Terriglobales > Acidobacteriaceae > Bog-257. The sequence goes on from CAWIKZ010000007.1 coordinate 64,609, forward strand.
GGCGACAGATCCCCAAGCGCTTTGGGCCGCAATACGAATCGGCGGAACGCGAGGCCAATGATGGCTGCCAGCACCGCGAGCGCCCACACCGCGACGAACGCCCCGTACCAGGTATGCGCCTGGCTGACGTGCTCGAACCCCCTCACGCCCAGGGAGAGGTGTTCCAGGCTCGCCCAGGCGAAAGCCAGAAAACCCCACACCACTACCGCGTGAAGCATTCCCGCAATCGGCCGATCGCGCACCACGCGATACTGCAACAGGACTTCCAGGAACACCCGCCGGAATCCCCGTCCGATGCTACTGTGGGGAAGTTGCCAGGGCTTCGGAAACAGCACAAAGAGACGGCGGTTAAGCGTTTTGGAAAAGAGCCAAACGCTTAGCGCCAAGAGAGCAAGAAACGTCAATTTCGCCAGGTGCGACGTAACCATTTCAAGAACCGTGAGGAGGACCCCTTGATGTTATCAAATCCAGAGTTGCCCGTGGAAAATAGGTTGAGGCAGGAGTTTGCCTGTCCCTCGCCAACACCCCTGCACGCGTCGTTGAGCGAGAAGTGCAGTATTTATGCGGATCGGCAGGCTAGAGCACCTGGTGCAAAACCAGGTGGGTCGGATTGGAGGCCGTTGCAGCTTCGGCAAGTTGTTGGAAATAATTGGTCGGGGAGAGAGGATTTGAACCTCCGACCCCCTGGTCCCGAACCAGAAACCGGTTTGCTAACTTGTTATCCCGCTTAGGTTGGTTCTGCGTCGATTTGTCTCGTGTTTCGCCGGTTTTCGGCAGCGACTGGACCCAAGTTGGACCCAAGTTCCTCAGATTCAGCCCCATGCTCATCCATAGGCGACGGTCGAGATTCTTCGGGTCATCAATCGGGAGGTGCATGTGTGGCATATCGGCTCGATTCACTCCTCCAGGGCAGTCACAATGCAAGTCCTCTCCGGCAGCATGATTTCGGTCCCTACTCCAGGTGCCGCGAATTAGTACGAGCCCACATTTCATTCTTAAAGTTGGCCTCAAAGGTCGTGTATTTCAAAGCCGGGCCTGCTCCACAAACCGGTTCATGGCTCTCGCAACGTTGGTGAGAACGCCAGCCCACTCCCGCAAATGCCGCTTGCCTGCCGGGGTCAACGAGTAAACCCGGCGAGCCGGGCCCGGCTCCTCTACGTCCCAGTCGGAAGTCACATAGCCGTTCGCCTCCAGACGGCGGAGCGTACGATACAACACCGCCCTCTCGATTTCTGCATCGGTGAAGACGTAGCGCGACAAATCGGCTGAAAGATCGTAGCCGTAGGAACTCCCTCTCTCCTTCAGCATGAGGAGCAATACCGGCTCAACGAACCGGTACAAGTGGCCCATCGCACAAGTACAGGGGCGCTGGTGGCGCGGGCATGCGGCGCGCGTGTTTTTTGTTGCAGTCCTCGGCAACGGCTTCTCTCCCATTCTGCAGCACTTAGTCGTTACAACTGTGCCCCGAATGATCACAGCTATTCGCCCCACTTTCGAGCGTGCCGTCTAAGAAACGGGCGACCAGCGTCTCCGGATCGACCTCTGACGCGCCGGTCACAATCGTCACCGAACTGGCAGTAAGCAAATCACGTGCTCGAGAACCGAGCCCGGCAGCTATGACCACATTGACAGCGTTTGCGTTGAGCCACTCGGGAAGGAACCCGGGAACATGCTCAGGCGCGGGAACAAGTTCTCTGCGCAGAATACTTCGCTGTTCCTCGTCGGTATCTACGAACAGGAACTGTTCAGAATGACCGAAGTGTTGCGATAACCGGCCGTCCGATAGTGGAATTGCAATTCGCATCTTATTCTCCCATGTTCTCCATGAAACCAATTGTGATTTGAACTGAGGTCAACCCGCCGCCTGCGATCCACGCCCGGACTGCCGTCCGTCATGTTGCGGGCCACAGCCGTGCCCTTCTTGTCCTCCAGTCGGAGCCTGTGCCCGCGCCAGCTCCCCGCGACGAAAGCTTTCGAGCAGGATCGGTACGGGAACATCTCCGCCGGCGATCCAGCCACGTATATTCGCTGCCTGTAAATGCCGCAGCGCCCCGGCGCCGATTCCGCTAAACACCACATCCGTGCAGCCGTTGGCCGCGAGTATGCCCACGACCGCCCGACCGTCCAATCCAGTGTTCTGAACAAAGGTGGCAACTCCACCATCTTCATCCGTGATCATCACCCACTTCGCTTTTCCGAAGTGCGGTGAGAGTTTCGAGTCTTCGCACCTGAGTAATGTCATAAACGCAATCTTGCTCATCGTGAATGTTCTCCGTGCGAATCTCCGGCTACATACATGACGCCTTATCGGTCGATGGCGCGCCGTTCGCTGGCCTTTGGATTCGTCTTCATAAGTGTTTGCATCCTGCATCTAGATGTATAATACACCTAAATTGCATGAGTGAGCCTGCCCATCCTGATTTCCGGCACGGCCAGCGGCATGTTCGGCTGCGCGGTCCCGCTAAGGATTTCGCGCGGGACATTGAGTTTCGGTTTCCGTAAAGTCGATTCCGAGCCGCCTGGCGCGTGCGCAGGAAATAAACAAGCAAAAGAAGCACGCCACACCGGTTTCTCCACTCCCGCGGCGTTCCCGCACCCAGCACCTGGCGCAGGATTAGACTCAGGTTGAACGCTCCCACGTGGATCAGTTGCCGCTTCAGAATGTTCTGGTGTCCGCGCAGATGCGTGCGCCTCATGCCGCCGGCGTCATCGTCCCAAGGACAGGATCAGGACGATGTCAAGCACACGACGACAGTGAACGAGACATTCTTATACGCATCGCCTGGCCCCGCGTCTCGGTCGATCTTGTGCTGCTTTGCCTGGTTGCAATTCCATGTGCAATCGCTCCTTCGACTTCCCGTCAACCCGATCATCCTCCGTGGATGTCGGTAAATTTCTCTTTCAACTCAAGCGTCAACCGCCGGCCAGAGTTCACAGGAGGCCAAGCCGTAGTTACGAAATGCCAAGACGAGCAAAGACAGGGATCTTTACTCCGTCCAGGACCAATCCGAAAGCGATGGCCGCTCCAAATTCACACACCAGCACGGAGACGGGCAGCGGTGCCATGGCAATCCCGCGAATGGCCAAGGTTGAGATAACAAGAATGTCGGCAACAGAGGACGCTACGAGCCATACCGTCGGTCGCAGTCCCCACAGATGGCGACGTGCTCGCAGGGCGTAGATCGTGGCTTGGCTGCCATATACGATGGCAACGACAGAAAGCGTTCTCAATGCTTCTATTCCGAGTCGCATTTCGAACTTTCCGACCGCTAGGACAGCTACACAAAACGCGAGAAAGCAGCCACCCAGAATGACCCCTGCCATCGTAATCTTGCCGACTTGCCAGGAGTTCGGCATCGGCGATGGACGCACTCTGTCCGTGGTCAAAGACATGGCCAGGAAGTCGCCTGTGATCATCACAATGACCATCAACATCGGCGTCAAAACCGCGTGTCCGGTTATGACCAGGCCAATCGCCAACAACAGCACCTGCACGATCTTCTTGAGGACGGAGTTCAGCGTGTAGGTAAGAATGCGCTGAAACGTAGTCCTGCCCTCCTTTACGGCGGCGACGATGCCCCCAAGTCCCGCCTCTGTCAGTACAATGCCCGCTGCCGACTTGGCGACATCGGTTGCGGTCGACACGGCAATGCCCATCTGTGCCTGACGGAGCGCCGGTGCATCGTTGGCGCCATCACCGCACATTCCGACCGTATGCCCGTTCTTCTGGAAGGCCTTGACCAGATTAAATTTGCCCTCGGGAAGAATGCTGGCGAATACCGCGAAATCGGTGGGCTTTACTCCATCGGGAATCGCTCCTGGCGGGCAAACAGCCCCATCCAATCCCACCGCGTGGGCTACGATTGCCGCCGTAGCCGGAGCGTCACCCGTTACCATGATCGTGCGCACGCCCAGGGTCTTGAGCTCCGAGATCAGCGAGGAGGAGTCCTTACGGGGCGGGTCACTGAGTGCAATAAGGCCCATAAGCTTCAGAGAGGTTGGAGGGCCCGCAGCTACTGCCAAAACTCTGAAGCCTTGCTTTTCAAGTTCGTCGGCCAAACCGGCCGCAGTGGGCGATGGGGAGGCGAGCTTCGCGACTACCGTGAAGGCTCCCTTGAGGATGCGCTCTACGCCACCCTTTGCGTCGGTCGCTGTTGCTTCAGAGGTTTTCTTGGCAGGGTCAAATGGCACAAACGCGATTAGCTTTGGCAGGTCCGACGCCGACTTGTGAGTGGAGGCAGTGCGGATTGCTAAATCCACAGCGTCATCGCCACCCTCAGAACTGGCTAGGGCTGCCATGCCGAGAACGTGGGCTTCGTCAAACCCGGACATCGGTCTAACGCTCGTTACGGAAAGTTCATTGCGGGTTAGCGTTCCGGTTTTGTCCGAGCACAAGACATCGATCGTTGCCGCTTCATCGACAGCGGTAAGCCGCGTTGGCAGTACGCCTAGCTTGGCCAGAGCTCGCGCTCCAAGTGCCGCCGCCAGCGTGAATGTTGCCGGCAAGGCCACCGGGATTGCCGCGAGGACAGACGTGAGCAACAGCGGGATGATCTCACTCCACGGCATCGCGTGAAAATAGGCATACGCTGCAATAAAAAGGATGACGATGCCGTTGAAAATAGCCAGATTACGCACGATGCGCAGCACCGCTTTCTGCTGCGAGCTCACAACGTGTGCGGTCCGCACGAGTTCTGCCGTACGGCCAAACTTGGTATGAATGCCAGTGGCTGTCACCTCCGCGGTTGCTTCGCCACGCCGCACCAGTGCTCCCGCATATGTATCAATGCCTGGACCAGCCTCGATGGGCAGAGATTCGCCTGTAAGCATGGATTGATCGAGCAGGACAGACCCCCCGATCAAATGCACATCCGCCGCAACCACGCCGCCGAGCGACAACTTAACGAGATCGCCACGCACCAACTCCGCAGCCGGTACCGTCTTCCAGACCCCATCGCGCTCAACCGAGGCGTTCAAGGCGAGACGCGAGTTCAAGGCCTTCAGGGTGGCTTGGGCGCGACCTTCCTGGAAATAGGCTAACGCTGCATTGAAGACCAGCAGGCCCGCAATGACCGCCGCCTCGACATACTTATGCAGCACCACCTGAAGCACAATCGAGGCTTCGAGCAACCATGGGACAGGCGCCCAGAATTTGGCCAATGCATTTCGAAGTGGGTGAGCGGATACATCGGGCATTGCATTGGGCCCGTCTTTTTGAAGCCGGCTATGTGCTTCAGCGCTCGTGAGTCCGTTCGAGGCGATGTTCTGTGCCGGCTTTGCGGATGGGTTCGATGGTGCGACTTCGAGATTTGCACACATAGTGCACTATCATTACTCGCCCAAATAAGCTCCGCTGGCCGTTTTCGATCGGATCTGGAGCAAGAATTGGGCCCTTGCTCTGATGAGCAGTGCCCAACCTCTTCACCTGTGAGGACGGATGACAAGAAAACAACCTGCAAGGTGTTCTGTCATATCGGCTCAACTCAGGTGCGCCACTCCGTGGGGTAAAAGCAATTTGGACGGTTTTTGGTTTTTCCTATAGATCAAGCGCTACGCGGAATGCGTCGCCGGCCTCAGGAACATAACGAAACGCGGTACTCGATTAACGATGCCCGCCACCGCCGCCGTGAGATCCTCCGCCGCCAGCTGACTGCTGCATGTGCTGCATCTGCTGCGTGTGCGTTTGCTGCAACTGCTGAGTCTGTTGCTGGTGTCGCTGCTCCACCTGCTGCGTTTTCACCTCATTAGCCTGTTGTCTTGCCATCTGCTGATGTTCGTTGTCCTGCTTCTGCTGGAGTTTCTGCCGATCCTGGGCCTGCTTCGCGACTAGCTTTTCCTGCTGCTGTTGGTATTTTTGGGTCTGCTTCGCGTTCCCCATGTTCGGTGCAGCGGGCCGTTCGATGGGTGGCAGGTCCTTAGGATGGACTGCCATGCTGGCGCGAGGAGTTGCAGCAACTGGAGGCGTGCCGTGGTTGGCAGAAAACCGTTGCTGGGGATTATTGCGGGCCGACCACGCATGTTGCGTCTGAGCGGCTACAGGCCCAACATGCTTTTCATGGGCAGCAGCCTCTTCTTGAGACGTGGGGCGCGCATCGATCCCGCCCTTACCGCCGTTGTAACTGACATGGTTGACCGTGGCCTCGTTCGCCCTGGTGTTGTAAACGTTGTGGATCGAGTTAACGTTCACGTTATTCATGGTCGTGTTGTAGAAAAAACGCCCATTGTTCCAGCGTCCGCCCTCATAACCATGACCGAAGTAGCCGAAGCCATAGTTGATCCCGCCATAAAAACCTACACCCAGGCCCCAGTAGCCTTCATTGAAAAAAAATCCTTCGCCGCCCCAACCCCAATAGCCCGGCGTCCAGAGGAACCCGACTTCCGGAGCCATCACCCATGTGCCCGGTACCCAGTAATAGTCGTCATCACCCCAAGCCCAATACCCAGGCGTCCAGATATAACCGTCGCCGGGACAAATAGGCTGCTCGTAGACGGGCAGCTCAGGGGGTGCGACAGTGATGGCGACGCCGACTTGCGCGAAAGACGCCGTCGCCAGGAATGGCATTGCTAGTGCCAACAATAACGAAAGAATGACGCGGATACGCATTATGTCTCCTCTTGCCGATTGTCCATCGGCTGCCGCCGTTTCAATGGGGATTTCTCGTCCCTGGTCTGTGTTTGACACGTCCGTTCCCTTGCCGTCAAAGGTAAGGTGACGAGCATCAGAAAGCAGGTCGAAATTCTCGAACCGTGTTCTTCATGCGGTAAGCGAGCATGTTTCATGGTCGCACGGGCACGCAATCTCGACCTCCTCGGATCCCGCTTCCTTACAGGCCTGACCGCAGTATTTTTCGCCAGGTTGCACCATGCATCGGCATGGTAGGTGCGCACACTTATTCTGCTCATTGGTCGTCATCATTGTTCTCCTTTTCCAACCAACGTCTTAAGCTGGGATCTCCATTTTGGGTCTCCGCGTGGCCGACGGTAAACGCACGGTTTCCATTTTGGAGCCCCGCGCAACCATTAATACATTGGTGGGGCCGTCGGGTCTGTTCACATTTGCTCAAATCTTTAGAGCTTAGTCGCTTGGAGTCCACTATTTAGCTTTGGCTTCCCGGACATATACGCCAATTTCGTGCAGCAGCGGTCGCGCCGATGCCTGTTTTTCTGCCAAAGACTTTTCGTTTTGGAAGACACTGCAAACTTGAGCTTGTTAAGGGACGGCTGCTGAACTGAAGATAGGCCTGCCCGAAGTTCGAACCAGTAACATCGCACCGGCTAGGATTCAAGACATCGCGGGTCTTCCTCCGCTCTCGCGAATGCGACCAGTCGCTTTGCTGGGATCGTGCCAGCTTCTTGTTTCGAGCACTCTTTGCTCTCGCCGTTCCGGCTCGCGCTCTTCGGAAAAAGGGTACGCATAATGCCACTCACAAACACAAACTTCATCATCAGTTGCGGTGGTGGTTTCGATGAGCCGCGCAAACACTCTAAGCCAAGCCATAGCCCACCTCGGATAATTTATGCTAATGCAACGGCGGAAATGCTGTCTGGTCAAAATTGCACACGCCGACGGAAAGCGGTCCTCCCGGAAACATCATCTATCCCATAACGATGCGGATTTGATGGTCTCCGCCATCGTCGGCGAGCGGGATATTTGGGATGTTAGCCAGCGGCTTGCCGTCCATTTCCATCGAAACGACGCCCCGTGAAACGCCGGACGGGTTTTCTACCCTGATTTTGTAAGCCGCCGAGTGATAACGGAAACTCATGGAGTAATTCGACCAGCCTCTCGGAATGCAAGGGTCGATCGAGAGCACCGTTCCGCGAATGCGGAAACCCAGAAGCCATTCAACAGCCGCGCGATAGAGCCATCCGGCCGACCCGGTGTACCACGTCCAGCCACCGCGCCCGACATGCGGAGGTTCGGAATAAACATCGCCTGCCACCACATAGGGCTCCACTTTGTACCCCTGCACGGCCGCTCGCGAGGCCGTGTGATTGATAGGATTCAGCATATGAAACAGCTCAGCCGCCTTGTCTCCGTCGCTGAGTGCCGCAAATGCCAGAACCGTCCATACAGCAGCATGCGTATATTGCCCGCCGTTTTCGCGGATGCCAGGCAGATATCCTTTGATGTAGCCAGGGTCATGATCTGTCTTATCGAAAGGCGGGGTAAGTATCAAATCCAGCCCTTCCGGACGCCGCACGAGATGTTGGTTGACCGCGGCCATGGCACGCGCTCCGCGAGCCGGTTCCGCGGCGCCACTGATAACTCCCCAGGACTGAACAATGGAGTCAATGCGGCACTCCTTGTCTGAAGCAGTGCCGAGCGGAGTGCCATCATCAAAGTAGGCTCGGCGATACCACTCCCCGTCCCAACCTTCCCGCTCGAGTGCGGCCTTCAGCGCGCTGACATGCAGTCGCCAGGTTTCGGCCCGCTTATGCTCACCGCGCGCATCCGCAACCTTGGCAAACTCCCAGAGAATCGTGTGCAGGAACCAGCCCAGCCAAACACTCTCGCCCTTGCCCTCCTGTCCAACGCGGTTCATTCCGTCGTTCCAGTCGCCGGTACCGATCAGCGGAAGACCGTGAGTACCGACAGCGAGACTTCGATCCAGCGCTCGGGCACAGTGTTCAAAGAGGGTTGCGCGTGTCTGTGAGACCCGCGGCTGGAAGTAGGATTCGAGTTGTCCCGCAGCCAGCGTATCGCCTTCCAGGAATGGTACGACCTCGTCGAGCAGGCCCAACTCTCCCGTCACCTCGATGTAATGGATTACGGCATAAGGCAGCCATAGCAAGTCGTCCGAAATGCGTGTCCGAACGCCGCGTCCCGACGGCGGATGCCACCAGTGCTGGACATCGCCCTCGATGAATTGGCGTGAGGCGGCACGCAATAGATGCTGCCGCGCGACATCGCGCTTAACCACGACTAGCGCCATCACATCTTGCAGCTGATCACGGAAGCCATAGGCTCCGCTCGGCTGATAAAACGCTGCACGTGCCCACACCCGACAGGACAGCGTCTGGTAGAGCAGCCACCGATTCACCAGAATATCCATCGACCGGTCAGGCGTGGTGATCTGTACGGTGCCGAGCACCTCGTCCCATTGCTTGGTAACCTCGAGCAAAACCTGGTCGAGGTTCGCAGCGCGATAGCGACTGATCAACTCCCGGGTCTCTTCCCGGTTCCTCCCCTGACCCAGGAAAAATACGACTTCAGTGCGTTCACCGGGACGCAACTCAAACAGAGTTTGCAGCGCAGCGCACGGATCGAGCCCCGCACCCACTCTTCCTGAAAGCCGGCCGCCTCGCTGAAGTGCCGCAGGCCGCTCCATCACTCCGTTGCGCCCCAGGAACTCCGTACGGTCTCCCGACCATGAACTCTGCCGTCCGCCGAGATCGGAAAAGGCAACTCGCCCGCCGAACTCACCACCCCATGCGCTGTGCGCAAATAGAGCTTCCGTCTCCGCATCGAGTTCCGTAATAATGTGCGGCGCCGTCGTGCTGCGCGAATTCCCCAGCACCCATTCCGCAAATGTAGTAACGGAAAGGCGACGGGTACGCGCCGAATGGTTTTGCAGAACCAAGCGCGAAATCTTAATCGAGTCCTGAATGGGAACGTACTGGAGCAGCTCTGAGAGAATTCCTTGCGATCCATTCCGGAACCGGCTATAGCCCTGGCCATGCCATGCCGCATAGGTAGAAGCTTCATCTCGAACCGGCAGCGCCGTCGGGCTCCACACGCTCCCGGTGTCTTCGTCGAGGATGTAGATGGCCTCACCGGCCGCGTCAGTCACGGGATCGTTTGACCAGGGAGTGAGTTGATTCTCACGGCTGTTGCCTGACCAGGTGTAGCCAGAACCGGATTCTGAAACCAGGAAACCGAACGAAGGATTGGCAATCACGTTGATCCACGGAGTGGGAGTGCGCAATCCTTCGCCAAGGGCTATCCAGTATTCACGGCCCCCTTCGGCAAAGCCACCCAGACCGTTGAAAAATTCGAGGTCCGGTGTGTTCAATGGCACCTCTGCATCTTTACCCGGCCGAGGCGGACGAGGAGCGGGCCGCGTCACAGTGCCGGAGCGCTGCGATCGGATAACTTGCTCGGCCAATGTGCCGTGACGGCTGAGCAGCACCGCACGAGCCGCAGTCTGCAGGAGCGTACGTTCCTGCGGAGAGATCAGGTCGCCCCGAAGGAGAATGAGGTTGCCATGGACGTCGTTCGGGTCCGAAGAGATGCGCTGCTGGCTGGCGCGCACAAGATCGTCCAAAGAACCTTGCAGCTCCTGTTCATACGATGGCGGTTTCTCATTGAGAATAACCAGGTCAACCGCCAACCGCTTCAAGCGCCAGTATTCATGGGCCCGCAACAATTGCCGGACGATTCCGACGTCCTCTGCCTCGTCGATCCGTACCAGGACGATGGGTAGATCGCCGGAAATTCCGTGCGCCCATAGAGCGGAAAGCTGGAGCGTGCTCCGGCTCAGCACGTCGGAAGACGGCCGCAGGGAAGGATCTGAGTACAGCACGGCGTTGGCCAGCCTCTGGAACAAGTGGGCTTCATCGGGAGTGATGCCCAGATGATGAAGTTGCACTTGCGCCTGCGTCCAAGCCGACGTCAGAGTACGTTCACAGTTCCTTGCATCCCGATATTTATCTGCCAGGTCCAGTGCTTGCTCGCGTGTCGGGGCGACTATGGTGGAAAAGACAATCCGCACGGTCGTGCCTGGGGGGATGCGCACCGTCCGCCTCAAGCTCATCACCGGATCCAGCACCGGTCCGACGGTGTTCGAAAGAGGACGGCCATCCCTTATGGATACGGCGTCGCGAACCTGATGTCCCCGTCCAAGGAACCGGACGCGATCCGTCTCGAATTGCAGGTCTCCAACGGACTCGCCTTGCACAACCGCAACGTGAGCAAGCCATACGATTGTTTCTTTTTCGTATTGCCGCCGCCGGGTCGCAAGCAACGCGTCCACGCTTGCGACAAACTCCGTTTCCACAAACAGATTGGAAAACGCGGGGTGCGCTTCGTCGGTGGCCTGAGGTGCAATCGCGAGCTCAGCGTACGAAGTGACCTGCAGTTCGCGCGTGCGGGTTCCCAGGTTGGCGATCGAAACTCGACGCACCTCCGCATCGTCTTCTGACGAAACCACCACCTCCAGCGTGGTGGTCAGAGAGCCGTCACGCCGAACGAATTCGGCGTGATCTTCGCTGAAGGTGGCTTCGTAGGAGTCGGGTTCGACGCCGCTGGGCTGGAAGCCCGCCGACCAAACCTGGCCACTCTGTGCATCGCGAAGAAAGATGTAGGACCCCCAGCAGTCTCGGGTAACGTCCTCGCGCCAGCGCGTGACCGCGATATTCCGCCATCGGCTATACCCCGAGCCCGCCGTTGTTACCATCACCCCGTAGCGCCCGTTGGAAAGCAGATGCGTCCGTGGAACCGGTTCGTGTGGCGAGGTGAACCGGCGCACGACCGGCGGAACGAATTCGCGGACGTGCGCCGCCGCAGAGACTTCTTCCGCACGCGGCCGCGCGATTAGCACGTCACGCGGGGTGCGTTCCTGGAGCAGCAGCTCCGTGGCTTGCACCATCGGTTCGGCATGGAAACGGGCCCGCATTGCGCCGTTCTGCAATACGTTGGCGAGAGCGACCAGCGACATTCCCTGGTGGTGTGCCAAGTAAGCGCGCACCACCGCGTTATCTCTTCCTTCGGGCACTCGCTCGCTGGTGTAATCGAGCGCTTCGTAGAAACCGTAAACACCTTGGCCACCGGCCGCGGCGAGTTGCGCAAAGTTCTGCGCCGCCGCGTTTGGGTCGATCATGGACGCCAGTGCAGTGGCGTAAGGCGCGATAACCAGATCTTCGCTGAGTCCGCGCTTGTACCCCAATCCAGGCACGCCAAAAGCCGTGTATTGATACGTGAGATCCAGGTCTCTCGCGTTGTATGCCGACTCTGAGATTCCCCAGGGGACTCCACGCTCCTGGCCGTAATCAATTTGCCGGCGCACGATCAATTCGTACGTCTGGTTCAGCAAGCTGCCGATCGGGGAAATCATCATCAGCGCCGGCATAAGGTATTCGAACATGGAGCCCGACCACGAAATGAGGGCGGAGCCGCGGCCCACTGGAGTGAGCGCCCGGCCTAGGCGGAACCAATGGGAGGACGAGACATCGCCTTTGGCGATCGCAATGAAGCTGGTTAGGCGCGCCTCCGAAGCCAGCAGGTCGTAACAGTTGACGTCCAACTTGTTGTCGGCGACGCGGTAGCCGATGGAAAATTCCTTACGCGTGCGATCAAAAAGAAAGCTGAAATCCATCGCCTGCACCATGTCGTCAGCCTTGTGCGCAATAGCAGAGAGGCGGCGAATGAGCGAGACTGCATCCTTCGCTGATTGCCGCAGGGCCTGCTCCAGGGCAGCGGTGCGCGCCAGGATGTCGGTAGTCCCCGATGAATCGTTGAGCAAGCCGGCTCGCAACCCCGCAAGAGCTGGTAGTGCGCCCGCGCAACGTTCAGGGGCATCTGCCAGCGTAGGCAGAGACTCAAAGAACGGCACGATCACTGCCCACTCCGGCGCCTGCTCCCGTGGACGTTCTGCCAGGGCCATAACGATGTTCGAATTCGGGCGCGCCCACGGAATAAGAATCTCTGCGTCCCATGCATGGCTTTCGACGCAGGCCCTGACGGCATCGGCCCAGACACGCAACTCGGAATCGGGAGCGTCACCGCGCTCCTGGGTAAAGGTTTGCGCAATGTCAGCTACTGTCAGGGCACGCGTCCTGAGTTCGACGAACCGCTCCGCCCACTCCACTGCATTCACCGGCGCAAGCTCCAGTGAGCTGGCCAGTGCGTCGATGGCATTACTGAGCTGTTTCCTGGTGACGGTATTGGTCCGCCGCGTTTCTGCGATCTCGCTCAATGCTTCTCGCAAAAGCTCGATCGCGTCTTTCAGTCCCGCGAGCGAATGTTCTCCGAGACAAGATTTCTGGATAAGCTTTCGGCAGCCGTTGCCCAGGGCCAGCAGATGCCCGGCAAGGTTCCCACTGTCCACGGAGGAGACATATTTTGGATTCAGGGGGTGAAGATCGCGAGTGTCATACCAGTTATAAAAGTGCCCTCGAACCAATTCCAGTTGGCTCATCGTGCCGAGTGTGGCTTCTAATCGCTCAACTGCGTCTAGAGTGCCCAGGTAGCCCAGATCGTGCGCCGCCAAGGTGGACAGCAGATACAGCCCCATATTCGTCGGCGAAGTTCGATGGGCAACGACTGGCTTCGGGTCTTCTTGAAAGTTATCGGGAGGCAAGGCATGATCGGTCGGGGTGATGAAAGTCTCGAAGAAACGCCAGGTCTGGCGCGCAATCAAACGGAGAGTTCGGGCATTCGCCGCAGTGAGCGGTTCGGCACCCGTGCGCCGGGGTGAAAGACTGATCTGCCGTGCGATCGAGGGAGCGGCAATCCAGAGAATGATGAACGGAAGCATGACCGCCCGGGCAGGGCGACTCCCAAAGGCGATAACCGCCAGCGCCGCCACCGCGAGCAACACGCCACCGGCCATGCGCTTATACATGGCGGTAAGCTTCAGATCGACCGCGTTCTTGGCCTGGGTTGCGGTCACCCACTCCAGCAGATGCCTGTGCGTAATGAACATGCGAGTAAGCGTACGCAGAATCGCATCGAACATTAGCCATGTCTGGTACGCCAACATGGTCACGGTAATAGCAATCTGGGAGACACCGAGTGACAGGTCAGTGAGCAGCGCCCGAAAATGTGTGCGTTTAGAGATTCCACGTCTCGGCGGCCTGATTCCAATCAGCAAGGGTAGCAGTACGGGAAGCGCAATCGTCGCTAAAATAAATCTCGCCCACACCCAGGGAGAAGCTGACGGCAGCAGGCAGGCGGCGATCAGCGTGAAAAATGCGGTCGGCGCCGACATAGAGCGGCGCAAATTGTCGAACATCTTCCACCGGCCAATTGCGGGAATGCTAACAGAACGTCGTTTTCCCGATGCTGCTCGCCCATGCCCGAAAATCCAGGGCAGCAGTTGCCAGTCGCCGCGCACCCAGCGATGTTGCCGCGCGGCCGCTGCCTCATAGTGCGAAGGGTATTCTTCGAACAGCTCGATGTCCGATGCCAGCGCGACGCGCGCAAAGATTCCTTCAAAGAGATCGTGACTTAACAACGTGTTATCCGGCACTCTGCCCGCTAAGGCTGCCTCAAAGGCATCAACGTCGTAGATTCCCTTGCCGGTGAAGGAGCCTTCGTGGAACAAATCCTGGTAAACGTCCGAAATCGCGGATGCGTAAGGATCAATGCCGCTGGGACCAGAAAACCATGTCTGGAAAAGCGATTTATCGTGGTCGGGGGGGAGCGAATGGGAGATGCGCGGTTGCACGATCCCATAGCCTTCCACGACCCGCCCGACGCGGGCGCTGAACCTGGGTTGATTGAGAGGATGTGCCATGGTACCGACTAGGCGGCACGCGACACCTCTCGGCAGCCGCGTGTCTGCATCGAGCGTGATGACGTACCGCACACCCGCAGGAGCTTGCACTGGACGTCCGCCGATGGGAAGAAACGTAGTGTTGACTCCGCCACGCAGAAGCTGGTTTAGCTCCCGGAGCTTTCCTCGCTTGCGCTCCCATCCCATCCATTTGCCCTCGCTCTCGTTCCAGACACGCTTTCTGTGCAACAGCAGGAAGCGCTCGCCGCCGTCGGGAGTGGGACCATGGATCTTGTTCAGCCGCGCAATCCCGTCAACTGCGATGGCGAGTAGTTCGTCATCGCCAGGAAGGCTCTCGCTCGCTGCGTCCATCCAGTCAGAGAGCAGGGCAAAACGCAGATCGCCGTCCGAATTCGCCAGGTAATGGACCTCCAGCCGCTCCACCAATTGTTCTATGTCATGCTGGCCGGTAAGCAGCGTGGGCACGGCAACGATGGTCCGCAGTTGCTGTGTCACGCCGTGCCGCAACTCCAGGCGAGGCAGCATTCGCGGGCCGAGCAAGTCTGTCACTAATCGGTCGATGAGGGCGATAGCCAGGTTGGAAGCCGGCACGGCAGCGAGGAGTCCAAGCAAAACCAAACCCCAATCTGCAACTCCTGCTTTTCTTTGATGAAGCAGCGGGAGTGCCACGATCAAGGCGGTACCGAGGGCGATCGTCCCCAGGTAGCCGGCCACCGTGCTTCGCATGTAAAGACGCACCAACCGGCTTTTCCACGGCACCCGGAAGCCGAGTTCATGCTCAAATGCCTGGCGTCCACTCGAAATCAGATAATAGCCGGGATCCGCACGCCGCTCCTCGCGTGGCTGTCCATCCCCAGACGGCTCTGCGCGGGCCCGCTGGATACGGTGCACAACGTGTTCCGCCACTTCGATTTCCGAATGGCGCGAGCCCCGCGAGAGATCCTCGATCGCATGGCGGTAAGAATCTCGCGTAGCGAAATCCATCTCGGCGAAGTTGGTCTCACGCCGCAAAATCTGGTCTGGTAAGCTGATGCCCTCGACGAATTCTTGCCAGTCAAAGTCCGTCATCAAACGCATGCTGGGGATAAGGTTCTGCACGGTGACGTTCAGTGCCGTTTGTTCCAGGTGCTCGGCGCGGACAATTTCGTCAGCCGTGGTCCCCTGCTCAGCCAGACGCTGGTCGAGCCAGCGCAGGACCGCCCCCATGTTTGGCTCGACATCGCGCAGACGTTGGATAAGCTGCACAACGAAGGCTCTGGCGAGCGGCGTTCTCTCGAACCTGCGCAGGGCCGTTTCTGGGGGAATGGAAACTTGTCCGCCTGTGCCCAGCAGGCTGTCGGCCAACATGTCGGCGTCCTGGCGTTCGGCGCGGCTTCGGACAATTCGATCGGTGAGCCGGCGCAGATTTTCCACCAGTACCACGCGCAGGGTGATAGCCACCGCCCATAGCTCGCCGATGTCGAGCGGTTGTACCCGCTGGTATGCCTTCACAAAGCGGCGCAACACTTCCGGATCGAAGTGGCTGTCGGTGTGCGCCACATAGGCCCATGCCACTCCGTAAACTCGCGGATACCCCTCCAAGTGACCTGAGGCTAGCTTCGGTAGTTTGCGGTAATAGCCGGCAGGCAAATCGTCCCGGATTTCGCGAAGCTGTTCTTCGACGATGTGGAAGTTGTCGACCAGCCACTCAGCCGCAGGCGTGATCGCGCGCTCCTCCCGAATCGCCCGGGCAATTGCCCGGTACGAATCCAACAGCACACGGCCGTTTTCTACTACCCGCGGGATAAGGGGACGGCCCTGGTACGTTTCCTTGGTGACCGTCTGCGCCGACGCAAGGCTTCCGGCGTGCTGCTCAAGCCGCTCCACGCTAAACAGTTCGGTGCGGATGGGTTCGTCCAGAGCACGAATCGTTATCCCTGGTTGGTTCTCGTTTGGAAGAGCCGTGATCAACCTCCAGTCAGGCGGAATTTCAGGGCTGATAGAACCGAGGAGCGACGATCAAGAGCGCAGGATTCGCCCGGGTCGTGGCTCCGCGTAGCGGTAATGACTTACCTCCGACGCGAATGCCGGATAAAAAACTGAGGAGAGCGAAGATGCTTAGCAACCATAGCACGACGGCTATCACAACCACGGCGTTCAGAATGGACTGAATGGAGCTCGCCATAGGAATGAAGCGAGTCACCAACCACAGCAGAACTCCGACTACGATCAGGGTAACGATCACTTGAGGCAATGGCATCCGGTTTATTACCTTTCCCGTATTTTCGGTCGGAGGCCGTGTTCTGCTGACCCTGGTCCTTAAAGCGGAGGACTCAGTCCTATCAAAATCGAGCCAGAGTATACGATGCGCCTGCGGCGACGGGTGTTCTTATCGCAGCAGCGCTACTGACGAACTTAGTTCCTACCCAACTTTTTTTCAACTTTGCCGGCGTCGCTTTCGGCCTTGCCTTGAGCCTCTAAGTCAGGATTGTTCGTGACTTGGCCTGTCTTCTCTGTGACTTTGCCTTTGCCTCACTTCATGAAAAGTGCCTTTTATCTCATCCTTTTGTACTCGGGTTCATCGGTTTTCTCCTTCTCGTGGAATCTTGCCCAATTAAGGAGCAAGCCTTCCGTTACCCGCCCCGGAAACAGCAGGTTGTTCGCGCCGGACCGGGATGCGAAGGTCGTTGGGTCTTCCCGAATGGCCCAGCGCAAGCGTCAAGCCGCCTTGAGACCGGGAACGATGGTAACGGGCTCCGCCGCCCCCGCAGCGTGGGGGTTTGGACGCGAGGATCTTCATCTGCGACCAGTCGTACGGGAACTCGCGGCCGCAATCAAGGCAAACCACGTATATCCAGGTTATGGAAGCTGCTGCAGTGCTGCGGCGCAGTTTGCCGCGCACGGTGATAGGGAAGCTGCAGCGTTTGTGCCAACAACCGAAGACCAGATCGAACAGACTCATAAGCCCTCCTCGATTGAAGCGACGCGCCGAAAACACCAACGCCATTCTCCATGTGACCTGCTGAGCGTTAGAATTCGCCAGGCCGGTGCCGGCATGCGGCCAAACGATCCAATGGTGCCGAATGAGTCCGGCCGCCCGCAAGCGCATCTCCGAGGCTATGAAGCAGCGATGGGCAAAGCAGAAAGGCAAATCTGCTCCCAAGAAGGCCAAAAGCCGTCCTCCAATGAGTGCCGCTGCCAGGAAGAAGTTGTCGGCGTTGATGAAGGCGCGGTGGGCAGCGAAGAAAAAGTCGAAAGCATAGTCCCCGTCGCGTCCGCGCGAGCAGCGAGACCCTCGACTCACTCGCGGGGTATATAGTGTGTGGCGGTTGGGAACTAAACCGGAAATTCCGGTTGACGCGGTTTTCGCTTTCATCACGGTGAACCAGACATGATCAAGCACGAGATTCTGCAGCCTGATGGCATTCTGATCGTCGAGCCCCTTTCGGCACTGGCGGCGGAAGACTTCCAGGCACTGACCTCCGAGGTCAATGAATACCTGGCGGGACATCCCGACCTACGCGGAGTCCTCATTCACGCGCGCGCGTTTCCCGGATGGGACAGCTTCGCGGCTTTCGTCGCCCATATGCGCTTTGTCCGCGACGTCCATACCAAGGTCGAGCGCGTCGCGCTGGCCTCCGACAGCCCCGTCGCGACCGTCGGGCCAGCTATCGCAAAACACTTCGTCAGGGCGCAATTCCGGCACTTTCCCTATTCTGAGTACGACAACGCCCTGCAATGGCTAAAGGCCCCAGCAGTGTAAACGAAAAAGGGGAAAGGAAACGGGGAACAACGGCTAGGCTGAACCTACGGAGGTTGGGTTGCGGTTAAGCCCGCTCGCTGGGAATCCGATGGCGTTTCTGGTCGCTATCAGATCATCTTAGGAAGCGTAGTGCAACGAGGCAACATCGGGACATCAGATGAACAAATCTGCGGCAGAAAGTCATGAGCAAACAAACCCGCGCCAGCCATCCGATCTATAACCTTCTACCCACCGAAATCGAGGGGTTCGATTCCTGGCGGAACTCGCCTTGGATCTGCATTGGTCGTGGACTCATGCCACCGACGAAGTGTGGCGGGAGCTTGATCCCGAACTGTGGGAGATCACGCATAACCCCTGGGTCGTCCTGCAGACGGTCTCACGGGACCAGATCGAGCGGGTGTTGGCCGATCCCGTTTTCCGCAAGAACGTGGATGGAGTGGTCGAGGCCAGCCGGCAAGCGGCCAGGGCGCCCGCATGGTTTCAGCGGAATCATTCAGGGGCTCTACTGACCTGCGCTGCGTATTTCAGCATGGAATTTATGTTGAGCGAAGCTCTGCCCATCTACTCGGGCGGGCTTGGCAATGTGGCCGGTGATCAACTCAAAGCGGCCAGCGATCTGGGTGTGCCGGTGGTCGGCGTGGGACTGCTCTACCAGCAGGGCTATTTTCGGCAGGTGATCGACAAAAACGGAGAGCAACAGGCCCTCTTCCCGTATAACGATCCCGGACAGTTACCGATCACGCCGTTGCGCCAACCAAACGGGGAGTGGTTGCGGTTGGAGATCGCTTTGCCTGGATACTCGGTCTGGCTGCGCGCCTGGCAGGTCCAGGTCGGCAGGGTGAAGCTTTACCTACTGGATAGCAATGACGCGGCGAACTTCCCTGCTCATCGGGGGATTACCAGCGAGCTCTATGGCGGCGGGTCTGAGTTGCGCCTCAAGCAGGAACTGGTCCTCGGGATCGGCGGATGGCGGCTGCTCCGCGCCCTCGGACTCCAACCGGAAGTCTGTCACCTGAATGAAGGGCACGCGGCGTTCGCCGTCCTGGAACGTGCCCGCAACTTCATGGAAGAGGCAGAGCAGCCCTTCGAAGTCGCACTGGCGGCCACACGAGCGGGTAATCTCTTCACCACCCACACGGCGGTGGCCGCCGGTTTTGACCGTTTTGCTCCCGCCCTCATCGAGCAATACCTTAAGGGGTATGCCGAAAAGAAGCTCGGCATTGCCCTACACGATTTGCTGGCCCTGGGCCGCCAGGATCCGACCGACTGGTCAGAGAATTTCAACATGGCGTATCTGGCAATCCGCGGGAGAGGAGCGGCAAATGGTGTGAGCCGCTTGCACGGGAAGGTCAGCCGGCACCTCTTTCGGCCTCTCTTTCCGAGCTGGCCGGAGGACGAAATCCCGATTGGATACGTGACCAACGGAGTCCACATGCCCACCTGGGACTCGGCCCTGCCGACGATCTGTGGACGGAAAGCTGTGGAAAGGACCGCTGGCTGGGGACCACGGAGACCCTGGAACAGGACATTCGCCGGATCTCCGACACCAGGCTATGGCAATTTCGGACGGCGGCCAGCAAGTCTCTTGTGGAGTACGCTCGCGAACGATTGTCCCTGGACCTTGCCGCAGCAGGCGCGCCGCCCGAGGAGGTCGAAGCCGCAAAGCATCTGTTTGATCCCAACGCCCTAACGCTTGGTTTTGCACGCCGCTTTGCGGCCTACAAGAGACCGAACTTGCTGCTGCATGACCCTCAGCGACTGCTTCGCTTATTGACAAATTCGGAGCACCCGGTGCAACTCATCATCGCCGGCAAGGCGCATCCGGCGGACGAGGTGGGGCAGGCCTTGATCCATGAATGGATAAATTTCATCCGCCAGCCAGAGCCCCGACTCCACATCGTCTTCCTGAGCGACTACGACATGCTGTTAACGGAGCACCTGGTGCAAGGAGTCGACGTCTGGATCAACACGCCACGGCGACCCTGGGAGGCTTGCGGGACGAGCGGGATGAAAGTGCTCGTCAATGGAGGCATCAATCTCTCGGAATTGGACGGCTGGTGGGCAGAGGCATACACGCCTGAAGTGGGTTGGGCGTTGGGGGACGGCCAGGAGCATGGCGACGATCCCGCTTGGGACGCGGTCGAAGCCGACGCGCTCTACGACCTGCTCGAACGGGAGGTGGTCCCGGAGTTTTATACCCGAGACCAGAGCGGCATTCCCACAGCATGGATCAAGCGGATGCGGGAAAGCATGGCGCGCTTGACACCGCGCTTCTCTGCCGACCACACGGTGCGCGAATACACTGAGCAACACTACCTCCCGGCTGCTACCGCCTACCATCTACGCATTGCCAACAAAGGCGCAATCGGCAGGCAAATGGTCGATTGGCAGCATGCCGTGGATCGGAAGTGGGGCGGGTTGCGCTTCGGAGACCTGCGGGTCGAAACCAACGCGGACCACCAATTTTTTGAAGTCGAAATCTTTCTGAACGATCTCGACCTGAATGCCGTGCGAGTTGAGCTTTACGCGGACGGCGTCAACGGCGGCGATCCCGTACGGGAGGAAATGAAGTGTGCGCGAGTGCTTGCTGACGCATCCCGCCGCTGCGTCTATCAGGCAACGGTACCCACTACACGTCCAGCGACAGACTATACAGCGCGAGTGATACCTCAGCGCTCCGGAATGGCGGTTCCGTTGGAATCCGTTCGAATCCTATGGCAACGATGATGAAAACGCCCAACGCGAGTTGCATCATAACATCTCGGAAATCTCCGAGAGCGCTGACGTTCGGGCGGGCTCTTCTCTGCCCTTGGGAACCCAGGAAAGGGTAGCACGGGTTAATGTCGCCATTTCCAGCCGTGATGACAAAGGAGTCATGCATGAAACCAGCTAACCCACGCATTCTGACGATCAATGGCGGCTCGTCGAGCATCAAATTCGCGCTGTTCGAGGCCGGTGACTCGTTGCGACGGATTCTGGAAGGCTGGATTGAGCGGATCGGATCGTCGGAGGCCACCTTACGGGTTAAGGGCTTGGACCGTGCCGACAACTTTTCGCGGCTAGTCACGGCCCCGGATCACACGGTGGCGGTGGGCGTTCTGATGGATTGGATCGAGGAACGCAGTGGGCGTGAAGCATTATCCGCGGTTGGGCATCGCGTCGTGCATGGCGGGCCGAAGTATTACCAGCCGCAGCGAATCACTGCGAAAATGGTTGAGGAGTTGCAGCGGCTCAGTGCATTCGATCCTGACCATCTGCCGGAGGAGATCCTGTTGACTGAGGCGTTTCATCGCCGCTTTCCTGAGCTGCCCCAAGTGGCGTGTTTCGACACGGCCTTTCACCATGACATGCCGCGCGTGGCGCGGTTGCTGCCAATCCCGCGCCGCTACGAAGCGCAGGGCGTGCGGCGGTACGGGTTTCACGGATTGTCGTATGCGTTTCTAATGGAAGAACTAGCCCGTCTGGCCGGAGCGGATGCGGCACAAGGCCGGATCATCCTCGCCCACCTCGGCAATGGTGCGAGCCTAGCAGCGGTGCGGGACGGCAAACCCGTGGATACAAGCATGAGTTTCACCCCGACCGCTGGGGTGCCGATGAGCACCCGCTCCGGCGATCTGGATCCCGGACTGGTTTGGTATCTGGCGCGCACTGAAAAAATGGGCGCCAAGCAATTCAACGAGATGGTCAATTTCCAGTCCGGACTGCTCGGCGTGTCAGAGACCAGTTCCGACATGCGTGACTTGCTGCAGCACGAGACGCAGGACGTGCGGGCGGCTGAGGCGGTCGCGCTGTTTTGCTACCAGGTCAAGAAATGGATTGGCGCATTCGCGGCTGCGCTGGGCGGATTGGACACATTGGTGTTCTCTGGTGGCATCGGAGAGAATGCGCCCACGGTCCGCGCCCGGATTTGCGATGGGCTGGAATTTCTTGGAATCGAACTCGAAGAAAAGCGAAACGCGGCGAATGAGGGCGTGATTTCCTCCGCGGCCAGCCGAGTCGCGATCCGCGTCATTCGCACGGACGAAGAACACATGATAGCGAAAACGGTTTGCCGGGTTCTCGGCCTTGCCTGAAAAAAGGGAAATTAAACCATGACGACAAAAACTCTTTCCCCGGAACTGCTCCACAACATGGATGCGTACTGGCGCGCCGCCAACTATCTGTCGGTTGGCCAGATTTATCTCTACGATAATCCGCTGCTGAAGCGGCCGCTGATGCTCCCGGATGTGAAGCACATGCTGCTGGGACACTGGGGCACAACCCCCGGGCAGAACTTCATTTACGTGCACTTGAACCGGGTCATCAAAAAATACAACCTCGACATGATTTACGTCTCCGGCCCCGGGCACGGCGGCCCGGCCGTCGTGGGCAACACTTACCTCGAGGGTACTTACAGCGAGATCTATCCCAACATCAGCCAGGATGAGGCGGGGCTTCGGAAGCTCTTTGTTCAGTTTTCGTTTCCCGGGGGAATTCCCAGCCACGCATCGCCCGAGTGTCCGGGATCGATCCACGAGGGCGGCGAGCTGGGCTATTCGCTCAGCCATTCGTTCGGGGCGGTGTTCGACAATCCCGATCTCGTCGTCGCCTGCGTGGTCGGCGATGGCGAGGCGGAAACCGGACCGCTGGCCACGGCGTGGCATTCCAACAAGTTTCTCAACCCGGCCACCGATGGCGCGGTGCTACCTATCCTGCATCTCAACGGCTACAAGATTTCCAACCCGACCGTTCTGGCTCGTATCGAGCATGAGGAATTGGAACAGTTGCTACGCGGCTATGGGTGGACGCCCTACTTCGTCGAGGGTCACGAGCCCGAGCTGATGCATGAGGCCATGGCCTCGACGCTCGACACGGCAGTGGAGCAGATCAAGAAAATCCAGCAGGGCGCCCGCGTCAACGGCAACCTTGCCCGCCCGCGCTGGCCGATGATCGTCCTCAATTCACCCAAAGGTTGGACCGGACCGAAAGTCGTCGACGGGCTACAAATCGAAGGCACATTCCGTTCTCACCAGGTGCCAATCTCCGACCCGGCCACCCATCCTGGACACCTCAAGTTGTTGGAAGACTGGCTGAGGAGCTACCGGCCGGAGGAACTCTTCGACGAGCAGGGTCGTCTGAAACCCGAACTGGCCGAACTTGCTCCCAGGGGCGAACGACGCATGGGAGCGAACCCCCACGCCAACGGTGGAATTCTGCTTCGCGACCTGCGGATGCCGGACTTCCGCGACTATGCGGTTGACGTGCCCGCACCGGGGGTGCGGGGCATTGGCGACACGCATGTGCTCGGGCGATTCCTGCGTGATGTGGAGAAACTCAACGGTGAGCAACGGAATTTTCGGATCTTTGGTCCTGACGAGACGCTCTCCAACGGACTGGAGGCACTCTTCGAAGTAACCCAACGCCAATGGGACGCCGCGACCGTGCCGAACGACGAATTTCTCGCGCCTAGCGGGCGTGTGATGGAAATGCTTAGCGAGCACCAATGCGAGGGCTGGCTCGAGGGCTACCTGCTGACCGGGCGGCATGGACTGTTCAATTGCTACGAGGCGTTCATCCACATAGTTGATTCGATGTTCAACCAGCACGCCAAGTGGCTAAAGGTCACGTCGCAGCTTCCCTGGCGCCGGAAGATCGCCTCATTAAACTACCTCCTGGCCTCGCATGTCTGGCGCCAGGACCACAATGGCTTTACGCACCAGGATCCCGGCTTCGTCGACCACGTCGTGAACAAGAAAGCCGAGGTCGTGCGTGTTTACCTTCCGCCGGATGCAAACTGCCTGCTGTCGGTGATGGACCATTGCCTGCGCAGCCGGCATTATGTCAACGTCGTGATTGCGGGCAAACACCCGGCGCCGCAGTGGTTGACCATGGATGCCGCAGTTAAGCACTGCACCGAGGGCATAAGCATGTGGCAGTGGGCCAGCAACGACCAGGGCGTTGCACCCGATGTAGTCATGGCGTGCTGTGGCGACGTGCCCACTCTGGAGACGCTCGCCGCCGTTTCCATTCTGCGCGAGCATCTGCCCGACCTGAAAATCAGGGTCGTCAATCTCGTAGACCTCATGAAGCTACAGCCGCAAACCGAGCACCCGCACGGGTTGAGCGACATGGATTTCGACGATCTCTTCACCAAGGACAAGCCGGTCATTTTCGCCTTCCATGCTTACCCGTGGCTGATCCACCGGCTCACCTACCGCCGCACCAACCATGACAACATTCACGTTCGCGGCTACAAGGAAGAGGGCACCATCACCACGCCTTTCGACATGACGGTACTCAACGATCTGGACCGTTTCCACCTCGTGA
The DNA here is from genome assembly GCA_963836875.1 of uncultured Acidobacteriaceae bacterium. Lineage (GTDB taxonomy): Bacteria > Acidobacteriota > Terriglobia > Terriglobales > Acidobacteriaceae > Bog-257. The sequence continues at coordinate 89,116 of CAWIKZ010000007.1, forward strand.
TGGACGTCATTGACCGCGTTCCGCGGGCCGGCGAGAAAGGCATCTACCTGAAGCAGCAGCTCAAGGATAAGCTGATCGAGCACAAGCAATACATCGACAAATACGGCGAAGACCTGCCGGAGATTCGGAACTGGAATTGGAATAACCCCAAATAAATGCGCAAGAGCTCGTTGACACTGCGAGGATGCTTATCACCACCGCACGTGGGCTGATTGTTAGCATGTCGGATGTCCTGTTTGACACCGGCAAGTACACGTTGAAGCCGGGCGCCCGAGAGAAACTCTCCAAGGTTGCCGGTATCTTGATTGCCTATCCTGGACTCAACATTGCCGTTGGAGGATACACTGACAATGTGGGCACCGATCAGCTGAACCAAGGCCTGTCTGAGCAGCGTGCCGGGGCCGTGCGCGATTATCTGGTGCAACAAGGCGTATCGACAAATTTCATAACAGCGCAAGGATTTGGCAATACGCTACCGGTGGCCTCCAACCAGAACTCCGCAGGACGGCAGGAGAATCGACGGGTTGAGCTCGTCGTATCCGGTGAGTCCATCGGGACCGATGTAACCGTCACAACAGGAAGCGTGCAGTAAGGGAAATTGTTTTTCGGCAAAGTGCGATTCAAACCAGGATTGCGCTTTGACCTGCTCAAAGGGACCTCAAGAATGGTTGTGAGCAACCAAGAACAACACCGCACAGAACGTATCGGCTGGCTGCGCGCGGCGGTACTGGGCGCGAACGACGGCATTCTTTCCACCTCGAGTCTGGTGCTCGGTGTCGCCGCCGCGCATGCCAATCACCGCAGCGTATTGGTCGCAGGAGTCGCTGGCCTGGTAGCCGGGTCCATGTCGATGGCTGCAGGTGAGTACGTATCTGTCCACTCACAGGCCGATACCGAACAGGCCGACCTCAAGCTTGAGCGGGCGGAACTCAAGGCAGACGACAAGGGCGAGCACAAGGAGCTACAGGCAATCTATGTCGAGCGCGGGCTCAAACCTCCGCTCGCGAAACAGGTTGCCGAGCAGTTGATGGCCCATGATGCGCTAGGCGCGCATGCCCGCGATGAACTCGGCATCTCCGAGACTCTTCGTGCGCGTCCGATTCAGGCGGCATGGGCATCGGCTGGCAGCTTCGCCATCGGAGCAGTCCTGCCCCTCTTGGTCACTGCCATATCCCCGGCGGCAAGGTTGATCCCCTTTGTGTCTGGCACTTCACTGCTCTTCCTCGCGCTTCTAGGAGGGCTGGCTGCACACGCGGGTGGCGCAAGAGTGATGACAGGCGCAATTCGCGTCACCTTCTGGGGTGCGCTCGCCATGGCGATCACCTCAGGCGTCGGGTGGCTGTTCGGAACAGTCGTGTGAGTGCGGACAATCGGAAGCAAGCCCGGTTCTGCGCCTTGTTCAGCCGCTCCATCAAAGTAGCGCGTGCCGACGATAAAACCAGGACTTCACAGCCTGTACAACGAAGAGATAGGTCAACGCAAGAAACGCAATTGCCGCCAACGCAGCTGAGTATCTGCACGGTTTCGGCGCTCGTCCTCGAGGTATTCCGGAATCGTTTTAGTTGTCATAGCCGCAGTGTCGCAGAACTATCCCCGTCCAAGCTGTCCAATTTTGGCCACTCGGTGACAATTCATGGGCCGTCCCGAGGAAGCGGGCGATTTTGGCTGGACGGAGATACGCTCACCGGCAACCATCAATATAGCCTCAGCGGCCCTTGGCGCGATGAGCAAAATCAGGCATTTGCTGGATCTAATCCGGAGAGCGGCGCCATTTTCGTCGCGACCAGCACCTCCAACAGAGTTGCCGTGTTACGAATACTTCCCGAGATGGCGATGAGTACTTCTGAGACGCAGTCGCACATGAACATTTCAAGAGGTGATGATCATCCCCACTGCTGCCGCAGTCATGACTCCGAAGGTAGCCTAGCCTAGGTACCTGAGTAGCGCCGGGTTCACGCGCTTTCCCATCACTTTGTGGTTGCTGGTTAGGAGAACGACAAGCAGGATTAAAGGGGGCGCCAGGAGGCCATTGATTACCGCCGACCAGAACAGCATTTTCACCGCGTTAAGACCCAAGTAATTCAGCACAAGGCCCAACGCCATGGCAACGGCCATTACTGCGTAGAACTTGCGTGCGCTTCGTGGTTTGTCGGCCATTGAGCCACGCCACACTGCTCCTTCCGCCACCGCGTAAGCACATGATCCCACGAGGACCGGCACGCCCAACATTCCAGTGCCGACCAGTCCCAGGGTGAAGAGCAGGTAGGCCCCATTGCCGGCAAGTGGACGCAACGCTTCAGCGGCCTGCCGGGCAGTTGCGATGTCCGTTTGCCCGTGTGCATGTAAGGTGGCAGCGGTGGTCAGAATGATGAAATACATGATGAGATTCGAGAAAAACATACCCACCATCGTGTCGGCCCGCGCGCTTCTTAAGTCCGCTCCCGTCGCGTCCTTGCGATCGGCGAGCCCGCGCCCCTTGGGCCGCCCTTCTTCGACCTCCTCGGCTGCCTGCCAAAAGAAGAGATAGGGAGAAATCGTGGTACCCAGAATTGCCACCAGCACGGCCAGGAATCCGCGTGACCACTCCAGATGGGGTACGAACGTCACTGCCAGCGCGTGCCTCCAGTCGACTGTGACCGGGGAAGTGAACTCGCAGTCCAGGCGCGACCAAGCCGAGAGGGTGGCCGCGAGCGTGCCCAATGTGAAGCAGGTCGTGAACGATCTGCAGGTTAAAAATCAGAAAGCCACTTCATCCCAGTAGGAGTTGCGGCGTTGATCCACATGCCTGCCAGAGGAGGGGGACGGCCGCATTCCGGGTTGTTCCCCTGCCCGTGTCATTGGACCTGCGCCTTTTCTCTGAAGGCACAGCGTGGGTTGTCGTTATTCTTGCTCCCCCATCCCACGGCTGAGAGGGGCGCAAGTAGCTGTCCAATTTTCTGCAACAGCAGGACCGGATTTTCTCCCGTTGTGACCACCCAGTTCGCGCAGGTAAGACTCTCCTCGGTAATGGGGCTCGCTGCAACCGCGATGACGGGAATGTTTTGTTTACACCGGTTGATTCTGTGGGCGTCGATTTCACCGGCTGTGCCGTGCATTGCATAATCGAGCAGGACAAGGTCCACAGGATTGACCTGCCCCCCGAAAAATAGTCCAGCGGAAATGTGACTTCTCCATTTACGATGGCCCGCTCAGGGCCAGAGAGGAGGAGTCGTGCGCAAGAGTCGATTTAACGAAGAACAGATCATCGCTATCCTGAGGGAGGCGGAAGCTGGGATAACACCCGACGAGCTGTGCCGGCGGCACGGGATCACACGCGGGAGCCTGTACCGCTGGAAGGCGAAGTACGGCGGGATGGAAGTGAGCGAGGCGCGGCGACTGCGGCAGCTGGAGGAGGAAAACCGACAGCTGAAGCACGCCGTAGCCGAGCTGTTGCTGGACAAACGAGCGTTGCAGGCGGTGGTCACAAAAAAGTGGTAGGCCCGCAGATGCAGAGGCAGGCGGTGGAAGCGATGCGCTCGGAAGCCGCGGTTTCGGAGCGACGCGCCTGCGGGCTAGTGAAGGCACATCGGGCGACATGCCGGTATCGGCGGCGAAGGGTCGACGATCCGGGTTTGCGAGAGCGGCTGCGCGAGCTGGCTGCGACCCGGCGACGGTTCGGCTATCGGCGGCTAAAGATCCTGCTGAAACGTGAGGGCTTGGTGGTGAACCATAAACGGGTGTACCGACTGTACGTGGAGGAGAAGCTGGGACTGCGGCGGAAGCGAGGACGGCGGAGGATGCCGACGACCGCCGCACGCGTGCCACTGAAGCTACCGGTGCGCCCGGACGAGGTCTGGACCATGGACTTCACGCAGGATGCATTCGCCAGTGGGCGCAAGTTTCGAACTCTGAACCGGATGGACGGTTTCACACGCTACGCGCCGCGCATCGAGGTGGACACCTCGTTGCCAGGTCAGCGCGTGGTGCGGGTGCTGGAAGAACTGAAGCGAAGAGGTCGCAAGCCGGAGGCGATCGTGATCGACAACGGGACCGAGTTTACCAGTCAGGTGGTAGATCAATGGGCTTACGAGAACCAAGTCCAGCTGCATTTCATCACGCCCGGACGGCCCATGGAGAACGGCTTCATCGAGAGCTTCAACGGCAAGTTCCGCGACGAGTGTCTCAACGAGAACTGGTTCATCGATCTGGCCGACGCGCGGGAGAAGATCGAGGCCTGGAGGTGCGACTATAACCAAGTGCGGCCGCACTCGGCGCTCGGGTATCTCACCCCGGAGGAATTCGCAAAATGGTGGGCGGCGAGGCACTGTGGAAAAGACGCGGGCGGCGCCCGCTTGGAAAACGCTGCGCGTTTCCCACTTTCCCACAGCCTCGACGGCGACGAGCAAATGGTTACAAGCGTAGCCTTGGAGAGTCCAAACCCGGAGAAAGTCTCATTATCCCTGGACTAAAGATGGGGGGCAGGTCAGTCGGATGTGCACGTATCGCAAAACACCCAGCGGCGGTTGGTTGGCGTATCGCGGGCGCTGACGTGCCTCTCTTCGAGGTTTCTGGCGTGCGTCGGAGCGTTTCTCCCAGTTTTCATGACGGTAGGACTCTGGATCGGCGTAGATAAAATGTTGACTCCATTCAGAGAAACAGTAAAAATCTGAACTTCACTGCCTCATACCCTCCGCCAATCTTCTGACACTGTTCGTCTTCGACAGTCCAAGCGTCCGATCGCGTGAACGAAACGCTGTATTGCACGTTATGCGATGCTACGTTTCGCAGAGCGGTACGAACTGAGCAAAACTGCTCGGCAGGGAAAACAATTCGAAAACTGTCAGCTCTGTTCCCAATTGACCTGTAATGCTCTAGGACTCGTGACATCGTGCAAGTATGCATAAGAACCAGCCAAGACAAGAATCCAATCAAGCGCTTCTCGCGCGGGTCAAAAAGGAAATAGATGAGCCGCGCATGGCTGAATCCGCGCGAGAAGAGTACGACGTCAACCACACCACGCTGCAGGAGCTGAAAAAGCTGTCGTAATCCGTGGTAACGAGTACCGGGGCCGCCCGGGCGCAGGGAGATACTCCCGAGGAAGGAAAACAATGGCAAAGCTGACCAAGGCAGCTCGTGACGGGATATCCGCAACCAAGTTCGCTTTTCCCAAGCAACGCAAGGAGCCGCTGGAGAACGCCTCTCACGTGCGCAACGCGGTCGCGCGCTTCCACCAGGTGAAGGACGTTACGGAAGCGGAACGTCGGGCGGCGTGGAAGCGGATACAGTCCGCCGCAAAACGATATGGTGTGGAACTGCAAGAGTCCAAGTAACGCGAACACGCCACGTACTGACTATTTACGAGATAGAGGCTACGAGAGAGCGGCACTCGTCCAGAGAACATCAGAGGCGCACGACAAAGAGCCTCAGGGGATTATGAGGTTGTTGAACTTGGAGGATTCCACTGTTACAAATTTGCCTACAGTGAGATTCTTGTGGGTTTCAAAACGGCTGTATCTTATTGAAAATATTGGTCGGGGAGAGAGGATTTGAACCTCCGACCCCCTGGTCCCGAACCAGGTGCTCTACCAGGCTGAGCCACTCCCCGACATGGAAGCGACTGCGTCAACCATGCAACGCAGTGCAGGCGCCTCAATCCTTTGGCTGATGCAGATGAGCAAGCGCCAGAGCCTGATTATAACAGAGCTGCCGCCGCCCAGCCGTGCATTGGCTAAAAGCTCGCGTTGCTGGATCCGTCGCGCGGAATCGGGGACACAGCTCACCCCGCATCTTTAGCCCTGCGCTATCGCGCTGGCCTTTGAAAATAGTGCCGACTTCAGTCGTGCCTCAAAGACGCTGGCTCGCTGGTTGGTACCTGGGCGCCGGTTGGTTGGCAAAGGGAGGGATACATTTTCTCCGAAACGGTTCCACCGTCCGACCGCGGCATCGTACACTCAACCGAGCATCGTACACTCAAGGGTCAGATCTATAGCTGAAGGATCAAAGCCTGCAACGTGTCAACCGTTCTACTAGCCCGGCAACTGCTGACTCCGCTTGAGCGCATCGAGGATGCCGCACTCGTGATGGACAGCGGAATCATAGCGGCCGTCGGCAAGAGAGAGGCCGTGACCATTCCATCTCAGGCGCGAGTTGTGGACTTCGGCGATTCCATCCTGACGCCCGGGCTGATCGACATGCATGTGCACGGGGGCGCTGGGCACGACGTCATGGAAAGCTCCGATGAGAGTCTGGCCGCCATCGAGCGGTTGATGGTGCGACATGGCGTCACCAGTTATTGTCCGACCACCGTGACCGCCCCGCTGGAGCAAACGCTGAAATCTCTCGATGATTTGGCCAGGGCGGCGGAACGCGCGGACCGTGATGTCGGCAGAGATCCCACTCGCGCGCAGCCGCTGGGGATTCATCTGGAAGGCCCGTTCCTCAGCCATGCCCGGCGCGGGGTCCACTCCGGTATCCACCTGCAACCGGTCTCGGCCGAAGCGTTCAACCAAATGTGGGATGCAGCCGCAGGCCGCATTCGGGTGCTCACGATTGCGCCTGAGCTGGAGGGTGCGCTTGCTCTTATTGCCGATGCCTCCCGCCGCGGAGTATGTGTCAGCGTTGGGCACTCCAATGCCACTCTGGAGCAGGGGACCGCCGGCATCCAAGCCGGACTGCGGCACGCTACGCACACCTTCAATGCCATGCGCAGGTTCGATCATCGCGATCCAGGATTGTTGGGCGCGATTCTGACCGACCGCAGGCTGACGGCCGACATCATTGCTGACGGAATTCACGTGGATCCCATCATTGTTGACCTGTTCGTGCGCTGCAAGGGAGTGGATGGCGCGATGCTGATCACCGACGGCATCAGCGCGACTGGCATGCCCGACGGGACTTACCGACTGGGTTCGTTTGAGGTGCAGGTCCGCGATAACCGTTGCATGTCACACGGAAAACTGGCAGGCAGCGTTTTGACGCTGGATCGCGCGGTCCGGAACATGATGAGTTTTGCAAAAGTCAGCTTTCAAGAAAGCATTCGCATGGCCACGCTGAATCCTGCGCGAGTGCTGGGCGTTGAGCATCGGAAGGGCGTGTTGCAACCTGGCGCCGATGCCGACATCGCGGTGTTCTCTAATGCCGGCGAGGTGCTGCACACGGTCGTGGGCGGCGCACTTAACTAGTCCTAGTTCTTAGTGTGCCAGTTGGAAGCGCTCCTCTTGCTTCTTCATCCTGGCAATGGCGACCAACTCCACCGCCTTCTGCGCGATATGTTCGGCGCTGACTTCGAACTCCTTGATCAGTTCCCACGGCGCGCCGGAATCGCCGAAGCGGTCCTTTACGCCGATGGCGCCTGTGATGACCGACCTTCCCATCAACTCGGGACTTTCCGTGATTACGCCGCTGACGCGCCACGCCAGGGCGCCAATCTGGTGCTCCTCGGCGGTGACCACTACGCCCGTCTCCTTGGCCGCCCGCACGATGGCGGTTTCATCAATCGGCTTCATGGTGTGCATGTTGACCACGCGAGTCTCATAGCCAAATTCCTGCTTCAGTATCCATGCCGCGCGCATGGCCTCGGGCACCATCGGCCCGCAGGCGATAATGCTGAGATCTTCGTGCTCGTTTTCGTAATTGGGAGCAAGCACGGTTTCGAACGCATCAATCATCTCCGGCGATTCGCGGCGGAGACGGCTCACGTTCGCCACTCCAAAGACAAATGGGGTGTTTTCGCGGGTCACGATGGGCGTAGCTTCGCGCGCGAAACGGATGTACTTGGGCCCGACATGCTGGAGCAGCAGATAGTCGGTCGCCTTGCGGGTCTCGATGGCGTCGCAGGGCACCACGACTGACATGTTCGGCAGACCGCACATGGTGAACAAATCTTCCAGCGCCTGGTGGGTGGCTCCATCGGGTCCAACCGAAACTCCGCCGTGAGCGCCGGCAATCAATACGTTGAAATTTCCGTAGCAGATGGAAACCCGGATCTGGTCCAGATTGCGCGCGGCGGCAAAAGTTCCATAGGTCCCGAAGACCGGCAACTTCCCTTCCCGCGCCAGTCCTGCGGCCGCAGCGGTCGCTGACTGTTCCGCGATGCCCATGCTGATCCAGCGATTCTTGCGTTCCGGTTTGCCAGAATAGAAGTCGCTGATGGTGATCGAACCGGAAATGTCGAGGCCGAGGCAGACCACCCGCTGGTCATCGCCATTGTTTTGCAGCGATTTCCCGAAGCCCTTGCGCGTGGGCTCCATCTTCACTTTCATCTGGTTGGTGCTGTTCCACCAGTATTCGTGCGCAAAGCTCGGGGTCTTGGCGGCCAGCGTTGCCTCCACTTCCTTCTGATACTCTTTCGCCTTGTTCAGCAGCACATCGTAGGCGATGGTCTGTTTCAATCCGAGTTCTTCCAGGGCCTTCACCAGCTCGTCGTAGCTGGGAGCCTTGCCGTGCCATCCGGCAATGTTCTCCATGAAGCTGACACCCTTACCCTTCACCGTGTTGGCAAGGATCAGCGTGGGCTTGCCGGAGACCGGAGTGTTCTTCGCCTTCTGCAAACCGTCCAGGACTTGCGTCATGTCGTGACCGTCAATCTCGATCACTTCCCAGCCAAAGCTGCGATAGCGCTCGTCCAGCGGCTCGACGTTCATCACGTCCTTGACCCAGCCGTCAATCTGCAAACGGTTGCGGTCGATGATGGCAACCAGATTGTCGAGCTTGAAGTTCGATGCCTCCATGACCGCTTCCCAGATATTGCCCTCCTGCTGCTCGCCGTCACCCATAATGCAGAACACCGAATGCTTGCCGCCGTCGAGTTTGCCGGCCAGGGCCATGCCGACCGCAATGCTGAGGCCCTGTCCCAACGATCCGCTGGAGACCTCGACACCCGGCAGCTTCAAGCGGTGCGGATGTCCCTGGAATGGCGAATACAGCTTGCGTAAGGTAACCATGTCTTCGACGGGAAAGTATCCGGCAAAGGCGAGGCCCAAGTACAAAGCGGGGGCTTTATGTCCAGCCGACCAGATGATGCGGTCGCGTTCCTTCCAATCCGGATTGTTGGGATCGTGGTTGGCGACCTTCAAGTACAGGGCCGCGACGATTTCCATCATGGAGAGCGTGCCTCCGGAATGGCCGGAGCCAGCGGCGCAAAGCGCAACCAGGTCATAGCCGCGCATCAAGCAGGCGGCCTGTTTCAGTTCTTCCAGGCTGAACTCGCGAACCACGGCTTGGGAGGAGGAGTTGACGATCGGCATGATGAATCCTTTGTGCGGGTGCAGGCGCGCCTCAACGCACGGACCCGCGAAATATGGGACCCCGATAAGTAAGGCTAGGCTGGAGAAAACATTGGGTCTGTGAGCAAGATCACGAGGGGGTGTGACGGGAGTGCGGAACCGCCGAAATAACTGACCTAAGTCACAGGCTACAATGTTCGCATCGGGCGAGGCCCAACGGAATGCAAACGGCGGAAGTGGTGATCATCGGCGGCGGCATGGTAGGTTCCAGTATTGCTTGGCATCTTACGGAGGCTGGTTGCCGCACCGTTCTGATCGTGGAGCGCGAATCCCATCAGGGCAAAGGTTCCACAGGCAAGAGCATGGGGGGCGTGCGCGCCCAGTTTGCCACCGCCCCCAACATACAGATGTCTCTGTACTCCATTCCCTTCTATGCGAATTTCGAAGAACGATTGGGCCATCCTTCGGAATACCGCGCCCAGGGCTACTTGTTCGTCGCCACGAAACCGGCGCATCTGGAATATTTGCGGACCAACCAGCGGCTGCAAAAATCGCTGGGGCTCACAGACGTGCGCATGCTGGCGCGTGAGGAGATCGTGGCGATGGTCCCGCAACTGCGCAGCGACGACATCCTGGGCGGAAGCTTCTGCGCGACTGACGGATTCGTGGATCCCTACAGCGTGATGATCGGATTCACCGCCCGGGCTTGCGAGCAAGGCGCCGCTCTCTGGCGCTCGACGGAAGTCACTGCCATCCATTGCGATAGCGAAGGAATCAGCCGGGTAGAAACCACGCGTGGTCCGGTCAGCACGCGAGTGGTGGTCAATGCAGCCGGTCCGTGGGCAGCCGAAGCTGCGGCCCTGGCCGGCGTGAAGCTGCCCGTGGAACCGCTGCGCCGCATGTTGATTCCGACCGAACCTTTCGACGGCGTGCTGCACAGCATTCCGATGGTGGTTGACATGACCAACGGTTTTCACTTCCGGCCGGAGAGCTTGGGATTCCTGCTGGCATGGAACGATCCCGAAGAAACACCCGGCTACAAGACCGACTTTGATCCATCCTTCATCGAGAAGGTGCTGACGCGCGCCGCTGACCGGGTGCCCTGTTTTGAGAACCTGGCGGTCAACCCGAAACGCGCGTGGGCGGGACTGTACGAGATGTCTCCCGATCACCACGCAATTCTGGGGCCTGTTCCCGAGGTGCGCGGCTTCTACTGTGCCAACGGTTTCAGCGGTCACGGCGTGATGCATGCCCCGGCGACGGGAAAGATCTTGGCTGACTTGATTCTTCGCGGCACCACAAAGGTTGTGAACAATATCGAGGTACTTAGTCCGGCGCGCTTCGCCAGGGGCGAAATGTTGCATGAAACGGCCGTGCTGTAAGCACTTCAAGAGGATGCTGAGAGTCCATGGCTATTCCCTACATCAAGCTGAAGCACACCGATCTGGAAGTTTCCCGCTTCTGTTTTGGGACCATGACCCTGGGCAAACCGCTCGATCAAGCCGGTTCGACGCAGATCGTCAACCGCTGCATCGAGGCGGGGATCAACTTTTTCGACACCGCGAACATGTACCAATACGGCGTGGCCGAAACCATGCTGGGGAACGCGATCAAGAGTAAGCGCGACAAACTTGTCGTGGCCAGCAAGGTGTTCTTCAAGATGGGCGACGGGTCCGACCAACAAGGGCTTTCGCGCAAGGCCATCTTGCGCGCTATCGACGAGAGCCTTGCGCGTTTAGGCACGGACTACCTCGACCTCTACTACTTTCACGCGCCCGACCACAAGGTACCAGTCGAAGAGTCCATGGAAGCAATGGAGTCGCTGGTCAAGCAAGGCAAGGTGCGCTACCCCGCGTCATCGAACTACGCTGGCTGGGAAGTGGTGCAGATGCTTGGCCTCGCGAAGGAGCACGGCTGGCACGCTCCGTACATCTCGCAGCCGATGTACAACCTCCTGGCGCGCGGCATCGAGCAGGAATACCTTCCCATGTGCAAGCAGTTCGGCGTCTCGACCGTGGTTTACAACCCGCTGGCTGGCGGCCTGCTCACCGGCAAGCACCGGCAGTCGCAAGTCATGCCGGGCACGCGCTTTGACAACAACCAGCTGTATCAGGACCGCTACTGGCACGCACAGTATTTTCAAGCGGTGGAGCGGCTGAAAGCGATTGCTCAATCCGCGGGAAGGTCGATGGTCAGCCTCTCCTTGAACTGGCTGCTGCATCACACCGCCGCCGATTGCGTCATCCTCGGCGCCTCCAGCATGGAACAGCTCAACCAGAACCTCGCGGCTGGGGAAGATGGCCCGCTGCCTGAGGACGTGGTGAAGGCTTGCGACCAGGTCTGGCAGGACCTGCGGGGCCCGTTGCCGGTGTACAACCGTTGAATGCTTAGGTCGGGAACCGCCGCAGGAATCCCCTGGCCGCCGGCGCCACAGGCAACAAACTGCTGCTGTGCTTGCATCGAATCTACCGGCAGACTGAGTACTCCTATTTGACGACCGCTAAGAAAATTTTGGCCAACGGCATCTCCGAGCAGGAAGCGATCGACCGCGCCAAACAGGGCGACTCCGAATGCTTCGAGGCTTTGTACAATCTGCACAAGCGGCGGGTGTATTCGCTTTGCCTGCGCATGGTCGGCAACACGGCGGAAGCGGAAGATCTAACGCAGGAGGCCTTCCTGCAATTGTTTCGCAAGATCGCTACCTTTCGCGGGGAATCGGCGTTCTCCACCTGGCTGCATCGCCTGGCAGTGAACGTAGTGCTGATGCACTTGCGCAAGAAGGGGCTGCCCGAAGTTTCGCTGGAGGAGACCTTGGAGCCGCAGAACGAAGATGGTCCCAGAAAAGACATCGGCACCCGCGACAATGCGCTGATCGGAGCCATCGATCGGGTCAACCTGGAACGCTCCATCGAGAGTCTGCCGCCGGGATACCGCATCATCTTTGTGCTGCATGATGTCGAAGGTTACGAACACAACGAAATTGCGGAGATGATGGGCTGTTCCATCGGCAATAGCAAATCTCAGCTCCACAAGGCAAGAATGAAACTGCGCGACCTTCTGAAGCTGAGCCAGGCGGAGCGGGCTGCAAAACGATAGACGATGAGTAGAGATGGCATTTCTCAGGGCGAGATGCAGGGAATCCTACAGCGTTGGTTCCAGCAATGGCAGGCCAACGCTCCTGGAGAAGCGATGATGGAAAGCAACACATTTATCCGGATTCCCTGGGGAGAGCATTCATGACGTGCGCGGAGTTTCAGAAGGTCCTGCCTTACATCATTGACGGGGGCGGCAGCGCTGAGGAGCAGCAGCACCTCGCAACCTGTCACGTCTGTCCCGACCTGATTGCCGACTTGCGCTATATCGCGGAGGCCGCCAAGCTGCTGGTTCCCATGGAAGACCCCAGCCCCCGGGTGTGGACCGGCATTCAGGAGTCACTGGAGCGCGAGGGCATGGTAAGACCAGCCCGCAAGCAGGTTTAGCGCCACCACGATCGCTGCATAACGTCTGGCCTGGCGCTGGCAATCTAAACGAACCACTGCCATTATCGTCATGCACAACGTGCTTCCTCGTGGGATTCTCAGTTAGCCGATTCGGTCCTCTAAGCGACCCAGCTCCTTGGAAATGGCGCAAATCAGCAGACTACCTACGGTTGCGCCGAGATACAGGAACCATAGGATGACCAACACCGGAGTGCTTAGCCAGTCAGGTTTGTTAATGGCAAGCCGCGCGAAGACAGTTGGCAGATGCGACAGAGTTGACGCCAGTGCTGTGGGCACTTGCTTGCCCATGTGAGCCGATAATCCGACGTAGTAAGGCAGCATCAACGCGTGCATGCCATATAGGTCCATCACTGCAACCCCGAGGCATAGTGCCAGCAATAGAAATTTCGTTCGAAAGAAAGCCTCAAGACCCCAGACGAGGAGGACGAGTTCGGCAACTACCAGGCAATAGAGATACCATCCTGTCGATGCCGATACTCCGGTATTCATGAAGGTAATCAACACGTGGTAGGCCAGACCGACCCAGAAACAGAGATACAACGCGCCAAGGACCAAAATTTGGGGACGTTGCGAATCGGGTTCGGCGCCTGCCCTTTCCCGTATCCAACGCACACCTACCCCAGACACTCCGACTGCGATCGGCACCGCCGCCAATAAGTACCATCCGACAGGCAAGCGAAGAAAGCTCCAGCCGCCAAACCAGATGTGGGACAGCAGGATTGAGATAGCACCGCTCTTCCAATTAACGCTGGGTATAGCGATCAGCTTCTGTGCGAGCGCAATATTATGCAGAGCGGCATCATCGGCTTGTCCCGACCAGGATCCAGTGCGGACGTGGACGTGCCAGTACCAGCGGCCGGCGACTGCCAAAATGATTCCTACGGCTGCGCACGCGCGCAACGTCACCCTGATAGTTTGCCTTTTCCACCTATGGGATGAGAGCGAAGTCCATATTAGATAAAGAGCGATCAGCACCAGAGCCGGCAGGGTGACCAGGAAGTAGGCCTTCGTCAGTAGCCCGAGCCCTAAAGCCAGCCCAAGCGCAATCCACGTGCTCCAGCGCTCGGGTTGCTCGACCGTCTTCAACGCATACACCAAGGCGAGCGTCATCAAGACAAGCGCTAGGCTTTCATTACCAACTCTCGCCAAATTCACCATCAATTCAGGCAACAAGACCAAGAGAGCAGTCACGCCTAAAGCTTTGCCCTCTTCTCCAAGAACTTGGCGAGCTACCTTGAAAGCGAGGGGAACGGCAATCGAAGCCAGAAGAACGCTCAGAATGCGCAACGCAATCACTCTTGACAGCAGGCTTGTCCTCCCCATCAGACCCATTGGAATCGAAAAAAAACAGTAGTAAAGCGGCATCTGCTGAAACTCGTAATTTGGTATCCATTCTGTCGCGGGTTCGTTTCCCTCTCCAGGCGATAACCGGCGCACGCCTGAAATAAGAAGCTCCCGATCTGTCGCCGGAAGCTGCCAAAAGGAATCGTAAGTAATCAGAGGTGGTGGCGGATGTTGAAGGTACAGCTCCCAAGCTAGCGGCAGTAGGTGCAAGGAATGCTGCACTTCGAGTGAAACTACAGCGGTACCTGGGGACAATCCCCCTGCCGCCAGGTGTTGCAAATACGCGAAGTGGTAGGGCTCATCGTAACCCTCCCAAATCGGCATGGCGGCGCTATACCACAAGCCGCGAATTATAAATGCGGCCCAGAGGAGCAGGAGCAAACGCTTTGTTGTCGCCGGGCTACGCATTATCGTCGCGATACGATGTTTGAGAGAAACTAACATACTTTCAGGGCGGTAGCCATCAGAGAGTCGTCGACAGCCTTCTTTGTGGGCCCATATTTTTTTCAGTGCCGCGAGCGGTTAGGCCGGTGTTAGTATCACCACGTCAGCTCACTGCGATGAGTTAGGCAGAATCATGTCAACAGTGACCCCGTCGCTCGGCGACCGCTCCCCTGCTTTTGTTGCCCGACTGTTCGACGCCATCACGACCGGTTCTCCGCGCCACGACTTTGCTCATCTAAGTATTGGCTGTATCTCATCCCTCGGGTTGTTACGGTATTGAATGGAGGATACTGTGACCCTGAACAATGCCTCCTGGATCGATCGCTCCCTGCTGAAGGCGGTGCGCCGGGCCGTGGGTGCGGCCCCCATATCTCTGGCGCTTCCCCACGTCGAAAACCGGCCCAGCACGACCTCGTCGCCGATTGGCACTATCCGCATAGCTGACCGCGCTACCCTGGCCGGGCTGGCGATGAATCCCGAGGTTGTCTTTGGGGATGCTTACTCCGACGGCCGAATTGAAGTTGACGGCGATCTGGTCCGCGTCCTCGAATCCATTTACCCGTCATCCCGCGTAGTGCGGAACTGGCGCTGGCGACTGATGTCGAAGTGGCTGGCCTGGGCGCAGGCCAATAGCCGCTATGGCTCCTCGCGCAATGTTCACCATCATTACGATCTCCCCACCGAGTTTTACCGACTCTGGTTGGACGAGCTGATGGTGTACACCTGCGCTTACTTCCCCGGTCAAGACACTTCGCTGGAAGAGGCCCAGAAAGCCAAGCTCGACCTGGTTTGCCGGAAGTTATGGCTCAGGCCGGGAGAGACGGTGGTCGAAGCCGGGTGTGGCTGGGGCGCACTGGCCATGTATATGGCCGAACACTATGGCGTGAAGGTGAAGGCCTTCAACATCTCCCATGAGCAGATTCGAGTGGCACGGGAAGTGGCCGAGCAGAAAGGCCTTTCCTCCATGGTTGAGTTTGTGGAGGACGATTACCGCAATATCACCGGCCGCTACGATGTATTTGTATCCGTCGGCATGTTGGAGCACGTGGGCCGCGAACATTACCCCGAGTTAGGCCGCGTGATTCAACGTACCATCGGCGACCAGGGCCGGGGACTGCTGCATTTCATCGGGCGCTGCCGCAGCCTGCCCTTTAGTGTCTGGATTCGAAAGCGCATATTTCCCGGCGCCTACGCGCCCACCCTCCGCGAGTCGATGGAGGTTTTGGAGCCGGCGCCCTTCTACGTGCTCGACGTCGAGGACCTGCGTCCGCACTACGCCAGAACCGTCGAGCACTGGCTGAGCAGATTTGAGCGCGCCTATGACACCGTCGTCCGCGATCAAGGGACGACTTTTGCGCGCATGTGGCGGCTCTATCTTGCCGGATCCATTGCTGCCTTCCGGGTTGGCACCCTGCAATTGTTCCAGGTTGTATTTACGGGGGCCCGCTGCCAATCGGTTCCACAGACACGTAGCCGGCTGTACAGCACCATCAGCCAGGACCAAGATAAGTTAGACGACGAATTATGGACTCCTGCGATGTCTTAATTGTCGGCGGCGGACCGGCGGGGTCCTCCTGCGCCTGGGGACTGCGGCAATCAGGGCTCGACACGCTGCTGATCGACCGCAGCACCTTCCCGCGCAATAAACTTTGCGGAGGATGGATCACGCCGCTGGTACTCGAAGCGCTGGACATCGATTCCGAGGCCTACGCGCCAGGGCGCGTTCTGCAGCCGATCACCGGCTTTCGCCTGAGCTGCATCGACGAACCCCAGGTTGACATCGACTACGGTCGGACCATCAGCTACGGCATCCTGCGCAGCGAGTTTGACGAATATCTGCTGCGGCGTTGTGGCGCGCGCATCCGCGAAGGTGTCCCCTTCGACTCCATCGAGCGGACCGGGGATGGCTGGATCGTCAATGGCGACATCAAGGCGCGACTTGTGGTTGGCGCCGGAGGACACTTTTGCCCGGTGTCCCGCTTCCTCGGCAACAAAGCCTCCTCGCCGTCGGTGGTCGCCCGCGAAATCGAGTTCGAGATGCCCGCCGCACAAGCCGCCAGCTCCAGCATCGCCGGCGAACTGCCGGAGCTTTATTTTTGTCGCGACCTGCGCGGCTACGGATGGTGCTTCCGCAAGCAGGATGTCCTCACCGTCGGCATCGGCCGCATGGATAACCACGGCCTCTCCCAACACTGTGACGAATTCCTTCGCTTTCTCAAGCGAAGCAGAAACGTCGAAGTGCCCGGCAAAGGCATCTTGGGGCACGCTTACTGGCTGTTCGGGCACTCGGAGCGGGCAATTCTGGATGATTCCATTCTGTTAATCGGGGATGCCGCCGGCCTGGCGTATCCGGAAAGCGGCGAAGGCATCCGGCCGGCCATCGAGTCAGGATTGATTGCCGCTCACAGCATTCTCGCCGCACAGGGCGACTACAGCGGCAGCCGATTGGAACTCTATCGCGAGCTTTTGAATGACCGGCTGCGTCAGAAGCGGAATGCCCTGGAATCGCTGGCTCGGTTCATCCCGCAATCGGTCCGCGAGATTTGCGGGCGAACTCTGCTGAGGAGTCATTCGTTCTGCCGCAACGTCGTTTGTGACCGTTGGTTTCTGCGCGTGGATGAGCGTCCGCTCGCGTTCGCAGAGCGGCAATCAGCACTCAGCATTCAGCCGTCAGCAAATGTAGTGTCATCCTGATCTCACATGGGCTACGGCCCACCCATAGGAATGAAATTAACCACGGAAGCACGGAGATCACGGAGGAAACTCTACAGAAACCGAGAACTCCGTGTCCTCCGTGTCTCCGTGGTAAGAGATTTTCGCCAGGGTAGTAGGGGTTCTTCGACTGCGCTCAGAATGACAGCAAAGGGATCTAGCCTGCTGCTGGCGGATACGGCCCGCGATAGCCGATCTGGTGCGAGATACGGCGGGCCGCGTCTTTCACCGTCTCCGCCAGCCGAGGCACGGCGTCACGCGGCACGGCGTGGATGGTCCCGGTCGAGCCGATGCTCGCCTCCACTCCGCCCCGGCTGTTAAAGATAGGCGCTCCCACGCAGCGGGCGCCCAGGCTGTTCTCCTCGTCATCCACCGAATATCCCAACTGGCGAACGCGCTCGAACTCTTTCATCAGCTTGGGCACGCTGACAATGGTGTGCGGTGTCAGTTTCTTCAGTCCGCGCTGGCGGATGATCGCGTCCCTCTGCTCGGCATCAAGGTACGCGAGCAGCGCCTTGCCTACCGCGGTGGAATGCACCTCCATGCGCCGGCCGATCCAGGTATCCATCTTGATAAAGCTGGGGGCCTCCACCTTTTCCACGTACACCGCCTCGCCATGGTCGAGAATGGCCAGGTGGGTGGTAATGTGAATTTGATCGACCAGGTGTTTCATGATGGGCAGCGCCGCTTCGCGTATATCAACCCCGCTCAGCGCGGCGCGCGACAGGCTCAGCACCTTCATGCCCAGCCGGTATTTGCCATCTTCCAGGTCGCGGCGCAGATAGCCATGCTGCTCCAGGGTGCGCAAGATATAGCTGGCTGAGCTCTTGGGGATTTTGAGCTTGCGGCTGAAATCGGCGTTCGACATGCCGCCCTCGCGCTGGCCGGCAGCTTCCAGGATCAGCAGGGTACGCTCCACTGCAGTGGAAGGACTCTCAATTGGACGGGCCATGGCACCAGTCTAACAGTTGTGCGACATAGTGAATATGAGTTCGGAATCCTGGCCATCTGCAAACAGGCTCAGAACGGTCAAAGTGAGCTGTTTGTCACAGACAAATGCGCCGGCCAAGCCTAGCTTGGAGTCAGGCCAGCGATCTAAACCGCAGGCAACCTGCTTCCCACTATGGGAATCGGAAAGCCATGGTGCAAAGGGATGAATTTGTGTTCAGTATTATGAACATTGTCCTTGCCTGGGCATCGCAGGGCGGTTTATGCTTTGTACATCAGGTGGAATGGCTGTTCAGCTAATTGAATAAGCATCAGCCCTGCGCGGGAGTTGTTGGACCTGCTCATCGTCCGGACCCGAGAGGAGATCACGAACATGGCGCATCAAACTGCGGCTGAACTTGCAAAATCCTGGAAGACCGATCCGCGCTGGAACGGAGTCGTTCGGCCTTATTCCGCGGAAGATGTTGTGCGCTTGCGCGGCACCCTTCCCATTGAATACACCCTCGCCCGAGTAGGCGCGGAACGCCTGTGGGAGATGTTGAACAGCGACAAGTACGTCGCCGCCCTGGGCGCCATGAGCGGCAACCAGGCCGTGCAGATGGTCTCGGCCGGGCTGAAAGCGATCTACGTGAGCGGCTGGCAGTGCGCCGCCGACGCCAACAACGCCGGCCAGATGTATCCCGACCAGAGCCTCTACCCTGCCGACTCGGTGCCCAACCTGGTTCGCCGCCTCAACAATGCACTCACCCGCGCCGATCAGATCCACCATTCCGAGGGCAAGAACGGCATGAACTGGTTTGCGCCGCTCATCGCCGACGCGGAAGCTGGTTTCGGCGGCACCCTGAACGCCTTCGAGTTGATGAAGTCGATGATCGAAGCCGGTGCAGCCTGCGCGCACTTCGAAGATCAATTGTCGTCCGCTAAGAAGTGCGGACACCTCGGTGGCAAAGTGCTGGTTCCCACCACGGAGGCGGTGCAGAAGCTGGTGGCGGCCCGTCTTGCGGCCGATGTGCTGGGCGTTCCGACGCTCGTGCTGGCGCGCACCGATGCCAACAGCGCTCATCTGTTGACCAGCGACATCGATCCCTATGATCGCATCTTCCTGAACGGCGAGCGCACCTCCGAAGGCTTCTTCGGCATCCATGGCGGTCTCGACTCAGCCATCGCGCGAGGCCTGGCGTATGCGCCGTACTCGGATCTGATCTGGTGCGAAACCTCGGAGCCGAACCTGAAGGAAGCCGAGCGCTTCGCCGACGAGATCCACGCCAAGTATCCGGGCAAGATGCTGGCCTACAACTGCTCGCCGTCGTTCAATTGGAAGAAGAAGCTGGACGACGCCACCATTGCGCGCTTCCAGCCCGCGCTGGCCGAGATGGGCTACAAGTTCCAGTTCATCACGCTGGCCGGCTTCCACGTGCTGAACCTCGGGATGTTCGAGCTGGCGCGCGCCTACAAAGATACCGGCATGACCGCTTACTCGCGCGTGCAGGAGAAGGAATTCGCGCGCGAGTACAGCCACGGATATTCCGCGGTCAAGCACCAGCGCTTCGTCGGCACGGGCTACTTCGACGAGGTCACGCAGGTCATCGCCAGCGGCAAGTCGTCGCTGTCGGCGCTGAGGCACTCGACCGAAGAAGAGCAGTTCGCGGAGATCAAGGTCCCGGGGCAGATGATCGAGGTGGGGCAAGACCCCTCCTGTCGCCCGATCCTGGGCGAATGTCCGCTGACCTGCGAGCACCAACACGAGCATGTACGCCGCGACAACGTCTCGGCCAACGACTAAGTTTTCTCCTGACAGCAAGCGCTCCTCACCCACCAGGCACGGGATTAACCCATCCCGTGCCTGCTTTTTTGTGATATCTTCAACCCGGTCTGCCACGGCGGAAAATTCAATGAAACAGGCAGCGCTTGGTTTTCGAGTGCATTCGGGGTGGACTGCGCTGGTTGCGGTCGCCGTGGAGGATGGGGCCCCTTGCGTTCTGGCGCGTGCACGACCGCACCTCATCGAGGCCTTTACCTACCAGTTCCGGCAGCCTTACCACACCGCGGCGGGACTGCCGTTCGACAAAGCGAGCGAATTCATTTCGCGCGTACGGAAGGAGTCGAGAGACCTTGCTTATCGTGCCATCCACGAAATTCAGGCTGATATGCAGAAGCAGGGTTTCAAACTCAGCCAAGCTGCCCTGCTCCTCGCTTCCGGAAAGCAGCTTCCCGCCCTCGACAAGGTTCTTGCGTCGCACGCACTGATTCATACCGCCGATGGAGAACTCTTTCGAGAAGCGCTCCTTCACGCCAGTGCCCGCTGCCGCTTGGCCACGATTTGCGTCAAGGAGCGGGAACTCCTGGATCAAGCGGCTGAGAGTCTTCGACTGAGGCCCGATGTACTTTTGCGCCGCGTTACCAACCTTGGTCGCCCGTTTGGCTCTCCGTGGTCGCAGGATGAAAAGTTTGCCACCATCATTGCGTGGCTCAGCTTGGCCTCTCCATCGAACAGGAACGGCGCCTAACGAGTTCCCTCGAACCCTGCGCCTTTCGCCTACCCAAAATCCCATCTATACTTTTACGGTTTCTTTTCTTTCGTCAGGAGGATGTTTTGATGCGCACACTGGCCTCGCTCTTATGCGCCGCCGCTTTCTGCTTGCCCATTTTCGCGCAAACCCAGGCTACCCAGCCTGCCGATCGCAGTTGGATCGCCACCAGCAACCAGTACGCCAACATGCTGATCGATGTCGTCTTCAAGTACCGTCCCGAGTTTGGCACGCAGCAGGGGTTGAGTCAGTTCGACACCAAGGCTTCGCAGCCCACGCTGGCCAACGAGGACCAGGAGCGCGGCACGAGACCGAAGCGGTGCTGGCCAAGCTGAAGAGCGCGGCGGCGGAAAAGCAGCAGCAGGACGTGGCCGAGGATCTGCAGATTATGATTCGCAGGGTCAACCTCAACTTCAAGCGGCAGGATTTCCAGCGCGCCCATGAAGTGCCCTTCTTCAACGCCAGCCAGATGGTCTTCGGCGGGCTACAGGTTTTGCTCGACGAGCAGACTCCCACCGAACGCCGGCCCGCTGCTGTGGTGCGCATCCGCAAATACGCCGGCCTGGAGCCGGGTTACACCGCGCTCGCCGAGATCCTGAAGCAGCGCATCAGCGAGCAGATGGCCAAGCCCGGCGTGATCTATCCCGCTCGAGTTGAGATCGAAACCGAGATGGCCCGCAATTCCAACTATCTGAATGGCATTGCCGCGCTTATGCAGAAGTACAAACTGACGGGATGGGAAGGGCCGTTTGCCAAGCTAAAGACGCAGCTTACCGACTACGACGCGTGGGTGCGCACCACGGTGCTACCCAAGGCGCAAGACGATTTTCGCCTCCCGCCCGAACGCTATGCGCTCGACATGGAAAGCTTTGGCATTGACATTCCGCCGGCGCAGCTCGCCACCATGGCGCACCAGGCTTTTATCGAGATCCAGGGCGAGATGAAGTCCGTCGCGCTGAAGATTGCCAAGCAGCGGCGCCTGCCCTCAAGCGATTACCGCGACGTGATCCGCGAGCTGAAGAAACAGCAGCTCGTGGGCGACGCCATTCTCCCGTTTTACCAGGAGCGGCTGAAGCAGATCGAGAAGATCATCGTGGACCGGCAAATCGTGACGCTGCCCGACCGGCCTGCCCGCATTCGTATCGCTACGCCAGCCGAGACCGCGCAGCAGCCCGCGCCGCACATGGTGCCGCCACCGTTCATCCACAACACCGGACAGAAGGGCGAGTTCGTTCTGCCGTTGAACATTCCGGCCGGCCCGGGACAGACCTCGACCGAAAAGTACGACGACTTCACCTACGACGCAGCCGCCTGGACGCTGACCGCGCACGAGGCGCGGCCGGGACATGAGCTGCAATTCGACTCGATGCTGGAGCACGGGGTCTCGCTAGCGCGGGTCCGCTACGCGTTCAACAGCACCAATGTCGAAGGCTGGGGACTGTATTCGGAATATCTGATCAAGCCGTACATGCCGCTGGAAGGTCAGTTGATTTCGCTGGACTTGAGGCTGCAGCGGGCCGCCCGCGCGTTTCTCGATCCCGAGTTGCAGGCCGGCAAGATCACGCCGGCGGATGCTTTTCGCTTGATGGAGCAGGATGTGGTCTTGTCGCATGCTTTTGCGGAGGAGGAGGTCGAACGCTTCACCTATCGCATGCCCGGCCAGGCAAACAGCTATTTCTATGGATACACCAAGCTGATCGCGTTGCGTGAGGACACCGAGAAAGCGCTGGGACCTAAGTTCAACCAGAAGAAGTTCCACGACTTCATCCTGGCGCAAGGCCTGCTGCCGCCCGATCTGATGCGCAAAGCGGTGATGGAAGATTTCGTTCCCGCGCAGAAGCAGGTCGCGAAGCAATAACTATCGGCCTTGGACTAGGCGAACTGGGTCGCGGTAATTCGACCGGCCATCAGATTGACGTCGGCGCTGGCCCTGGCTCCCACTTGGCGAAACCAGGCGGACTGCTGCATTTGTTGAGCAGCCGTGGCCCAATCCTGATTATTGACGGCCTGGATCGCGTGAAGGAACTGCGAGAAGCCGTGGACTCCTAGATTGAAAACCATGTCGACAATAACGACCTGTTTATCGTCGGGGAGAGAATCGAAACTTGGCACAACCTGACGAGCGCCCTGTATGGCTTGGTTCACGGTTTGGTCAAGAAGCGTGTCAATCTGGTCGTCCGTCAAGGTTTGCCCCCCGGAGCGGACCTGGTCGTAGTCCAAGCCCAAGGCCTCGATTGCGGCCTGCGCGCCCGTGGCGTCCAAGTTGAAACCCACACCAACCGTAGGATGGCCTAAGACAACGCAACCCGGTGTGATTGCTTTACCGGTCTTGTCGTCGTACGTCTGGTTGCGGCGGCCTTCCCAATGCTCAATCCACGCTTTTATCGTAGCTAGATCCATGAGTTCCTCTCTTTACCCGCTCAGGACAAAGTAACGGTGCAGGTAAAACAACTATTGTCCTTTGCCGTTTGGAAGTCGATGCTCACGCTACTTGCGGTTGCGCCGACGCTGCATAAGGACAACAGAGCGCCGAGCGCCGGCTTCGACCAGTCAGGATCGACATCCGACTGCACCCACTTCTGCAGCGTGGCGATTAGCGATCCCCAATTTGTTGGCGTGCTGACCTGGGCCGTGATTGCGGCCAGCGAGTGTAAATCATCGCAAAGATTCATGAAGCCGGTGCTGGCCAGCAAGAATGGCTGATAGGCCGGCCAACGATCGTGGAAGAGATTCTGTCCTGCCGGCATGTAGTTTCCGACATTTCGGCGATCCGGCACGTGATGGTCATCCGGGACATCACCGATTTGATAGTTAGAGCTCACGTTCCAGAGCTTCCATTTGTCGTAGTTCAGTTCAGCCACGGTTTCCGACAAATCCGTCATCAAGCGCTTAACCGAAGCTTGAAAGACCTCCCAGTTCTTCTCATCTTGTTTCTGGGGAAGGGCCGGTGGATGGGCCTTACCCTTCGTATCCACCGTGTAAGCCGAACACGCCAGCTTCTGGTATGCAGACGGCTTAAAGATGGTTATCAGGGCCAGTTTCTTGCTGCCATGGTTTGCCACAAACGTCGCCATTTTCTGCTGCGCCGACTGGACCGCGGGGTTAGCTATCGATCCGATGGAATTGGCAATCCTACTGGCCTCCTTGGGCTTGTTCGTCTCAGACAGCTCGATATATAGATCGACCTCGGCTTTTTGGTAGTTGTCTCCCTTAGTGTCTTCGGTCGCGGTAGCCACAAAGTGGATCATGGCGGTCTCGCTTGCCGAACGAATCGAAAACTGTGACTCCTGCCCAATATCGACGAAGACCCGAATGCTGCCGTCCGGCGCCAGTTTGGTAACCGAATTCTTGAAGAAGTCGCTGGTTGTCGTCAGTTGGAACAAATTAAAGAAATGAAACTGGATACAGCAGGAGCGCTTCAGGCTGTCGGCGACACCACAGCCGGGCTGGAGTTTGAAGCCGCCGATTTGCGACTGGCGAAGATCGCCACTCATGAATGCCGCCCAGCTCTGTGTGACAAGGGTCGGGGATGCAGACGACAAATCTACCTTGTAGGTAAACAGCACAGTGCGGCCGCTCTGCTGAGATAGGCTTAGCTGTAAACCGGCATCTTCCTTATGGCCCGAAAGCCAGGTATTTGCCTTACCAACGAGACTCGTCTGGACGCCGGTTGCGAGGGATGCGACCTCGCTCTCTAACTTTGGCGATTCGCCTTTCGTTACTTCTTTCACCGCACTCTTAAGTTGAGCAGGGTCGACCTTGCACGAGATCGACGTCGCCGATATACCAACACTTATACCCACGGCTTGCCCCGTCTCATCGTTCGCAGAGCGCACGAGGTATAAGAAAGCTGTGTTGGCATCGAGCTTCTGTACGATCACGCCGAAGTGGTCGGTATGCTTGTAGGTCACCGAAGCTTTAGCTCCAGCATTGGCGACCAGAGATGGCGGAGTAAGCTTGTCCCAGGCAACCTTCACAGAGTTTTGTGCGGCCCCTAAGTCTTGCGCCGACAGTTTGTAGTTGGCGAGTCCGTAAGTGACATCCAGTTCGCAATTGAGCGTGCCGTCGAAATTCATCTTGCCGATACTTCCCACAGGCATGTTCAAGGCGCATTCCGGCTCAACGGGAAAGAGTAGAGCGTCGAATGCCGCCTTTACCGCGGCGGCGGTTTCGAGCTCAGCGCTGACTGGCTGGCAGTAAGCCAGGGTCGCGCTTCTCGATCCCGAAGTCTTCCCGGCAATTCCAATACCGCTCACGCTTCCACTGCCCGAGAGAGTGCCCGTGATGTCGAAATCAAGCTCGATGTTGATGTACGCCATTCCAGCCGTCGGCCCGGCGACTACATTTGTGGTCTCCTTAGAATCAACGTTCATGGCCACTGGGAACTTCGTACTTGTATTGCTGATAGCAATCGTGCAACTCGCGTCCGCTTTCAGCGAGAAGGCGATTCCGGAGCTCGTCTTCCAGTTCGGGTCTCCTTGCAATGTGAGCTTCGCCGGGGCAGAGCCGACTGCGGACCGGATGGGCTGGCCGGCGTATCGCGCCACCTCCGATCCGACACGAAAAATGGCGGGCGCCTGGCCCGCGAAAAAAGCGCTCAAGTTGCTCGACTTTTTAAGGTCCTTGGTTACGTCAATCGTGATCCCGCTGGGTGTGGATGCGGCAGGTGCCATTTTTTCGCCCATGTTTTCGCTCCTCGGTCAGGTTTATTTCCCTCAGAAACCACTTGCGGGACAAGTCATAGTTGCTCTTGCAATCAGAGGGCGTGCTGATCTTAACATCAAGACAATCTTAAAGCCGAGACTAAAACGCCCGAAATAATAAGCCCCTGAGGGGCGCTCCGCCCGTCGCCAAATCCATCAGAGATGTCACGCCCCAGAGGGAAATTGCGGTTAAAATGGGGCATTCAAATCGGATGTGGGGGCTGGCGACCACATCGCCTGCGCCAGCAACATCCTGGAGGTAATAGATGGCATTCGATAGGTACGTCAAACTGCCGGGCAGTGAACGCCAGCCGATGCCGGGCGCTGCGAAAACCGGAGTTCCTGATCCCAACGAACCGATGCACGTGACCGTGGTCTTGCGAGAG
This sequence comes from uncultured Acidobacteriaceae bacterium, assembly GCA_963836875.1. Taxonomy (GTDB): domain Bacteria; phylum Acidobacteriota; class Terriglobia; order Terriglobales; family Acidobacteriaceae; genus Bog-257. The sequence continues at coordinate 114,884 of CAWIKZ010000007.1, forward strand.
CGGCCGGCCCCTCAGAACCAGCCGTCATTGGCTGAGTTGGTGGCGAGTGGTGGGCGTGTCTCCCGCGATGAATACGCTGCCCAGTATGGCGCCGATCCCAAGGACGTGCAGGAGGTGGAGAAATTTGCCCATGCCCATGGATTGAAGGTGGGCCAGGTCAATCTGCCCGCGCGCACGGTGTCCCTGACGGGATGTTGCAGTGCGTTTGCGAAGGCGTTTCAAGTGGACCTGGCGACGTACCAATACCAGGGCAGGGCCTACCGCGGGCGCAGCGGTGCGATCAACATTCCCACCGAGTTGAGCGACATCGTTCGCGGCGTGCATGGACTCGACAACCGCCCGCAAGCCCAGACGCACTTTCGCATGGCGACGGACGCCAGCGCCGCTGCCGCGACCTCTTACACCGCCGTGCAAATCGCCCACGCGTACAACTTCCCCACCAGCGTGAACGGAAAGGGGCAGACCATTGCCATCGTCGAGCTGGGCGGGGGATACACGCAGTCCGATCTCAACACTTATTTCAGCTCGCTCGGGATTGCGCCCGCGCCGTCGGTCTCGGCGGTGTCCGTCGATGGCGCAACCAATCAGCCCACAGGCGACCCTAACGGGCCCGATACCGAAGTGATGCTCGACATTGAGGTTGCAGGCGCAGTCGCGCCCGGCGCAAAGATCGTGGTTTACTTCGCCCCTAATACCGACGCGGGATTTCTCGACGCCATCAACCAGGCGGCGATGGACAAGACCAACAAGCCTTCGGTCATTTCCATCAGCTGGGGCGGCCCGGAATCAAGCTGGACGGCGCAATCGCTGCAGAACTACAACTCTGCGCTGCAGGCGGCTGCGGCCGTGGGCGTGACCGTGTGCACAGCCTGTGGCGATAACGGCTCAACCGATGGCTCCAGCGATGGCTCCGACCAGGTGGACTTCCCGTCGTCGAGCCCGTACAGCCTGGCGTGCGGCGGCACCAGCCTGGATATCAGCGGCAGCGCGATTGCCAGCGAAGTGGTATGGAACGATCTTCCCAACGGCGGCGCCACCGGCGGCGGAGTGAGTGCAACCTTTCCGCTTCCCTCCTACCAGGCCAATGCCAAGGTGCCGCCGTCGGCAAATTCGGGAGGCTCCGGCCGTGGAGTGCCCGACGTTGCCGGGGACGCCGATCCTCAGACCGGCTATCTAGTGCAGGCGGACGGCTCGCAATTCACGGTGGGTGGAACCAGCGCGGTCGCGCCGTTGTGGGCAGGTTTGGTTGCGCTGTTCAATCAAATGATCGGCACGCCCGTTGGCTACCTCAATCCGAACCTGTACCAGAAGGTTGCCCTCGCGGCGGGAACGTTCAACGACATCACTTCTGGTAATAACGGCGATTACAAAGCCGGTCCCGGTTGGGACGCGTGCAGCGGCTGGGGCAGTCCCAACGGCGCGGCCATTCTCAAGGCGCTGTCTTCGGCCGGGAGTGGCGGATCGTGAGCCAACAGACTGAACGCCCCACCCAAGCAAAGGAGGCTTTGGTGGGAGAGCGAACTACTGAAGCACTTTCCATACGCTCGGATCATTCCCAGAACATTCCGCGAGCGTGCTCTTCTTGCAAACGGCGACGGCATAAACCGGATGTATCTCCCAGCTTGTAAAACGCGATGGATCTTCGGAGCCTGCGGAGGCGCCCTTGCAAGGATGATGGCTCGCATCGAAAAACAGTTGGCCAGTTATCTTTACGATGCTCTTGTCCTTGAGACCTTCCAACGTGCGCCGCTCCATCGCCGTGGGACGTAGATGGGGGATGACCTCAGCGGTGAAAGAATTGGTGCATAGGGCGGCATCATTGCTCGCGGTTATCTCCTGCTTTGCAGCGGGGGAAGCATTTGCTGCCGCCGCTTTGAGATTTAGGGGGTGGTCAGCCAAGGCTAAGTGAATGTCATTGAACCGTTCGCCGTTGCAGTGGCAATTTACCGTCTCCGCACTTCCCGGCTTGGCCTCGGCGATGTACCCGATAAAGAAAACCGTATCGCCCTCGCCAAAACCATTTGCTTTCTCTTTCTCAAAAAACTGCGCTCGGTCAACCGGCGGAGGAGGCAGAGTACTGTTCACATGACGGTTTCCGTATTGCAGGCTGGATCCATCAATACCGTTCTGCAGAATACTCAGTTTGGAAATTTAACCTCGTGGACGGTATTAGAAACACAAAGGTTGTTCTTTACCGAATCCTGGACTTGATCTCCTTTTTCAGTTGCGTCTCCGCTGACACCGCAAAGGCTATCTATCGGTTGTTCCTGCGAGGAGCTTCCGAAAGGATTGCACTTGAGCGGAAACTTGTCGTGTTTAGTACACCCATTGTTTGTCGTTGTCTGTTGTGGAGGCTGTGCATATCCTGAACCTACTGCCACCATCACCACAAGAACCACCAAATATCGGCGCATGATTACCTCCCTTCTAATGAAGCTCGCATGTCGGGGTCATTCAGTGTCAATAAATCTTAGCGCATCCTGGTCAACACCCAGGCTGCCTCCCATGTCTCTTAGTGGCAGTTGTACGTTGAGTTCGGTAGGAAGTTTGAAATCACCGCGACAATCTGCGGCACATCGCTTGTGTCCTCGGCAGTAATAGTGCCGGTTGCATCATTGAAGTCGACATGGCTGGTATCACGGTGGTAACTCGCGCCAAACCCAAAAGGCCCGATGGAAAACCCTCCGCTGGCGCTTACTGATGTCTTGACGGAGTGATAATTATCTGCACCCAAAGTCAAAACCACTTTTGGTTTATAAGCAACGACGATTTGAGCGGGCAATAACGAAAGTATGCCATTCTTACCCCAAAGAATCGTTGTGCCTTTCGCTACCGGTCCGTCAGCGATCCAAGGACCACACTGGAACGCCTGAATAGCCGTTGCATTAAACCAGGGTCCTGGGGTGATCGTGAAGGTCTGATAGTTTTTGGCGGACATCTGCATTGCAAAATGATCACTGTGTGTATCGACAGTGGCGGTGCTACCGCTAGCGCCGACGGAGATAAATCCGAAATAGGATGCGCTCCCTCCCCAAGACGTGTTTGTAGTGTCTAATCTGCCGCTATTCTTGCTGAATGAAAAACTCAGCCGAGGACCTGCGTTGTCAGGCAGAGCCTTCGACGCTTGAACGAAACTATTGAGATCGGGAGTAATGTTATAGACCCGATACAGATACCCATTATTATTGTCGTCAACCGCAGTTTGCTGGTAGGCAGGATTGTCGAAATCTGTAAACAGGGAGGATACAAACCCATATCCTTGATATGCCCTCGCGAGGTAGCTATTGTATGTCTGTGCTGCGAGATTGACGTCCTGCTGTTCTGCTGCGAGCTGAGGCGCTCCGTATTGGGCATACCACTGTTGAAATGTCTTCTGCTGAGCTGGCGGAATACCTGCCGCCTTTTGAGCTTTGTCATAGATGACCCATTTGGATAAAACAGTTTCTTCTTTGCCTTCCATTGCGTTCAAAGTGTTGTCATATTTTTTCTTAGCGTCGTCAACCTGCTTCTTCACCTTGGAGTCAGGGGTTGGTATAGCCAAGTTGTTGATGAAGGCTCGATATCCGTTGGTGACTTGGAGCGTCGACGGGATATAAAGCTGGCCCCACTGCGGTTGAGTATCTCCGACGACACGAAACTTGAGGAATTGACCAGTTGTGGGATCGTTCCAACTAGCAGACACCGGCGACGCAATAATTTGCATTCCGGGTCGCGGTTGGCCACCACTTATAAGGTTGAGAACAGATTGGGTCAACATCTGCCAAGGAGCCGATGGATCCATTGGATCTATCTGTGGCTGGATATCTGCCATGCCATATGTTTCGACTATTTCACTAAACGGTTGGGTTGTTCTATGCGACACCTTGCTTGCGCCCGCATCTTTTAGCACAGCACCATTGTGTGCGTTCTTATAGGCTTGGACTTGCTTGTGAAATTTCTCCACCACTTGCGCATCAATGGCTGAGCTGTCTGGCGTATGTACATTATCCTGGGCGCAGACCAATGAGGTAAAGCAGATTGGCATTGCTAGCAGGAGATGACCCATTGTCCTGATACTTGCTCGTCGTCCCATAAAGCACCTCTCGTATGGATTGTGAAACATCTAAAATTGCGGCCAGCGCAACATCCTTCGCTTCGCAAAGAAGAATGCGAAAAGCAGCGCACTCCTAGGTCTGGAGGGGGTTGATGCCAACTAGCGGCAGTAATCCCCAACCTGCCTACGGTATAAATATCCTGCTGTCGTGCTATGAGGCCACACTACTTTGGCGGGGGCAGGCGGCGGTAGACGAAGCGGCTGCTCCCTGAATAATAACTATTCGGTGCTTGAGAACTCTATATCCCCACTTGCGGGAAGAAAAGATGAGCGACATTACGATGGGTTCGAAGCCAAGTCAATAGCACTGAAGTGCTGTAAGCCATAAATTATTTTTATCAAGTAGGACCTGGACCAGCGGCTCCTGACTGCTGACCCGGCTTGGGTGGGGTCCAGGATCGCCCCAGACGCTTGCGGGTGAGTGAGAGCGGCGCTCACCTCTTCATCCACCCGCACTAAGCCCAGAGAGTACCCTAGCTGTACCAGCTCGGGTTTGCGGCCAGCATACTCCCGATATGCCGGTCATTCAGGTGGGCCCGGCGATATCCTCTTCCGCCGTAAACTACCAGGAACACACTCAGCACGACCAACATCCCGTCGAAGATGCTCCAGCGCGATACTCCAAAATAACGAAACAGCGTGAGGCCAACGGCAAGAAATGCCAGCCCCGTTCGAATCATGGCCAAGAACATTCTTCCTCGGGCCAGTTCGGTTCTCTGCAGGGAGAGACGGGTCCGCGCCACAGCTCGTATGGTGCGTTCAGCCGCCAGATCATTTCGCTGCTGCGCCAAATCAGTCCGGCGTTGGGACAGAGCATTACGCCCTTCCGCAAGTTCGTTTCTGAGCTTGGACAGGTCGGTTCTGGTGCCGGCAAAGCCTGTGCGCTGCCGGGCCAGCTCCGTGCGGTTCAGCGCCAGCAGCGCGTTCTCGCGTAGGATGCGCTTAGATCTTGGCAGGCTCGCAATTCTTCTGATATCGGGGACTGTCAGCGTTGACGAGCGGGGTCGGACGATCCGCGTCGGCGATGTCCGTGCCCAGACGCGGCGCCTTCACGAACATTGCCGGACTGCTGGCCTCCGAGGGGGCCACATGGAAGGATGTCGTTCGCACCAGTTGCCACCTCCGCGACTTCGAGCGCGACTACAAGGAATTCAACGAAGAGCGTACGGCTTTCTACCGAGAGCAGGAGCTAAATCCTCTGCCTGCCTCTACCGGCATCTAGGCTAAGCTGTGCCGCCCCGATCTGCTGGTCGAAATCGAAGCAATAGCCATGTTTCGCCGTTCACTGCGAATCCAGCTTTTGGACATCGGATGTACATTTTCTGGACGAGATACCCTCTATCGGCTTCACCTAGCGATTTCCTAACTTACTGTGTCATCGCGTCTTGCCCGTACAACCCATGAATCAAGGTAGGTGGCAGCAGGATTGCACCATAATTGAGTGGCACATAAGCACCACATTACTAGGCACTATCATGGTGTTGTGCTAGTCAACTCGGTACGCGGGGTGACTCGGTTAACACCCTCCGTCTCCACCGCATGGCTCTGACTATGGGACTTACGATGGCGGAGCCTTGCATCCTCCTTACTGTCAAGCGAAGCGAACGCAAATCGCATGGAACACGGACGATGCTGGCTGGCCGCTTATACCCGTTCTCGTCATGAGAATCAGATGGCCAGCCAGCTTTCCTGTAAAGGGGTCGAATCCCTCCTGCCGACCTATGCAAGACTGAGCCGTTGGTCTGACCGCATCAAGCGTTCTCAAGCTCCTCTATTTCCCGGCTATGTCTTCGTTCATGTCTCAGACGCAGAACGTATCCCGGTGTTGCAGACGGTGGGCGTCGTCAACCTGGTCTCCGTCGGAGGCAAAGCTGCGCGGTTACAGGATGAGGAAATCGATAGGTTGCGAGCTTGCTTGGCGCGTCCAAACGAAGTTGAGCCCCACCCCTATCTAAAACTTGGACAGCGCGTGCGCGTCAAGCATGGCCCCTTTGCCGGGTGGGAAGGCATTCTGGTGCAGAAGCAGAACTCGGCCCGGCTGGTAATCACCGTCGACCCAATCATGAAGGCTGTGTCCATCAACCTCAATGGCGCCGATGTCGAATCGGTCGGATAGAGCACATTTGGCACTAACATATTCGGCTTGTACGGGTAGTGCGGGCCTTCATGTCCGCCTCCGGAGGCGGAAGAAAAACCGCTTCAGCCGCTGAGGTCGACGACCTCAGCGACTGAAGCTGGGAATTGCGTGAGCGGTCTAACACGGGCCTGAAAGCCCGCACTAGCCTAAGGTACAACCACGCTGGAATTGCCCTAGGGAAGGTCTGATTAAGTCCGTTGGACATCCCTCAGGGGCTAAAGCCCCGGCCTCATATTGGGCATTTACGGACGGCCTGAAGGCCGTCCCCTTCAAAGAGCCGAACTTAATCAGAGCCTCCCTAGTGTTAGTAACAGCGCAACTAAGATGTCGTGTAAATCCATCCCGGTGTTAGAGCTTCGTCAAGATTTCAAGGGTTTTGTGATTCCTACCGCGCGGCAGCAGTTAAGCCGAGAGAAGAAGGGTGACCGTCATGAACAATTATCATAAGATCTGGTTCGCAGCATTCCTACTGCTCATCTTCAGCCCCGGATGCTGCAATACGGGCGCCAACCAAGGCACCAATCCAGGCTTAACCCCACCTACAGTGATTTCCGTGGCCCCTGTTGCTGGTGCGGCCGGCGTCTGTCCTAACACGATCCTGACCGCCACCTTTAGCGTGGCGATGAATTCTACATCGATCAATGGCGCGACCTTTACGTTGACAGGGCCGGGCACCACACCCGTGGCAGGTGTAGTTACCTACGATGCGCCGAGCAAAACTGCCACCTTTACGCCATCAAGCCCTCTCGCACTCAGTACTCTCTATACCGCCACGATTACGACCGGAGCCACAGATGAGTTTGGGATTGCGCTAGCGAACAATTTTGTATGGACCTTCACAACAGGTAGCAACCCTTGCGTTCCACCCACCGTGATTTCTGTAACCCCCCCAATGGCGCGACCAGCGTTTGTCCCAGCACGGTAGTGACCGCCACCTTCAGCGAGGCGATGAATCCTGCCACGATCAATACTACGACCTTCACTTTGACAGGACCGGGCACTACACCCGTGACAGGTATAGTTACCTACGATGCGTCAACTGCGACCTTCATACCATCAGGCCCTCTCGCACTGAGCACCCTTTATACCGCCACCATTACCACCGGGGCCCAGGATCTCAATGGTAATGCACTAGCAAATAATTTTGTGTGGAGCTTCACCACGAGTAGCACAGCATGCGCTCCCACCGTGATTTCCGTAGCCCCTCCGAATGGCGCGAGCGGTATATGCCCCAACAGCGTAGTTGCTGCCACCTTCAGCGAGGCGATGAATCCTGCCACGATCAATACCACAACCTTTACTTTGACCGGGCCGGGCACTACACCCGTGGCAGGAACAGTTAGCTATGTTGTGTCAAGCTATGTCGCGACCTTCACCCCAACCAACCCTCTCGCACTGGACACCCTCTACACCGCCACCATTACCACGGGGGCCCAGGATCTCGCTGGCGATCCACTGGCAAATGATTATGTATGGACCTTCACCACATCTGCCACGGCATGTCAAGCCCCCGTACCGTTGGGATCGGCCTGCAGTTTCGGAATTCTGGGCGCCACCCCCGTCGTTAGCAATAGCGGCCCCACCAACGTTACGGGAGATGTGGGAATATGGCCGGCAGCTTCGATCACGGGATTTCCGCCGGGAACAATAACGGGCTCGTTCCACGCGGGCGATGCGGTTGCCATGACCGCCCAGGGTGACCTGACCACGGCGTATAACGACGCCGCGGCAGCACCAGGAGGGGCCGTCCTGACCGCAGATATCGGAGGGGAAACACTCGCTCCCGGGGTTTATAAGACGACAAGCGCCCAGCCCTCGCTTGGAATAACCGGGAACCTCACCCTCGATGGTGGAGGCGATTCCAATGCCGTCTGGATCTTCCAGATCGTGTCCTCACTGACAACGGCAGCGACCAACAGCCAAGTCATTCTAACCAACGGCGCCACGGCTCAAAACGTGTTCTGGCAGGTCGGTAGTTCGGCGACGCTGGGAACTACCACAACATTCGCAGGAAGCATTATGGCCCAGGCGTCCGTCACGCTTGGCACCGGCGCAACGCTGAATGGCAGAGCGCTGGCCCGGACGGGCGCAGTCACATTGCTAAGCAATCCGGTGAATGTACCTCCCTGTCAATGAGGCATCCGGTAGTGAGATTAGCGTGAGGCCGGTCCACTACCGGACAGGCTGGAAAAGCATGATTTCACGTTATTGAAGTTCGGAGGAATTGGCATATGTCATCTCACTCTCATAACCCTCGGGGCCGCGTTGCAGTAATGCTATTGGCAGTAGCTGGTGTCCTGTGCAGCGTTGGTACGCTGGCGGCAGCGCAGGACCAACCTGCCCCCAAATGGGAACTTTACGGCGGATACTCCGCTTTCTATCCCGGCTGCGATCTACATGGCCTGCTTCCAGGAGGAGTGGCCCCGGTGAGCAGCTGCTTGACCTGGAATCCGCGGGGTGTTGGCGCCAGCATCACCTACAACTTTAACCGCTGGTTCGGATTGACAGTCGACAGCAGTGGACAGTGGGGCAGCGGCGAGACCGGGCTAGTTGCCCGAATTGACCGCAGCGAATTCTTCAACATCTCCGCTGGGCCTAAGATGACTTTCCGCACGCACTATTTTTCCCCGTTTCTCGAAGTTCTCGTTGGCGAGCATCGCCTAAGATCCGAAGTCTTCGGGAGCGACGACGAAGTCGGGTTCATGGCTGGCGGTGGTCTCGATCTGAACTTGAACAGACACTTCGCTCTGCGTTTGATCAGAGCCGATTTCGTGTACTCGAATCATCAGTACGGTCCGTCGTCGATTGTTCCCGCCACTGATGTCAGAGGCGTAAGACTGCAAAGTGGCGTGGTATTTATGTTTGGCGGCGGACAGCCTGGGCCGCCCGTTTCAGCAAGGTGCACCATCAATCCGACTGAAGTCATGGTGGGCGAGCCCGCGACCGCGACTGCTGCCGTGAGCGGCTTCAATGCCAAGCACACGCTGAACTACACCTGGAGCAGCACCGGCGGCCAAATTACGAGCAAGGATAATACTGCGAGCCTTAATACCAATGGCGTGGCGGGCGGTAGTTATACGGTTACCGCCAACATCGTCGATCCCAAGGCGGAGAAGAACAACACGGCGACGTGCTCGGCGAACTTCAGCGTGAAGGAAACGACGAAGAATCCGCCGACCATGACTTGCTACCCCAGTCCGTCGACCTTGCAGGCGGGGGGAAGCGCAACGGTTACCTGTAGTTGCACCAGTCCGGACAACGTTCCTGTCACAGTCGGTGAGTGGAGCGCAACCGGAGGCACCATCAATGGCAGCGGCAGCACGGCCACCCTGAACACCGCAGGCGCCTCCACGGGTGTCATTACCGTGAGCGCAACTTGTACCGACTCTCGCGGTCTGAAGTCTCCGCCTACGACCACGCAAGTGACCGTGGAGAATCCGTCTGAGATCAAGCAACTGGAAGGCAGACTTGCTCTGCACAGCATATACTTTCCGACGGCTCAGCCGACAGTCGCGAACCCCAATGGCGGCCTGCTTGACAGCCAGCAGCAAACGCTCATTTCGCTTGCCGACGATTTCAAGAAGTATCTCAAGAGCAGGCCGGATGCCCACTTGACTCTCGAAGGCCATGCCGACCCTCGGGCCTCCGTGGAATACAATCAGGCGCTCTCCGAACGGCGTGTCGAGCGCACCAAGGGCTTCTTGATCGAACACGGCGTTCCCGCCGCAAACATCGAAACCAAGGCGTTTGGCAAACAACAAAATCTCACCGAGGCCCAGGTGAAAGATGCGGTTGAGCAAAATCCCGAGTTGACTCCAGGCGAGCGGCAGAGGGTGCTCAATAACATGACAACCATCCTGCTGGCGAGCAATCGACGCGTAGACATCGCTTTGAGTACCACTGGTCAACAGTCCCTCCGCCAATACCCGTTCAATGCCGCGGATTCCTTGACTCTGATCCGGCAGGCAGAAACTAAGAAAACGGCCGGGCCGGCGGCAAAGAAAAAGGCAACGCCTAAGGTCCAGCAATAAGCCGGGCCGAAGTGCGGAGGCAAAAGAAAAACCGCTTCAGCCGCTGAGGTCGACGACCTCAGCGGCTGAAGCTAAGAAATTGTGCGAGCCATCTAACGCGGGCCTCAAGGCCCGCACTACCCAAGCTGCAGCCAGTCTCGGACCGCTCCAAACCGCAGCTGCCTCATATTCCGATTAGTCTCAACCTAACTCCGGCGATCATTTCCCATGATTCCGCTTCAAGACTTCCCCACCAGTCCATCCTGGACACAGGGTTTCTTCCGGCCCGCGCCCGAGGTCAATGTCGGCCATGCGGAAGTCGCGGAGGCCGGCAGCCGGCTCGAACCTTTCCTCAACGCCGCTGAAAGAGCACTCGACTTTCTGGCGGTTACGTTGGCGGTGTATTCCGCTTACGCTTTGTACCGGTTATTGGGCGCAGGGCGGCAAGCTCAATACCCGGCGTCCGCGGTACTGCTTGGCGCCTCGGCATTCGCCGTCCTGTTCGTGATCCTACTCGAGCGGCGCGGCGGTTACCACATCGGCCACAGCCTGCTTGCCGTGCGTGAGACGGAACGGATTCTGCGGGTCACGCTGGAGAGCTTCCTGCTCACCCTTTTGCTCGCTTACTTTTCTGCGGTGTCTTTGTCTCGCCTCGTCATAGCCTTTACCGCGATCACGGTCCCTATCTTTGTCATGCTGGAGAAATGGGAGGCGTACCACGGTATGCGCATCCTGCTCAGAAAAGGCTATGGGGCACGACGAGCGGTCATCCTGGGGGCCGGAACGCTTGGGAGGCGCGTGTACTCGGCCCTCGTCCGCTCTCCCAAGTTCGGGCTCGATCCGGTAGCCTTCGTGGATGACGATCCGCAAAAGTATGGCTTGGAAATCTACGAATCGTCCTACCAGCACAAACACCCCGTAAAGGTAATGGCCGGGCCAGTATGTCCAGAGCTGCTGCGCCAACTGAACGCCTCGGTGCTGGTCATGGCGACTGCCGACGCGGACCGTGATGCGATGATGTCGATCCTGGCACAACTTTCGGCAGCCGGCGTGAACACTTACTTCGTTCCCAAGGATTTTTCCGAGCCGGGTTACTGGATTGACTATGCCGAACTCGACGGAGTCATGCTGGCCCACCTGTCGAAAGCACGGACTGGGTTCATTTACGAACCCGCCAAGCGGCTGCTCGACGTCGCCGGCGCCGCAGTATGCCTCGCCCTGCTGGCTCCGGTGCTCTGCGTCATATCCGCACTGGTGAAATTCACCTCGCCGGGACCGGTGCTGTTCCGGCAGAACCGCGTCGGCAAAGATGGCCGCTTGTTCCCCATGTACAAGTTCCGGACCATGTTCCGCGATGCGCCCAGGTACGCCTATTCCCCCAAGCGCGGCGATGATCCGCACATCACGCCCGTTGGCCGTATTCTTCGCAAGACCAGCTTCGACGAACTGCCGCAGATCTTGAACGTACTGCTCGGCGACATGTCGCTGGTCGGCCCGCGGCCGGAGATGCCCTTTATCGTCGAGCAATACACGCCGCTGCAGCGTCAGCGCTTGTCGGTGAAGCCCGGAATCACCGGCTTGTGGCAACTCAGCGCGGACCGGGCTTTCTTGATTCACGAAAATATCGAATACGACTTGTACTACGTTCGCAATCGCAGTCTATTCATCGACGTCGCCATTCTGTTGCACACGGTTCTGTTCGCGGCGCGAGGAGTCTGAATTCTTTCGCAGTTGTTTTTCCACCAAGCCTGCTATCCAAGGCGATGGTGGTTCACCCGACAATGATTTCATTTCACCAACCAACCTCCATTTGCAGAAACGTGTCCTTAGATGCTCCTTCCCTCCACGACTGACTCACAACAAGTTGCTCTGCCTGACAAATCCGGCTACGCCACATTGCACTATGGGCCAGCGGAAGAGCTGGCGTTGGCTGAGGTGTGGACCGTGTTGCGCAGACGCAAGCTCCTCATTCTGGAATGTTGCGTCGCGTGCTTGTTTCTGGCTAGTCTCTACATCCTGCTGAAGGGCCCGCGATACGAAGCCACCGCGCGCATCGAAGTAAGCCCGGCGGGAACCAATTCGCTGGGGCTCGATCAGATGGCTTCGCGGGTGTTGAGCCCCTCCGACCCAACCATCCAATTGCAGAGTGCCGTCACCGTCCTGCAGAGCAACACCATAGCGCTGGCTGTCATGAAGCAATTGAAGATGGCGGAGCGGAAGGACTTCGCCGGCCCATGGGTGCAACCAGCAGGTACATCGCTTGCCGATCTGCCTCCCGAGGTGCGCGATGCCTTGTTGCTGCGATTCCGCAAGGGCCTCACCGTGGAGGTTGTCCCTAAGACGGACATCATCGCGGTGCAATTTCGGGCGAAGGACCCGGCCCTCGCCGCCGACGTGGTGAACTCCACGGTCGGACGTTACACCGAACGCAACTTTCGCAGCAGCTACGAGTCGGCCACGCTGGTATCGAACTGGTTGTCGAAGCAAATGGACGATCTCAAGATCAAGGCCGGCGAAGCGCAGCAGAAATTGGCCGACCTCCAGAAGAAACGAGGGCTCATCGGCGTCGATGAGACCGACAACATCGTCACCGAGAAACTCAAGCAGGTGGACGAACAGCTAACCGGGGCGGAATCGGACCGCATTGTCAAAGAAGCGCGATACCGCATCGCCGCGTCCGGGAATCCCGAGTTGATTGCCTCGACGGTCCCCGAGCCTACCCTCGAAGTTTTACGTTCGCAACAGGCGCAGTTGCGGGTTGACTACGCCCGCCTAAGCACCAAGTTTGGCGAAGGCTATCCCAAGCTGGCTGAGCTCGGCAACCAAATCGCGCAGGTTGACAGCGCCATTCAGTCGGAACTGAAGAACCTCTCGCAGCGCTACAAGAACGAATACGTCGCAGCGGCAAACACCGAAAATATGTTGCGCACCAGCTTCGAAAAACAGAAGCAGAAAGCCTTCGACCTGAACCAGGGAGCTGCCCAGTACGCCATCCTGAAGCATGAAGTGGAGGCCACCCAGGACCTCTACCAGACCCTGCAATTGAAGCTGAAGCAGGCCGGCATCGTGGCCGGTTTGGCCTCCGCAAACATCGCGGTGGTTGAGCCCGGCCAGCTTCCGTCCAAACCAGTTGATCCCCGGCCAATTCTGGATCTTATGCTGGGTCTAGGAGTCGGACTTGGTTTGGGAGTTGCGGCAGCAGTCGGGCTCGAAGCCGTGGACACTACCATCAGAACCAGCGACGAAGCTGAAAGCGTGAGTGCTCTCCCCTCGTTGGCAGTAATTCCGCGGATTCGTGAACGTGATATCGAGACCGTGTTCACAAAACTGCCCGCAGCCGAATTCGCCGACCAGCTTCGCCTGATCGCCTTCACCAGTCCGCACTCGCAAGCGGCTGAGTCTTATCGAAGCTTGCGCACTTCCCTGTTGCTGTCGTCGGCCGGGAATCCTCCGCAAGTGCTGGCCATCACCAGTTCGATGCCATCGGAAGGCAAAACTCTGACCGCCATCAACTGTGCCACCGTGCTGGCGCAACAAGGAGCGAAGGTACTGCTGGTGGATGCCGATCTTCGTCAGCCTTCCCTGCACCAGGCCTTCAATATTCCGCCGAGCCCGGGACTGAGCGCCATCCTCGCCGGTACGTGTCCCGAAGAGCAAGCCATCGCGCAACTGGACGACATGCCTTACCTGACGGTATTACCGTCAGGCACACCGCCAGCATATCCAGCGGAGACGCTGGCCTCGCAGAAAATGGCGGACCTGATTCAGCGCTGGCGCACCCAGTACGACCATATCGTCCTGGACACCCCGCCGCTATCGATGTTTACCGATGCTGTCGTGCTGGGAGCGCGCGCTGACGCAGCCCTGTTGGTCGTCCGCTCCGCTGTGACCACCAAGTACGCACTTCGCCGTAGCCGCGACCTGTTGCAGCGCGCGAATGTAAATATCGCAGGCGTGGTGCTCAATGGAGTCGACTTACGCTACCAAAACGGTTACTACCGTTCTTACGGCTCCCGCAGCAAGAAGGCAGAAGGCTTAATCCATTGACCATCCAGAGCGATTCAGATCGGCTTCCTTCCCTGGCTTCGGTTGCGTCAGCAATCCTGAAGTGGCTGATGCTGTTAGCTATTTCAATCGGAGCTTCCAGTCCCTTACGCGCACAGCTGGACGCGGCGAACCTCTCCCAATCTCCTATCAACGCACACCAGCAGGCGGTACTTCCGCCGGCCACTTCGGCCTCGCAGAACCAACCAAGTTCACAGCAAGCCGCCGGCGCCGGAGGAGCGCTGCTGTTGGGCGCCGGCGATCTGCTGGACGTCCGCGTCTTCGACACGCCGGAGCTATCGGGCAGGTTTCGTGTGGACAACCTCGGAGAAATTACTCTGCCGGTGGGTGGAACCGTCAAGGTCATGGGCCTTACCGCTGAACAAGTACAGGTCGCCATCGAAGATCGGTTTCGTCAGCGCGACATTTTGCACCACCCGCACGTCGAGGTATTCGTGCTCGAATACGCGACCCAGGGCGTAAGCGTGATGGGCGAAGTCAAACTTCCGGGGGTTTATCCCTTGCTGGGCAAGCACACGCTGCTCGACTTCATATCGGTCGCCGGAGGAGTGACGCCCTCCGCCTCCAAAACGGTGATCCTGACGCACCGGCAGTCGCCGGGGCAGGTGGTCAGCCTCGATCTGAGTAATTCTCCGCAAGCTTTGGAGCAGCAGAACCTCGAGGTCGGACCCGGCGATCGCATTGTGGTCACGCGCGCAGGCGTGGTCTATGTCATCGGCGATGTGGGCCGGCCGGGCGGCTACCTGATCGAGAACAAGGACACCGTCACCGTGCTGCAAGCTCTGGCGCTCGCCCAGGGCTTAAACAAAACAGCCAGGCTGGACGCGCGACTCATTCGCAATTCGCCCAGCGGACGCATCGAAAGCGATCTGCCGTTGAAAAAAATCCTGGCCAACCAGGCGCGCGATCCCGGACTGCAGGACGGAGACATTCTGTTCGTTCCCGTCAGCGGCACCAAAGAGTGGGCCGACAAAGGTGTGACTTCCATCCTCCAAATGGCGGTTGGCGTGGTGATCTACGGAAGGCTTTGAAAATGCATGGGCGCGGCTCTTTCAACCACCGGCCAGGCCTCTGGATCGCAGTCTTCGGTCCCGACGGCGCTGGTAAATCGGCCGCCATTCAACGCCTGACGCAAGAACTCTCGCTTTCTTTTCGCGACATTGAACGCTTTCACTTCCGTCCCATGTTCAGGCGTGGATGGCAGGATTCATCTCGACGAGTCACCAACCCGCACGGGAAACCGCCACGCGGTTTCCTGCTCTCAGTCATCAAGCTTCTTTATTGGCTGGCAGACTACTGCTACGGGTATCTGGCCCTAATTCGTCCCGCACTGCTTAACTCAAACTTGATTCTGTTCGACCGTTACTATCCTGACGTCCTGGTCGATCCAGTGCGCTATCGCTTGCCTGCCTCCAGCCTCTGGTTCGCCAAATTTCTTGCCCGGCTGGTCCCACCGCCTGATCTTTACATTCTGCTCGATGTTCCTGCCGAGGCCCTGCAGCAGAGAAAGCCTGAAGTCACTTGTGAGGAGTCGCACCGCCAGAGGCTCGCTTATCTGCAAATGTTTCAGTCGCTGCCCAATGCTTTCATCGTGGATGCCGCCTGCTCTCTAGACGAAGTCACGCAGCAGATGAAGGCGGTCATCGTCGAAGCCATGGCAACCCGCGCACAAGATCGGAATGAGGTTTCGCTGATTGCTCCCGCCTGACTTGGCCCAGCAGGTATTCGCGCCTCTTTTGCAGGCTGTGCCAGGTGGCGACACGGCACAGAATTTTCTCGTCTTGTCCGGAAACGAAGGCCGTCGTTGGCTTCTTCCTGCGCGCCAGAGAAACCTCGATTCTGCCTTGGCGGATTGGTCACCTTATCGCTTGGGTTCGCGGCTGAAGTGGCGAGTGGTTCGCGCAGCCAGCCGGATCGGATGCCTGTCGTTGCTACCGGGTACGATAACCTCAACTGTCAGCGGCATCGATTCTATCGATTGGAAATCCGTGGGATGGAATCGCGAGACCCCGCCAGTCACCGCGGTCTACTTGGGAACTCCCGGCCCGTCGCGCAAAGCTGTGGTCCACTTGCTTGACTCTGCCTCCGGCGTTTGCCAAGTAATCGTCAAGGTCCCAATAGAGAAAGCTGCCCACGCAGCAATCCTCCGGGAATCGGATGTCCTGGTCACCCTGGCTGCAGAACGATGTATCTCCGCCCCCCGACTGCTCTCGGTGGACCGCGATCGAGCTATTTCAGCTCAAACGGTCCTTCCGGGAGCAACCGGTTCACGCCGGCTCTTGCCGGAATACTTGCAGTTACTCCGCGCGCTCAGGCTACCCGACGAGACGACGTCTATCGTCGAACATGCCGCGACGCTACAAGACCAGCTACTGTGGTCGGCTGGTTCTGACCGCGACCTTGCGACCATGACGGCAGCTCTCTCACAACTGTGCGATGCGCATCCGCTGCCCGCCTTCTGGATCCACGGCGACTTCGCTCCCTGGAACATTAAGCACCGATCGAACGGTCCTCCAGCTCTGCTGGATTGGGAGGACGCGCGACGCGGCGGTTTGCCGCTGCAAGATGGGTTTCACTTCCTGCATATCCAGGATTACCTCTTTGGCAAGCACCCAGCTTCTCACGCCGAGGACCTGGATCGCTTCGCTGGTGAACTCGGCCTCAGCACCGCCCAGTGCCGCCAACTTGAGATCGCCTATTTGGCTCATTCCTACTTGCAACGGCTAACCCAACAACAACCAAAGCACTCCGGTTTCTTACTGGACACGCTCAGAGTCGTCCTAGAAGAAGATCAGCTCCCGGAGCCCAACATCAGCTTCGGTCGTAACCGACTGACCTCGCCGCCGGAGTCGGCTTCCTCTCCCCCCGCCTTGCACCTACGCTCAGATTTGTTTTCTGCAGTGATCGACCAATTCAACCGGGCGGAGTTGCCTTACTGCATCCTCAGCGGCTACGAAGAGTATCCCGATCGGGTCCCGTCAGATGTGGATTTCATGGTCCGTCCGGCAGATATGCCTCGCATGTCCACGCTGCTGACCCAAGCCGCGGAGCGTTGTGGGGCACGGGTGCTTCAGGCGATTCAGCATGAAACCAGTGCATGTTACTTCGTGCTGGCCAAGGAAGCTGGCCGTACAGCCGGCTTTCTCAATCCTGACTGCTGTAGCGATTACCGGAGGCGCGGGCGGCTGTGGTTGCGAGCCGATGCAATCTTGGCGGCGCGCAGGCCTTACAACAACTTCTATGTGCCGTCGGTCCGGGACGAATTCATCTACTACTTGATCAAGAAGATCTTGAAGCGATCAATGCATGCTTGCCATCTGCGACGGCTGCATGGCCTCTATCATCGCGCTTCGCAGGACTGCCGCGATTGGTTGCATAGGTTTTGGTCAGCTCACACTGCTAATGCCCTCGAACAAGCGCTCGTCGAGCAAGACCTCTCCTGGTTTGTCTCCAACAGCGAATTCCTGCTTTCGGAGCTCGAGGCCTCGTGTCCGGTGGAGCGGCCTCTTGCTCGTTTGGTTTCCGGATTGCGCAAGGTCGCAGCCTCACTTAGGCGGATTCTGCAACCCACGGGCATGTGCGTGATGGTATGGGGTGAAGATAAAACCCAAGCTTGGAAGATTGCCGCCGCACTTCAACAGTCTCTGGAGCCGGCCTTTCGATGGACGAGCGCTCTGGATGTCGCCTCAGAGCAGACTTGCGGCGGCTCACACTTGGCGCCGTATCTACGAATTCTAAAATCACCTAGGCTCGCCCTAAGAATCCGTCTTGCCCGTATGCGATCGACTTTGGTAATCTGCACGGTCGATCACGGCGAGCTTGCGGTCGGCGGCAAACATCGACTGGCGTCAATGTTTGTGCGCCTGATGCTTCGCCCGGACTTGGTCCTGGTCCTAACTTCGGGGCATCCGGGGATTTCCGACACTGCACGTGGCCAGCGCAATTCCCTCCCGGGAGTGCTGAGCGATTGTTCCGTATCCCATCTCGACGGAAGTCGGCCGCTGGAGGACATTGTCTGCCAAGCAAGCAAGGTGATTCGGCAATGGCTGTCCACTCGGCAGGTGAGACGCCTGAGCTCTGACAAGCGGCCTTCTCTTCCCTTGGAGGCCCCATTTCCGGAGACACTTACCGAACTCCCCGACCTCCAGTGCAGAGAGGCCGAATAGTTGGCCCGAATCCTGCTGTCTGCCTACGCCTGCGAGCCCGGTCGAGGGTCAGAGCCCGCCTTGGGCTGGGGTTGGGCCACCGAGTTGGTGCGAGCCGGCCACCGGGTTTGGGTGCTGACGCGCGCCGACAACCGGTGCGCCATTGAACGCGATGCGCTCGCAGCCGATCCTAACCTCCACTTCGTTTACTTTGACCTGGCGCCGTTTGCGCAGACGTGTCGCAAAGGCATCGGCAAGATTTTGTATTACGTTTTGTGGCAATGGTGTGCCGTTCGCCACATTCGAAAGCGCTTCCCTGCGTTGCCCTTCGACGTGGTACAGCACGTCACCTACGCAAGTGGACGGTATCCCAGCTTTATGGCGTCGCTGGGCATTCCGTTTTATTTCGGTCCCGTTTCCGGCGGTGAGACGGTTCCCCGTCGCATGCGTTCGAGTTTTTCTGTCGCTCAGCAATGCCGTGAACGGCTGCGAGATTTGTCGAATTTCGTCGTGCCACGCGACCCGGTGATGCGCTGGGTTTTCCAGCGAGCCGACAAGCTATTGGTCACCCGAGACACCCTTTCGCTGGTCCCGCCCCGTTGGCATCGCAAATGCCACACGCAGTTAGCCATCGGCCTCACCAGCGAGTACTTGGACCATGTGGATGCGCGGACACCACTCAGCGGCGACTGTTATCGCCTTCTCTATGTCGGTCGATTGCTGGAGTGGAAAGGTCTCGACCTCGCACTCCAAGCGGTCCGTCAGCTGAGACAATCGCAGCCCGACATCCGCTTCACCGTCGTTGGCGATGGCCCGGCGAGCAGACGATTGCACAAACTGGCGGAAGAATTAGGACTCCCCGAAATCGTGGAGTGGGTCCGCTGGGTCCCTCACAACCGCGTGCAGCATTACTATCGCACAGCGGACGTGTTCCTGTTCCCCAGCTTGCGAGATTCCGGGGGCATGGCGGTTCTGGAAGCGATGGCGCACGGGCTGCCGGTGGTATGCACTGACCTCGGCGGACCGGGTGTGATTGTCAATCAATATTGTGGACGCGTGGTGTCCACCCGTGGCAGAAACCAAGAACAACTGGTCGGCGGCCTCGTCGAGGCGCTGCAAGAGATTGCCACTACACCGGCACTACACGATTCCTTGGCGGCTGGCGCCAGCGTCCGAGCGCGCCAATTCAGATTCGAGAATCTCGTCACTTCCCTGCATCAACCTGTTCCCTTTCCGAGATCCACTCAAACCACATGAGCACACTCGCTTGTCCCGCATCCCCATATCGCGAGACCCGATCGTGCCCCCCGATCGTCTCTTGTGAGTCACGGCAGTGGGCCGTAACCTGCTGCCGTGGATTAATGTTCTGCTTGTTATTTTCCATCATCCTCGTGCCTGAATTCAGCCGCGACGGAAGTACAACCGGCTCCCTGCTGTACGCCAAAGCTGTCGGCAGTTTCCGTTTCATTGATCTCGGGATCGTCTTCCTGGTCTTCGGCCACGTTGCCGCCCTGTTCTGCTCCCGCAGGATGGCAATCTACTTCCCGCGAGTGCTGCTACTTCCGGGTCTGGCTTTCGTGGCGTGCATCGTAGGCGGAATCTGGTACGGCAGCTTGCGCGGCGGGACCAACTTCTTTTTCGATTGGCGGGCGCTCGCCCTCGGTATCGGCCTGTACTTTGTGTGGGCGGTTTGGATCCAAACCGCCGCGGAGCTCAACAGCGCGGTCCACATCTTTGCCATCTACATGGCGGTACGCATTGTCGTTTTGTGTGCCATACACGTGGCCGGCTATGGAGAAACGCTCGCCGGCGTGCCCATTCCGATTTTCGATGGCCCTGCGGTATCGGCCATCGCATTTAC
This sequence comes from uncultured Acidobacteriaceae bacterium, assembly GCA_963836875.1. Classification (GTDB taxonomy): domain Bacteria; phylum Acidobacteriota; class Terriglobia; order Terriglobales; family Acidobacteriaceae; genus Bog-257. The sequence goes on from CAWIKZ010000007.1 coordinate 135,195, forward strand.
GGCCCTGCTGGCTTTGGGTTATGCGGGGGGTTATGCGGGAGGCGCGCGCGACCGTCTCCGCCAACTTCTCTGGGCGAGCCTGGCCGCTGCCTCATGCCTGATCGTGCTGCTCTGTTTCCGTCGCACCTATTGGGGAGAACTGGCCATTGGCACGCTTCTGCTGCTGCTGGTTCAGCAGCGTCATCGGATGCGCAGCGCCCTCGTGATGTGCGCCATGGCCGGCCTCGCAGCAGCCCTGTTGGGACAGTCTTTCTACGCTCGCTTGCAAAGCTTCGACTTCAGCCGGATGGACTCGGAATTCAGCGCCGACAATTCGGATCATCTGGGCGATCTGCTGGATGGTTGGGACCAAGTCCGGCAATCCCCAGTCATGGGCATTGGCGTCGGCACCTCGTACTCCACCTGGCGGATCAGAAACTGGAAGTCCGAGTCGGTCATGGTGCACAACGCGCCCCTCCATGTCTGGCTGAAGTATGGCATCGCCGGCCTGACTTGCTATCTGTGGTTTCACGTCCTTTTATTTGTCTGGTTGTATAAGCAATCGAAGCGCGGCCCACCCGCTTATGCCGCTTTCTTGCAGGCGGCATTTGCCTACCTGCTGGCGCAATTCATGATGACACTCGGCTTCGCCCCGTGGCCCTATTCGGAGCTGCAGCTGACCACGTTGCTCTCCTTCATTCTGGCCGCAGCTTTTGTGGGGATGCCTATCCGACCATCGCCAAGTGGGTTGGAGCCGCGCGGATAAAATATGCCAATTCCAACCCTCTCGGTCATCACCCCCTCTTACAACAGCGCTGAGTTCCTTGAAGACGCGCTCCTGAGCGTTGCTCGCCAGCAAGGACCGCGCGTAGAGCACATCGTCATGGACTGTGCGTCCACCGACAAAACCGTCGAGATTCTGAACCGCTTTCCTCAGGTGCAATGGATTTCGGAGCCCGACCAAGGACAATCCGACGCCATCAACAAAGGTTTTCTCCTTGCCACCGGAGACCTGATAGGTTGGCTCAACGCCGACGACTACTATCTTCCCGGCGGTCTGGAAGCAATCGCTCGGGCGGCGCAGGATCATCCCGAAGCCGATGTCATCTATGGCGACTGCATATTTGTCGATAGCAGGGGAAAGATCGTCCGCTCGAAGGTCGAACATGATTTCGATCCGGCCATCCTGATGTATTTCGGCTGCTACATTCCATCGACCTCCACCTTCATGCGCCGGCGCGTCATCGACTCGGGTCTGCTGCTCAACTGCGATTACCGGGTATGTATGGACTTTGAATACTTCGCCCGTCTGGCCCATGCGGGAGGCAAGTTTCACTACGTGCCACGGTTTATCGCAGCCTTTCGCTGGCATGGGTGCAACGTCAGCCTCAAACAGGTGGACCGGCGCGCGCAGGAACGCCGCCAGGTGCAGCGCAGCTTCGGCCAGCGGCAGTATTCGGCTTCAACCCTGAAATTTCTCGCCAATGTACATCGCGCCAAGCGGGTATTGCGAAAGATCGCCAGCGGAAACATCGCTCGCGAGCTGCGCGTGCGCGAGCTGCTTGGCCGCGATACGCGCTGGCAACGTGTGGCGGAAGGCTCCGAAACATGCGCAAGCTTAGCGTGCTTGTAATCCACAACCAATACCAGCAACCGGGCGGCGAGGACGTCGTGGTGCGGGCAGAGGTGGACTTGCTGCAACGGGCCGGACATCGCGTTGTGCAATTCACCCAAAATAACGCGACGCTGGCAAACTGTTCGCCTCTGGAGAAAGCTGCTCTGTTCGTGACCACCACGTGGAACCGCACCGCATATTCGACAATCCGCACGCTCATCGAGAAGGAACGGCCCGACATCGTGCACTGCCATAATCTTCTGCCGCAAGTCAGTCCGGCGGCGTACTACGCGTGCCAATCGGCGGGCGTACCGGTGGTGCAAACGCTGCACAACTACCGGTTGTTCTGTCCGGCGGGCACTTTCTTTCACAATGGGCAGGTTTGCCAAGATTGCACGCGCAGCCTGGCTTATGCCGTCAAGCGGGGGTGCTATCGGAGTTCGCGGCTCGAAACCGCGACGGTCGCCATGATGCTTGAATTTCATCGCCTTCGGAGAACCTGGACTTCCTCAGTCAATGCTTACATCGCCCTGACTCAATTCAGTCGTAACGTTTTCGTCAACCTTGGCCTGCCCGACAAGAAGATCCATGTGAAACCCAACTTCCTGTCCCACGATCCCGGGCAGCGTTCCTCCCCTGGAAACTACGCTCTCTTCGTCGGCAGGCTGAGTCCGGAAAAGGGGGCTCTCGAAATGCTCCGGACATGGCTACACCTCCCACACATCCCGCTGGTCGTGGTCGGCGACGGTCCCTTGCATGACGATGCATCGCAGATGCTTCGGCGCTCAGGCAGCACGCACATCAGGCTACTGGGTCGCATGAGAGCCGAAGACACTCAGGAGCAGATAAAGGGCGCGCGCTTTTTGGTTTTTCCCAGCCGTTGGTATGAGCCCTTTGGCATGGTGCTGATCGAAGCGGCAGCATCCGGCGTGCCAGCGATCGCTGCGCGCATCGCCGGGGTGCCGGAGTTGGTTGTGGAAGACAAAACAGGTTTGCTCTTCGATCTCCAGGAGGCAGACGGCCTGGCCAGCCAAGTGAACTGGGCGTGGGCCCATCCCGCTGAAATGGAAGCGATGGGATCGGCGGCGCGGCAACTGTATCTACAGAACTTCACCGCCGAAAAAAACTACGAGTCGTTAATGAACGTCTATGGCTCGGTCGTGCGCAACTGATGCCGCGAGCAAAAACAGTCAGATGACCCAACTTCGTCCAATCCGTGCGGCAGTGCGACTCGTTGGTGGGGCTGTTCTCGCATTGCTAATCGCGGGCTCACTGGCTGAGTTTTCCGCAGCCCAAACCGCCATGGGAGTTGCGAACCAGCGTCGGGCACAGCTTACGCAAAACTCCGTCGCCTCAACCGGCAACGTCCCAAATCTTTCGAACTTGGGAGCGATAACCGCCTCGGTCGACGCGGAGGTTGATCGGCGGCTCAACGCCGACAGGCAGAGCGACCTCAACGATCCTGGCCTGATGCCTTTACGCATCATTGTTCCGAATGTAAATGGGGAGGACGAGGCATCCGTTCAGACACAAGCTGTGATCCCCACGCCGCTCAACGGCGGTCGCACTAAGCACTACGGTTTCACCACCGTTCCACTTTCCACCTCCAACTGGAATCCGGGGAGCATGGGTCGCACCCAAAGCGCACCTGTGTCCAGAGGTCAATTCCCAACGGTTTTATCAAGGGGGCGCCGTGTCACGATTCAACGCGCCGACAGGGCAGGCTCTACGGACACTACCTCGCCGGGTCTGACACCGATTTCGGGCGTGCAGGGAAACCTGGGACGCACGCGAGTTCGTAGCAGCAACCTTACAGGCCTGCGCCAAGCCCGGCGCCAACAAGAAATCTATCTACGAAACTGCAGCAAGCTGTATCTCTCTGAATTGGAATGCCGAGCGAGGGTCCGCCAACAGCGAGTCTCCGCCAGCCGACGCGACCCAGCTCAGTCGTATCGAAAGTCCTTGGAAGCCATCCGCTGAATCCATCTCAAATCCTGTCCTAACCGACCATTTTCTAACCGGAATTAACGATTTCCTGATTCCTATTTTCACCATTACTACCGAAGGGGCGCCTCACATGAAATCAGCAACTCGCGTATTAGTCACCGGAGCCGGTGGCTTCATTGGCCACCATCTGGTTAAGCGGCTCAAGGCCGATGGCTACTGGGTCCGTGGGGTGGACATCAAAGAGCCGGAATTCGAGCCCAGCGCGGCCGATGAATTCGAACTCCTCGATCTGCGCTTTTGGAACAACGCTCTCCAAGCCACTAGTCACATGACGCAGGTTTACAACCTGGCTTGCGATATGGGCGGCATCGGCTACATCACGGCCAAGCTCGCCGACATCGCCCGCAACAATATCCTCATCAATGCTCACATGTTGGAGGCAAGCCGGCTGAACGGCATCCGGCGCTTCCTCTTTTCGTCGTCCGCGTGCGTCTACGCCGGGTACAAGCAGAATGATGCGAACGTCATCCCGTTGAAGGAAGAGGATGCTCATCCCGCCGATCCAGAGGAAGGCTATGGATGGGAGAAACTCTTCACCGAAAAACTGTGCCGCTATTACCTGCACGATTTTGGGTTCGAGACGCGGGTGGTGCGCTTCCACAACGTTTACGGTCCGCTGGGCACATACGAGGGCGGCAAGGAAAAAGCGCCCGCTGCCATCTCCCGCAAAGTGGCACTCGCCGAACAGGGTGGATACATCGATGTTTGGGGCGATGGCAAGCAGACTCGCTCCTTCATGTACATTTCAGACTGCGTTGAAGGCCTGTTGCGCTTGATGGCCAGCGACCACCGCGAACCGCTGAATATGGGTACCGAGGAACTGGTCAGCGTCAATGAGCTGGTGGATTTGGTGTGCGCGATTGCCGGAAAACGCCTGACCAAGCGCCATGATCTCAGCCAGCCCCAAGGTGTTCGTGGGCGCAACAGTGACAACTCACGCCTTCGTAATGTGCTGGGCTGGGAGCCCAAGACGCGGCTCCTCGATGGCCTGGATGTTACCTATCACTGGATCGAAAAGGAGCTGCAAAAGTCCGGTCGCCTGGCCCAAACGCTGGCGTATGCCTCCGACTGATCATGCCCGCCCGCCCCGAGCGAACGTGCTTGGGGTCGGCGTCAGCGCCATCAATATGGCGGATGCACTGCAACTGTCGGAGCGCTTGCTGCGGGAGCGAGGCAAGGGCTACGTCTGCCTCACTGGCGTTCATGGAATCATGGAAGCACAACGGGATGACGCGCTGCGGATAATACTGAACCGCTCTTTCCTGTGTGCCCCCGACGGCACGCCGACAGTCTGGGTGGGGCGGTTGCAGGGCCACCGAAACATGCGCCGCGTGTACGGTCCCGACTACATGCTGGAAATGTGCAAAATGACAGCGCGGGCCGGGTTTCGCCACTTTCTTTACGGCGGGAAAGCCGGGGTCGCGTTACAGCTTAAACAACGACTTGAACGAATGGTTCCAGTCATCAATATCGTAGGCACTTATGCGCCGCCATTTCGTCCACTTACTCCCCCGGAAGAGGACCGAATGATCGCAGCGCTCAACCAGACACGTCCCGATGTCGTCTGGATCGGCCTGAGCACTCCCAAGCAGGAACGTTTCATGGCCCAATATGCCGACCGCCTTGAGGCTTCCTTGATGGTCGGCGTCGGCGCTGCATTTGACATCCACGCAGGCCTGCTCACCGACGCTCCCGGCTGGGTGAAGCGCTGTGGCCTGCAATGGCTGGATCGTTTGGTCAAAGAGCCACGCCGGCTCTGGCGGCGCTATTTGACCAACAATCCGAAATTCCTGTGGGACATTGGCCTTCAGTTCTCGGGCCTCAGGAGGTTTGAGATCAAGGAATGCTAAGTTGCGACAACCGCGCTGCCTGACCAATCTCGGGACCGGTCTAACCCGATAGCCACACTCTGAGTGTTGTGGACATAAGAAAACGATCTCCAAGCTGCGCTACTTCGAGCGGAGCCGCTTAAGCGGCTCCGCTTTTTTCTTGGTTATGACCATACTTGTGTGACCGCCGTCACAGCCAGAAATGAGATTTGGGCGGAGGATTGCAGTTTGTGACGCCTACCGTGGGATTGGCGATTTGATTTTTTGCCGGCACAGGCAACCGACCGATAGCGATGTGGTAGCTGTTTCACTCCCCAGCCCGCACTGAGACCCTCATCATCTTGTGACACCAGACCCTCGAGCACCTATACGTGTCAGCTAGGCAGGTGAGTGCTTGAGTAGAAATAAAATTCTTGTCATCGATGTCGACCCCGTCCTTCGTTCAGGAATCTGCAACTTCCTTGTTGCGCAAGGCCACATCGTCGCCGAAGCCGCGAACAGTCACGACGCACAAATGCAGTTTGAGAAGTTCCGTCCTGACGCGGCCATCCTCGACTTCTCCTTCCCCAACGGTGACGCTCTTCAGGTTTTGCAACGGATCAAGAGCACCGACTCCAGTATTCCCGTCATCGTCTTGACCGGCCAAAGTTCGCTGGAATTGGCGGTCCGAGCCATCCAGGACGGGGCCGAACAGTTCCTCATCAAACCGGTTGACTTGTCGGCCCTGCATGCCGTGTTGTTACGGACCCTGACGAACCGGCGATATCGCCAGCCATCGCTGGCCTCCCTTTCCCGGACGAAACGCGAATGCGTGGACCCGTTTCTGGGAAATAGCCCGGCCATTCGCCAGCTGGAAGCCCTGGTCAAGCGTGTGCTCAACAGCGAGAGTCCCGTGCTGCTGCAAGGCGAAACCGGTTCCGGCAAGGGCGTGCTCGCCAACTGGATGCATCGCCATGGGCCTCGGTCTGAAGAAGCTTTCCTCGACCTGAATTGTGCCGGACTTTCTCGCGAGCTGCTTGAGTCCGAACTGTTCGGGCATGCCAAAGGCGCATTTACCAGCGCGGTCACTGCCAAGCAAGGCCTGCTGGAAGTGGCGGATCGCGGGACCGTGTTCCTCGACGAAATTGGCGACATCGACCTTCAGGTCCAGCCCAAGCTGCTGAAGGTGCTGGAAGACCGCGTATTTCGCCGCGTGGGGGATGTGCACGACAAGGCCGTCGACATTCGTTTGATCTCCGCAACCCATAGCGAACTGCTGGACCTTGTGCAGCAACAGAGGTTTCGCGAGGACCTCTATTACCGGGTGAACACGGTTCCCCTCCGCGTGCCGCCGCTTCGCGAACGTACGGAAGACATTCCCCTGCTGGTGCAACACTTTCTCAGCCGCTCGTCTCAGGACTGCGGCCGGGGAGAGGTGGTGGCCGACAAGTCCGCTATGGATGCGTTGCAGCAGTACTCCTGGCCGGGCAACATTCGCGAACTGCGCAATGTGCTGGAACGCGCCGTACTGATTGCGGAACACAATCACCTGACTGCCCAGCACCTGCAATTCCACAATTCCATTCACAGCGGGCAATCGCCGATGCGCAGCGTTACCGGCACTCTGAAGCAAATGGAGTGCGCCTATATAAATCTCGTCTTGCAGGATGAGGGTGGTTGCATTGAGCGGTCCGCTCTCCGCCTCGGGATTCCCCGCAGTTCGCTGTACAACAAAATGAAGCGGTTTGAGATTCCCCCCGGAACGGGGCGCATTCAACTCTGATTCAGAGGATCGCCGCAGAAACCCCTTATCGGCGGCAGGCCAACCCGCGCCACCATCGGACCATCTTTTACGGTATAGTAACGGCTCCGTATGTGGGCGCTAACCCGGCTGGAACAATTCGATAGAGCGTACCGCTCCCCCGACGTGACTGGGACCCGACGAATTCGGCCATCAGTTTGCGCTTTCCCGAAGGTCTGCTGTTCGCGTTTTTGCTGGTCACGCCCTTCTGGATTGTGGTTGGATTCCTGCTTCATCTCCTGACCGAGTAGCCGGCGCTCGCTTGGCATCCCTGTCCCCTACCTCCGTGTATCCCAGCCGGTTTGTCTTGCTTCGACAGTCGCCATCTCGTGCGTCCGATTATTATGATTGAACACGGAGGTCTCATTGCATGTCGGATGCCTTCATCTGTGACGTAATCCGGACCCCTTTTGGCCGCTACGGCGGAGTGCTCTCCTCGGTCCGCACCGACGATCTGGCAGCGATTCCGCTTAAAGCCTTGATTGAGCGCAACTCCTCCGTAGATTGGAGTGCGGCTGACGATGTAATTTTGGGATGCGCGAATCAAGCCGGCGAAGACAATCGCAACGTCGCACGCATGGCGCTGCTGCTCGCCGGCCTTCCCCAAACTGTTCCTGGCACAACCGTGAATCGGTTATGTGGCTCCAGCATGGACGCCGTTTCCGCTGCCGCCCGAGCGATCAAGACGGGAGAGAATTCCCTGGTGATCGCCGGTGGCGTGGAGAGCATGTCACGCGCGCCGTTCGTCATGGCAAAGTCGGATGCTGCTTTCTCCCGCGGCCTGAAGGTGGAAGACTCCACCATCGGCTGGCGCTTCGTGAACCCCCTGATGAAACCCCAGTACGGTGTGGACTCCATGGCGGAAACTGCCGAGAACGTGGCTGAGGAGTTCCATATCTCGCGTCAGGACCAGGATGCATTTGCCTATCGCAGCCAGCAACGCATTGCGGCCGCGATCAAGAGCGGCGCTCTGGCGGAAGAGATTGTTTCGGTCACGATTTCTGCACGCAAAGGTGCGCCCGTCGTCGTAAACCAGGACGAGCATCCGCGTCCCGACACAACCCTCGAAGCCTTGGCCGCGCTGAAGCCAATCGTCAAAGCTAATGGCACAATCACGGCAGGAAACGCGTCTGGCATCAACGATGGCGCGTGCGCTCTGCTGCTGGCCTCGGAGCAGGCCGTGAAGCGTTACAGCCTGACGCCAAAGGCGCGTGTGGTCGCCTCAGCGGCCGTGGGCGTGGCGCCGCGCATTATGGGGATGGGTCCGGCGCCAGCGACGCGCAAGGCGTTGGCGCTGACTAACCTCAGCATCGCGGACATGGACGTGATCGAGTTGAACGAGGCATTCGCCGCGCAGGCGCTCGCCGTGCTTCGCGACCTGGGAATTGCAGATGACGCTGCGCACGTGAACCCAAATGGCGGAGCAATTGCGATTGGCCATCCTCTAGGCGCCAGCGGGGGCCGGCTGGTCGCCACCGCAGTACTGCAGTTGCACCGCACCGGCGGGCGCTACGCCCTGTGCACCATGTGCATCGGCGTCGGCCAGGGCATCGCCATGATCCTGGAACGCGTGTGATCCATTTCTATGCTTTCCAGTTGTAGGGTCGCGCGTGCGTCCGCAACCGAAACTGTGTGGGCACATGTCTCGCGTTGCTCTGGTAGGTGATCTCCACGTTGAGCACCCACAGCGCCGACGCGACAACCAGCGCCAGCAGCATCCACAGCAGGCGTTTCCGGTATCGCAACACTGCATTCAACGTCGTCATTTCGACTTCAGGTTCTTGGCCAGGAAGTCGAGCGTCAGCTTCCAGGCTTGCGCCGCATCTTCCGCCCGATATCCCTGCTTGTTACCTGGATTCTCGAACGCATGTCCGGCGTCGGGGAAGATGTGCATCTCGGTCGTCTTGCCGAGCCCCTTAAGCTGTACCTCGAACCTGTTTACGTCCGCCGGTGGAATCCCGCGATCTTGTCCGCCAAAGATGCCCAGGATTGCCGCATGGATTTTTTTCAGCGCGGCTTCGTCGGTTGCAAGATGGCCATAATTGATGACCGCAGCCTTTAGCTTGGGGTCGTTCAGCGCGAGATCCAGAGAATAGCCTCCGCCCATGCACCATCCAATTGAGCCGACGCGCTTGGGATCGACATTTCTCTGGGCGCGCAAGTAGCTGCTGGCCGCCAGCAGATCGCGATTGGCCCGGTCTTCGGGCACACCCCGCATGATCTCGTGCGCCTCGTCGGGGGTTGTGGCGACCTTTCCGCGGTACAAATCGATGGCTAGCGTGACGTATCCCTGATCGGCCAGCTTCGATGCCTGCTCCTTCACCCAGTCGTTCAGCCCCCACCATTCATGAATCACCACCAGCGCGGGAAACGGTCCCTTGCCCTGCGGCGTGTACATCACCGCATTCACCGTCTCATCGCCGCTTTTGTACGACACGTTGCGGGAATCCACCGCAAACGCGGTCAAGGCAAACAGGCAACTCGAACTCAACAGCAACAAGAGTTTCATGCTCTCTCCTCGCTAATGTTCACGCCTTCTTACTACTTCTGTGGTCCAGCTAGTCCTTCCAGCAAATGGCGCCCTAGTTCCAGCAGTTCGCCGAAGCCCTTCTGATATTCGACGAACAGCCGGTTATACTCCAGCGAATGATCGGCATCGAGATGCGCTCTCAGCATCATGTCGCGCAAGCGAACCGGGTTGGGCAGCACGGCCTCTTCGTTCAACTCTTCCAGGGCAGTCTGGGGATCGTAGTGGTACATGCTTGGTTCCTCGATATGCAAGGTATCTGTTAGGAGATGCTGAAAAGCCCGCCAACGTCGCAGGGAATACGCGGCCTGTGCACCCGAGCTGCCAGCTTTAGGGTCTAAGATGGAGGCTGTATTTCGTGGCGAGTGCAAAGGAGCGACATCAAATGAAACTGCATTGGATCGGCACTCTCTCAGTCGTGCTCGCTGGTGCTCTGATGCTGGCGAGTGAGCCAGCAACGAACCCGCAGCGTGGGCAGCACGCGAGTACGACGCCCGACGTGTGGGGCGGCCATGGCGTCAGCATGAAAGTTACTCCGCAAGGCGCTACCTTGGAATTCGACTGCGCGCACGGGAACATGCTGGAGCCAATCAAGGCCAATGCGAAAGGAGAATTCACGGCGCGTGGTACTTACACGCCGGAGCGCGATGGGCCCATCAGCCGGGACAATTCGCCTCGCGACCTTCCTGCCACCTACAAGGGCAGCATTGACGGCGACACGATGCGGCTGGAAATCATGCTTGCCGAAAAAGACCAGGCGCCGGAACCCTTCACGCTCACGCGCGGCAAAGTCGGCCGCCTGGTCAAGTGCCGCTAGCAGAACCGGTTCAGAGTGCCCCTGTCCGGGTGAAGCCAGGGACGGCACGGCCCGCACGCAACAGTTAGCGGCCGGCCGCGATCACACGGTTCTCGACGGGCTGCACAAGCTGATCGGGGTTTTCGCTCGCTGCCTGGGCGATGCGGATCTGCCGTTTGAAATCGTCCATCATGCCTTCATGCAGACGGACTTCGGTGGGCTTCTTCGCGATGGTCATTTTGTCGATCTTGTCCTGTAGGCGCAGCAATCCGTAGAAGAGATTTTCCGGCCGAGGCGGGCAGCCCACCACGTACACGTCCACGGGCACTATGCGGTCCACTCCCTGCAGCACGGCGTAAGTATTGAACGGGCCTCCGACCGACGAACAAGCGCCCATGGAGATGCACCATTTGGGATCGGGCATCTGGTCATAAATACGCTTGACCACCGGAGCCATCTTTAACGTAACCGTCCCGGCCACAATCATGAGGTCGCTTTGGCGGGGGCTGGGGCGAAATACCTCCGACCCGAAGCGTGCGATGTCGAACCGCGAAGTCGAAGCGGCGATCATCTCGATCGCGCAGCAGGCCAGGCCGAACGTCATGGGCCAAATCGCCGACTTGCGCGCCCAGTTGAAGACGTAATCGACCGTGGTGACCAGAAAATTCTTCTCGAACCGGTTGTCAATCCATCCCATGAATGCCTTCTCTCGATCCCAGTTCCATCCCCTACAGACGGTTATCGCGACCGAGGACTTCAGCCCGAGTGGAGGGACTTGCTCTTTCTCGACCCATTATCTTCGCTGATGGCCGGACACCCAAGCTGTGATGAGCATCACAGTTGCCGATAGAATCAGTCTAGGCGGGTTGGGAGGGCTATTCAAGCGGATTGCCGAGGCTTGGGCCCGAAGCGCGATGTGCACCTGCTTGCATACGATACAATTTCGGTTGTTTCCATGCATTTGAAAATCCAGCCAGCGCAGACGGCGCCCACTACAGGCCTGTCCGAATCTGCGTCTCGATCGCGTTGGCACACCGTCGCGCACTCCGTCGGCTGGATGGTGATGGTCGCGCTTCTGGTGCGCGTCTTGTGGATCATCCTGGCGCATACTTATCGCCTCCGCACCTCAGAGGACAACTGGGGATTTGGCTGGGAGGTCGGCCGCCTGGGATATTCCCTCGCTAACGGCCACGGGTTCAGCTCTCCCTTCGGGGGGAACACTGGCCCCTCGGCGTGGACCGCGCCCATCTATCCTTGGATCGTCTCCGTGGCCTTCCGGCTTTTCGGCAACTACTCGCGCACCGCAGCTTTTTGGCTACTGGTGTTCAACAGCGCTTTCGCCGCGCTCACCTGCTGGACGATCTATCGTACGGCCCGCCGGGTGTTCAACGAAACCGTGGCTGTCTGGTCAGGCTGGATCTGGGCGTTGCTTCCCTACACCATCTTTTGGTCGGTGCGTGAGATATGGGAGACCAGCGTGTCGGCCTTCCTGCTGAGCCTGCTGTTCATGCTGACGGTCGAGATGGAAGGCGACGAGCGACCCTCGTCATGGATTGGCTACGGCTTGCTGTGGGGCGTTGCGGCGCTGACTAACCCATCTGCGCTGTCGTTCCTGCCGTTTGCAGGGTGCTGGCTGATCTATCAGTTGCACCGCCGCGGGAAGCGATATGTCGCGCCAGCCTTGCTGAGCGCCGTTGTTTTCTGGATGGCGATCATGCCCTGGCTGGTACGCAATTATGAAGCGCTCGGCCGGCCTGTATTCATCCGCGACAACTTTGGAGTTGAATTACGGATAGGAAATAACCCCCTGGCCGAGGGGATCTACGTGCTCGCGTACCATCCTGCGGGCAGTGTCAATCAATACGCGAAGTATAAGCAGATGGGCGAGGCCGCCTTTGCCGCGGAACAGGGCCGTCTGGCCAGGGAATGGATTGCACAGCATCCCGGCCGTTTCCTGTTGTTGACCTTCCGGCGCTTTATCTTTTTCTGGGACGGCATGCCGCGAGTCTCCGACGTCGCGGGATTGATTGCGGCCAAGAATGTGCTCTTCCTGGGGACTTCCGTGTTGGCAATCTGGGGATTGCTGTTGGCGTGGAAGCGGCGCATTCACGGCGTGTTCCTGTTCGTGGCCCTGCTGATTTTCTATCCCCTGGTTTACTATGTATGTTTCCCGGAGCTGCGCTATCGGCATCCCATCGATCCCCAGCTTCTGGTCCTTGGAGTTTATCTGGTCTCCGAAACCCGGTCCCCCAAAGCGACGCATCACGGCACGGAAGACTTTCCCGAGCTTTCGCAAAGCGAGGCCCTGCCGCAAATCCACACGCTCTCCATCATTGTTCCGGTTTACAACGAACGCAAAACCGTAATGAGGCTCTTGCAGCAGGTGGCGCGGCAACCGCTCAGCCTGCATAAAGAACTGATCATTGTGGACGACTGCTCAACCGATGGCACGCGGGAATTCTTGCGAGAAAACGATTTGCAAAAACTTCTGGGGGACAATGGAGCAAACACCGTAAAGCTGGTGCTGCACGAGAAGAACCAGGGCAAAGGCGCTGGAGTCCGAAGCGGGTTGGGGCATGCCAGCGGCGAGTTGATCCTGATCCAGGACGCCGACCTGGAATACGATCCCCGCGATTATCCTGCGCTCATCGCCCCCATCCTGGAGGGGCATGCCGACGCGGTCTTTGGAAACCGCTTCCACAATGGTCCGCATCGCGTCCCGCGCTATGGGCGGTACGTTCTCAACCGTGCATTCTCCATGTTATGCAACGTGCTCACCGGCCTGAGTATTCATGACGTGACCGCCTGCTACAAAGTGTTTCGCCGCGAGATTTTCTCGCAGATCAATTTGCGCTCCGACCGCTTCAGCGTGGAAACCGAGATGACGGTGAAGTTGGCAAAGCTGGGAGTTCGCATCTACGAAGTACCGATTGCGTATCACGGACGCACCTACGCCGAAGGCAAGAAGATCAGCTGGACCGACGGCGTTGTCGCGGCGTACCATCTCGTACGCTATCGCTTTAAAGATTAGGGCGATTCCAAATGAAGATTCACCGCGGAGCCACAGAGATCACGGAGAAAACTCGATAGAAACGAAAAACTCCGTGTTCTCCGTGGCTCCGTGATAAGTGATTTTCATTAGCCAGCAACATTTTGCCGGTTGGGCTGGTTGGTCTTGGAGAGTGCGCCCACGATGTGGTTCCATGTCACTAACCAGGGGACAATCAGAGAGAAGAACAGCCTGGCGCTCAACTGCCGCACTGAAGTCTTTCCGGGGAAACTTCTCCAGTCGAGTCGAAACGCAAAATAGATTTCCAACAGGAGCACGCACACAAGCGGGATAACCGTGCGAGCCACCAGCGCAACAGCAAGCACTTCTGCAAGGCAGCGCGCTAGATTTCGGAACAGACGCCCTCGCCTGATATTCATAACCCCATCGAGCGTTGCGTAGCGCCCAAGATCTCTGAGCGCAGTCTTCAGGGTATGACGAGGCCTATAGTGCGCCTTGGCGCGTTCTGGGAAGGCCGGCTGGACGATTGCCCGGAGGCGTTGATCGAAGAGGCTATCTTCCGTAAGGCTCGTCTCGGGGAAACCGCCGACCCGTTGCCATAACTCTTTCCGAAAGGCCATGGAACGAGCGGTACATGATTTGGTTGGTTGATTTGGGTCCAGCTTAATTCCAAAAAAGGGCGCTGACGCGATGTCCCACGTGGTTTGCCGATCCGCGTCCAGGCAAGATCCGCCAAGCGCATACTCAGCGTGACCGCTAAGAATAGGTTCCGTAAGCTTCTCCAGCCAGTCGGGACCGTAAACGCAACCGGCGTCCGCACAGGCAATCACCTCGGAGGATGCGGCATGGATGGCGACATTTCTTCCGCGAGCGATCGGCCCCGGCGACCGCTTTAAGCTGCAGCTCCAGTCTTGAATGGCTTTCAGACTTGCGTGAGCTAAGGCGCTGGCCTGCAGGCGAGCCCATGTACCGTCCGTAGAGCCGCCATCGACAACGATGACTTCTGCGGGCTCAAGAGTTTGCTGGATGAGACTCGACACCAGTTCATCGATGTCTTCCACTTCGTTGAGCACGGTCGCGATTACGCTTACTGCTGACATCCCTACCAGCACCTCGAGTTGAGCTTCGCTGCCTTCGCTACCGATTTGAGGCATGTGCTGTTTACCTCACATCCGTGTCCAGACCAGCACCTAACGACAGTCTGAGAGGCAGTTTCCATCTCAACCATGGTTTACACACAAGTATACTGGCTACCGCATGTCGGTTGACCCTCGTGGAAACGTCGGAAGTGCGACGCAGATTTGAATGGAAGAGCTCAGGATCCACCTTTTGTGGAGGAACGTGTTTTTGTCAGTTCCCATATCTTGGCGTATTTGTTGGACACGTACACCGCATGGTAAAGGTGCAGCAGCAGGCCTTCACGGCCATCGAGGAATCCGAGGCGGAAAAAGTAGTTGTAGATAAACGTCGCCATCGGCCGCAAGACGATGTCGAAAAAACTGAAACCACGATGGCCTTTTGCCACAGCCGCGCGGGCACCCGCCGAAGAATAACTATTCATGTGCGCCATGTAGGAAGACAGAGTGGGATACGCATCGTGGACCATGGGGTTCTTGAGGCGCCCGGCCCTCTGGTCAAACTCGGGTTTCAAATCGATGCGGGGATGCGGTTCAGCGCCAGTCATAACGCCGCGACCACGGCGAAAAAGTCGCAGCTTGGGATCAGGATAGAATCCTCCGAACCGGGTCCACTTCCCCAGAAACAGGTTTTTGCGCGGTATCCAATAGCCGTTAAGCGTAGCAGGATTATTGATCACTCCCCGGATCTCCTCCGCTAGGCCAGGGGTGACTACTTCGTCGGCGTCCAGTGACAAGATCCAGTCTTGCGTACAGTTCTCAAAGGCGTAGCTTTTCTGCAGCGAAAACCCTGGCCATGCTTTCAGCAACACCTTGGCGCCGCATTGGCGC
This sequence comes from uncultured Acidobacteriaceae bacterium, assembly GCA_963836875.1. Taxonomy (GTDB): domain Bacteria; phylum Acidobacteriota; class Terriglobia; order Terriglobales; family Acidobacteriaceae; genus Bog-257. The sequence goes on from CAWIKZ010000007.1 coordinate 150,705, forward strand.
GCGATGTCGCAGGTTCGATCTGTTGACCCGGAGTCAACCAACACAATTTCATCGGCCCAACGCACGCTTTCCAAGGTTTGGCCGATACTGGCCTCCTCGTTCATAGCGACAATGGCAACCGACAAACCCATAGACGGAACGTCTTTCAATCGGGCCCCACTTGATGGGACACGATTGGCTGAGAATTCTCGTTTTGGACTGCCGAGTATACAGTATTCATGCATGGATTTCCGATTCGACTCCACTTGCGATGGAGATCCCGATCGTAAATTCTGTGGCGGAAGATCAGCAGCGGAAGATTGAAGACTAAGGATAAAGGGCACTCATGAGAATTCTGGTTACAGGGGGCGCTGGTTACGTCGGCAGTCATGCCATTCGGTCACTGGCGAGGCACGGGCATCGGGTCACCGTGTACGACAATCTGTCCACGGGCCATAGGTTTCTTGCCGACGGCTTCGAAATGATGGTTGCCGATCTCGACGATGCGCCCCAGCTTTCCCGCGCCCTGTCCGATATAGAACTGGTCATGCACTTTGCGGGAAGTGCCTATGTTGGGGAATCGGTCCAAAACCCCCGAAAATATTTTCACAACAACGTACAGAATGGCTTGGCGCTGGTGAACGCAGCACTGGACGCCGGGGTTCGCTATTTCGTCTTCTCATCCTCGTGTGCGGTTTACGGCACGCCAGAGAAAGTACCGATTATCGAAGGCACTCGCTGCCAGCCCGTCAACCCGTATGGTGAAACCAAGCTATTCTTCGAGCGAATCCTCGATGCCTATAGCCGCACCTATGATTTGCGAGCGGTTGCGCTCCGCTACTTCAACGCGGCAGGAGCGGACGAAAGCGGTGAAATCGGCGAACTCCATTATCCCGAGACCCATTTGATACCCCTGGCACTGGAAACCGCTGCCGGATTGCGGCCACAGCTTGAAGTGTTCGGCAACGACTATCCCACCTTCGACGGCACCTGCATTCGGGATTACATCCACGTCACCGATCTGGCGGAAGCGCACGCGTTGGCCGCGGAATTCCTGCAAAGCCACACCGGCGGCGGCTTCACTGCGCTGAACCTTGGCACCGGCGGCGGTCATTCGGTCCAGCAGGTGGTGGCTATGGTTGAGAAAGTCAGCGGGCATTCCGTTCCACTTCGCATAACGGAACGGCGTCCTGGAGACCCCCCGAACTTGGTTGCCGATCCCGCTCGAGCTCGGCAACTCCTCCGCTGGAGCGCAAATCGGTCCCTGGAGGAGATTGTTGCTTCAGCATGGAAGTGGCTGCACAGCAGCAGGAGACGGCAGGTCAGTGCGGGGGCCGCGAGCATCGGCGAAGCCCCAAAGTAAGCCAGAGGGGAATCCGGGCGGCCTGTTTCGGGCGGCAAACAGATTCATGACCATTCGTCTCATTTCCCGTCTAACCCGCGACAGGAGGCACTATGTTCGACGTTCGTAAACATGCAACCTTTGGGGCAACGATTCTAGGACCGCTGCTTGCGCTGCTGTTGGCCACCGCAATCCAGGCGCAGGTCACACAGAATTTCCATCGTACCGTCCCTCTCTCTAACAACGGCCGGGTGTCGCTGGACAACATCAATGGCAATGTCGAGATCACCGGCTGGGACCGCAACGAAGTGCAGATTGATGCGGTGAAGAAAGCGCGCGATCAGCAGCGGCTCGATGAAGCTCGCATCGAAGTTAATGCCGGCAGCGACTCCGTGGAAATTAAGACGCGCTATCCGGAGGGTCACACCAACAACAACCCGGCATCGGTGCATTACCAATTACACGTGCCGCAGAATGCGCGCCTTGATCGCATTAACCTAGTGAACGGTTCGCTCACCGTGCAGAAAGTCAGCGGCGAGGTAAATGCCAACCTGGTGAACGGCAAGCTGCGGGTTGACGACCTGGCCGGGCGGGCCGAACTGTCCACCGTCAATGGCGGAATCGAAGCGAATTACGCTTCCTTGAACAACGTCCGCGAGATCAAGCTCAACTCAGTAAACGGGTCTATTGAACTGGGACTCCCTGACTCGCCGAATGCTCAGGTCAAAGCCAGTACCGTAAGCGGCGGCATTCGATCAGACTTCCCTCTCGAAGTGCACGGCGGATATGTAGGTAAGAACCTCACCGGTACGCTGGGCAGCGGCGGAACGTCAATCGCGCTGAGTAATGTGAACGGCAGTATTCACATTGGCCGGGGGCACGGAAGTCTGTAATTTAGCAGTAGTCAGTAGTCAGCAATCAGCAGTCGCCGTGGCGTGCTCGGCGGAGCGCCGAATGCTGCTCTTAATACGGCCCGATAATGCCGCCGATGTTTCGCGAGGGGGGTAGCTTCGTCGCCGCAGTGAAGGCTTCCACGCCCCAGTATTTCGCAAACACGTCCAGGTACTTGTAACCCGAACCGGTGTTGAACAGCACCACGCGATCGCTGCTCGTAAGAAATCCGCTCTGCAATAGTTGCCTGTAGGCGGCGAGCGCCGCGCCTCCTTCCGGGGCCGCGAAGATACCCTCGCTCGAAGCCATCTCCTTCACCCCGTCCATGATCTCGTCGTCGCTGACGGCAATCGCCGTCCCACCGCTCTGGCGCACAATGTCGAGAATGATGAAGTCGCCGTACGCCTTGGGCACTCGCAATCCGGCAGCCAGGGTATGCGCGTCATGCCACATTTCCGACGTGGCTTTACCTTCATGTAAAGCTTTAGGAATTGGGGCACAACCATCTGCCTGCACGGATATCATCTTGGGGCGCTTCCCCTTATCGATCCAGCCCAATTCCTCCATTTCCTCGAACGCCTTCCACATGCCGATCAGCCCGACGCCTCCACCCGTCGGATAAAGAATGGCGTCTGGCAAGCTCCATCCCATTTGTTCGGCCACCTCGTAGCCCATCGTCTTTTTGCCTTCCAAGCGGAACGGTTCCTTCAGGGTTGAGACATCGAACCAGCCTTCTTGGTCTTTGCGCTCGGCAACCATTCGCCCGCAATCGCTGATCAGCCCATCCACAAGGGTCAGGTGCGCACCGCTAGCTTCCACCTCCAAGCGATTCGCAATCGGCACATCCTTTGGCATGAAGACGTATGCCTCCAGCCCGGCTGCGGCGGCGTAGGCGGCCAGCGCTCCTCCGGCGTTGCCCGCCGAAGGCGCCGCCAGCTTGGTCAGCCCATAATGGCGCGCCATGGTCAGCGCAGTACTCATGCCCCGCGCTTTGAATGAGCCCGTTGGGTTCAGCCCGTCGTCCTTAATCAGCAGATTAGCATGCTTGCGGCTCGGCAACATCGGCGTAAATCCCTCGCCAAGCGTCACCGGCTCGGCATCGGGAAGCACCGCCGCGTAGCGCCACATGCTGTTCGGTCCAGCGTTGACCGACTCGCGAGACGCGTTGCCTCGAAGCGCCGCGAGATCGTAGCGCACATACAACGGGCCGCCATCCTTCGAGCAAACGTTTTGCGCTGTCTCCGCCATGAACCTCGCGCCGCACTTACTGCATTCGAAACTGATGATCTTCGCCATGGAATGATTACCTCGAAAAACCTCGCAGTGTAACACCCATCACCGCTTCCGCGCAGCGAGGTGCGTTACTCTTGAGTGTTATAATCCGCGCAATTCGCGCCAATGCGATGACTGAGCCGTCCACCCCGCTGATGCGGCAGTATGCCGCAGTCAAGAAAGAGCATCCCAACGCGCTCGTCTTCTTCCGCTTGGGCGACTTCTACGAACTCTTCTTCGAGGATGCCGTGGTGGCGTCGCGGGAGCTGCAGATCACGCTGACCTCGCGCAACAAAGAAAAAGGCATCGCCATACCGATGTGCGGTGTGCCGTACCACTCCGCCGAGAGCTACATCGCTAAGCTGATCCGCAAAGGATTCAAGGTCGCCATCTGCGAACAGATGGAAGACCCGCGCATGGCCAAAACGCTGGTGAAGCGCGAAGTCACGCGTGTGCTTACGCCGGGCACCGCGGCTGACATGCATCTCGGCTCGGAAGAAAATAATTTCCTCGGCTGCGTGGCGCGAGCGGGAAATACTTTCGGCTTTGCAGCATTGGACCTCTCGACCGGCGAATTCCGTGCGACCGAATTTCAGGGCGAAGATGCCGAGCGCCGGGTGCGCGAGGAACTGTTGGTGCTGCGTCCGCGTGAAGTGCTGTTCGCGTCGTCGCTTCCTCTCTTCGATCAACCACACAGCAGTGCCGCTTCGCCCGTGGCGGCATCGGCGCCGCGCATCACGTCGCTGGAAAACGCCTCGTGGGCCGAGACTCCGCTCGACGATTGGGTGTTCTCCCCTGACTACGCGATTCCGCAAGTCGAAAGTCATTTTGGTGTGCTCTCGCTGGAAGGATTCGGACTGGCGAACCGAGCGGCCGCAGCGACCGCGGCAGGGGCCATTCTGCATTACGTTCGCACTACGCAGCGTGGCACGCTCGATCATGTGGACCGCATCGGCTTCTACGAGCGCCAAAACTGTCTGGTGCTGGACGCGGTCACGGTGCGCAATCTGGAGCTGATCGAGCCACTGTTCGCCGGGACCGCAGACAATGCCACTCTGTTCCGCTGTCTGGACTGCACCATTACCCCGATGGGCAAGCGCCTGCTGCGCGCCTGGATGCTGCGCCCTTCGATTGATGCCGGCGAAATCAACCGGCGGCTTGATGCTGTCGAAGGCATGGTGAAGGACGTGGTCGCGCGCGAAGAACTCCGTCGCTCGCTCGATGGCATTCTCGATCTGGAGCGCTTGCTGAGCCGAGTAACTCTGGAGACCGCGAATCCACGCGACCTGCTGGCGCTGGCAACATCGCTGGCTAAGCTGCCCACCGTGCGCGTGGCGCTGTCGCACTTCCCCGCAGAGCGTCTTTTGGCGCTCCATGCGCAATGCGACGAACTGGCGGACCTGCTTGACCGACTGGTTACATCGCTCGAAGACGAGCCCCCGCTGACGCTGGTTGACGGCGGGGTTATCCGCTCGGGAGTGGACGCCGGGCTCGACGAACTTCGCGACCTGAGCCGTAACAGCAAGCAATACATTGCGCAGATCGAGCAGCGCGAACGCCAGCGCACCGGCATCGGTTCGCTGAAGGTCAAGTTCAACAGCGTCTTCGGCTATTATCTCGAGATATCCAAGGCGAACCTGCATCTCGCACCTGCGGAGTACGAACGCAAGCAAACCCTGGTCAACGCCGAGCGCTTTACCACGCCTGAGCTAAAAGAGTACGAGGTCAAGGTGCTCGACGCCCAGGAGAAGATGGTCGAGATCGAGCGGCGGCTGTTTGCGGAGTTGCGCACCGCCATTGCCGCCGAGGCACGGCGCATACGCCAGACCGCGCTGGCGCTGGCCGAAATCGACGTGCTCGCTGCGCTTGCCGCGCTCGCCGCGAATCGCAACTACTGCCGTCCCCTGTTTAAAGACGGCGCCGACATTGAAATCGTTGAAGGGCGTCACCCCGTCATCGAGCAGATAGAGATCCCCGGAACCGCCAATCGCTTCGTCCCCAACGATCTCTATTTGAACGGCACAACTCATTCGATCCTGGTCATCACCGGGCCGAACATGGGAGGCAAGTCCACTTACTTGCGGCAAGCAGCGCTGATCGTGCTGATGGCGCAGATGGGATCGTTCGTGCCTGCCCGCTCGGCAAGCCTGGGACTGGTGGACCGGATCTTCACACGCATCGGCGCAGCCGATAACCTGGCGCGCGGGCGCTCGACCTTCATGGTGGAGATGACCGAGACGGCGGCGATCCTTAACACTGCAACTGCGCGCTCGCTGATTTTGCTCGACGAGGTAGGGCGCGGAACTTCAACTTATGATGGATTGGCGATCGCGTGGGCCGCCATCGAATATATCCACGCCAACACCCGCGCCAAGACGCTGTTCGCCACGCATTATCACGAGCTGACGGAGCTGGCGGACCGGCTGAGCGGAGTCAAGAACTATCACGTCTCGGTGAAGGAGAGCGGCGGCGGGATTGTTTTTCTGCGCAAGGTGGAAGAAGGCGCGGCCGACAAGAGCTACGGTATTGAGGTCGCTAAGCTCGCTGGCCTGCCCGCCGACGTAGTCACTCGCGCCCGCGAAGTCTTGGCCGAGCATGAGAGCGCCGAGCGGAACGCCGTCAAGCACCTGGCGCGCGACGAAACGCAGGAGCCGGCACCGTTGCAGTTGACCATCTTCACTCCGCTTTCGCAGAAGATCGTGGATCGCATCAAGGAGACGGACCTGAATCGCATAAGCCCCATGGACGCACTGACCCTGCTGCATGAGCTAAAAAAGCAGGTGGACTAAGGCGTACCTTCCTGCATACCTGAATTTCTGCGCCTCAAGCGTTACACTTTCTTAATTCTCTATGTCGTCCAAAGGCAGCCTCGAACTTCGGCAGCAGGTCGGCCAGTTGCTCATCATGGGCTGCAGCGGGACCGCGATGTCGGCGCGCCTGCGATCCATGCTGGGCACGCTGCATCCCGGCGGCGTCATCCTCTTCCAGCGCAACATCGAGGAGGCCGCCCAAACGCACGCGTTGCTGCGCGATGTGCAGAAGGCGGTTTCCACTCCGCTGTTTTTGTGCGTGGACATGGAAGGCGGAACGGTCGATCGCCTGCGCGATGTGATCGCACCAGCGCCAGCCGTCGCTGAGGTCGCAGCCGCAGGTTCGAAGAAGCTCTTCCGTAAACATGGCCGTATCATCGGCGAGGAAGTGCGCGCGTTGGGGTTCAACACCGATTTCGCGCCGGCGCTCGACCTTCAGCTTGAGCCATCGAAAAATGTGCTGGGCTCGCGAACGGTTTCGGCTGACCCAAAAAAGACGATCCAATACGCGCGCGAATTCTTGCGCGGGCTTAGCGACTGTAAGATTCTTGGCTGCGGCAAGCACTTTCCCGGGCTCGGGGAAGCAAGTCTCGACTCGCACAACGAACTGCCCGTGATTGACAAGCCTTGGAAGCGTCTGTGGAACGAGGACCTGCTTCCTTACCGCGAGTTGCCGCGCAATTTGCCATTCGTGATGGTGGCACACGCGGCTTATCCGCAGGTCACGGGTGACCGCACTCCTGCGTCGCTGTCGAAGAAATGGATGAGCGAGGTCCTGCGCAAGAAGATCGGTTATCGTGGGCTCATCATCACTGACGATCTCGACATGGGTGGAGTGCTGGCGGCCGCGTCCATCGAGGAGGCCGCAGTCGAGACCCTTCGCGCTGGGGCTGACATGTTCCTCGTCTGCCAGAAGGAAGAAAGCGTGTGGCGGGCGTTTGAGGCGGTTTACAAGCAGGCCGAGAGCGACAAGAAATTTGCCAAACTCATCGCCGAGAAGTCGCAACAGGTACTGGCGGCGAAGAAGAAGTCGCGCGCGTTGAAGTCACGCATGGCTGCCGCTCCAGGCCGGAAAACCGTGGACAAGCTCCGCCGCAGCCTCTGGGAGTTCAGCGAAGAAGTGCGGATGCACGCCCTGGAGCTTGCGCTTTGATCGTCGCGGGCGTAATGAGCGGCACCTCGGCCGACGGAATCAACGTCGCGCTGGTGCGTATCCAGGGGCGCGGCTTCCGCTCGCGCTTCGAACTGCTGGCGCATTACCAGTTTCCCTATCCGGCCAATGTTCGGCGAGCCGTCCTGGCAACGATGAATGCCAGCTCTGCGAGCGTCGCGGACCTTTCGCGACTGCACTTCCTACTTGGCGAACTCTATGCAGACGCGGTCCGCGCTGCCCAGCGACGAGCACGCCTGGAGTGCGAACTGGTCGGCTGTCACGGGCAGACGCTCTATCACCAGGGAAGGCCGGCGATTTTCCTGGGGCGCCGCATTGCCTGCACGTGGCAGAGCGGCGAAGCAGCCACTATCGCGGCGAAAATCGGGGTACCGGTGGTTTCCGATTTTCGTCCCGCGGACATAGCTGCAGGCGGCAAAGGCGCACCGCTGGTGCCTTTCCTCGATTACGCGCTCTACCGCCATCGCCGTTACGGGCGCATCGTGCAAAACCTCGGCGGCATCGCTAATCTCACCGCGATTCCGCCGCGCGCGCTACCCGAGGATGTAGTTGCCTTTGACACCGGCCCCGGCAACATGGTGATCGACGCCGTCACCGAGCACCTGTTCGAGCGTCCCTTTGATCGCAATGGACGAATCGCCGCACGCGGTGAACCCATCGAGCGAGTGCTGCGACAGTTGCTTCTGAATCCATTTTTCCGGCAGAAACCACCGAAGACCGCCGGTCGCGAGCAGTTTGGCCGTGAGTTCGCGCGCGAGCTTCTGCGACTTTGTCGCCGCGCTGACGAGCATGACATCGTCGCCACCGCAACCGCGCTTACCGCCCGTTCCATCGGCGTCGCCGTGCGCAAGTTTGTGCTGCCATTGGTGGAGCCGCCTGTGCGTTTTCGCGAGTTCGTCGTCTCCGGCGGGGGAACGAACAATCTGAGCCTGATGCGAATGATTCGAGAAGAACTGGCGCCGCTGAAAATGCGAGTGCGCACCAGCGACGACTTTGGACTCCCGTCGCAGGCGAAGGAAGCTGTGGCTTTCGCGATGCTTGCGTACCAGACTTGGCGCCATCTGCCGTCAAATATCCCATCCGCGACCGGCGCCGAACGTCCGGCGATCCTGGGCAAGGTCAGCTATGCGTAGAATCTTGTTCACCACAGAGACACCGAGACACAGAGAGCGACAAGAAGAAAAGATCAAAAGGCCCAACCAACTTGAACGGCACGACCGAAGTTGGTACTTCCCAAATCCCAGATCCAGATTCTCTCTGTGCCTCTGTGTCTCTGTGGTTTTGTTCCTCGCCGGTTGTGCGCGCAAGCCCGACCACAACACGCTGGTGATGGTCATTGAGAGCAGCCCCACGAATCTTGACCCCCGGGTCGGGGTGGATGCGCAGTCGGAGCGAATCGACGAACTGCTCTTCGATTCGCTAGTCCGCCGGGATGATCACTTCGACCTACAGCCGTGGCTGGCTGACAGTTGGGAAGTACCCAATGTGCAAACCTATATTTTTCATCTGCATCATGGAATCCGCTTCCACAACGGGCAGCCCCTGACTGCGCGCGACGTCAAGTGGACCTTCGACTCGCTCCTCAGCGGTAAAATCCGCAGCGCTAAAACAAGTACTTACGCGCCCGTCGAGCGCATCGACGCACCTGACGACTACACCGTCATTTTTCATCTGAAGGAGCCGTTTGCGCCGATGCTATGGAACCTCTCCGACGGCGCCATCGGCATCGTGCCTTACGGCAGTGGCGACGACTTCAATCGCCAACCCATCGGCTCCGGGCCATTCCGTTTTGTGCGCGCTCAGATGGACAAGGAAGTGGTGATCGAACGCAATCCCGAATATTGGGCGACGCCCGCCAAGTTGGAGCGCGTGGAGTTCAAAGTGATTCCCGACGCCACCACGCGCGCGCTCGAACTGCGCAAGCGAAGCGCCGACATCGCCCTAAACTCTTTGGTGGCTGACACCGTGGTTGCTCTTGAACGCGATCGCGAACTCACGGTCACGAAATCGGACGGCACAATTTACGCCTACCTTGCCATGAACTTGCGCGATCCCATCCTGAAGGACGTTCGCGTTCGCCACGCCATCGCGTATGCCATCAATGTCGAGCCTATTATTCATTACCTGTTGCGCGACCAGGCGCGCCCCGCGTACAGCGTGCTGCCGCCCCAGCACTGGGCCTACGACACCGATGTTGCGAAGTATCCTCACGACCCGGCGCGAGCGCGGCAGATTCTGGATGACGCAGGCTACCGGGCGACCAACGGTATTCGATTTCACCTCACCATGAAGACATCTACCGACGAGTCAACGCGGCTGCTGGCGGCGGTGCTGCAGCAGCAACTGCGGGAAGCCGGCATCGCGCTCGATATCCGCACCTTCGAGTTCGCGACGTTCTTTGCCGACGTGACCAAAGGCGCTTATCAGATACATTCTTTGCGTTGGGTCGGCGGCAGCAATCTCGATCCTGACATCTTCGAGCACGTCTTCGATTCCGCCAGCTTCGCCCCTAAACGCGCCAACCGCACCTTCTACTCCAACCCGCGCGTGGACGAGCTGATCCGGGAGGCCCGCGGCACTGTTGACCAGCAGAAACGCAAAACCATCTATGACGAGGTCCAGCGCATCCTCGCCGAGGACCTGCCATACATCAATCTTTGGTATCTCGATAACGTGCTGGTGCGCACCAACCGAGTGCGGGGAATCGAGCTAAGTCCCTCGGGCAACTACGATTTCTTGCGCACCGCTGAGCTGGCCCACTGAGCGGAACCCAATCTTCGGAGCGCGTGTTAACATCGAAATACAGCGTTACTCAAGGACTGCAGCAGCTTGCGCATACTTTTCGTCGGTGACATTTTCGGGCGCCCTGGGCGCACCATCGTTCACGAGCGTCTGCCGGAATTGCAACGGCAACACCACGTCGAACTCACCATTGCCAACGGCGAGAACGCCGCCGGCGGCTTCGGCATCACTCCACAAATTGCGGAGGAGTTGTTCGAACTCGGCATTGATGTCATCACCACCGGCAATCACGTTTGGGACAAGCGCGAGATTATCGATTACCTGAACTCCGCCAACGGAAATGAGATGTCCCTGGCCCGTCGTGTGCTACGACCGGCAAATTATCCGGCAGGGTCTCCGGGCTTTGGCTGGTACGAGGGGCGCACGCGCAGCGGTGTCGCCTATTGCGTCATCAATCTTCAAGGCCGCGTTTTCATGACCAACAACGACGACCCCTTTCGCTTCGCCGATCAACTGCTCAACAGGATCAAGGCCAAAGTGATCCTGGTAGACTTCCACGCCGAAGCCACGTCGGAGAAGATTGCGATCGGCTGGTACCTGGAAGGAAGAGTAACGGCGGTGCTGGGAACCCACACCCACGTGCCCACGGCCGACGAGCAGGTGCTGAAGGGCGGCACAGCCGTGCAAACCGACGTGGGAATGACCGGCCCCTACGACGGAGTCATCGGCGTGCAAAAGGAACAAATCCTCGCTCGCTTTCTGACTAATATGCCGGCTCGCTTCGAGGCAGCGACCAACGACGTGCGCTTGTGCGCAACCTTGATCGATTGCGATCCCACGACCGGCCGGGCGACTGCGATCCAGCGCATCATGCTGCGCCAGAAATAGTGCCGGCAATTGCTAATTGCAGGCCGCTGCATTAGCCTCTTCGCCATGTCCCTCGCCGACGAATTCTGGATGGAGGAAGCGCTTCGTGAGGCGCAGCGTGCGCTGACGTTGGGCGAGGTCCCCGTCGGAGCAGTCGTCGTGAGTGAGGGCCGAATCGTAGGCCGGGGATGCAACCGCCCTGTTTCTTCCAACGATCCCACGGCACACGCTGAAATCCTGGCACTACGCGAAGCCGGAACGGCCATCGGTAACTACCGTCTGCTCGACTGCGATCTCTACGTGACGGTTGAGCCCTGCCCGATGTGCGCCGGCGCTATCACTCATGCGCGGATCCGCCGGCTGATTTACGGAGCGGAAGACGCGAAAGCAGGCGCAGTGCACTCCATGCTCCAGCTCCTCAATCATCCCAAGCTGAACCACAAGATCGAAGTCAGCTCAGGAGTGCTGGCCGCGCGGTGCATGCACCTGGTGCAGAGCTTTTTCCGGGAGCGACGGAGTGAAGGCGATAACTCTCGATGAGCGCTTAAGCGCCAATGCCGATTTGGCCTTTTGCCGCCCTGACCAGCGCCAGCGCGGTGAAATCGTTCTCTTTGGGCGCCGATCGCAGGAACTGCTGCACACCGTCGAGAATGGCGGCAGCCATACCTTTCGCGCTTTCCACCGAGGAGCGCTCCAATTGCTGTTTGACGCGCTCCAGCCCAAACTCTTCCTTCTTGTACGCAGCCTCCACCACACCCCGCGACACCAGAAGCAAGGACGCGCCCGGCTGCAAAGCGGCGATCGGCGCTTCATACGTAGAAGCAGAAAACAGTCCCAGCGGAAGGCCGGTGGCAGGCAATTCGGTGATCCCCGAAGGATCGCGCAACAATCCCGGAGTGTGCCCCGCGTTGGCATAGCAGATGGTGCCGAGCTCCTCGTTGTAGCAGCCCAGAAAAGCAGCACAGGAGCGGACGCCGGCGGCAGACCGTCGAATGCTCAGGTTCAACTCCAGGCAGAATTCCATCATGGTATCGGCCTCGTTGATTTCCTCGTCGGCAAATCTCTCACTGCCCAATTTCTGGAATGTCTGCCGTGCTGCCGACACAATCCGCTGGTTCTCTTCGTGACTTCCGGCAACGTCGAGCAAGCCAAACACCACCCGGTTGGGGTTGGCACGAAGGAAATGGTAAAGGTCGCCACCCACCCGTTGCCCATGAACCAGGCCGGCAATGTCAGCACCGGAAACAGCGGGAAAATCTGCTTGGGTGGGAACAGCGCGGGAAGGCGCTTCGGGCTCGCGGTGGAAAGATAGCTTCATAGGAAGGCGTTAATCATAGCCCAAATCCTGCGGATTGCAAGAGCAGTGTTTAGACCCCGTTTTCATCACAGCGTCTGTTCGTTCTCATGGTGGAACGGTAGACCGGACGCTAAGCTTCAAGCGGTCGAGTCAGGAGATGGTGCTCTGTTAGGATTAAGGTTCGATGAGCAGCAACTCTGAAGCGACCCCCGAAGATGTCAAAGGATCCCCTACGCCAACGATTTCTCAGACCTCAACTACCGCTATGACAAGCGCTCCTAACCTTAGCGAGACAAGCGAGTTACAAGACCCTCAGCTGCTTACAGGAATGGCTGCCAAGCGCCTGCAGGAGGAGGACGATAGGCGAGATCTGTTTCAGCACCTGCCGGAAACGTACAGCCTGTCGCATCGCCTGCGCAGGCATGGCTGGTCCACCCTCCGCTACCTGACGCAAACCGAGGTTCACACCTACGCCTTCTCGGTGGCGGCCAATGCGATCCTGTCGTTCTTTCCGTTCATCGTCTTGCTGCTTACGCTCATCCGCCGGGTCATTCGCTCCCAGGCCATGTACAACGTGGTGCTGGAACTGTTGCGCGAGTATCTGCCGAGCAATAAGGATTTCGTCATCCGCAACCTGCAGTTTCTGGCCAGCGTGAGGGGCCGAGGCCAGGTGCTGTCGTTCGTGATGTTGCTGATCACCTCGACGGGAATTTTTCTTCCGCTGGAAGTAGCTCTCAACAGCATTTGGGGCTTCAAGAAGAACCGGTCCTACCTGATGAACCTGGTGGTCTCGCTAGGACTGGCCCTGGCATGCGGTTGCCTGGCAATCCTTTCGATCGCCCTGACGGCGCAGAACCTGAAGATACTGGGGGTGGTGATTGGCGGCCCAAACTTCGTCATTGCAGGACTGGGATTCATGGTGATGAAAGCCTCGGCGATTCTGGCTACGATTGGAATCTATTTCCTGATCTACTGGCTACTGCCGCACGGCAAGGTCCCGGCACGAGCGGTGCTGCCCGCGGCGATCATCACTGGCTTGGTGTCGGAAGCGGCGAAGTATATCTACATCCTGCTGCTGCCGTGGCTGAACTTTCAGGAAGTGTACGGTCCATTTGCGGTTTCTGTGACCCTGATGTTCTGGTCGTTCTGGAGTGGAATGCTGTTGCTGGGCGGGGCGTATTTGTCGGCGGCTGAGCACAGCGCTCGCGTGGAGGCGAGAAGGGCAACGGCCGCCGCCCAGCGCTGATCTCTGGCCACCAGCGCTGCGTGTTGTTCATCCATCCATTCATAGGAAGATAGACAACGATGATTCGCAAACTCAAGTCCGGAGAATACCGGCTCTACTCACGCAAGAAAGATCCCACGACCGGCAAGCGCCGAAACCTCGGCACGTTCAAAAGCCGCGACCAGGCCGAAGCGCATGAGCGAGCGGTCCAGTACTTCAAGCGACAATAACCGAAGGCGACCCGACCGTGCGGTGCAGCGCTTCAGCCGTGAGCGGAGGAACCTGTTTTTCGCTTGCTGACAGCAGGTCCCTCGACTCGGTCGCCGCGGCGACCTCGCTCGGGATGACAAATTTATTACTTCCCCGTCTTCGTCCACTGGTCCACCCACTCATTCACCGTCTGGTACCACAGCCTGCTATTCTGCGGCTTCAGCACCCAGTGGCCTTCGTCGGGGAAGTAGAGCATCTTCGACGGAATCTTCAGCCGCTGCACGGTGGTGAACAACTGAAAGCCCTCCGAGACGTCGAGCCGGTAATCGAGCTGGCCATGCACCACCAGGATCGGCGTCTTAAAGTTTGTCGCCGACAGATGCGGCGACCACTTGCGATACATGTCGCGGTTGGTCCATGGAGTGCCCTTGAACTCCCACTCGTTGAACCACAACTCTTCGGTCGCGCCGTACGCTGACTCGGCGTTGAACATGCCATCGTGCGACACCAGGCACTTGAAGCGCGCGGTGTGGCCTTCGATCCAGTTGATCGCATATCCACCGTAGCTGGCGCCCAGAGCGCACTCGCGGTCCTTGTCAACGAATGGATAGGACTTCTCGGCATAGTCGAGGCCCAACATCAGGTCGTGGAAGGGAGCGCCGCCCCAATCGCCATTGATGGCGTCGATAAACTTCTGCCCGTAGCCAGTTGAGCCATGGAAGTTGACCATGATCACCACATAACCGTTGGCGGCAAACAGTTCGGGATTCCAGCGATACGACCAGTCGTCGCCCCACGCGCCTTCTGGGCCGCCGTGGATGAGGAACTTCACCGGATACTTCTTGTTGGCATCGAAGTTTGGCGGCTTCACCACGAAGCCCTGGACTTTCTCCTTCGCCGCGCCGGTGAACCAGAAATTCTCCAGCGGCTGCATCTGGACCTGCGACAGCACCGGAGCGTTCAGCGTCGTTAGTTCCTCCGCTTTGGCGAGCAGGCAGTCGGGCAAGCTATACACAGTCCTAAGGTGGACCGTGTCCCCGTTGTTGCAACCTCGCGGTCCGGTTGATGCACTGTAGATCTCATTCGGCGCCATCACCGACATGCGATCGAATACCAGCGTCTTGCCGTCAGGCGTCAGCGTCGGACTGTCATTGAACCCAGCGACCAATTCCAGCGGCAAGGGATTAGCCGTCGTTGTGTTGACAACGTAGATCGGCGCTTCGCCTTCGTTCTCGGCGGTGAAGTAGATGGTCTTCGAGTCCGGCGCCCACGCCATCGAATCGACCCAGCGATCAAAGTTTGGCGTCAGGTCGGTGATCTTGCCGGTGGCGCGTTCGTACAGCATCAGGCGGAAGCGGTCGCTCTCGTAGCCGCCGCGCAACTGTGAGCGATAGGCGATGTACTTGCCATCCGGCGAATACATCGGCGTGCCATCGCTGCCGGGATTGGTGGTGATCTTCTTGGGAGTCCCGCCTGCTACTGGCGCGAGGAAGATGTCGTCGTTGGTGCTGGTGGCTTGCACTTCATCGATGTTGCTGGTGAAGGCAACCTCCTGCCCATCCGGCGAAAATTGATACTGGTCCTGCCCGCCGAGGCTGAACGGCGGCACGTCGTGCGCGCCGGGGGTCAAGTCGCGCGCTACGCCTCCATCGGCCGAGCCGAGAAACAGGTGGCTGTACTTGCCATCGAAATAATGGTTCCAGTGGCGAAACATCAGTTGGGTAAAGATCCTGGCCTTCACCTTCGACTTGGCTTGCTCCTCGTCGCGCTGCTTATTGCACGCGTCGTCTTTGCAATCGGGATATACCGATGAAACGAACAGGATGCTCTTGCCGTCTGGCGACCAGAGTCCCCCCGAAGCCTCAGTCGAGATACTGGTTACCTTGCGCGGTTCGCCAGTCAACGAGCCACTGACGGAGTCGAAATCCTGTACCCAGATTTGCGAGCTTCCATCGTGCGGTGACTCAAACATGACCCGTTTGCCATTCGGCGAGAAGCGAATACGATCCTCCCCAGCCGCAGTGACGGGCGAGAGGCGGCGCGCCTCGCCGCCGCTGACGGGAACGATCCACAGATGCGGCTTGCGCGTGTTCTCGTCGAGGTTCACGTCCACTGCGCTGAACCCTACCCATTTGCCGTCGGGCGAAACCACAGGCTCGCTGATGCGCTTGAGTTGCATCATGTCTTCGAAGGTAAAGGGGTGCTTGCTCTGCGCGAAGGCGCACAGCGAGCAGCAGAAAATAAGAATCAGAATGCGACGTATCATGAAGCCTCCGGGGAAACAAACGAAGCAAGAGGTTGTGCGCCCTGAAAACTGGTTAGTCTAAATCACTGGGGACGAATGTATGAAACCAGAGCGGAACTTAGGTGCGCAGTTTGAAGCAGCCATTCGTCAAGCCACACTCGGACCGGGAATCTATCGACAACTTATGCGGAAAGCCCGACAGCAACCTTCAACCCATACCCCGTGACTGTTGTCACCGACAACGATCTGTGATTGCGTGATACTTTAGCATCGGGTCCTTTATCCCGCTTGACAGTAGTCGACTGATCGCACGAGGAAACATTTTGGGCGCTCGGTCGAGGCATTGAAATTGGTAGCTAAGGCTATTGCGTGACTTTGTCCTGAAATCCGGTATCCTAACTTCGCGGAGAACAACCCTTATGAGCAAGACGAGGAAAGTACCTTCTCTTATCGTTCTGGCAGCCGCATCCATCGCACTGACGTTTGGCGTTGCTGGATGTGGGAAAAACGACACCCAGCAAACCGGCGTTCAGAATCAACCGGCGCAGACCGATCAGTCGCAGGATCCTGCAGCTGCGGCCAACCTGGCCCCCACGGACGCAACCCAGGCGACGGGCACCAATCAGCAGCAGCCCGCCAGCCAGCCGGCGCAGCAGACCTACCAACAGCCTGCGAACCAGCCCGCACAGCAGACCTACCAGCAACCTGCGCCGTCGGACCAGAGCTATCAACAGCCTGCTCCCGCGCCGGAGCAGAACTATCCCAATAACGATTACGACACCGGCGATCAGGACACAAACTACGGCCAGCCGGTGCTTCAGGCCCAACAACCCCCGCCACCGCTCCCGGAGTATTCGCAGCCGGAATGCCCGGGCGAAGGCTATCTGTGGACGCCCGGATATTGGAGCTATGCTCCTCAGGGCTATTACTGGGTGCCTGGCGTCTGGGTGCAGCCGCCTCAGGTGGGCTTCCTGTGGACGCCCGGATATTGGGGATTCATCGGCAGCAGGTATCGCTACCACTACGGATACTGGGGCCGACATATCGGCTACTACGGCGGCATTAACTATGGAAACGGCTACGTTGGCGTCGGTTATCAAGGCGGCTACTGGAGCGGAAATCGTTTCACCTATAACCGTGCCGTCAACAATGTGAACATCACCAACGTTAGCGTGTATAACCGCACCGTAACCAACACAGTGATCAATAACGTCACCATCAACAACACCACAGTTAACCGCGCCAGCTACAACGGGCCAGGAGGCGTCACTCGCCAGCCGGTTGCGGCGGAAATGGCTGCAACCCGTGAGCAGCGCGTTCCTCCGATGACCACGCAGATGCAGCACCAGCAGGCAGCAGCACAGAATCGCCAGCAGTTTGACTCGGTCAATCACGGGCGTCCGGCCGTTCTGGCGGCACCGAAGCCCATCATGGCAGGCAAACCGATCGCTCCGGTGATTCCTGCTCGTCCTGCTGCGAGCACGCGACCAGCGCCGCAGCAGCGTCCTGCTCCTCAGCCACAGCAGCAGGCTAAACCTGCGCCGCAGACGCGTCCGGCTCCTCAGCCACGGCCACAGCAGCAGGCTAAACCTGCACCGCAGCAGCGTCCTGCTCCTCAACCACAGCAGCAGCAGGCTAAACCCGCACCGCAGCAGCGTCCGGCTCCTCAGCCACCGCAGCAGCAGGCTAAACCCGCACCGCAGCAGCGTCCCACTCCTCAGCCACGGCCACAGCAACAGGCTAAGCCAGCCCCGCAGCAGCGTCCGGCTCCTCAGCCACGGCCACAGCAGCAGGCTAAGCCGGCCCCGCAGCAGCGTCCGGCTCCTCAGCCACGGCCACAGCAGCAGGCTAAGCCGGCCCCGCAGCAGCGTCCGGCTCCTCAGCCACGGCCACAGCAGCAGGCTAAGCCGGCCCCGCAGCAGCGTCCTGCTCCTCAGCCACGACCACAGCAGCAGGCTAAGCCCGCACCGCAGCAGCGTCCGGCTCCTCAGCCACGACCACAGCAGCAGGCTAAGCCCGCACCGCAGCAGCGTCCGGCTCCTCAGCCACGGCCGCAGCAGCAGGCTAAGCCGGCTCCGCAGCAGCGTCCGGCGTCACAACCGGCGCCGAAGAAGCCGCCGCAGTAGCGACGGTCCTCTGCGTTTAGTCGCGGTGCAACAGGATGGGCGAAGCTCCGGCTTCGCCTTTTCTTTTTTGTGAGAGGCGCGTGTCCGACAATTTGGGGTGAGGTCGGTTATTCAACATTGCTCTTCTTGCCCGCAGCGGAGTGCCAGTGGGATTGCATGGGCGGACCCAGCGCCCGGCGGCTTGCATCGAATACAATGGATTCAAAGGACCATCCCTAATGAAGTTTCGCCCAATTTCCCTACGTTTTTTGACGTTCTCGCTGTTGCTGCTCGCGTTGCGCCTGACCATTCCGGCGCTGGCGTCCGACCGGGGCGAGGGTCCACTCGACCCTTCGCAGCCAACCGGCATCACGGTGGATGCGATCATCCAGCAATTTGCCGCCAAGGAGAAGCAGTTCAAGATCGCGCGCGACCAATACACCTATACACAAGATGTTAAGGTCCAAACGGTGGACGGCGACACGGTTGACGGTGAATACCACCAGGTGGCAGATGTGCTGTTTGACGATAAGGGCCACCGTATCGAGCAGGTGACGTTTGCGCCGCAGTCGAGTCTGGAACGCGTCACCATGACCCAGTCCGACTTCGATGACATCCGCAACCGGCTCCCCTTTGTTCTCACGAGTGATGATATTGGCAAATATCAGATTCTCTATGTCGGCAAGCAACGCGAGGACGAACTGGGCACCTACGTGTTCGACATTGCTCCCAAAGAGATTGAGAAGGGCGAACGCTATTTCCAGGGCCGCATCTGGGTGGACGACCATGACTACCAGATCGTCAAAACTTACGGAGAGACGGTACCCCAGGTGCATAACTTCAAGCATCCCGAGAAAGAAAATCTGTCTCCCAAGTACACCACTTGGCGTGAGCAAATTGATGGCAAGTATTGGTTTCCCACCTACACCTATGCTGAGGACACGTTACATTTCTCGGGCGATGACGTTAAGATGCGCTACATCGTGAGGTACAAAAACTACAAGCAGTACGGCGCCAAGTCGAAGATCATCTACCAGGGCCAGGAAATCCCGAAGGACCAGCCGCGGTCGGGGACCCAGCAGCCCAGCAAGACGCCGCCACCGCCGAAGCAGTAGAGCCGCTGTTCGCTATTTCGCTGTTCGTCTTTCGCTCTTCGCTATTCGCTTTTCGCCAAAGCGCTTGGACAACGCACCGGCATCAGAAACGTAGAAGAAATGCACACGGAAATTGCTGCCGTCGCTGAGCAACAGGAAAAACATGGGTATCCCTTCGCCGTCAGCGGCGTGCCGCGAGTTCGACCGTCGGGCTCAGTAGAAGAGGTACTTGCGCCACTTAGAGTCGGATCGCCCCATCATGCGCATGATGTGGCGGCTGGTATGCAAGTTGAAAGCGCGTGGCTCGCGCATGAGTTTCATGCTGGCTTCGTGAGGCAGCAGATTGCCCTTGCGGCGATTGCAGGAGTGACAGCAGGCCACCAGGTTTTCCCATGTCGAAGCCCCACCTCGCGAACGCGGGATGACGTGATCCAGCGTCAACTCGCCGGCGGCCAGGATCTTCCCGCAATATTGGCAGGTGTTGCGGTCGCGCAGCAAAATGTTCTTGCGCGAGAGGGCCCGGGTCTGGTGCGGAATGCGCCGGTATTCCAGCAGACGGATGACGGAGGGCACGTGCATGGCGATACGCGCCGCGTGCAGATAGTGTCCGTTGGCTTCTTCCATCATGGCCACGCCCTTCAGCACAAGAATGACGGCGCGACGTGCAGCACAGACATTGATGGGCTCGTAGGACGCATTGAGCACCAGCACGGGTGCGTGCATCGCCGTCCACTGGGGCGGCTCATCGCCGGCGACACGGGCTTGCTGCATACATCCGGCAAGCGACTTGCCGTATCGCGACGCTGCACTCTGGGCCGACATGGACATACCCGGTTATACCGAAGCAGCGACTGCCACTGCTTCGATTTCCTCCTCATCCCCATGATTGGCAGCTTTCAGTGTAGCCGCCGCCTGAAAAGCGCGGGCCACGGTTGCCGCCCAAACTCGTTCTGCGCCCGCCTGCTTCAGCATTCGGGCGCACTCCGAAAGCGTGGTTCCAGTGGTCATGACGTCGTCCACTACGATCACCGTACGACCTTCAACACGACGCCGGTCCCGGACCCGAAAGGCATCGCTCACGTTGGCGATACGCTGCTCGCGGCTGAGTCCCACTTGCGAAATGGTCGCTCGCTGACGAACCAATACCTCGGTCGCTACCTCAATCGGTTGCGGTAAGCGCTTTACCGCGGCACGAGCGATCAGCTCGGCCTGGTTGAATCCACGCTCACTGCGCTTGCTCTTGTGCAGCGGAACCGGCACGATCAGTGGAGTGACATCGGCGCAACCGGGAAGAAGTTCCGCGATGGCGCTGGCCAGCATTCCGCCCAGCACCGCCGCGACCGGAAGAACGCTCCCGTACTTAAGTAGATGCACCAGACCACGAAGGCCGCCTTCGTATTCCCCGAAGGAGACGGCACGCGCGAACTCCGGCTCACAGTCGCGGCAATTCTGGCAGCGGCTATCCCCCATCAGCAACTGTGCGCTGAACAGACGATCGCCGCAAACCACGCACTGCGGCTCGCGCACCGGCGCGATGGCGGCAAGACATTCCGGGCAGACAGGAATCCGCGAAATGTTATTGAGCGGCGTGTGGCACAGCCTGCAATCGGAGGGGAAAAGGACGGAAAAAACGTTGCGCAGGAAGGCTTGCAAAGGCACGAAAACTACGGCGCGTTGCTGGGCGCGCTGACTTCGCCGGTCTCGCTCTAGCGTCTCACGACTGCTGAAGACGACCCTCCAACCTTCCGATCGCGCGCCGATTCGACGCGCGTCGAGGATCCGTCGCCGGTGCCGGGTGCCAGAGGAGCGATGGTTGACGCTCGTCCGATCACCCCAACGAGCGAGAACTCGTCGGGGACCCTGATCCGGTCCCGAAGCACCGTGACAGCACAGTATAAGAGCTTCGATGCACAACGCGCAATGCCGGAGAAAGTTCCGGCGAAGGATTTCACGGAAATTTCATCACTGCTCGCGTTCAATCCGGCGCCCTGAACCGCGGTCCCGGCCAGCCGCACTTGTAACAAGTGCCACTAGCATGCTACCTTGCGCCGTCGCCCCTTTTGCTGCGCCGCGCGAGGTCTTCATACATGAGTACTACCATCAGCACACCGGAAAAGAAGTTTCGTTCCTACGTTCCCGATAACAGCACGATGCCGGAGTTTACCCTTCGGGCCGTGCTCCTCGGCTTGGTCCTGACGGTGATTCTGGGTGCGGCCAATGCCTATCTTGGCCTGCGGGCCGGCATGACTATCGCCGCCACCTATCCCGCTGCCGTCATCGGCATGGCCCTGCTGCGGGTCATGAAGGGCTCGCTGCTGGAGGAGAACATCACTCGAACCGTGGGTTCGATCGGCGAGTCGGTCGCGGCAGGCGCCATCTTCACCATCCCCGCATTCGTGATCTCGGGGGCATGGCCCATTTTCGATTTCAAGCATGCTTACCTGAAGTCGTCGATATTGATGCTGGTCGGCGGAGCGCTGGGCATTCTGTTCGTCACGCTCTTGCGCCGGGTGATGGTCGAAGACCCCGAGCTTCCCTTCCCGGAATCGGTGGCGGCCTCGGAAATTCATAAGGCCGGACAACAAGGCAGCCGCGCCGCGAAAATACTTTTCTCGAATATGGGGTTTGGCGGACTGGTTTATTTGCTCGGCCAATTCAACTTGTTCAGCCCCAGCAGGGATTTCATCCTCAACGTCGGCCAATTGGGAAAGAGCTTTGTGCGGCTCGGCCGCGATGTGGCGTCTCCCAAGCTGAGTGCTGGTGCGGTGACGACGATGTCTGCTCCTGCGGTCAGCCCTGCGTATCTGGGCGTCGGCTACATCATCGGCCCCAGACTCGCATCGCTTAACTTCGCTGGTGGTGTTATCGCCTGGGGCTTGCTGGTTCCGCTGATTCTGTTTCTGGGCGGCCCGACCTTTGTTGCGCAGTTCTTGCCGGCCGGAGCTACTGCCGACAATACTTTTTGGGCAGGCCAGGCTGACGCGGTCTGGAAATACATTGTTAAACCCATCGCCGTTGGTGGCATGCTGGTAGGCGCGTCTTATACGTTGTTCCGGATGCGCAAGAGTCTGGCCTCTGGCATGGGGCGCGCCGTTTCCGATCTGAAAAAATCGGCCGCCGCCCACGCGGGTACCGCCCGCACCGAACGCGACCTGAGCGCCAAGGTGGTGTTCGCCGGCCTGGCCGCGGTGCTGATTTGCATGATCGTGCTGTACACGAATTATTCCGGCGTGTTGAAGGGCGGAATCGTCGCGGCCATCGTGATGATCGTCATAGGCTTCTTCTTCGCAGCGGTTTCCGGCAACCTGGTTGGCCTGATCGGATCGTCGAATAATCCGATCTCCGGCCTCACCCTGGCAACCCTGATTATCGCGGCTTTGCTCATGGTGCTTATCGGCGTGGCCGGAATGAGCGGGGTCGCTGCTGTGTTAGGAGTAGCGGCCGTGGTCTGTGTCTCGTCGGCGGTCGCGGGAGAGATGCTTCAGGACCTGAAGGTTGGTCACATCCTCGGAGGCACCCCCAGCAAAATGGAAATCGGCGACTTCCTGGGAGTAGCGGTGGCCAGCTTTGCTTTGTTTCCCGTGCTGATGCTGCTGAACCAGGCCAACATCAACATCGGCGGCACCGGCTTCGGCGATCGTCAGCTTTCAGCACCGCAGGCTGGGCTGATGGCCATGCTTGCCAAAGGCATCGTCGGCGGCGAGATGGCATGGCCACTCATCGTGGTTGGCGTTCTCATGGGAATCGGGCTGATCATGATCGAGGTCCGCAGCCCCATGCTCTTCGCCGTTGGCATGTATCTGCCGCTGGAAACCACGTTCGCGATATTCCTGGGAGGGATGATCCGCTGGATCACCGACAGGATGCGCGACCGTCGCGATCTGAACGAAGCCCAGAAAGCGCGAGTGGAAAATGCCGGGGTGCTCACCGCTTCGGGCTTCATTGCAGGCGAGGCGCTCATGGGCATTGTGATCGCTGTTTTCAGGTTCAAACAGTGGCCGCTGCCGGTGATCTTTGAGCATCCCCATGTGCTCTCCGGTTTCATCATGCTGGCAGTTCTCGCCATCGTTATGATTCGCGTGCCGCTGGCCAATGCGGGCCGACCGGATGAGCCGGCGCCTCCGACCGCGATTATGTAGGGCGCCATTATTTATCTCACTGTCATCCCGAGCGAGGTCGCCGCGGCGACCGAGTCGAGGGACCTGCTGTTTGTGCGCGGATGAGCATAGCATCCAATCTTTCCGCCATTCACGACCGCATCGCGCGCGCCGCCCACCGCGCGCAAAGGAATGCGAGCGAGGTCGCATTGATGGGCGTCACCAAGACACTTGGTGCCGACCGCATCATCGAGGCCTACGAAGCCGGGCAGCGGCTGTTCGGCGAAAACCGGGTGCAGGAATTCTCCGAAAAGATAGGTGCTCTTGCGAACTTGCGCGACGCCGAGTTTCACATGATCGGCCACCTGCAATCGAATAAAGCGCCGAAGGCCGCCGAAGTTTTCCACGCGGTTGATTCTCTCGATTCGGCAAAGCTGGCAGAACGGCTGAATGCTGCGGCCGAGAAACTGGGCAAAACGCTCGACGTGCTCATCGAGATCAATGTCGGAGGCGAAGAGGCCAAGTCCGGTCTCGCCCCCAACTCACCGCAGCTCGAAAGCATCTTCGCTGGCGCCCCCACCTGGACGCATCTGCGCATTCGCGGGCTGATGACGGTGCCGCCATTCACCGAAGATCCCGAAGGAGCGCGCTCCTACTTTCGCCAGCTTCGCGAATTGCGGGACCGTCTTGCCGCTCGCAATCTGCCCGGGCTTGCGCTCGATGTACTCTCCATGGGCATGTCCCACGACTTCGAAGTTGCCATCGAGGAAGGCTCCACCTGCGTGCGTATCGGTACCGCGATCTTTGGTGATCGCCCAAGAACATGATCCCCATTCGCGACACTCCACTCGGCGCAACCTTTCAAGTGAAGGTGCATCCCCGAGCGAAGAAAAACGCCATCACCGGCGAGGTTGGCGACGCGCTGAAGCTGGCCTTGACTGCACCTCCAGTGGAAGGCCGCGCTAACCAGGCTTGCATTGAATTTCTGGCCGAAGTTTTGAATGTGCCGCGTTCGTCGGTTACGATAGCCGCCGGGGAAAGCAGCCGAAACAAAGTCATTCGCGTGTGCGGGCTCGCCGCCGCACAGGTCGAAGCCAGGCTGAAAGGAGCCAGTAGTCAGTAGCCGTCAGTAGCCAGTAGTCAGTTACTGAGACCGCCGATGCCAACTGGCAACTGGCTACCGATCACTGACCACTGGTCAAGGAGAGCATCTTGAGCTTTGCGCAGCGGTGGCACGACATTCGCGTGGGCTTCGAGCGTCCCTTCTGGGTCGCCAACTTCAGCGAGTTGTTCGAGCGCCTTTCCTATTACGCGGCCTTCGCCTCGCTGGCGCGCTATCTTCATGAAGTCCTGAAGTTTCCCACGGAACAGACCGGCACCCTAACCGGATTCTTCGGTGGGCTGGTATGGTTCCTGCCGGTTTTCGGCGGAACTCTCGCCGACCGCATGGGCTTCCGCCGCGCGCTTTCGCTGGCTTATCTGATTCTGAGCTGCGCCTACTTCCTGCTGGGATCGCTGGGATCGCCCTGGCTCGCCCCGGTGCGCGACTCCGTGCCGCTGGTTGCGCTGGTGGCTTTTGTGTTGGCTCTTCCGGCGCTGGGGGTCGCGCTGGTGAAGCCCAGTGTCGTCGGTACCACTGCCCGCGCCTCGAAGGAAAACGTCCGCTCCATCGGATACTCCATCTATTACACGCTGGTAAACATCGGTGGCGCGGCCGGCCCTTATGTTGCGTCCTACGTGCACCAGCGTATGCGCGTGGAGAACGTATTTCGCGTGGCGGCGCTGAGCGTGTTCCTCATGTTCCTGGCCGTGCTGCTGTTTTTCCGCGAGCCGCGCCGCACTGATGAAGTTCAAACTACCAGCCTCTCGCAGGCCGGCAGAAATTTCTGGACCGTCATTACCAATCCGCGCTTCATGCTGTTCCTGCTGATCTTTACCGGTTACTGGATCGTCTATTGGCAGGAGTTCATCACCCTGCCACTTTATGTTCACGACTACATTAATCCCCACACCGACACCGAACTGCTGCTGGTAACCGGCCCGCTGGTGGTAATTGCCCTCACGCTGGCGATCAATATTCTGACCCAGAAGATCCCCGCCCTCAGCGCCATCATCATCGGCACCTTGATGGTCGCCCTGGCGTGGATCATCCTGATCGTTAGACCGACGGTAACCGGAGTTGTCCTTACACTGATTGCGGTTGCGCTCGGCGAGATTATTCAGTCGCCTCGCTACTATGAGTACATTTCCCGGCTCGCGCCCTCCGGGCAACAAGGAACCTACATGGGATTTGCTTTTCTGCCCTTGGGCATCGGCTCATTCATAGGCGGGAAGTTCGGCGGATTTCTCATCCACTACTTTGGCGAGGTGAAACACCAGCCCGCAATGATGTGGTGGGTGATCACCGGGGTGGGTGTCATAACCGCGATTTTGTTGTGGATTTATGACAAGTTCGTGTTGCCACAACCAGCGGGAGATCCCAAGCACGCAACGGCCGGTTGATCGACCAGCTTCGCCCGAGACGATCACGTCACTGCTTTATGGCGTCTCTTCGGGTGAATTTGGTTCTTTATAGCCGATAACTCCGATGAAAAAGACTCCAGCCTATATCGCCAAACACATCCGCACCGTAATCAAGAACGGCGGCTCGGCGCCACATACGGAGGAGGTTCAACGCTTCTTCAAGCATGAGGTCCAGTCGCGCGGCTGGTACACCGGCGAGCTGCGCAAGGTCGCGGTGCGATTTCGTCCCACGATCATCGCGGAGAACGGCGTGCCTTTCCTGTTGCAAGTTGCCGATCAACTGTTTCGCGGCGAGGTGTTGGAAGAAAAGATCCTAGCCGTCGTCATGCTTCAGGGAATCGTGGGGGAGTTCGGCAAGGCGGAGTTCAAGCTGTTCGAGAGCTGGCTCGACCGCGTCAGCACATGGGCCGATCACGACGCGCTGGTGCATTACCTTATCGGCCCCATGATCGCCGCAGACGCTGCATATTTGTCGCGGCCGCCTCGCTGGGCCAAGGCACACAAGCGCTGGCATCAGCGCGCCGCGGCCGTAGGCCTTATCCACAGCACTCGGCAGCACAAGAACTTCGGCGATATCCAGCGCATCACCGAGATGCTGCTGACCAGCGGCGACGACATGGTGCAGAAAGGCCTGGGCTGGCTGCTGCGCGAAGCCGCTAAGGCGAACCCAAAACAGACCGTCGACTATCTGATGACGATTCGCGGCCGAACGCCGCGGTTGGTGTTGCGAACAGCCTGCGAGACCCTGCCAGCCGCCACGCGAGCGCGCGTGTTAGCCAGGAACCAAGCGAAACCAGCGGCGGCAGGAAGAATTTGAATTTTCATCACAGAGACACAGAGAAGAAAAGAATTAGTGACTAAGAGTCAGCAAGACCGTACGACCGTGGGCTGCCGAAAGATCGGGAAAAGCAGATCCCTCGCGGGCTAAAAACCGCTCGTAATGACAACAGACAAAGAGCTTGCACGCGGACCCTTCGGCTGGCTCAGGGCAGGCTCTGAAAGTCCGCGCCACCCAAACACCGGCCTCTGAGCCAAGTGCTAATTGCCAAATGCTAAGTGCTATCTCTGTGCCCTCCGTGCCTCTGTGCTGAAAACATCCCCGCACCCGATGCTCTCATTTACAATAGAACACGCATGAATCTCCCAGATATTCAGGCTGCGCTGCGCGACAGCCACAACGATTGCTGGCTCTTCTACGATCACCATCACCGCGATGCGATTGCCTACAGCGTATTGGGTCTGCCGCCAAAAATGATGGTCACCCGCCGCTGGTTTTACGTGGTGCCTGCTAATGGCGAGCCGGTAAAGCTGGTGCACCGCATTGAAAGCCATCACCTCGACTCGCTGCCCGGCAGGAAGCTGGAATATTCGGCATGGCAAGAGCTGTGGCAAAACCTCGAGACAATGCTGAAGCCTTACAGCACAGTGGTGATGCAGTACTCGCCCAACAACCAGATTCCCTACATCTCGCTGGTGGACGGCGGCATGCTGGAACTGGTACGCAGCTTCGGCAAAGAGATTGTCAGCTCGGCGAACCTGGTGGCGCGCTTTGAAGCCACGTTGACTGACGCGCAGATCGCGACCCACTTCAAGGCCCGCGATGCGGTGGACCAGATCACCGCCGCGTTCTTCCCGGAGATGGGACGGCGCGTACGCAACGGCGGCACGCACGAATTTGAAATGCAGCAATGGGTCATGGAAGCTTTCAAGCGAGAGAACTTGACGACCGACGATCCGCCCATTGTCGGCGTCAACGCGCACAGTGGCGACCCGCATTACGACCCTACCGCAGCAACGTCCGCCCCGATTCGCGAAGGCGACTTTGTGCTGCTGGATCTGTGGGCAAAGACCAACGGTCCCGATAGCGTCTACTACGACATCACCTGGACGGGCGTGCTCGGCAGTCCCAGCGACAAGCAGCGCGAGGTATTCGAGATCGTGCGCGACGCTCGCAACGTCGGCATCGACAAGGTCAAGCAGGCCTTTGAGGCGAAGCAGAAGATTCAGGGCTGGGAAGTGGACGAAGCGGTCCGCGGCTATATCGCCGGCAAGGGCTACGGGAAGTACTTTATCCATCGCACGGGACATTCCATCGGCCGCGACATTCACGCCAACGGCGCCAACCTGGACAACCTCGAGACCAAAGACGATCGTGACATTCTGCCCAACACCTGCTTTTCAATCGAGCCCGGAATCTACCTGCCGGAATTCGGCGTACGCAGCGAAATCAATATGATGATCCGCAACGGGAAGGGCGAAGTTACCGGCCGCGTGCAGAACGAGTTGGTGCTGGTCTGATGGCGAATCCGCAGAATACCGCTACGGTGGCCCAGCGCCCTAACAAAGCTTCCGCTAAGAGCGACAATCCGATGGCCATCATTGCCCCGATCGCGGGATGGCTCTTTCCCGGCCTCGGGCACTTCATTCAGCGCCGCTGGATTCGGGGCTTGTTGCTGATGTTAGCGGTGTTTGTGATGTTCTTCGCCGGGCTCGGCATGCAGGGCAAGGTGTACTCGCTTAACACCGGTGACTTGCTCGACATGCTGGGATTTGTCGGCGACTTGGGCGCGGGCGCTCTCTACTTCGTCGCCCGAACCATGGACTGGGGAATCGGCAACATTCATCGCGCCGTGGCTGACTACGGCACCAAGTACATTGTGGTGGCAGGATTGCTGAATGTGATTGCCGCGGTTGACGCTCACCACATTGCGATCGGCAAGAAACCATGACCTTCGAACTCTCTCACTTCAACGCCGCCCTGCTGTTTGCGCTCTGTGCCTCCACGGTGTTCGGCATCACCCAACGCAACACCCCGCGTGACATGCTGCGCTATGGCGCATACTGCTTTGCCCTTTTCATTGGCGGCGTCATTGTCGCGGCCTGGGCCATGTGGCTGATTAAGCACTAGCTAGTTGCCAGTAGTCAGTTCGAAAGTCACAACTGAACACTGGCAACCGGCAAACTGACAACTGCTTTTTCACCCTTCCCACACAAACGCATCAAACACCCGCAACTCGACGAAGCCCAGCCGCCTGTACAGATCTACCGCGCGTTGGTTGGCTTCGGTAACGGTCAGCGACAGCAGGCTGAAATTGCGGTTGCGCAGCGAGTGACAGGTGGTGGCAATTAGGCTTTCTCCAATGCCCTGTCCCCGGTACTCCGGCATCAGGCACACCTGGGTTACGTGTCCCACGTCGTCTTTCACCCTGGAACAAAGAATCAGTCCGATCAGCGTATTGGAGGGGCGATGAATGGCGACAAACGAAGAGTCCAGGTCGAAGACGCCACAGCCGGGAAATCGCACAATGTTATTCAGGAAGCGGTTGGAACCGGCGTTGGTGCGGTACTGGTCGTTAATTTCGGAGTCGATATGGGCGCGATAGGCGGCGGTGATGACGCCGGCTGCCGGCTGATAGTCCTGTTCAGACCAGCGGCGCACCAGGATATCTCGCGGCATGCCTACTGGCGGGATCGGCGGAGCATCGGCGCCCCTCAAATGCAAGGCGAGGAATAGTCTCCGGTAGCGATGAAATCCCGCAGAGACAAAGTTGACAGCAAGCTCTCCCGCCTGATGGGTCAGCAACTGCGCTTCTACGCGGAGAATACCCGGCGACTGCTGCAGGGTTGCAATTATATGTTCCACCATCTGAAGCTCGATCGCGCGGGCATCGGGGCGGCGTGGCGAGACGAAGAGATCGCCCACTACACCTTTGCTGCCTTCATACACGAAAAACGAGTAACCGACGATGCTTCCCCGCTCGACGGCGGCATACCCCGGCAGGATCTTGGCATCGACGTAACGCAAGATCATGTCCGCCGAACCGCGATAGTCCCAGGCGAGCAATCCACCCCAAACTTCGACCTCGCGGTCGAGCAGGGGACGCAGGTCGTCAGATGAGAAGTGCCTGAGGTCGAGAATCTCCACAGTACTCAGCCAAGGCGGCCGACGGTAATTATCAACGGCTCTATGCGCTGCGGCCATACCTGAGTCAGTCTAGTGCGGGTTGGCATCTGAAGCAAACCTTAAACGGACGGGCGGGGTTGCCTGCGGAATCCGCTGACCGGAAAATTTGTGCGTGGAGGCCATCGTTTTCTTAGCAACTATTCCTGGCTAGCTCGGTTCCAATCTGTAGAGACAAAGAACCAGGGATTTGAACTCATCTTGGCAAAGTCCGAAGCAATTCGCCGTGGACTCCCGCAACTGGCGGGCGCTGGAATCGAATAAGAAAGGGAAATATGCGCATCCTCCGTTGCAGTCGGTTGTTCTTGCTAGCTTTCCTGATTGTCGCGGTACCCGTATCGTCATTTGCCGCAGTGTTCATCTCGGTAGGGATCGCGCCGCCTCCGCTGCCGGTGTACGAGCAGCCTTGGTGCCCGGGGCCCGGCTACATCTGGACTCCAGGCTACTGGGCGTATGGTGATGATGGCTATTTCTGGGTGCCCGGAACGTGGGTGCTAGCCCCCCAAGTCGGCTTTCTGTGGACGCCAGGCTATTGGGGATGGGGAGGTTCGGCCTTCATCTGGCACGTCGGATACTGGGGCCCGACGATAGGCTTCTACGGTGGCGTCAACTACGGCTTCGGTTATACCGGTTACGGCTACGCGGGCGGATACTGGCGCGGTCGTAATTTTTATTACAACCGGTCCGTCAATCAAGTGAACGTAACTAACATCCATAACACCTATAACACCACCGTGGTGAACAACACCACCGTGAATCGCGTCAGCTATAACGGCGGCAATGGCGGAATCAACGCGCGCCCCAATGCTGCTCAGGAAGCCGCCTTGCGCGGGCGCCATATCGCTCCCACATCAATGCAAACGCAGCACGAGCAGTTGGCGCGCTCCGACCGCGCCCAATTGGCATCGGTGAATCACGGCCAGCCCCAGGTAGCGGCAACCCCTAAACCAACGGCCTTCCACGCTGCGGGTGTGGTCAAGGCGAAGAATGCGCCGGTCACCAACAATCCGGCGGTGAACGCTCCACGAACAAACAATGCGGGCAACGCAAGGGCGTCGCGACCGGCCAACAACAATGTCCCTCGCCCGCCCGAACGTGCAAACGCGTCCAATCCCAATGGTGCTGGAGCAGCGCACACGAACCGTGCCAACAACGTCCCTCGCCCAAACAACGTTACCGCTCCGGCTCACACGAACCAGAGCCAGCCGGCTCCTCATGGCACCAGCGCAGCGAGCGGACCGCCTCACAATAACAACGCTTCGCGTCCGCCGGCGCACCAGAACCAGCCGGCTCCGCACGTAAGCCAGCCGCCGGCGCAACACCAGGCTTCGCCGCATCAAAGCGCACCAAGCAGGTCTCAGGAGCCACACGGCTTCTAGGGTAAAGGAGGATTTTCGGGACCGCGGCTTAGGGCGGTCCCTCGAGTTGCGAGCTGCCGAAGACGCTTCAAAACCGGCAACCACCGCTCCTGGAACCGCCCGGACTCAGGGCTTCGCTTGGCCCGACGCTTTTCCCAACACCACGTAAAAATCCAAGTGCTGCGGTGCGAAGCCGCCCACGCGCGTAACACTGCGTCCGGGTAGGCGATACTCCAATTCCTTCTGGACGCCACTGGCGGCCACAACCAGATGATCGAAGGGCGGCGGGACCTCATTCTTTTTGTAGCTTGCGATCGGCTGGTTAAGGTAGAACCCCAGGCCGTATCTCACACTGGGAGGCACATCGTAAACCGCAATGCTCGGGATTTGTCCGAGTACACTCTGGTGAATCGCCGCCTCCACGGGGCGAACCGATTGCAATAGATTGATGATCGGCGCCGTGCCGCGCAATAAGAGCGCAAACGCGATGACCACCGGAACCAGCGTGATGAACCGCAACACGCGGTAGCCTTGCATGCGCATGCTGAACCAAAGAGCAACGATCGCTGTAACGCCGAGCGCCGCCGCGACCATAATGACATTTCGTGGCAGGGCCAGCTTCAATAGTTTGAACGGCACGATGAGCGCTGCCACCAGCATGGCCGCTGAGAGCAGGACATGCAGCATTGCCAACCACGCACTCGGCTTCTCTGCCTCCTGTTCGCGACGCCAGACAAAGTTCGCCAGCAAAATCGTACCGGCTGGAATTGCGGGAAGAATATATCCCGGCAGCTTCGACTGCGACAGTGAGAAAAATGCTATCGGCAGCAGGAACCACACCGTAAGATACGTACGCAGATCTTCCGCTCCGGGTGGCTGCTGTGCCGCGAAGCGCCAGTCGCGAATGGCATCTACAAGCGCGACGATGACAAAGACAGTCCAAGGCACCAGCGCCAGCAGCGCCACCGGCAAGTAATACCAGAAGGGCTGGGCATGGTGATAGAGGTTGGTGCTAAAGCGTTCCACGTTGTGCTGCAAGAAGAAGGTGCAGAAGAACTCGGGATTGGCACGCTGCACCGCTATAAACCAGGGCAAGGTCACCGCGAGATACAGCACGATTCCGGCAGGCCAAAGAGTGCGGAGAATCAATCGCCCATCGCGTCGCAGGACAGCAAACACCACGATGATCAACCCGGCAAGCAAAACGGCAACTGGACCCTTAGCCAGGGTTCCGAGTCCGGTAAAGAGGTAGAACGCCAGCAGCCAGCCCCGATTCTGGTTGGAGTGCCACCCGTACCAACACAACATTGCGGCGGTGAACATCGCCGTCAGAGGCATGTCGGTAGAAGCGCTCCGCCCGAACCCAATCACGATGGCTGAGGCTGCGGTGATCAACGCAGCATCCAGCTGCATTCCCCTGCGAAAATGGCGGGCCCAGACATAGATGAAGAAGATCATCAGCGAGCAAAGGATTGCGGATGGCAGGCACGCCGCCCAATCGCTCACCCCTCCGGTCGCTTTATATGCCAGCATGGTGGCCCAGTAATAAAGCGGCGGCTTTTCAAGCCAGGGCTGACCATTCAGGACCGGAGTGACCCAATCGCCGCGTTGCAGCATTTCGCGCGCGATTTGCGCATAGCGGGGCTCGTCAGCGCCGACCAAGCCGATCACCTGAAGGCCGGCGAAAAACAGGAATCCGCAGAATGCGATAAGAGCGAGAAGGTCGGTGGAACGGCGGGTGCGTTCCTCCAGGATGCGGTTCTGTTTCAAAGCTTGGTCCGTTCGCCTGGCGAGAGCTAGTGCACCACCGCGTGGTAACCGCGAATCTGAAATTCTGCCAGCAGACGCCTGGTGGCAGCCGACAATGGACCCGGCATCGCGCATCCGCTGGCGCACTCGTGACCACCACCGCCGAACTGCGCGGCCACCGCGGCTACATTGACCGCACCCTTGCTGCGCAGGCTCACGCGGAAGCTGCCGTCAGGCTGTTCCCGAAAGAACAATGCCACTTCGATGCCTTCGATGGCCAGCGCGTAGTTGACTAACCCTTCGCAATCTTCTTCGTTGGCCTGGCAGCATTCTACGGTAGCGCGGTCTACGTGCATGCAGGCCAGACTACCGTCCCGCTGAAGGCTGGTGAGGGCGGCCCCCAGCAGACGCATCTTGGAGAGCGGGTTCGAGAAGTATACGTTATGGGCAATCCGGACCGGGTCAGCTCCACAGCGCACCAATTCCTTTGCCAGGGCGAAAGTACTCTCGTTGGTTCCGCTGAAGCGGAACGAACCTGTGTCGGTGAGTACCGCGGTATAGAGACAGGTGGCTACTTCGGGTGAGATCGAGACGCCAGCTTCGCGCGCCAAGCGGAAGATCATTTCCGCGGTTGCGCAGGCGCTGGGATCGATCCAGTTCACGTCCGCGAAAGGACGGGCAGTCGCATGGTGATCGATGTTGATGAGGTAGTGTTGCTCCAATCCGGTCAGGCGCGTCCGCTGCACGCTATCGCATTCCAGGATGATGACCGCCTCGGGTTGGGGCGCGTTCTCGGTAGTTTGCAGCACTGAATCGCTGAAGGGCAATGGGCGATAGATGCCCGGCACTCCATCGCTGAGGACTACGTTCGCCTGCTTGCCCATGCTGCGCAGAATCTGGCAGCAGGCCAGCGCCGACCCGACGGCATCGCCATCTGGCCGGGCGTGCGACGTGAGCATGAATTTCTGCCTTCTGCCGATCTGATTCAGAACTTCGTCAAGCATCCTAATGGACCTGATCGCGAACCTAACGCTTCCTTTTCTGAATACGATGCAACAGCTCTTCGATCCTGCCCCCGTATTGATCGGCATGATCGAGTGCGAAGATCAACTCCGGGGCTTGGCGGATAGCAAGACGGCCCACCAGTTCATGCCGAATGTAGCCGCCCGCAGCGTTCAAGCCTTTGAGGCTTTGCTCTACTTCGTCCTCGTCTCCCGCGACTGAAATCAACACGCGGGCGGTCTTGCCATCGGGACCCAGTTGGACCTCGCTGACGCTGACCAATCCAATGCGAGGATCGCCCAATTCCCCTTCCACCAGGGCAACGATTTCTTCCCGCAGAGCCTCTGCCATACGGCCGCGATGGTATTTCTGTCCCCGGTTCTCCATTGCCTTCTATTCTGCCAGCCGAAAATAGGGGAACGTTAGAGGATACGCCAACCTGTCAAGCCGGCGGTGATAACGATCACGGTTCCTCGGTCGCACGTCCGCCAAATTCCGCTTCACTCAAGAAATCGAGGAACGAATCGATGACTTCGCCGCCGCTGTTATTGGCTGTGCGCACTGCATGCCGTTCCACATTGCGCATCAGGCCTTCCAGATAATCGCGCGACTGCGAAATGCCGACCACGCCCAAGGTGGCACGCTGCCAGGCCTCGCTCGGGTCAAGCTCGGCGACGGAGACGTTGAAGTGGGCCCGCAGCCCGTCCTTCACGCTGCGCACGACTTGCCGCTTATCTTTGAGCGAATGCGCGCCTTCAATGCGAATCTCGAGCGTGAGATACGCAATCATTTCCCGTCCTATTGCACATCGTCCCGGACACCGTTGTCCCCTCATGGGAGGATTCAGTTCCGGGACGTCATTGGTCTCATGGTACTTCCTGGCCGGCTGCTAGGTGTCGCACATTACCCAGATATGTGGCCCTACTAACCCCTAACACCTAGCCCCTAACCCCTGTTTTACACGAAAGCTTCGGCTGCCACTCTCTCGGTAACGAACACTTCAATGACATCTCCGACTTTGATATCACCATAGTTGGCGATCGAGATGCCGCATTCCATGCCATGGCGGACTTCACTGACATCTTCCTTAAAGCGCCGCACCGAGCCAATCTTGCCCTTGAACACCACCACATTGTCGCGCAGCAGACGAGCTTCCGCGTCGCGTTTGACGACACCATCGGTGACGTAACAACCCGCAATCATACCTACCTTGGGTACACGGAAGGTGTCGCGAACATCGGCGCGTCCAAGATAAACTTCCTTGATGATTGGCTCGAGCAATCCCGTCATGGCGCGCTTAATCTCGTCCGCCAACTCGTAGATGATGGAGTGCAGGCGAATGTCAACCTTCTCCTGCTCGGCCAGCTCCTGCGCTTTGCGTTCCGGGCGCACGTTGAAGCCGATGATGACGGCATTCGAGGCCGAGGCGAGCAGCACATCGGTCTCAGTAATGGCGCCCACACCGCTGAGCAGGATCTTGATCTTGACCCTGTCGTTGGACAGCTTGGTCAGTACGTCGCTCAGTACCTCAACCGAGCCCTGAACGTCGCCCTTGAGAATAATATCCAGCTCTTTCTGTCCTGCAGACTTCAGTTGTTCCGCCAAACCTTCAAGCGAGACTCGCGAACTCTTGGCTAGTTGAGCTTCGCGGGCCTTGCCTTCGCGATATTCGGAGATACCACGCGCCTTCTCGCGGTCCGCCACGGCCACCAGTTGATCGCCGGCCTGCGGCAAACTTTCC
The DNA here is from genome assembly GCA_963836875.1 of uncultured Acidobacteriaceae bacterium. GTDB lineage: Bacteria > Acidobacteriota > Terriglobia > Terriglobales > Acidobacteriaceae > Bog-257. The sequence continues at coordinate 186,386 of CAWIKZ010000007.1, forward strand.
AGGCCGAGAATCTCCACCGGGGTTGCGGGAGTGGCGGCATCCAAGGCAGAGCCCCGATCGTTGAACATGGCGCGAACCCTTCCGAAGACGTTACCGACCACGAAATTGTCGCCGGTCCTCAGCGTACCGTTCTGCACCAAGACCGTCGCTACGGGACCGCGACCGCGATCCAGCTTGGCCTCAAGCACCGTGCCCTGCGCCAGACGGTCAGGCACCGCCTTCAGGTCCTGCAAATCGGCAACCAGGCAGATCATTTCCATCAACAGATTGAGATTGGTCTTCTGCTTCGCTGACACCTCCACGAAGACCGTGCTGCCGCCCCAGTCTTCCGGCATCAGACCACGGTCGGCGAGTTGCTTCTTCACCCGCTCGGGAAGCGCCTCCGGCTTGTCGATCTTGTTCACAGCTACGATCATCGGAACGTTCGCCGCTTTAGCATGATCGATCGCCTCCAAGGTCTGCGGCATCACACCGTCATCGGCGGCCACAACCAGCACCACGATATCGGTCACCTTCGATCCACGCGCTCGCATGCGGGTGAAAGCTTCGTGACCGGGCGTGTCCAGGAAGACGATCTCGCGACCAAGAGCCGGCGAGTTGGGATCGGTGATCGCGACCTTGTAGGCGCCGATGTGCTGCGTAATTCCCCCCGCTTCACCTCCTGCAACATTGGTCGAGCGGATCGCGTCGAGCAAGCTGGTTTTGCCGTGGTCCACGTGGCCCATGATGGTGACCACCGGCGGACGTACAACTCCCTGAGCTGTTCCTTCTTCGCCCGTACCTTCCGCCGACACAGTGTCTTTGGCCAACTGCTCCTCAAAGGTAATGACGGCCGTCTCGGCGCCGAAGTGACGAGCCATGTCGGTGGCCAGGTCGGAATCGAGCGTCTGGTTGACCGTGGCGAAAACGCCTCGCGCCAGCAAGCGGGCGATAAGGTCCTTGGCTCGAATTCCCAATTTCTCCGCCAGATCTTTTACGCTGATGCCTTCCGGAATGGTGATGCTCCGCGTGATGGGCAGCGGCTCGCTGGAAAGCGAAAGCCGCGGCGGCGGAACAAAACCCTTCATCGGGCCTTCCTTCACGCCTCGGGGAACATAGCGCTGTCCGGGACGCGCCGGCCGACCGGCGGGACGTTGTCCGGTAGGAGGCGGCGGGGCGACGCCTGCGCCAGCTCCGAACCCCGGACGAGTTCCCGGCGCCCCGGAACGGGTTGGATGGGGGCCGCGGCGCTCTCCCGGGCGCACGGGTGGCCGCGTCTGTCCTGGCGGCAACACTCCCGGACGCGGGCGCTGGAAAATGGGTTTGCCACGTTCCGGCATTCCCCCTCGCGGAGGCGCGCTGGCGCCCGCACGGGGTGCGGCCAACGGCGGAGCCAGATACACCGGACGCGGTCCGGTCTGGGGAACGATCAAACGGCGTGGCGTGTGCGCGGCGGTTCCCGGCTGTCCAGGACGCGTCGGTAGCCCGGCACGACCGATGCCCTGGCCGGGCTGCCCCGGAACAGCGGGGCGAGTAACGCCTGCGCGCTTTTCTGCGGCTGGCGGCGCTTCCAGTAGCGCTGCCGGAACTTCGCCTTCTGCAGCAGTGGGAATCTCGATCATTTCGGACGTGGACGGCACGGCTTCACTTTCTTCGAGTGCCGTTATCTGGTCCTCGATCACTGGCTCGGAAGGTTGCGCCGTCCCAGTCGCGGATGACAGGTGCGCTGGTGGCATCGCCGGAGGCGCCACTACCGGCGGCTTCGGCGGAATAAAGATAGCGGCGGGCGGGCGCGCGACCGACTGAGGTGTAATGAAACGCGGTGCTGGCTTGGGCGGTTCCGCAGGAGTTGCTGGTGTGGCGCTCGCCGCCGGTACAACGGGTTTCGGGACCGCAGTCGCAGGACGAACGGCGGAAGGCGGCGCAATCGTTTGGCGAGGCCCGGCGGGCGTGGCAAGGGTCGGAGGCGTGGCCGGACGTGCAGCCGCGGAAGGCTGGGCGGCCCGTTGCGTGACCGCTTTTAGCACATCGCCTGGTTTGGAGATGTGCGAAAGATCCAGCTTGCGCTTGAATTCGTCTGCCGCTGCGCGCGACGAGGCGCGACTGCTGCCGGGCTCGGGGTGCTGCGCAAAGTACTTCTTGACCCGCTCCGCTTCGTCCACTTCGATGGAACTGGAGTGCGTTTTCTTTTCGGTTACACCAACCTTGATGAGAGCATCGAGGATCATCTTGCTCTTTACCTCGAGCTCTCTCGCCAGGTCGTTAATTCGAATCTTCTGCATTCCGCCCTATTGCCTCCGTATTGTCCCGCCCGGTTAAGCCGTCATAGCATCCTCACCGCAAAATTTTGCCGGCCTCCAGCAGCAACTGAGGCCTGTGTTCTTACCTCTGCTCGCCAGGTTTTTCTTCATCAGGAACGTTTTCGTTTTCCCCGGCCGGACGCTCGTGCGTCGTCACTTCGGCTTCATCGGCCGGAGGCGCATCCTCGATCCCTTCGACGACTTCGGCCTCGTAGTATTGGCCGGTCTCGACCAGGTCCTCCACGCTGTCCGGTCCTGCTTCCGGCTCTTCCTCCAAGCCGGTAAGGTCGCCAGACTGCCCACCCGAGTCAGGTCCTGTGGCGCTATCCTCGCCACCGCCCTCCATGGGAGCTTCGCCTTCTGTAGGCGCCTCATCTCCCGCAAGCGCAGCCTCTTCTGTGGCCGCTTCTGATTCGGTCGCTACTTCTGATTCGGTGGACCCTTCGTCTTCGGATAGTGCAACTTCTTCGCTGCCAGCCGCCGCGTCCAAACTGGAAAAATAATTATTGACCGCGATACTGATTTTCTCCACCGTCTTGGGGCCGACACCCGGCACCTCTTCGAGCTGCTCGGGAGTCATGTCGGCGACGGCTTCGACCGTCGTTATGCCGGCAGCGACCAACTTCTCGATGATTCCGGGCTCCAGGTCGGGAACGCTTTCCAGGGGCGTGGCCGGCTGGTTCAACACAACGTTCATCCGGTCTTCCACTTCCTGACGCTTCTCTTCTTCGCTCTTGATGTCGATCTTCCAGCCGAGCAGTTTGGCGGCCAGGCGGACGTTCTGTCCCTTCTTGCCGATGGCCAGCGACAGTTGGCTGTCGTCGACGATTACCTCCAGGTGCTTCTCCTGGCCTTCGAGGACGGTGACGCGGCTGACCTTCGCCGGCTGTAACGCCTTTTCCGCGAAGGTCACTGGGTCCTCGTGGTATTCGATAATGTCAATCTTTTCGCCGCGCAATTCGCGGATGATGGACTGCACACGCATGCCCTTCATTCCGACACAAGCGCCCACCGGATCGACATCCTTGTCCTTCGACATGACCGCGATCTTGGTGCGCTCACCAGCCTCGCGGGCAATGGCGCGGATGACCACCGTGTTGTCGTAAATCTCAGGCACCTCGGTCTGGAACAAATGCGATACCAGTTCCGGCACCGCGCGCGAGACCACCACCTGCGGCCCCTTGGAAGCTTTCTCCACGCGGACAAGCACCACTCGCGCCCGCTCGCCGGGAGCGAACGATTCCAGTCGCGATTGCTCCTTCTTGGGCATGCGTCCTTCGGCCTTGCCGAGGTCCACAATGACGTCCTGCCCCTCCTGGCGCTTAATCGTCGCGTTGATCACTTCACCGACGCGGCCTATGTACTCGTTGTAGATGGTGTCCCGTTCCGCCTCCCGGACCTTCTGGAAGATGACCTGCTTGGCCAGTTGGGCCGCAATGCGACCTAGCACGTCCGTCGGTTTATAGGTGCGCAACTCGCCACCCACCTCGGCGGCCGGATCGATGCGTTTGGCGTCCTCCAGCGTAATCTGAGAGAGGGGATCTTCGAGCTGGTCGAGGCCCTCGACGATGGTCCGCACCGCGAACGCACGGATCTGGCCGCTCTCTTTGTCGAGTTCAGCGCGCAGGTTCTCCTGGCTTTTGTAGTACTTTCGGGTGGCCACAACAATGGCATCCTCCACCGCGTTCACGACGATCTGCGGATCGATGCCTTTCTCCCGGCTCAGAGCGTCGATTACGTTGTACAGTTCACTTGCCATAAAATGTTTGCCACCTTACTTCCATTTGGTCTTTGCTGCCTTCGGATCAGAACTCGGGAACCAGGTTCGCCTTTTCGACGTTGGCCAGCTCGATTTCAACTTCCGTTCCCGGCTCCACTGCCTGGTGCTTCTTCGACTTTTTCCTGCCGGTCAATTCCAAACTGAGCCGGCCATCGTGAAACGCTTTCAGCCGCCCTTCAAAATGCCGGTTTCCGTTCACCGGGTCCCGCGTCATCAGCTTCACCAGGCTGCCGGTGAAACGCTGGTAGTCGGCCGGCTTTGACAACTTGCGATCAAGTCCCGGCGATGAAACCTCCAACAGGTACGAAGTGCCCGGCACAGCCTCCTCAACATCGAAGATGGTACCTGCTTCGCGGCTGAAGCTGGAACAATCCTCGTGCGTAACCCCGTCCGGTTTGTCGATGAAGATGCGCAGCATGCGCGCTTTACCGCCGCCCAGCAGCTCGATATCGACCACTTCCAGGCCGCTGGATTGCGCCACCCGCTCCGCGATCTCTCGAACTTTTTCCAAACCGGCTGCCATCGTCTGTTCCTGTCCAAACGTTGCTGTCCAAAAAACGGCCCCCTGCGAATAAGCACAAACTACCCGTCAGGCTATCGCTGCCGCCTGGACTCGCCGTGCACCAGCGGATTACGGGTGGAAATAAAAAGTGGGCTCTCGCCCACCGATGTGCTTCGCCGATTATGCAGCGGGCTCGCCGTCACGCCGGGAGGGGGTGACAGAACCCTCAAAACACAACAGTACTCAACTAACTATACGCCGACGAACCCGAAAATTCAATGAACACACGGTGAATAGCGCCCTAGAACGGGACGCAAAGGTCTCTCGCTCCTCTCTTGCCAACTAAATATTCCTGGCGCACCACGTTTGCTTAACCGCCAGCACAACTCTACAATGAGGGATTATCCTTCCGCGGACCCAAAGCCATGATTCATTTTCCGGTGCCTGAGGCGCTTACCTTCGATGACGTGTTGCTGTTGCCCGCCAAGTCCGATGTAGTTCCGGCCTTGGCAACGACGACGACCCGCCTGACCCGCAACATCGAACTCCGCATCCCCCTGATCAGTGCGGCCATGGACACGGTCACGGAATCGCGCATGGCCATTGCCATGGCCCAGCAAGGCGGGCTGGGCATCATCCATCGCAACCTCAGCATCGAGCAGCAAACCGGCGAAGTGGACAAGGTCAAGCGCTCGGAAAGCGGCATGATTGTCGATCCCATCACCATGTCGCCCGACGAAAAAATCTCCGATGCGCTGGAGGTCATGCGCCGCTACCGCATCTCGGGCGTGCCCGTAACCAAGAACAAAAAGCTGGTCGGCATCCTCACCAATCGCGATCTCCGCTTCGAAACCCGCACCGATGTCCCCATCAGCGAAGTGATGACCAAGAAAAACCTCATCACGGTCCCGGTTGGCACAACCCTGAGCGATGCGGAAGCGATCCTGCATGAACATCGCATTGAGAAGCTGCTGGTGGTGGACGATCATTACCACCTCAAGGGCCTGATCACGGTCAAAGACATTCAGAAGCGCCTGAAGTATCCCACCGCCGCCAAGGACGATCATGGCCGGCTGCGGGTGGGCGCGGCCATCGGCGCCACCGGGGACTTCCTCGAACGCGCCCAGGAGTTGGTGCGCGCCAAAGTCGATCTGCTCGCCATCGACAGCGCCCACGGCCATTCGACGCGGGTGATCGAGGCCATCCAGGCCGTCAAGTCGGCCCTGCCCGGGGTCGATGTCATCGCGGGCAACGTCGGCACCTTCGATGGCGCCTGTGAGCTGGCACGCGCCGGAGCCGATGCCGTCAAGGTGGGCATTGGCCCGGGATCGATCTGCACCACTCGCATCGTGACCGGCGCCGGAGTTCCTCAGATCACCGCCATCGCCGAGGCTGCCCGCGCCTTACGGGACACCGATGTTCCCATCATCGCGGACGGCGGCATCAAGTACTCCGGAGACATCACCAAAGCGATCGCGGCGGGCGCAAACTGCGTCATGATTGGCTCGCTGCTCGCCGGCACCGAAGAAAGTCCGGGCGAAACCATTCTTTACCAGGGCCGCTCCTTCAAGTCCTATCGCGGGATGGGATCGCTGGCGGCGATGGCCCAAGGCTCCAGCGAACGCTACTTCCAAAACATCGATGCGGATTCCTCTGCGGATTCCTCGGTTCCAGTTTTGTCGGAGGAGGGCAGGGATGGCAATCGTCTCGCCAAGCTGGTCCCTGAGGGCATCGAAGGACGCGTTCCCTATCGCGGCACGGTCGGCATGATCGTGTACCAGCTCGTGGGCGGAGTTAAGAGCGGAATGGGTTACGCCGGTTGTTCCTCTATCGCCGAACTGCAGCAGAAAGCGCGCTTCGTACGTATCAGCGGAGCCGGCTTGCGCGAAAGCCACGTGCACGACGTAATGATCACTCGCGAAGCCCCCAATTACCGCATTGAGTAACCGACCTGGCTTGGCAACCACTGTGAGTCCGGCTCGGCAGCCCTCGAAGCGAGACCGTTTGCTGACAGCCTCATTTCGCGCGCTGGCCCACCGATGGTGGCCCGTCCTGGTGTGGCTGGGAGTCATCCGGCTGGAATCCACGGACTTCGCATCCGCCAACAACACTTCGAGTGTGCTGTACACGGTGATTGCAGCGGTAGTTCCTCACGTGGACGAGTCCTTCGTATCGCGGCTCGACGAAATTCTGCGCAAGACGGGACATTTCGCCGGTTATGGAATCCTCAGCGGCCTGGTTTTTCTGGCGCTCAAGAACACCAACTACGATCGGCTCCGCCTGCTTTTGCGCAGGCCGTGGAGGATATGCTGGCACGATTTCTGGCGCTGGGATTGGGCCCTGCTCGGCATACTGGTGACGGTCGTAACCGCTGCGGCGGACGAGATCCACCAAAGCTTTATCCCCTCCCGCACCGGAGCATGGCAGGATGTGGTGCTCGATTCTTGCGGTGCGGCGGTGCTTCAGCTAATCATTTACATGCTATCGCTACGAGCTTTCAATCGCCGTCGCACCCGTGTCGTACAGCCCGAGCTTTCGTCCACACGATAGCTTTCGTGGTGGTTGCATCAACCGCAAAAGCCCCGCCCTAGCTTCCGCTAGAACGGGGCCTTCTATTGTGAATTCCTCTCCGACGCAAGTAAGCCGGCGGACCTGCTTCTACTCTTCTTTCTTGTCTTCGTTCGCGGCTTGCTGCGCTTCCATCTGCTTGTTTTCGGCCTCGGCCGATTCCATGGCCTTGCGGGTTTCTTCGGCACGCTTGGCGCGGAGTTCGGCGCGTTTCTGGCGCTTCTCGTCCAGGGTCTTCTCGCTGCCGAGCAGTTCGACAAAGGCTATGTCGCCGCCATCTCCCTGGCGGAAACCGCCATGTATGATGCGCAGGTAACCGCCTTCGCGATCCCCGTAACGAGGTGAGATGGTGTTAAACAGCTTGTCCACCGCATCCCGCGTCATCAGATACGACGCCGCCTGCCGGCGCGCGGCCACATCGCCGCGTTTGCCCAGAGTGATCATCTTCTCCACATGAGGACGCATGGCCTTGGCCTTCGTGACAGTGGTCTCAATACGCTCGTCCACGATTAGCGAGGTCACCAGGTTGCGCAGTAACGCGCGCCGATGCTCAGTGTTCCGTCCTAACTTCCATCCTGCTCTACGATGACGCATTTCTGTGATCCTTCGAAATCAGTAGTCAGTAGCCAGTAGCCAGTTGCCAGTTATCAGCAGCCCGTCGTAATTGCGCAGTTAGAAACTGACAACTGACAACCGGCTACTGGCAACTGTAGTTAGAAATTCGGATCGTTGCCGTAGCCCGACGACGGCAGCGAATAGCCCTGCGACGCTCCCGACGGATTGCCGGGAACGGCGTTTCCCTGGTCGTCGATCTTCATGCCCAGCCCCAGGCCCATCGAAGCCAGAATTTCTTTGATCTCGTTCAGCGACTTGCGGCCGAAATTCTTCGTCTTCAGCATCTCGGCTTCCGACTTCTGCACCAGCTCGCCGATGGTCTGAATGTTGGCATTCTTCAGGCAGTTATAGCTGCGCACGGAAAGCTCAAGCTCTTCCACCGAGCGATTGAGGTTCTCGTTGCGAATCTCCGGCTTGTCGCCCAGGCCGGCAGCCTGCGCCTCGAGTTCTTCCTCAAAGTTGATGAAGATGTTCATATGGTCCTTCAGCAACTTAGCGGCCAATCCCAGCGAATCCGCCGGAGTCACCGAACCGTTCGTCCAAATTTCAATGGCCAGCTTGTCGTAATCCGTGATCTGTCCCAAACGAGCAGCTTCGACCGAGTAGTTACATTTGCGCACCGGCGAGTGCACGGAGTCGATGGGAATGAATCCCAACCCCAGGTCCTCGTCGAAATTCTTGTCTGCCGAAACGTAACCCCGGCCCCGCTTCAGCCGCATTTCCATGTCGATCTTGCCACCTTCGCTGACGGTGGCGATGTAAACGTCCTTGTCGAGCACCTCGACGTCAGCGTCAGCGTCGATCATGCCGGAAGTGATTACGCCCGGCTGATCGGCGCGCAAGTAAATAGCCTTAGGTGCGTCCCCGTTGAGGCGGAAGGGAATCTGTTTGAGGTTGAGAATGATGTCGGTCGCATCCTCCACCACCCCTGGGATCGACTGGAACTCGTGCAGCACACCTTCAATTTTGACCGCGGTGACCGCGGCGCCCTCGATGGACGACAGCAACACGCGGCGCAACGCGTTGCCGATGGTGGTACCGAAACCGCGCTCAAACGGCTGCGCCCAGAAGTGACCGTACTGGTCGGTCAAGGTCTCGGTGTCGGTAGCCAGCCGTTTAGGCTTCTGAAATCCTTTCCAAAGCATTCCTAACTCCTGTCTGTTCAGTTCGGCCATGCTGCGCGGTTGGCGTCTCATGCAAGCGCACACCGGCTGATCTGGCTCGAAGATTGTAGAGAACGCGACGCCGATCGCTCCGCGTCACGGGCGTACTACTTGCTATAAAGTTCCACGATCAACTGCTCGTTGATGGGCAAGTTGATGTCGTTCCGCGTCGGCAATGAGACCACCCGTCCCTTGTAGCCGTCGCGGTCCACTTCCAGCCATGCCGGCGGGGCCTGATGGCTGGCAAAATCCTTCGCAATCTCCAACAGCCCGAGCTTATTGCTCTTCTCGCGCACGGAGATTTCTTCGCCAGCACTCACCTGGTAAGAAGGAATGTCCACCTTCTTGCCATTGATCTGCACGTGACCGTGACGAACCAACTGACGGGCCTGCCGCCGCGCTACGGCAAAGCCGAGACGATAGACCACATTGTCGAGCCGGCGCTCCAGTTGTTGCAGCAGCACTTCGCCAGTGACGCCGCGGGTACGGGCGGCGCGTTCAAAGTAGTTGCGGAATTGCTTTTCCTGGGTAAAGTAGATGCGCTTCGCCTTCTGTTTCTCGCGAAGTTGCAACCCGTAGCCGACGATCTTGGCCTTGCGGTCTTTGCCGTGTTGGCCGGGAGCGAAGTTGCGCTTCTCGACCGGACATTTGTCGGTGAAGCACTTTGCGCCTTTGAGGAACAGTTTCATGCCCTCGCGGCGGCAAAGGCGGCATACTGCGTCTTTGTACCTTGCCAAGTTACGTTCTCCTTATCGGGCAGAGCTTGTCCGCCCTTGTAGCGATCGGTTTACGGGCGCTTGGCGTCCCTTCGTCCCGATCAGTTGTTAGTGGCTAGTGGTTAGTGATTAGATGTCTCCTCCAACCATTTCGACACTTGCCCAAAATCTCCGGCCGCGGCATGTACTAGTTTGCTTTCCTATCCACTAGTCACTAACCACTAGCCACTCTCTTCTATACCCTGCGCCTCTTCGGCGGGCGGCAACCGTTGTGCGGGACCGGGGTCGAGTCCTTAATCGAACGGACGTCCAAGCCGGACGCAGACAAAGCCCGCACCGCCGACTCGCGCCCCGAACCCGGACCGCTTACCCGCACATCCACAACGCGCATGCCGTGGTCCCGCGCCTGATTGGCGGCGTTAGCGGCCGCCTGCTGCGCCGCGAAGGGCGTGCCCTTACGCGACCCGCGGAAGCCGAGCGAGCCCGAACTCTTCCACGACACCGTATTTCCGTTCGGATCGGTGATGGTAACGATCGTGTTATTGAAAGAGGCCTGAATATGCACGAGTCCGTTGGGAACGTGCTTGCGCTCCTTCTTCTTGAACTTCTTGCTCTTGCCTTTTTTGTCCGCTGCGGCGGACCCCGCTGGTTTCGCCATGTGCTATGTCTTCCCTGCTGCTTTCTTCTTATTTGCCACCGTGCCCTTGCGCGGACCCTTACGGGTGCGAGCATTGGTGTGAGTGCGCTGTCCGCGAACCGGCAGGCTGCGGCGGTGGCGGTATCCACGATAGGAGCCGATTTCGATGAGCCGCTTGATGTGCATTGAGACGTCCTTGCGGAGATCACCTTCGACGTTGCCGCCCTCTTCAATCACCTGGCGAATGCGGTTGACTTCATCTTCGTTGAGGTCGCTGACCTTCTTATCGGTTTCCACGTTCGCAGAGCCGAGAATGCTCTTGGCGCGCGAATTCCCGATCCCGAAAATGTAGGTCAGAGCGATGCTGATGTGCTTGTTGCGCGGAAGATCCACACCTGCAATACGTGCCATAGTTGCTCCAGAACAGTAGCTAGGGGCTAGTGGCTAGGGGTCAGTCACTAGCGTACTCTCCCAATTTTTTGCTTTCAGCCGGCTAGCTTGCAGGTTCTAACACCTGATCCCTAGCCCATAACCCCTTGATTATCCTTGCCGTTGCTTGTGTTTCGCGTTTTCGCAGATCACGCGGACCACTCCGTGACGGCGAATCACCTTGCATTTATCGCAAATCTTCTTGACGGATGCCCTTACCTTCATGAAAACCTCAGTTGTCAGTTGCCAGCTCTCAATTGCCAGTTCTTACTTACTGACGTTTGGCCACTGGCTATTTGTATCGATATACAATGCGGCCGCGCGTCAGGTCGTATGGCGACAGCTCAACCGCCACCCGGTCGCCGGGAAGAATGCGAATAAAGTTCTTGCGCATCTTGCCCGAGACGTGCGCCAGCACCTGGTGCTTGTTCTCCAATTCCACCTTGAACATGGCATTGGGCAGGGGTTCAACCACCACCGCCATTACCTCAATCGCGTCTTCCTTACTCATTCAACCCCGAGCTTCAGTTGTCAGTTGTCAGTATTCAGTTACCAGTTGGCACAGCTTGCGTGCTAACAACCAGCGACCATTCCAGTGGCCAGTACCAGATCACCCCGGCTGATAGCTGCACAACCGGCTACTGACAACTGCTCTACTCCGTTAAGATCACCGGTCCGTTCCGGGTCACCGCGATGCAATGTTCGAAGTGCGCGCTGTAACTGCCGTCTTCAGTCACTGCCGTCCACTTATCGTCAAGTACTCGCGTTCCTGGCCCGCCGATGTTCACCATGGGCTCGATCGCCAGGACCATGCCATCGCGCAACTTCGCCCCGTGCCCGGGGGTTCCGTAGTTCGGAATCTGCGGGTCTTCGTGCAGCTTCGTACCGATGCCGTGCCCGACAAATTCCCGTACCACGCTAAAGCCGTTGGCCTCAACCAGTTGCTGCACAGCTGCGCCCACGTCCCCGACCGTATTGCCCACCCGCGCCGCGTCTATTCCGTGAAATAGAGACGCGCGCGTCACTTCCAGCAATTTCTGCAACTCCGGCGTAATCGTGTCGCCCACTGGGACCGTGATCGCCGAATCGCCGTAGTACCCATCCAGCACGACGCCACAATCGATGGAAACAATGTCTCCCGCCTTCAGCATCCGCCGCGGCGACGGGATACCATGCACGATCTCGTCATTCACCGACGTGCATAGCACGCAGGGATAGTCGTAATACCCTTTGAATGCCGGCTTGGCCCCTAAATCCCGGATCGTGCGCTCGGCGACGCGCTCCAGATCCATGGTTGAAACTCCGGGCGCAACCGCTTCTCGCGCCGCCTCAAGCACTTGACGGACGATGCGCCCACTGCGGCGCATCTTGTCAATTTCCGAGGCCGACTTACAAACGATTGACATTCTCTATCGCACTAAACGTTTGCGCCATTACCCCTTCCACCGGCTGATCGCCGTTCACTTCGATCAATCGGCCCCGAGCACCGTAATATTCCACCAGGGGCAGGGTAAGCTGCTCATAGGCCTTCAGGCGTTCGGCGATAACTTCTTCTGTATCGTCCCGACGCGTCACTAAGGGCGTACCATCGACATCACAGATGCCTTGGACCTTGGGAGGCTGGTAATAGACGTTGTAAATCAGTCCGCAGGTGGGACACGAACGACGCCCGGTAAGCCGTTGCAGTAGTTGATTATACTCTACTACCAAGCGGATCACAACCGGCGGCGCGTACGCCTGCTGCCGCTTGCCGTCCTGGCCTGCCCGCATTTTTTCCAACTGCGCGTCCAGCCACTCGGCCTGCCGCACGGTGCGCGGAAACCCGTCCAGAATAAACCCGCGGACGCAATCCGCCTGCGTTAGCCGGTCTGCAACCATGCCGCAAACCAGCTCGTCGGGAACCAGGTCGCCACGCCCCATGATCTCCTTGGCCTTTACGCCCAATTCCGTCTTGCGGGCCACGTTGTCCCGCAAGATATCTCCTGTGGAGATCTGAGGGATGCCGTACGTTTCAGCGATCAGCTTCGCCTGCGTTCCCTTGCCCGCGCCTGGCGGACCCAACAGCACAATGGGACCGACTACCTGTTGGTTTGTCTTGACGCCCACTGCCGCGGATGTCTGCACTTCCATGCCTCGCACCATGAACCCGAACCTCAGGCCCTTTCTCGCCCGCCGAGGCGGGCCCTTACCACGTCGCCCTGCGCCCGCGAATACGCCCGCTACGCGGGGTGAAACCTTCATAATGACGCATCACCAATTGCGACTCGACCTGGTTGACGGTGTCCATGGCCACGCCTACGACGATCAGCAGCGAGGTCCCGCCAAAGTAGAAGTTCACGCCCAGTCCATTGGTCACCCAGGTCGGCAAGCGTTCGAAGAATGCTCCGATGGGACCAAACAGGTGATTGAGGTGAATGCCCGTGATCATCCATTCAGGAATGAAGGAGATCAAGATCAGGTACAGCGCGCCTACCAAGGTGATGCGCGTCAGAATATCGTTGATGTAGTTGGCCGTCCGGGCCCCGGGCCGGATGCCCGGAATGAATCCCCCGTACTTCCGCATGTTGTCGGCAACCTCGGTGGGGTTGAAGACAATAGACACGTAGAAGTAGGCAAAGAAGACGATTCCGACCGCGTAGAGCAAGGTGTACATGGGCTCGCCCCAGGCGAGCTGACTCAGCATGCGATCGAGAAAAACGCTCTTGCCCTTGAACATTGCGCCCGCCGTTTGCGGCAGGGTCAGCACCGACGATGCAAAGATGACCGGCATAACGCCGCCGGAATTCACGCGCAATGGCAAGTGGGTCGATTGCCCGCCCATGATCTTGCGGCCGACCACTCGCTTGGCGTACTGCACGGGAATGCGGCGCTCACTCCGTTCGACGAACACGATGAAAGCGACTACCGCAACCATCAGTACGACCAGCAGCAGCAGCGCAGGAACGGTGAAGGCACCCCAAGCCTGGGATGCCGCTTTCTCGTACAAATCCATCACGCCCCGCGGCAGGCCAACCACGATACCGGCAAAGATCAGCAGGGACATGCCGTTGCCGACACCGCGCTCCGTGATCTGTTCGCCCAGCCACATGATGAAGACGCTGCCCGTGGTCAGGGTCAACATGGTCATCAGCACGAAGCCGGGGCCCGGGTTGTTGACAAAGGCCGTGCCTCCGCTTATCGTCTGGCGCTCCAGCGTGATGGCAATGCCCAGCGACTGCACCGCACTCAGCAACAGGGTGAGGTAACGGGTCCACTGGGTGATCTTCTTGCGCCCCAGTTCGCCTTCCTTCTGCAGCTTGGCCAGCGGCTCGTACACCACTGTCATCAACTGCAAAATGATGGACGCGGTAATGTACGGCATGATGCCAAGGGCGAAGATCGTCAGGCGGCGTAACTGACCGCCGCTAAACAGATCGACGAAGCCCAGGAAGGTGCCGCGATTCTGGTCGAAGAACTGCGACAGCAGATCGGCGTTGATGCCGGGCGTGGGAATGTGTCCGCCGAAGCGATAAACCGCCAGCAGCCCAAGCGTGAACAAGATGCGCTTGCGCAGATCGGGAACGCGAAATACGTTGGCCAACTTCTCAAGCATAAAACCCCAGTTGTCAGTTGCCAGTGGTCAGTTGCCAGTCAACTATCAGTTCTGGCTACTGACTGCTGACAACTTTGATTGTGCCGCCCGCTTTCTCGATCTTTTCTTGGGCCGACTTGGAGAACTTGTGCGCGTGTACGGTGATCGCTTTGGACAACTCGCCGTGGCCCAGCACCTTCACCAGCGTTTTTTTGGAACTGACAACGCCCGCTTTGCGCAGTAATTCGGGCGTGATCTCGCTCTCGCCCAAGCCTGCCAGCCGTTCCAGGTTGACCACTTCATACTCGACACGAAAGATGTTGGTGAAGCCGCGCTTGGGCAGGCGGCGATGCAGCGGCATCTGGCCGCCTTCAAAGCCGCGCATCATGCGCGAACCGCTACGTGACCTCTGGCCTTTGTGGCCCCGGGTGGAAGTCTTTCCCATGCCCGAGCCCATACCGCGGCCGACACGCTTTTTGTTCTCCGAAGCTTTTCGCGGTGCACGTAAATTGCTGAGATTCATTGTTTACCTTCAGTTGCCAGTTGCCGGTTGTCAGTTTAAATCCGCCATCAGGGTGACCATATTCTAGCTGCTAGTTGCCAGTTGCCAGTTGCTACAACTTGGCTACTGGCTACTGACAACTTTCACCAGGTGCGGGACTTTGGCCACCATGCCACGGATGGAAGGCGTGTCCTCACGCTCCACCACCTGATTCAACCGGGTGAAACCCAATCCCTTGACCACCAGTTTGTGTTTGACCGGGGCCGCAATTGCCGAACGCACCCACTTGAGCTGGAGCTTTGCGCCCGCCTTTGCCGCCGTTGCCGTTTTTGCCTTCTTACGAATCCGGGCCATATTAAAGCTCCTCGACCGCCTTGCCGCGCGCGCTGGCCACGTCTTTACGGTCGCGCAGACGGGACAGCGCGTTGAACGTGGCTTTGATTACGTTGTGCGGGTTGGTGGTACCGATGGATTTGGTCAGCACGTTCTGGATTCCCGCCGAGGTCATGACCGCGCGGACCGCGCCGCCGGCAATTACGCCAGTGCCTTCGGGAGCCGGCTTCAGCATCACCATGCCTGCGCCGTAGCGGCCCAGCACCTGGTGAGGAATCGAGGTCTGGGTCAGGTTCACGCGCAGCAGGTTCTTCTTGGCTGCTTCGATTCCCTTGCGGATCGCCTGCGGAACTTCCTTGGCTTTACCGGACCCGTAGCCCACCACGGCGGAGCTGGGATCGCCCACCACCACCAGCGCCGCAAACGACAGGTTCTTGCCGCCTTTGACGACTTTGGTGACGCGGTTGATCGAGACCACCTGGTCTTTCAGTTGGTACTGACCGGCGTCAAGCTTTTTCTTAACTGTTGGCATTACCTTTGTATCTCCTGGCGTGCGCGCCCTCTGGCAATCACGCCCCGAAATCTTGTCATCCCTAGCGAGCGAGTCGGGGACTTGCTTTCGCTTTTCGTCGGCCGGCAGCAGTTGAAACTAGCCACTGACCGCTGGCTCCTAACCCCTGCCTTTAGAACTTCAGGCCCGCTTCCCGTGCCGCGTCGGCCAGCGCCTTGATGCGTCCGTGGTAAAGATATCCACCGCGATCGAAGACCACCTTCTCGATGCCCTTCTGCTTGGCGCGCTCGGCGATCAGCTTGCCCACATCCTTCGCCGAACCCACGTTCCCGCCGGTTGGACGCTTCTCGCCCTTGCCGACTTTCTTTACCGAGGTCGCCGAGACCAGGGTCACTCCCTGCGTGTCGTCGATCACCTGAGCGTAAATGTGGTTTACCGAACGATAGACGTTCAGCCGCGGACGCTCCGCCGTGCCCAGAACCTTCTTGCGAATTCGGGAGTGGACCTTCTGCCGCGTTTGGTCTTTTGAAGACTTCGTGATCATCGTCTCTCTTCCTCATCCCGGGTTTCTGAACCGGGTAACGGTGCGCTCCTGCGCCATCCCGTCGTGAGTCGCTTTTCGCCCGTGGCTCTGCGCTTTTCGCGAATTGCTGAATTGCCAATTCCCTACTGACAACTGGCTACTGGCCACTGACAACTGTTACTTCGCTCCGGTCTTCCCGACCTTCTTCTTCAGGCGCTCATTGCTATAGCGCACACCCTTGTTCTTGTACGGATCAGGTGGACGAAGGCTGCGCATCTCGGCGGCGACGAACCCCACCTTCTGCCGGTCAATACCGCTAACCGTCAGGTGCGTCTGCTTGGGATCGACAGTCACTCCGATGCCCGCCGGTAGCGGGTATTCGATCGGGTGGGAATATCCCAGGGTAAACACCACGGTGCCCTTGCCCTTCATTTCAGCACGGTAACCAATGCCGACGATGTCCAGTTCCTTGGTCCAGCCTCGGGTGACCCCTTCCACCGAATTGTTAACCAGAGCGCGCACCAGTCCGTGCACCGCCGCCTTGGAGTCGTCCTCGCGAACCACCGTTAAGATTCCATCGTTCTGTTCCAGTTTCACGCCAGCAGGCATGTGGGTCGTGACTTCGCCCTTCGGCCCCTTCACCCGGACCGTATTGCCCTCTACGGCGTAGGTGACGCCCTTGGGCAACGGAATCGGCTTCTTTCCAATTCTTGACATAGATTAGCCTTTAGCTCTTAGCAAATACCTAAAACTATTGTCATCCCGAGCGAGGTCGCCGCGGCGACCGAGTCGAGGGACGTGCTTTTCGTGCGCTCGGAAGCGCTACAGCGCTAGTAAATCTCGCACAGCACCTCTCCGCCAATGCCTTCTTTGCGCGCCTGGCGACCGGTCATCACGCCCCGGGGAGTCGTCAGAATGCTGATCCCAAGGCCGCCCAGCACGCGCGGAATCTCCGTGTGTCCGACATAGACGCGGCAACCGGGACGCGAAACCCGCTTCAAGTCCGAAATTGGCGACGCGTTATCCGGGCTGTACTTCAAGTACACCCGCAGGACCTTGCGGCCCTCTTCTTCGGTCGCCTTGAAGTTGGCGATGTAGCCCTCTTCCTTCAGGATGCGGGCCATCTCCACCTTCAGCTTGGAATGCGGAACGTCCACCTTCTGGTGCCGCGCCTTGATGGCATTGCGAACGCGGGTCAAAAAATCTGAGACCGGATCGGTCAAACTCATGCTTTATATCTCCTCAAATCGTCGCTCGTTAGCTTTCGCACGAACTCTTCGCGCCAGCGCTTCATCAACGCTGGGGAAAGAACCAGCCGCGACGGACTACCCAACCACTTTCCGACAATCACTGCCCTACCAACTCGACTTCATGACCCCGGGAATCTCGCCCTTCAGGGCCAGGCCACGGAAGCACAGACGGCAGATACCGAACTTGCGCAGAAAGGCGCGCGGACGTCCGCAGATATGACAGCGATTGTGCTGCCGGACCGGGAATTTGGACTTCTTGTTCGCCTTGGCAATACTGGATGTCTTCGCCATTGTTTCCTTTACGCTTTTCGCCTTTCGCTATTCGCTCTTCGCGAGTTGCTAGCCACTGACAACTGGCTACTGCCTAAACGGCATGCCCATGTGTTTCAACAACGCCCGCGCCTGGTCGTCGGTGCCCGCCGAGGTCACAATCGTGATGTTCATGCCCTTCAGCTTCTCGACCTTGGCGTAATCGATCTCCGGAAAAATCAACTGGTCGCGCACGCCCAAGGTGAAATTGCCGCGTCCATCGAAGGACTTGGTCGGCACTCCACGGAAGTCGCGGACCCGCGGCAGCGCCACGTTCACCAGGCGGTCGAAAAACTCGTACATGCGGTCGCCGCGCAGCGTCACCATCACGCCGATGGGCATTCCTTCGCGCACCTTGAAAGCCGCGATGGACTTGCGCGCCCGAGTGATGACTGGCTTCTGACCGGTGATCTGGCCGACTTCGCCCGCCGCCGGATCGATCAGCTTGGCGTTTTGGGTCGCCTCGCCCACTCCCATGTTCACGATGATCTTTTCCAGCTTGGGGGCCGCCATGGGATTGTCGAGGTCGAACTCTTTCATGAGCGCCGGCAATACATCCTTGTAATAGCGGTCGCGCATGCGGGCGGTCTGGCGATTGGTCGCCTTGGGCCGCGCCGGTTTGCCCGATGCCTGCTCCGCCGCTACTCCGGCCTGCGCAGGCTTCGCCTTCTTGCCCTGCGGCTTGCCTTGCGGTTTTCCTTCTGCATCCGCAGGCTGCGCTTTCGGTTTCTTCTCGTCTGCCATTCCCTGCTTCTACCTTTCTCACGGTTTCGGTTTGTTACTGCCACCGGTTCGTGAGGAATTCAATTCAGCACTTAGCAAAAGGGCTATGCCGACTGCTACGGACTACTTCTCCAACGTAGTCCCGCAGTTCTTGCACACGCGAGCGTGGCGGTCGCCGTGTTTCTCATGACCCACCCGCACCGGACGCGCGCATGAGCTGCACATCAGCATCACGTTGCTGATGGAAATCGGGCTCTCCTGCTCCGCGATGCCGCCCTTGATGTTCTTCTGCGGGTTGGGCCGCACGTTCTTTTTCACCATCATCACGTGCTCCACCAGCACCTTGGACTCGTCCGGCATGACGCGGAGCACGCGGCCTTCCTTGCCCTTGTCGCGACCGGTAATCACCCGCACCTGATCGTTACGGCGAATATCTACGCTCTTCTGCATCTCTCTGAAACCCCTTAGCAATTAGCAGCTAGCAACTAGCTTTTAGTAATCGCGGGTTGCTGTACCACTGACAACTGACAACCGGCTACTGGCAACTGATTTACAGCACTTCCGGCGCCAGGGAAACGATCTTCAAAAACTTCTTCTCGCGCAACTCCCGGGCTACCGGGCCGAACACGCGGGTCCCGATTGGCTCATGCACGTCGTTGATCAACACCGCCGCATTCTGATCGAAGCGGATGTAGGTGCCGTCACGGCGGCGATGCTCTTTGCGAGTGCGCACGATCACGGCCTTGACCACCGTGCCCTTCTTGGCGGTGCCGTCGGGAGAGGCTTCCTTCACCGACGCCGTAACCACGTCACCCAAATGGGCGACCAGGCCGGTGGAACCGCCCAGCGGCAGAATCATCTGCAGCTTGCGCGCGCCGGAGTTGTCGGCGACGTCGAGCATGGATCTCATCATCACTGCCATAATCTTGTCTCCTTGCTCCACCACCGAGGCGGAGCCAATGCCACCGGGTCAACTCGCCGGCTGCTCCTCGACCGGCGCTATCAGCGCCGCACGCCGCACAATTTCCTTCAACTGCCACCGCTTCAACTTGGAGAGCGGGCGGGTCTCCTCGATCTTCACGAAGTCGCCGAGATGCGCCGTGCCATCCTCGTCGTGAGCGTAAAACTTCTTGCTGCGCGCCACCACGCGCTTGTAGAACGGGTGGGCCTTCTGCCGCCGAACTTCAATCACGATGGTCTTGGCCATCTTGGTGGAGACCACTTCGCCAATCAGGATCTTGCGACGGCCGGGGGTCTTTGCTGTGCTGGTTGCTGTGGTTTCGGCCATATTACTTTTTCTCCGTCGCAGCCTTCTTGCTGGCCGCCTTCTTCGCCATCACTGTCTTTTTCACGGGATTACTTGCGCTCGCAGCCGGCCCGTTACCGCCCGCCAGCTCTTTCTGGCGCAGCACCGTGTGCACGCGAGCGATATCCTTCTTCAGTTCGCGGATTTTTTTCAGGCTCTCGGTCTGTCCCATCTTCAATTGAAACTTCATCTTGAAGAGCTGGTCAGACAGCTCCCGCTGCTGATGTGCCAGTTCGATATCGGTCAAATTGCGAATTTTGTTTACATCCATCGTTGCAAATCCTTTAATTCAGTGGCCACTATCCACTAACCACTAATAACTGGTTTAGTGCACGCCCTCACGCTGCACGAACTTAGTGCGAAGCGGCAGCTTGTGCGAAGCCAGACGCATCGCCTCCGTGGCATCGCTGACCGATACCCCTTCCATTTCAAACAGGATCTTGCCCGGACGCACTACGGCTACCCAATGGTCCGGAGCTCCCTTGCCTTTGCCCATACGGGTTTCAGCCGGCTTCTTGGTGACGGGCTTGTCCGGGAACAGCCGGATCCAAATTTTCCCGCCGCGTTTTACGAAGCGGGTCATGGCCACGCGGCTGGCCTCGATCTGCCGATCGGTGATCCAACCCGGCTCCATGACTTTCAAGCCGAAGTCGCCGAACGACAGCTCGCCGCCACGCCAGGCCTTGCCGGTCATACGACCGCGCTGCTGCTTGCGATACTTCACTTTCTTTGGCATCAACATAATCAGTTCCCAGTAATCAGTTGTCAGTCCTCAGTAACCATGGTTCGTTGCCCTCTTTCCGACAACTGACAACTGGCAACTGGCCACTGACAACTGCGCTTAAAACGCTCCGCTCTGTACGCCCTGCGGTTCGCGCTTGCGTTCCTTGAAGATCTCGCCCTTGTAAACCCAGCACTTCACGCCGATGATGCCGTAGGTGGTATGGGCCTCGGCAAAGCCGTAATCGATGTCGGCCCGCAGAGTGTGCAGCGGCAGCCGGCCCTGCAGGTACCACTCGGAGCGGGCGATTTCGTTGCCATTCAGTCGGCCGCTGACCCGGACCTTAATTCCCTTGCAGCCGAAACGCAGCGCCGAATCCACGGCCTTGCGCATGGCCCGCCGGAATCCCACGCGCTTTTCCAGTTGCAGCGAGATGCTCTCCGCCACCAGTTGCGCATCGAGCTCCGGCTTGTGCACTTCCTGAATGTCGACAAAGACATCGCGATTGGTGCGCTTCTGAATGTCCTGCTTCAGCTTGTCGATCTCCGTTCCTTTGCGGCCGATGATGATGCCCGGACGCGCGGTACGGATGATGATGCGCAGCTTGTTGCCAGGACGCTCGATCTCAATCGAGCTGACGCCCGCCGACTTCAGCTTTTCCTTCAGCTCGGCCTTCAGCTTCACATCTTCCAGCAGAAGTTTGTCGTAGTCGCGCACTACGAACCAGCGCGACTTCCACGGCTTGGTAATGCCGAGGCGGAATCCGTATGGATGGACTTTCTGTCCCATAATCTGTTTCTTCTCCGCGACGATCGCACTCTGGCATCGCCGCTCTTTTCAATCTCTACTTCTTTTTCTTCTTGGCCGGTTTCTTCGTTGCCGGCTTCTTCGCCGCCGGTTTCTTGGCCGCAGGCTTCTTCTTGGCAGGCGCTTTCTTCACGACTTTTCTGACCGGCTTCTTGGCCGGCGCGCCTTCCTGCACCGTTTGCACCAAGCTGGCATCACCATTGCGACCCGCCTTCTCCTCCAGGGCAATCTCCACGTGGGAGATACGCCGCTGATAGTGGTAGGCGCGACCCATCGGAGCCGGACGGATACGTTTCATGCGCGGCCCATCGTTGGCCACGGCGCGCTTTACGTACAGCCGGTCGACATCGATGTCCAAACCTTTTTCCGCGCTCGCGTAGTTGGCATTCTCGACGGCCGAGCGCAAAAGTTTATACAGCTTCGGAGCGATGCCCTTCTTGGCATACAGCAGCGTGTCCAGCGCCTCTTCCACCCGGCGGCCCTTGATCAGGTCCAATACCAGGCGCACCTTCTGCGGTGAGACTCGCACGTAATTCAGTTTGGCGGTGAATTCCATGTCGTTTTCCTTATCTCGCCGGAGGAGCGGGCTTGGCTGCGGTTTCCGTCGCAGCTCTGACCGAGTGCCCCTTGAAGCTGCGGGTCATGCTGAATTCGCCCAGTTTGTGGCCGACCATGTTCTCGGTCACATACACCGGAATGAACTTCTTGCCGTTGTGCACCGCCAGAGTGTGTCCCACCATCTCGGGAATCACGGTGGAGCGGCGCGACCAGGTGCGCACAACCTTCTTCTCGTTGCGGGCGTTCATGCCGTCAATCTTGGCTTGCAGGTGCGAATCGATGAACGCGCCTTTTTTCGTTGAACGTGCCATATCGTCTCAGTCCTACTTCTGTCTGCGGTTCACGATGAACTTATCGGTCCGCTTGTTGTTGCGAGTCTTGTAGCCACGCGTCGGCTTGCCCCAAGGAGTCACCGGGTGACGTCCGCCGCTGGTCTTGCCTTCGCCGCCGCCGTGCGGATGATCGACTGGGTTCATGACCACGCCGCGGTTCGTCGGGCGGATTCCCAGCCAGCGTGTGCGGCCGGCCTTGCCGATGGAAATGTTTTCGTGATCGATATTGCCGACCTGCCCCACGGTGGCCATGCAATCGACCAGCACCTTACGGGTTTCGCCGGACGGCAGCTTGAGCAGCGCGTACTCGCCTTCCTTGGCGACCAACTGCGCCTGCGCTCCAGCCGAGCGCGCCATTTGCGCGCCCTTGCCGGGCTTCAACTCGACATTGTGGACCGTGGTGCCAGGAGGAATGTTGCGCAATGGCAGCGCATTACCCACCAGGATGTCGGCCTCGGGACCGCTGACGATCTTGGCGCCCACCTGTAGTCCCACCGGATACACGATGTAGCGCTTCTCGCCATCGGCGTAATTTAGCAGAGCGATACGCGCCGAGCGATTGGGATCGTACTCGATGGAGGCGACGGTGGCGGGAATTCCGAACTTGTCGCGCTTGAAGTCGATGATGCGCAGCTTGCGCTTGTGTCCCCCGCCGTGGTGCCAGATGGTCAGATCGCCGGAATTGCGGCGTCCGCCGGTGCGCTGCTTGGGCTCAGTCAGCGGCTTGTACGGGCGGTTCGTCGTCAGGTCATCGTTGACCGTGCTCGTGGTGAACCGCCGCGACGGAGTAACCGGTCTGTAAGTCTTGATAGCCATGTGTCTACTCGTTTCTCACTGCTTCCAACCACTAACCACTAGTCACTAGCCACTAACTAGAGGTTTTCGGCGTATTCGGGCATCTTCTCACCCGCCTTCAACCGCACGTAAGCTTTCTTCCAGTTGGGGCGATATCCCGTAAACTTGCCGCGGCGGCGCTCTTTGCCTTCAAAAGTCGCGGTGCGCACCGAATCCACCTTCACCTTGAAAATGCTTTGCACCGCCTGCTTGATCTCTGTCTTGGTCGCCTTCAGGGAAACTTCGAATACCAGAGTCGCTTCGGTTTCCTTTACACCTAAACCCTTTTCGGTAATCACCGGGCGGCGCAGGACCTGATATGCCGATTTCATTACGCCACCTCCGCGTGCTTGCGCTTGGGCGCCGCAGCCTTCAGGGAGTTCTGCAACTTCTCCAGCGCCGGGCGAGCGAAGATTGTGGTTTCGTAGCGAAGCAGGTGATAAGGATGGACCTGGTTGCCCGCCAGCAATTCCACGCCTGCAAGATTGCGTGAACTCAGAAGAAGGTTATGATTCTCGCTGGACGTGCTTTCCACCAGCAAGGTCGTACCTTTCGCGTTCAACTTGTGCAGCGTCTTGCGGAACTCTTTGCTCTTCGGCTCCTTCACCTCGAAGCTCTCCACAACGACCAGCTTGCCATCGGCCAACTTGGCCGCCAACGCCGAGCGCAACGCGCCCAGCAGCTTCTTGCGCGGAAAAGCGTAATCGTAGGAGCGGGGCTGCGGTCCGTGGACCGTGCCGCCGTGCCGCCACAGCGGTGAGCGAATGGAGCCCACACGCGCGCGCCCGGTGCCCTTCTGCTTCCACAGCTTCTTACCCGCGCCGCTCACCAGCTTCTTGTTCTTGGTGGCGTGGGTGCCCGCACGCTGCCCGGCGCGATAATGCTTCACCGCTTCCCACAACAGGTCCTCGTTCACCGCGCCGAATACTTCGTCGGCCAGTTCGAAGGAACCTACCTTTTCGCCGCCGAGATTTACCACATCAATCGTCGCCATAGTCTCTTCCAAATCCAGTTGTCAGTTGTCAGTTGTCAGACACTGACCACTAGCCCCTATTTCTTCTTCGCCGCCTGGCGCTTCGACGCCTTCAACGGATCGACTGTACCGGTGCCGCTAAATCCACGACGCTCTCTGGGCGGCTTCTTGGCCTTCGCGATCATTACGTAACCGTCCTTCGGCCCTGGCACCGCGCCCTCGACTACCAGCAGGTTCTCGTCCTTGTCTACGCCCAGCACGCGCAGGTTACGAACCGTTACGCGATCCACTCCCATGTGCCCCGACATGCGCATACCTTTAAACACGCGCGACGGGAAGGCGGACGAACCAATCGAACCGGTGATCTGAAACATGGAACCATGCGAAGCGGCGCCGCCGGCAAACTTGTGGCGCTTCACCACGCCCGCGAAACCACGGCCCTTGCTGGTCGCGACCACATCCACAAACTTGTCCCCGTCGAAAATGTCCACTAAAACTTTGTCGCCGACCTTGCCGCCATCCTGATTGTCGGCATCGACGATAATCGGCACCTCGCGCAGGAAGCGCATCGGAGGAAGGTTGTGCTTGGCAAAGTGGCCCTTCATTGGCTGCGTCAGGCGCGACTCCTTCACGAACTCCACCAGCCCGATCTGGGCGGCGTCGTAGCCGTCCTTGGCGACTGTCTTGCGCTGCGTCACAAAGCAAGGACCAGCCTGCAGCACGGTGACCGGGTGGACATCACCCTTGTCATCGAAGAGCTGCGTCATGCCGACCTTTTTTCCCAGAATTCCACTCACTGCCATATGCTTGTCCTCAACTCCGCTTCCTGATTCCGGTGTTGATTGCACCGGGGGCTTGCGCCGCGGAAGCTTTGTTATCTATCGCACTTAGCCGTTAGCACTTGGCCTTTAGTTGAAAACTAATTGCTAATTGCTAGTTGCTAACTGCTTCTTGCTACCTATGTTCCTTGCCGAACGCCTTGATCTCGACATCGACGCCGGCGGGAAGCTCAAGTTTCATCAGCGCGTCCACGGTTTGTTGCGTAGGCTCGAGAATGTCGAGCAGGCGCTTGTGCGTGCGAATTTCAAACTGCTCGCGCGACTTCTTGTCCACGTGCGGTGAACGCAACACACAGTACTTGTTTTTCACCGTGGGCAAGGGGATCGGTCCCGCAATTTGCGCCCCAGTGCGCTTCGCCGTATCGACGATTTCGCCGGTGGACTGGTCGAGAACGCGATAGTCGTATGCTTTCAGCCGGATTCGGATTCGTTCTTTGCCAATCACGTTAGTTTCTCTCAAAGATCTCGGTTGCGGCAGTCGCGTCTTCGCAACCTGCCCTGCGGCTAGTGCCGCGGTTGATAATGAGTGCGACGGCCCGCGCCGCACCCGCAAAACTACGCAATAATCTCGGTGATGGTGCCGGCGCCCACGGTGCGTCCGCCTTCGCGAATCGCAAACCGCAAGCCCTTCTCCATCGCCACCGGCGTGATCAGCTCAATCTCCAGGCTCACATTGTCGCCCGGCATCACCATCTCCGTGCCCGCCGGCAAGCTCGCCACTCCCGTCACGTCGGTGGTGCGGAAGTAAAACTGCGGCCGGTAGCCCTTGAAGAACGGCGTGTGCCGCCCACCTTCGTCCTTCGACAGCACGTACACTTCGCCTTTGAACTTGGTGTGCGGCGTGATCGAGCCCGGCTTGGCCAGCACCATGCCGCGCTCTACGTCTTCCTTCGGGATGCCGCGCAGCAGCAGGCCGGCATTGTCGCCCGCCAGACCTTCGTCCAACTGCTTCTTGAACATTTCCACGCCCGTGACCACCGTCTTGCGGGTCTCGCGGAAGCCCACAATCTCCACTTCCTCGCCCACCTTCACCTTGCCGCGCTCGATGCGGCCGGTCACCACCGTGCCCCGCCCCTGGATCGAGAAAATGTCTTCGATCGGCATCAGGAACGGCTTGTCGATGTCGCGCGCCGGCAGCGGCACGTTCTTGTCCACCGCCTCCATCAGCTCGTCGATCTTGGCTTCCCACTGCGCCTCGCCGTTCAACGCGCCCAGCGCCGAGCCGCGCACCACCGGCAGCTCGTCGCCCGGAAAGTTGTACTTGGTCAGCAGCTCGCGCACTTCCATCTCCACCAGATCGATCAGCTCAGGATCTTCCACCGCATCGCACTTGTTCAGGAACACCACCACGTACGGCACCCCGACCTGGCGGGCCAGCAGCACGTGCTCCTTGGTCTGCGGCATCGGCCCGTCAGTCGCCGCCACCACCAGAATGGCGCCATCCATCTGCGCCGCGCCGGTGATCATGTTCTTGATGTAGTCGGCGTGCCCCGGACAATCCACGTGGGCGTAGTGCCGGTTGGCAGTCTCGTACTCCACGTGCGCCGTGGCAATGGTGATGCCGCGCGCCTTCTCTTCCGGCGCGTTGTCGATCGAGTCGAAGCTGCGGAACACGATCTTGGGATTGTGCTTCTGCAATACCTTGGTGATGGCCGCCGTCAACGTGGTCTTGCCATGATCGATGTGCCCGATCGTGCCTACGTTCACGTGCGGCTTGCTGCGATCAAATTTCTCTTTCGCCATTGGAGCTCCGTATCTCTTGTAAATCGAACAGCAGATCCCTCGCAGGCTAAAGCCTGCTCGTGATGACAATAATTAAGACTCGTTACGGCGCAGCTAAAGCTGCACCCCTTCCAAACTTACTTCGTACCTGCGGGACTTCTCCCCTGCACCTTGGCCACGATCTCCTCGGCCACCGCACGCGGCGCTTCTTCATAGCGCGAGAAGTGCATGGAGAAGGTCGCGCGGCCTTGCGTGTTCGAGCGCATGTTGGTGGCGTAGCCGAACATCTCGGCCAGCGGCACCATTGCCTTAATCACCTGCGATCCAGCGCGATGCTCGATGCCCTCGATGCGGCCGCGACGGCTGCTCAAGTCGCCGATGATGGTGCCCATGTACTCCTCGGGCACTACCACTTCCACCGACATCACCGGCTCCAGCAAAACCGGGCTGGCCCTGCGCGCGGCTTCCTTGAACGCCATTGAGCCAGCGATCTTGAAGGCCATTTCGTTGGAATCAACGTCGTGATAGCTGCCGTCGTAGAGCGTGGCCTTCACATCTACCATTTCGTAGCCGGCGAGCACGCCGCCTTCCATGGCTTCCTTGATCCCCTGATCCACCGGCTTGATAAATTCCTTGGGGATCACGCCGCCCACAACTTCGTTAACAAATTCGTAGCCCTTGCCCGGCAGGTTCGGCTCCAGCCGAATGCGCACGTGGCCGTACTGGCCGCTGCCCCCGGTCTGGCGAATGTACTTGCCCTCCGCCTGCGCCGGCTTGCGGATGGTTTCGCGATAGGCGACCTGCGGCTTGCCCACGTTGGCCTGCACGTTGAACTCGCGCATCATGCGGTCCACAAGGATTTCCAGGTGCAGCTCGCCCATGCCGCTGATGATGGTCTGACCACTGTCAGGATCAGTGTTGACCTTGAAAGTCGGATCCTCTTGCGCCAGCTTGCCCAGCGCGACGCCCATCTTTTCCTGGTCTGTCTTGGTCTTCGGCTCGACGGCTACTGAGATCACCGGCGCCGGAAACTCGATGGATTCCAGCACGACCGGATGGTCCTCGTTGCAAATCGTATCGCCCGTGGTGATGTTTCTCAGTCCGACGCAGGCGCAGATGTCGCCCGCGTAGATTTCAGTGATGTCCTCACGCTTATTGGCGTGCATCTTCAGCAGACGGCCAATGCGCTCCGTGCGCGAACGACCGCTGATTAACACGCTGTCGCCCTGCTTCAGATGTCCGGAGTACACGCGGATGAACGTAAGCTGACCGACGAACGGGTCGGTCATGATCTTGAAAGCCAGGGCCGAAAACGGCGCGTTGTCGTCGGCGGGGCGCTCAACTTCCTTCCCCGTGTTGGGGTCGATCCCGGTGACGGGCGGAACATCGAGTGGCGAAGGCAAGTAGTCGATGACGGCGTCGAGCATGGGCTGCACGCCCTTGTTCTTGAAGGCGGTCCCGCAGATAACCGGGAAAACTTTCATCTTGAGGGTGGCGCGGCGCAATGCGGCCTTCAGTTCGGCCTCGCCGATGGTCTCGCCCTCGATGTACTTGTGCATCAATTCGTCCTGATCGTCGTTTTCGACAACGGTTTCGATCAGGATCTGATGGTAGGCGGCCGCTTTCTTCTTCAGCTCTGCTGGAATTTCCTCGACCTCATATTCGGCGCCCAAGCTCTCGTCATTCCAGATGATCGCCTTCATGGCCATCAGATCGATAACGCCCTTGAACTTGTCTTCCTGGCCGATGGGCAACTGAATGGCAACGGGGCGCGCATTGAGGCGCTTGCGGATGGTATCGATCGCGTGTTCGAAATCGGCGCCCATCTTGTCCATCTTGTTGATGAAGCAAATGCGCGGCACGCCGTACTTGTCGGCCTGACGCCAAACGGTCTCGGACTGCGGCTCCACTCCGTGTACGGCATCGAACACGGCGCAGGCGCCGTCGAGTACGCGCAGCGAGCGCTCCACCTCGGCGGTGAAGTCCACGTGGCCGGGCGTGTCGATGATGTTGATCCGGATATCTTTCCAGACGCAGGTGGTCGCCGCAGACGTGATGGTGATGCCGCGCTCTTGCTCCTGCGCCATCCAGTCCATCGTCGCGGTGCCTTCATGGACCTCACCAATGCGGTGCGTGCGTCCCGTATAGAACAGGATGCGCTCCGTGGTAGTGGTCTTACCGGCATCGATGTGGGCCATGATGCCGATATTCCTGCAACGATCTAATGGAACCTGTCTGGGCACAATCTTTTCCGTTTCCTGCTATGCGAAGCCTTGGCTGCTCTACCAGCGATAGTGAGCGAAGGCTTTGTTGGCCTCGGCCATGCGGTGCACGTCTTCCTTCTTCTTGATGGCCGCGCCACGGCCATTGGCCGCGTCGAGCAACTCATTCGCCAATTTGTCGATCATGCCCTTCTCGCCGCGGCCGCGGCTGTAGGTCAGAATCCAGCGGATGGCGAGCGACGTACGGCGGTCGGCATTGACCTCAACCGGGACCTGATAGTTGGCGCCGCCCACGCGACGGGTCTTCACTTCCAGCACCGGCTTGGCGTTCTCCACGGCCTTCTTGAACAGCTTGATGGCCTCGTCTCCGCCTTTGTCTTCCAGCTTCTTCATGGCGCGGTAAAAGATGTTCTGGGCGGTGCTCTTCTTGCCGTCCCACATCATGGAGTTAACGAACTTGTTGACCAGCGTGGACTGATAGACCGGGTCCGCCAGGGTTTCACGCTTCGCGATATGTCCTTTTCTCGGCATAAATCCTCTAAGCCTTCGGCCTCTTGGCTCCGTACTTGGAGCGACTCTGCTTGCGGTTGGCGACGCCTACAGAATCCAGCGTGCCGCGTACCACGTGATAGCGGACTCCCGGCAGGTCCTTCACGCGGCCACCGCGGATCAGCACAATCGAGTGCTCCTGCAGGTTGTGGCCGACGCCGGGAATGTAGGTCGTGACTTCAATGCCGTTGGTCAGCCTCACGCGCGCGACCTTGCGCAGAGCGGAATTCGGCTTCTTCGGCGTTTGGGTGTACACCCGAGTGCAGACGCCGCGCTTCTGGGGACAGGACTGCAGAGCAGGACTTGCCGTCTTGTACTTCGGCGCGGTTCGACCCTTGCGCACCAATTGATTAAATGTAGGCACTCTTTGCCGCTCCTTCTGTCTTCACGCCAACTGACTAGCCTCACGGCTTAACGCCGCAGCCAAACTCTCCGCAGCAACCCGGCCGCACCTTTGCGTTCGTGCCGTCAGCAGCCTATTGGGCGCCCATTACGGCACAAGATTCATCCCAGCGATTGGGACTGGGCAGCCTTTACGCGTGGCCTTTGCGGACTGCTCTGCCCATGCTTCCCCTCACACAACAACGGGGGACATTGGTTTCCGATCAGGTTAGGCGTACGACGGTGGCGCCGTGGTCGTTGCGCAAACCAGCCCGAAAGCTGGTGCGGAGAGAACGAGGGCACTCCGTTTCGTTGCCTCGGCCTGCATACCCACTGGAAAGCTCCAGCGGAAGCGCAGACACGTTTCAGCGAGGACACCCTGCAACCTAAATTCTACAGGATGGAGATCGATGCAGCACAGCCAGACACTACAGGCAGGCCAAAGTATGACTCGCAGAACCCATTCAATATATCAAGTCGCGCACCCTCCGTCAACCAAACCGGGACAAAGTTGGAACAAAGTTTCGCAGATGGCAGATCTCCGACGAAGCCCCAAGCACAACTCAATCCGGTTGCGCGGGTTTGAGAAATCGTTGCGCCTGCGGTCGACACCACCGGCAGCAAAGACAAGGAACCAGAATCGCTTGCCGAAACGGGAAGCAGTCTCTAAACTGGAAGTTTTAGGTTAGAGATTATTTCGCCTTCGCGGGTCCGCCAGGCTTTGGTTCGGCGGGGAGGATACATGCAGCAGTTTTCCGTAGTTCGTGTCCTGGCTGCACTCTTAACGGCCATCTGTCTTTCGCTTCTCGCCGCTTGCGGAGGAGGCAACGCCACAACCAACCCTGTTCCGGCCCAAATCGTTCTCTCGCCAACGACGGTTTCGTTGAATGAAGGGGATGTGACCACGATTTCGGCGGTCGCAGAAGACTCGTCTGGCAGTACCATCGCAGCCGATATCACCTTCACCAGCAGCAATCCCAACATCGCTACCATCTCGACGGGCGGATCGATCTGCGGCGGCGTGTGGGATTCCAGTTTCATCGTTTGCAACGCCACCATTGGACAGGGAGGGGTCGGCCAGGTCACCATTACCGCCTCTTCTGGCGGCGTGAATGCCACGCTTACGGTCTACGTACACGAAAAAGTGGACCGTGTGGTCGTCACTCCACCGAGTGGGTGCATCACCATGGGCCAGGTGGTGACTACATCCGCCTCCGCCTTTAATACCTCGGACCCGGGGTGCTCGCCCACTGCACCCTGCGACATCACTTCCACGGTGGGGCCGATCACTATTAGTTCAAACGACCCTACCATCGTTGCCAACTCAGCTGGAATAGAGCCGACTTACTCTTCGGCGACTAACACCCCAACCTATACATCGGGCGGAACGATCACTGGTTCATCAGGCCAAACTTGCAATCTATCTAACTTTACCGCCGGGAATGCCTCCGGAATCGACCCAACTTACTCGTTGGCCACTAATAGCCCAACCTACACGTCGGGAGGGGCGATCACCGGTAATGCAGGCCAAACCTGCAGCCTATCTAACTTCAACGGCGTCACGGGCGCCACGGCAACTGTAGCCCTGACAGGCACAGATACGATTGCCAGCGGGACCCATCTGACCATCACGTCGGAGGGGTCCGGTGGCATAACACCACCAACGACGGCCACGCTCGGCAATGGCACAGCCACTTGTAGCGGTACGGCCACTGTCATAACCGCGCTAAACACCAATGTTGGTCTTGGTTTTTCTGTCGTGGGCGCCGCCGCAACCGTAACTTTGACCGGAGCGAACACGATTGCCGCCGGAACACATCTGAACGTCACGGCCTCCGGGTACGGCGCAACTACGCCACCCACGACCGCCACGCTAAGCACTGGCACAGCCACCTGCAGCGGTACCGCGAATGTCATAACCGCGCTAACCAGCGCTGGCGTCTTTACGGCGCAAAATCCAGGCTCGACGACGGTCTTTGGCAGTGTCTCGGGAGTGAACAGCGTTGCCGTTCCGTACCTTACCTGCCCGGTTGCATCCATTATGGTGCACGACGCAAACTCCTCTAATACATCCTTTACCCTGACTGTAGGCGGCACCCAGCCGCTCACGGCCGACGTGTTCGACACCAAAGGCCAATACATCAAGCCGTCCATCACCTGGGGCTCGTCCGCTATCGCCAGCGTCACGGTCGCTACAGGAACTACCGGCGACAATCCGGCAACCCTCACGGGCGTCGCCCCGGGAACGGCGTACATTACCGCGAGTTGCAGCGACCCGGATTGCAACAAGAATGTCGGTGCGCAATACAGCCTGAACGTAGTGACGGCGGCGGTTTCCGGCGGCACCACGACCACCGTCTATGCTGCCAGCTCGAATTCCCTGAGCCTCGTCCCCATCAGTACTTCCACCAACACGGCGGGCACCCCCATCACCCTGCCCTTCCCGCCGACCTCGATCGTGGTTGACCCGAGCGGCACTACGGTTTATCTGGGGTCTGCCAGCTCGGGGTTGATGGCCGTCAACATAAGTACAGGCGTAGTCACCACCTATTCAGTGTTCGGGGCAATTGAGGCGATTTCGCCAGACGCGAACTATCTGCTGGTGTCGTACCCACCGTTGAATAGCCTCTACTACTTTAACGCCAGTACCCTAACCACCGCGTTCACACAGGCTGGCGACACCACCAACTCGAGCGCTTTTACTCCCGACAGTAAGCTGAGTGGGTGGCTAAATGGGACCCAGCTTGGAGTCGTAATTCCCGAAATATCCGCCTTTAGGGCGACGACGCTCCCATATACCGGCGATGCCCTCGACATCAGCGGGCAGGGCGGACTGACCTATATCACTGCGGCTACTCCCAACGGGATTGACGTGCGCTCCACCTGCGACCAGAGCGAAGTGCTGACCCTCTCCGCCAACAGTCCGACCTTGATTAAAGCGATTCCCAACGGAACGGGTGCGGTGGCGGCCGATTCACCCGCGATCGATGTGGTTACGACAGGGACAGTTCAGGCGGGCTGTCCGGCAGCCGCACCGAATTCCGTCGCCAGCTTTGACCTGGGCGCTGGGCCATTCAACGCCCGGCAGATTTTCTTTAGCTCCAACAGCACGGGTGCGTGGATCGTCAGCGACTTGCCGGAATTGTTACTCTTCGACCTTACGAACTCAACTCCATACACCATCCCGTATGCCGGCGGCGCCACAGCTTACAACGGCGGCATCACCCTCGATGGCGCTCAGGTTTACGTTGGCGCCAGCGACGGCACTGTGCACCGCATCGATGTCGCCAGCCACACGGACGCACAGCAGATCATCGTTGGCCTTAAGGACGGCAACGGCAATCCAGTGACGCCGAATCTGGTGTATGTGGTGCCCTAGCAAGCTGCTGCAAATCGCCGCTGGAACCCGGTTGAACCACGCCTCACTCGGGCGTGGAATCACTCTGCCCGCTTCTTGCCTTCTGCCAGTTCGCGGGCCACGCTGTCGAGCACGCCGTTGATGAAGTGCACGGACTCGGGCGTGGAAAAACGCCGCGCAATCTCCAAGGCCTCATTGATGACGACCGCAGGCGGCGTTTCCGGAAATCCCAAGAACTCAGCCACTCCAGCGCGCAGAAGATTGCGATCCACGGCTGCCATGCGATCCATCCGCCAATGCTCCGCATTGCGCTCGATCAACTGGTCAATTTCCGCTCCGCGTTCGGCAGCGATACCGAACAGGTCGTCGGCAAAGCTTCGCACCTTGTCATCGAGGTCCTGACGTTCACTCCAGAACGATCGCCGCACCTGGTCCGGGTTTTGCTTCCCCATTTCCATTTGAAATAACATCTGCAGGGCCAATTCGCGCGACTTCCTGCGAGTGCCGGCCTTGCTCATCGCTTTCCGTCCGCTGCGCTGGCCACATGCTCGGCGACTTGCTGCCGCAACGACGCCATTTCGACCGCCGCCAGAGCAGCTTCAAATCCCTTGTTGCCCGCCTTCAATCCCGCCCGGTCGATGGCCTGCTCCAGGGTGTCGCACGTTAGCACCCCGAAGGCGTGCGGTACTCCGGTATCCTGCGCCGATTGGCCCACTCCGCGCGTCACTTCGTTGGCAATCACCTCATAGTGCAAGGTGCCGCCCCGCAAAAGACAGCCGATGCAGATGATTGCATGGTAGCTGCCCGTCTGCGCAAGCTGCCGTGCTGCAGCGGGAATCTCGAAGGCTCCCGGCACGTGAACGATAGAGATGTCTTTCGGATTCGCTCCGCACTGCCGCAACGCCAGCAGTGCGCCATCCAGCAGACGCTCGGTGATGAAAGAGTTGAAGCGGCCCACCACAATGGCGAATTGCTTGCCCGCTGCATTCAGCGAAGCTTCCAGCCCGCGATGCTCTCCAACTTTTTTCGCATAGGTCAGAAAGCCGATGCGAAGCCCACTCACTTCCACTTCGAAAAGGCGCGCGCCGTAAGGCGTGTCGGCAATCTCCCGACGGATGGTCACACCAAGCTTTTTGGCGATCTGCCATGCGCCGTCGGCGTCGGAGACTTCCACCACGGCATCGACGCTGGACGCATCGGCGGCGGCGAGAAATTCAATCCCTCCGCTCGGAGCCAGCATCTCGATGCCGTGGTTTCCGCCCTCATGCCACTCATTGCCCGGGGCGAAACCCAGAGCGCGAAACAACTCCAGCGCAGGCTGCAACTCCTCCAGCGACTTGCCGGCAATGCGAGGAAAAACAATCGATCGGATCATGGTTAGGTTCCTATTCTAACTGGGAGCAGAGTTGGAGAGGGACACTACTCGTAACGCAGCGCTTCGATGGGATCGAGCCGCGACGCTTTGATGGCGGGTAGCATTCCGCTCACCAGGCCCACCAGGGTCAAAATAATAGTGGCGATGAGGACGATCTTGGGATCGATGATCAGCCGGATATCGGCGGCTTCGGCATTCTTGGCAACCGCACTGTAGAAGGTGAGGCGGCCCACGCCAATGGAAATCGCATAGGCCATGGCGATGCCGGCAATGCCGCCCGCAAAGGTGATCGCCAGAGCTTCGGCCAGGAACTGAACGAGGATGTCGCGCCGCCGGCCGCCAAGGGCCTTTTCCACGCCGATCTCGCGCGTCCGCTGAGTGACCGATACCAGCATGATGTTCATCAGGCCGACGCCGCCAATGCCCAGGGTCAGCGTTCCGATGAAGGCCAGCAGGACCTGCAAGCCGGTGATGATGATCTGAAACTGCTTCAACTGCTTCATCATGTTGTAAATGAATACCGCGCGCTTGTCATCGGGCTTGAAGTTGTACTGCTGGGCGAGAACGCCGCGCACCTGGCGCTCCACCAGTTCGTATTCATTGCCCTCGTAGTCGAGCCAGATGCCATCGAGGTAGTGCGTGTCCTTAAAATCGCTCATGGTGCTGAAGGGGACGTAGATCAGCTTGTTGATGCTGTCGTCCCCCTCTTGCATATGCGGCGAGAGAACGCCTATGACCCGGTAACTGATGCCGTCAATGCGTACGTACTGGCCCAAAGCGGGTTGGCCGGAAAACAGCTTGTTCTTGGCCTCGGAGCCAATGACCGCTATCCGCGCGCGCGACAACTCGTCGTCCTCGTCCATCAAGCGCCCCTCGCCCAGGTTCAAAGCTTGGATCTTGAACATGCTGGGATAAACGCCGTTGATGGGAAGGGTGTAGGTACGAACATCCTGTTGCACGACACAGTCCTTCGCCACCATCGGGGTGATGCGATGCACCAGCGGGGCGGCATTCACAATGCGATCGATGTCATCGAAGGTGAACCTGATCTTGGTACCGGCCTTTTGCCCGCCGGCTTGCTGGGACGTGCGCCCGGGAAAGACGCCGATAATGCGCGTGCCCCAGTTGGCAAAGATGGTCTCGATGGCGCGGCCGAATCCTGCGCCGTAGGCCAGCAGTAGAACCACCGTCGCAATACCCCAAGCCATTCCGAGCATGGTCAGCGCGGTGCGACGCCGATCGTGGCGCATGGCGCCGTAAGCCTGCGTCATCAGATCTTTGACCATGGCTACTCCTGCCTCAGTGCGTCTACCGGCTGCAACAGCGCCGCCTTGCGCGCGGGATAGAGGCCGGCAAAAATTCCGGCGAGGGCCAGGGTTCCAATGGCGACCGTCGCCGACATGTACGACATAGTCGGGGGATCGAAACCTGGCACCTGTCCCATGCCGCTCATCAGGTGCATGAGCAGCGC
Source organism: uncultured Acidobacteriaceae bacterium (assembly GCA_963836875.1). Classification (GTDB taxonomy): domain Bacteria; phylum Acidobacteriota; class Terriglobia; order Terriglobales; family Acidobacteriaceae; genus Bog-257. Next base: position 222,245 of record CAWIKZ010000007.1, read on the forward strand.
AGCGCCACCCATGCCGATGACTCCGCTCATCAGGGTGAGGAAGGCGCCTTCCAGAAAGAACTGTAACAGGATGCTGCGGTTGGTCGCGCCCAGCGCTTTGCGCAAGCCGATCTCGCGGGTACGCTCGCTCACCGCCACCAGCATGATGTTGACGATGCCAATCGCGCCCAGAGTCAACGTGACCAGTCCAACTCCGCCCAGGAAAATATCCATCACGTCGAAGATCTTGCCCACCGTCTCCGCATTCTTGACGGTGTCCCAATCTTCGAAAGCATCTTCATTGCGCCAATCGAAGCCGTGATTGCGGGCGACAATCTTCCGCACTTCCTGACGAGCGATATCGTGCTCGTCGCGCACCCGCGGACGATAGTTCAAGAACGAGACGGCGTCCTGCTGCTGTTCCCCGGCCAAGGGAAAGAACTGGTGCATCATCGTGTAGGTAAGGAAGACGCGGTTGTTAGTGGAGTTGTCATCGCCGTGGCCTACCCGCTGTACCACTCCCACGACCTCGAAGCGAATGCCATTCAGCAGGATCGCGCTGCCCACTGCAGTTCTGCCGCCGGGAAACAGGTTCTTCACCATCTCGTCCCCAACCACGCACACGAACCGCTTTTGGGTATCGTCGGCGTCATTAATCCAGCGGCCGCTGTCAAGCGGCAAGTAACGAATGGTGTTGAAGTGCGGAGGAACTCCGACAACCTCGCCGTTGGTGTTGCCGTAGTCACTGACTTCGCGAATGTCCTGCCTTCGCAACACGGGCGCAATCGCACGCACGTGCGGGGCTTCGCGCTGAACGTCAAGATAGTCCTTAAATGTGAGGCGATACTCGCGACCGGAGCTCATGTTGCCTGCGACCGCCGGGGCCCGTCCGGGGAACATGAACATGATGTCTTCGCCGAGCGAGTTCAGCTCGCGCCGGTTGCCTGAGCGGAATCCCTCTCCCAGTCCCACCAGCAGCAAAAGAGAGCCCACTCCCCAGGCGATGCCAAACATCGTGAGGAACGAGCGTAGCTTGTGCGCCCACAAGGTTCGCAACATCTGTCGCAGGATCTCGAAAAATAGCATCGCGGTGAACCGGGACTCCGCCCTACTTTAGTTATACGCAAGCCCAGGAGGCTTGGTTCCTGAATCGTCGAGCTGCCAACTTCATATTGGACAACAAAGGACCTTGCAACGATAGCAACCTGTGATCAGTAACAGAATGTTCATCGTGAGTTGCACAAAGTTGTGGAAAAAGGTACCTGGGCTCTCCTCAAGGCTGCGGATTCGTTTATAGTTGAAGCTGTAGTGATCGGCCGCGACTGTTCGTAGAGCGCGGACCGGCTGCAAATTTCATGGTCCAGGAGTCAAGTACGATGCCGAAAGCAACACGAGCCAATGATGGCACCACGCCGAAAAAACGGAGCCGCAAACCTACTCCCGAGGTTGGGAATGGTAATCAGCCTGAGAACAGAACTGCTGCTCAGGCAGCGCAGCCGGTGACGACGAAGCCCGAATTCGCTCACGCGTCTCAAGCCTCGCCGGTTGTAGAGGAAAAGATCCGCACACGCGCCTATGAGCTGTACTTGCAGCGCGGAGGTGTGGGCGGCTCGCCCGAGCAGGACTGGTTGCGAGCCAAGGAAGAGGTTTGCGGCCAGCAGCGTACCGCTTAGCGCCTTGGATTGGTGGCAGTCATTCTTGTGTTTTTGGTGAGCCAGATCTCCGGGAAGAGTTTCGGGAGATGGATTCTTGAACCAAGTCCTCCTCGTTGACGACAATCCTGTGCAACTGAGTGTCCGCCAAGCAGTCCTGCGGAAGGCTGGTTTCCAGGTGTCCATCGCTAGTACCGCCGAAAGTGCCTTGGCCACGCTCCGCATCTTTCCCAATCGCATCGGAGTGATCGTCACCGATCACCTGATGCCGGGCTGTAGTGGGCCGGAATTGGTCCGCCGAATCCGCGCGGAAAACGATTGGATTGCGGTCGTCGTGCTCAGTGGCCTGCCCGACGCCAACTCCGAGTACGCGGGGCTGGAGGTCGTCTTCCGGGTCAAACCCTTGCCGCCGCCCGAACTGATCGAACTGGTTCACTCAAGCCTGGCCGAGGCGAATCGCCATCGCGGCGCGGCTTAAGCGTCCCCCGCAAACCAGTGCCGGCTTGGTCTTCGCGCCTTATGGCAAAGTCAACGGACGATGTGATCTGAATCACATGGCGCTGTGCGCTCAAAAGCGTTATCCTTAAGCACATCGGGAAGGAAACACTACGGATGCCATGACGCTTCCACCGTCAGGCGTTCAACACTCAGAGGATTTAGTTAATGTCAGATCAGGGACGCAGGTACGCGCGCTTCGGCGCAGTGATCGTCATAATCATCGTGGCGCTCGGCTATCTCGCCTACACCGGCGTACAAGACAGCAAGAGCTACTACGTCACCATCAAGGAACTGAACGGCATGGGCAACGGCGCCTACAGCAAACGGCTGCGCGTGGCCGGTAACGTTCAGCCCGGGTCGATCAAGCGCCAGGGAACCCATCTGGAATTTCTGCTGGTCGAGCAGGACCGCACCCTGCCGGTGGTTTACAACGGCAGCGAAGCGCCGCCTGACACCTTCAAGGACAATGCGCAGGCCTTGGCGGAAGGAAAATTTGGCCGCGATGGCGTCTTCCGCGCCACCAACATTCAAGCCAAGTGCGCCTCCAAGTACGCTCCCAAACAGCCAGGGCAACCGGGCGCGGCTCCGGCCGCCAACGGAAATGCACAGAAAGCCGATCTAGCGGGACAGCCGGGCACGCCGGGCCAGTAATTCCCGGCTGGAAGCGAGAGTCACGGAAACGCACAGCATGACGGGCACCAGCGATCTCTCTTCTCCGCCTGTCATTGTTCTCGATAATCTGGTGAAATTTTTTGGCCGGTTTGCCGCCATCCGCGGCATCTCGGCCAGCTTTGCGCCTGGGCGCCTGTATGTGGTGCTGGGTGATAACGGCGCCGGCAAGAGCACTCTGCTGCGCATGGTCGCCGGACTGATGGAGCCCAGCCAGGGCAACTTCACGCTGCTGGGAACAAGAGATCATCGCGAGGTCGCTCATCGCGTGGGATACATGGGACATGCCCCGCTGCTCTATGACGAGTTAAGCGGAATGGAAAACCTGCGCTACTTCGCCGGCTTGTACGGTCTCGACGACGACGCTGTTTGCCGCAAGGCGATGCAGATGGTCGGGCTCGACCCGGAACTGTCTCGCCGCATCGGCCAGTATTCGCAGGGTATGCGGCAGCGCCTGTCGCTGGCCCGCGCGGTGCTGCACGATCCGGAGTTGATTCTGCTCGACGAGCCCTTCTCCAACGTCGATGTGCATTCGGCGCGTGAGATGGCCGCCGTGCTGGGAAGGGTCCGCGACAAGGGCAAGACCGTCTTCGTGGTGACGCACCAGGCCACACTGATGGAAGGTGTGGCCGACGAATTCGTGCACATGGCTGCGGGACAAATCGTGGCTCGCGAAGAAGTCGCCCGCAACGCAGCGATCCCGAATGGGGAGTGGACGCCGCGATGACCACCATTGGCGTGACGCGCACCACCCTGCTGAAAGATCTGCGCATGGAGTGGCGCTCCAAGGACGCAATCAACTCCATGCTGTTCTTCGCGCTGCTGGTGGTGGTGATCTTCAGCTTCGCCTTCAATCCCACCGCCGAGGAGTCGCGCCGCATCGCGGGCGGCCTGATCTGGGTGGCTTTCCTGTTCGCGGCAGTGGTGGCACTGAACCAGACCTGGGCGCGCGAGCTGCGCAATCAAGTACTCGATGCCTACCGGGTGTCGCCAGCTCCTCCGAATGCGTTGTTCCTGGCCAAGGCGATCGGTAATTTTTTCTTCGTGGTGGTGCTGGAAGCGCTGATGACTCCACTGTTTGTGGTTTTCTACGATTTGCGCTCGGTTGGGCCGGTCTGGCAGCTAATCGTGGTAGCGCTGCTGGGGACCTGGGCGCTGGTCGTCAATGGCACTTTTTTTGCGGCGCTTTCGATTCGCACGCGCAGCCGCGAGATCATGCTGCCGCTCATTCTCTTCCCAATCTCGATACCAGCGTTGCTCGCCATGGTGGATGCGACCACTTCCATCCTGACGGGGGAAGCTTCACCGGATTTCTGGATCAAGATGCTGGCGGTTTACGATGTGGTATTCACGGCCGTCTGTCTTCTTCTGTTCGAAAGTGTGTTAAACGCGGAATGAAAAATCTATTCCTAGCCTTCGTTGTATTCACCCTCGCGCTGCTGGCCTTCAGCACCTACCAGGCATTGTTCGTTGCTCCCACCGAGCAGACCATGGGCGAGGTTCAGCGGATCTTCTACTATCACGTCCCCTCGGCATGGACGGCTGGAGTGTGCTTCTTCGTCAACTTTCTGGCGTCGGTGGCGTACCTGTGGAAACGCAATCTTGCCAGCGACGGTGTAGCCGCGGCTTCCGCCGAGGTTGGAGTGACGTTCTGCACCATTGTCCTGATTACGGGTCCGATCTGGGCGCGCCCGGTGTGGGGCATCTGGTGGACATGGGATGCCCGCCTGACGACCACGCTGGTGCTGTGGCTAATCTACGTAAGCTATCTGGTGCTGCGACGTTTTTCGGCAGGAGGACAGACACAAGTCCTGGCGGCGGCGCTGGCCATCTTCGGATTCGTGGATGTGCCGATCGTGTACATGTCGATTCGCTGGTTTCGTACCCAGCATCCCTCCCCAGTGATGGGAGGCGGTGAAAACTCGGGCCTCGATCCGGCCATGCTGCACGCCTTCTTCTGGAACCTGGCGGCGTTCACCTGCGTGGGAATTGTGCTGATGGTAGTCCGTTACCGCTTGCAGATGTTGGAAGAAAAAGTTGAAGCCACGCACGCCGCGGCGGCCCTACAAGGAGGCCCGCGATGACCGGCCCAGTCGCATTGAAAGCCGCTTACATCGTTACCTGGGCGATACTGCTCGGCTATCTGGGATCACTGCTCCGACGCTTCCGCCGGGTCCGCGAAGAGATGAAGGACTTCAAGCGCGGGGGATGAGACGAAGCACCACGGAGACACAGAGGGACAGAGAAACTACTTCAAGAAATAGTTGAAGGTTTATTGAGGAACTAATTCCTTGGTTGAAACTGGAATTGTTCAGACTTTGGTTTTAGTTATGCATTCCTCTGTGTCTCTGTGGTGAACATGATTTTCATGGTGCGCGCTTGAACAGCGAAAAACACGGCCTTCTGGTGTTTCTCGGGGTTGCCAATCTCATCCTGTGCACCCTGTCCGTTATTTTGAGCCTTCCTTTTTTCTGGCGGCAGTATCAAGTGTTGCAAACCTGGCCCGAGACCAAAGCTCAAGTCCTTCGCAGCGAGGTGGTGACGCAGCCGGCGCCCCCGCACGAGCAGCTTTACGCCGCCAAGTTGCAGGTGCTCTACACCGTTGACGGCAAACCGATCACCGCAGAGCTGATCAGCTTCCAGAGCCAGAACTATCAGCAAACCGCCGAGCGGGCTTCTCAGTTCCCTGTTGGCAGCCGTCATCTTATCCGTTACGATCCGCAAGCGCCCACGCAAGCGCGAATCGGTGCCGGATGGAATCTGCGCTTTTTCCTTGTGCCTCTGGTGATGCTGGGAATGGGTGCGATCTTTGGCGGGGTCGCAGCCGTCTTGCTGATATCGGCAAGGTTCCTTCGATCGCGAAAAATGCGCGGTGGCAGCTCCGCTTCCGCGTAGGCGGTCACTGTGACGAACCAGTGTTAGACTCTGGAACTGCGTGACGCGAGCCAAGCCGGCATCAGGTGAGGGGAGTAGAGATATGTTTCGTTCAAGGCGCGAGTTTCTGGCAGGAGCCGCAGGGGCGGCCGCAGCAGTTGGAGTGGGGCCACTGGCACTCCCCACGATGGCCGCAGGAAAAGATCAGAACTCTCCGCAAGCGATTTTGGCACTCTTCAAATCGCTGCCGGGAGATGTGGCCATCAAGATTCAAGCGCCCGCGACCAACGGCAAGCCAGAGTTTCTGGTGGAATCCAACTCCTCGAAACAGATGTTTGTGGGGAGCGCCATCAAGACGTTTGTCCTTTGCGAAGCACTGCGCCAAGCCGACTCACCTCAGGTGGTTAAAACCCTCACGGCACAACAACTGGCGCTCGATGCCAGCGTCTGGTCACTGGATAGTGCGACGTTTAATCCACCAAATCTGATCGGCAAGGTCTCCGAGCGTACCGCGCTGGAAGCGATGATTATGCACAGCGACAACACCGGAACGGATATGTGCCTAAAGCACGTTGGCCCGGACAAAGTGCGCGAATTCATCGCTTCGGCGGGATTGAACAGCGTCATGGTCCCCGAAAGCACTCGCGTGTTTTTTGGCTATCTCCTGGGCGCAAAGAATTACAAGGCATTCACGTGGGAAGAAATAGGAGCGGCGGCCAACCAGTCGATTGTCAATTCGCCCATGAACAAAGTCGAGTCCCTGGCGGCTTCGGCAGACGACTTCGTGTCCTACTATTCGCGGGCGTTGCAGGGCCAATTCTTCCACAACAAAGAGACGCTGAATGAGTTCAGACGGATCCTGTCGATGGGCGACGCTATCTGGCTGGTGCCTCTACCGCTGGGTGTGAGTGCGTTCGTCAAAGGTGGGAGCATCGACGTGCCTGGCTATCATGCTTTGTGCGTGCCTGGAGCGATGCTCTTCGACGACCGCTGGGTCTATTTTTGCCTGACCATCAATTGGGATGCGGCGGCGGAGACCGATCCGAACACGGTCGGCGCCTTTGCCGCAGCCTGCAGCCGCGCGCTTGCGCTGGTGAAGGACGCGCTTTCCGCCTAGATGCAGCACCAACTGGATCGTCGGTCACGCGAAAACCGAACCCACTACGAATAGTTACCGCAGGTTGACAGGAGACTTGCCTGCATTTGATAGAATGTCCACCAATGCACGCCGGCCAACAGCCTTTGCCACTCCGCCTCATCGGCTTCACTTGAACCCCTTCCCTCTAATCGCGGGCCGATTCCTCATCCGAAATTAACCATCGAGAGCAGGAGATTCATTATGAAGCCACGCCTTTTGTCGTCGCTGCTACTGGCCTGTATTGCAGTGTCGCTTGCATGCGCGCAATCCACGCCAGAAAAGCCGAAATTCAGCCAACCCGTACGCAAGTTTCGCTTTACGTATTCCTTCACCGTCAAAGATATCCCGCCGGGAACAAAAGTAGTGCGCGTGTGGGCTCCGGTGGCGCACACCGATGAGCACCAAACTGTGCGCCTGGTGAATGTCAAAGCCCCGGTGCGAACGAAGATGACGCAGGAAGCGGAGTACGGCAACCGCATGATGTACGCGGAGGTGCGCAATCCGGTGCAGAGTACGGCCGAGTTCACACTGGAGTACGAAGTGACCCGCCGCGAGTACTCGCTCGGCGACTTTGCGCAACTCGAGCGCAAGGACACCAAACCCGGTGTCGTGCCGGCGTCGATGACCCGATTTGTCGAGCCTGACAAGCTTATCCCTATCGATGGCAAGATCAAGACCCTGGCCCAAGAGGTGGCTGGCAATCAGGTTGGGACCGTCGCCAAAGCCAAAGCGGCCTACGACTACCTGTTCACGACCATGCGCTACGACAAGACCGGAGCCGGCTGGGGCCGCGGAGATGCCCTGTGGGCCTGCGATGCCAAGCACGGCAATTGCACCGACTTCCATTCACCGTTCATCGGGATGCTGCGCGCCGAAGATATTCCTGCAAAGTTCGACATCGGGTTTCCTCTGCCTGAGAACAAAGACAACGGAGACATTGCCGGCTATCACTGCTGGGCGGAGTTCTACGCCTCCAAGATCGGCTGGATTCCGGTCGATATCTCCGAGGCATGGAAAGCCAAAGAGAAAAAGGACTATTTCTTCGGCAGCCTGGACACCAACCGGGTCCAGTTCTCCAGCGGCCGCGACATAACCCTTTCGCCCAAACAGGACGGCCCGCCGTTGAATTATTTCGTCTATCCTTACGTCGAGGTTGACGGCAAGCCGTATGAGGCTGTGGGCAAGCAATTCAGCTTTGAAGAACTGAAGGCCGGCGAGCGAAAGGCGTCCGGGGCACAAACCGCGGCGGCTTCATTGGGGAACTAGCCTTAGTAGCAACGTCGGAGTTGGATGGTTGTCTGGAGGTGGTCCTTGGAGTTGTTCATATTCGCCCGTTTTCACGCCAGCGCGGGCGTTGAGAGTGCTGTCGCGGAGGCGTTGGATGCTGTGGTACGTCCTACCCGCGAGGAACCCGGCTGCCTGGGCATTCACGCCTTCCGCTCGATCCGAGATCCGGGACTGTTCTATATTCACTCGCGCTGGACAAACGAGGACGCATTCGACCTTCACGCCACGCTGCCCCATACGGTGCGATTCATCGAACGCGTGACGCCACTAATCGATCATCCTCTGGATGTGACGCGAGCGGAGCTGATTAGCTGAGGATCTCGCTTCCCTTCCGAGCTGCGGAAGAGTCGTCGCACGGATGGGACCCGCAGATTAATAGCGCCTTTTTCCCCTTCACGGTGTTTCTGTATTGGTAAGCCCGCCAGGGCATACGATAAAGAATCCTAACTTTTCGGAACTTTCCGTTTCGGCCAGGGGAAATACTGACGGAAACGATATCGGGTTCACCCCTCGAGGTGGAGTTGCTGACCGAGCGAACCGACGAACAGCTGCTTGCGCAGGCGCTGGCCGGAAACGAAGATGCCTTCACTGCCCTCTACCGCCGGCGGCAGGCTCCCATCTTTCGCTTCGCCTTGCACATGAGCGGCTCGCGACTGATCGCCGAAGAGGTAACCCAGGACGTTTTTGTGTTCCTGATCCAGCGGGGCCGCGATTTCGATCCGTCCCGCGCCGCCCTGGGAGCTTACCTGTTCGGGGTGGCCCGCAACTATGTGCGGCGGGCGCTGGAACGTAATTATTCGGAGACGGGGTTAAGCAGTCCGCTGGATGACGAAGCGCAGTCTTTGACGGTCAATAGCGATCCCGGTGAAGGAATCGCCCGGCAACAGACTTCGACAGCGGTGTGGAAGGCTGTACTTTCACTGCCGGAACATTATCGCGAGGCGGTGGTGCTCTGCGATCTCCAGGAGTTGACTTATGCAGATGCGGCGGAAGCGCTTGGCTGTGCTCTGGGCACCATCCGTTCGCGGCTGCACCGGGCGCACGACATGCTCAGCCGGAAGCTGCAACATTCGGCAGCCGCCGCACCCGGGATATCGAGCGTTACGGCGAGGTGCTTGTCATGACATGCCGTGAATTCGAACATCGTGCTACCTCTCTGACCTTGTGGGAGCTGTCGCAGACGCAGGACCAGCAGATCCTGGACCATGCGGGCGGGTGCCAGAAATGCGCCGCCTGGATGCAACAGCAACGAATGCTTGCGGCTACGATGCAGACGTTGCAGGCGCGAACCGCCGCTTGCGCCGCGGGCCCCGATGTGGAACGGGCGCTGCTCCGGGTATTCCGGCAAGGCACTTCCCAGCCTGTGCAGCCGGAGATGGCGCACCGTTTCACTCCAATCGCCATGCGGCTCAGCCGGTTCTTCGAAGTCGGGGCGTATGTGGCGATCGCAGCAGCCATCGTGGTGGCACTTTTCCTGGGGGTGCGGCTTTTGGAGCAGCGCTCCATAAATGTGCCGGTAAAGAGCCAAGTGGAACAGCCAAGCGTCATTGCCGACAAATCTGAGTCCCAGCCGCATCCGCAACAACCCGCAGTGTCGCGGAGCAAAGTTAATCGGCCCCCAACCCGGCGCGTTCAGTCTGCAAGCAAGTCGAGTCCGGATACGACTGAGCCATCGCAGGCCAACATCGACGCAGACTATGTTGCGCTGATGTTCTGCGACCCGCTGAGCTGCGCCAGCGATGCCCAGGTCGTGCGAATGGAGTTGCCTGCACAAAGCAATGCGCAGCCGCAGATGGCTGACGTGGTAGTAGGGTTCGACGGTGTGGTACGGGCCGTGCGGATCGTGAATTGAAGTTACAACCGTAGCCATGAATTCAAGGATGAGGTTGAAGCTATGGATATCAAGAAGGCTGTACAAGCTCATGCCCTTTCCATGGGCCTGTTGATTGGGTGGCTGCTCACCGGACTTTCCCTGCTGGCGGCCGCCCAGGAAGAACCCATGCCTCCACCTCCGCCGCCGCCAGTTGGGGGGATGGTAACCATGCAAGTAGGGCCCGGCTTCGCCGGTGGATTTTTCCACGAGGAGGTTGGCGAAGGCAGGGCGGTCAAGGGCGCACCGATGACCGCGAACGTAACCACGACCCGCGACACTACGCTAGCGGATGGCAACAGCATCCACACGGAAAATCAGACTACGATTTATCGCGATTCGCAAGGCCGCGTCCGCCGCGAAATCGGATTCGAACTGAACACCCCCACCACCGGCGCCACCAAAGGCACCATGATCGCGATCCTCGATCCGGTTTCCGGCAATCGCTATATGCTCAATCCACGAAATAAGACGGCACATCAGATGCCATTCCCTCCTCCCATGCGGGCAAGGGTCTCCGGGGGCGAAGGCGAGGGTCCGTCCTGGATCTCCTCGAAGGCTAACCACGCGAACGTCAGCACCGAGCAGTTGGGCACCAAGACCATCCTGGGGCTGTCAGCGATGGGCACGCGCGTGACCCGCACCATTGCCGCCGGCGAGATCGGCAACGCCAAGCCCATCGAGGTGGTCACCGAGCGCTGGTTCTCTACCGACTTGCAGATTCCCCTGATGACGACCCACAAAGACCCTCTGATAGGTACTATGACGAGCAAGGTCACCAATGTCAGCCGCGGTGAGCCCGATGCCTCCCTGTTCCAGATTCCCTCCGATTACAAGCTGGAAACTGGGAAGGGGAGAAATTCCTTCTATAGGCGTACGAATCCCTAAGCAAACCCTCGATACTCGGCGGAGGTCTGGAACGGGCCTCTGTCTTTTCTCCTTCGCGGCTGAGCCGCCCCTTTCTGCCGGCGCTGACGGCAGCCTATTCTCTACAAAACTTTGACATTGTCTTCTGCCCAATTGCAGTACAATCCATCCCACTTACCCGGGATTCCGGAGGCAGTATGTTCCGGTCGAAATCAGCGCTTCTGGTTTTATGGCTTTGGTTGTTTGTCGCCTTCTATCCAGTACAGGAATTTCGATATAGTATGCAGATTTGACAGAGCCTGCACACAAACATTCGCCATTCTCGCCTACTAGCTTGGAGGCTGTGCCGTGGGAGCAACCACCGCGCCTGTTGCGGACCCAAACAACGCGCCGCCAAAACGGCTGCCACTGGCAGCGAAGCTACAGTACGCTTATCTGGTGCGCGTGCCTATCCTGGTGGGCATCACGCTGTTTGGGCTGCCGATTGTGTCTTTGTTCGCCTTTCGCCAGTTGCTGGGGAATCTGTTTCTTCTCGGCCCCTGGAACATTCTCTGGACCATGGTTGCGACTACGACCCTGGCCTTCAGTATCCTGGTGGTATTCCGGGTGGTGTTGCTGAATGGCAAGGAGCGATTTGGGATTCAGCAAGCTTTGACCCAAGACATCGTCTCCCATCCCGCCCTACTCCTCACCGAGTCCCTCACTTTGCCGATGCTGATCGCCACCGTGTTCAGCAACGGGCAGGCCCAGAACGCAATCGGCCTGCGGCTTGGCGCCGCCTTCGCCGGCATCGTCGCCGTGCATCTCGTGAGCTATGGCGCCTTGTGGCTCACCGTGCTGTTATCGCCTCGCTACCACATACCTGCGGAGAAGCGTTATCCCGTGCATTTTGCCTTCCTGCGCAGGTGGCTCGCCTGGGCTTATCGTCACGACGTGGTTTCCCCGGAGACCCGCCGGCAACTCGGCGATTGGGCCAAAGGTTTGCCGGGCGGATTGCGGGCTGGCTATTTCGATCCCCGCACCGGATTGCTATATCCCGGACAGTGGCTCAGCTTCATCATGTTGCTTTGTACGATTGCTTTGTATCTGATCCTCGGATGGTTCAAGCATGCGCGACTCGGCCAACAATTCGGCGTCCCGGCCATCGCCTACGTAATCCTGCTGTTAATTCTCTTGAACTGGAGCCTGGCCATCGCGGCCTTCTTCCTGGATCGCTATCGAGTGCCCCTGTTGCTGTTGCTGATCGTGTTTGTTGCCAGCAGTAACCTGTACTCTCGATCGGACCACTTTTATGAGTTACGACCCGCTTCGACGGTCGTTGCGGTAAGTCCGGCGCAGGTCCTGACTGCCCCCAACCGGCTGGCGCCGGACGCCGATCATCCGCGCGGACGTGTAACCGTTATCGCGACCGCAGGCGGAGGCATCCAAGCTGCGGCCTGGACTGCACAAGTGCTCACCGGTCTTCAAACGGAACTCCGCCGCGGCTCGCCGGACAAGCCGGTCAACTTCGCCGATTCTATCGCTTTGATCAGTTCGGTTTCTGGCGGGGCCGTGGGCACCATGTATTTCGTCAACCGCTACCGCGCCGATGCGCAGCCCTACGGGTTTACCGCGACGGACAGCGAACTTCCCAGTATCGTGGAAGCGGCTGAGAAACCCAGCCTCGACGACATCGCCTGGGCCATGGTCTATCCCGACCTGTCGCGCATCCTTTTGCCCTACCTCAAAACCGAAAAGGACAAACTCATTGATCGCGGATGGGCGCTGGAGGAAGGGTGGCGCAGCCGGGGACCGATCACCGCCAACTTGAACGAATGGCGCCAGGGAGTTCAGCAAGGATGGCGACCGGCAGTCATCTTCAATGCTACCTTGGTGGAAAGCGGAGAACCGTTACTGCTGGCCACCACCAACCTCCTTCAGAAAAACCAGATTGAGGGCCCCCAGCGAAAAACCTTTGCCCAGTTGTTTCCCAACAACGACATTCCGGTGGTCACCGCGGTGCGGCTGGCGGCTACGTTTCCTTTTGTAACGCCCGCGGCCAGGGCCATCGCAGACGGCCCTCAGTACCACGTCGTGGATGGTGGATTCTACGACAACTACGGTGTTAATAGCCTTTTGGAATGGCTGAACGAGGCCTTTTCCTCCACTCCTCCGGAAAAAAGACCGGACATACTGATTATTCAGATTCGGTCATTTCCAGCCGGCGCCAGCAACCCCAGTGCCGGCAACAAAGGCTGGTTTTACCAAGCTGAGGCGCCGGTGTCGGCTTTGCTGCACGTCCGGAATACCGGGCAGTTGGTTCGCGACCGCGAAGCCGTTTCAAGTTTTGCGGCTCAATGGTCAGACAAGAGCATACCGATCCGTCTGGCCACCTTTGAATTTCAAGGCAACGATCCTCCGTTGTCCTGGCAGATGAATCCCGCCCAGATCAAAGCCATTCAAGACCAATGGCATGACCGGATCGCGGGACCCAACAATCAGGATTGGCTGGAAGTTAATTGTTTCTTTCGCCCGCACAGCCCGCAATGCGTTGAACATCCACAACCGGGAAAGAAAGGTCCATGGTAGAAGAAATGGGCGCGCGGAGACCGAGCGAATCCTCCCAATGCAAAGCGCCACGCCCCTTTGGTTAAGAGAACGTGGCGCGTATTAGTTGTGCGGCAGATTTTCTCTACCTGACCCCAATGTTGTATCTGGGCGACGCAATGCCATTGGCAATTACCTCCAAGTAGGTCTGTCCGGTTTCCATGTTGGACGGTATATCGACATGGGTGTAGGCAGGTCCGGGATAGGCAACCGCCATGGTGTTGTGGTCGTGCGTGCGGCAGTAGAAAACGTGTCCCGTGCTCGCATTGGTCAGGCGCACAATCGGATAGTTCGTCGCCGCCTGCGCATCATCTCCGTAGGCAACCGCCTGCGAGTAGCCGTTGAACTTCCTGCCGCTGAGCATGATGGTGCTGCCCCGGCTAATGATGGGCGAGCTTATGCTGAGGACCGCCGAGGGGGCCCAGTTAGGATTGGCGGTTCCGGCCGGGGTGTAGATTTCGACATCACGGCTGCCATCGGTGTAGAGGACTTGACCGGTCGGAAGCACCAGCATCCGTCCATACCAAGACGAATTGCCTGGGGAGTTGGGTGTAGCCGGAACCGAATTCAGGTTTGAGCCGTCCCACTCGAAGAAGACCGTACCATTTTGGAATATCCCCGGGCTCGCACTCACCAACACGTTGCCGTCGGGCAGCAATGCCGCCGGACCATCAGCAATGTCCAAGTTGCCTGGGAAATCGGGACCAGGCGTCCAGGTTCCCGTGCTGGAGTTGTAAATGGAGGTGTGACCTGCGCCGGCGCCGTTCGCACCGGTGGCAAAGACAGTGCCGTCGGGCCGCAACATCGCAGGGCCAACTTCATAGGAGCCGTGGGAATCCCAGAGTTGCACGATCGTGCTGCCCGCGCTCGTCCATGAGCCCGTTGTGGGATTATAAATTTCCGAGTTCTTGCCATTGGGGTCCCCGATATTAACGTAGGCATCCACCGTCAGCACCTTCCCCCCGGGGAGCAAGGTCCATCCTTCCTCGTCGTTCTCGTCGAACTTGCCGGAACCGGTGGCGGTCCACGTCAGGGTCGATGCGTTCAGCAGGGCCTGCTGAGTGCTGCAGCAATTGGCTACCATGAATGTCCCGTTGCTCAGGACCGCGCTCTGGGCATCGCCAATGCGGCTCCAGCCGCTGGGCGGATTCATCGGCGTCCATACATTGTGTGTCGGGTCATAGATTGCGCCCTTGTTAGTCCAAACATATTGCGCAAAATTCTGTTCTCCGCCCTCCACGATGACTCGGCCGTCGGGCAGCACCGCTGAAGCAAAAAATAGCGGACCATAGTCCGACGCCAGGGAGGCAAGCTGGGTCCACGTTCCGTTCACGTAGCTGCCGTTAATGTCTGGAGTTAACTTCCACCAATCCGAAAAGCCGTCATTCGGGTCTTCGTGATGCACCATAACGGTGCCATCGGTGAGCAGAAGAACATGACCAGCGGTAAAACTGGGTTGGTGCGCTAAGGGCTGCCACGATTGTGCGCTGGCCATGCCTGCGGCAGCCAAAAGCACTCCTGTAGCGAATCCGAGCATTCGCAAAAGCTTCATTTTTCTCCTCAAGTGTTTTTCAATGGAATGGGCGGGTTTTGATGCGGACCTCTGAAATCTCCGAATGTCCAGGCGGTCAACTACATCTCGACTCCGGTAAGGGCGTTGGAAATTTATCCTGAACTGCCGGAGATGTCAATCCGCTAAAGCGATGGCGGCAACCGGCAGCGAACAACGACCAAGGCCGCATGGACCCTGCTCTCGGGACCTTTCTGGGAAGTTGATGGCCTGAAGAAAGCAGGCATTCTCCACTAGGCTGCAAGAAGTTGCGTACCCTGTTGTCCCCAATTGAAACGACTCCCGCGCAGCAAGATTCCATCAGCACTCCCATCTAGGGAAAGCCTTGTCCAGCAAGGGTTTTAGAGGCACATGGAGGATCATCCGCCAGGGTAGGTGTGCCTTCTGCCAATGGCTGCAAGTCGCCATCTGTGGCAACCGGAATGCACTATAAAAGGGCTTCCTGAGTTTCCCCCGTCAACGAAAGAGGCGCAGAGCGAGGCGGGAGAAACTCGCATGCGGGTTACCCTGGTCAAGCAACATCGCCGTTCGCACAGGCTGCTCCGGAAGGCCCTGAAAACCGTCCTACTAGAGCATTTTCAGAGATAGTGTAGACTGTTGCTGGCGATTCTCCGCTCCACAGGATGGCACGACCATACGCGAATGATTTGCGACGAAAGTTTTTGCAGGCCTATGAGCAGGGCAAAGGGACACTGGGGGAGTTGGCGGAACAATTCGGGGTGAGCGAAGGCTGGGCCAAGAAGATCTCGGCCACCCGCACGCGCACGGGGCAGATGGAGCGGCCGCCGTGGCGACGTGGTCCGGTGAGCCGGGTGACGGTGACGGTGCAGGAGTGGATGGGGGAGCAAATCCGTAAGCAGCCGGATCTGACCCTGAGGGAGTTGCAAGCGCAACTGCAAGCGGTCCAGGGCGTGGGCTTGAGCATCGGGCGGCTGTGGCTGGCCTTACGGCAGATGGGACTGCGGCTTAAAAAAAGTCACTCCACGCCCAAGAACAAGAAACGCCGGAGGCGCAGCAGCGCCGGCAAGCGTGGTGGGAAGCCATAACCCAGATCGACCCTGCGCAGTTGGTGTTTCTAGACGAGAGCGGCGCCAGCACGCAGATGACGCGGAACTATGGCCGGGCTCCGCGTGGAGAACGGGTGCCGGAAGGGACGCCCCACAGCCACTGGTCTACGTTGACCATGCTGGGGGCGCTCACCACCCACGGCTTGCAGGCGCCCATGACCATCGCATCGCCGACCGATGGAGATGTCTTCCTGGCCTATCTGGAACAGGTGTTGTGCCCGCAGCTCCAGCCCGGACAGGTGGTCATTATGGACAATCTGTCGGCTCACAAAGTGCAGGGGGTACGGGAGCAGATTGAAGCCCGGGGAGCGCGCCTGATCTATCTGCCCGCCTACTCGCCGGACTTCAACCCCATTGAGCAGGCCTGGTCGAAGATCAAGCAGTGGCTGCGCTCGGCCAAGGCCCGAACCGTAGAAGCTCTGGAACGCGCCATTGCCGAAGCCCTGGTAGCCGTTACCGCCGAGAATGCCTTAGCCTGGTTCTCGCATTGCGGATATGGTCTACAATAACTTTGAAAACGCTCTAATTGCCTTCTCTGGGTTGCCACTGGCTGCGCTCCTGTTCGGCATTCGGAACTCCTCAAGTCAATCATTGATTGCTGAAATGGCGAGGCACGGCTTTCGGGCGGCGATGAATGGACTTGAGCTGACCCCGGACTATCGAAGTAGACGCCAGATGTTTCCCTACTCGGTAGTGCCGGGCGGATTGCGGAATCTGCGGGATGCCGAGGACTCAATCGATTCCGACCCGGTGGTGGCGCTGCACTACCGCGATCTCCACCTCGAGAATCTAGTGCTGCGACGAACTGCGGCAGCCATGGATGTGTTCCTTTCCTACCGCGTGCAGAATGCAGTCTATTGGACGAACCACAGGATCCACATGGCCAAGGGAGAGCTGGTATTGGTGGACGGCAAGAACGTGATCCGTGCCCGTTGCGGTAACCGCATTGCGTTCGAACTTCCTCCCGAGGCGCCAAAGGCGCCTCCCCTTGAGCCGCCGCCGGAGGTCTTCGAATACGGACTGCCACCGTCGTTCAGCCCCGGCAGGCCAGCGCTTACGCCCGGCCAAGCGCCGCCAGAACCGGTGCCCGACTCCTGGCCTCCGGTATTTGCGCCTGTGCCATGTTGTGCAGGGTACGTTGGTACGCCCATCAATCCAATCGTCTCTACTCCCGAACCATCCACGCTCTTGCTTGTGGGGGCGAGGATTTCGGTGTTGGCGATGCGCATGAAGTTCAGGAAGAGACCATGATGCTGAATCCGGTGATTTTTCTTGGCATCCCCGATTTGAACTCGTCCACCCTCCCGGGAGTCCCGCAACGACTTGATGACAGGAATAACCCCGCGCGCGGGCGAAAGTAATAATATATCTAAGGCAGCGGTCGGCACGTCATTGCCGAGGCGACGATCGGGAGCAGGCGGAAACGGCAAAGAGCACAGTCCGCGGTGGTGAGGCGCGACCTGAGACTCATCAGGAGATCATCGCGCAGTTCTGGAGGGAAGATTCCGGCTCCTGACTGGTTGTCGTGGAGTAGGATGCGGGTTCTTGCTCTTAGTGTCGTAACTTGTATGGTGGGATGGGTTGTTCAGGGCCACACAAGGTCCTAGTTTTGATTTCTTGGGTTTCAGCGAAAGAGGGGATGGGCAGGCCTTATGAGCGACTGGTCGGATTACGCGATGGCTAGGTTGCAGCAGAAGCGCGAAGATCAACGAAAGAAAGACGAAAAGTTGCTTGAGCAGCAGCGCATAAAAAAGGCTTTTGGCTTGGGTTTATGGCGCGAAGTCAGGCAAATGGCGATCCAAAACTGCAGGGCTTTTAACACTAAAGTAAACAAGGAAATGCTGGTATTTGACCCGACGGAAGACATTGAATTGAGCATTCGCTCGAACGTTGACGGCGAGGTTCGGCGGCTACTTGCCTCATTCGATGATGCCATCAGCAGGATGTCGTGGGAATGCGCCACCAAGAGTGGACAGTGGGATGTCGCCGCCACCGATGAGGGCGGCGTTCGCTTCGAGTGGGGATCGACCGCTACCACTCCAGCATCCATCGCTGAGCAGATGTTGGATGCGCTGCTTTTTGGGTGAATGTGGGCCCTCACGAAATACCTCGAAGGACGGTTTCTCGCGGCGGTCCTCAACCGCACAGCCAAGCTCCCCCCACGTGCGTAGGACGGGAACGCCGAAATTGTGGTCGGTTGCTGTCCGCACGCAATTGGCTTAGCTTGAATGACTTCAGGATCGCTGAACGCCAAGCCACCGGGATATCTTCACTGCCGGAAGCAAGCTCTGTAACTCACTGAAAGATTTGGCGTCTGCGACGGGATTTGAACCCGTGTTACCGCCGTGAAAGGGCGTTAGCCTGTTGCAAACAAAGGAGCTTACAGGGCAGCGGTCGCATCTGCCCGCGCTCGGCGCTTCCAGAATTGCTTTCGCCTGAACCTGATTTGGCAAGTCGAACGGTTTTGCGAACCGGGCAGTTTTGTGTGCGCATAACCCGTGCCCTTCCGAGTGCGCCATTAGTGCTATTCAGAGCATGGACTACGCCGTCGATTATGAAGATGTGGTTTCATACCGGTCCTACGTGGACGACACCGGCTGCAGAGGTAGACCTCCGCGTAGGTGGACATTGCCGAATCGCTATGCAAGATGCCGTGGGCAAGACGTACTTCTACAGCGGACGCTATCAAGAGATCCGCGAGCCGCAGAGTCTGGCTTGCACGTGGGCGCCTTATGGCGATCCCGCAATCGAGACGCTGGTGGTCCTCAAGTTCCGCCCAGGGCCTTGCTAACTCGAACACCGAACTGGAACTCAGCCATCTGGGATTGCTTCACGAACAGATACGTGACGACCATGAGGCCATTTGGGACATATGCCTCGATCGACTTGCGGAGACACTGTGATGTTCTTTCTGGCAAGGGACACTCCGCCGCGAGCACGCAGTTGTTTCCGTGCTGTCTTCCTGGAACATGGGGGAATTGTTCTGCTGGCGCCCTGCTTCGGAAGGTTGGCGTAACCGGAAGCAATAACA
Source organism: uncultured Acidobacteriaceae bacterium (assembly GCA_963836875.1). Classification (GTDB taxonomy): domain Bacteria; phylum Acidobacteriota; class Terriglobia; order Terriglobales; family Acidobacteriaceae; genus Bog-257. The sequence continues at coordinate 241,333 of CAWIKZ010000007.1, forward strand.
TGCGCGCGCGTCATGGACAAAAAATCGATGAAGCCGTTCTCTGAGTCCGTCGTTCCCAGCAGCAGGAGGGTTCTCATCTGCGTCCCCATCATTCATACGCAAGCCGACATGGGGGCGCTGAACGAGCCGATCCAGCGTTTGAAAGTCAAGAAGCTCGGGAAAACAATCTGGGAACGCAACCTTGAGATGGTGAACAAGTTCTGGACCGAAATCGAACAGACCACGGAGAACCTCGCGCTGCCCTACGAACGAGTTCGTCTTTATCAGGACGGGTTGCCGGTTTGCGGTTGCGAATCGGAGATCGTTACCGACCTGGCCAAGGCGGGGAGCCGGAACTATCAACTGCTGCTTAAGCTCAAGGAGAAGGGCGCAGTCCTTATGGGCACCGAGTCCGCCGAACTTCTTGTCGAAGAATATCTACTGGTGAAGCGAGCTTTTGCCGAAGAGATGTCTAGAGTCTCCGCCCGGCAGGCGGCCCAGGGAGGGAATTTGCAGGATTCGTTGCTCAAACGCCGCGACCAGTTCATCGGCCGCCGCATCAGCCAGACGCTGCTTGCCGGCGAAACCGGCCTGCTTTTTGTCGGGATGCTGCACTCCGTGGATCCCTGGCTCGACCAGGACATCCGCGTGCTTCACCCGGTTCGCCAAGTCCTGAAGGGCGGAGACCGACAGCAGTGACCGTCGCAGGCGACAAAATTCTCATCGTCGACGAACAGGAAGAAATCTGCGCCCTGCTTTCGGAGTATGTGCAACGTGAGGGAATGATTCCGATCGTGGCCCACAGCGGGGCAGCCGCCCTGGAAAAGATGCGCAGCGAGGCGCCCGACCTGTTGATTGTGGACTTGAAGCTGCCGGACATGGACGGCATGCAGACGATGCAGGCCGCCAAGGCCCTGGACGAAGATCTCCCCATTATTCTGGCGACGGGCTACCCCAATATTCGGGAGGCGGTCTCGGCCATGCGGGCCGGGGCCCACGACTACCTGGAGAAACCCCTCAAGCACCATGAAGTGCTGCGCGTGGTTTTCCGCGCCTTGAATGAGCGCAAGCTCAAACGCAAGGTGCGGACCCTGTCCTGCCAGGTGGAAGACGCAGCCTCTCTCCGCGAGTCCATGGGACCGAGCAGCAGCATCACGCGCTTGATCGCAGAGGTCAAGCAGGTCGCCAAGACCAATTTCACGGTCCTGATTCTGGGCGAAACCGGAGCGGGAAAGGACCTGGTGGCGCGCGCCATCCACGGACTGGGCTCCCGCTCCCAGGGCCCGTTCATCGCGGTGGATTGCGGAGCCATTCCGGAAACCCTGATCGAAGGCGAATTGTTTGGCTACGAGAAAGGGGCGTTTACCGGGGCGGACCGGCAGAAGATCGGAAAATTCGAGACCGCCCTGGGTGGGACCTTCTTCCTGGATGAAGTCTCCAACATGCCCTTGGGGTCGCAGGCCAAACTCTTGCGCGTGTTGCAGGACAAGATCATCCACCGCATTGGAGGCACCCGGCCCATCGATGTGGACGTTCGGGTTCTGGCGGCCAGCAATCAGGACCTGCAGAAGTTGACCGAGGGAGAAGAAGGCTCGCTGCGACGCGACGTTTACTTCCGCTTGAACGAATTCGCCATCCGGGTCCCGCCTTTGCGCGAGCGCCGGGAAGACATCTTGTATTTGGCCAAGCGGTTCGTGGACCTCACCAATCTGGAGTTGCAAAAAGAAGTGCGGAGTTTCACGGAAGCGGCGGTGGACCTGTTGCTGTCCTACCATTGGCCGGGAAACGTCCGCCAGCTTCGTTCCACCATCCGCCGGGCGGTGCTGCTGGCGGACAACATCATCGACGTGCAGCACCTGGCCATCGAAGGCGCCCGCCCCGCGGTGCTGGCCGACTTGGAGGGCGCCCCCAGCGTCCAGATTCCCGCGCATCCGGACTGTTCCCTGAAAGAAATCGTGCAGCACAACACGGCGCTGGTGGAGCGCGGGGTCCTGGCCCGGGTGCTGCGAGAAACCGGGGGCAATAAAGCGGAAGCGGCCCGTTTGTTGCACATCGATTACAAAACCATTCAGCTAAAAATCAAGGGATACGGCCTACAGATCGATAGAGCCACGAGAGGAGGCTTCTAGTGGAAAGAGGAAAAGAGAGAAACCTGCATCATGAAATTGGCGGCGGCCTGGGAGGAATCCTGAAAGGCTTGGGAGACTTAGTCGAGAAACTTGGCGACTTGGAACAACAGGGCGAGTTTTCCCGGACGGGCCCGATCAACGGGCCGGGAGAACAACTCCGCGGCATCTACGGATTTACCGTCAAAGTCGGATTGGGAGACCAGGGGCCTCGCATTGAGCCGTTTGGCAACATTCGCCGGGACGCCACCTCCGGCCGGACCGAAGTTCAGGAGGTCCGCGAACCCATGGTGGACGTCTTTGAGGAAGAGGACCATCTTCTGGTCCTGGCGGAATTACCCGGCATCGGAAAAGACGATATTCAGGTTGAACTGAAAGACGATGTCCTAACCATTACCGCCGAACGGGGAGAGAAGAAGTACCGCAAAGAAGTTCTGCTGCCCTGCTCGGTCCCGAAGGCCAAAATGCAGGTCAACTGCAACAACGGGGTGCTGGAAATCAAGTGCCCTAAGAAGTCGTAACTCAGATCTCGGGAGCCGTCATGACAGTCGATAGCAAGACGCTCAAGCTCAAGGTCAGTGAAGCGCTCAGCAAGGATGTGGGCCGGGCCTACGGTCGCATGGGGCCGGAGGACCTGGCCCGGCTGGGCGTCGAGGTGGGCGACATCGTGGAAGTGGCCGGCAAGACCAAAGCCGTCTGCAAGGCGATGCCGGCTTACAAAGAGATGCGCGGCCAATCGCAGATTCAACTGGATGGACTCACGCGGGAGAATGCCGGGGTCGGACTGGACGAGCATGTTCAGATACGTCCCATCCGTTGCCCGACCGCTGAGCGGGTGGTGCTGGCCCCGACCAATGTTGTCCCTTCCGAGCGCGACATGGATTACATTGGCAGCCGCCTGGACGGCCTGCCGGTTTTGGTGGAGAGCCGCATTCGGGCAGTCCTGTTCGGATCACGTTGGGCCGATTTCAAAGTGGAAAGCACGGTGCCCAAAGGTCCCGTGTTAATCAGCCCGGGTACGCAGCTTCTGATCTCCAAGGCTAAGTCGCAAGAAGTGACGGAGCGAGCGGTCTCCTATGAAGACATTGGCGGGCTGAAGCCACATCTGCTCCGCATCCGGGAAATGATTGAGCTGCCGCTGCGCTACCCGGAAGTTTTCGAGCGGCTGGGAATTGATGCGCCGAAAGGCGTGCTTCTGTATGGCCCGCCAGGTTGCGGCAAGACGCTGATCGCACGGGCCATCGCGCACGAGACGCAGGCGAATTTCTTTTCGGTCAGCGGCCCCGAAGTGATCCATAAGTTTTACGGGGAAAGCGAAGCCCATCTGCGCAAAATTTTCGAAGAGGCCGGCCGCAAAGCGCCCAGCATCATCTTCCTCGACGAACTGGATGCCATTGCGCCCCGCCGCGATCAGGTGGTGGGCGAAGTGGAGAAGCGAGTGGTCGCCCAGTTGTTGGCGCTGATGGACGGTCTTTCGAAGCGCAACAAGGTCATTGTCATTGGGGCAACCAACCTTCCGCAAGTGCTCGATCCCGCCTTGCGCCGGCCGGGACGCTTTGACCGCGAGATCTCCATCCCCATTCCCGACCGCCACGGTCGCCTGCAGATCCTGGAGATTCACAGCCGGGGAATGCCGCTGGCGGAAGAAGTCGATCTAGCGCACCTGGCGAATATCACCCACGGCTTCGTGGGGGCGGACCTGGAAGCTCTATGCCGGGAATCGGCGATGATTTGTCTGCGCCGCATCATGCCGGACGTGGACTTTGCCCTGGCGCATATCCCCTACGACCAACTCGCTAAGCTCGAGGTCAAGATGGATGACTTCCTCTCGGCCCTGCAAATGATCGAACCGTCGGCGATGCGCGAGGTGTTTGTCGAAGTTCCCAACGTGGGGTGGGAGGATGTAGGAGGCTTGTCTGAAATCAAGGCCCGCGAAGCGGTGGAGTGGCCTCTGCAATATCCCGACCTGTTCACCCAGGCCGGCATCCGGCCACCCAAGGGCATCCTGCTGTCGGGGCCTCCCGGCTGCGGCAAGACCCTGCTGGCGAAAGCGATTGCCAGCGAAACCAACGTCAACTTCATTTCCATCAAAGGGCCGGAACTGCTTTCCAAGTACGTGGGCGAATCGGAGAAGGCGGTGCGCGACATCTTTCGCAAAGCCAGACAGGCGGCGCCATGCATTATTTTCTTCGACGAAATCGATGCCCTGGTGCCCAGCCGAAGCGCCGGCACCTCGGACTCGCATACCTCGGAGCGCGTCCTGAGCCAGTTTCTTACCGAGCTGGACGGAGTGGAGGATTTGCGGGGAGTGTTGGTGCTGGGCGCAACCAATCGCCTGGACATGCTTGACCCCGCCATCATCCGGCCGGGGCGATTTGACGAGATCGTGGAAATCCCGTTTCCCGATGAAGCCGGCCGGGCCGAGGTCTTCCGCATTCAGCTTCGCAACAAACCTCTGGACGGGGAAGTAAGCGTCCAGGAATTGGCGGCGCGAACTGACGGATACAGCGGCGCCGACATTACGGCGCTGTGCCATCAGGCGGCCCTGCGGGCAATCCGGCGGGCGGTCCACGCCGGCGCGGAGCCGGATGGGAACAACCTCAAGGTTAGTATTGAGGCCGCTGACCTGGAAGTGGCCATGCAGACCGTGAGTCGATAGGCTTTGGGAGTGGGTTCAGATCAGATGGAAAGCGGCGAGACAGCACTCTACTTGTTCTGCTTTGCCCGCGCCGACGCGGTGCGCGGGCTGCAAGCGACGGCGGTGGACGGCCACCGCCCGGTTTTGACGATTCGTCATTCTTCAGATCTGTGGGCCGTGGTCAGTGAAGTCGCACGGGAGGATTTCTGCGGACCGGCGGCCGAGGTGCATCTGCAGCAACTGGCCTGGGTGGCGCCCCGCGCCGTACGTCACGAGGCGGTGATTGAAGAAGTAATGGCCTACTCGCCGGTCCTGCCGCTGCCTTTCGGCACGCTGTTTTCGTCGGCCGAGGTCCTCAGCAAGTTTGTGGACCAGCATCGCGTGACGATTGCCCGATTCTTGCAGCGAGTAGCGGACCACGGAGAGTGGTCGGTAAAAGGCTGGTTGGATCGCAAGCAGGCGCTCGAGGGTCTTACCTCCACCCGGCTGACAGCCGAACAGAGTCGGCTCTCCGCCTTGCCTCCTGGGACGCGCCATTTCGCTGAACAACGCATCGGCAGAGACATCGAGAGGGGGTTGAGCCTTTGGCTTGACGAAACCAGCCGCACCGTCGCCAGCGATCTCACCAGCTATGCTTCAGATTTCCGCGAATGTGCGCTAGCGCCGCGCGCGCACCCAGAAGGCGGGGCCGAGGAGGTGCTGAACTGGGCTTTTCTGTTGCCCGAAGCGGCCATCGCTTCTTTTCAACAGCGCGTGCAACGGGCAAACCTGGACTACCGGCCGCAGGGATTGGCGCTGCAACTCTCCGGCCCGTGGCCGCCGTTTCATTTTGTCCCAGCTTTGTCCTCGACCGGCGTCCCATGAAGTACCTGCTCTACTGCGTCTTTCGCAGCGTTCCGCAGCCGGAACTCGAAGCCCTCACCGGCGTCGAGGGGAAGCCGGTGTTGGTTGTCGACCATGGCGGCCTGGGCGCTGCCATCTCTGAGCTTGGCCAGCCGGATTCGCTTCCTGATGTCGAGGCCGTGCTTGCCTATGAGAGTGTGGTTGAGTTTTTTTTCAGCCGGCGGACCGTAATTCCCATGCGATACGGATGCGCGGTTCGGGACCGAGCGGAGCTCGCCGCCATGTTAGACGAGCATCATCAGAAGTGCGACGCGTTGCTCGATGGACTCGAAGGGTTGACCGAGATGGGCATCCAAGTTCCAGCCAACGTTTCAGCCAACGGCTCCGACGCCGGCCCCGCAATTGACGCAGCAGCAGTCTCGCCGGCGCGCTTTCCCGATTCCAATCGATCAGGTGTTTCTTATCTATTAGCCAAGAAGCAGTATTACGGCAGCGCGGACCGAATGGCCGAACGGCAGAACGAACTCGTGAACACACTTTGCCAGCCGCTATCCGGCCTGTTCGTGCGCCGCAAGGTAGAATTGCCTTCCCGTGGAGAACCTCTCCTGTCTCTCTACTTCCTCGTGCCGCGCCCGTCCGTCGAATCCTTTCGTGAGGCGAGCCGGCGATGTCTCAAGGACGGGCCCGCAGAACCAGTGGTGAGCGGACCTTGGCCGCCGTACAACTTCGTTGATTTCTCCAACATCAACGGAATCTCATAAACGAAATCACTGTCTGCCTTGGTGATGGGGAACCCATGGCTCACTGTAGGGGTACGCGCTCCATGGAATGAACTCCTCAGTTGTTGAATACGTGTAGGTACCGTCACTGCAATCGTACCTTCGCAAAGTTTTTTACTAGTCCTGATCTTGTTCATAAGAATGGCAATCACTCTATCCCGCACGAGTGCAGGTCTGAAGAAGTCGATAAGTCCGCTCACCCGTTCACTAGAAGGCCCGTGACTTGCACTGTCTCTTGATAGGTAAGGCAAGTTAAGCCTTTTCTAAGAAATGGAGAAACATCATGGCGAAGGTTCAAAAGTCCACTGACTCTTCCAGCTTAGCGGAAGTAGTCGATCGAATTCTTGACAAAGGCATCGTGATCGACGTTTGGGCGAAGGTTTCGCTGGTCGGGATCGAGTTGCTATCCGTGGAAGCCCGGGTAGTGATTGCCTCGGTTGAGACCTACCTGAAATATGCGGAAGCCATCGGGTTGACGGCGAACGCTGCCGCTCCCGCCTAGGGCATGGTTGGAGGGCATAACCACAACCAAGTTGGGGGGGCGATCTTGGCCCCCTTGGCTTGGCTGAATAGCAAAACGACAGCCGTTTAGAAACGACCTAAGGAGGACACCAGTGGGTAGATTGACGAAAGACATGACCCGGTTGTGCGAGGACATCCAGACGCTGCGAGCGGACCGTCAGGAGCTGAAGAAGAAGCTGGCTGAGGGGACCAAGGCACGTCAGGTGGAGATCCTTGAAACCTGCGCAGCTTATACCGACGCGCGAGTTTGGAAGGCTGAGGGCGCGCGCAATAGTCGGCAGAGCTTCGTGGATAACCTGAAACAAGTAGTGGCCGGACAGGTAAAGGATACCCGGGATGATCTCGCGATGGCGCGGCGCTCCTGGGGCAAACTGCGGCCAGCATGACGACCCTGGCTGTGCTGACCGCCTATCGGTAGCACGGCAGGGAAAGCCAAGGAGCGTGAGGGTGCACCTCTCTCTGAAGGTAGGAAGCTTGAAAGGAGTTCAAATCATCGTGCCAGCCCTTGACTTCACCCGATATCCGATCACCCAGCCCATCAGCAGCGATGCGTCGCCCGTCAATGGCGACCATTCCAGGACCTTCGAAGATGTCGAGGTAAAGCTCCTGGCTGAGGACATCAACGTCATCCCGGAACCCAGTGATTCGTTTGTCTCAACCCCCTACATCGAGAGTCTCACCGCCCGCGCGCTCACGTACCTGGATGTGGGATACGCGCTTCACTTTGCCGGGCCGGCGGGCACGGGAAAAACCACCCTGGCGCTGCATGTTGCCCGCAAGCGTGGCCGGCCCGTGGTGCTTATCCATGGCGATGACGAGTATGCCAGCTCCGATTTGGTGGGCAAAGATTCCGGTTATCGCAAGTCCAAGCTGGTGGACAATTACATTCACTCGGTGGTAAGGACCGAGGAGAGCTTGAACCGGGTTTGGGAAGACCAGAGGCTGACCACCGCCTGCATCAAGGGCTTTACCCTGGTCTATGATGAATTCAATCGCTCCCGGCCCGAGGCCAATAATGTCCTGCTTAGCGTGCTGGAAGGCAAGATCCTCAACTTGCCCAATCTGCGCCGCTCAGGCGAGGGCAACCTGCACGTTCACCCGGAGTTTCGCGCCATTCTCACCTCGAACCCGGAAGAATACGCGGGCGTGCATAAGACCCAGGACGCACTGCTCGATCGCCTGATTACGATGAGCCTTGGACACTTGGATCGCGAGACGGAGATCGCGATCACCATGGCGAAGTCCGGACTCCCCCAGCCGGATGCGGAAATAATCGTAGATATCATCCGCGAGCTGCGTGGAGTGGGCGTCAACAATCATCGCCCCACCATCCGAGCGGGGATCGCCATCGCCCGCATCCTGGCCCACCACAACGGCTCCGCCCAGATTGGCGATTCCGTCTTTGAGACCATCTGCCACGATGTGCTCAATACCGACACGGCAAAGATCACCCATCAGGGCGAGTCACTCATGGCGGAAAAAGTGAAGGAAACGATTCGAACCGTGTGCGGCGGCCGGCCTCAACCGGGCAAGGACCGCCGCCGCAAACCGGAACGGGGAAAGAGGTAAACGTGCCCATCCCACTTCGAGGTCTGAGGACCATTCATACATTAGCTGGAAAGGTGAACCTGGTTGCGGTTCCCCATCGGGCGCACTTGCAGATCGCTTGTCTGGAGCTGGAGAGGGCGCGGCGCACGACCGAGCGCACCAGCGCGTTTCGGCGAGTGGCCGAGCTCGATGCCCGGCTCAAGGAGATCGATGCGGAGCAGGCTAGCCTGCTGCAAGCCTTGGCCGACCGAAAGGAAACGACCGTTGCAGCCGGAGCCGGCCGCCCATCGCGGGGGCATACCCAGCCCTTCAAGATCAGGTATTGACCATGCGCTGCGCGCGGCGTCGGTTTCAAACTGCAGGCTACTGTGCCCGCTAATCTACGGAGGCAAACCACGTGAGTACCGCTCACATCCCGATTGCAAAACCTGCCGCCAGGCGCCCGCCGAAGCGCGTCGCCGCGTCAGAGAAAATATACCTGTACGCCATCATCGCCGGTGGGCAAGACAGAGTTTACGAGGAGCTCGGTATCGACCGGCGCAGGCTGTACACCATCTCGGCCGGACTTATCGCCGCCGTCGTCAGCGATGTACCCGACGACAATGTGCGCCCGGAACGCGCCCGCCTGGCGGCCCATCACGAAGTCTTGAAACGACTGATGGCCGAAACCACACCGCTGCCCATGTCCTTTGGAGTGGTGGCAGACAGCCCGGCCGCAGTGCGCAGAATGCTGGTTCGCAACCAGCAGGTTCTCCTCGATCAACTCCGGCACGTTGCCAGTAAAGTCGAGATGGGACTGCGGGTTACCTGGGATGTGCCCAACATTTTCGAATATTTCGTCAACACGCATCCCGAACTCAGGATGGCCCGCGACCGGTTCTTCGGTTCGCAGAGCGAGCCCACGCAGGAACAAAAGATCGAACTGGGAAGAATGTTCGATCGCCTTCTCCAGGAAGACCGCGAAACCTTCGCCGAACTTGCGGTGACAATGTTTGCCAGCCACGGATGTGAAATCAAGCGCTTGAAATGCCGCAACGAGCGCGAAGTGATGAACCTGGCCGGCCTGGTCAAGCGGGACGCCATGCCGCAGTTCGAAGCCGACGTGTTCGAGGTCGCCAAGCAGTTCGATAACAACTTCGCCCTCGACTACAACGGCCCTTGGGCCCCGCACAACTTCGTGGATGTCGATCTTGAACTATAGAAACCAGGGGAGGACAGGATGTTTGTCGTGGATGATCTCCTCATGGCCCCAGCCCGCGGTTTGTTCTGGATTTTTCGGGAGATTCATCAGGCGGCCCAGGAGGAGTTGGTTACGGACGCTGAATCCATTACGGCAGAGCTTAGCGCTCTCTATATGAGACTGGAAACGGGAAAGCTCACCGAGGAAGAGTTTGCGGTGGAAGAGAAGCGTCTGCTCGAGCGTCTGGACAAGATACACAAGCGCGGCAAACAGATTGGATAGGAGCGCCAGGGGAAGGAGCCAGAGGCCAAAAGCTGTGAAGGGAGCAACAGTGGAGGCGTACGTCACACCCACCAGTGGTACGGGAACTCCAGGCTTTCTGGGCCCTCGGGATTTGCAGCTGCTTATCTTCGGCGGGAAAGGTGGTGTGGGAAAAACCACCTGCGCGGCAGCCGCCGCGCTGCGCTTGGCGGCACGAGCGCCGCAGTTATCTTTCTTGCTGGTCTCGACAGACCCGGCGCACTCGCTCGCCGATAGCCTGGCCGATCTGGCGCCGCCGCGCAACCTGAGGGTCCTGGAACTCAATCCTCAAGAATACCTGGCCGATTTCAAAAATAGGCACGGCGACAAATTGCGCGAAATCGCATCCCGGGGGACCTTTCTCGATGATGCAGAAATCAACCGTTTTCTGGATCTTTCACTGCCCGGTCTGGATGAACTCATGGCTTTCCTGGAGATATCCGCCTGGGTGGAAAAGCGCGCCTACGACTGCATTATCGTAGATACCGCTCCTAGCGGTCATACGCTGCGGCTGCTGGCCATGCCGCAGTTCCTGCGCAAATGGGTGACCATGCTGGAGACGCTTCTGGCCAAGCATCGCTATATGAAATGGGTTTTTGCCCGGTCCCGCGATCGCGACCATCTCGACACCTTTCTGGATGAACTGACCAGTTCGGTAGGGCGGATGGAAGCGATCCTGGAAGATTCGCGCCACTGCAGTTTTGTTCCCGTGATGCTAGCCGAAAAAATGAGCGTGCGCGAGACGGTGGCGATCGTGAAGGAGGCGGACCGCCTTAAGCTCCCCATTAACGACATCATCATCAACAAGCTGTATCCCGACAGTCCTTGTCCGGTGTGCCGCGAAGAATACTACCTGCAAAGTTGTGAGCTTACCGATCTCTTTCGCAACACCTTCCTGACTCGGTTTGCGATCTGGGGAATCCCGCTCCACGCCGAAGAAGTTCGAGGCCAAATTGCATTGCAGTCATTCTGGGAAGCAGCCCGGCAGATTCGCGAGCCTCCTCCGGCAGTACCGCAACCGAAGCGATCGCCCAAGATCGAGGTGACGGCAGGCATTCCATCACCTCCGCCTGGAACCAGCCTGCTTATTTTTGCGGGCAAGGGCGGCGTGGGAAAAACCACCTTAGCGTGCGCCACCGCCCTGCATTTGGCCAAGCGCTCATCCGACAGCAGGGTGCTGCTGGTCTCGACCGGCCCGTCCCACTCGCTGTCCAGTTGTCTGGATATGCCGATCGACTCCCAGCCGCAATACGTGCTGCCTGGCGTCACCGCGATCGAGATCGATTCCGAGGCGGAATTCGCAGCTTTGAAACACCAGTACGCGGGCGATATTGAGACGTTCCTGGAAACGCTCTCCAGCAATTTTGACCTGGCATTCGATGGCGAGGTGCTGGAGCGAATGCTCGATCTTTCTCCGCCGGGGCTAGACGAGGTGATGGGCCTGACGCGGGTCATGGCGTTTCTCGCCTCCGGCGAATTCGACCTGTTGGTGCTTGATTCGGCGGCAACCGGTCACCTGATTCGGCTCTTGGAGCTTCCTGAAATCATCGACCAGTGGCTCAAGGCCTTCTTCGATCTATTCCTGAAATATCAACCGATCTTCCGGCTTACGGGGTTTTCTCAAGAGCTGGTGTCCTTGTCGAAGAACCTCAAGAAGCTGCGGCAATTGCTGAACGATCCGGCGCAATGCGCGCTTTATGCGGTAAGCATTCCCACTGATATGGCCTTTGAGGAGACCCGCGACTTGCTCGCCGCCTGCGGGCGTCTAGGCATAAACGTGCCGGGAATCTTCCTCAACCTGGTGACGCCGGCGAGCGATTGCCGCTTGTGTTCAGCAATGAACCGGCGGGAATCGCCGATATATAAGAAGTTGAGGCAGAATTTCCACGGCAGCATCAGCGTGATCTACCGCCGCGGTGAGGTCCGAGGTCTCCACGGGCTGGAACAGATGGGAGATGCCCTTTATCAATGCGAGCATGTCGATGCTGAGGCCGCCTATGCCTACTGATACCAAGATGACAGCAAGCCTCGCCGTGGCTCCTCGGCTCACGCTCGGTGACGCCCAGCGGCCCTCGCTGTGCGACGTGCTCGACCGGGTCCTGAACAAAGGAGCCGTCATCGATGGAGAAGCGACGATCTCGGTGGCCGGGATTGACCTGGTTTACCTGGGATTGAGGCTGGTGCTGACCTCCATCGAGACGGCCCGCCGCAGTTCCCAGTTCGGAGCCGCGGAAATCGGGCCGGTAACAAGCAACAGGGAGGAACAGTTGCATGGCGTCTGCTGAAATGGCGCGCATGGAGTGTGAGGGCCTGAGTGCTTGCGCTCAAGTGATGAACGCCGGAACGCCGTCGCTCGGGTCGGAAGCCGGTAAGGGCTTGCCGGGCCGGGCCGGCCGGTTGAACTTCGATGTCAACGGCGCCAAGAACGGACTGGGACAACTGGTGCTGACTCTGGTTAAGCTGCTGCACGAATTGCTGGAGCGCCAGGCCATCCGCCGTGTGGACGCCGGCTCGCTGACCGAGCAGCAGACCGAAAGGCTGGGGCTGGCCCTCATGCAGCAAGCCCAGGAAATCGAACGGCTCAGGAAGGAATTCGGCCTGGAGGAAGAGGACCTTAACCTCGATCTCGGCCCGCTGGGAAGGCTTCTATAAGGAAACATTATGCTACAACAACGAGCGTTATCGCATTCGGTTGAGTCTTCTACCTTGGCGGATGTCCTGGAGCGCGTTCTGGACAAGGGAATCGTTATCGCCGGCGATATCAGGGTAAAGTTGGTTGACATCGAACTGCTCTCCATTCAGATCCGCCTGGTCATCTGCTCCGTTGACAAAGCCAAAGAGATGGGCATGGATTGGTGGGTAAATAACCCTATATTTCGTCAGGACAAGCACCCCGAGATCGCACCGGCCTCGCTTACCAGCCTGGAAGAGAGACTGGCTACGTTGGAAGCTTCCCTCAGCAAAGCCGCGGCAAACGCCAGTTGAGCTGCCAATGTCCAGCGTATCGAAATCGAGCTGGAAGACATCTTTGCCGGCGCGGTAAAGCGCCTTGACAAGAGGCTGAGTTTCCAGAGCGTGCGAAGCGCGTCAGCGCACGGACGCCACCGTCGTCTCCGGTCATCTCTTCAGCAGGCATCTCCGGCTCACTCCATTTGCGACAATGGCTCTCCGACCAAGAAGTTTTGGTTCTGGATTACGATGCCGATTATCGCACCATCCTGCCACCACTGGCGATGGAATCGTGGTGCGGCGCGATTGCTCTGGCCGCTCTTTTGCGTTTCGAGTTGAACCTCGACTGGGTTGCTGCCGCCTGGGCGATGTGCGCCCTGGTCCTGCTGATTGTTGCGTGGAGAAGTGGTCGCGAGTTATTCCTGCAGCAGGCTTTGTTCCTCGCGATCGGTGCGACCTTTCGTGGAGCACTCCATAACCTCTACGAGCGGAGTTATCTCCCAGGACCCTTCTGGTACAGCCGCGCTCTTTGCACCAGCGTGACCGCCGGGTTGTTGTTGGCCGGTCTCTGGTTCGCATTCAAGCTGCGGAGGCGCGAAAAGTCCGGCGAGTCAGAGCCTGGATTCTTGCGTGCACTGGTTCGCCGGCCTGAGCAATTCTTTTTCTTCTTGCCACTCGGCCTGATTGTGGCCCTGCTTGCGGTTGAGATGCGCCGCGGACTGATCACCGTGAGCTGGAGCGCCCTCGGCGTGTTGGTCTTTCTTTTCGCGCTGTGGGTGGGTGAGCGCAGCTTTCGCCTTGCGGGATTGGTGCTGTTGCTGCTTGGGGTAGGCAAAATCATCATGGTCGATGTTTGGGAACTCAATCCCCGCGACCGCTATCTGACCTTTATTTGCATGGGTTCGGCGCTGCTGCTGGTGTCATTCCTCTATTCGCGTTATCGGGAGGCCATCCGGCAATACCTATGAAGCACCGGATCATATTGGCTGTAATTCTGTTCATAGCCGTTGCTGCGCTGATTGTAGGCGAGCGTCGCAGGGTCGAAGCCGAGGTCTCTCCGGCGCCCATCTTGTATTTTGTCGCAGACACCGAGCAGGAACTGACCCGCGTGCCAGTTTCGCTTACCCGCATCTCCGACAAGGAAGAGATCGCGGTTGGCGACGAGATGGCGCGGAACTATCTGGAAGCCAGCAAGAAAAACGACACGCCTGAGGATCGAACCATTTCTGATTATGTCAGCCGGGTCAGGGCCAAGGTTACCGGGCATGCTCATCGCAAGTTGCCCTACAAGTTTCATTACCTTCCCGATGACTACCTGGTGAATGCCTTCGCCCTTCCCGGTGGCCGCGTGTTTATCGGCAAAGGTCTGCTGACCTTGATGGACACCGAGGACGAGCTGGCCAACGTGCTGGGTCACGAAGTGGAACATGTTGAACTTGGGCATTGCGCCGAGCGAGCGCAGATCGAGGCCCGGGTGAACAAGCTGCCGATGGTCATTAATGTGGTCGGACTCCCCATCGAGGTATTCCAGGCTGGCTACAGCAAGGAGCAGGAGCTCGAGACCGACCGCGAAGGCACGAAGCTTGCGGTTGCGGGCGGGTATTCGGCAGAAGGCGCGATTCCTATGTTTCAGCGGTTTCAAAAACTCGAGGCTGAATGGCGACGTTACGAGGCCCGGCGTCGGCAGCAGCCTTCCGTTGTAGAGTTGCCCGCAGGCATTGTCAACCAGGTCGTCCTGCAAACGCTGCAAGGATATTTTCGCTCGCACCCGCCGGAGCAGGAGCGCATCGCCCAGATTGAGCGTCTCCTCGTAACGGAACACTGGTCGATGGACCAGAAGCAGCAACCTTTGCAGGTTGCGTATCTGTTGCTCACGGACGAAGCCGCGGCCCTTCTGGGTCGTGATGAGGTGGACAAGGCCTTGGCAAAGGTCAAAGACGCCTTGGCCATGAAGTCCGACTACGTTCCCGCGCTCAATGTTCTAGGCGATATCAATTTCGAGAAAGCCGATTTCGCCGCCGCCGCGCAAGCTTACCGGCAATCGTTAACATTCGAGCCGAAGCAGAAAGTGATCGCCGCGCGCTATGCGACTTCGTTGGCGGCTTCGCTGCCTGCGCCAGAGGCGGCGGCCCATTATGCGGAGTGGTTGGACTCCGCTGCTCCGGCGGCGCCCGATCTCGACTGGTTCATGGTGGAAGAAGTAGGGCTGAAGTTGCTGGCCGGTGATGCTGCCGCTGCCAAAACCTTTGCGGAGTCACTCGCAAAAAGTGAGAACGCTGACGCTCCTTTGGTGCAGGCCCGTCTGGGATGGTGGTACTACCGTGCCAACAATGCTCAGACTGCTGCCGACCTGATCGGGTTAGCGGTGGAGCAGCGACCGCAGATCGGATCGCTCAGCGCGAAGCTGGGATGGGCGCTGGCAGCACAAAAAAAATACGAGAGTGCTCAACAACGGTTTTACGCCGCCAACAATGACACGGGTAGCGATGCTCGGGCTGAGGCGCAGATGGGCGTGGCAGTAACGGCATGGGAAGCCAAAGAGCCCGACCTCGCCCTAACCAACTATCGCGCTGCCATTCTCGAGCACCGCGCTTGGGGAAATCCACAGTGCGTGGCTGCTCTGTACGGCCAACCAGTCGCAGCGAGCGTGCAAGCAATTCGGCAGGAGAACGATAAGCGTCAGAAAGCTAAAGGTGCCGTTCCGCGGCAATAGCCAGATCAACAACTTTCCCACTCTCGCGCCAAAATCAAGCGCCACAGGGCCGCAAACCCAGGGCTGTCTGCTCACCGAGGTCCTATTGAACTCTGACCCCGAACCCGTTTACGCCCACCACTTCTTCGGTCCGCTGGCTGAGAGTCTTAGTCGAAAACGAAGTCCCCATTCATCACGCAATCGAAACCATTGGGTGCAACTCCCTGCATGGATCCCCCCCGGACAAAATAGTCCGCCGACGCCGTAACTTTTCCGTCTCTTTTCGGGATTAAGTGATTAAGAACCGAGTGCCGCGGAGAACACTTTGAAGGCGCTGGAAGACGAGAACCTGAAGAACCAGAATGACGAGCGGCTGCAGGTGGAGGCGGCGCAGGAGGATCCGGCGTGCTTTGCCGATCTGTACGAAAACAATTTTGAACGCGTCTACGCCTATATTGCACATCGCGTGGGCAACCGCGACGATGCCCAGGATGCGACGGCGGATGTTTTTCAGCGGGCGCTCGCCGGCCTGCCGCGGTTCGAGTGGCGGGGCTTGCCGTTCGTTGCCTGGCTTCTGGGGATCGCGGCGAACGTGCTATCGGACCGCTGGCAGCGCGCCGCAAAGCAACAGGAGGTCATGGCCGATGATCTCGATCAAATCGGGACCGAGGACGATGTCGAGCAGCGGGCCATGCTTTACCAACTCGTGGACACGCTGCCGGCCGATCAGCGACAAGTGATCATCCTGCGCTTTGTCGGGCAGAAAAGCCTGCGCGAGATCGCGACGGAATTGGGACGCAGCGCGGGTGCGATCAAGCAGCTTCAACTGCGGGCATTGCAAAACCTTCGCGAACGAATAAGGAACAATCATGGCTAGCATTTCTTTTGCCGATCAACTTGAAGATGCGATCGAGATGATGATCGCGGAACCGGATTCTGCCCCACCCAAGGTCGATCTTAAGATCGGTGAACTCCTGGGGATCGCGGCGAAACTGCGTTTACTTCCAGATCCCGAATACAAGGCGGCACTGGAAGCGGAGTTGCTCGGACAAAGGCATGCTGTGTCATTTGCAGCGTTCGTCAACGTTCGTCGAGAGCTGACAAAGAGGGCGCCAGCGCGTCGCGATGCGGACTTAGACGAGATCATGCCGACTCTATTTGGATCGGGCGATGGCACCTACCCTGTCCATCGCGGAAACTTCGCGATTTCAGCGGCGATCCACGCGGCGCTAGTTGCAATCGTCGCGACAGCGGGACTCTGGATGACGAAGCAAACGCAACTCACGCCTCACACGACTAGCATTGTGCTGACGGGCATCAGTCCCTACGCGCTGCCGCCGGCTATCGGTAAAAGCGGAGGTGGGGGAGGTGGTGGCGAACAAGACAAAATATCCGAATCAAAAGGCAGCCTGCCCCGATTTGCGCCAGAGCAACTGACACCTCCAACCATCGTCGTGCGCAATGAACAGCCGAAGCTTCCCGCGGAGCCGACGGTCGTAGCGCCGCCTGCGCTCAGCGTTGCGCCAGCGTCTTCGATAGGCAATCCACTCTCGGCGATTCTCCAGCCACCCTCGAACGGAACCGGGTCCGGCGGCGGAATCGGAAGTGGTAGTGGTGGGGGAATCGGCTCGGGAGAAGGCCCTGGCCTTGGTCCCGGACATGGCGGTGGCCTCGGCGGTGGCGTGTATCGCGTGGGCGGAGGGGTTTCCGCACCACGCGCGATTTACGATCCAGATCCGGAGTATTCCGAAGAGGCCCGCAAGGCAAAGTTCCAGGGAACGGTGTTGCTCTGGGTCGTCGTGGGGGCAGATGGCAGGCCACGTGATATCCACGTGCAACGGTCGCTCGGCATGGGTCTCGATGAGAAAGCCATCGAGGCAGTGCAGCAATGGAAGTTCGCCCCCTCGATGAAGGACGGACACCCCGTACCAGTTCAGGTCAATATCGAAGTCAATTTTCGCTTGTACTGAGGCAGTTCGGTCCGATCTCCGATTGTCGGTGTCTAAATCTGCAGCGCTGCGAACGGTGCCCGCGAAAGCAACTTCGACACACGTTGGCACACCAGTGACCACTTGAAGTTATAAGGAGGAGACGTGCGTCTTCGCATAATCGCACTGCTGTGGTTGGCACTCGCCACAATGTCATACGCTCAGACTTTGGCACAGCCAACGGCTCGAACGGCAACTGCCGGACCGGATTCGGCAGCTCGCCTGCCGGTAACAAGGGTCATCCTCTACAAAAATGGGGTCGGCTATTTTGAGCATTCTGGCCGCATTCGTGGCAATCAAGACGTTGACATCGATTTCACCACGGCGCAACTGAATGACGTGCTAAAGTCTCTGACGGTGTTGGATCTTGGGAAAGGAAGAATCACCGGGGTAAGCTACAACTCGACGGCCTCGCTCGAACGGCGTCTGGGTTCTTTGCATCTGCCGGTAGGCGAAAATCCAAACACCATCCAATTCCTCGATGCGCTCCGCGGCGCACGCCTCGAAGTGCGCAGTGGATCGACCAACGTCTCCGGTCGTTTGTTGAGCATCGACCAACGGGAGTTGCGTCTTAAGGACGACCAGAAGCTCACGGTCGATCAGCTTTCCCTCGTGACCGACAACGGCGAAGTCCGGGTATTTGATTTGAATCCCGCCACCAGCGTCCGCATTGCGGAAAAGGGCCTCACCGAACAGGTCGGAAAGTATCTGGGCATGGTGGCATCGACGCGCGATCAGGACGTCCGGCGCATGGTCATCTCGACTGCGGGCGAAGGAGACCGCGATCTGCTGGTGAGCTATATCAGCGAAGTTCCGGTATGGAAATGCACGTACCGCATCGTAGTTCCAAAGGAAGGCAAGCCCTTGCTGCAAGGCTGGGCCATCGTGGACAACACGGTTGGCGAAGACTGGAAGAATGTCGAGCTGTCCCTGGTGGCGGGAGCGCCGCAGTCGTTCGTCCAGGAATTGTCGCAGCCTTACTACACGCGGCGTCCAGTTGTACCGCTCCCGGCAAACGCAATGCTCACCCCGCAGACGCATGAAGCCACCATGGAAGAAGGTGAAGTCGTTAACGGACAGCTTCTGGCGCCATCGAAAAGTGCAGGTTCAGTCGGTGGCGTTCCGAGTGGTTCGGTGGGAGGTGTCATTGGCGGAGTTGGAGCAGGTCACGGTGGCGGCATCGGCGGCGGAGCTTTCAAAGTTGGCGGTGGTGCGCTTCCCCGCTTTGACGCCACGGCCGCAGCCCAGTCTCTTGAAACCACAACCACCGTGGCGCAAACCCAGGAACTCGGCGATCTGTTCGAGTACAAACTCAAGGACCGCGTCACCATTCGCAAGAACCAGTCGGCGATGGTGCCCATTCTCCAGACGCGCATCGACGCGGAAAAGGTTTCAGTCTGGAATCCTTCGCAACCGTCCGTGCTTCGTGCTCTTTGGATCGACAACAGCAGCGACCTCACACTCGACGGGGGCAGTTTCAATGTGCTCGACACCGATGCCTTTGCGGGTGAGGGCCTGATGGATCCCATCAAGCCGGGCGAAAAACGCTTGCTGTCTTACGCGGCCGATCTCGGGCTGTTGGTGGATGAGAAACAGAAGTCGGAAAAACAGAAGATCACCAGGATCGTGATCGCGCATGGCGCCATGACCCAGTTAACCGAGGAGCGGGAGGAACACATCTACACCATTCGCAACCGCGATACCTCAGCGCGGACCGTTGTGATTGAGCATCCCGCACGCCAGGGGTGGAAGTTGGCCGACGGAACGGAGCCGGCGGAGAGTACCGCATCGTTCCATCGTTTCCGCCTAAATGCCGAGCCCAAGAAAACCACAATCGTGAGCGTGAAAGAGTACCGGCCAGTCTCAACGCGATATCAGCTAACCAACGTGTCGGACAGCCAAGTCGATTACTTTGTCAGCCAGAACGCGGTCAATGCCGAGGTTGAAAAAGTGCTGCGACAGGTGGTGGGGCAAAAGAACACGATTGCCGCCTTCGAAGCTGATCTCGCTGCGCGCAAGGTGCAGATGTCGAGCATTGCCGAAGATCAGCAACGAGTACGCGAGAACATGAAGGCACTTAAAGGCAGTTCTGAAGAGAAGGCCTTGGTAGAACGCTATGCGCGAGAACTGAATGATCAGGAAGATCGGGTGCAGTCTTTACAGCATGAGATCTCGGACCTGCAACAAAGGCGCGAGGCGGCGCAAAAGGCACTGACCGAGATGATTGAGGGCTTGGAGTTAGATGCGACATTGTAGAAAGGCGGAAACATATCCAAAAGCCTGCTGGAAGCCGCTCGAAAACGTAGATAGATTCGTCCACCAATATTTCCAAGCAAATGTGGCCATGTCGCGAACGGTGTGCTGGGAGGTTACAGAAAAGCTGAGCTTATGTACCCGAGCGTTGTGTTAGGAAAATAATGAGAGAGAATGGCGCGAAAATCTTTGCCGTGCTGAGCCATGCCGGAAGCGCCGAGCTGACACAAGCCAATTCCATGGCCATGGCCCACACCATCGAGAGTAACGGCGCCCGGCGCATCGGTCTTGGTGAATGTGCTGCTGGGAATGGCCATCCATCCCAGTTTACGCACGGCTTTGATCCGTTCCTGTTCGCTGTCGGAGACCAGCGCCGCGGCATCTGATTTGCTCAGTCGCGATGACCATTGTTCAGGCGAATGCCGGCAATAGGAACACTCGACGGGAAAGTAAGGATAGTCGGCCGCTGAAGCTCCCACCTGGGCCAGCGAATGCGTGTGGCCTCCACAACTGGCGGAGTACATGGCCGCAAATGGCTTGCCTTGCCAGGTGAGCACCTGGCCTTTGGTGGCGCGAGTGGCGACCGCGGCGCGGCTGCCGGCAGGGGGCGGCTCGCGAAGAAATTGGCAGTGCGTGGTGTCACAGAAATCGGCGTACGGATAGTGACGGCCGCCGCTCACCAGATAAGAGCGTGAAACCACCGCCTGCGCTTTCATGGCTTCCAGAGGAGCGTCGCCCGGCGACTCAGCTGCGACTACCGATGCCACCGCCGTTTCAAGCTCCATCTCCACTATGGTAAGCAGCTCCTGGTTGCCGACGGTGACGATGAGCTTTCCTCGATAGCGCCTGTGCAGCTTTCAGGGCACGGCCAGGACAAAGTCGCACTCACCGCCTTGACGCGCGCTGAATGTAATGTTTTCGCCGACGATTTCCGAGCCGCCCGAGCGCACGATGATCTTGCGACCGGAACGGATGATGGCAACACCCTGGCGAGCATCGACTCCGGCTACAAACTGCCGCTGTCCTGAATCCACCAGTATCGGTGACGCAGGCGAAACTTCCACCGCAAACTGGCTTGAGTGGAACAGTCCCATGACTGCGACGCGCACGTGGTCAGGTGGCGACGCCGCGACACTGGCAGGCATCACGAATAGAGCTACGAGCAGCAGGGCCGCAATGGTGGGCGTCCATCGCACGCTATGGCTCCAGGTCGCGCAACATGTGGGCAGCCAGCACCGCAGCTTGTGCTCCCGGCACGCCGTGCTGCCGCACCATCAGAATATAGCGGGGAAAGTCGGCTGGCCATGCGACAACCACCAAGCCGTCTGCCGGGGCGTGGGCTTTATGGGTACAAACCGCCGTACCGGTTTTCGCCAGGAAGCTCTGATGCAGCCCCTGCCGCGCGAGGCTGGAGGCGGTTCCGTTCTTGGCTGAGTCCGCCATCCCATCGACGATGTCTCGCACTCCTGGCTGCGATTTGCGCCCCAGCAGCATGGCATAGGCACGCACCATGGTCTCGGGCAACTCCCGCCATACGCCGGATCCGCCCGCCATCTCCTCGGCAGAGGCATTCGCGCCGGGACCGACGAGACCGAATCGCTGGGCGACCGATGTGACCTGCTCTCCGCCGGTTTCCGACCCGAGTTCAGCGAAGTATGAGTTACAAGAAAACGAGATCGCCTGCACGATTCCGAGGTTTCCGTGACCCTTGGGGAGCCAGCACGAGTTTCCGCCAGTGCAGACGTGCTGCGGGAAACAGTAATCGTGCGTCTCAGCGTAGGCCAAAGCCAGGAACGGTTTGACCAGCGATCCGACAGGCACTTGGGTGCTTTCGCTCCATTTCCTTGCAATGAACCGGTCCCTGCGTGCGTCGTAAAACAAGTACGAGATATCGGCGGAAGAAAAATCCCGCGCCAACTTCTCCGACGCTGTACGCGAAAACAGCGCGTTGCTATCGGGCGTTAAACACACAGGGTCCTGGCCCACCGAACAGGCGGGGACCAGGCACGCCAGCAGAATGCCTGTGGCAATGCCGCGCCGGAGGTCCTTCATGGCTGACATTCGTACCGCACGGTCTGCGTCTCGAGCCCGCCCTTGCGCCTGGCAACGATGGATTGTGACTTCACGCTGGCCAGTGTCTTGCTCAGGCTGGCAATGTTCTGCGAAAAGAACTGCGGCGTGCGATCTTCGTAATTCCCAGCATTATTCCGGCTGGGGCGGTCGATGAGCGAGAAAAGCTGGTAGAAATTCTGCCGCTCGTGGCTATGATCAAACCGGGCGTAGTAGATAGCGGCTTCGGCTGTCACCGGTTGGGAGACCCGCCCGAGCACGGTGACCAGCATTTCAGGATCGTCGCTGACAAACAGGTACTTCCCTCTTACCCCGACTGCAATTCGGGCCAGCCCGTCCAACTCGGAGTAACTCTGCGCTCCCGTCCCTGACTTCTTCCATGCGACTCCGATGTTGGAAGCTGTAAGTCCGGGCGATAACGCGCGCTGAATGGCCTGCTGCACGGCCGTTTCCGGCCAATCCGTTGCGCCCAGCAATACCATCGTGGAGTGCAGCCGGACGAATACGCCATCGTCAGAGGTCTGGGACCTGTGCAGTTGAAGGGCGGCACGGATGGTTGCCTTCTTGAGCAACTCCTTTAACGCATCGTCGCCGCTGTTTTCCGCCGCGCCGGAGGATGGGGGAGTGTCAATGCGCACATCGAGGTTCGATGCATTGCCTACCGACTGATCGCCAAGGTTCACGTTGGGTGCCACCTTGGAAGCCGGTACAGGTCCAATGCCTGATGCCAGTATCTTCTGCTCCAGCAATGCAAGGGTGTCGTCCTGGGGCGACACGGCAAATGCGCGATAGAAGCCGGCATCCGACGGGACGAGGCGCATCAGTTCTGCCACTTCGGGACCGCTATCGGCTGCGTCGGCTGCGCTCTCCGGAGCATTCTTCAGCAATAAGCTGCGCTCTTCGCGATAGCTGCCGGAGGAGCGGAACAAGTCGCTCACCGATGACTCGTACTGCCGCAACTCGGTAATGTTCTGCTGCAGCCAGTAGGTGCGGAACTGCGGCGTCTTTGTCACCTCGGCAAGCTGAATCACCATGCGCAGTTCACCAGGGTCTTTGGCCGCTTTGACGGCATTCACAAACCAGCCTTGCTGGTTCAACGCGGCCGCTTTCTTGCCGGCAAGCAAAGACAGTGCTCCGGCAACCAGGTCTTCGCGCGTCCCCAGGACCAGATAGTCGTCATCGATGGCGAAGGCCACCACGCGCTCTGATTGCGGATCGGTGCGCACGTAAAACTGCTTTCCATCGACCTGCCGGGTCTCGAATTTCGCCCGCTGCTGCCAGATTCCGGATTGCATCGCGTGCGCCGATGGCAGTCGCGTTACGTAGAGAAGCTCCAGCTTGCCGATGGCGTAGATTCCGAGCGCGCTTTGCCCCCCAGCAACCTCACTCAGGAAAGACATGTCGGGCGACAAGCCGGCGGCGGAGGCGAATTCGTCCTGCGCCTGCTTGAGCCGCAAAAAAAGCCGGGAACGGCTGAACACTTCGTGATCGGCGGTCGTCAGCCAAACTTGTTTTTCCGGCGACGAGTTCCAGTCGCGAAGAATGCCGCTGAAGTCCTGAGCTTCAAGGAAGAGCACAGCATCCTGCGGCATCAGCCGCGCCAGCGACGACTCTGGCCGTGCAATGTCTTCATAGGTCGCCCAGGCCGCGACGACCAGCAGAACAAGAATGGACAGAGCTGCGATTCGCTTCATTGTGCGAGTCCCCCTTTCGTGCGGTGATCGGGCTTCGCTGGTGGCGCGGCCTTGGCAGCCGCTAGCAGGCGTGGGCGCACCAGGTGTTCCTGATCAATGGCCCGGTGGATCACGGGCATGCGTTGAGCATTGTTGGCATTTCTGCGGACCACCGTCCGGATGGCATTGATGTTTTTCGTGATCTCAGCCCGCGCCGCGTCCGATGGTTTCAGATGGAGGGCAGCGCGGTAGTACTTCAGTGCAGCTTCCAGATCGCTCAGGTTCCAATAGACCTTGGCAACAGCAGCAGCCAGAGTTACTCGGTCGCCTGACCCCGTTTCCACATGGAGGTTGGTAACAGTCTCCAGTTCCGCTACGGCGTCCGGGGTGTCAGTTGGCGACTCTCCCGGTTCAGCTTCCTGATCGTCGGAGCGTGGGTTGTAGCCTACCGGCAGGTAGCCCGTGTGCAGAAGCGGTTCGATGCTCGATAGCGCCAGCCGATCCTGGTTCAGGCCGGCGAGCGCATAGAACAAAGACACGCGAATCGTCTCATTGTCAGGGGCGTCGGCCAACGCTTTCTCCAGCAGGCGGGCGGTCGAAGCGGCGTCGTTCATCTTCTTGGCGGCAAGGAGGCGCGCGGCGTCGAAGTACGGCTTATCGGACGACCCCGTGCCATAGGCAATAAAGTCGAGCTCTCCGCTGCCCAGTTCTGCGCCACTGCCTTTGCCTGTAAGCATTGTCGCCGCAGCACTCCGGTCGGCGTACGCAGCCTGTGGATCGCTGGCAATGGCCGTAGCCAGTGCACGGGCTCCCGCATCGTCTTGACCGGCGGCGATCTCCTCCTGCGCGAGATGAAGGCGCGCGCCCTCGTCCCAGGGCTTGGCTTTTACCAGCTTGGAGAGGAACCCGACAGCTTCCGCATGGCGTCCATTGCGCGACAGCAAGGTCGCGGCTGGATCGAGATTTTCAAAAGGCTGACCGACGACCAGCACCAGACGGTCCAGCACCTCCATCGCCCCGGCCGTGTCGCCGTCCTGCAGGCGAATCTCGGCAAGCCCAAGCATGTTGGCTGAATTCAGCTGATGCGCTGCGATCTCCTGGGTAAACAGGAACTCCAGTATCTTGCGCGCTGCCGGAAGCTGTCCTGCGGCCTGCAAAGCTGTAGCCGTCTGCCGCAAGCTCTCTGCCTTCGGAGCTTTGTCTGGATTCGCTCGATACTGCGTCAGGATGGAATCGAACTCCCCTTTGGCCAGCGCAATGCGAAAATGAATCTCAAGCTCCTGTGCAGTGGGTTCTTCCTGGGGTTGCAGGACCGCGGCGGCTTGATCAAATTCCTGCAACTCGACCAGGTGCATCGCATATCGAGCTTGCCATGACCGGAGATTCTGTTCGGCATACTCCCTGGAGGCATCACCGACGGCAGGGAGTTGGGACTGCAGGTGCGCGATGACCTGCTCGTAAAGCGGATTCCGCATCCGAGCCGGAATCCACTTGGCGTTGACCAGCAACTGCAGAACGCCATTCGGATCAGGCGCGATCGATGCCAGCTCCAGCAGAAATGCGACGCCTGCCTGGGGATCACCGACGGCGGTGTATCCGGCGCGCAAGAGTTCTTCGACCCGGTACGTGCCATTCTGCCGAACGTAGTCTCGGAATACTGCATCCGACTGGGGGCGAAGCTCGGCGGCTACATGACGGTTCCCGATGTGGTTCATGACATAGCCGAAGGTGGACCAGAAACTCGGGGGCACCACGCGCTGATGCACCTGCGCATCCAGCAACTCCAACGCCGTTTTCCATTCCGCCATGGCCTCGGTGCGCTTCTGCTGACGCCAGTAGAGAACAGCCACGCGGTCGTGAATATCAGCTCGGGCTGGAGCAAGCTCAAGGGTGCGGTTATAGTCGTCCACCGCGCGATCCAGTTTTCCCGAATCCGCATAGTATTCGGCGACCGTAATGTAGCCTGAGGCGGTTGCCGGAGACTGTTCCAGTTGCGCCGGCAGGAAGTCCTCAGGATCGCCGGTGCGTGAGACCCCGAGCCACTCGCCATAGCGCGATCCGTAGTAGAACCAGGTATTGCCGGCCAGTTGTTGCGTGCGATCCACGGGCTTGCCCAGCCGTTCCGCGATGGCGCCATCGCCCAGAGCGTTTAGAAATGCCGCATTCACCGCCGAGCTGCGATCAGCAGAATACAGTCCGGTGAGCCCCGCATATGCCTTGGACCACACCGGTTCGAGCGAACGTCCGCGCGCGGCTACGGCTTGCTGCGCCAGTGCGGAGGGGCCGTGAGCGATGACGTACTGGCAGGCCGCATCCCCCACCGAGCCTGCCGAAGTTCCGGCAAGTTGCACCAGCTCTTGGGGATTACGTTGCAGCAGGAGTTCGAAATAACGCTGCAGCACGCCGCCTTGCACCTGCACCGCTATCCGCCGGACGACGTTGAACTCGGCATCATACAAAGCTCCCGAGCGGTAGGCGTCTGCGGCTTGCGCCAGCACGCCGTCTCGTCCTGTTTCCAGAGTCAACTCCTGCGCATAGGTTTCCAGCGCAGCCCCCAAATCCTCAAACTTCATCCTTCGCGTCTGCACGCCGACAAGACTGTACTCGTACCCCCTGCTCGCGGGTAGGCCACTGAGCATCAGCTGCTTAAGCCAGCGCGCTTGCAATTCCGGCAGACCGGCTGCAGTGGCCGCGGGAACGAAAATTGTTCCCAGTTCGTCATTGTCTTTCTGCGCGGATTGCTTTTCCAACCAATCTCCGAATTGCAGACGCTCTTCCGGGGTGAAGTATTGATGGACGGACTTGCCCATTGCTTGCATTGTGGTTTGCAGGCCCAGGCGAGCGGTGTCGCGGCGCATCTGAAGCGCGCGATCGCGCCACTGCTGGTCCGTAATCGAGAGGAAGCCTTTCTTCTCGACTTGCTGCACGGCCGTGGAAACTTCCGCTCCCAAGGAAGTTGCATCCGCCACCGCGCGCTGCAACCTGCCGTAGGCTGTATCCTGCTGGCGCAGCCGCGTCATAATCTCAACATAGAGCCGGGCGCCGTCGTGGTTTTCGGATACGGCGAGCAGGTCGCGGCCGGCGGAGTCAACTCCCTTCTGCGCGAACTCGCGCGCTGGCTGGATCATGCCCCAGCCTTCCAGCCGCGTGGCCACCGCGAAAAAGTTGCTGGGCCTTTTCGGACGATTCTCAATCAGCGCGGCGCTGAGCGCGGCAGCCGCCTCCACGGTCTTGCCCTGGCGTGCGCGGATCTCCGCCACCTTCTCCATCCATCGAGTGTCGTGGTAGTTCAATTCAAACAGCTTCTGGTACTCGGCCGCGGAATCGTCGAACCGCATCAGGCGCTCCAGCAACTCCGCGCGCGCGGTCCGGAGATCGACTCGATCGGGGCGAATGTTGATGGCGGTTGCGTAGGTGTCAACCGCTGCGGGATAGTCCTCGACCTGGGTCTGAATTTTCGCCAGCACCATAGGCCAGCGATAATCGCGCGGCGACTGCTTCATGGTGTTGGCGTAGTAATCGAGCAGTTGCTGTTGGCGGCCATTGCGCTGAGCATAGAGCGCCGCTTCGGAAATCAACGCGTCATCTTCCGGGAAGCGATTGATGATTTCGATATATTGGTCGACGGCGCCGGCAAAGTCCTTCAAGTGCGTCAACGCCGGAATCAGTCCGCGACGCAGAGCGGCGATCTGGCGCGTTTTTGCCTCTTGCGGGAGCTGCGATTTCCGCAACTCCTCAATCTTCTCCAGACTGAACCGCTTCAGTCCCTGGTCGTCTCCGGCACGCGAATACGTGTCGGCCATTGCCGCCAGATATTCCTCGTTGTAGGGAGCACCCGCCAGAAGTTGCTTGAGCAGTTTTCGGGACTGTTCATATTGACCGGCCTCTGACGCCTTGCGCGCCGCCTCAAATCGAAACTGCGTGCTCAACGCCGGATAGGAATCATTGGCAGCCTGCAGCAAAACCTCAATGGCACGTTGGCGCTCTTTGTTCTGCCAATAGAAGTCTGCGGTCGCGCGGACCACCCCCAGTATCTTCGGGTTCTCGCGATAAAGGGCCTCAATGTTCCGCTGCGCCTGTTGTAGGTCCTTCGTCTCTTCATAGAAGCGGACCAGCGAGTAGTGCAGCTCGAGTTTGCGAATGGGGTCGGTCGTGACCGCAGCCTGTTTCTCCAGCACTTTTTGCCGTAGTGCCTGCAGGCCCCGTTGTTGCGCGGTCTGATCCAGCCATTCCAGGATTTCCAGCGAACTGGTGCGCTCGCCGATTGCGGCCAGCGTTTGCTCCACATCTTTCGGGCGGTTTTGAGTGTCGAGCACCGCAAGGCGAAGTTTGATGGCCTCGATGCTGGGCGAGCTTCCAGCCGTCAATGACGCCGTCGCCCGATCAACTTCCTCCCGCAAACTCTTGCGGCGTGCGAGATCGAGAAGGCGGTTGTAGGGAAGTGAGCCTTCATGCTGCTGCAATGCGCCGCGCACGTATTCCGCAATGGCCAGGGAGAATTTGCCCTCACCTTCGTAGATCGCGCCTTCCTCGTATGCGTAAAGCGATGGGTCGCCGAGTTTGGCGCGGCCTTCGTTCAGCAGCTTCAGCGCGGTATCAAAATCGTAGTAATCCCAATAGATGGTTGCGGCGTCCAGATAGGCCTGGGATTCACCGGGACGGATCTGGGTGATGCAGTTCCAGTAAGGTGCTGCGCGGTCGAACAACTCGCGGTCGGCGAATATGTCGCCAATGCGGGCCAAGGTGTCGCGGTTGCCGGGATCGGCGTTGTAGAGGTTCTCCTCGATCTTGACCGCCAGTTCCGTGTCGCGCGGATCAAAGGCCGCGAGTGAACGCTGGACTGCGGAGGCCCGGCGTCCCAATTCAAAGTCTGCTGGATACTCTTGGGCCAACGCATTCATCACCGGCGCAGCCTCTTCGAAGTGAGACTCCCAGAACTTGGCTTCGCCGAAAAATCGGGCTGCGACCGGATTGCCGCCGGCTAAATCATTCCAATGCTCCTGTAGCGCGGCGGCCTCTGACTTTTGAAGATCGGTGAACTCCTGTTGGAGCTGTCCGGTGCGCGACAAATACTCGAAATACCTGTTCCGAAGGTCTTCTGATTCCCACCAGTGCTGGCGAATCAGACTCTCCCATTTTTCGTTGGTGGAATTAGGCCACCGGTATGCGTTCAGCAAGTTGCGAACGAAGAGCAGGTCGTGCGGAAATCTTGCGAGAGCGAATTCGTTGAGGCGCGTGTAGTAGTCGCGGCCGGTCACGACATTGGAGAAATAACTCTCAAGTTCCGTGCCCGAGAAGATCTTGATCACCCGTTGGCTCAGTTGCAAGAAGTCGGAATCACGCCGGTACCGCAGGTAGAAGCGTGCGAGTTTGTGGTACCAGGAGCGATCGGGGAACTGTTGTATGGCCCGCTCGTAAACCTGCTCCTGCTCCTGCCCCAGCCGGTTCTGTTCCAGAAATTGCGCCAGCCGCTCGTACAGCCCGGGATCATTGGGATTGCGATCGATCTGCTTGCGCAACACCGCCAGCGCCTCGGGCAGTTGCTTGGTTGACGTCAGCCGCGACAAGTATCGTTCCAGATAATCCGAGTACCAGGCCTGCGCGCTCTTCGGGGCATTCACGACCGCAGAAGCCTCCGTAGAGAACGCCCGATGCTCCCCGGGCGCGGTGCTCTCACTCTGCTCGGCCTCGCCTTGCGACTCGGCTTGGTCGAGCGTCGATTGCCTGGTGCGCACATTGCGCTCAAAATTCTGCTGCTCGCTCGTCTTCGCCCCGAGGGGGACGCCATCCGCGCGCTTGGCGAGTTCTGCAAGCTCGGCGTCGTAGAGTGCGAATTCCTCCTGCGTGCGGTTTTCGCGGGCGTAAGCGTCGGCAAGCAGCAACCCAACCTGCTCGCGATTGGGCGCGCTGGGAAACGCCTGCATGAACTGCTGGCCTTCACGGATCACGGCCCCGCTTTCACCATAGGCCGAGTAAGTTTCGATCAGCCGTCCGCGAAGTCCGGCCCGCAGCTTTGAATTGGGGAAGCGCGCCTCGAACAGGCGAATCAGTTGCGTTGCCTCCGCACGATGAAAATACGGAACTGCCCTGCGCTCTTCGTCGGAATAAGCGTAGGCGGGCGAGGTCGTGTTCATTACCAGCGACAGAATGCCGTTGAGGAACCCAGGTCCGCGGTCCATCGAGCCAATGTCGCGATACATCGAGATCTCGCCACTGCCGATGCGCACACCCTGCTCAGGAGCATCCAGCAAAACATTGATCAGTCCAGCGAGCGCCAATTCCGGCGCGTTCGCCTGGTCGTGGGTGTTGTAGAGCGCGTAATAATAGCGGGCGGCTTCAGGATAGTTTCTGATGCCTTCGTTCAGCTTTGCCAGGGTGTAGAGTTCCTGCGAATTCCACTTCGCGTTGCGCTTCTCCTTGCCCAGGCGATACTGGGTGAGGGCCTGCTCCGCTGCGTCGATTCGTCCCTGCCGCTCATAATAATAGAAAATGCGCGCGGCTGAATTCAGGTCGTCAGGATTTCGCTCAAGAGCTGCTCGTGCCTGGTCCAGGTACTTCCTCAGCGAGCGCGTCTCTGTCATCAGCGCGAAATAGCTGTCGATCAACTCCTGCGGCCATAGCGGCTGAAACTGGGTCTCGTAGATCGCCAGTCCCTGCTCGATCGATCCTCGCTTATACGCCAGCAGCGCCCGGAGCTTGACCGGAAGGATTTCATCCTGGGGTACAGCCGCATGATATCGGGCAATCAGCTTTTCAGCCTCGTCGAAAGACTTGTGGTCCACGAGGAACTGGAAGTAGCGGGTGTAAACCCCGCGGTCAGCGGGATAGCGATCCAGCCAAGCCCGGTAGGCTTGGTCGGAGACATCGGTGGCTAACGCGTTTTCGTCAATGATCTTGAAGATGCGTTCGAAGGCCAGCCATGACCGCTGCTGCTCCACAGGCGTACGCTTTTCTGCCGGAGGTGACGGGGCGCGGCCAATCACGTCGAGAGCTGCGATCTCATCCGCCGGACGTAGCCGCCGCCCATAGAAGTCGGCCAGCGAGGATTGCGCCTCCATGCGATCCGCTGCGGCCTCCGTGTATCTCTTCCAGTCTGCCTCAGCCGCGGAAAACTCCAGCGACGCTTCCTCGTTGAGAGCGCGAATGGAATATAGTTCGGCGGTGGGCTGCTGCTTTATGAGTTCGCTCAGCAGCGGAGTCGCCTCCCGCGGAGGCCGAAGCCCGAGTACCTTGCTGACCGGCATGGGCATCCAGCGATAGAGCGCCGCTTCCACGGCCGAACCCGCCTCGGCGTTTCTCCACGCAGCCGTCGCCAGCCCAGCTCTGACCATGAGGGGAACCAGCAGCAATCCTGCACAGCAGGGCCAAAAGACGCGGCCGAAATTGGCGAGGGATGGGTTACGGAAGCACTTCAATTTGCACCTCCTGCGTCCCAATGTTGTGGGCAACGTCTTCGGCGATAACCGTCAGCCGGTAGGTTCCAGCGGGAAGGTCAGAGGGAATCTGCAGGTCTCCGGTGTTCGCGCTCGCCTTCTGGTTCCAGCGCAGACTGACGGGGGCGGCCCCTTCCAGGCGCGCGGTCAGCGTGCGCGTACTAGCGGTGGCGTTAACCTTCAGCGGAATCGTCTCGCCCCGGTGATAGCGGCGTCCATCGAGTCGAATGTTGACCACGGGTGGCTTACTGGCAATGACAAACGTCTTCGATTCGCGATAGGTGTGTCCCGCTTTGTCGCGCAGCACCAGGCCAACGCTGTAGGTGCCGTCCTGCATGTCGTCGGGGGCAAGAAAGCGCGTCTGCCATACATCCTCGTTGTCGAGATAGCGCAGTCGTTTGGTCAATCCGAATGGGAATATGGCCACAACGGAATTGATGGATTCGTCCGTGTGCACGCGTAGAATCGGGTCGCCGGGGCGAATCACGCGCGGACGCAGCAGCGCTCGCGGCACCGCCAGAAACGATGTATAAGGAGTGACGAATTTATACTTGCGCGACAGGCGGATGATTTCTTCCACCGACTTCGCGTCCTCGCCATCGCGTTCGATCTTCTCCAGCAGGGCGTCCACCCGAGCGCGCGCCCACAGTCGTGGCAGTTGCTGATGCTCCAGCGATTTCTCCGGCAGCGCCGCGGAATTTTTCATCTCGACGGCAGTGCCGTCGCGCAGCCCGCGGACCGACATCTCAACCTGCTCTGCGGGTTTGGGATACTGACCAACCCACGATGCGACCGAACCGCCAAATGCTCTGTCCTGCAGCGGGTAAACCATCTCGACGGAATTCTCCGGTTCGACGCGGAAGCTGAGTTGCGCCAGCGGATTGCGCCCGATCTTGGAGACGAAAGCATTCAGCTTGAACTCCACCGGCTCGGTGGACAACACGTTTTCAATTGCGCCCTCGTTGCGGGCCAACATGCGCAGCAACGGGAGGTTGGCGTCATCCCCAACGGCAAACACATAGGTGCGCGGACGCCCCGCTTCCGGAACCTGTTTCCAGTGTTCGCCATACCACTTGGCAAGGCTGCCGGACTGGATGATTCCCCGGGTTGCGCCCCCATCGCTCAACAACAGGATGTAGGCATTCCCATGCACCTTCGCGAACTGCCCAAGCCCGGCGCCCAGCACCTGCTGCAGGTCGGTTCCACCGCGCAGGCGGCTGGCACGAACGAACTCCAAAGCTTTCTGAACATTGTCGCGCCCCGCGGGAACCAGCTCGCGCTGAAAGGCAGCAACCTTATTATTGAAAAGCAACAGGTTGAAATGGTCCTCCGGACGCAGCGATCGCAACACCGTTTCCATGGCGGCATAGCTGCGCTCCAGTTTGTCCCACTGCATCGAAAGCGAATTGTCGAAGAGAATTACCAGGTTTCGAGACGCTCCCCCAGTGCTATCCGGCTGGGCGCCTCTGCCGATCAACGACTGCGCTTCGAAGAACCCTGGTTCATCATGGCTTCGCACCGGAGACTTCTCCGCCGCGTCTGGCTGTGCGGACTCGGGATTTCGGTAAGTGATGATGTCGAGCGTGTCGGCCGCCTTGGAATCGAATTGATACTGCAATGCGAAGTCTTCCGTGAGATTGATGTTCCGGCCCTCAAAGCTCGCCTTGACTGAGTGGCCATCCTTCGCCGTTATCTTCATCGGATAGGTTGAGCCGATGAACTGAACATCCGATAACGCGTGGGCCGATTGCAGTTCAAAATCGATTTTCAGCCGCCCGGCCGATTGCGCATGATAAACGTCAGGATGTATGGGGATGGCAAAGAACGATTTCAGGTTCTCGACGGGGATGGTCTCGTGGTACTCAAATTCCAGGCGCTTGGTGCCATAGGGAGGGATGGGCACGATTCGCGCGCTGAACGCCGCGCTGCGTCGCGCCTCTTCGACTCCGCGCTCGCCCATTTGCAATAAGCCGGGGTCAATGGCCTGCTGCTTGGCCTGGTTGTAAATCTGGCTGGCGCGCTTGCGTTCCAGAATCACCGCAGGAATGCGCGTCGGTCCGTCCCACACGGCAAAGTCGCTCACCGTAGCCCGGCTGGGCAGCGCAAAAATGTAGTTGCCCTCCTCGATGGCACTGGTGTGATTGCCGAAGATCTGGCGAACATAAACCCGAGCCACACCGTTGTCGATGCTGACGTGGATCTCCATCTCGTCGAGCGACAGAATCGAAGGGTCGGGCTGACTCTTGTCGCGCGGAATCAGGACCCCCGCGTCAGCCAGCGCCGTTCCAGCCAGGCAGAGGACCACCAGCAGCATTTGCAAAAGCCGTTTCATCGTTCCAACCTTTGTTCGGGAATCCGCACCAGTCCGTTGTCGGTTCCCACGTAGACAAAGCCGTTTTCAACCGCGAATGCGGTCACGTTCAGCGAAGGCAGCCCATCGGTCACGGCAAACCACCTGCCGGACTTGCGGTCCATCACATAGAGCCCGCGTCCCATGGTGCCGGCCAGCACCATGCGATCGGTTGCCAGCATTGCGTTGGGATTGATGACCAGGTCGCCGCTCGCCCCATCGCTCGCCTCAAACTTCCCGGACGAATCCATGCGGGCAAGGCCCGCTCCGTACGTTCCGAGCCACCAACCGCCATCGAGCGGAATGGCGGCCGTGATCCAGTTGTGCTTGAGAGCGGATGTCGCAGTGGTGTAGTTGGCGCGAATCTGATCGCCTTCCAGCAGGCTGGCGCCGCCCAATGTCCCAGCCAGCACATAAGGGCCGTTGGCGGCCAAGGTGTAAACGTGATTGTTCACCAGCCCGTGAAACGCATAAAGGCTGCGCATTCCTGCCGAGTCCATCATGGTTAGCCCGGCCGGAGTCGCGATCATAACCCCATCCCCAAACCCCGCAATGTCGGTCACATGGTCGGCGATGAGCCCTTCCGCCTTGCCAATCACCTGCTTGCGATTGCCCTGCGCGTCAAACAGAACCAGGCCGTTGGCGGTTGCTACCGCGGTGGCTCCGCTCAGCGAATTCGGGCGTATTCGGTTCACACAGAAAACGTGATCGTCTTCGATGTGGCGCGCATGCTGCTGATTCGTGCCTTCAACAATGTCCAGCCCTCGGTCGAAATACCCCACCCACAGGCGCCCCTGTGAGTCCACCGCCAAGGCGGATACGTTGCGGTCGGTCAGCAGTCCTTCCGGCGGCCCCAGCAATCGTTTCCATCCGCCTCCGACTGTATCGCGCAGATACATCCCAGACTCGGTGACCGCGTAGAGCGAGTCGTTGGGGTCCCCGCCAGCTGCCAGCAGTTGCCTGATGTCTGCGAGGTCCCCTAGCGTCTCAAACTGCCGGGGAGCGTGCTCCGTGCGCTCGATGGGAATTTCCAGAATGCCGTCATCCATGGTTCCGGCAAGCAGGGTTCTTCCGTGAATCAGCATCGTGCGGACGAATGATCCCGGCGCCAGCACTCGCACAAAGCGTCCCGAGTCGAACTCAGCGATGCCCGCTGGACCTCCCACATACGCGTGCGTCCCGGCAACAGCCACCGAGTAAACGCGCGCGTCGGGCAATCCGTTCGCTTCGTTGAACCAGTCCACGCTGCCGCCATGCCAATGGGCAATGCCCCTGCCCATGGTGCCAATCCACAAATCGGATTCGGCGCCAGCCAACTCCGTGACATAGAGTTGCTGCAAAGTTGAATGAAATGGCGCAAGCCGTTGTCCGTCGTAAAGCAGCAACCCGCGTTTCGCAGTACCGATGAGCAGGTGACCAGAGGCGGTCGGAAGAATTGCGGTTGCGTGCTTGGCGTCGCGGTCCTCGGGAAGGATCTGGCGGAAAACTGATCCGTTGAAGGCCAGGATGCCAGCCCCATCCGTGGCTATCACCAACTCTGGCTCGCGAGAGCCGGCCAGCACCGCGCGCGTGACCCGTACCAGCGGGGCGGGAGGAAGCTCACGTCCGACGCGAAAGCCGCGAGTTGGCCGGCCACCGCCGTCGTACTCGAACAAGCCCGCCGAGCCCGCCACGTAGAGATGCCCGTTGAATTCCACTGCGCCGGCGAACGCGGTTGGCGCGCTGACCCATTCGAAGCCGCTGTCGGTCGGGGGCAACAACGTGCGCGTTGTGAATTTCAGGTTTGATCCCGCGCTCTCAGTGGCTTTGGCCCAACGAAGGACAACCCCAGCGCGCCAGACAACCACCCCAACCAACGAAATAACCGCCGCAAAAACAGCAACAGCCAACACCAACCACTTCCGTGAGTTGATCGAGCGCGTCATTCTTGATTGTGCTCCCAACTATAAACCTCAAAGAATCGCTTCTGTGGAATCTTTCGTCTCGACAAGGAAACCGGAGCTTCCTTTGGAGGACGGCCGATCAGCCGTCAGTGGGCTCCGAAGAATCCACTCCCGGATCGCGGTCCTTCGAAATCGCAATACGCCCGGCTCTGCTGGATCTGGTTTCGGCCCTGTCGCTACCGCCAGCAATTCTGCTGAGGTTTACCGACCGCCAACGGCACGAGTTGTCCGGTCACCAGGTTGCAGAATCCGCCTTGATACGAGACAGAGCCATGTCGCAGCAGTTGTGTGAGCATGCCCAAAGCTTGATAGGCGAGATTCTGGTTGATGAACGGTCCCTGTCGGGTTAGAGCCTCTGCTGCACTGCAAGATGGCTGATCGTCATCCTTCGCATCCGGCACAGCGATTTCTGGGAAAAGCTCAGTCACGGTCGGCAGGCGATGCTTCTTCTTTTGATTTATTTGGTTCTTGGGCTGCCCAAGAATGAACTGTCCGCTGGAGGCATTGTTGCCAAGGTCAAGCCAGTACAGAACCCGGGAATGCAGTACCCACTTGTCGATGGCACGCCGTGCTTTGCGCGTATCGACACAGCCAATCACGAGATCGATATCTGTGTTCTTGGCGACCTGCTGTATTTGCACCTGCAGGCCCTGCCAGTTCAAACCCCAGAAGGAGGTTGAGCCGGTGCGCGGGCGACTGGCGGGGCTGCGATTGCGTGTGTGACGGCATTTCTAAGTGTCTGTAATTAAATGCATTGCTACAATGAAATGCATTAAATACTTGCAGTAACACAGCATTATCGACTTGTAGTTGCACAGCGTCATATACTTGTATTCGCACAGCGCCAAATACTTGTAATAACCCGGAGCAAGGGGTAGTCCATGGCAACGCCGAATGAAAAGCTGGCTGAATCTCTCGATGCGCTCAAAGCGCTCCAGGAGGGCGGGAGACGTGTGTTCCGGTCAGATGACCTGAGCCGCGTTCACCGCGAACGGCTGCTTGCCAATGGTTTTGTGCAAGAAGTCATGCGCGGCTGGCTGATCCCCTCCAGCCCGAGTGCCCGCGACCGCGACAGCACGCCGTGGTACGCCTCATTCTGGGAATTCTGCGCGCGCTACTGCAGCGACCGTTTCGGCGGGGAGTGGCATCTGGCGCCGGAGCAATCGCTTTTGCTCAGCCCGTGACCTAACCACTGCCCGACGCTTCCCGTCAGAACCAAATGTGGGGTCAGATGTGCGTCTGACCACCAGGATGCAACGATGGCGAGAGCGTTGCGGCAGGTCGAGAAAGGTGAGGCCCCCCGCTCATTTGGTGCGAACAAGTTCCCCGACGAATTGCTCGACATCGAGAGCCTCCACCCCCCTGGCGATCGCTGCCGTGGGCACTTGTGATCGGGACCTTCGATGGACGACGATCAACCGCTCCGACCGCTTCTGCAGGGCTCGCTGCAAAGCAGTTAACGACGATGCCATGGCAGGCCGAACGGTCTTTGCGGCCTTGGTTTCAACTAGCCACAGTTTGGCGTTGGGGCGCGGTATGAGGAAGTCCACCTCCAGACCCTGCTGATCACGGAAGTAATAGAGCTCCTTGCGCATTCCACTATCGGCCTGGCTCTTGAGTATTTCTGCTGCGACGAAGCCTTCGAACAAGGCCCCCAGGAACGGAGATCGCTCCAGCTCAGCCGACGATGTCAGGCCCAGCAGGTAGCAGGCGAGGCCGGAGTCGCCCAAGTACACTTTCGGTGACTTGATTAGCCTCTTTCCGAAGTTCTCGAAATACGGTGGCACGAGAATGATCTGGCCTGTCACTTCGAGGATGTGCAGCCACTCGCCAATCGTGGGAACCGAGACCCCGAGGGGCGCAGCAAGGTCGGTCCTGTTCAGAACCTGGCCGTGACGACTGGCCAGAAGAGCGAGAAAGCGGCGAAACGTCGCCAAGTCTCGTACGTTTGTAATCGCCCGGACGTCTCTCTCCAAGTACGTCTGCATGTAGGAAGCGAACCAGAGGCTGCGAGCCCTGGGGCGGGCGAGCACCTCTGGGAATCCCCCGTGCAGCAGGTTTACTTTCTCGGTTTCCGCAAGACTGAAGGGCAAGAGCTGAAGGATGGCAGCCCGGCCCGCCATGGATTCGCTGATTCCACGCATGAGGGGGGCTTCCTGGGAACCCGTGAACAGCCATTGGCCCATGCGACGGGGCCCCATGTCGATAACGGTGCGGACATAGTCAAGCAGTTCGGGGGTATTCTGGATCTCGTCGAAGACAACCGGCGGCCGCAGCTCGTCAAGAAATGCACGCGGATCGCTGCGCACTCGACCCTGAATGTCGGGGTCTTCAAGCAGTACGTAGCGGGCTTTCGGGAACAGCTTGCGGAGAAGGGTGGTTTTGCCCGCACGGCGGGGCCCTGTCACAACGACCGCCGGAAAATGTCGAGCCGCGGCTAGCAGCACGCCTGCCAGTCTTCTTTGGATAAACCGCATATGAGAAATATAAACTATCACTTTAGATTACTCAACACCAGAGTTTGGCGTCTGGTGGAAGTGCTTGAGAGGCAAAGTGGCCTTGGGGATATTTGGGCCTCTCGTACCTGGAGTTGCGGTCTACGTTTGTGTGCCAGAAGTGTGCCGCACCAAGGAAGCCCAGTACTGGTCGCCTGGTGTTGACCGATGATCCGAATCGCCCGTCACTCGGCCAGAACGACGTTGCCTAAACGCCGCGCATCCGCGCGGCTCAAGGCGAAAAGGGCGACCTCGCTGCTTCGCCGAAGATCGCGGAGACCGGGTAGCGCCGCTGCACACGGCAGCATGAACCCTTTCGTCAGATGAGCGCTTCTCGCTGCCACGTCATGGCGTGAAATGGTTTCTGGTGCGTTTTTCTGTGCTGTCCCGGCGCGATGCGCCGGGCCTTATCGCCCCGCCTGGCGTCGCTCCCCGAGCCGGGGTTGTTTCCGGCTGGCAGTTGTCGGAATGCTTTCGCCCGGTCTGATCACGTGTGCTGATAGGGTTGACTCTGGATCAGCATATCGGGGTTCGAATCCCTGGGGGGCAGCCAAATGGGCGCCTGACGCAGGTGAATCCGTCCGGCTATGTGGGCATTCAATTCAGCCGGGTAGAGATGCCCGATGGAACGGCCGAAAAGATCGATGCCTCGGGATGCCTCGGCCATGAGCTTAAATTTTGGGCCACTCAAGGGCGAGGTCTCCGGCAAGAAGACAGGCACGAAGCGTCGCAGACTTGTTTCAACGGAGGGGTTCACCCCAGGCAGGTGTGCCGTAAGTGTGCCGTACGATTAATTCCAAATGCGCTAGAGTGCGCCCTTGAATAGATTGCCCCTTGCGTCCATTATTATGATATGACGGAACAGGAAATCTTGTCGCGTATGCGCGCATACGTAAGTAGTCATTCAGCCGGGGCCTCGTCGCAAGCTCTGCCCGACTTGCATCTATCATTCGAGGCGTCCACTGAGGATCGCGGACCATCCCTCCAGGAGCTACGCGCTGCCCAAGCTATGGTGGGATCCTTAAATCCCAGAACGCCCGGTATTGCGAATCAAGTAATACAAGCATTTAAGGGGCTGCTGCACCGGTCTTTAAGCTGGTACACTCGATCTTTCGAGCCCCTGCATGTTGCCGTGGTTCGATCGCTTGAAGCTCACGGCCGAGCGATAGAGTCGTTGATCTTGGCTCATCACGCCGCAGAGGCACAGATCAAAGCCTCCGCTGCGACAGCACGAGCAATCGCCTTGGATGTATCGCGTTTAGAACAAGAATTCGGGAAACGTATCGATCATTTGAGCGAGGAACTCAGGGTCATCAAATCCGAAATCCAACACGCCGATCGCCCCCGGGCTTCGACCTGAACTACGCCGCGATCCAGAGCGGTCAACCAGAATTGCGCCAACTTACAAGACAGGAGCGACAGTCGTATATTGGAGCCCTTCGAGAACGGGCAGATGTTCTTGATATCAGTTACCGGCAAGGCGGGTTCTTTGTTCGCCTAGGCAAAGCAGGAACCGAGGGTTTCCGTCTTGAGAGTAGAGTTGATGACCCTGCGTTGGCCGTGACGTGAATCCCCTTGAGTGTTCTCTTTTGGCTGGCTGGCGCAGTTGGACGATAACTCCGTGGGCGGTATTGTCGGTGACGACATTCTAGTAAACTTGTCGTTCCAACGCCAAGTTGAATTTGTCGGCTTATGTCTCAAGAAACTGAACTCAGGGGGCGTACTTCGCTTATTTTAGACAGTTCCAGTTCAGAGGGCCTCTATGCGTTAGTCAGGGATTTTTTCCTTGAACTGAAGCATACCCGGGCGATTTCTCCCAAGCTTGCAAGAATGGTTTTGAGAGCCAATGGTGAAGAATAGAGCTGCGTTTGCTGGCTGCACGGTCATGGCCAAGAATCAGCTGTCTATGGCGCGAGTGCTCGCCCAAGCTTGGCAGAATGTTCATCCGGATGGTTTGTTCATTGCGTTGCTACTAGATTCTGCCAAAGGGTTCTTTCATCCTGAGCGCGAAGCTTTTCAAATCATCCTTTCGGCGCAGTTGCAGATTCCGGACCTGCCGGGATTCTTCTTTCGCCACGTGCGGGAGGAAGCTGCTAGTGCCGTAAAGCCGTTCTTTTTCTCGTATCTTTTCAACCAGTATCCGATCGAACATCTCATCTATCTCGCACCCGAGTCAATTGTGTTTAACCCGCTGGACGATTTGTTAGAGGTGCTATGCAGGGCTGATGTTGTGCTAACACCCCATATCACAAGTCCTCTTCCTCAAGATGACGCCACCCTGTCGTATAGCGACATTTTTCGAATGGGATGCTATGCACCAGGATTCTTAGCACTGCGACGGTCTGCCCGTTCTTGTCAGATACTGCAGTGGTGGTCAGAAAAGATATCTGATAACGGCACCATCTCCTCCCGTTCAGATGTTATTGCAGACCGATGGCTCGACTTGATCCCACATCTTTTCGAAGGAGTAGAAGTCCTTACGAGACCCAGATACAACGTCGGATATTGGGACCTACATGATGATCGTGTGCGGATGGATGGCAAACGAGTGCTCGTGAACGGCGAAGCAGCGAGTCTGTTCAATTTCCGAGGTTTCCACCCGAACCGTCCCAGTGAATTGCCGATCTTCCGGAACCAGTATCAGGCAAGCCAAGCCGGGAATGCGGCCCGCCTGTTTTCAAGATATTACGATTTGCTGATGGAAGCAGCTTGGGCCGAGACAAGCCGTTGGACATATAGCCACGACTTCTTTAATAGTGGCCCGATGATCCCCATTTCGGCTCGCTTATACTATCGTAGTCTGGGGGCTTACTCGAATGAACTTGGCGATCCATTCACTTGGATCAGCAACTCACCTGATGGCTGCGAGCAGGATGCCGCAGCCGGACCAGCACCGGCTGAGCTTCCATTCGGAATAAACGTCGTAGGCCACCTGCGATCGGAAAAGGGCGTCGGCGAAATGGCACGGAGCAATCTACGGGTTCTGGAGGCGGCCCGCATACCCTTCATTGCCACCGATTTCGTTGACCAGGAATCGGAGAATGTAGAGCAGGGCCCAGCGACCCTATCCGCCGATAACCCTTACAAGACTAACTTAATCACGGTCAACGCCGACGTACTCCCCTCTTACCGCTCGATGACTTGCGCGCTGAACAGCCCGCCCAGCGACTCGTCGGACAACGATTCCAGAAACGCGAACAAGTCCCGCTGCACAACGTCGAGGCCCTTTTCCTTGCACAAGAGATATTGATCGAGTCCCAATTCGACGCCTCGGGCACTGATGTTGTTATCCCGCAGCAATTCGAGAAACTCGCCACGTCCGCATCCGATGTCGACGACGTTCTCGCGGCCGCGGAAATATTCCAGGTACTCCTGCTGGCGGCTTCGGATGTCAGCTTCCTCGCCACGATAAAGATCTTCGAATGCGAAGTAATCAAATTCCTTGTCACTCTTGACTTCAGAGGCGAACATTGGGGGAGTCGCGGGCTGGTCGTTGTCTCTCCGTGCCGGTCCATGTTGCAGGGA
Organism: uncultured Acidobacteriaceae bacterium; assembly: GCA_963836875.1. GTDB lineage: Bacteria > Acidobacteriota > Terriglobia > Terriglobales > Acidobacteriaceae > Bog-257. Next base: position 282,619 of record CAWIKZ010000007.1, read on the forward strand.
GTAAAGGGTGCGGCGGACGTCGCGATCCCGCCCCCGGCCGCGCGTGGTGACCTCGTGTAATTCTGCGCGGGTCTTGAGCAGCTCCGAGCGAAGGGCTTCCAACTCTTCAAAGAGGCGAGCGATCTGTTGCGAGTGAGGAGACGTTGCGGCGGTGAGTGCGGCCCCTTGCGCGGCCATGGCCGCGGCGATTCTCGCTTCGTGAGCGAGACTGGCGTCACGCAGTTTCACTTCGAGTAACTTCTCCGTTTCACCCAGCTTAAGTTCGAGACCAGCCCCCTTCTGCTCGAATGCGGCCTGCTCCCGCGTAAGTAGTGCCGAGCCCTCTTCAATCGCTTTTGCATGGTTCCGTAATTCCGTCGCAACTTCGCGCAACGAGTCGTTGTGATTGTCTAGGATCGCCGCGATCTGGTCGAGGGCGCGGACTACGCCTCCCTGGAAGCGGTGCAGGGGACGGGTGTACCAGGTGAGCGATCGCCGCATCACCTTCTTAGCCGTCTGAATAACATTGTTGATCAGTCCCGGGTTCCGTGGGTTGATCTGGCCAACCTGGCGGGTGCCTTCGAGAGCAGTTTGGATTTCCGCGCGCAGTTGCGAACTTTCATGCAGCCTGAGCGTGATGGGAGTCGGTGCATCGGTCGCTTTCTTCCCGTCCGCCTGCTGCGGAGATCTCGATTTCTGCCGCAGGCGCTCCATGATCTCGGCTGTCTGCGTGTCCTTAGCCTGCGCAATGTTATTGTTCCTTGCGCCATCCCTGTCGGGCGCGCCCAGTTGCGTGCGAATGCGCTGCATAATCTCTTCGATGGGTTGCGGCTGACTCATAGTTCCCTAACCGGGGGGAGTTTCCTATCTTTCAAGCGTTCTTTTTTGTTCCTAGGCTAACGCTCCACTACGAAAATTGAGTTGCCGAGGCTGGGGCGTTTCAGTCCGCACGGCAGATCTGACATTTCGTACAAGTGATCGACGGAGGTGCCTTTCCAGCCGTTCGACTCGTTGGACGGAGAAGGTATCCACGAACCTCCAAACGGAGCGGCTCTTGTCATTGGAACATGCCAGTCTGGTCGAGCGACCTGCCCATCTACGTCGCTGACTGACGAATTGTATTCCGGACATCGCAATTGGTTATAGGATTCACTTCTCGCCCATACCGCTGCTGCCCGGGCGCGCTTCAACGAGGCAGCGTCCTGCGGCACGGACGCTGGCTGAGCCTATCAATTACAGCCGATTTCTGCAATTCTAGCCGATGGCCATCCATTCTCATGCATCAGCGCTGCGTTCGGTAGTGCGCTACTTTGAATTGTTGTAGGCATGCGGCAAAGGCGCCGTTCTTCGCACCACCCGCAACCCAGACACCGTCCACTATGCTCTCACTGGCAACGTACCGCTTCTGGAAAGAGCACAACTCTGGCGAGCGCCAATCCGCGACGTCGGAGAAAGATACGCCGGACTTGGGCCAGCGTGCTACTGCGGAGGCTGGTTCACTGCCCCGCTGCCGAAACCCAAATCACGGCAGAAGTCATAGATTCAGCATATAGCGGCTGGGCTTGACTTAGCACTTCGTCCAAAGAATTCAAACTGGCAATACTCGGGTGTGCAAGAACTACCTTTCTTACCTCCTGCTTCAGGAGGAACTGGCTCTTTGCCGGTAACCCATCACAGCCGGTCGCCCCATCCTTGCGCCCGTCTTTGGCGAAAGGATGGGGCAATGCTCACTTTTGGGGTGGAAAGATTTGTGTGATTCCCCAAGACTTGGCTTTCCCTTGTGGGTCGTCAAAACATCGCACACCCGTAGTATCAATGACTTGGCACCAAGCTCGATTGGCAACGTTCCGGTAAGATTCGTAGCATGATCGTATGGCTCCGGCACTTCCTCGGCTGGCTTCGCAGTGCCTTTTGCGCCCGCGAGGATCTCATCCTCGAAAATCTTGCGTTGCGTCAGCAGTTGCTCGCTCTTCACGCCCAGCACCCTCGCCGGCGACTCACTGCGTCACACAAGCTGTTCTGGGTCTTATTGCGAAGGCTCAGGACTCGATGGAAAGAACCTCTCCTCCTTGTGACTGTGCCTCGTCACAATCCTGTACGGCTGTGAAATCAGCAACTTCGCAGGGCAGTCGGCAAAGTCAGTCTGCTATAACTTTGTTGCGCTCGAAGTACGGGCTTCGGATTCGGTGGGACGCGAGTCAGAGTGGCGGCAGGCTACCTTCACGATCGGGTGATGATTGCAGTCGCATTGACCCTCCAAACGCGCTCAGGTTCACGTCCGTCTTCTGGACGCTAGAGCGGTTTAGGTATTGGTGTAGCCGCGTGGGGCAGCAGTGCCGCCGGCTGAAGCCGGCTCGTCTCCAAAAGTACGCTGCAACGCGGTGCTGAAGCACCGCTCTACCCGTACCTTGGCACGGCTACACCAAATCCTAAACTGGACCAATTATTGGGAGGGAATGGCCCATTTTTCCAGTTCGCCGGTAAGCCGGAGCAGTTGCAGTTCGGCCCGGCTGAGCTCAAGCTGAGCGTCAAAATAGGCGGCGTGCTTATCTTCGGCATCGAGGCGGGCGTTTTGCTGATCGCGGGTGTTGGCGTTGCCGGTCTCGATTCGGGCCTTCACCGCCTCCAGGTCCCCTTGAGCTACTTCCCATTCCAATTTGGCCACATCTCGTGCGGCGGCTAGTTGGCGCAATGACCTCTGGAGCTTCAAGGCATCTTCGCTGATCTGGTTCTTTGTGCTCTCTACCTGCTTCTTCGCGATCAAGGCACTGGCATCAGCTTGCTCCGCCTTGGCTTTCTGCACCGAATTGAAGATGGGGAACCTGATATTCAGGCCACCGCTGAAATTGTTGGCAGTGTAGTTACGATAGTAGAGATCGTAGTTATTGTATTTGGCCAGATAAGCGTATTGCGATGCCAAATCGATGATGGGCATTGTCAGCGCCTTGTGTTCGCCGGTAGCTCGCGCCTGTGCCGCGGCCACTTTCTGTTCGGCCTGCTTCACGGCGAGACTGTTCTCCACAGCGCGGGCCGGCAGATCGTCATCCTGCGAAATCGCGGGCAGCTCAGGCATCGATGCAGGCTCGACCGCGATGGACTCGGCAGGTAATCCCAGCAGCTTGGATAGATGCTCGCGCAGCACGTCGGCTTGCCCCTGCGCCTCGGCAATTCGCAACCGAATGCGAGCCGCCACCAACTGACTTTTCGTGAGGTCAAGCCTGCTGTCCACGCCCTGCTGCAGGCGCTGTTCGGTGACAAATTGTGCGTTGTCGGCCGCGCTTTGAGCTTCGCCTAACGCCTTCAACTTGCCGGTGAGCTGATCGAGTTGTGCATAGGTGAGCGCGGTATCCAGAATGACGGAGTCGCGCTTGTCTTGCACGTCCAGGGAAGTCGCATTCCAGTCGATCTTTGCAGCTTTGAGGAATTGCCGTAGCGAGAGGTTGAATAACGACTGGGAGGAATTGAAGTTCACCACCGAGGGCGCCGAGCCTTCCAGGGTGAGCGGAAATCCATAAGAGTAGCCCAGGCCGGAACCAATTGTGATCTGCGGAATATAGTTCGCCCGGACCTCCTCATAGGCCTCGCGCGCTCGCCATTGGTTGACGGTCGCGATGCCCATGACACCGCTGTGCTGCAGCGCCAAGTCCACTGCTCTACGGAAGGAAATGGGTTCCGCAGCCGCAGCATCGGCGGCAACGCAAGGAGCACAAGAAAGGGCAAGTGCGCAGGCGAGAGCGCCTACCCTCGCAGCACAACCAACCCGGATCATTCTGTAACAGCGGGGCCTTCGGGGCATCCTTGCTCTACCTAGTGAAACGATTGGAGACGGCTACTGTAGCCGGTCAAGAGCTTTCCGCGCGCGGTCGAAACCGGACGCCAGAGCAAGTGACGCCTCATATTCCGAGGTGGCGTCCGCACCACGGCCCATCTTCTCGTCGATCTGACCTAGCAGGTAGTGGGCGCGAAACGCCGGTGCATCCTCCACCAGTCCACCAGAATCGAGATACTTCTGCAAATATTGCGTCGCGTCTGGAAAGTCACGACCGCTAAGGTACAGTTCGTTGGCGGCGTCAAAATAGTTTTCGCCGCTCCGGCTGGGCTGTGCTATGGCCGTCAGCACCGTCTTCTGCACATCATCGAATCGTCCACGGAGACGGTAAAAATCGGCCAATTGCAGCCAATAAGTCGCAGGATTGTGGGCCTCCTTGATAGCGCTGCGGAACTGGCTCTCAGCCTCATCGTACCGTTTTGCCTTGGCGGCAACCTGCGCCAGGATCGAATGGGCCTCAGCAGCGTCGTATTGGTTGACCTGCGCCGCCTGATCGCGGGCCTTATCCAGTCCCCCTCCCATGACGGCCGGAGCTTGCACGTAATACTTGGAAAGATCGCTGCGGGCCTCTACGTTCGCGGGATCCAGTTGCACGGCGCGCTCAAACTCATTCTTGGCCTTGCGCGCCAGTCCGGCGGCGGCCAGTGGACTCGAATCGCCCGCCTTCCTGCCATACGCTCGTGCCAGCCATAGATGATAACCGGCGTCCTGAGGCCGCTCGGCGACCGCGCGCTCTCCCCATCGCACGGCATCGTCCCAGCGTTCCATGGCGTAGTAGGCGCGGGACAGGAGGTTGAACGATTCCGCATCGCCGCGGTTGGACAACGCGCTGATCGCTTCATTCATGCGGCCACGGGACAGTAACTCCACGGTTGCAGGATCGGCGGCGGCGATCGTCGTGACCGCCAGCAGCAGAAACAGAACCGAGAACCTGGAATACAAGACCTTCATGGATTAGCGACTTTCACCAGCATCCCTTCGCGCAGGGACTGCATGTTGATGGCGCCCAACGCCAGCACCGCATGGTCGGGGAGGCCGCTGGTGACTTGGATGCGCGTGAGGTTCTCGATTGAGGCTTTCACGTTGCGTCGCTGTAACTCCCCGTTGATGACCTGAAATACGAATTGGCCGTTGGCGTCCTGATGCACGGCTTCGCGAGGTACGGTTAGCGCGTCTTGCTGCCGCGCGATGACGACGGCGACGCTGATATTGGTATTAGGCAGCAGCTTGAGATCGCTGTTCTCGACCACACAGGTCACTTCGCCGACCATTCGCGTCCCGCGCTGCACCACCGTTGTAGGCAGAGTTTCCAGCGTGCCTTGCCAGACCCGCCCCGGGACGGCGTCCCACGCGACTTCCACCAATTGGCCCTTTCGCAGTTTGCCGATCTCCGGTTCGTCGACAAATGCGCGTACTCGTACCTGGTGCAGGTCCGCCACCTGCACCAGCAGATCTCCAGGGTTGACAAATGCACCTTGCCGCACCGGCAGGGAATAGACCATTCCGGCGCGCGGAGCCACAATGTTTGAATTTCTCAGCAACTCCTGTGCGGCGGCAAGCGAGGCGCGAGCTTCAGCCTGCTGCGACTCGACGTGGCCCACCTCTTGTGGTGAGTAGCGTCCGCTCAGTTTCTGTTGCAGCAACTGCACGTTGGCTTCGGCAATCTGAAGCCGGCTCTGCGCGGCATCCACCTCGGCTTGCGACGCCGCCCCACTCTGCAACAAGCGCTGCATGGCTTGCAGATTCCGTTGCGCGGCCTCCCGATCAGCCTGGGCTTTCACCAGGGCATTGCGCGTGGTCAGCAACTCGTCCTTGGTGCCACCGTTTTCCACAGCGTTGCTATTGGCTTCTGCGCCCTTCAATTGCGCCTCGGCCCGCGCTGCCTGCGACCGCGCATTGGCATCTTCCAGTTGCACAAGTAATTGCCCGGGCTTTACCCATGAACCCTGCTGCACATAAATCTTTTTTACCGTGGTGGCCATGGGGGCGTAAGCCTCGAAGTTATTCAGGGCTTCGATCTTGCCGTTGGTGGCGATACTTTCGGTGATGGTTTCGCGATCGGCGCGACCGATACGGACAGCCACTTGAGAACGGTGCAGAGACACGAAAGCCGCGAGCACCACCACCGCCACCGTCAGGCCAATGACGATGCCCCACCGTCTTCCGGTTACGCGGTCATGGCCGTTCTCAGTTGCTCCTGCCATTTTTGCTCGGATCTATAAGTATAACGTAGGGCACAACTTCCACCTCGGCCAGCGCCAAGGCGAACCCGCTGGACAATCGCCACCCCAGGCTGGGAAGGGCCCCTGCTGCCCCTTCCTATCTGATGTGCGAGCCAGCCCGAAGACGCAGCCAACCCAGCATGACTCGGATCTTGACTCGCCATTTCTCATCTCGATACCGCCGCGCGCATCGCTACAATAGGGCCATGGCAAAAAGCGCACGCTATACGCCCGAGCACGCCGCGGCTGGTCTGTCCGTCAAATTTCTAGAAATCGAAACGTGGCCGAACCAATTTCCCGGCTACGAGATTGTGATCGACATACCCGAGTTCACCTCCGTGTGTCCCAAGACCGGACTGCCTGACTTCGGGACGCTGTGGATTCGCTACATGCCCGACAAGGCCTGCCTCGAGTTGAAGTCGCTAAAGGAATACCTGATCGGTTATCGCAATCTCGGCATCTTCCAGGAAAACGTCGTGAACCGCGTTCTCGAGGACGTGGTGCGCGCCAGCCAGCCGAAATGGGCTGAAGTCAAAGGCGAGTTTCGTCCCCGCGGAGGTATCGGCACGGTCGTGATTGCGCGCTTCCCGAGACCGAAGAACTAATGCCGCGGTCTTAGTACGTGCCCTCTCGCCGCGTCCCAAAATACTTGCGCACGCCGAACGCGTTGTAGCGGCCGTACGGGCCGTTCGGGCCCAGGTACGCCGGCCCCAAGGGCTGGTCGCGGGCTCCGAACCGCTGCATCTGCGGATGGGTGGTTACGCGAAATTCAAATCGCTTGGGAAGGTCGATTCCGGCGCCCCAGTCGTACTCCATACCAATTCCGCTCCATGACCACGTATACAGGGTTTGCGGAATGTTTTTGCCGAACAGGAACGTGGGATCGTAAAAGACGTGTACCCGGCGCAGAAACGTGCGTCCGAACGGACGCAACTCTACCGTCCCCGAGATCATGTAGCGCCCAAAGGCGCTGCACTGTGAGTGCACGCCACCGAATTGTCCTGCATTGGCCGCGCACAGGTTGGGATCGGCCTCATTGTGCGGGGGAGTGATGTCGAATTGCGCCCATCCCCAATACCAGTCCTTGGGGAAAAACATGCGGTCGGAATTAGCCGCGGGTTTGCTATTGGCCGTGGGCTGCGAATCGGCCACGGCGGTGGCGTCGGTTGCCGGCTTCGAATCTTGTGCCAGCAGGGTGACCTGCAACATCAGACAAACCAGGAACAGCAGCAAGCGTTTCATACACTCTCCGCGACGATAGATTGGGTACGACTGAGAAGGGTGGACAAGTGTCCTGCCGCCCCGGCGGGCGCAGCGGGAGGAGATGGCGCGGTTAGGAGCTACCGCGCGCGTTCCCTTGCCGATTCTTCTCCACGAGAGAGTATCTCGGTATCGTCAACATGGGAAGGATTTTTGCAGCGGCCGCTATCAACCTCCTTCAGTTCGCGGTGGCGGGAGTTGAGTTTGTACCTGGAGCGAATCCTTAAAGCGAGCAGCGACAAGCGAAAAGCGTATCGCGAAAAGCGAATCGCCGCCCCTCGTGTTATCCTCCGCCCACCCATGTCTGCCAAGACCAATGCCTGGGTCGCGCTGCTGCTGCTGACGGCGCTGAACTTTCTCAACTACATCGATCGCAACGTGCTGTTCGCGGTGCAACCGCTGATCCAGAAGGAATTCACCCTCAGTGACAAGCAGGTCGGCTTTTTGACCTCCGCTTTTTTTGTCTGCTACATGATTGCCGCGCCACTGATCGTTCCCCTGGCCGATCGCTTTCCGCGCCGCTGGATCATGGCGGCAGGCGCCTTTGTCTGGAGCCTGGCCACGCTACTGAGCGCGGTCACGCACAATTACGACGAACTCTTGCTCCGCCACGTCATCGTCGGTATAGGAGAGGCAACCTTCGTTGCCATTTCGCCGGCGTTCCTCTCAGACCTTTTCCCCGAGACGGTCCGCGGGCGGGTGATGGGCCTTTTTTATCTGGCAACGCCCGTGGGCAGTGCGCTGGGCTACCTCGTCGGCGGCTACCTGGGGGGCCGCTACGGCTGGCGGGCCCCGTTCCTGATTTCGGCGCTGCCCGGCTTGCTGCTGGCGTTTGGCGTTTTAGCGCTGCGCGAGCCCGTGCGCGGCGCCAGCGATCACATGGCCGACAGCTTCGAGCGCGGTTCCGTGCGCGGACTGTTTCGCAACCGGGCTTTTTGGACCATCAGCCTGGGAGCGGCCATGATGACCTTCGCCATCGGTGGTCTGCAAGTGTGGATGCCCACATTCCTTTACCGCATCCGGCACGTGCCGCTGGAGCACGCCAATATTTCCTTCGGCGGCATGACGGTAATCGCCGGAACGGTGGCCACCTTGCTGGGGGGATGGCTGGGCGATCGCCTGCTGCGGCGCACCCCCGCAGCTTATCAACTCATCTCCGCCATCGGGATGACGCTTTCCATTCCGGCCATCATCGCGGCTATCTATTGCACCGGGCCGGCGATGTACCCGGCAATTTTCCTGGGCGAATTTTGCCTTCTCCTTAACACCGCTCCGCTCAATGCAGCCCTGGTGAACTCGGTCAGCGCGCGCATTCGCGCCACCGCCCTCGCGGTGAACATCTTTACCATCCACCTGCTGGGCGACGCTTTTTCACCCACTCTGATTGGCTACATCTCGGACAAGAGCAATCTTCAGATGGGACTCATGGCAATGATTGGGGCGGTTGCGCTTTCGGCGGCGGTGCTGTTTTACGGGATGCGCTTCGCACCGAAGTTAGAAAGCGGGCAGCGAGCAATTAGCAACTAGCGCAGTTAGCAACTAGCAATGCGAAGCTAAACTGGCCAAAATTACCGCTATCGTGCTGGCAACGCGCCGTTCGGCGTGATCTCGCCGCCACTGACGGCAGCGGTAAATCTTGAGAACTAATTGCTAGTTGCTACTTGCTAATTGCCAGCAACAAACGCCCTCCCGCGAGACGCGAAAGGGCGTTAGGTTCTTGCAACGTTACGCTGCCGACCGCCGAAGCCGGCTACTTGCCGAACGCTGTGATGGCGCCGGCTTCGTCGTCCTTCACGTCAAAGACGGTGTAGAGCTTGGTGATCTGCAGCAGATCGTGCACTTTCTTGGTCAGATGCAGCAGCTTCAACTCGCCGCCCTGGTTGCGGACCGAGGTGAAGGCGCTGACCAGCTCGCCAATGCCCGAGCTGTCGATGTAGCTGACATCGCCCAGGTTGAGCAGAATCTTCTTCTGTCCTTTGCCAAGCAGGTCCTTGACGGTATCGCGCAACACCACACTGCCTTCGCCCAAAGTGATTCGCCCGCTCAAGTCGACAATAGTGACGCCATCTACCTGCCGGGTGCTTGCTTTCATGCTCACGTGGAAGCCTCCTGAGGGTCCAGATCGTTGTTCTGGAGCCGCTTGATCAAAGTAATTTCAGTGCCGGGGTCAACTTTACGGATACGGACTTCATCCATGAAAGCCCGCATTAAGAATATCCCACGGCCGGATTGTTTCATAAGGTTTTCCGGGGCCAGCGGGTCCGGCACTTCGGCCGGATCCAGTCCTTTGCCCTGGTCGGTGATGGTGATGATCAACTCCCGCCCGTTTTGCTCGAAGGTTAACTTTACGCTCTTGGCAGGATCGTAGGCGTTACCGTGCAACACAGCATTGATCATCGCCTCGCGAACCGCCATCGAAATTCCGCCCCGCGTGTCCTCCTCGAAACCCGCCCGCGACGAGAACTGCTCGGCCATCGCTTCGGCCTGGTTGACGCTTTCCAGCGTCGATTCCATCCTGTATGAAACGCGTTGTGGCGCGGTCATCAATTGGCTCGTTCCGGCCTGCTCAGTGCGGGGTTCAAGGCCCAAAGGAACAGAATCTCCAAGATGGAGCAGTTTGCCCTTTCGGGCGTTGCTTGTCAACGCAACTGTTTTATAGGCGCCAGGGTTCGCCGGCGACATCAGTCAGTATGGGGCTTTTTCCCAGAAAACAGAAGCGACGGCCAATGCGGCTGGCGTTGCGGTGTGCCCGGCTTGCCTCGAGCGGGTTGCCGGATCAGCCGGGTAAGACTAAAATTAGAACGAACGTTCGAAACCGGACCGCTTTCCGCGGTCCGTGCTTCCCGATTGACGACCGCCACATGTCCTCCTCCTCCACAACCCGGGCCCTGGAACATCCTTCCTCGGTCGATACCCGCTTCGATCGCCGCCTGGGCGAGATTCTCGACTACGCCACCGAGATCTTTGCCGAAAAGGGGTATGAGGGCGCTTCCATGCGCGACTTGTCGCGCTTGAGCGGTATCTCGCTGGCAGGTCTTTACTACTATTTCGAATCCAAAGAGAAGCTGCTGTATTTCATCCAGCAGCACACCTTCCACACCATTATCGAGCGATTGCGCGAGCGCCTGCAGGAAAGCCACGATCCCGAGACCCGCATCCGCATCTTCGTCCACAATCACATCAGCTATTCCGTCGACAAACAAAAAGCGATGAAGGTGCTGGCGCATGAAGACGACGTTTTGAAGGACGGCTTTGGCACCGAACTGGCCGCCATTAAGCGTGAGTACTACCGCATCTGCGTCGGACTGGTGGAGGATCTGGTAAAGGCTGAAGCGTTGAAATTCGTCGGGCGGCATGCCGGCCCGACGGGCGGGATCTCCACGCGCACGGCGGTCATGGGACTCTTCGGAATGATGAACTGGCTGCACACCTGGTACAACCCCCGCGTCGATCCCGACGCGGAAACCATCGCAGGCGAGATGAGCGATGTTTTTCTGCGGGGAGTGCGAGCGGAAAAAGCCGCCGACTGGAAGCCGCGTCGGGCGCCGAACCTCAGCCGTAAGCTGGAGACCAACGGCCGCCCCAGGGCAAAAGGCGCCAAGCGCAAACCCGCTCCCTCGCTGGCAACCGGCCGAACGCGTTCATGACCACATTGTGGCAATACCGGACCAGGAGTTCTGCCAATGGGTACGCAGAGATCACGGAGAAAGTCGATAGAAACCAAGAACTCCGTGTCCTCGGTGTCTCCGTGGTGAATGATTTTCGGCGGAGTGTAATAAGCGAAAGAAATCGACGGATCTGCGGTTGTTTGGAGGAGGTGCATCCATGACCACGGCCACGCAAATCGGTCTTAACCGTATCACGGTCGAGTTGCAGCCTCCGGCAGCCCGCATCGCGCTTAACAACCCGCCGCTGAACGTCATCGACATCCCGATGATGGATGAGCTGCGCGCGGCGCTGGAGCAGATCGAGGCGCGGGCGGAAATCAGCATCATCGTCTTTGCGGGTTCGGAGCGCGCTTTCTCCGTCGGCGTGGACATCGCTGCCCACACGCCCGACAAAGTGCGCGACATGCTGACCGCATTTCACGGCGTGATTCGCTCGGTGGTGGGGAGCAGAAAGCTGACGGTTGCCAGCGTTCGCCGGCACTGCCTGGGTGGAGGCGCGGAGCTGGCGATGATGTGCGACGTGGTTTACGCCTCGCCGGATTCGGTTTGGGGATTTCCTGAGATCAAGCTGGCGTGCTATCCGCCGGTCGCCGCTGTGGCCTTGTCCGCTATTGTGGGACAAAAACTGGCCGCCGAGCTCGTCCTCACCGGCCGAACTCTGAATGGCCAGGAGGCGCTGGAAGCGGGACTAGTGAACGGACTCGCCGAGAATCCCGAAACCCTGGTCACGGAATGCGTGCAGCGGGTGTCGCAATTGAGTTCGGCAGCCATCGCCCTGGCCAAAAAGGCGTTTTATGCGTGGGACGCGATTCACCTCGATAAAGGTTTGGCGCGCGCCGAACAGATTTATTTCGACGAGCTGATGAAAACAGCGGACGCGCAGGAAGGCATCGCAGCATTCATCGAGAAACGAAGACCGAGGTGGGTGGGGAAGTGAGCGCTGCAATGGATTACGAGATTGCACCGGAAGAGCTGAAAGCTCAGCAAGAGGCGGGCGGAGAGGTCGTCCTCCTCGACGTCCGCGAGCCTTGGGAGTTCGAGATTGCGAAGATTGCGGACAGTAGGCTGATTCCGATGGGCGACATTCCCGCACGCTTTAATCAGGAACTCGACCCCGAAGAACACATTGTGGTGGTTTGCCATCATGGCGTGCGCTCGATGAACGTGACCGCATGGCTGCGGCAGCAGGGATTCGACAAGACGCAATCGTTGCGGGGAGGGATCGACCGCTGGGCAAGACAGATTGATCCGACAGTGCCGGTGTACTGAAGGCGGCTCTTAGCTCTTAGCTTTTGGCAAGCGAGATCTGTTGCGGCATGAGGGCTTGCTAAAGGCTAAGAGCTAATAGCTAAGAGCTAACTGCAGGTTTCCTATGAAGAAAGAACTCATCGAACTCCGCATCAACGGGCGCACCTACGAGCTGGCGATCGAGCCCAATAAGCTGCTGCTCGACCTGCTACGCCAGGACCTGGGACTCACCGGATCCAAGCGCGCCTGCGATGATTCCTCGTGCGGCTCCTGCACTGTGCAAGTGGATGGTGTGCCCATGCTTTCGTGCACCATGCTAGCGGCCAGTTGTGAGGGCCAGGAGATTACCACCGTTGAAGGCCTTGCCGATCACGGCGGTTTGTCGGCATTGCAGAAGGCTTACGGCGATTTTGGTGGCGCGCAATGCGGCTTCTGTACGCCTGGATTCATGATGACGGTGAGATGGCTGCTGGCCAACAATCCCGATCCCACCGAGGATGAGATTCGCGAGGCGCTCAGCAGTAATCTATGCCGCTGCACCGGCTATGCGCAGATGTACCAGGCAATACGCGCGGTGATTCAGGCGGAACAGACGGGCAAGAAAGAAGAGTTGGTGGGAGCAAAATAGAGTTATGCATTCCTGAGGTCGCTCAGAACGACAGCCCCTTGTTGGCTGAGTGCTGACTGCTAATTGCTAAAGGCTGAGCTTAATGACTGATTTTTCTGTAATCGGGAAGTCGATCGCCATGGTGGATGCCGCCGGCAAAACCACCGGTGCGGGCAAGTACACGGACGATCTCAGCCTTCCCGGAATGCTGGTCGGCAAGATTCTCCATTCGCCCTATCCGCACGCTCGAATCAAGCATATTGACACTTCGCGAGCCAAGGCCCTGGATGGAGTGGTCGCTGTCGTCACTGGGGCGGACGCGCCGAATCCATACGGCATTCTTCCGGTGGGTCACGATGAGACCGCGCTGGCGGTGGGGAAGGTCCGCTACGTTGGCGATCATGTTGCTTGTGTTGCAGCCATCAACGAAGAGATTGCGGAAAATGCGATCGAGTTGATCGACGTGGAATACGAGCCGCTGCCGGCGTACTTCGATCCGGAAGAATCGATGAAAGCAGAAAGCGATCTCATTCACGAGAACCGTGCACACAATATCGAGAAGGACTATCACCACGTCTTCGGCGATCTGGACAAGGGATTTGCCGAAGCGGACTACGTTGCCGAGGGACGCTACATCGCCAATGAAGTGACGCACGCTGCCATGGAGCCGCACAGCACGCTGGCGAACTTCGAACTCGATCCCCACACCGGCAAGTTGGGGCGGCTTACCGTGTGGTCGTCCACGCAGGTTCCGTATTACCTGCAGCACAAGCTTTCGCTGGTGCTGGAGATGCCGATGTCGCAGATCCGCGTGATCAAACCCTTGGTGGGCGGCGGATTTGGCGGCAAGAGTGAAATCATTCCGCTGGAAATCATCGCGGCGGTGGCGGCGCGTGCGGCCAGAGCGCCGGTGAAGATCACCTACACGCGCGAGGAAGTTTTCTGGGCGCATCGCGGACGGCCCCGCACCATCATCGATCTGAAGACCGGCGTGAAGAATGATGGCCGAATGACAGCAGTGGCCTGCAAGGTCATTCAGGATGGTGGCGCCTACTGCTCGTACGGAGTCGTGACCATCCTCTATTCTGGTGCGCTGCTGGGCGCGCTGTACGACATTCCCAACATCCGCTACGACGGCTATCGCGTGTTGACCAACAAGCCTGCGTGTGGTGCTATGCGCGGCCACGGCACGGTTAATGTGCGTTTCGCCTTCGAGTCTCAGATGGACGAGATCGCCGCGAAGCTCAATCTTGATCCGGCTGAAGTACGGCGGGTGAATCTGCTGAAGCCACCAACCGTAACCGTCAACGGTCTACGAGTATTGAGCTACGGGCTGCCGGAGTGCATCGATCAGGTGGTTACTCGATCGGGTTGGAAGCAGCGCAAAGGCAAAATGCCCAAGGGCCGCGGCCTTGGAGTGGCGTGCAGCCACTATGTGAGCGGCGCGGCCAACAGCATTATTCGCTCCGACATGCCGCATTCGACGGTAAACATCAAGATCGACCGCGACGGCGGGGTAGTGGTATATACCGGCGCTTCGGAGATCGGGCAAGGCTCCGACACCATGACCGCGCAAGTTGTCGCCGAGGTACTCGGGTGCGAAATCGCGCGGGTGAAAGTTATTGCCGCCGATACCGACCTGACCCCGATTGATCTCGGTTCCTACTCAAGCCGCGTGACTTTTATGGCCGGAAATGCCGCTCTGCGCGCCGCCGAAGATGTCAAGAAGAACATCGTCAGTGCCTCCGCCAAACGCATGAATTGCGCCCCCGAGGACGTAATCATGCGCGACGGCCGCGTTTGGAAAGCTAGTACCACGTTGTCAGACAGCCATCCCACATTGTCGGACAACAGCGACAAACAAGAGGCGGCGCGCGGACATGTGGATGGCCAGATCCTGCGAGGATCGGTTTTGCAGACGCGCAAAGAAGAAGGCCCCAAGGGCCATATGAGCTTCGAGGAAGCTATCGTCGCGGCGATTGACTTCCATGGGGCACTGACCGGCACTGGGTCCTATGCGCCTCCGGTCGCGGCGCGCGGTGGCAAACACAAAGGCGGTGGAGTAGGGCCGGCCCCGGCCTATTCGTATTCCGCACAAGTTGCGGAGGTCAGCGTGGACGAGGAGACCGGGGAAGTAACGGTGCACAAGATATGGGCGGCCCACGACTGCGGCCGCGCGCTGAATCCGGTGGCCGTCGAAGGCCAGGTGATCGGGTCAGTCTGGATGGGGCTTGGCCAGGCGCTGGAGGAAGAGCTGATTTGGAAAGACGGTCTGCTGATGAATCCCGGGATGCTGGAATATCGCAGTCCGTCGTCGGCTGAGTCGCCTGAAATTGAATGCATCATCGTCGAGAGTATTGACCCCGAAGGACCGTTCGGGGCAAAGGAAGCAGGCGAAGGTTCGCTGGCGGCGACGATCCCCGCAATCGCGAACGCGATCTACGACGCTGTGGGAGTTCGGCTGCGCGAGGCGCCGTTCACCCCGGAGCGGGTGCTGGCAGCGCTGCGCGCGAAGAAGGGAATGAAGCGAATCGAAATGACCGAGTCGGTTGATCCGACGGCTCCCCACAAGCTGCGCGAACATGGCGGCTCGCTGTGGTTCCGCGGCAAGGGCCCGATGCGGCATCCGCGCGATCCGGCGCGACAGGGCACGAATGCCGGGTCGCCCATGGGGGGTGGGGAATGAGCCTGCCCAACTTTCAGCTGCTACGCCCTAAGAGCCTAGATGAAGCCACGGCGCTGATGGCGAAGTATGACGGTCAGGTAAAAGTGGTTGCTGGCGGCACCGACTTGCTGCCTTCGATGAAGCAGAAACTGTTCACGCCGCCCTTTGTTCTCGACTTGCGTGGCATCAGCGAACTGCGTGGAATTCGCCAACATGCAGGTGAGGGCGTCGAGATCGGTGCGCTGACAACCCTTGCGGCCGTTGAACATTCGCCGCTGATTCGCAAAGATTTCCCCGTCCTGTACGAAGCGGTCAACACGGTCGCTTCACCCGTGTTGCGTAACATGGGGACGATTGGCGGCAATCTCTGTCTCGATACCCGTTGCCTGTGGTACAACCAGTCGTTGCTGTGGCGTAAGAGTTGCGGCTTCTGTCTTAAGAAGGACGGCGATCTTTGTCATGTCGCACCTGGCGGAAAGTTCTGCTGGGCGGCCTTTTCGGGCGACACACCGCCGGCGCTGCTGTGCCTGGCGGCAGAAATCGAAATTGCCGGGCCGATTGGCACGCGGCGTACCCCATTGTCAGAGTTCTATGTGAACGATGGCATTGCGCGTCTGAATCTGGCGCAAAACGAGATAGTCACCCGTGTGTACGTGCCGGAATCGTCGGCGGGATGGCGCGGCAGCTATCAGAAGCTCCGCGTCCGTGGCAGCATCGACTACCCTTTGGCCGGTGTTGCTGTGGCGCTCAAAATGCGCGCAGGCCGAGTGGAAGACGCGCGCGTTGCTATCACGGCCGTCAATCCTGCGCCATTTCTAGTGCAGGACGCGGATGCGCTTCTGGTTGGAGTGGTTCCGAATGATGAGATTGCAGAGCGCATTGGTGACTTGGCGGCCAGTACGGCCAAGCCGCTGACCACCTCAGCGCTGACGCCAGAGTATCGCCGCGAGATGGTGCGGGTGTTTGCCAAGCGAGCGGTAATGGCGGCGGCGAATTGACCGCCTATCGGGAAACCGACTCTGATGCGAGTACTGACAACCGACAACTGGCTACTGACTACTGACTGATGCTAATCACCGACTGCCACATTCACATTCAGCCCATGGAGTTGTTCAAGCCTGAGGCCCTGGCGCTAATGAAGAAGTCCCGCAGAGATTTCGATCAGGTGGCGGAATATTGCGGCTCGCCAAAGGCGTTCCTCAAGCATCTCGACAGAATCGGAATCGATCGGGCGGTGCTGATCAACTACGTTGCGTCTGAGGTGATCGGCTTTACGCCAGCCGTCAATGATTTCATCGCCAACTACGTGAAGGAAGATCCGAAGCGGCTGATCCCCTGCGGCAGCGTGCACCCGCGCCATACACAGAATGTTCTGGCCGACATGGAACATATCGTGCGGCTGGGCATCAAGCTCATCAAAATCCATCCGCCGCATCAGTTGCTCTATCCCAACGATTACGTGAACGGCGTCAAAGAGCTGGAGGTCATTTATCGCGCGGCCGAGGCGAACGGCATTCCCATCATGGTGCATACCGGCACTTCGATCTTTCCCGGAGCGCGCAACAAGTACGGCGATCCCATGTACGTGGACGACGTGGCCGTCGATTTTCCTCGGCTGAAGATTCTACTGGCGCATGGCGGGCGCCCGTTGTGGATGGACACCGCCTTCTTCCTGGTGCGGAGACACCGCAACGTCTATCTGGACATCAGCGGCATCCCACCCAAAACGCTGCTGCAATATTTTCCGCGGCTGGAAGAGATCGCGCACAAGACGCTGTTCGGCACCGACTGGCCGGGGCCCGGTGTTCCCGAGATCGAGAAAAACCTGGCCGAGTTTCGCGCGCTCGCGCTGAGCGAAAGCGCGAAAGAACAGATCCTGAGCAAGACAGCGCTCGAGATCTGGCCGGTGTAAGGCGGTGGTTAGTGGCTAACAAGAACCGGTCTTCGAGACGCCTTGAGTGCCCGGATCTTCAACCCCGGCCGCGGCCTTGATGGCCGCCCAGAGCTCGTCATATCCCAACCGCGACTTGGCAGAAAACGGAATGACCTGCGAGGGAAGGACTTGTAGGTGGTAGCAGAGTTCAGGCAGCGAGGCACGCAGTTGACTGTTGGAAATGCGGTCGGCCTTGGTTGCTACCACGATGAATTGGCGGTCCATGTGACGCAGCCAGTCCATCAACTGCAAATCAAGCGCCTGGGGAGGAATGGTGACGTCCACCAGCGACAGGCACAGCACCAGCGACTCGCGTTCTTCCAGGTATGGATTGATGAACTGCGCCCACTGTGCGGTGATTTCCTTAGGCGCGCGGGCGTAACCGTAACCGGGCAGATCGGCAAAGACGAAGTCGGGGCTCGGCTTGCCGGGGCGGCGCACCTGAAAGAAGTTGATGGTCTGGGTACGACCGGGCGTGTTGCTGGTCTTGGCGATCTTGCTGCCGACCAGCGAGTTGATCAAGCTGGACTTGCCAACATTGGAGCGGCCGAGAAACGCGATCTCTGGCGCACCCGCAGGCGGGAACTGCAGTGGGGCAGCGGCGGAGGTCACAAAGCGGGTCAACACCTTCATGCAAGCAGTACCGCCATCCTGGACGCAGGGCGCGCGAAGCGAGAAAGGAAACAGGGCCCGCCCTTGGCGCGACTTGTGCGCTTCGAAGTGAAGGTCAGCCGTGCGCTTACTGGTGTGCCGGTGCCGGTGCCGGCTCCGTGTTCGGCGGCAGCGCCGCGATTCCCGGAGAGGCATCGTCAGGAACTTCCGGCAGCGGACGCTCCAGCGCATAGGCCAGCACATCATCCATGGTATTGACGAAGCGCAGCTTCATTACCTTGCGCAGGTTTTCCGGCACGTCGGCCAGGTCCTTCTCATTGTCGGCCGGAAGCAGGACCTCCATGATGCCCGCGCGATGAGCGGCCAGCAGCTTTTCTTTCAGCCCGCCGATGGGCAGCACCTTGCCGCGCAGCGTGATCTCGCCCGTCATGGCGATGTCGCGCCGAACCGGAATGTGGCTGAGAGCGCTGGCGATCGCGGTCGCCATGGTAATGCCGGCTGAGGGGCCATCCTTTGGGATCGCGCCTTCGGGCACGTGCACGTGGATATCGAGATTGCGATAGAAGTCGCGGGGCAGTCCCAACCGGTGCGCACGTGAGCGCACATACGACATGGCTGCCTGTGCCGACTCCTGCATTACGTCACCGAGTTTTCCGGTGAGCGTAAGCTTGCCCTTGCCGTCCACGGTGGCGACCTCGGTGGTGAGAATCGAGCCGCCGACCTCCGTCCATGCCAGGCCTGTGACCAGGCCGACTTCGCTGCGCTCGTGTCTCTCGCTCTCGCGGAACTTCATCACGCCCAGGTATTCCGAAGCATTTTCTGCGGTGAGTTCCACCGTGTACTTGTCGCCCTCCTTAACCACCTTGCGCGCGACTTTGCGGCAAATGTTGCCGATCTCGCGCTCCAGATTGCGGACTCCGGCTTCGCGGGTGTAATTGCGAATGATGGTGGTGAGCGCTTCGTCGGTGAAGATGATGTTCTGTTCGGTCAATCCCGTCTGCAGGCGCTGCTTGCGCACCAGATACTGTTTGGCGATCTCGACTTTTTCCGGCTCGGTATAGCCGTGCAGCCGCAGCACTTCCATGCGGTCCTGCAGTGCCGGAGGAATGGTGTGCAGCACGTTCGCCGTGGCGATGAAAAACACCTGCGACAGGTCGTACTCCACGTCGAGGTAATGATCGACGAACATGAAGTTCTGCTCGGGATCGAGTACTTCGAGCAATGCCGCCGAGGGATCGCCGCGGAAGTCCATCGACATCTTGTCCACTTCATCCAGCATGAACACCGGATTCTTGGTGCCGGCCTTTTTCATCATCTGGATGATCTGGCCCGGCAGCGCGCCGATGTAGGTGCGGCGGTGACCGCGCACTTCGGCTTCATCGCGCACGCCGCCCAGCGACAGGCGGACGAACTTGCGGCCCGTGGCTTTGGCGATACTCATACCAAGCGAAGTTTTGCCCACGCCCGGAGGCCCGACGAAACAAAGGATCGAACCTTTCGGATTCTTGACCAATTGCCGGACGGCGAGAAATTCAAGAATGCGCTCCTTGATTTTCTCCAGACCGTAGTGATCTTCGTTGAGCGTCTTCTCGGCGATATCGATATTGCGAATCTCTTTGGAGCGTTTCTTCCACGGCACAGCCAGCAGCCAATCGAGGTAATTGCGCGACACGGTGGACTCGGCCGACATGGGCGGCATGGCTTCCAGCTTCTTCAGTTCTTGCAGCGCCTTCTCGTGGGTGTCGCGCGGCATGCCGGCGGTGTCAATCTTCTTTTTCAGCTCGTCGAACTCGCTCTTCTCGCCGCGGCCCAGTTCTTTCTGGATGGCCTTGATCTTTTCGTTGAGGTAGTACTCTTTCTGGGCACGCTCCATCTGGCGCTTTACGCGCGACTGGATGGTGCGGTCCATGTTGAGCTTTTCGATCTCGACGTCGAGCACGTCCCCAATGCGGTTCAAGCGTTCGGCGGGATCGAAAATTTCCAGCAGCTCCTGTTTCTCTTCGATCGAGAGTTGCAAGTTGGCGGCGATGGTGTCCGTCAGCTTCGCCGGGTCGTCGTTGCGGACGGCGGCGATCATAGTTTCGTAGTTCAGCGACTGACAGAGCTTGACGTACTGCTCGAACAGGCCAGTCACGCGCGTCATGCTGGTTTCAATCTGCGGTGAGGGTTCTGTCGAATACTTCGCGGTGCGTACCGTGGCCTCAAAGTAGCCGTCGGTATCGACCACCTGGAGGATCTTGCCGCGCTCCAAGCCTTCTACCAGGACCTTGATATTGCCGTCAGGAAGCTTCAGACTCTGGACGATGTTGACCAGCGTGCCGACCTGGAAGATCTCGTTGGGCTTGGGCTCGTCAATGCTGGCGTCGTGCTGCGTCGCCAGAAATATCTTCTTGTCGCCGGCCAGCGCCTCTTCCAATGCGCGCACGCTCGACTCCCGGCCCACCACGAACGGCGTCATCATGTAAGGAAAGATGACGACATCGCGGATCGGCATCATAGGGAGTTTCTTGGTTTCGAATTTCTCGCGCTGGGTCACTAAAAACCGCCTTGTCGTTCAGAGGGGCCCGTGCCGCTCTGAGAAAAAGAAGAGCTAATCGTTTCGCGCCGCATTGTGCGCCGGTTGCCCTGTTGCCATCAACTTCAGTCAAGGATAACACGCGGTACAAGAGGACAGAAGCGAACAAAATCCTCTGTCATCAGTAGCTTCGCGGGCTCTCCCTTTGGTCCGGAGCCAGGTTGTGCGGGGGATTAAGGATTACAGAGACTGATATGTATTTGGATGCCCGTCGGGCTGGCCGGATTCATGCTGATGGGGAACAAGACAATGGCGCGACCGCAGCCGCGCCGAGTTTCGCGAGAACTGGTTTAGCCTTGCCATCGGACAGTGTGAAACTGACCGCTGGCTGCTGGCGACTGCTTCTATCCCGCCTTCTCCATGATGGGCAGGTTCACGTTGCGCTTCAGAACCATCTCGCCCGTGACTTCGAAGTCTTTAACGCGTTTCTGGCCGGGCAGGTTGTACATCAGGTCGAGCATCAGTTCTTCCAGGATCATGCGCAGGCCGCGAGCGCCCACCTTGCGCAGCATGGCTTCTTTGGAGATGTAGCGCAGGGCCTCGTCGGTGAAGCGCAGCTTGACGTTCTCGAACTCGAACAGTCGCTGGTACTGCTTCACGATGGCATTCTTCGGTTTGGTAAGGATTTCGACGAGGGCATCTTCGTCGAGGTCGCCCAATATGCCAACCACCGGCAGGCGGCCGACGAACTCGGGTATCAGGCCGAACTTGATCAGGTCCTGGGGTTGGACTTGCGCCAGTAATTCGGTATCGCGCTTGTTGCTCTCGGTGAACGCGGCTTCCTTGGCCTCGTCGGTACGGAATCCCATGGACCGCTTGCCCAGCCGTCTGCCGATGGTGCGCTCCAGTCCGACGAATGCTCCACCGCAGATAAACAAGATGTTGGTGGTGTCCACGGGCGTGAATTCCTGGTGTGGGTGCTTGCGCCCGCCCTGGGGAGGAACGTTGGCTACGGTGCCTTCCAGAATCTTCAGCAATGCCTGCTGCACGCCTTCGCCCGAAACGTCGCGGGTGATGGAAGGGTTTTCGTCTTTGCGGCCGATCTTGTCGACCTCGTCAATGTAGATGATGCCGGTCTGCGCGCGCGCCACGTCTCCGTCGGCCGCCTGGAGCAGCTTCAGGATGATGTTCTCCACATCCTCGCCGACGTAACCGGCTTCGGTCAGAGTAGTGGCATCCACGATGGCGAAAGGAACGTCGAGCATCTTGGCCAGGGTTTGCGCCAGCAATGTCTTGCCGGTCCCGGTGGGGCCAATCAACATGATGTTCGACTTGGCCAGCTCGACTTCCGTACCGCGCTGCCGGTTCATGTAAACCCGCTTGTAGTGGTTGTAAACCGCCACGGCGAGCTTCTTCTTGGTTTGTTGTTGGCCGATGACGTACTCGTCGAGGAACGCCTTCACCTCGACTGGCTTGGGAAGCTGATTCGGCGTGGCTGCGGGCTGAGTTTCCGAGCGGTCGTCCTCCAGAATGGAGTTGCAGACGGCAACGCACTCATCGCAAATGTAGGCTCGCGGGTAGTCGGTGGGAGACGAGATCAGCTTGGCAACAGCGTCTTGCGACTTGTGGCAAAACGAACAGCGCAACACTTCGTCGGAACCAGTCCTGGTTCTCACGTAAAAAACTCCTTTACCTCGCACACTGTCAGCCGGAACTCTGCGTTTCCGTGCTACATTTCCCGTCCCTTCGAAACGGCCAGGAGCCGTGTCGCCCCTGCAAGAAGTCCACCCCTATCGGCCATGGGCAGCCTCTTGTGATCCCATTCGGTGCTACGCCTATTCAACCACACTTCGTCGCGCTACAAGGCACCGCTGGTGCCAAATCGGATACAACTTTTGAAGCAGTACCGGGCAAATTCTTCGCACTAGGCAAGGGTTAAGTTTTGCACCTTACTTGTGCTTGAAAATGATGTCGTCGATTAAGCCATACTCCTTCGACTGCTGCGCGTTCATGATAAAGTCGCGCTCCACGTCACGCTCCACTTTTTCCAGGCGCTGACCGGTGTGCTTCGACAGCAATTGGCTGGTGATCTCGCGCATGCGCAGGATTTCGCGCGCGTGAATGTCAATATCGGTGGCCTGACCCGACAGGCCCGACATCAGCGGCTGGTGAATCAGAATGCGCGAGGTGGGCAGGGCAAAGCGTTTCTTGGGCGCGCCCGCAGCCAGCAGCAAAGCCGCCATGCTGGCCGCCTGGCCAATGCAGATGGTGGTCACGTCGGGACGGATGAATTGCATGGTGTCGTAGATCGCCATGCCCGCCGTGATCGAACCGCCCGGCGAGTTCACGTACAGCGAAATGTCTTTTTCCGGATCTTCGGCCTCAAGAAACAGCATTTGGGCAATGATCAAGTTGGCTACATTGTCATCGATAGGAGTGCCGAGAAAAACAATATTGTCCCGCAACAGGCGGGAATAAATGTCGTACGCTCGCTCGCCCCTGCTGGTCTGCTCAATCACCATGGGCACAAGCATTGTTTGCGGCTCCCTTCACGCTACCGGCCACACTTCTTCCCGAGGGTCGAAGTTGGGGGTGGAACGCAGCCCGCCCTATGCGGACCTGCGGTACAAAGAATCCAGGGTCTTCTCGTTGCGGATGCGATGCCGAATTCTATCCAGCCCGCCATCCTGCGTCAAACGAGTGCGGACCTGTTCGAGGGTCTGCTTGGACTGGGTCGCCAGCGCTTGCAATTCGCGGTCGAACTCTTCGTCGCTGACTTCGATCTTTTCCTCGCCAGCAATCTGCTCCAGGATCAAAGAGGCCTTTACCTCGCGCAGTGCGCCCTCGCGTTGCCCGGCGCGCAGGCGGGCAAAATCCATGCGCTTCATGTCTTCCGTGCGCAGGCCTTGTGCCGCCAGGGCGCGCAAGCCGCGCTCCAACCGGAGATCGATCTGCTGGTCCAACATAGCTTCGGGAACCGGGAAATCGTTGCGCTTCACCAGTTCCTCGACGATCTGGTCCTTGCCCTGGTGCTCGGCCTCATGCAACTTCTCCGCCTTCATGCTTTCCCGAAGCCGATTACGAAGCTCATCCAGCGAATTGATGTCGGCACCTAGTTCTTTGGCGAATTCGTCGTTCAGTTCGGGAATGGTTCGGGTCTTGATGCCTTTCACGTCCACTTCGTAGGTCATGCTCTTGCCGGCGAGTCGCTTGTCGGAAAAATCATCGGCGTACTTCACTTCGAAGCTGCGCTGCTCGCCCGCCTTGGCGCCACACAGGTTCTCAGTGAACTCCGGAATCGTATTCTCTCCGCCGATCTCCACCATGACCTCGTCCACCTCGACAGGCTTGGAATCGGCGTTCTGTTCGCTTTCCTTGGGCGTGCCCTTAAAGCCAATGACGGCAAAATCACCGTGCATCAGCGGACGCTCTTCCTCCACCGCACTGTAGGTGGCGTGCTGGTCCCGCAAGTTGTGGAGAGCGTCTTCCACATCCTCCTCGCTCACGCTGGTGTCGAGCCTTGAAATTTGAAGGTCCTCGTAGGCGGCGATCTTGAAATCGGGCAGCACCTCGAAGGATGCCGTAAACTTTAGCGGCTCGCCGTCGTGCAGGTTAAGGTCAGTGACTCGTGGCTGCGAAACCGGCAACAGGTTTTGCTTCTGGGTTTCCTGGCGGAAATAACGCGGCACCAGGGCCTCAACGATTTCGTTCTTGATCTCTTCGGCAAAACGCTGGCGAACAATGGAAGCCGGGACCTTGCCCTTGCGGAAACCGGGGATTCGCGCCACCTTCTGGTAGCGATTCACGACGCTCTCGGATTCAGCTTTGACCACGTCGGCTGGAATCTCGATCGCGACTTCGCGTTTGCAAGGATTCGACGGTTCGGAAGAGGCGCCGTCCGCCGTGTTTGTTTCGCTCGTATTCGATTCAATCGTCAAAGGGATTGCCTTCAGCAGTGAATGTGGCCGGGTCCGGCCCGGGAATGCAACCGGCGATGGGTGCGCGGAACGCGATCCGTGCCCGCAGTGCGAGTACCTTCCGCCCGGGCCGCAACCAGCGCTTTTTCGCTAATTGCTACTAAGCCTAAGTGTATGAGAGCCGCGCAAGGGGGTCAAACGCCACAAGAGCTGGCAGTATAGATCCAGCCTGGCGGTTCGATGCTCGCCGAGGTCTACGCAAGCAAGCAGGCGGTTAATGGCGCCGCGTTTTCCTGGAGACGGTCGTCCGCTTCTCAAGCACTACAATGAGAAGAATGGCTTCCGCTCTCGCCGTGCTGAACAAAGAAGTTGTGATCTGCACCCAATGTCCGCGTCTGGTGGCCTACCGCGAGCAGGTTGGCCGTGAGAGGCGCCGTGCCTATCGCGAGTGCGAGTATTGGGCGCGGCCAGTACCGGGTTTCGGCGATCCCCAGGCCCGCGTACTGGTGTTGGGACTGGCGCCTGGGGCCCACGGTTCCAACCGTACCGGCCGACCGTTTACCGGGGATGCGTCGGGGAAATTCATGTATCCCATTCTGCACAAGGTTGGCTTCGCATCGCAGGCCAATGCCGAGTGTCGCGACGACGGATTGAAGTTGGTGGACTGCTACATCACCGCGGCCGTTCGCTGTGCGCCGCCCGACAACAAGCCGCTGCCCTCGGAACTCGCCAACTGCGCGCCTTTCCTCGATCGCGAACTGCGCATACTGAAGAACGTCAAAGTTGTGGTTGCGCTGGGCAAGATTGGCTTCGATGCCTATCTCAATTACCTGAAGCGGAACGACATCTTGCGGAGCAAGGCGGGATATGCCTTCGCGCATGCCGCACGGTATTCTGTGCCGAATGGCATAACGCTGCTGGCGTCGTACCACCCTTCGAACCAGAACACCGCAACGGGAAAGCTGAGCGCTGCAATGTTCGAGGCGGTGTTTCGCGAAGCCAAGAAGAGCGCGGTCAGCGGCCCTTAATCGGTTCTTGTACCATTGACAACAGGATGGATGGCTGCGTCACGATTCCCTGTCATCCGCCGGTTCGGTACTTTTCAAATTATGGAGGAAACGACGATGCAAAGGAGAATTGCCGCGGTGGCACGCGTGGCTGTGTGTCTGCTGCTAGTAATGGCTGCGAGCACGTTCGCTGCCGATGCAAACTCGGGCAAGTCCGCGGTGGGCAGCTGGATGCTGAACCCAACGAAGTCGCATTTTCAGAATATGCCCGCACCGAAGATGGAGAGGTTGCGAGTCTCGAAGGATGATGAGACCGGCCTGAAATGGAGCTTGACCGGCGCGGACGCGGACGGCAAGGGCTATCACCAGGAGTACGATGGACCCACCGACGGAGCCTATTACCCCATAAAGGGTGCTCGGAATCCCAGCACTGTGGCCTACATCAGAGCCAATTCTGTAACGAGCTGGGTGGTCAAGGATGAGACGGGAGCAATTATAGAAACGGGGTCGAGTAGCGTTTCACCGGACGGTCGTACCCTGACTTTGAAGGGAACCACGAAGACGCCTCAGGGAGAATCGCAATTCACGTCGGTTTACGACAGGAGATAAGGAGCGTCCGTCAAACCCAATCTCGGAGATTAGCCCGCCTTGGTAAATGCATTCTGGAGGGATGGTGGCAGCGGCGATTCTGCCCATTTCCCTTTGGTGTTTGAGTTCCCCACGGCTGCGTCGGAAGAGGCATCCGCTCGGTACGCGAAAGGTTTCAGAGTGGAAAATTCTAAGGACATTGTCGCAAAGTTTTGCACTTACCACATGAAAAAGTAGTGATTTGCAACGGAAACTCACGGAACTCCGATTGCAGGTTATCAGTAGCTTACGAGTGTCTGGCCGGAGGGTACACGTTCCCGCCGCGGCGGAGAGGTTTCCCTCGACATGTTACGCGGCGTTTCCTCCCCTTAGCGGTGGCTTCGGATCTGCTCCTCGGGAGGCCTGACTAGCGTGAGCCGTTCTTGGTTGGTGTGGCAGGACGCATGATGGTGCTTGCCGGAGTTTGGGGCTCGTGCGCAAGGCCAGAGGGAGGACGTATGAAAAGGTTCGCGGTACTTATGGGGATGCTGCTTGCCGCTGCATGCACCTATGCAAGTCCAATCCCTGGGCCGGATTACACCAACCCCGTTAGCGTGACCTTGCTCAGTTTCAGCGGGGGTGCCTGGCAGAACGGCTACCCTTACACCCTTGGCATGTCCGGAATTACGAACCCGATCGATGCAATGTGCGATGACTATACGCACGGCGGTTCAATTGGAGAATCGTGGCAAGCCAATATTACAAACCTGGGAAGCAACAACTTGACCCTGACCCGTTTCGGCCACGAAGAGGCCGCCTTGGGCTTGGCTTTCTACCGAGAAGCGGGATGGATCCTGCTGCAGACACCGGTCACGCCGTCGAGCGAGTATCAGGACATGAACTACGCGGTGTGGCATATCTTCGACCCTGCCGTGCCGCTTGGTCAAGGCGCTCTAATTTGGCTGGAAAAGGCTCAGGCAGAAATGGCGTTGGGCTTCCCCGGGGTGCCTTTCAATGACGTCTTCATCATTACTCCTCTTGACCAGTACGACCCCAATCTCAACCACCCACAGGAGTTTTTGACCATCGATCCGAGATTGCAGAGTAGTACTCCCGAGCCCGGAACGTTGTTGCTGCTGGGCACAGGACTGGTTGGGCTGTGGAAGCGCAAGCTATTGAGTTAAGTTGCAGCATCAGAAAAGCGTTAGGACCTCCTCCTTCAGTTTCAAATTCACAGGGCCGTTCGGATGAGCGGCCCTTTTTTCATTCCTACGGCAAGAGCAGCAACATTGCTCCGTTTATCCGGTAACTTCGTCTTGCCACCGGGGACAATTCCAGCCATAATTGATCGTGCACCCCTACGCGCTCCACCCTGACCGCGCTCTTACGCTGGCGGACAGGGCTCCCCTTAAAACGGGGGAGAAAGGAAAGCGATCTCACCGGGAGCATAATTCTTCAAAACAGAGGGTCCGATGTCGGCAAAGTACATCTTTGTGACCGGCGGCGTAGTGTCTTCACTTGGCAAGGGGCTGGCCGCCGCTTCGATTGGCTGCCTGATGGAAAGCCGCGGCCTTAGAGTCACCTTGCTAAAGCTCGATCCCTACCTGAACGTGGATCCGGGCACCATGTCGCCGTTTCAGCACGGCGAAGTCTTTGTCACCGATGACGGCGCCGAAACCGACCTGGATCTGGGACACTACGAGCGCTTCACCCACGCCAAGCTGACCCGCGACAATAACTGGACCACCGGCCGCATCTACGAGACCATCATCGCCAAAGAGCGCCGCGGCGACTATCTCGGCAAGACCGTGCAGGTGATCCCGCACGTCACCAACGAGATCAAGAGCGCGATGAAGAAAGTGGCGCAGGACGTGGACATCACCATCATTGAAATTGGCGGTACCGTGGGCGACATCGAATCGTTGCCCTTCATTGAAGCCATCCGCCAGATGCGCCAGGAGCTGGGCCGCGAGAATACACTGTTCGTCCACGTCACGCTGGTGCCTTACATCGCCGCCGCCGGCGAGTTAAAGACCAAGCCCACGCAACACTCGGTGAAGGAGCTGCTCAGTGTCGGGATTCAGCCCGACATTCTGCTGTGCCGCACCGACCGCTTCCTGTCGAAGGACATCAAGTCGAAGATTGCGCTGTTCTGCAACGTGGAAGACGAGGCCGTCATTACGGCCAAAGACGTGGCCTCCATCTACGAAGTCCCGCTGGTGTTCGCGCACGAGAAAGTGGATCGCCTGGCGCTACGATATCTTCGCCTCGAAGCCAAAGAGCCCGATTTGGGCCGCTGGGAAGAGCTGGTTCACCGGGTGTACAACCCTAAAGATGAAGTCACGATTGGCATCGTCGGCAAGTATGTCGAATACGAGGATTCCTACAAGTCGCTAAAAGAGGCGCTGGTACACGGCGCGCTGGCCTACAACCTGAAGCTGAACGTGAACTGGATTGAAGCCGAAGGACTGGAGCAGAAAGATCAGAGCGTGCAGGCGCAGCTTGAGCATGTGGATGGGATCCTGGTGCCGGGCGGTTTTGGCAAGCGCGGTATCGAAGGCATGTTGAAAGGCATTCAGCACGCGCGCGAAAACAAGGTGCCGTTCTTCGGGATCTGTCTGGGCATGCAGACGGCGTGCATCGAATTTGCCCGCCATGTGTGCGGACTGGAGCAGGCCAACTCCAGCGAATTCGATCCGGCAACGCCGCACCGCGTCATTTACAAGCTGCGCGAGTTGCGTGGGGTGGAAGAATTGGGGGGCACCATGCGTCTCGGGGCGTGGACCTGCAAGCTGGAGCCGGGTACGCTGGCGCACCAAGCTTATGGCCAAAATGAGATCAGCGAGCGGCATCGTCACCGTTATGAATTCAACCGCGAGTACGAAGGCACGCTGACCGCTGGCGGACTGCGTATCAGCGGCTCAACCCCCGACGGGACCTATGTCGAGATCGTTGAAATTGCCGATCATCCGTTTTTCCTGGGCTGCCAGTTCCATCCGGAGTTCAAGTCCAAGCCGCTGGAGCCGCATCCCCTGTTCGCTGCTTTTGTGAAAGCGTCCTATGAGAACCGTTTGCGCCGCCGACATCAGCGCGAAGAAGTTTCCGTGGAGATGTTTCACCGGCCGGAAAAGGTGAAACACTGAAAGCGGGCGTGAACCATCCCTTCCAAGTCGGCAACGTCACCATCGGCGGAGGGGAACTCTTCCTCATCGCCGGGCCGTGTGTCATCGAGAGCGAAGCCCACGCGGTCAAGATGGCCGCAGCTATCGCGGATGTGTGTCGAGGGAAGAAGGTTCCCTACATCTTCAAGGCTTCCTACGACAAGGCCAATCGCACCTCGCTCCGCAGCTTTCGCGGCCCCGGCCTGGAGGAAGGTCTGCGCATTCTGCGCAAGATAGGCGAGACCGTGAAGGTTCCTGTGCTGACCGACGTCCACCAAGCCGCCGACGTCCCGCGAGTGGCCGAAGCCGTGGATGTGCTGCAGATTCCTGCGTTTCTGTGTCGGCAAACTGACCTGCTGATTGCCGCCGGGAAGAGCGGCTGCGCGGTGAATATCAAGAAGGGGCAGTTTGTTTCGCCGTGGGACATGCGGCACGCAGTCGAGAAGGTGCGCGAGGCCGCCGGCGAGCGCATCTTTCTTACTGAGCGCGGCGCATCGTTCGGCTACAACAACCTCGTGGTGGACATGCGGTCGCTGGCGATCATGCGCAAGTTTGCTCCCGTGGTCTTCGATGCAACCCACTCTGTGCAACTCCCCTCGGCGGCGGCTGTCAACGGCGACGAATCAGTTGCGGTGAGCGGCGGCCAGCCTGAGTTCATCCCGCTGCTGGCGCGCGCGGCCGTGGCGGCGGGCGTGGACGGCGTCTTCGTCGAGGTGCACGACAATCCGGCACAGGCCAAGTCCGACGGCGCCAACGCACTCGATTTGAAATTGCTGCCGGACTTCCTCGACCAGATCATCGCCGTCCACGCTTCGATCAAGATGTAGATTTTCTTTGCCGCATTGACCCGTTTGTGGGCGTGTGGATTCAATGCCAATTCGTACCTTTAACTGGCCGAAAGCAGCCCTTCGGCTTTAAAATATTGAGAGTAGCCCGGCTGGTTGCTATCCTCACAGATAGACCGCAGAGACCCCCGGCACTAGTTTGCCCAATCGAAGTACTCTGAGTGGCCCGCCATTGCGGGCAGGAGAAGGAGTTTCGCTTTGTCCAAGAAGACCTATCTGTTTACGTCCGAGTCGGTGACCGAAGGGCACCCGGACAAGATGGCCGATCAAATTTCTGACGCCATTCTCGATGCCTGCATCAAGGAAGACCCCTACAGCCGCGTGGCTTGCGAGACCCTGACGGCCACCGGCCTGGTAGTCATCGCCGGCGAAATCACCACCAAAGCTTATGTGGATTTCCAGTCGCTGGTGCGCGGCGTGGTCGCCTCCATCGGCTATGACAATGCCCTTTACGGCTTCGATTCCAACACCTGCGCGGTCATCTCCAGCATCAACAAGCAGTCGGGTGACATCGCTATGGGCGTGGATATCGGCGGCGCTGGCGACCAGGGCATGATGTTCGGCTACGCGACCAACGAAAACGCCGATTACATGCCGACGGCAATTTCGCTGGCCCACAAGCTGTGCCAGCAGCTCACCGCAGTCCGCAAGAATGGCACTCTTCCTTACCTTCGGCCCGACGGCAAATCCCAGGTCACAGTCGAGTACGACGAAAACCACAAGCCAGTCCGGATTGATGCGGTGGTCATCTCCAGCCAGCACTCGGAGACGATTTCGACCGAGGAGTTGCGCGCTGACATCCTGAAGTATGTGATTCAGGCGGCGCTGCCCGAGCAGATGCTGGACGAGAACACCAAGTATCACATCAACCCCACGGGGCGCTTCGTAATCGGCGGACCGATGGGCGATACCGGACTGACTGGCCGCAAGATCATCGTGGACACCTACGGCGGCATGGGGCGTCACGGCGGTGGCGCGTTCAGCGGCAAAGACCCGACCAAGGTCGATCGCTCGGCCTGTTACATGGCGCGCCACATCGCCAAGAACATTGTTGCCGCCGGACTGGCCGATCGCTGCGAGGTGCAGCTTGCCTACGCGATTGGCGTAGCGGAACCGGTTAGCGTATTGGTCGATACTTTCGGCACCGCGAAGATTGACGAAGGCACGATTGCCGATCTGGTGCGCGCCAATTTCAAGTTGACCCCGAAGGGCATCATCGAGTCGCTAAATTTGCGTCGTCCGATTTACCGCAAGACCGCGGCCTACGGACATTTCGGCCGTCAGGACCCCGACTTTACCTGGGAAGCGACGGACAAGGCCGCGGCCCTGCGCGAGCAGGCCGGCTTGACGGATGCGAAAGCCCAGAAAATCGCGCAGGCGGCGAAGTAACCTTTGGACAAAGGGCGGAGCAGTCCGCCCCTTTTCAGTTTCAAGTTTCGAGTTTCGGGTAAATGCGACCAGGGCATTTCGCGTTCCCGTCGCCCGCCAGAACAATGGCTCGTGTTTTTGAAACTCTCTCCACTCGAAACTTGAAACTCGAAACTCGAAACTTCAACAGGAGCTTATGTCAACTACATCCACACGCGTAGCCGGCGATGTCGCCAACCTCGCACTTGCCGATATGGGCAAGAAGCGCATTGATTGGGCCAACCAGTCCATGAAGGTCCTGCAGATCATTCGCAAGGACTTCATCAAGAACCAGCCATTGCAGGGCATCAAGATTTCCGCCTGCCTGCACGTCACCGCCGAGACCGCCAACCTGGCGATCACGCTGCGCGATGGCGGCGCCGACGTCGTGCTCTGCGCCTCCAATCCGCTGTCCACGCAGGACGATGTTGCCGCCTGCCTGGTGCGCGACTACAACGTTCCGGTCTACGCCATCAAGGGCGAGGACAACGACACCTACTACTCGCACATCATGTCGGCGCTCGACCACAAGCCGCACATCACCATGGATGACGGCGCCGATCTGGTGACCATTGCGCTGACCAAGCGGACCGATGTGCTGGACGGCGTGATCGGCGGTACGGAAGAGACCACGACTGGCATCATTCGCTTGCGCGCCATGGCGAAGCAGGGCGTATTGCGCTATCCCATCATCGCGGTGAACGATGCTGACACTAAGCATCTGTTCGACAACCGCTACGGCACTGGGCAGTCCACCATCGACGGCATCGTTCGCGCAACCAACTTCTTGCTTGCCGGTTCCAAGTTTGTGGTCGCCGGCTACGGCTGGTGTGGACGCGGACTGGCCAGCCGCGCGCGCGGTTTGGGAGCTGAGGTCATCGTCACCGAAATCGATCCCACGAAGGCCATCGAAGCCGTCATGGATGGCTACCGCGTGATGAGCATGGACGAGGCCGCCAAGATCGGCGACGTCTTCTGCACCGTCACCGGCAACAAGAGCGTTCTGCGGAAGGAACACTTCGAGGCTATGAAGGATGGAGCCATCGTTGCCAATTCCGGCCACTTCAATGTCGAGATCGACATTCCCGCGCTGGAGAAGATGTCGTCGTCGAAGCGCACCACGCGCAATTTCGTCGAGGAATATTCACTGAAGGACGGCCGCAAGATTAATCTGCTGGGCGAAGGCCGTCTGATCAACCTCGCCGCGGCCGAAGGTCATCCAGCCTCCGTGATGGACATGAGCTTCGCCGACCAGGCGCTCTCGCTGGAGTACCT
Organism: uncultured Acidobacteriaceae bacterium; assembly: GCA_963836875.1. GTDB lineage: Bacteria > Acidobacteriota > Terriglobia > Terriglobales > Acidobacteriaceae > Bog-257. The sequence continues at coordinate 315,336 of CAWIKZ010000007.1, forward strand.
GGTGAAGAACCACTCGTCGCTCGAGAAGCAGGTGTACAAAGTTCCAGAGGAGCTCGACAGGCGGGTTGCGAAACTCAAGCTGGAGTCGATGGGCATTAAGATCGATCGGCTCACTCCTGAGCAGGAAGAGTACCTGGCGAGCTGGAGCGAAGGAACGTAGAACCAGTAGTCGGTAGCCAGTGGTCAGTGGTCAGTTGTCAGAGGGCGGCAGCGATGCCGCCCTCTATTTTTTGGGTGTTCGGGTACTCGTGGTACGGAAAGTCGAGGCCACGGCGCCGCTATCCCGTAAAATGTAAAGTAAGGGAAGCGGGCAGGTCAGCTCGATGGACGCTCAACCGGAATTCGAGGCGCTCCGCCACGAAAGTTCCTCGTGGTGGCATACGGCGCGGCGCAAGCTGTTGCGCGAGGCCGTCGCCCAGGCTGTGCATGGCAAACGCGACGCCCGCGTTCTGGACCTCGGCTGTGCGGCGCAATTGGATTGCGCCCAAGATGGTTCCCTTCGCGTTCTTAATGCTCACAGTTCGCTGCCCGCGCTGGCGTTTCGCCAGATCGAAGGTTCGCAAAACCTGGTTTGTACCCGTCCTGAGGATTTGGGATTCGTCTCGAACTCGTTTGACGCGATCGTGGCCGGTGACTTCCTGCAGTTGGTTGCCGATGACCGGCTGGCACTGCGCGAGTTGCGTCGCGTGTTGAAGGATGGCGGCCTGCTGTGCCTTACTGTGCCCGCCTATCCGTTCCTCTGGGGCGAGAAGGACGAAGCGCGCAGGCATCAGCGGCGTTACACCGCCACCGAGCTGCGGCGCAAACTCAACAACTGTGGCTTCGAGATTTCGCGCGTCTCCTATCTGGTGGCGACGGGGTTCCTGCCGTCCATCCTGGAACGCACCTTCAAGGACCTGTTCCGGAAATCGGTGGCGCCCCGGCGGATGTCCGAAGGCGGCTCACGGCTCGCCAATGCCGCCATGGTCATGCTGCTCGATTGCGAACGCCACCTGATTCGCTATATCAACCTGCCCTTCGGCACGCGCGTGGTCTGCTGGGCGCGCAAGCCCGCATTGGTCGCTGAGCGCGTCACCGTGCCCGCTTGGGAGCGCCAGTGGTCGCGTCGTCCATTGCCGCAAGGCATGACCATGAGCCAGCCTGACCTGCACTGAAACCTTGTCTGCAAGTTAAAATCGAGCCGTGGCCCTGTTGCGCAGCGTTGGCACCACCCTGGAGATGATCAAGTGGGAGCACTCCGTGCTCACGCTCCCGTTTGGTTTGACCGGCGCCGTGCTGGCGGCACGTGGCATTCCCAGCCTGCACACGTCGATTTGGATCATTGTCGCGTTGGTGGCGGCGCGCTCGGCGGCCATGGCCTTCAATCGGTTGGTAGATGCAAGCATCGATGCGGCCAATCCACGCACTCGCGTTCGCGCGCTTCCGTCCGGCAAGTTGAGCAAGTCGTTTGTGAGCTGGTTCGTCGTAGTCGCGTCGGCCATCCTGATCTTCGCTGCGTACCAGCTGAATCCGCTGGCGTTTTATCTGTCTCCGGTCGCACTCGCCATCATCTTGCTGTACTCCTTCAGCAAACGATTCACGCGCTGGTCGCATGTTGTGCTTGGACTCGCGATGGGCACCGCTCCGGCCGCTGCCTGGATCGCGGTCCGCGGTTCGCTCGATCCCCGCATCCTGATCCTGGCCGCCGCAGTGGTGTTTTGGGGCGCCGGCTTCGACATTCTCTATAGCTGCCAGGATTTCGACTTCGACCGCTCCGCCGACGTCTATTCCGTTCCCAAGGCTTTTGGCATTCGCACTTCTCTCAACATCGCCAGGTTCTTCCACGTGATTACTGTTCTGCTGCTGGCGTGGATGGTGGTGGCGTTTGGGTTGGGGAAGATTGCGTCGGCTGGCGTGGTATTCGTCGCGCTGTTGTTGATTTATGAGCACTCGTTGGTGAAGCACGACGACCTGAGCCGGGTGAACGCCGCCTTCTTCACCATGAACGGCCTGGTCTCGATGGCATTCTTGTTCTTCATTACGGGAGACCGGATGCTGGCGCGGTGAGGTAGGTGCGTCGGAGGTCGATCACATCGCTCTGTGATTTCAACGGCTCCCTGCGATATCATTAAAACGATGTCCACCGTATCACACGCCGCCAGCGCCAAGAAGATCCATCCCTTTCAAACCGACGACCCTCGCCTGCAGCCCATTCACGACAAGGTGATGGCGCAGGAACGCCTGTCGGCCGACGAGGCGCTTACGCTGTACCGTTCAGGCGACATCCTGGCGATCGGCTGGCTGGCAAACCACGTTCGCGAGCGCTTGCACGGTGACATCGCCTACTTCAACGTCAACCGCCACATCAACTACACCAATGTTTGCGTGGCGGCCTGCCGCCTGTGCGCCTTTGGCCGCAAGAAGGATTCCCCGGGCGCTTACACCATGGCGCTGGAAGAAGTCTGGAACACCGCCGCGTCCGGCTACTCCGAGGCGATCACGGAGTTTCACATTGTTGGGGGCTTGCATGCCGATCTGCCATTCCAGTACTACGTTGATTTGATCGCGGGCTTGAAAGAGCGATTTCCGCAGGTGCACCTCAAGGCGTTCACCATGGTCGAGATCGCCTTCTTCGCGAAGATTGGCAAGATGACGCCGCGCCAGGTGCTGGTCAAGTTCAAAGAGGCGGGGCTCGACTCCATGCCCGGTGGCGGCGCCGAGATTTTTTCCGACCGCATCCGGCACATCATCTGCGACCACAAGATCGATGGCGACGACTGGCTCCAACTGGCGCGTACCGCGCATGAAGTCGGCCTGAAGTCAAACGCGACCATGCTCTACGGCCACGTCGAGAACGATGAGGATTGCGTCGATCATCTGCTGAAGCTGCGCGCGCTACAGGACGACACGCATGGCTTCCAGACGTTCATCCCGCTGGCCTTCCATCCCGACAACACTCCGCTGCAGCACTTGCCTAAAACGACAGGAATGCTCGACCTGAAACAGATTGCGGTCTCGCGGCTGGTGCTCGACAACTTCCCGCACATCAAGTCGTACTGGCAGATGGTGACGCCCAAGATGGCGCAGATTACGCTGCGCTTCGGCGCCGATGACATCGACGGGACAGTCGTGGAAGAGAAGATCTATCACGACGCGGGCGCCACCACGCCGCAAATGCTGCGCCGCCAGGATCTGATTCGGCTAATCACCGAGGCCGGCCGCATCCCCTTCGAGCGCGACACCCTCTACCGGCCAGTGACGCGCACCGAGACGACCGTTACGGTCGCGGTGTAGGGCTTCAACCACTTCTTGGATCTGCGTATGTCAGAAGAAGAACGTGACGAAGAAATTGATGGAGACTCGGCCGAAAATCCCTATCAACGGGGTTTCAAACGACAAACGGGGCGCTGGCCTCTCTGGTCAGTCTTGTTTCACATAGTTGTTACGACAGCGCTCATGATCAATTTTTGGTTGTTTTTCTCTTGGAGGGACTCACAAGACTGGTCTGTATCAAGCCAGTGGCTTGTGGGCCTCGGCTTCGCCGTGATGTGGGTAATCGTAATCTACTGCGGAAGGGAGCTCATTCGGAGGTACGAGGCGAACCTCTACGACGCGCGTGAGGAAGAAGGCCGATATTTTGTAGCTCCGAAATAAGAACTATCCCTGCGCGGGCTGCGGTTCCTTCGATTCGTTCCCTATATCGCTACTTCTTCTGCTCCGGCGCCAAATGTTTCCGTCCCGGCATGAGCGGCCAAGCCATTGGACCCGTACCTCCAGCCTCACCTGGAAGCGAGCGCCGCGACAAGCGGTTTGATGCTGCGGCGCTTCCTCTGCGATCTGCGCCAGAGGTCGTACTGGAGCTGCGCCTTGGCAAAGAAATCTGGGGAGAGCGAGAGCGCTTCGCCCAGGCGGATGCTGAGATCCACGCTCACTGCATTTCGCCCGTTGAGAATGCGCGACAGCGTAGCCCGCGCCACGCCGATATGCTTGGCCAGCTCGGTAACGCTGCGATCTCCCATGAACTCCCGGAGAAGTTCTCCCGGACTGGCTGGATTGTGCATCATCATGTTCGCACCCTAGTGGTAATCCCAATAATCGACAAAAACGGCGTCCTCCTCCTCGAACGAGAACGTCAATCGCCAATTGCCGCTCACCGTGACGGCCCAGTGTCCCTTCAGGTCACCTTTCAGCGGATGCCATCCCCACCCTTCCCGGTTCATATCCAGCGGCGTAGATGACAGATTCAGGGTGGTCAGCAAAATACGGAGCCGGGAAGCATGTTTTGGCTGTACGCCGGCTTTTGAGCCAGTGAGAAAGAACCTCTCGATGCCCTTGTGCCGGAAGGACCTAATCACTGAGATAGAGCGTAACACTTGATGTTACACGGGTCAAGGGCGGTCAAATCAGGCATGTAGATAGTTCGCGCAGCGGCAACGGCCCTATTTCTTCTGCTCCGGCGCCAAGTGTTTCCTGCCCGGCATCGGTGGCCAGCCCAGTGACTGTCCCTGGTACAGCGCCGCTGCGTTCTCATAGCGCTTGCCGTTGCCGTCGTGTACCGCAAAGCGCCGCAGATGTTCCGGCGGCCCGCTCCACATGCAGACTCCCGCATACGCCCCATCTTTGCGCAGGATGTAGTAGCTCATGTCCACATATTGCAGCTTTTCCGGATACCCTTCATAGTTGCGAACGATGCGCTTCAGGACGTCCATGCCTGCTTCCTGCGGAGACATGCCGCGCCGCATGTTTTCCACGATAGTGTGCGCGCCGCAGACCTTGATGTTTTCCTCGCCGTTGCCTGTGGCCCCAGCCGAACCAACATCCTGGTCGGTGTAACTGCCAGCGCCGATAATCGGCGAATCACCCGCGCGCCCGGCAAGTTTCCACGCCAGCCCGCTGGTGGTGGTCGCGCCCGACATCTCGCCCTTCTCGTTTACCGCGGAGCAGTGAATCGTGCCGGACGGCGGATTCAGAACCCGTTCAATGGCAGCCATGCGAAATTCCGGCTCGATGCCAATCCTCTCCGCCAGCTTTTCCATGCGCTGGATGCGCTCGTCGTAGTACTCGGAAACATTGCCGGCGGTATCGGGAAATTTGAATTTAGGGCTGGCCAGTCCCGGGCCCCACCAATCGTCGTTGGACATGGTTTCGCGCCACAATTGCCAGGTCTTGCGCGAGCGCTCGGTCAACAGGTTCTCCTTGGGGAAGCCCATCATGAATCCGAACTTCTGTGCGCCCTCGCCTACCAGCATCACGTGGCCGGTATGCTCCATAACTGCCTTAGCCAGCAGGGAGACGTTCTTGATGTCGCGCACGCCGGCAACGGAACCTGCCATACGCGTTGGGCCGTGCATGCAGCAGGCATCAAGCTCCACCACGCAGTCCTCGTTAGGAAGTCCGCCGAGACCGACGCTGTCGTCGTTGGGATCGTCCTCGGGCCCGGTGATGACCTGCATCACCGCGTCGAGCGTGTCGCCCCCGCCGCTCAACACCGCGTAGCCGCGATCGAGGTAGTTGTAGCCGTTGGCGGCGCAGATGATGACTGGTTTCTTGGGTGGATGGACCGATGGCGCAGCACTTGCGGCTGGCTTGGTTTGTCCCTGCAGATCGAGCGCGAGCGATGCGGAGCCGATGGCCGTCGTGGCAATAAAATCGCGGCGCGAAAATTTCATAAGAGCTCTCCCCGTGAATTCACAGCGGTGAAGCAGAATAGCATGGCGAACGCATCAGCGGGGGCGAGCCACGTCGGCCGCAATGAATAAGGCACAGCGCGTGGCTGTGCCTTGGGCGGTGGTGGCCGATTGCGGCTTAGCTGGCCGCTTTCACCGAGGTGTTCTGGTCGGCGCGGAAGCGCAGCAGGGCCGCGATTCGTCCGATCTGATCGAACTGCTCGTCGTCGGCGATGTACACAATATCGATGCCATTGCGAATCGCATATCCGACGATGGCATCACCGATGTCTTCCAGTTGCGTGTTCTCTTTCCCGCAAACCGCACACACGGGCGCATCATGCAGGTCCATGTGACCGCAGTGGTGGCACTTCACTCCCGGCGCCTGGAAGTTCGATCCCAGCAGAAGGGTTTGCACTTCGCCGGTCTCCAACGAACGCAAAACCCGTCGCAAACCAATCGCGCCGCGGCCATTGCGATGGGCTTCGCCGATCACCTCGTGGATCAGGCCCTGTTTTAAGCGGGAGTTGTATTGGGTGAGCTGCTCCGTCGCCATCTGCTTGGTCTGGTCGGGGGTCGCGACCTTTGGGTCAATGCGGAAATGTCCCACCAGGCGCTGCTTGGAGTTCGAGTGTAGTTCGCGATGGATCTCGGGCCAAACGTCATCATGGCAGCCGATCAGCAATCGATCGCAACTCTTGCGCTCGAAATATGGCTCAATGCAATCCGCCACCGTCTTGAAGTGCTGCAGAGCTTCGTTCATCTGCTTGCGCTCGACATGGCCGGCATCATAGCCGCGCCAGCCATCGCTCTTGCCGCGCCGGGTGAGTTCATTGACGAAGTCCTGCTTCTCCACGATTTCGTCGTTTACCAGTTCGAAGACGCGGGCCTTGGCGCGGTCCACCAGTACCACGCAGGCATGCTGCACCCCGTCCAGCACCGCGGCCAGGGGCTTCAGATGAAAGCGGTGGCTTACGAAAAGGTTGGTCTTGAGTAACTGTGCGGGGATGTCAAACTCGCGCCAGAGACCCTGTTTGCTGCAGGCAAAAATTGCCTTGGCTTTGCCGCCATCTCCGCGCAGACCCTCGGCCATGGCCTGGATGCGATCCAGATCGGAGCGGGCGCAGCCATTTCTGCCGTGCTTCTCCGCGTCGCGCAGCGCATTGCGAACCAGGTCCTTGACCAGGATCGATTCTTCGCGGTGCGACTTATTCAGGGGCGTCGTGGGCTGGTAGTAAAAAGTAACCGCGCAAGTTTCCGGCGAGTGAAAATTAGCCAGTTCTCGGATGTCATCTCGTGTGATCATTCCGCTTCTCCTCATGGATGATCTCTTGCATCATAAAAGCGGGGAACTGCCGGGCAGTCCCATGTTTGTTAAGCGCTCTTGGAATACTCCACGAGCTTTTCTTTGAGCGGATCTTTGATAGGCAAGGCGCGTTGCAAATGTTCGCGGGCCTTGCGAATGGACATGCGCACCTCCTCCGCACCGCGGCTGGTGATATCGGCGATCTCTTCCAGGGTGAAGCCTTCGAGGGTGTACAGGATGAAAGCTTCCGCCTCGTCATGCCCGGCATCGCGCAGGGTCGTCTCTACCAGGGTCATCAGTTCGTCTCGCGCCGCCAGCTCTTCCGGATTGTTGGCGGCCGGGTCGGGAATGACATTCTCCTCTGACAACTGCTCGTCGGGCTGGTGGAATTGCAGCTTGTCCTCATCGCTGGCATGCACGTTCTGCTGGCCGTGCGAGCGTTCCAGCGGGACGTGCCCGTCCTCGCGGTTCTCCGACGCAAGTTGGTCAATCGCCTGCTTCGCCAGCCGATGCACCCAGGGTTCCAGCTTCATGCGTTCTGGACTCTCGCCCTGCTCGCTGAGGGCGTTTGCAATCGCTTCCCCCACCACGTCCTCCACCGCAAGCTGGCCGGGCTCGAGTTGCCCCTGGCTCTCGCGGTAGTCGATCTCTCGTTGGATGAAGCGTTGCAGACGCGGCAGGTTGACGTTGACATACCCGGAAATATCATCGGCGGAAATTCGCTCCGGCTTCATCGCTGCCAGCGTGTCGGCGAAGGGCACGGTCTGGACCACCACCCGCTCCGGCCCGCGACGGCGCCCGAACTTGTGATGGTTGCGCAGCAACTCCTTATGCTTCTTGACCTGCTCGGCAAGGGAATCGAAGGCGCCTTTGATGGCAGCCGTTGCCGTCGAGCTGCTCCCCTGTGCCGCCATCTGGCCCGACGGCAGTCGCAGGTTGAGCGACACCACCACGCCCTCGCGCGCAGAGCTGTCTTCGATAAGCCCTTTCAGGTGCACGAGGTCGGGACGGAACACCCGGAGGTATCGGCCCAGCTTTTCCACTTGTTGGTTGATTAGTTTTTCGAGGTCGGAAGTTTTCGAAATCTTGTAGCTGAAATGCACGTTCATGCAAAGGCCTCTCCGGAGGGAGCGATTCCCATCCGCAGCTACATTCCTTTAATGCAATTTTACTCCTCTTCCTACAGAAGCAAGCGGAAAATAATAAGTTGTATCGCCGGGGCGGGATGAACATAAATGCCCCCTAAACCAGCAAAAGAGGCGCCCAAGAAACAGACGACGGGCCGGTGCTGGCCTTCAGAGGGTGAGTCACCTTGTAGCAGGTTCAAAGGTTGGTCCATTTGAGCGGTAATCTAAAGTGGCCTCCGTAATCGAAGACAAAGGCCTTCCGCGGGGAAGGCCTGGCCTGTCGATCCGGTATGCGGTTTTTATCTCTCCGGAATGCGGACCTTCACGTCCGGACGCCGGTCCACGTGCACGGTTTCGATGAACCTGACCTTGCTCTTGTTCAGCTTCATCACCAGCGACGAGGTGCGCACGCCGTCGCCAAAGAAACGCACGCCCTTGAGCAGCGGGCCATCGGTAACGCCGGTTGCAGCAAACAGGATGTTCTTGCCGGGCGCCAAATCGTCGGCCGTATAGATGCGCTTGGGATCGGAGATGCCCATGTCTTTCATGCGCTCGCCCTGTTCCGGCGTGTAACCGACCAGGCGTCCGACCATGTAACCATTCAGGCAGCGAATGGCCGCCGCGGTAATCACTCCCTCGGGCGCTCCGCCGGTTCCCATCACCGCATGGACACCTGAGCCCAACATTGCGGCCGCCACGCCGGGCGAAAGATCGCCGTCGGAAATAAGCCGAATGCGCGCCCCGGCTTTGCGAATCTCGTTGATCAAGTTCTCGTGCCGCGGCCGGTCGAGGATAATGATCACCAGGTCTTCGACGTCCCGGTCCAAGACCTTCGCAATGACATTCAGGTTGTGCGACACGGGCGCCTCGAGATCGACCATGCCCTTGCAGGAAGGCCCCACGACGATCTTCTCCATGTAACAGTCGGGCGCATGCAGCAGGCCGCCATGCTCCGAGGCTGCCAGCACCGTAATGGCGCCGGGCGACCCAGTGGCGCACAGGTTGGTACCTTCCAGCGGGTCAACCGCGATGTCCACTGCGGGATAGCTGCCCCCGTCCCGCTTGCCAACTTTCTCGCCAATGTAAAGCATGGGGGCTTCGTCGCGTTCGCCCTCGCCGATAACGATGGTCCCATCCATCGGCACCGAGTCCATGACCCCGCGCATAGACTCCGTGGCCACTTGATCGGCATGTTTGCGGTCGCCTTGTCCCATGGTCTTGCCACAGGCGATGGCCGCTTCTTCCACGACCCGCAGGAATTCCAGCGCGAGGTCGGTTTCCAGGTTTGCAGTAGGAGAGTGCTCAACAATAGGTTCTTCAGTTTGAACTTTGGTTGCCATATGGCCTCCGGGATGCCGCGGCTTGCGGCGCCGGAATAGGAGTGCTGTTCAGCGCAAGTCCGCGGGCATGCTGCATATGTAGAAAGACGAATCAGGCGCGCTTCCGCGGGCCTGGTATCCGGCAAACGGTAAGCATACCGCTACGGCGAGCGTCTTGCCATCGAATTTCAGAACAGAGCGGAACGTAACCCCTAGCCCCTGCCCCCTAGCCCCTAACTACTAGCCCCTGACCACTAACTCCTGACCCTGCTCTAAAACGCCGCCAGTCCCGTGATGTGCTCCCCGATGATCAGCGCATGAATGTCGTGGGTTCCCTCGTAGGTTTTCACCGACTCCAAATTCGCCATGTGGCGGAAGATGGGGTACTCATCGGCAATTCCATTGGCGCCGAGGATATCGCGGGCCATGCGCGCGCACTCCAAGGCCATCCAGACGTTGTTGCGCTTGGCCATCGAGATATGCCACGGCTTGGCCTTGCCCCGGTCCTTCAGGCGGCCCACCTGCAATGCCAGCAGTTGCGCCTTGGTGATCTCGCTGATCATCCACACCAGCTTCTCCTGCACCAGTTGATGCGAGGCGATGGGCTGGTCGCGGAACTGTTTGCGGAACTGAGCGTACTGCAGCGCGCAGTCATAGCAGGCCATCGCCGCCCCAATGGCTCCCCAAGCGATACCGTAGCGGGCCTGGTCCAGGCAGCTTAACGGCGATTTTAGGCCTTTCGATTCAGGCAGTAAGTTTTCCAATGGGATACGGACATCCTGTAAAGAAAGACTTGAAGTAACCGAGGCCCGCAGCGAAAGCTTGCCATGAACGTCAGTCGCCTTGAATCCCGGGCGGTAGGTCTCCACGATGAAACCACGAATGAGGTTGCCCTCATTTTCGACCTTGGCCCAAATGATGGCGATGTCGGCGATCGAGCCGGAGGTGATCCACATCTTCTCGCCGTTCAACACGTAGCTGTCGCCATCCTTACGCGCGCGCGTGCGCATGGCGCCCGGGTTGGAGCCGGCGTCGGGCTCGGTTAAACCGAAGCATCCCAGGATTTCGCCAAGCGCCATCCTGGGCAGATACTTCTGCTTCTGTTCCTGGCTGCCGAAAACGTGGATGGGATACATGCACAGCGCCGACTGCACGCTGACGAACGAGCGCACTCCGCTGTCGCCGCGCTCCAGTTCCTGCGTCACCAGGCCGTACTCGACGGCCGACATGCCGGCGCAGCCGTACCCTTTGAGGCTGGCGCCATAGAAGCCCAGCTCGCCCATCGGCTTGATCAGCTCCTTGGGAAAACGGCCTTCGCGGTTGCACAGCTCGATGATGGGGATGAGGTTCTCTTCGATGAACTTGCGAGTGTTGTCGCGGACCAGCCGTTCGTCGTCGTTGAGCAGGGTGTCGAACTCGATGAAATCCACGCCTTTGAACTTGATTGCCATGCACTCTCTCGCTTGTGGAAGATTTAGCGGTGGGACAAACAGTTGAAGGTATCAGGCGGCGAAGAGCGGGGTCAAACGCACCCAGGGGGACACTGCTGTTCATTTTACACGTGCCACTGCCCTCGGTCTTGGCGACGACGCGCTCAATCAGACGTGCCGCATAGACGGCGTCAAGTCGGCCGCAGTAAAGCAACCTTGGACGCGGGCGCGAGGTGCGCCGATCGTCAAAATCCTGGCGGCCGCTCGCTGGCCACGTTGAAGACGCGCTCCAGCGCAAGGCCAGCTTCCCCCAAAGTTCCCTCGTCAAAGAGCCGCCCGATCAGGGTAACACCATGGGGTACGCGGCGCGGCGGGGAGAACTTGGGCAGCGGATGGGCGGGATCAGGCGCCCAGTCGCTGCGGGCCTCGGACACCTCGACAAAGCCCGCCCGCAACGTAAGCGAGGGATGACCGGTGAAGTTGGTAATGGTCAGCATTTCGTCGCGCAGCGAAGGCACGAGGAGCAGGTCCACCTGGGAAAAGATGCGGCCCATTTCGTCGGCTACTTTGCGCCGGAAGCGATCCGACTGCACAAAGTCCACGGCGGAGAGAAAGCGCGACTGGCGGAAGGTGTTGGGCCACGCGTCGGGCACCTGCATCTTGAGCTGGTTCAAGCCGCCGCTGAGCGTCAACTCCTCGAACGCGGCAGCGGCTTCGGCGAACAGGATCAGATCAAGCGAATCATAAGGCCAATCAGGAATGGCCACCTCCACGGGAACCATCCCCACCTCCTTGACAGCTTGCAGCGCTGCGCGATCCACGGCGGTGGCCGGGTTCTCCTTCATCCAAGCAGGGACGTAGCCGACACGCAGCCTCGGAACGCCGACGCGGGCGTTGAAATCAAGCTTACTGGGCCTGCTGTTCCCGTCACCAGCGTCAGGACCGGAAATGACGTTCAGCACCAGCATTGTGTCTTCGACACTGCGGGCCATGGGACCCAGCTTGTCGAGCGACCAGCACAGGGTCATGGCCCCGGTGCGCGCTACGCGACCGTAGGTTGGCCGCAACCCGGTTACGCCACATCGCATGGAGGGACTGACAATACTGCCGTCGGTCTCGCTGCCGATGGCGAATCCCACCAGTCCCGCCGCTGTAGCGGCGCCTGGCCCGGCGCTTGAGCCTGACGATCCCTCCTCCAGCAGCCACGGGTTCATCGTCTGTCCGCCAAACCAGATATCGTTCAGCGCCAGCGCACCCAAACTTAACTTGGCGACCAGCACCGCTCCGGCATCGTTGAGTCGTTGCACGACAACGGCGTCCTTCGTGGGCAGACGGTCGCGGAAGGGCTCGGCGCCGTAGGTAGTTGGAATGCCCGCAGTGTCCAAGAGGTCCTTCGCGCCCCAGGGAATACCGTGTAACGGCCCACGATACTTGCCTGCGGCAATCTCCTGGTCGGCCTTCCGCGCTTGTTCGAGCGCCAACTGGCGCGTGAGGGTGATGACGCAACGCAGCTTGGGGTTGAACTTCTCCAGGCGCGCAAGGTAGATGTTCGTAAGGCGTTGCGACGTGAGTTTTCTGCTTTCGATCCAGCGCGAGAGCTGGGTCACCGGGGCGAAGGCGATGCCTTCGTCGCTGGCGGGCAACGGACCTGGATCGGTCTTGCTGCGGACAAATTGATTGTGCTGCGGCAGTTCCTGCTGGCCCGGCAGTACAGGGTCCCACCGCGACCACGGCGCAAGGGTCGTTGGCATCGCCACTTTGCGCGGTCCTACCCTTCTCTCGTAGAGCGGAGCCATCGCGCTGCGCCAGTTGCTGGCTGCCTCGGCAAGGTCCTCGCTGCTGAACTCCACCTCCACCAGCTTCTCCGCCTCGGCAAATGTGGCAGGTGATACCTGAGGGCCAACAGCTGGCGCGGTGCCAAATGCGGGTGGGGCTCCGGGAGGCAGCTCTGCGGGCTTCTGATCTTGGCCGTACGAGGCGACCGCCGCTCCCAACAAAGCGAGAGGCGCGTGGGTCAGAAATTGTCTGCGCGATTTCGACATGGTTATCCTCAATTTGGGCCGTAGCCCGTTGGCTGGAATCCCGCGTTTTCCTGATTGGCAAGATACATCAAATGAGAAACAGGCGCAGCGCATATCCTGGCGCGCGGCATTTTTTCTCGCTTGCAGGCTGATCGAAATCGACTTGAGCTTCCTGAGGGCCTGCTTCCGGGCTTGCCGGCAGGCACGATCGCTGCGGCTACTCCCTGCTCGGCGAAGGACACCGCGCTCTCGCTCATGTAAAATAGCTTTGCTACCCGGCGAGTAGAGAGTGGCGCCCACGGGCGCCCGCCTGCAGTCGAAGCCGCTCCGTGTGGTAGGGGAGCGTGGGCTGATGACATGTGCCCGCCGTGGCGGGCGCTGACGCGCCCCTCCGCTTCCCATCTGCGTTTTACTCCGGCCAAAAGTAGACACCGGCGCCGCAGCCGTCTGCGGGCGAAATCTTATTACATTTCAGGAGAAAAGAATGGCGAAGATCGCAAAGACTGCGGACCGTAAGAAGATCATGGACACCACCAAGAGCACGGACTGCCCGCAGTGCGGCAAGCCCACCCGGGTGGTCAAGCGGGTGAAAGATCGCGAGAAAGACATTCCGGGCGGCATGTACATCGCATGCTCGGTCTGCGAGTTTTACGAGAAGCTGTAGAACACGTTTCAACGCAGCCGCATCGCTTGCTTGGTCTCGGCGTTGATCTGATCGACGACTTGCCGCTTCCACCCATCGTCCCAAGCGCCCCTCTTGTTCATGTAGTGTTGCATGTGCGTCAGTGGGTCGTTGAAATTTGCCGGCTCGGTCTGGCACTCGATGAGCGTCGGTCCACTCCCGTTGCGCGCGCGATGGATGGACTCTTGCGCGGCGCGCCACACCGCGACCACGTCTTTCCCGTCCACCAGGATGCTGGGAAATCCGTAATCCTTTGCCTGGAAGCTGAATTCCTCAAGCGCACTATGTTTTCTGAGCCCGGGATCGTCCAGCCGGGCGCTCTTGGTCACATAAATGATCGGCAGCTTGTGAATGCCAGCGAACTTCAAGGCTTCGTGGCTGGCCTCGAGCGCAGCCGCATCTTCGTCCCAGAAGGCGACCACCACGTTAGTTTTCCTCCCCAGCTTATGAGACAGAGCAAGGCCGGTCGCCAGATTGAATGGATCGGCGAGGAACGCCGCGGAAGCGATCGCGCCGGGCACAGCAAACCGGCAGGAGATGAGCGCCGCTCCGCTTTCATCTGAATCGTTTGCGTTGATCTCCTTCAACAAATGCTTCAGCGCTGTTCCCATGGCGATGCGAACGGCGAAGTTGCGCTGGGAAGCGGCAATTGTGTCTTCCGGCTTCAGGTCGATAGAGGCGCCGATCACAATGGCTTCGTGGCCCGCGGTGAAATCGTAAGCAAGCACAGCGTTGCCATCGCGTGCTCGCTCTCCCATCATGCGGCACTTCAACATGGCAGAGTACATTCTGCGCAGCATGTCGAGGTTCGATGGAGAAGATCCATTGCCACTAGCAGGCAGAGCTGAAGGGGATGGCAGCGGCCTTTTCGCCGTTGTCTTGCCACGGCTGGACGCTTGAGATCGGTTCTTTCTCTTCGTTACCATTTGATTAGTTTCCGAGGTTGCGCCATTGTAGCGCAGAAAATTTTCGAAGTGGATGTGGGGGATGCGGCCTTAAGTTATTTTGTGGGCGTCTGAACTTATCTGCGGTGGTGAAAATCGCAATACTCGCTTCGGTTTGATGAACGCAGTGTGAAAGTTTTCAACACCAATGTGCATAACGCTGTGGAAAACAACGATGGCCTCGCAGCTAAGTTGTCTCAATTCCGAAATCTTCACCACAATGCACCGAACGAAGTGCGGAATAAACGAGCGTCACGGTCAGGAAACTGCGTTCCAACTTTCGCGCGGTCGATGATCGTCGTGACCATCGTTTCGATCTGAGGTTGCCATCGTGCTAGTCTGGCGCGGTGAAATCGCGGCTCGACAAACTGCTCTTGCAACGCGGGCTCGCGCCCTCGCGGGAGCGCGGCCAGGCGCTCATCCTTGCCGGCCGAGTGTTGGTCAACGAGCAGAAGGTTGAGAAGGCAGGGGCGAACGTCGAAGAGGACGCGACCATCCGCATTCTTGGCGACGACCAGCCGTTTGTCAGTCGTGGCGGATTGAAACTGGCGCGGGCGCTGGAACACTGGCGCGTTGACGTGCGAAACCAGTGCTGCATGGATATTGGCGCATCCACCGGGGGCTTCACCGATTGCCTGCTGCAAAATGGGGCGTCGCGGGTGATCGCGGTGGATACCGGATACGGGCAGATGGATCTGAAGCTGCGCAGTGATCCCCGGGTGCATTTGCTGGAGAAGACCAACGCGCGCTATCTCACGCCGGAGCAGATCTGGGATGGCGCCGATAAGCGGGGACCCATCAGCTTCATCGCCATGGATGTTTCCTTCATCTCTGCTACACTCGTTCTCCCGGCCGTAGTGCGCTGTGCACGCGCCAGTGCATTGGGCAACGCATTCGAGTTGGTCCTGCTGGTGAAGCCGCAGTTTGAAGTTGGCCGGGGTCAAGTCGGCAAAGGTGGAATCGTGCGCGATCCCCAGGCACAGCAGACGGCGGTCACCAGGGTCACGGGCGCGGTGGAAGAACTGGGCGGGACGGACATCGAGGTGATCGACTCCCCGATTCTCGGGGCCGAAGGAAACCGCGAGTTCCTGCTGCACGCCTGCTTCCTCCCCCTTCCAGCAAAATGGCCTGCCGCGCTACACTGACGCTGTTGACACCGAAGACATGAAGTCCGCCGCCATCATCTCGAAGCCGTCCAAGACCGAGTTGGCCGGCATTCTGCCAGAGCTACTGGGTTGGTTTCGCAGCCATGGTTATCAACTGTACCTTGACCAGGAAACCGCACAGTACACCAACGGCGAAGAGATTGTTCCGCGTGAGCAAATCGGCGCGAAGCATCCCAATTTTGCCCTGGTGCTGGGCGGGGATGGCACTTTGCTCTCGGCGGCGCGTTCCGTCGCGCACGAGGGAGTACCCATCCTGGCGGTCAATCTGGGCTCGCTGGGATTTCTCACCGAAGTCCCACTGAGCGAGATGTACCTCACGCTCGAGGCCGTGGACTCGGGCCTCTGCCCCAGGGAAGAGCGCTCGGTGCTCGATTGCAGGCTGTTTCGCGGCGGAGCGTGTCTGGCTCACCACTTCGCCTTGAACGACGCGGTGGTGAACAAGAGCGCGATCTCCCGCCTGATTGACTTCGATCTGCTTATTGATGGGGAATTCGTGTTCAACTACAAGGCCGATGGCGTGATCATCGCCACTCCCACCGGTTCCACCGCCTATTCCCTGGCGGCGGGCGGTCCCATCCTGATGCCGTCGGTCGAGTCGTTCGTGGTGACGCCGGTTTGTCCCCATTCCCTCACCCATCGTCCGCTGGTCGTAACCGACAAAGCCCAGATCGAGTTGCGAGTTGAGACCGGGGATGAAGAGGACGCATTCCTCAGCATTGATGGACAAGTCGGCTTGCCGGTACAGCGCGGTGATCGGCTGATTTGCGCCCGCGCCGGTCACAGCGTAAAGCTGCTGCGCATGCGGAAGACCTTCTTCGAGGCGCTGCGCGCCAAATTAAAGTGGGGACAGCGCTAGCTACTTCTGCGATGCAAAACTCGCTTCCTACAAAAGCTACTCCTGTGCAAGAAGCCATCACTCAGTTTGACAGGTGGGCGAAATCCTCGGTCACGTACAATTGGCTGCCGCTTCTGATAACACACACTCCGACCGCGTTGTAATTGGGATTCAGGATGTTGTCATGATGATCACGATCATCCATGAGCCCTTTATGAGCCGAGGGCACATCCTTGCCGACGGCAGTGTTCTCCCCTCCTTGGTCGACAGCCAGGTTCTCATTGGCGAAGCGAATGTCGACAGGGGGTTCTCCCTCGAACTGGTGGGAGACAGTCTTATGTGCGGCCAGTAGCTCCGTATGTTCGCAGGCGGCGTGGGTCAGACGCGGATCCACGGCCAGCGGCTGAAGTCTTTGTTTGGTTCGTTCCTGATTGATCAGCTCCACGAATTGTTTCTCCCCGGCGGGATCAAACGGCCCCGGGGGTTCCCCAATGGAGGTATAAGGTGGTCTCGCCTGAGAAGCACGAGGCGCTGGAGGTGGTCCCTCGCTCGGAATCCAGCCATCCTGAAGCTGCTGCAGAACGGTGGGATCGTTATTGCGCGGCAAGTCGGCGCCGGTTTGCGTGTCTTGCATTCCAACACCGAAGTCCTCGACGTCGTAGTGGGTTCCAAAGACCACACCCTGGCCCTGGGAAAGCAGGGTCGCCCGTGCGATGGACGAAGCCGTGGACATCGGATTGCGGCCGCTCTCTTTATCTCGTTGAATAAGGTGGTTCGCCAGCATCAGCAATTTTTCCTGCTCGTCAGGCTGGCGCCCGATCCGCTCTTGAAAGGCCGCAACATCATTCGAAAAATTGCGCCTCTGCCGGATGATCGAGTTGGCTCCGTGGGCTTCGGCCACGTCGTAGCAAAACGCCAGCGCCCGTTCTGACTGCAGTCCAAGTGCATTGGCCGCGTCTTGCGCCGAGGCCATCCGCGACATCATCTGGTCGACCTGCACCCGCTGAAACGAGTGCTCGTATCCCAGCTTGCGGAACCGGTCTCTCCAGGTCGGTTGCAGGTGTCCGGAGTCGTCAAGGATGCGCTTCAGAATGGCTGGGGAAGATACCTCACACGGCCCGCTGATGGTCTTGCTCAGCCACGGCGTGTCAGCGCCGAAAATTTCGGCAAAACGTTTCTGGTCGCGCTTTTGAAATTTCAACAGTAGCGGCTGCAGGCTGCATTCGCTTAGACTCCAACTCCCGGCGCCAAAATACAGGTCGTTGGAGGTCGCGTGAATGGCCGGGAATGGATCGGACCCTCCGTCCTCGAGGGTGGCAGTAAGCAGGATCAACTTCCATACCAGAGGGTCGCCTCCCCAGCTCGCAATGGCTGCCTTGACTTCCGCAACCGACAACCCAAACCTCTGCGCGGCAGCGGCCATCGCAGCCTCTCGCAATTCCTCTTTGGTAGGTGACGCAGCGGGGGACCCCGCTGGCGGACTCACGATGTTCAACGCAACGGTCAGCAGCCGCGGACTTCCGTAATCGAGAGGGGAGGGGTAATTTGTGCGATTTCGGGATGTGCGCGGAGACGCCTTCTTTTTCTGGGCCGCCACGGAATGATTGACGTTGGCGTGTATGGCCAGCATGCCGGAGCCGCTCTCCAGCATGGCCTTGTCGCCGTGTTTGGCCAGCACGACCGGATCGTAGTTGTCTTGTTCGTTATCGAAGGGCGGGACCCGGATGCGCCCGTCGTAAGGAGAGATGAACGCCAGGTCGAGGCCATTCGGCGCGCCCATCAACTGCAGCGTGACCCATACGGCCGGCTTGGTGTTGGGCGCGAGCCTCAGCCTGGCTTTGCCGTTCTGATCGGTGAACTGTGGAGCCCCGGCGTCTCCTGCCGCCCCGATTCGGACATTGGCAAAAGGATGTTGCTCGGTGTCCATCACGACCAGCACCAGGACACCTTCTTCGGCCAGCATGGTGCAGGTCACGACCGAGAAAACAATAAGCAGCAAGACAGCCCGCCAGCGATCGGCGAATCCGGTGACGTGCATTGGGGCTTCTTTCTCTTTCGCCCTAATTCTTTCCAGACGAAGTTAGTCGCGTTGCAACAAAATTGTGCACGGCGTGTCACCCGCCGGACACCACGAATTGGCCGCGTGGTATCCGGCTTTTTCGGCATGCAACTGCACTTGCTGTCCGTCAGTCGCATGCGCCGGCAGCGAAAAATTACCAGACGCCTTGGTCACCTGGGCCTCGGAATCGTACCCGATTACGCTCACCGAAGCGCCCGCAATAGCGGTCTGCTTGTCATCTTCGATGATGCCGATGACCTTGGCCGCGCGGTCGTTCTGCAGCGGCACCGTCACGCTGGGATTGTGGTCGTCGCCCAACTGAAGCGGCACCTGGCCCTTCAGAAACGCCGCATCTTTCGAAGCATAGAACGTCACCTTGCCGTCGAGAGGCTTGGTGTCCTTGGCGATGACGAACAGCCAGCCTCCTTCGACCTTCATGGGCTCCCCGCCGATCGACGACCAGACTTTGGCGTCGCTCACCGGCGTCTGATGCCCGTCCACCACGATGACCCTGACGCGGTACGACTCGCTGCCCACGTTCGACGTGGCACGCGAGATTGACACCCCATAGCCGATGACGCCAGCCAGCATGGCAAGGTACATGAGCGCTTTGATCTTCGCATCGGCGTCCTTGAAGAAGACATATCCGAGAACACCAAGGAACAGAATCATCAGCGCGAGGATACCCAGAGGGCTCTTTGACGCGGCTTGGATAATGCCGGTCCAGTCCTTTGGCATCAGATCGGATCCTTGCAGCAGTAGCATGGCGATCGCCACGGCTTCCTCCTCGGCGTCGTAAGTGGAATTGTTGGATCTCTTGGGGTCTGAGAAACTTATCTCGATTTGCTCTAGCTGTCAATCCAGTTACACTAATACGTAACCCCGATTTCCGTTCCTGTCGCCGCCAACATACAATACGACATCGATTCTCTGGGACCTGTTTATGACTAATCTTGCTGTGATTCTGGCCGTTATCGCCGGTGCATTGTTGGGTGGCGTGTTCGCGGCGCTGCTGGCGCGCTCCAAGGTTGCTGCTCTGGCCGAACGGCGAAACACCCTTGAGCAAGAACTCTCGAACACCAGGAACACTGTCGAGCAGCAGACCGCCGATATCAAGTTACTTTCCGAAGCCAGGGCGGCTTTGAACGCCACCTTAGAGAGCGAACGCCGCAACGCGGAAGAAAAGCTGCGCCTTCTCGCCGAAGCCAGCGAAGAGTTGAAGACGCAGTTTAAGGTGCTGGCGGCTGCGGCCCTGGAAAGCAACAACTCGAATTTCCTTCAGCTCGCGCAGACGACGTTGCAAAATTACCAGACCCAAGCCGCCGGCGAATTGGCCCAAAAGGAGCAGGCGGTCAAGAACCTGGTCGATCCTATTGCGCAATCGCTGGCGGAGATGAGTCAGCAGATACATGGGTTGGAGCAGGCGCGCAGCCAGGCGTACGGCACTCTCACGACGCAGGTGGCGTCGCTGCTCGACACCCAGAAAGCTCTGCAAGCGGAGACCGGCAATCTGGTGAAAGCGCTGCGCGAGCCGCAGGCGCGTGGACGTTGGGGCGAGTTGCAACTACGCCGCGTTCTTGAATTGGCTGGGATGCTGGAGCATTGCGACTTCAAGGAGCAGGAGTCCATCAGCAATGATGAGCGGCGATTCCGTCCTGACGTAATTGTTAACTTGCCGGGCGACAAGCAAATCGTAGTGGATTCCAAGGCCCCTCTAGCGGCTTACCTGGCGGCGCTCGAAGCGCCCGACGAAGGCACTCGCACCGCCCGCCTTGCCGACCACGCGCGCCAGATCAGGCAGCATATCGATGCCCTAGGCGGCAAGTCCTACTGGGCGCAACTGACCTGTACGCCGGAGTTCGTCGTCCTGTTTCTGCCTGGCGAAGTATTCTTCCGGGCGGCCATGGATTCGGATGCGGAGTTGATCGAGTACGGCGTCAGCCGGAGAGTCATCGTGGCTTCACCAACCACACTGATTGCGTTGTTAAAAGCCGTCGCTTACGGCTGGAACCAGAAGAATTTGGCGGAGAGCGCGCGCAAAATTAGCGAAGCGGGAAAGGACCTCTACAAGCGGCTCTGCACCATGACGGGACACATGCACGAGATGGGCAAGAAGCTGGGTGGCGCCGTGAAATCCTACGACGAGATGGTGCGTTCCATGGAGCGCCGCGTGTTTCCTGTCGCGCGAAAATTTCCTGAACTCGATCATTCGCTGCCGGCGCAGTTGTTGCCCGAGATCGAGCAGTTGGACAAGACCCCCTTCGAGCTGCAAGCGCCGGATTGGCACGATGGCGAGGAAGACGAGTCCGGGCTGCCGGTTACGAACGACGAGGCGGCGAGCGGCGCAAAGGTGTGAGCCCTCAGCATTCCCTAAATTATTCTGAATGCGGCGGAACCGCTGCGGAATCGACCAAGCCGGTTTTCCCGCTGTAGTGAAGCTGTTGGTGCAAGCGAAGTACCTCGCGATGCAGAGTCTGGCTGAGCTGCTGGCGATCGCCGGTTGCAGGCATGGGATCACCGAACGCGATGGTTGCGCGAATCGTCTTCTTGGCCAGCAGATTGAGAACGTGGGGAAGCAATGCCATATCGCCCCACCAGCAGACTTCCTGCTCGACGGCGCCATCATCCAGTTCGTAGCGGATGCAACAGGGCGTGACCTGCGCACCGGCATCACAGAGCGCATGTCGGCTCCTATGGAAGTCTATCCGCAATGGAGATTGGCAGCGAAATGCTGCGGGGCTCGTTTTGACACTGCTTCTAAGCGGCTGCTAGTATCGACCTGTTCAGACGCAAAGTTCCCTCCACGCAAGCGTCCCCGTCGTCTAGCCCGGCCTAGGACATCGCCCTTTCACGGCGGTAACACGGGTTCAAATCCCGTCGGGGACGCCAAACCTTTTCAAAGACTTGCGGCTGATTTGGTTAGTTTCCCGCGGTACAACGACGGTACAAGTTGTTTTCGGCCGGATCATCCCCACAACCCGGCTCTGTGCGGCCGTCTTATCAGGGCTCAAAGCCTGCGTGTAGGTGTCCAGCGTCATTCGGGACGTTGAGTGCCGCAACAGCTCCTGCACAACTTTCACGTCCTCTCCGTTGCTCTTGAGCAGCGTTGAGAACGTATGGCGAAAGGTGTGCCAGCCGATTTTTTTGTTGATTCCGAGCCGCCTGGCCATCGGCTGGATATGGTCACGCATTACGGTGCTCAGCCAAACCGGTTGCTTGCCCCGCTTCGAACCGGCGCGATTAGCGTCAGTTGCCCACAGGTAATCGGAAGGTTGCTTGTAAGGCGTTTGCTCGTACCAGGCCATCAGATCACGAGCAACGTATTTGTCGATCGGCATCAGCTTTCTTGAGACCTCAGTTTTGACCGGGCCAACGTGCTGGTCTACCAGTGACCGGCTCACATTAAGATGCAGATGTTTGAAATCCACATCCTCCCATTTGAGGCCGGCCAACTCACCCCGGCGCAACCCTGCCGGCATGTCGAGAAACACCATCACCCTCTCCCGCACTCCGAGCGATGCAAGAAGCATCTGCATTTCCTGCACCTCAAGAATGTCTGGTGTACGCTCTCGCTTCCCTGAGACTCGCACACCTGAGCCCTTGTGGGGGCCGGTAATTGGATTCTGGTCGGTAAACTCCCAGCGGGTTGCGTGGTTAAAGACAGCGCTCATAGCGTCGCGAATTTTCTCTCTCGGGCCTCCTGCCAAGGGTTTGGGTTTTCCAAACTTGGTGGTTACTAGCGTCTTCAGCCATTGTTCGACCGCAACGGTCTTGATGGCTTGCAGATCGTGTTTTCCCCAGTGAGGCAAGACCCACCGCTTCAGCACCAGGGTCTTTCGGCTTCGAGTCGAGTAGGTTTTGCCTTCGGCACCATTGTCGGCCAGTTCGTGGATCCTGTAGTGCTCGACCGCGGCTGCCATAGTGACAGACTGAACGAGTTGCGGAACTGCTATAGACTTAGTGAAACTTCACGGTTCAACCGCGGTCGTGCAGTGAGGGGTTGAAGGCATGTCCCATACTCAATCGCAATACGTGGAGCTGAGCGTTGCCGACGGTAGCACGATGCGCGCTTGGCTTGCCTTGCCGGCGAAGGAAGAAGCCAAGGCTGGCTTGATGGTCTTTCAAGAAGCCTTTGGCGTGAACGCTCATATCCGGTCTGTAGCCGAACGCTTCGCGAAGGCAGGATATGCGGCAATAGCTCCCGAACTTTATCACCGATCGGCACCAGGATTCCAAGGCAGCTACGACGATTCGGCACCTGCGATTGCTCGGGCACAGCAACTGACAGTTGAGGGACTGGAGAATGACATCCGTGCCACCGACGCTTTCATGCGTGAACGGGCGGGCGACAGGATTGTTTGCGTCGGATATTGCATGGGAGGGCGGGTCTCGTTCCTGGCCAACACGACTGTTCCGGTGAAAGCAGCGGTTTCTTACTACGGAGGCGGGCTCGCCGATGCCGTCGGCCGTGCCTCACAGAGCTCCGGCCCGATGCTGTTCTTCTGGGGAGGACGGGACAAACACATCACCAGTGAGCATCGGCAGAAAGTTGCGGAGGGAATGGAGGCTTCCAAGCAGCCATCAGTGCAGGTTACATTCTCCGATGCGGATCACGGATTCTTTTGTGATCAGCGTTCCAGCTACAATCCCGCGGCCGCGAAGCTATCGTGGGACCTGGCCCACTCTTTCCTGGAACAGTACCTGAAGTAGCTAGGGTTTGTCGGATCGCATGTCCAGCCGCCGCAAGCTATCAGTGATAAACGACGCCGCAGGAGCCTCCGATTGGCGGTTTGCCATCCGTGCCCTGCGGCATCGCAACTATCTGCTGTTCTTTTCCGGCCAGACCGTGTCGCTGATTGGCACCTGGATGACGCGCATCGCCACCAGTTGGCTGGTGTACCGGCTGACCAAGTCGGCGTTCCTGCTTGGTGTCGTGGGATTTTCTGGGCAAATTCCGATATTCCTGCTGGGGCTGTTTGCCGGAGTGTGGGTTGACCGCTGGAGCCGCCGTCGGGTGCTGGTGCTAACCCAGACTCTGTCGATGGTGCAATCGTTCCTGCTCGCGGCGTTGGCTTTGAGCCATCGCATTACGGTGACGGACATCATCCTTCTCAGCTTGTTTCAGGGCGCAATTAACGCATTCGACATGCCGGCGCGACAGGCGTTCGTCATCCAGATGGTGGAGAGCCGCGAAGACCTGCCCAATGCCATCGCACTGAATTCATCCATGGTGAATGCCTCGCGCCTGATCGGTCCCTCGATCGCGGGTGCTGTCATCGCGATGTCGAACGAGGGGTACTGCTTCCTGATCGACGGGGTGAGCTATATCGCGGTGATCGCTTCCCTGCTGGCGATGAAGATGGTAGTCAAGCAAAAGTTCGAAATCAGACGGAGGGTACTGCAGGAGCTCGCCGAAGGCTGGCGTTATGTCTCGGGTTTCGTGCCGATTCGTTCGATCCTTCTACTGCTGGCGCTGGTGTCGCTGGTGGGCATGCCCTACACCGTCCTGATGCCATTATTTGCCGCCAAAGTGCTGCACGGTGGACCGCACACCCTCGGCTTTCTCATGGGTGCATCGGGCGTCGGAGCCCTCTTCAGTGCTACGTGGCTGGCCACGCGCAAATCGGTGCTGGGATTGGGGCGCGTCATTCCCACCATGGCGGCCATCTTCGGAGGAGCTCTGATTGCGTTTTCGTTCTCCCACTGGCTTTGGTTGTCGCTTCTCCTGATGGTGGTCACCGGCTTCGGAATGATGCAGCAGATGGCTGCTAGCAATACAGTCCTACAGACGATTGTGGAGGACGACAAGCGCGGTAGGGTGATGAGCTTCTACTCGATGGCGTTCCAGGGAATCGCCCCTTTCGGTAGCCTGTTTGCCGGGATTCTCGCCGCACGGATCGGGGCTCCATTCACGCTGGCCATCGGCGGCGCCTGCTGTATCGCCGGAGCGGGATGGTTTCTCAGCAAGCTACCCCAGATCCGCGCGCACGTCCGCCCGATTTACGGACGGATGGGAATCCTGCCGGAAATTACCCAGGGACTCCAGGCTGCCGCAGTACTACAGATCCCGCCAGAGGATTGACTTTGCAAATGAGCGCGACTCACCTACAAATTGACGGGACCTTTGGGTTTCTCCGAACGGCTAATCGTCGAGGTCAACGTAAGAATCGGCTTCCCGGCGCCAGTCCTCAAAAGATGGGTACGGACTTGGCAGTACCGAACCCCAAACCTCACTGCAGTGGTCGGCGTACTCTATGGTCCGAATGGCCCGCGGATGGCTCCGCACTTGAATGAGAATGGCTTCGAACCAGCCCTCGGTTTTCGCGTCCTGGAAGAAGTGGTCAGCGATCCAGAGCATCAGTCGCTGCCATTCTTGTGTAGCAGCACTGGCCTCCTGTGCTGGCGCTTTGAGCCCGGCGTCCAGGTACCCCGGGCAACGACGTTCCAGCTCATGTACAACCTCTGGGGGAGGTTCTGATCCCCGCTCCAGCGCCTGTCGTGCCCAGAGAGGGCTTTGGGCGGCTCAGATCCTAAAGCCCCCAGCTCCGCCGGGGAATGCTTACACTGGCGACCGCGCAGGCTGGGGTGAGTTCCACCGAGCACTCGACCTCCTGATCTACAACCATAAGCTGGCCACGACTGATTACAAGCATCCATCTGGCCGCGGCGGCCAATTTATGGCTGTAGTGTCAGAAAATGGCGGACTTGGATCCCCGAATTGGCAGCGGCACAAGCTGCCCAGTCGTCAAATTGCAGAACCCGCCCTGATACGACACAGAGCCATGGCGCAGCAGTTGTGTGAGCATGCCCAGAGCCTGGCAGGCGAGATTCTGGTTGATGAACGGTTCCTGTCGGCTGAGGGCCTCAGCCGCGCTGAACTGTGGCGTTTCCGGATGCCTAGTGTCTTTCTGCCATCAAGTTCTGTGAAAACAATGTGAAGAACTTCCGAGATTCCTTTGACGAGAATTGCAAGCCGCTTGTCTTCAGTAACTTGGACGGAACGCCTAGCAGCCCAAAATATCTGTCGATTGCACCAACCCCGGGCGTTGACAACTCACATTTCCCTATTAGGATTGGTCTCGTCGACGGCAGAAAAGGGCTGACCTCTGAAACGTAGTTAGCCTGAAGTAAGCTGAGTGGTCAGTTAGGCGGGGCGACTCGCCGATACTGCCAGACCCGAAAAAACCAACCGCACTGCGAGGTGTCAGTTGGGGTTTGGAACCGCGAAAGCGGTGACCGCGTCAAGGGCTGTGACGGTACATGCGTCCACGCAGGTGACTCTCTCGCGGGAGTTGTCGGCTAGAGCATAACCAAAGTCACAGCCTTTTCCTTTTTGGGTAGGGTTGCAGATCGCTTGTTCGACTTCTCCCCGAAGTGCACAGGAGTAGCTACACCTTTACAGATCTGGGCAAATCCACCACCAACGCCAGCCCGCTTATGCTTGGCGCGCCTGGTTTACCATCTCGACGAACACTTCTCTAGTTTGTATTGGATCCGCGACTTCCCGCAGGAATGCGACTCGAGTTCCCTTGATGCCATCCTGAGTTTTCAGTCGTACGTGGAAGCCCAGGCGATCGACCGAGGTCATCTCCGCCTCCTGTGCCTCAATGCCAGCAAACCGTTTGGCGAGCAGGATGAGCGCATCCTTATGGTCGGCATTCATGTGCTGAATGATGTCTCTCTTGTGCTCGACCAGCGGATCGGATTGCGCGTGGGAGTAGTCCAAGGCAGCCACCCATCCCATCACTCCGAAGCCGCCCACGTAATAAACGTCCAATACATCCATTCGGTAAAAGAAGAAATCGTCAAAATCGACCCAATACTTGCTATCTGGGTAACGCGCCAGATAGACCGCACGCGCGGACACCAGCTCTGGCTCCGGTATCCTGATGACAATTCCGATCAACGTGACTCTGGACGCACCGAGCGGGTCGCCGCTGGTGTCGGACTCTGTCACAAATAGGCTGGCGCGCGGGTCTGCTTGCAGATTCTGCGTATGCATGGCCATGGTGCTGATGAGGAAAATGGGACGGCCCTGTGCGTCCGGTGCATAAGGCATCAAGGATCCGAAGGGGAAACCCGGCTGTTTGCCCGACTGGGTCGAGAGACTCCCGATGCGGCCGGAGTGCATCAACGTGCGTGCTCTCTCGGCGAACGAAGGCTCGGGAACTGTAGACTGCCCGCTAGTCGGGCCACTCGCGTGTTTTCCGAAGGACGAGGATGACATTGCTGAGCACTCTCTCGGTATGCAACGGATTATATGGCACCCGCGAGTATGCTGCGATGCGCGTAGGTGATGGCAGTTTGCATTGCCGTTCCGCTCGTGACAAGAGTTACGTACCTAAATCCATACGTATCTCAAGCTCAACGATTTCTATCTGTTGCGGGCATTTTTGCCCGCCAAGGCTAAACACGTATCTCTAACACCTCCGCCTTACATGCGTCGTACGCATGGCACCGGACATCAGCGTCAATCGGAACGACCGTAACGCTGCGGAGCTGCTATTGGTAGCAACATTACGAGCGTGTAAATCCCCAGAGTCGTACCCAGCGGAATATTGGAGAGCGACAAAAACCCTGCAACGAGGGCGAGCGTGCGGCCTGATCGCCGTTCTGCAAGTAAAGCCAGTCCAGCCATGAGCCCTAAAATTCCACAGACAGCCGACAAAGCTATCATTACTGTGTACATAAAGTGGAAAACACCCATCAGTGTTAACGGGTCAGGTACGCGATTGAGCAGAGTGCCAAACATTACAGTGGCTGTACTGCCGTAGATGACCAGACACACCGCCATGATCAATCGAATGACTCCGTAAACTATCCAACATATTCCCAAAGTTCGGAGGTGACCGCTCAGGCTCGGCGCAACGGGATCGTGTGAGGACATGACGGCCTCCTGCGGGCTGGCGTGGCTGGCAAAGTCTATCATTGGATGGAGTGACTGCGGGCACAGTGAGAAATCACCTGCTGAATTACAAGCGCAAATCGAAAGGATCCTGCGTGAGCGTCGTATGAGAAGTGCGCGGCGAGTTGCCTGAGCCACGCGCCTTCGCGACCCGCTCTCAGGACCGGAAGGCCGTCAACCTTTGCGGAATTCTTTCCATTCCTTTTCCACTGCGCGCGCCATTCGTTTTGCTGCATCTCGCAGCCAATTCGATTCTCTGTTTTGCAGGTCCTTCAAAATGTTGCGAACCTGGCGTTTGGTGCCTAGATGGACATTGGCGGCTTCAGATCCCATCGCGTGTAGAAGCATCTGCTCGTCTGGCCGCTTCGGCAAATCTTGAATGTCGATGGGATTAGAATCCGGCGAAAGTCGGCGGATCAACCAAGATCCTACGATCTCCTGATAGGGATCATGGGATCGTATCGCCGAAGAGATCGCTTGTTGGTAATACGACTGCCCATGTCCCAGCTTGCCCTCCAGCCATGTGCAAGCAGAAGGTAGGACTGCCTTGGCTTCTCGAGCAATGCAGCCTCCTTGCCAATTGGCAATCGCCACAAATCTTTGTTGGCCAAGGCTGCCTAATCCGGCTTGCCGACGCACCAACTTGTATTCCATCTTTGGATAAGGCAAGGTCTTCTCCAGTGCCCGCTTCACATCGCTCCCGAGTGGCCTTGTGACAATAGGCAAGCGGTTCAGCTTTCCCCAAAAATCCGTCGGTGGCTTAAAACTATCGATGCCTAACTTTCCGAGCTTGTGTTCGTGTTCTGCCAGGACGACGGCGTGGCCTCCCTCCTTGAGGGACTTGCGATAACCTTCCAGGATGGCGTCACATCCCTCCTTGGGCTTCACACTGAGCCCGCCAACGTCTGCAACGATCTTCATGCTGGTGGCCAAGCGCACAAGATCGTTGGTGTAGGGCAGCGGGTAGGACTCGTCGAAATCGTCGACACCCCAGCAGAGGCGGCCTTCCGCATCTCGCCAAGTCCCAAAGCTATTTACATGCAGGTCGCCGACGGACAAAACCTTCGGTGCGCTACACAGGTAGGCACAAAGTGCCGGCCAAAGTTGAGTCCAGCGGTAAAAGGTCCCCCGCAGAAACAAGAACGTACTTTCCTTCATCCGTTCATGCTTGAGGCGGAGGTCAGACAATATCACCGTGGTATAGCTGCGCATCCAGTTGTCGTAGCTTACGGTGGCTTGCCGAATATCTCCTGCGTCGTCAGTTACCGCCCTTGAGAGCCCAGAGCTGCCGTGCTGCTTCTTGCTCATGCCACCTACTTTAATGTTAAGGGGATGTTAACGTTAGTCCGGCTCCGAAGTCGGAATTTGTGGCGAATAACACGATCTAATGTGATGGTTGGGCCTGTGCGGCTGTCGGCCATTCCGGACGCATCGTCGTGCACTCCTCCATAACCGGATTGTGGAAGAGTAGTCCGTCACTCGGGACAATCGCCAACGTGCCCCTCGGCACAAGCTTCTGCAAAAGAGCGAAGCCACCCGGAACTCAGCCAGGGCGGCTTCTGTGCTACTTAAATCATCCCCTAAGAAGAGGATTCCCGGTCACGATATTCCGCCAAACGTCCGGATGTCTGGTCAATTTTGCACAAACCGGGATTAAACTGCACCCGCTACCGTGAGAAAACTCATTGTTGTCGTCCTTGCGCTTGTTGTGTTGCTGCTCGTGTTCTTACTCGCAAGATCAGCTACCCCCGTTGTCGAGTTCCCGTCTGCAGTCGTTTCCCTGGGCCAAGCCACTCCCATCACTGTTCACGTACGCGATCCGCGTGGCATTCGCAGGCTGCAAGCGTTCGTCGAGCAGAATGGTGCTCGGTACCAGGTCTTTGCGATGGCGCAGCCGTCGAAGTCGCCCGACAGTACCTGGAACTTCACGGCTGGCGTCAAGACCACTCCCCAGTTGCAGGCGGGCAATGCGAAGTTGATCGTCGAAGCGACTTCGAACGACCTGCTTAGAAAGACAGGCCGCGCCGAACGCGACCTGACCGTCGTTACGCAACCGCCGATTGTCACCGTGGATTCAGAGCAGCACTATCTGTATCTGGGGATGGCAGACCTCGCCACCTTCCATGTCTCGGGGAGCTGGACAGAAGCGGGAGTGCGCGTCGGCAATGAGAAATTTCGCGCCTGGCCCATGCCTGGCGGCAAGCCTGGCCTGTTTTCCATGTTTGCGTTCGCCTGGAACATGCCGACCGCTACCGTGCCGCTCGTCTATGCTGCGAACGGTGCCGGAAACGACGTGACCGGCCCCCTCGTGGTCGTGTTTCCGAAGAAGGAGCAGCCGAAATATAAGGTTCATGATCTACAGGTGAGCGACGCCTTCATGCAGAAGGTGATTAACGAACTTGACCCGAACGGAACGGGTGATCCGGTCACGCGCTTCGTGAAGATCAACAGCGAGATGCGCCGCGCCAACAACCAAACGCTTTCCGATCTGCAGTTCAAGACCGCCGACAGGTTTCTATGGTCCCGGCCTTTCATCCGGCAGCCGCACTCCCAGGCTGAGTCGAACTTTGCCGACGTACGGAATTACATCTATCACGGCCAGAAAATCGATCAGCAGGTTCATTTGGGATACGACCTGGCGGTTACGCAGCACGTCGGCGTGGAAGCATCGAATGACGGCAAGGTGGTTTATGCGGCTCCTCTGGGAATTTACGGCAACTGCATCGTCCTCGACCACGGCTATGGACTACAGACGATCTATGGCCACCTCAGCAGGATTGATGTGCATGAAGGCGACACGGTGAAGCAAGGCCAAGTGATGGGCGTGAGCGGCCAGACCGGTATGGCCGGAGGCGACCACATCCACTTCGCGATGCAGCTCGATCAACTGCTTCTGGGGAATGGAAACCGCCCAAGGCATGCAGCGTCCGCGATTGCCGTGCTGTACCCAGGCTAGGGAGTCGGGGCGGTAGCGCTGCTTCAGCCGTTGCACCTGGCGTTGACTCAGCTGCAGCAGACGGGCGGCTTCGCGTACGCTCAGCCTCCCGCCCGCTGCATTCTCAATCACTTTCACCCGTTGGAACTCTTTCTGACTCATGGTCACCATCCTTACAGGGTGACAAAGTCTCGTTGCAGTTAAGGGGTGACATTATCTTGGAGCATCTACAAAAGAGAAGCAAGAGGTTTCCGCCGGTACGGCACAAATGATACGATAGTTAATCCTATGCCTTTGAAAACTCTGTTGCTGAACCCTCCTTCGTTTGAGAATTATGACGGCGGCGCCAGTTCGCGCTGGCCAGCCACGCGCGAGATCGAGTCCTATTGGTACCCGGTCTGGCTGGCTTACCCGGCAGGCATGCTGGAAGGCTCCCGTCTGCTCGACGCCTCGCCGCACAAGGTGACGGCGCAAGAGACCATCCAAATTGGAAGGGATTACGAATTCCTGGTTTTGTTTACCAGCACGCCCGGCTTTCAGGGTGACATCAAGCTGGCGGCTGCCATGAAAGCGGCCAATCCGGGGCTGAAGATCGCCTTCGTGGGACCGCACGTAACCACCCTGCCGGAGGTGTCTCTCAATGAAGGCACGGCGCTCGATTTCATAGTGCGCCGGGAGTTCGATTACGCCGTGGTCGAGTATGCGAATGGCAAGCCATTGAATGAGATCCTGGGCGTTTCGTATCGTGGGCCGAATGGCCAGATCCTGCACAACCCCGACCGTCCGGCGGTGGCCGATCTCGACGCTCTGCCTGACGTGGTGGATGTGTATAAGCGCGACATCGATCCTCGTCGCTACAATGTGCCATTCCTGCTCTATCCCTTCGTCTCGCTGTACACCACGCGCGGCTGCCCGGCCCAGTGCACGTTCTGCTTGTGGCCGCAAACGCTCAGTGGACACCCGTGGCGCAAGCGTTCGACCGACAGGGTGGCCGCAGAGATGGCCAAAGCCAAGGAATATTGGCCGTGGGTGAAAGAGTTTTTCTTCGACGACGATACCTTCAACATTCAGAAGGCGCGCACCATCGAACTTTGCACCAAGCTGAAACCGTTGAACCTGACCTGGTCTTGCACCTCACGCGTCACCACGGATTACGAGACGCTGAAGGCGATGAAAGAGGCCGGCTGCCGGCTGTTGATCGTGGGCTACGAGTCGGGCGATCAGCAGATCCTCAAGAACATTAAGAAGGGCGCGACCGTCGAACGGGCGCGGGACTTCACCAGGGACTGCAAGAAACTCGGCCTCATCGTTCACGGCGACTTCATCCTCGGCCTGCCTGGCGAAACCAAAGAAACCATTCGGCGCACCATCGATTTCGCCAAGGAGCTGGATGTGGACACCATCCAGGTGTCGCTGGCGCATGCCTATCCGGGAACGGAACTTTACGATTACGCCAAGGCGAACGGATTCCTTAAGGCCGAAGGCTCCCAGATGGTTGACGATATGGGACACCAGGTCGCCATGATTGAGTATCCAGGGATTTCGCGCGACTATATCCTGGAAATGGTGCACCGCTTCTACGACGAGTACTACTTCCGCCCCAAGGCCGTGTTCCGGATCGTCAAGAAAGCCGTATTTAACTCGTCTGAACGGAAGCGTCTATACAGGGATGCGAAGTCGTTCCTCAAGCTGCGCGCCTCGCGCAATCGTTCTGTGAAGGAGTCGCGCGAGCAGCAGGGCGCCGGATTAACCCCTCCGCCTGCAGGTGGAACATCTAATAGCGGCGCTCCTTCGGAAACGGTTGAACCGGCCAACGCCTAGGATTCCGCGAAAAGTCGACCTCACCTAAATCTTGCACGGACCTTTGTCATGGCTTCCAGGTGTTTCACTTTGTACATAGCCTTGCTGCTTTTTGCCTGCTTGCTGGGGCCGGCACAGGCTTCATGGGCGCAAGCGTCCGCAGCGCAACCGGCGCAGCAACGCAAGACCAGCACGCCTTACACCGGCGATCTCTCCATCTTCGATTCCCCCGGCAGAGGCCAAAGGCTGCACATCAATCGCGTGATGGACATTCTCTCCATCGCGCCGGGTAAGACGGTCGCCGACATCGGGGCCGGTTCGGGATGGTTCACGGTGCGAGCTGCTAAAAGGGTGACGGAGGCCGGGATCGTCTATGCGGTCGATATTAACCCGGAGGCAATCCGGCACGTCGCCGACCGGGCCCAGCAGGAACATCTGCGTAATGTGAAGACCATGCTGAGCAAACCCGACGATCCGCAACTGCCCGCCAATTCCATCGACGCTGTGCTCTTGCTGAAGACCTACCATGAGGTGGCAAGCCCGATTGTCTTGTTGCGCAACTTGCGAACTTCGCTAAGATCCAACGCGCGCGTGGGCGTCATTGATCGCAACGGAAACGGCGAAGATCACGGCGTACAGAAAAAAGTGGTGCTCCGTGAAGCTGAGCAGGCCGGCTATCGTTTGCTCGAAGAGCATGACGACTTGGTGAAGGCGGACGAAATGGATTACTTCCTGGTGTTGCAGGCTAAGTAACGCTAAGGGAACCGTGGAATTACACGGTTAGAGCAGGTTCTGAAGTGTAGGGCTGCTTCTACCTGCCACGAGTCGCAGCATAGCCCCTTCTCGAGACGAGAAAATTCCTTCCAACGGGCAACACCTGACCAGGCGGCCAAATCAGTCCAAGGCGGCGATTTGCGCGTCCAGGCCGGCCAGCGTTCGCCGCAGCAACTCGGAATAACGCTCGCTGTCGCTCCGCTCCATTTGCTGAAGCACCAGCTTGCGCGAAAGCTCGAGGTCAGCTTTCTTCATCTGGAGTTGCATTTCTTCAGCAGAGCAGGAGCGGGTTTCGCTAAGGGAGGGTTCGGAATCAGACTCTTCTATTTGAGATTCTACAGATTTACTTTCCCAACCACGTGCCATACTGCGATTATAGCGCCGCGAGGATGATTCCACGACGCAAAAAATACCGCGCGGTCCTCAATGCCATCACTTCCCAACGCAATGTGACAGCCTTACGTGCATGATCTTCGTCATCAGTTGCCTAGTTACCGGTTCAATATGGTCCTTCCTGAATCGGCACGCCGTGCCTTGCCTGAGATTGGAGATATGTTGACGAGCCCTGTCAGAAAGGACGAAGATCATAGTAACCATTGGTTGGTTACTCGCCAAAGGCTACGCCATGCGCATCCTGGTTGTAGAAGACGACGCCCCGCTCGCCAGCTTTCTCCGCAAAGGCCTGGAGGCGGAGCACTACGCGGTGGATGTGGCGCCCGATGGCGAACAGGCCCGGCAGATGGCCCTGG
This sequence comes from uncultured Acidobacteriaceae bacterium, assembly GCA_963836875.1. Lineage (GTDB taxonomy): Bacteria > Acidobacteriota > Terriglobia > Terriglobales > Acidobacteriaceae > Bog-257. The sequence goes on from CAWIKZ010000007.1 coordinate 349,033, forward strand.
AAAGCGAATACGATCTCCTCATCCTCGACCTGAATCTTCCCAAGCTCGACGGTATAGGCGTCCTGAACGCCGTGCGTCCCAAGAAACCATCGCTTCCGGTGCTGGTGCTCACTGCGCGCAGCCGGGTGGAAGACCGGGTGCAATCGCTCGATACTGGCGCCGATGATTGCCTCATCAAACCGTTTTCCTTCACCGAGCTTTCGGCGCGGGTGCGCGCGCTGCTGCGCCGCGGCCCGCAAACCGTTGAGACGGTGTTGCGACTCGCCGACCTGGAACTCGATCGCGTGGAACGCAAGGTGGAACGCGCAGGCAAACGCATCGAGCTTACTTCGAAAGAATTTGCCCTGCTCGAATACCTGATGCGCAATGCGGGCCGCCGCATGACCCGTGCCATGATCGTCGAGCACGTGTGGAACCTGTCGTTCGATACCACCACCAACATCGTCGATGTTTATATCAACTACCTGCGCAAGAAGGTGGATGGTGAATACGCGCCCCATCTCATTCACACGGTCCGCGGTGTGGGATACGAAATGAGCTGCCAAGCCGGGGCGCCGACGTGAGCGCGCCTGTTGTGGCTACCGCAGAACTCGCCCCGCGCCGCGATTTCGCGGCGAACGTGTTTCACGATCTCAGCCAGCCGCTCACCGCTCTGCACTGCTCGCTGGAACTCGCATTGGTGCGCGATCAAACCATCGAGGAATTTCGCGCCAGCGTGGAAGCCGCCCTGCACGCGGCCGAACGGTTGCGCCAGCGGCTGCTGCTGCTGCGCGAATTGAGCGACGCAGAAGACCCCGGAGATACTTCTACGCCGCTTGCGCTCGATCAGCTTTTGCAGCAACTGCGCGAGGACATGCTTCCCCTGTTCGAGTCCGCGGGACGGTCCTTTGAGGCGACCTGCGAAGCCGCGAAGGTGGCGGCGCATGAAGCGAAGCTGATGCGCGGTTTCTTCTATCTGCTGGAGTTCCTGCTCCGCTGCGCTTCGCCAAGCCACAGTATCATCATGCGCGGAGAGCGCAAGGACCGACGGCAGGTGGAGATCTGCATCGCAGGATGTGGGGCCCGCGTTGATGCCACGTCGTCTGACGATTGCTGCGAGCCGGATTGGAACGGTGAGCTGGAAATTGCCCGCCGGACCTTTTGCGCGGTTGGCGGTGACCTGATATGGAGCGCGTCCCCTGGTCTTCCCGGCGTGTGGATTGTGCGACTGCCCTGCGTTAGTTGAGCGGCAGCAAGCTGCGCGCTCTCACTCAACTGGCGTATTTCGTCGGCGGCGCGATCGTTCTTCAGTTTCCTAGAAACTTCTAATTCCCTACTAATCCATTTCTAAGGTTGGCGGACTACAACGGTCTTTGTGACGACCATTGCGTGGTCCTGCTGAGATTTGACGCGGACGCCGTCGAGGCGCCAGGACAACTATCCCCCAGTGCTGCCGGTGCAGTCGTCGAAATGATTCGATAAGGAGGAGACATGACTGCCCCCCAGACTTACGAGCAGATTAGTGAACCGGCTGGAGAGATGACGGACGAGCTCCTGCTGGAACAACTGCCGCAGGTAAAATACATCGCACGCCGCATCCACGAACGGCTGCCGCAGCACGTTCCTTTCGACGATCTTCTGCACGCCGGTATCGTGGGCCTGATCGACGCCGCGCACAAGTTCAACCCCGACAAGAAGGTGCGCTTCGCTTCCTATGCCAAGTTCCGCATTCGGGGAGCCATTCTGGACAGTCTGCGGGACATGGACTGGAGTCCGCGCGATCTGCGCCGCAAAGCCCGCCGCCTGGAAACCACCACGCAGAAGTTGCAGACCGAGCTGGGCCGCTCGGCCACCGAGCCTGAGCTGGCGCTGGCCATGGGCATGACCCTGGAGGAATTTCAGCACCTGCTGGACGAAATTCGCGGCCTCGAGGTAGGCAGCCTGCAGGTCGTATCGCTGGAAGACGGACGGGAAACCGATCTCGGGCAAAATCTTCCCGGGCCCGCCGACCAGGATCCGTTGTTTCTCTGCTTGCAGGGAGAACGCCGGCAGATGCTGGCGGATGCGATTACGCAATTGCCCAAGCGCGAGCAGCAAGTGCTCGCCCTGTATTACCAGGAAGAGCTCACCATGAAGGAGGTAGGAGCGGTGCTGGGAGTGGGAGAATCGCGCGTCTCGCAGATTCATTCCATGGCGGTGGCGCGGCTGCGGGCCAGCCTGGACAGTGCGCAGCAAAGCCGCGCCGCCGCCCTCACCGCGTCCGTTCACGCCGCCACACCGCAGGTGGGGATATGGAAAAGCTCCTGAGCGTCAGATGGGGCTTCGACCCACCTGTACGGATGAACATCAACCACGGACATCACGGAGAAAACTCGCTAGAAACCGAAAACTCCGTGGCCTCCGTGCCGGAGCCTGCTGTGAGCGAAGCCGAGCGGGGGTGATTGATTTCCCGCGGAGGGGAATCTATAGATACGGCTGGGGCGATTGGCGGGCGGCGAAAAAAATCCGTAGAAAGATTAAAGTTTTCTTAACTATTGCCGATCACTCAATTGCAGGGGACATAGCACGAGGAACTGGGATGACAATTGACTTGAAGAGGCTGCTGAAGAAGTGCCAAAAGCAGATCTCCGGCGGGCTGAACTTTACCCCAACCAGCGCAAGAACTGCGCCCGTCGGGAACCCCGATTCGCCCGCCCAAAATGGCACAAGCAAAGCGCTTCACGGCATATCGGAAGATGCGCCGCTTCGGGACACCAGATGGGACCTATTTTTCAGTAGCCTATTAAATCCGCAAGCCATGCCGGCGCTGGATCGCAGCACGCGCGCCGGGAGTAATGGCCAGGACATGACCGCCGATGCTAAAGCTGTGACGCATCTGTTTACCTGGAGCGCGGCGGTCGAAACCTTGAAGACACACCTGGACAAAGTTCCAGACATCCGCCAGCCGCGGGTGGACTCGCTGAAACAAGCCATGGCGGAGGGAAGCTACCAGCTATATCCGCAACAGATCGCGGCTGCGATGTTTGCCGAAGGAGGACCCAATCTCAGCTGAAGAAGCCGTGGGTGAAAGCGGCCCAGGGTAAACTGGGCCGCTTTCATTTGTTATTTGTGGAACTGGAAGCCAGGGACAGAGCGTTTCCCACATCGCGAAGTGCTACGCTGTTCCCACAATGACTGCCGATGACGTCAAACAACTGCTGCAACTGCAACCGCTGGCAATCGAGGGCGGCTTCTTTCGCGAAACCTATCGCTCACGCTGGAACGTCTCCGCGGAATATTTGCCTGACGGCATTCGCGGCCCGCGCTCCATCGGCACCGCGATCTACTACATGATTACGCCGGAGACGTTTTCGGCATTGCATCGGCTGCCCGGTTCGGAGATCTTTCACTTCTATCTTGGCGATCCTGCGATCATGCTGCAGTTGCTGTCCAACGGAAGCTCGCAGACGATCACGCTGGGAAGCGACCTCGCCCGCGGACAGCAGCCGCAAGTCGTAGTTCGTGGAGGTATCTGGCAGGGATGCAAGCTCGCACCCGGCGGCAACTTCGCGCTCATGGGGACGACAATGTCGCCCGGCTTCGATTACGCCGATTATGAGAATGGCAATCGCGAGCAGTTGATTGCGCAGTATCCGGGCGCCGCGGGGTTGATCAGGGAATTCACCCGGTAACAAAAGCAGCCACGGATCTTTGAAGGGGTATGGCTGTATTAGCCGATAGCCGACGGCTGACCCTACTGATCAACCTGCACCACTCCGTAAAGCGCCCCCGTGAATGCAACCTGCGTTTTCTGGGGCGCGTCGGTAGTGGTGTCGTAAATCACCAGGTATCCCCCCTCGATCACATATACCGTGTTTCGGCCGGCAATCGCCAGCATACCTGTCACGGCCCCTCTGGGGGGCAAGGGTGCATCAGCGGTGTTGTTGGCGACATCAACCACCGACAGACATCCGGTGGTGAGATTCATGCAGGTCTTGGCCCCAATGTAGAGCTTGTTGTTGGCAGCCAGCGCCATGGTGCTGTGATACCCGTCGCCGATGGCCACCGAGTTAGCGGTCAGACGCGACATGGTACTGACGGTCACCGCATCGTAGGTCCCGGCGGGACCGGGATTTCCGGCTACGTACAACGTTCCGCCGTTGAGCAGGCCAACGCTGGCGCCTCCAACCGGTACGGTCGCCTTGATGGTTTGGGACGGAATGTCGAGCTGCTGTACCGATGCACCCGAAGTCGATCCGCACTCAACTCCGCAACTGAGCACATAAGCGGTATTGCTGTCGCTGCTGAAGAACGCGTTGACCGGCCTGGCGAACCCGGGAATCTCCACCGGACTGGGCGTAGTGGCGCTCAAGTTGATCAGGAAAACCGAGTCCGAATTGTCAGCGAATACCAGCAAAACCTGCCCGCTGGGACTGAGGGCAATATAGCGTGCTGATGGGACGGCATAGGTCGCGGTAATGGTGAACGAGGAGACAGTGATGACCTCGACAGCGCCGGGCCGTGCGCCGGTGACGGGCACGTTCCGCACGGGTGCGTACAATTTAGTACCGTCCGGGGAGTAAAGCGCCATATCGGAAAAATCAGGAAGAGTCACGCTGCCGCTGACCGTCTCGCTGGCATTGTTCACGAACTCCAGTAGGTTGCCAGTCTGGCTATATACCAGCGTGTTGGTCCGGTCGGGACTTACCACCTCAAACGTCAGCGAGCCTCCCACCGTTATGGTCACGGGAACACCGGGTATGAGATTGCCGTAAGCGTCGTAGGTCTGCGCGGTGTAGGGCGTAGTGTCGTTTTGGGTATCCATTATTTGCAAGTTGCCCGAATAGGTATTGCTGACAAAAGCGCGGTGCTGCGCCATGCTGGGCGGCGTGCCGGAACTCCCGCTGCTCCCGCCGCAAGACGTGATGAAAACTACGATTAGTAAGCTGAGGACGAGGACTGGAAGCCGCTTCAAGCGTTTACCTCGGACGTTATGATGAATTGCGATGATATGTTGGAATTCGTTGAATTATAACAGAACGTGGCCTGACCCCCGGGCGCTCCGGCGATGGCGCATTCGCGCCATTTGCGGTAGAGTTCAATCAAGCCGGGCATTACCGCCTTCACTATCTCCATGACTACGGACCTCATGTCGCGTTTGCAGAAGGGCGCTGTCTTATGCGATGGCGCCATGGGCACTCTGCTGTATTCCAAAGGCATTTTCATCAACCGCTGCTATGACGAGCTCAACCTCTCGCAGCCCGACCTGATCCGCGGGATCCATCAGGAATACCTCCAGGCCGGGGCAGACATCATTGAAACAAACACCTTTGGCGCGAATTCGTTTCGCTTGTCCAAGCATGGATGTGTGGACAAACTGGCCGATGTGAATCGCCTGGGTGCTCGCCTGGCCCGGGAGGCCGCGAAGAGTTTCGACGCCTTGGTCGCCGGCGCCGTCGGACCGCTGGGGGTCCGCATCGAGCCGCTGGGCAAGATTTCGCTGCCGGAAGCCCGCGCCGCTTTTCACGAGCAGATTGCAGCCCTGAACGAAGAAGGCGTGGACCTCATCATCCTGGAGACCTTCGGATATCTGGAAGAACTGCATCAGGCCATTCTGGCTGCTCGCGATGTGAACCCCAAGTTGCCGGTGGTGGCGCAAGTCACCATCGACGAAGATGGCAACTGCCTGGATGGATCGGCCCCCGAGCACTATGCTCCGCAAATCGAAGCCTGGGGCGCCGATGTGGTGGGCTGCAACTGTAGCGTCGGCCCGGTGGCCATGCTGGACGCGCTGGAGCGGGTACGCGCCGTCACCACCGCGCCGCTCTCGGCCCAACCCAACGCCGGCATGCCGCGCTCGGTGGAAGGCCGCAATATCTATCTCTGCTCGCCCGAGTACATGGCGGAATACGCCCGCAGGTTTGTGGATGTCGGAGTGCGCCTCATCGGCGGTTGCTGCGGCACCACGCCCGATCATATCCACGTCATGAAAGCCTTTCTGCGCGCGGTCTCCGGCGGCGCTACCGCGCGAAAGTCGGCTCCAGCTCCCAAGGCCCAGCCGGTTGAGGTGCCGCCGCTCCGCGAACGTTCGCAGATGGGCCGCAAGATCGCTGACGGCGAGTTCATCACTATGGTGGAGATCGTTCCACCGAGAGGCACTGATGGAAGCCGCGAGATCGAAGGAGCGCGCTTCCTGAAATCGGTTGGCGTGGACGGCGTCAATGTTCCCGACAGCCCGCGCGCCTCGGCGCGCATGAGCAACCAGGCGCTCTGCCTGCTGGTGCAGCAGCAGGTCGGGATCGAGGCCATCCTGCACTACACCTGCCGTGATCGCAACGTGCTGGGCATCCAGTCCGACTTGCTGGGCGCAAGCGCAGTCGGCATCCGCAACCTGATCTGCATCACCGGCGATCCGCCGAAGATGGGCGACTACCCCGACGCGACCGCGGTCTTCGATGTGGATGCTATCGGTCTGGTCAACATTGTCCACAACCTGAACCGCGGGCTGGACATCGGCGGCAATCCCACGGGCGCCTCCACCAGGTTCGTCATCGCCGTGGGCGCCAATCCCGGCAGCCCCAACATTGACGAGGAAATCCGCCGCTTTGAGTACAAAGTTGAGGCCGGAGCGGAACTAGCCGTTACCCAGCCCGTGTTCGATGTTCGCCTGCTGGAAGAGTTCCTCCGCCGAATCGAGCATTGCCGCATCCCGGTAGTGGCGGGCATCTGGCCGCTCACCAGCACCCGCAATGCCGAATTCATGAAGAATGAGCTGCGGGTTTCCATCCCCGACGAGATCTTCGCGCGCATGGCGAAGGCGACCACCGTCGACGCCGCCCGCGCCGAGGGCGTGGCCATTGCCCGCGACATGCTCGCCGCCGTCCGCCACATGGTGCAGGGCGCACAGATTGCCGCGCCGTTTGGCAGGTATTCCTGTGCCGTGGATGTGTTGGAAGCGCTGGGCACGGGCAAACGCGCCGCGGTGTAAGAGCCTTTCTTCTGCCGTCCCTAACATTCCTACTGAGAAAATATTTCCCGCCGACGCCGATTGACTCCAAATTTTTACGTTCACCGAAACCGTTGTGCACTAGAATTGTTTTAGGAGCTTGACCTTGCCCAAGTTTGAAGAGTCTCTCCAACGACTGGAAAAAATCGTGACTGAACTCGAGAAGGGGGACGTCTCGCTCGATCGCGCGCTGGAGCTTTTCGATGAGGGCATGAAACTTTCCAGTTCCTGCCGCAAGGAACTGGAGGAAGCCGAAGGCAAAGTGGAAATCCTGCTGAAGCGAAATGGCAAGCTGCATCCGGAAGCCTTCGAAGCCGCAACCCAATCGGGCGACGCTGCCAAATAGCGCCGCCGCTCGTCCATAACTGTGTGCGCCGCACCGGGCTGGTGCGGAGTTGTTGAATCGTCAACCGAACCTCATCACCGGGTTGGCTCTTGCCGCCCCCTCCGCCATTTCAAAAGGGGTTTGCCATGCGGCCTATCAATGTTGTTCTCGCTCACCACGATGCAGTTGCGGCCGACCGCCTGGCTGCGTCCCTCGGTAAACAATTTCGCAACCTCGCCATTGCAAAATCTGCCGGGGAAATTGCTTCCGCAGTGGCGCGTTTTCGCGCTCCATTCGCGGTCGTGGACCTGGAGTTGGTTGACTTCCCCAGACTGCAGGCTCTCTGCTCGCAGTTTCCCGCAACCGCCTTCGTGTGCATCCATCGTCTGGCGGACGATCGCATGTGGTCCGATGCCTTGGCCATGGGCGCGGTGGATTGCTGTCACTCCAGCGACCTGCAGGGCATCCTGCTGGCCTCGGAGCGCTACGTGGTGCTCACCCGGTCGCAGTCCGCGGCGGCGTGAATGGCTGAGCAGGAAGGGCACCATCAGGATTTAAGGACGGCCTGCATCCGTTCCTCGCGAACGTCGTGCAGCGCGCGTTCCCAATTCGCGCCGGGTTCAACCGTTCCTTGATGGATCCAAAGTCCGTCCACCTGGATCATGGATGGCTGCGTCATTTCAGCCGTTTTCGCAGAGGCCTTGGGAGAGAGGACGCGGCCGCACTTGTGCATCCTGAGTTTCATGCCATAAATTCTGCCGTCTGCCATTATATTTGGCAGCTTAGGGGTTTCCAACCGCCACATACAGCCTGCGCTCCCGGTGAGTGCGCGGCGTGAATTGCGAAGCGGGTAGCGGGGTAGGCTGGCGCCGCCTTCGGGGGTTAAGGTTTGCTTGATCTCTCAATAAAATTCGCCCCGCCTTCAGCGCGATTGTGTAAACTGCGTCATCATATTCTCGAGCTCAATTAGGCTTTCTTGTGCCTTATCCATTGCTTTTCGGCAGCTCTCAATACGCTGTGCATGTCTGGAGCTTCTTTCGCTCACGTGAAATCCGTTCAGACTCTTTATCTCTTCGTCCAGGCCGCCCAATTCGTCCAGGACCTCGGTCCACTTTGCCTGAATCGGTGCCGTAGAAAAATAGGTTTCCACTCGCAGTTTCAGCACATCTTCGTTGCGATCCCATTCGTCTTGCAACGAGTTGAACTCGTCTATAGCCTGGGAGCGTTGCTCTTTCCCAAAATTGTTTTCGTGTGCCGCTACTATAGCGGCGCTTGCAGTGAGAAGTTTTCCAACGTCCCTAACTAGATCCTCCTCTGTAGCATTTGCTAGTTCTGTTCTCTTCTCCTTCTGGTGCTGTCCCTGGAGAGTAGCCTGCCGAGCCATCCAAAAACGATACCCGACGTATGAGGTGGGCAACAGGAGTAATAGCCCCGCAACAACTTGGACAAATATAGGCCGGTCAAAGGGATTCGACCGAGCACTACTAGCGCGACGCGATTCTGCAGTTCCGTTTCGGCCGTGCCGAGTTTTTCTGTTACGCGTTAGAGTCACCCATCTATCTGCGGACAGTATTTGTTAGTAAGCGTGCTTAGGAAGCCGCGTACCCTTCTTTTTCCCAGTCTTTTTTGCAGCCATTGAGAAACCCTCCTTTCTGTGCCAACTCTAGGCCGACCTACGTCGGAAATCAAGACAAAATACGTCGCCTTCCAAGTAACAAAGGAAATGGGTGTACGGTGAGTGCCCTTTTAAGCAGATCTGCGGGAAAGATCTTGCCCTAAACAATTTCAGCTGGTCAAGAAACAAAAAATGAAGGGCTTTGGTGCGGACCTAAACACCGGCTCTCGGCTGGTTATGCCGATACCACCGCAATGGTTTTCTCCTCCGCTTTCTGCTGTTTCTGCGCCGCCGCCAGCAGCTTGCGCAGAATTCGCATTCCGCTGTCTACGTGCTTCTCTTGCAGCAGGAAGGGCGGCAGAAAGCGCAGCACGGTGTCCTGGGTCACGTTGATCAGCAGGCCTTTGGCGAGCGCGCCTTCGAGGATCGGCTTTCCGGGGACGGTCAACTGTAGCGCCTGAATCGCGCCCACGCCGCGGACTTCCACCGCGATGTCGAACTTGTCCACCAGTTCGCGCAGTTTCTGCGACAAGTACCCCCCGACGCGACGCACCTGCTCCAGCAGGTTTTCGTCCTCCAGAATTGCGAGATACTCCAAGGCGACGCGGCAGGTCAGCGGGCCGCCGCCGAAAGTCGTCCCGTGCTTGCCCGGAGTGATGTGCTGCGCGAAGCGCTCCTTGGCGAGAAACGCCCCCAGCGGCAGTCCGCCAGCGATGGGCTTGGCAATACACAGCACATCAGGCACGACGCCGAAGTGCTGGAAGGCGAAGAGCTGCCCGGTACGCCCGAGTCCGCATTGAATTTCGTCGAAGATGAGCGCGGCCTGGTGCTGGTCGGCCAACTGGCGGCACGCCTGCAAGAATTCGAACGACGATTCCTGAATGCCGCCCTCGCCCTGGATGGGCTCCAGCACGATACCGCAAACCTTGTCGTCCATCGCATTGCGCAAGGCTTCCACATCGTTGCGCGGCACGAAGCGCACGCCTTCCAGCATGGGATCGAAGTCCTTGCGATACTTTGCCTGGCCGGTGAGCGCGAGCGCACCCATGGTGCGTCCGTGAAAGGAATTCTCCAGCGCGATGACGATGCACTTTCCCGGGCCTCCGGTGGCGTGGCCGGCGGCGCGCACCAGCTTCAACGCGCCTTCAATCGCCTCGGTACCGCTGTTGGAGAAAAAGGCGCGATCCAATCCCGACTTCGTACACAGCTTTTCGGCCAGCAAGCCCTGGTACTCGTTGTAGTAAAGATTGGAAACGTGGATGACCTTCGCTGCCTGCTCGCGGATAACCTTCACGATGCGCGGATGAGCATGGCCGAGTGCGTTAACGCCCAGCCCGGAGAGGAAGTCGAGATAGCGCCTGCCGTCAACGTCGTAAACGTACACTCCCTTTCCGCGCGCAATGGCGAGCGGGTAGCGAGCGTAGGTGTTCAGCAGGTATTTCTGTTCAAGCACAACAATTTCTTCATACGTCAACACGATGATGACCTCGCAAGGAGTTCATTGTAACGCGAGCAAAGATGGCCTCGCCGGGGACTGGGAGTTCGACAATTTCGCGCAGGTGCCGGCGAATCAGGTTTTGTGTGACCAATCTCACAGGTGATTGTTTGCCCGCTTCGATAGACTTAGGAACATGGTGATGGAAAAGCAGTTCCGCGAACGGGCCAGGAGCGAACTTCGCGAAATCCGCAACCAGGTCCTAGGCCTGGCCCGCGATCGCGACATTTACTGGAAGCTGGAACGCGATGTCATTGAGCGCAATCCTCAGCTTCACGGCGTCCGCAATGCGTTCCTCGACATGGTGAGGGCCGCCTACGCGGACGCCATGGCGGCCCGCGTACTTCGACTGCTGGATGCGGACAATACCGATCTTTCCTTGCGCCGGGTGCTGACCCAGCTTGAGGACTATCCCCATCTGTTGCACGACAAGGTGAGCGCGCGCGAGTTTGCCGACGATCGCGCTGAGTTGGACCGCGCGGCCACCAATTTGAAGCAGGTCTTGAGCCCCCATTTTGCCCATCACGAGCGCACCCTGTCGGCCCTGGCCTCCACGCATCGCGAACTCGATCAGGCGATTGACGCAATCATCTCCACGCTGAAGACCTATTACTGGATCGTTGCCGACGCTCACCTCGATTTCGAGGTGAGCTATCCCGAGGACCCATTAGCGATCTTCCGGTTCCCCTGGATCAAGCCGGAGTTGGTGAGCTAGCAGTTTCACAGTTGGCGTAGACGCTGGGAGGGCGCTACTTCGTCGCGGCGCTTTTCTCGCGCAGCACAATCGGGTTCTGATCGTAGGGCACGATGGTCACGTTAAGATCTTTGCGAGCGCTGAACTGCTGCTCGGTGACGGGAAACGCCACCAGGACAGTTCCCTTTTGCTCGGCGCCGGGCATGATCTTGGTCTCCACCGTCAATGGTTGCGTCGCGTGTTCGCGAAGGTCCGGGTAGGCCGAGAAGTAACGGTCGTAATCGGAAGGGGACGCGGCGTCGTCGGACTGATCACCTTGGTCGGTTTTGAGGTTGGCGGTGATGGACTTGATATAGAGCGCCTTGTCGCCAACGTTCCGCAGCGTAACGTTGAGCACGACCATGGTGTTGGTCATGTCGGCAGGCTGGCTGGCATACACCGCGTCGATGCCGCCCTGCGCCACCGGCTTTGACCGCTCCAAGAAAGCGATTACGCCTACCACGATGCCAACGACAAGCAGTGCGATGACAACCGGCACGGCGGGGGGCAGGCTGCGTTTGGGGCTGTCGAATTCCTCGGTGATGGGAACATGTCCGGCATCGTATTGCGGTTGAGGCGCTTTGGGCGGAACTTCATTCTCAGCCATGGCTTCCTCCAAATTACACGCCATCCCTTGGATGTTGAATCCTTTTTCGGCGTCTGGGTTTGACTTGAACTCAAATGCGGATCGAGGGTCGAGCGGATTCAGAAGAATAACCTTATCCCAGTTGTGCTCAACTTTTAAGTGTTCGCGGAACAGCTCTCGATCACATTCCTCCACTCCGTATCCTATTCGATCAACAAGAACCAACCACCATTCGGGATACTTGTGCCGAACCCGTGCGATCTTGCGGGTCTTTTCCTCCACGCAAAGTCGCAAATTTCTCTGTGTTTCTGCGAATACAAACCCTCCAGAATCGTGGTCGCAGTGTCCGCCCGGAACGAAGCACGTAGAATGAACCTTGCTCGCACGAGTCAGCGTTACCTTAAGGCTGTTGCCTATCGTGAATGAAGTAGATCTTTCAGTTTCCGGATCACCTCGGAATGCTTCAAGACGTTGCCGCAGTTGGGGACGGATTTCGTCCCAGGCCAAAAGGGGGCGCTTGAGGGTGTAATCGACAAACCAACTGCCACCTGAATTTGCCGGGCCAAGTGAAACCAAGAGTTTTCTTATTTTCATCTGAAGCGGGATAGCAACTTCTTCCAGGCCGCGAAACCCTGATGGAGTCAGCTCATTCTGGTTTAGTCGACGAACTTCAACTGCAATCCTTCCCTCCACCAGAAAGTCGGGTGGTATTTTGCCGTCTGGTTCATAAACAACATGTTTGAACCCTAGGTACCGAAGATAATCGTTTGCGAGATTTTCAGATTCATCCATGGGAGACCGGCCCCTAACAACTAGCCCCTAGCCCCTGATTCAGGCCACCGATGCTTCATCGCTTGGCGAAATTCTTTTTCCGGCAGGGTGTTCAGCACATCCTTTGGCGTGAGCCATGCCCGGCGTGCCTGAAGGATACCGTACTTGATCTTTTCGAAGTGCGAGGTGTGGTGCGCGTCAGTGTTGATCACAATCTTCACTCCGCGTTCCCGCGCCATGCGCAGGTGCACGTCGTTCAAGTCGAGCCGGTCCGGATACGCGTTCAACTCCATCGCGACTTTGTTTTTCAGCGCGGTCTTCAGGACCGCATCCATGTCGAACGGATAGGCGTCACGCCGCAGTAGTAAGCGCCCCGTGGGATGTCCGAGAATCGACACGTTCTTATTGCTCAATGCGCGCAATAGACGGTCGGTCATCTGTTGCGGCTCCTGATTAAATGCCGAATGCACGCTGGCCACCACAACATCCATCTGCTCCAGCACCGAGTCGGAGAGATCGAGCTCGCCATCGGCCAGGATATCCACCTCGATGCCGGCCATGATGGTGATGCCATCCGTCTGCTCGTTGGCAGCGTGAATGCGGGCGATGTGTTGCACGGCGCGCTTGTCATCGAGGCCATTTGCGAAGGCCAGATTTTTCGAGTGATCAGTGATGGCAATGTACTTGTAGCCGCGCTCCTTGGCCGCCGCCGCCATCTCGTCAATCGTGCACTTCCCGTCGGTTTCGACCGTATGCATGTGCACTTCGCCGCGCAAATCAGCGACTGTGATCAAGGTCGGAAGCGCGTGCTTCTCGGCGGCTTCGATCTCGCCGCAATTCTCGCGCAGCTCCGGCGGGATGCAATCGAGCTTGAGCTTGCCATAAATCTCGTCCTCGGTGGCGCCGGCGACGCGCTTGTTATTGTCGAGGCGAAACAGCCCGTACTCGCTGAGCGTGAACCCCATCTTGAGCGCGCGTTGCCGTAGCGAGACGTTGTGGTTCTTGGAGCCGGTGAAGTACTGCATGGCCGCGCCATAGGATTCCGGCGGCAAGGTGCGCACATCCACCTGCATTCCGCTGCGCAATTTGAAGCTAACCTTGTTGTCGCCCTTGGCCAGCACTTCCACGATGCCGGGAAAACGCAGGATTTCTTCTATCAACTCCGCGCGCTGCTCATCGTCAACGCAGCACGGTCCGGTGATCAGCACGTCGAGGTCGCCGACCGTCTCCCGTCCACGGCGCAGCGAACCGGCGGGCGTGATCTTCTCGATCCCTTTGATGTGCCGCAGATGCTCCGTCAGCTTCTGCGCGGTGCGATCAGCTTCGTCGAGCAGGAAGCGCCCCGAAATGCGGCGATAATCCTCAATCGCTTTCAGGATCTTCTGCTCGCTCTTTTCGCTCAGACGTGGCAGCGCACGCAATTTACCTTCGCGCGCCAGCTTCTCCACGCTCGCGAGATCGCTGACCTGGAAGGCGCTCCACAGCAGCGCGATGGTTTTCGGCCCCAGCCCCTGGATCTTCAGCAGCTCCAGCATGGAGGGCCGGTACTTTACCAGCAACTCCTGGTGCGGACCAAGTTTGCCGCTCCGGCACAACTCCTGGATATTCGCAGCCATGCCTTTGCCGATGCCGGGAATCTCCAGCAGCTTCTTGGGTTCGTCAATCAGTCCCGAGACCTGCTGCGGCAGTCCTTCGATGACCTCGGCGGCGCGCCGATAGGAACGGATGCGGAAAGAGTCGTCGCCGTTGATCTCCATGAGATCGGCGGTTTCGTAAAAGACGTTGGCGATGGCCTTGTTGTCCACGCAAGACACCCGAGAGAAATTGTAACGTGGAGAAGGGATATGCGGTGCGATTCGGCCGTGGCCGGTCAGAAGTTCAGCCCTTTCACATACTCACGAAGAGGCATGCCGTGTATTGCGCGCCCGGCAAGACCTGCGCGCCCAACAAAAAACCCAGCCTCTCGGCTGGGCTTCCTTGAAACACGGCGAAGGACCCTACTGGACCCTCGTCACATTGCCTGCTTGCGGACCTTTCTGGCCCTCGACGATCTCGAACTCGACCTGGTCGCCTTCCTGCAAGCTCTTGTAGCCTTCAATGTTGATCGCACTGTAGTGCACGAACACATCCGAACTACCATCCTCACGGCCTATAAAGCCAAAGCCTTTCGCGTTGTTGAACCACTTTACGGTCCCTTTCAGTCTCACTTCTTCTTCCTCCTGGCAGAGCCCATCAGCATCCCCACCCCGAGGATGCCGGTCTGAATTGCGTCAATCAGGTTACGCCCAGAAGCCAAAGTCGATGGAGGAGTTCTTCCTAGATCACATCTGGCCAATTGGATTGGCCTGTTGAACGGCGTACTTTAAGCTTGCTCCCGTGTGCTGGTGTTGTCAAGAGAGTATATAGACTGAAGCCCCATTGCGAGCGGGGTTTCAGCATCCGGGCTCCGCGCCAGCAAACGCCTTGACGAGTATCTCACTCCAGCGCTGACCCACTGCGGAGACTCTGCGCCAACCACAAAACGGAGGCGATTGTCTTGCCATCGCGAATCTCGCCCGAGCGGACCATCGCCAACGCCTGAGACAAAAGCGTCAGACGGCACTCGATAGATTCGTCCTCTTCAGGTTGTGCATCGCCAGCCGCCAGCCCGCGGGCGAGATAAACCGTCATGGTCTCGTCCAGAAAGCCCGGGCTGGGATAGAAGAACAGAGCCTGCGTCCACTTGGCGGCGCGATATCCAGTCTCCTCCAGTAGCTCGCGCTTGGCCCCGGCCAGGGCCTTTTCCCCGGGATCGATGCGGCCAGCAGGTAGTTCCCAGAGATAATCGTCAGCCGCATAACGGTACTGGCGCTCCAGCAGAAGGCGCGGCTCCGGACCGCTGTCGTCCACCGCGAGAATTACGGCTGAGCCGGAATGCCGCACTACGTCACGGCGCGCAACAATTCCGCCCGGCTCATGCACGCGGTCGGAACTGACGCTGAAGGCGGGTCCTTTGAATACGGTCTTCGACGAGAGGACCTCGACTTTCTTTGTCCTGCGGGATGGTTCTTCTGATTTGCGGCTGCTGGCTGGCTTTTCCGACACGCGCTTTTTCGATGGCATGGTCTCACCACTATAAGGCAGTTGCCGCGAGTTTTCGTAAGGGCCGCGTTGAATCGCGCAAAATCTGCTATGCTGCCCGCCGTGCCTAAACAATCCCACTCCCCTCGTCCCCTGACGGTCAGCATCGTCGGTCCCGGGAATTTAGGGATGGCGTTGGCGTTAACGTTGCCGTCCGCAGGTTACGTGGTGAAGTTCATTGCCGCTCGCCCCAAGAGCATCGCCAGTCGTGAGACCAAAGGCCTGGCGCGAAGAGTAAAGGCGCGACTGGTCGCGCTGGGCAAGGTACCGCTCGAC
Source organism: uncultured Acidobacteriaceae bacterium (assembly GCA_963836875.1). GTDB lineage: Bacteria > Acidobacteriota > Terriglobia > Terriglobales > Acidobacteriaceae > Bog-257. The sequence goes on from CAWIKZ010000007.1 coordinate 364,918, forward strand.
AGCGATCTGGTCTGGATCACCGTACCCGATGACGCGATCGCCGCAACAGCCCTGCGACTGGCGCGGGCCCAGGACTGGCAGGGGAAGATCGTCTTCCACTCCAGCGGCGCTCTGACCAGCGACGATCTGGCTCCGCTGCGTGCGCAAGGAGCCAAGGTCGCATCGGTGCATCCCAGCATGACTTTTGTGCGCGGACCCGCGCCGCAGATGCGGGGAGTTGCATTTGCGGTCGAAGGAGATCCAGCGGCCGTCCGCGTGGCTAAACGAATCGTGCGGGACCTGGGCGGTACAACGTACGCCATCGACAAGCGCAATAAGGTGCTGTATCACGCTTTCGGCAGTTTTGCCTCGCCTCTGGTGATCGCCTTGCTGGCTTCGCTGGAGCGCGTAGCGCAGGCCGCCGGCATCAGGCCTGATGACGCCAAGACCATGATGGTTCCCCTGCTGACGCAGACGTTGCGCAATTACTTGCAGCACGACGCCGCCTCGGCTTTCAGCGGTCCCTTGGTACGCGGCGATGTCGCTACGGTTCGCCGGCACCTGGAGGAGTTGAAGGCAGTTCCGGAGGCGCACGCGGTGTACATCGCGCTGGCCAGGAGCGCAGTGATGAATTTGCCGGTGAAAAATCGTAAGGCGATGGAGCGGGAGCTGAAGAGTCGCGAGTAGCTGCCCGTTCCGCCGGATACACCAATTCCGAAAGCGGTTTAGAATGTCGCAGTCCAATACTTTGTAGGAACTCAAATGCGTTCTCTTCTCTTGAACCTGGCGTTGTTATCGCTCTTACTGATTCCGGCGCTCGCGCAACAACCAGACTCGCCCCAGAGCCAGCCCAAGACCGAAACTCAGGCCAAGACCAACGCAGCATCCAAGAAGGCGCAGTCCGCGCCGGCGAAGTCCCCCGAGACCCCCACGGCGACGGAAGAACAAAAGCCAGAGGCGGCCAAGGAATCCGGGGACAAGGCGAAGGACAAAGAACAACACTTCGACATGACTGAGGTGGCGCCGATTGTGACCCATCACCAGATCACCGTGAACGGGAAACTACTGCACTACACGGCCACCGCCGGACGCCTTCCGGTTAAGCGCGATGACGGCAAAATCGAAGCCGAGATGTTTTTCGTGGCTTACACCCTGGATGGGCAGGAGGCCAGCAAGCGTCCGCTGACCTTTGCCTTCAACGGCGGGCCGGGTTCGTCGTCGATATGGTTGCACATGGGTGCGCTGGGGCCCAAGAAGGTAGTCCTGCAGCCTGACGGCTTCATGCCGCCCGCGCCTTACCGCCTGGAAGACAATCCTTACACGCTGCTCGACAAAACCGATCTGGTGCTGGTGGACGCGATTGGCACAGGGTTCAGTCGCGCGGGCGACGCCGAGCTGTTCAAGAAGTTCTGGGGAGTGAAGGGCGACATCGAGGCCTTCAGTGAATTCATTCGTCTCTACATCACGCGTAATGAGCGCTGGACTTCGCCTCTCTACCTGCTGGGTGAAAGCTATGGCACGACGCGCTCCGCGGGAATCGCGGGCTACCTTGCCGACCATGGCATTTCCTTCAATGGAATTACGCTGCTTTCGATGGTGCTGAATTTCGAGACCCTGATCAGCAACAAGACCAACGACCAGGCCTACGTGTTCCTCGTGCCTTCGTTCACCATGATCGCGGGATACCATCACAAGCTGGCGCCCGACCTTGCCCAGGACATGAACAAAGCGCGAGAGGAAGCGCAACGCTGGGCATCCACCGAGTATGCGCAGGCGCTCGACAAAGGAGACGCCCTGACGCCGGAGGAGCGGCAGAAGGTCATCAGCCAGTTGGCGCGCTATACGGGCGTAAGCGCTGACGTGATCGATCAGGCGAATCTGCGCATCGATGTGCGCAAGTTCACTCACTACCTGCTGATCGACCAGAAATTGCGCGTGGGCCGGCTGGATGGGCGTTTCACCGGTCCCGACCCCAATGGCCTGCTGGATACTCCCTATTACGATCCGACGGGATCAGCCACGACTCCGCCCTTTACTTCGGTGTTCAACAACTACGTGCGGACGGAGTTGGGTTACAAAACTGACATGCCGTACTACGTTAGCGCCCCGACGGCGGGGTTTGAGAAGTGGGATTGGGGATCGAGCATTCAGGGCTTTCCCGACACAGCCACCGCGCTCCGCCAAGCCCTGGTAAAAAATCCTTACTTGAAGGTGTTCGTGATGGAGGGCTATTACGATCTAGCCACGCCATTCGCCGCCGCCAATTACACCATGGAGCATCTCGATATCGGCCCGAAATATCACCAGAACATTTCCTTCGCCACTTACGATGCCGGACACATGGTGTATCTGCCCATGGATGGTCTGAAGAAAATGAAAAGCGATGTGGTGAAGTTCATGGAGATGTCGGGGGCGCAATAAGCGGTTTATGTCCCACCGTTGGATCGGGTTGAGTGACTAATAGGGCCGCCCGGGTCACGCCTGCCGGCGGCTATCACATCTCCGACGGCAGGAGAGCAGCGCCGGTTCCACGCTGCTGCGGACTTTGCATACAGACGAGTAGAGTAGCTCAAACCACAGTCAGCAACCTACTTCTTCTGCACCCCTGCTGTAAAGTTTGTTACCACAGTCACGGATTGGCTGACCTGCTGCGAGACGTGGTCGAGAAGAATTTTCTTTCCGCCGGCGCTGACATCGTAGAAGACCTGCGGCGATGACCAGTTGCTGACGAGCTGCTGAGGTAAGCCGAATTGCATCGCTCCGTCGACCTCCTTTACTGGCACCGCGAACAGGTTGAACCTCGGATCCATGTAGTAGAGCTCTTTGCCGTCACTGCTCCATTTTGATTGCACTCCGCCGCTGGCCGAAACCTGCCATTTGCCTGGCCCGTGGAAACCTGCCACATAGACTTCGGGCGCACCGGATTCACTGGACGTGTAGGTGAGCCAATGGCCGTCGGGGGAAAGGTGACCAAGCGTGGTAAACGAATTGGGGGCGTGCGGTACCACCAGCGAGGGTTTGCGCTCTCCTTCCAGCGGCAAGGCCCAGATCTCCGAGCTTCCCGCAGGACCACGGTCACATATCAGGTACTTGCCGTCGCGCGTCCAGTGGGTAGGAGTAACGATCTGTTCATCGCTGAGCAGAAGCTCCTCCGGCCCGCTACCATCGGAGAGCTTGCGGTAAACGTTGGAATGACCGTTGCGATCCGAGGTATAGGCGATCCACTTCCCATCGGGTGACCAGACTGGGGAAGCATTTTGAGCGGGCCCGAAGGTCAGCCTGGTGCGGACGCCGCGCGCCACATCAAGCACCCAGATGTCGCTCTGACCGGTGTCGAGCTGGAGAACGATACGGTCGCCATGGGGAGAGATGGCTGCCGTCTGCAAATTGGTGAGCTTGTCAGCAGCGATGCTGATCTGCTTGCCGCTGCGATCCACCCATACCAACTGCCAGTCGCCACTGCCGCCGTTCCCCACAAGCAGCAGCCCATCCCCAAAGGCCGAAGCGTCCATGTGCCACGTGGTAACGTCGTTCATCACGCCTTTGGCGAGGCTTACCGGCTCGCCGCTGAGCGTTCCAGAGGCCGGGTCGAAAGGTTGCGCCATTAACTGGTCGCCGCGCGCGAACAGGAGAAATCCGCCCGCATAAACTGCGTTGGATTGACAGTTGAACAGCGCACGATTCTCGCGTCCATCCAGCGAGGCGTAGTAGAGCGCATTATTTGCGGACTTGGAAGGTTCATGATGAATGGCGAGGTAGAGCAAGTGCTTGCCGTCGGGCAGGAAAAACGGCCAGCGATGCGAGGTATGCTGGGCGCGATCGACCGTGGTAACGGAGACCGGGGTTCCGCCGCTAACGCTGACACGCATCAGAGGCGTTTGCGTGCCGGCAGAAAACACGATCACTCCGCCCGGTCCCCAGGCGCCTCCGCGACCGAATGGGGCATCGGCAATCACCTGCGCAGAGCCCCCATTCAAATCAACGGTTTTCAACTTCCCATCGGCAAAGAATCCCAGCGAGCGGCTGTCCGGTGACCAGAAGGGAAAAATTGCGTTTTCGGTGCCGGGCACCACACGCGCTTCCAGCGAATCCATGGGGCGCACCCAGATTGAGGTACTGCCATCCGCCTTGGTCGCGGTAAACGCGACCCTGGCGCCGTCGGGCGACAGCACCGGTGGTCCGGCAGAATCGCCGATCAGATTGAGCGTCGTGTTCTCCGGTGGATTCATGACCGTTCGCGTGACCTGTGCTGATGGAACGGAACGATTGAGGAAGGTTCCAGCCATGACCGCGAGCGCCAGCGCGACGACGAAGGCAATCGCCCAGCTGAGACGCTCGCGTTTTCGCCACGTCGATGGCGATGCCGGCAATGCAGGCATCGCGCTCGCGGAACTGCCCGTCGCAATCCACTGCAGTTCCAACTTTACGTCGTGCGCTGTCTGAAAACGCTCCTCTGGGTCTTTCTGCAAGCAGGTGGCCACTGTGTGTTCAAACGCGGGCGGAGTGGAAGGCTTCAAGGCGCTAAGCGGCTCCGGATCCTTCTCCAGAATGGACGAGGCCAGCGAGATTTGACTCTTACCCTCAAAGGGCCGCTTGCCCGCCGCCATCTCATACAGCACCGAGCCAAAGGCGAAAAGATCGGAGCGGGCGTCGGCTTCTTTTCCCTCAAGTTGCTCCGGTGACATGTACTGAATGGTGCCGACTATGGTGCCTGCCGTGGTGAGTGGGCTTATCAGGCCGGTTGCCGTCGCCGCCACTGCGGTGAACGACGGCGGCGCCCCAGACGCTGGGCCCCCCGCCACCATGGGCTGTGGCTTTGCTAAGCCGAAGTCCATCAGCTTGGCGCCGCTTTGGGTCAGCATGATGTTGCCGGGCTTCAAATCGCGGTGGACGATTCCCTGGCGATGGGCTACTTCCAGCGCCTCGCAAACTTCAATCCCAACCTTCAGCAATTCTTTCAGCGGTAACCCACCTTTTTTCAACCGCTGGGCCAGCGACTCTCCCTCCAAATATTCCATTACGAGAAAGTCGATGCCGTCCTGATGCCCGACGTCATAAAGCGTGCAAATGTGCGGATGGTTCAAGGAAGAGATGGCGCGCGCTTCGCGCTCGAAACGTTCTTTGGCTTCAGGATTTGCAGAAAGGTGCTTGGGCAGAACTTTGATGGCCACGGTGCGGTCGAGGCGTGTGTCCCTGGCGCGATACACCTCGCCCATGCCGCCCGCCCCGAGCGCAGACTGAATCTCGTAGGCGCCAAGCTTTGTACCAGAGGTGAAAACCATGAGTGCGCGACATTATATTCCATGGACTTCGTATAACTGGCTTTTGCGGCCCATGCGCGAGTTCTGAACGGATTGTCAGCAGATCCGGGACGCGATTGAGAGACGGGATCGATTGCTGCAGTAGGAAAGCCACATTTTTAGTCACATTGGTTTAGGTGGCTGTGTTACGGGATGGTGCAAGTGATTGATAGCAGGATAGTTGAATTGGTAGCGCTACCGGGAATCGAACCCGGGTTTGAAGATTGAGAATCTTCCGTCCTAACCCCTAGACGATAGCGCCCCTTTCAGCAAGGCTGCTGCATTATAACAAATCGCCTGCGTTTATAAGCGTTTCGCGCTCCTCGCGCATTCCGCGTCGGACACACGATTTAGTGCAGTGCATCACTGCGCACGTCCTTCATTGAGTGCTAGTCTTTTTGGTCCGGCATTGAGAAAGTACAGATGACGCACGCAAAGTCCGCCAAAACTCCCCTTTTAGGGCGGCTCCCGCAGAGGGGTTGACAACCTAGATTCCCCGTAGCAGAATCCATTTGTAGGCGAATAAAAAGCGAAAGTAGCTCCTGCCTCCGTACTTGGGGTAATGCTGGCGGCGCTGGCGCAAGCCACCGGCCGGCGGGTGGGCATGGATCTGCTGTTCGAGCGCTTTCTGTCGGAGGAGCGCGGCGAATGGCCCGACATCGATCTTGACCTTCCCAGCGGCGATCAGCGGGAGCGGGCCATCCAGTACGTCTATCAGCGCTATGGCAAACTCGGCGCTGCCATGACCGCCAATGTCATCACCTATCGCGGACGTTCGGCGGCGCGCGAAGTGGGCAAGGCGCTCGGTTTTGATGGCGAATCTCTGGACCGCCTCTCCGGGCTGGTGAGTTCGTGGGAATACAAGGACCCGGATGACACGCTGGAACGGCAGTTTCGCGATGCCGGTTTCGACTTGCGGCATCCGCGCATGCGCAAATTTTTCGAGCTATGTGTAGCGGTACAGGACCTGCCCCGGCATTTGGGACAACACTCCGGCGGCATGGTGATTTGCCAGGGACAGCTCGATGCGGTGGTCCCGCTGGAACCCGCGACCATGCCCGGCCGGGTGGTGGTGCAGTGGGACAAGGAAGATTGCGCCGACCTGGGCATCGTCAAAGTTGACCTGCTGGGGCTGGGGATGATGGCGGTGCTGGAAGATTCCATCAACCTGATCCGCAATCACTACCAAGAAGAAGTTGATCTGGGAAAGTTGCCGCCCGACGATCCCACAGTGTATGACACGCTGCAAAAGGCCGACACAGTGGGCATGTTTCAGATCGAGAGCCGGGCGCAGATGTCGTGCCTGCCGCGGCTGCATCCCACGCGCTTCTACGACATTGTGGTACAAGCCGCAATCATCCGTCCGGGGCCTATCGTGGGTCAGATGGTTAACCCTTTTTTGCAACGCCGACAGGGACGGCAAGCCGTCATCTATCCGCATCCATCGTTGCAGCCGGTACTGGAGCGCACGCTGGGGGTGCCGCTCTTTCAAGAGCAACTGCTGCGCATGGCCATGATTGCCGCCGGCTTCAGTGGCGGCGAAGCTGAGGAATTGCGGCGCGCCTTCGGCTTCAAGCGCAGCGAGATGCGCATGCGCGATATCGAGATCAAACTGCGCGCGGGCATGGAGCGTAATGGCATCCCGCCGGAAGCGCAGGAGCAGATCATCCTTTCCATTACTTCGTTCGCGCTCTATGGATTCCCCGAGTCGCATGCCGCCAGCTTCGCGCTGATCGCCTACGCCAGCGCTTATCTCAAGTGTCATTACCTGGCAGCTTTTACCGCAGCGTTGCTGAACAATCAGCCCATGGGGTTCTATCACCCTTCCACCATCGTGAAAGACGCACAGCGACACGGGTTGCGAGTGAAGCCGGTGGACATTGCGCGGTCGGAATGGAGATGCACGCTGGAGGAGGACTTGGCGCTGCGCATGGGATTTCGTTATGCCAAAGGATTGCCTGAAGAGGCGGCACAGGCGATTGTGCGCGAGCGCGATAAGCGGCCCTTTGCATCCATCGCAGACCTTGCCCATCGCGTGCCCGAGTTGCGCCGCAAGGAGCTGGTGCTGCTGGCCTCGATTGGCGCACTTAATTCCATTGGCTGCGAGCGAGAAGAGGATTTACTGGCAAATCTTGATCCAGCGCGCAAAACTGGCTCCAGGCAGCGACTGCATCGCCGCGATGCGCTGTGGCAGGTGGAGCGTGCCGTGCGTTTTGCCGGGCCGCTGCTGGAAGGGATTCCGGAGAGTGATACGGCTTCGCCACTCGCACCCATGACACCCGAGGAGCGGCTGGTTGCCGACTTTCGCGGCGCCGGGCTCACGGTCGGTCCTCATCCCATGGCGTATCGCAGGGCTGCGCTGCGCCGGGCGCGAGTGCTGTCCGCGCAGGAGTTGACGCAGGTTGTGCACGGCCGTCATGTGCGCACGGCGGGATGCGTGATCGCGCGACAGAGGCCAGGCACCGCCAAGGGCTTCGTCTTCCTCAGCCTGGAAGATGAAACCGGAATCAGCAATGCGATCATCTCGCCCGATGTGATGGAGCAGAACCGCATTCTGATTCAGTCGGAAAAGTTTCTGCTGCTGGAGGGCGTGCTGCAAAATCAGGAGGGCGTGATTTCAGTGAAGGTCGATCGGCTTGCGCCCATGCGCGAAATCTACGCAGCCGAGACGGTGGATGTAACCGACGCGGACGTGCGGTCACACGATTTTCATTGACGGAGTTAGGCTAGCTCGAACAATCAGTCACTTATTTGCCGTCCCTGCTTTCTCCTCCGGATATTCATACACTCCGCGCCCGGCCTTGCGGCCCAGGCGTCCGGCCTTGACGTACTGCACCAACAGCGGCGCCGGCCGATACTTTTCACCCAGGGTTTTATGCAGGTATTCGAGAATGTGCAGGCGGGTATCCAGCCCGACGAGATCAACCATTTCAAATGGGCCCATAGGATGATTCAATCCAAGCTTGAGCGCTTTGTCGATGTCCTGTGCGGAAGCAATGCCCTCCTGCAACATGTAAAACGCTTCGTTGCCGATCATGGCATTGATGCGGCTGGTGATGAAGCCCGGCGATTCCTTGATGGCCACAACTTCTTTGCCCATGCGCTTGCCCACATCGACCGCGGCGTTTAGCGTTTCGTCATCGGTTTCCAGGGCGCGCACCACTTCCAACAGCTTCATCTTGTGCACCGGATTGAAGAAGTGCATGCCCACACACTTCGGCGCGCGATAGGTCACTGAAGAAATTTCCGTGACGCTGAGCGAGGATGTGTTGGAGGCCAGAATCGTGCCCGGCCGGCTGACCTTGTCGAGCAGCGTAAAGATCTCGATCTTCGATTCCATCTCCTCCGGCACCGCCTCGATCACAAGGTCGGCTTGGCGGGCCGCCTGTTCCACCGACGAGGCATATTCCAGGCGGCCAAAAGCTTCGTCGGCGGCGCCCTTGGTAACCTTCCCGATTTCTACCGCCTTGTCGAGATTGGCGCGAATTTCCGTCCCGGCCTTGCGCAATGCGGTAGGAAGAATATCTTCGAGGATGGTGCGATAGCCGCCCAGCGCCGCAGCATGAGCGATACCGCGGCCCATAATGCCGGCGCCAATCACGGCGATGGTGCGGACCTCAGCCATCGGTCACTCTCCCTTTTCCAGGAGCTCGATGATGTTCAGGAAATTGGGATCGGCTTTGCGCATGTATTCGGCCAAGCGCTTCTTCTCTTCACCGCTAAGCAGATAAAAGCTGCTGTTGATGCGGCGCAGCGTCGCCGCAATATCGTCCACGAAGTTCATCATGCGAATCAGTTCACCAGTGGCAGCCATACCAATCCTTTCAAAACCGGTAGTAAAGCGGAGGAATGATGCGTTTTGGTCCGGTCAGAGCGGTTACGAACGCAGCCGGCATGGATCCAAAGGACTTTCAACGGCGCACCTGACGGTGCGTCCCTCCAACGGCAAAGACCGGGCAAACACTTATTCTCACCGCCACCCGCAATTAAGTAAAGGAGGCGGGCAAGGATGCCGGCACAGCCCGCGGTCTGGAATGATTTGGTATTGGCGCCACCGGAGGTGATGATTTCTTGGCTACGCAATACCTTTACGACCCGAAGTACTGATTGCGCTGGAGCGGTTCCGCTATGCCGCGAAATCTTCGCTCACTTTCCCGTCGCTCTTTTCCGCGTGCGCTGACGGCTGTTTCACGCATTCGTCGCGGTCTGTAATCTCGACCAGGGCAGCCAGCTTTTCCGCCAGCGGCGAGGTCAACGCGCCGCGCCGCAATCGCCATGACCAGTTGCCGGCCATCTGGCTGGGAACATTCATGCGCGCATCGCTGTCGAGCCCCAGCACGTCTTGCACGGGAATCACGCTCTGGTTTGCCACGGAAGTCAGCGCCGCTCGAATGAACGCCCAATGCACTCCATCTTCCCCAATTCCCAGGTAGGCGGACGCCGCTGCCTTTTCCTCTTCGGTCGCGCCTGAATTCCACCAGCCCACGGTGGTGTCGTTGTCGTGGGTGCCGGTGTACACAACTGCATCAGGCTCGAACTGATGCGGCAGGTATATGTGAGCGCCGCGATTTCCGAAGCCAAACTGCATGACCTTCATCCCCGGTACTTTCAGGTTCTTACGCAGATCGTGCACTTCACGGGTGATGTAGCCAAGATCCTCGGCAATGAAGGGTAGCTTGCCCAGCGCGCTCTTGAGCGCTCTGAACAGGCTGGCATTCGGGCCCGCCACCCAACGGCCATGGACCGCAGTGGGCTCGTCGGCGGGAATTTCCCAGCACGATTCGAAGCCGCGAAAGTGATCGAGGCGCACGATATCGCAAGTCTCAATCGCCCAGCGCATCCGCTTGATCCACCAACTGTAGCCGCGAGAGCGGAGCGCATCCCAGTCGTACAGCGGATTCCCCCAGCGCTGCCCGGTTTCGCTGAAGGCATCAGGAGGCACACCGGCCACCACCTCGGGTGACAGGTCCGGCTTCAGGCGGAAAATTTCGGGGTGAGTCCAGACGTCGGCGGAGTCGTAGCTGACGAAGATTGCGACATCGCCGATGACCCGAATGCCACGCTCGCGGCAATAGGAACGCAAAGCCGCCCACTGCTCGAAAAACGCGAACTGCAGAAAGCGCTCCTGATCCAGCTGCTCGCGCAACTCGGTGTGCAGTTTCGCCATGGCATCGGGGCGCCGGCGAACGATTTCTTCCGGCCAGCTATTCCAGGGCTGATTGCCGTAGCGTTCCCGCAGGCTGCTAAACAGCACGTAATCTTCCAGCCACCAATGGTTGTCGCGGCAGAAGTGGTCGTAACGCTCACGCGCTGCACCCGGCGCCGACCGCAAGAAGTTGATGGCCGCCTCCCGCAAGAGAGGAAGCTTATGCTGGCGCACGCGGTCAAAATCCACTGGAGAATCCAGGTCGGAGGGGGCCCCGATTCGCTCACGATCGATCAGGCCGCGATCAGCGAGACGTTCCAGGCTGATCATCAGGACATTGGCGGCGAATGCAGAAGTGCAGGAATACGGCGAGTTGCCGTATCCCACCGGGCCGAGCGGAAGAATTTGCCACAAGGTCTGCTTGGCGGCAGCAAGCCAGTCAACAAACTCGTACGCCGCGGGGCCCAGATCGCCGATACCATCGCGCGAAGGCAGCGAAGTGGGGTGCAGCAGAATACCGGATGAGCGTTGTGAAAGCATGAGCAAGAGTTAGACGGACGGAGGTAAACACTCATCACCAGCAACTGGCATTTATCCCGGTTGCTGGTCAAGACAACGTAGGCCAGCAGACTTCTCCGCTGGCCAAAGACTGGAAACCGCCGGGCTGCGCTACGTCCCTTCGGAAAGGCTGGACAGACGCTCCATCTCCGCCTTATTGATTTTGATCTTCCCTTCCTTCTCCAGCCGATCACGCAGGCCTTGCACGTAGAGTCCTTCAAACTCGGTGCGCTTCTGGTCAAGAAGCGTCTCTTTCGCTTTGTCCCAGTTCTGCTTCACTTCTTCCGGCGAAGGCTTCTGAACTTCCAGTACGGTCAGCACGACTCCGTTCGGACCGCCCTGCAGAGGGCCGCTGATCTCGCCGGGCTTCATGCTGAAGGCGACGGCGGCAGCGCCATTCATGGGACCGATTTCAGGGACCTGCGCATTGCTATCGACCAGATCGCTGGTCTTGACCGTGGCGCCCAGCTCTTTGGCCGCCTTTTTCAGGTCGTGACCAGCGCGGGCACGGTCTGAAAGTTCCTCCGTCTTTTGCGCCAGCAGGGCTTGCGCACGCTGCTGCTTAAACTGCTGCTCCACCTGTGCCTTGATCTGTTCAAACGTCGGCGTTTGCGGGGGCTGAATGTCGGTCACCTGATAGATTGCATACCCCTGCGACGTCGGCGCCGTGCCCGGAGGGTCGTTCTTCTTGGCGGTGAACAGCGCGCTTTCCAAGTCCTTCGCATTGCCGGCGCCGGGAAGAGGATCGGTTTGCGAAATGAAATCGGTGGTGATAATGAGCAGTCCCTTTTCGCTGGCAGCCTTGTCAAGACCAGCCTTGCGGGCCAGCGCCTGCACACTGTCGGCCAGTTTTTGCGCCTCGCCAGCGACCTGCTGCTGCTTAAGCAACGGCTCAATCTGCGATTTCACTTCGTCAAGCGGCTTCAACCTTGCCTGCTGCTTGCCCTCGACATGGATGATATGGAAGCCATAGCTGGTGCGAATGACGCCAGTGGTCTGGCCCGCCGGCGTATTGAAGGCAGCCTGCTCGAACTCGGGAACCGTGCGGCCGCGCGTCAGTGGCGGCAGCAACCCGCCATTCTCTGCGCTCCCCGGATCTTCGGAGTTCTTCTTGGCCAGATCGGCGAAGTTCGCGCCGCCCTTCAACTGCTTCGCAATGTCGTCCGCCTTGGCCCGCGCTGCGTCCACGCCCTTCTGATCAATTTTGCCGTTCGCATCCGGCGCCGGGGTCTTGATCAGGATGTGCCGCACTGTCACTGTCTCGGGAATGCGATACTCATCCTGGTGCTGGTTGTAGTACTGCTGCAACTGGGCCTGGCTGACCGAAATCTTGTCCGCCAGTTTGGCGGTGTCGATCACGATGTAGCGCGCCTTGCGCTTTTCGGGAATGGAATTCGCGTACTGCTGCTTGTTCTGCTCGTAGAAAGCCTTCAGCTCGGCATCGGTCGGCTTGATCTGCTTCTTCACGTCGTCCAGCGTCAGTACGGCGTAATCGAACTTCACCTTCACGCCCTGCTTCTGCACTTGCTCGGCGACATCTTTGTCGCTGACGGAGACGGCGCCGTTTACCAGCGCCATCAGTTTTCGCTGTGCGATCTCAGCCTTCACCTCCAGCTCGAACTGCTGCACGCCCATATTGAACTGGTTCTGAATGAAATCTTGATAAGCCTGCTGGCCGATGAAATTTCCTCCGGGAAATATCATCTGTCCCATCTGTCCCTGGTGCAGATAAGCACGAAGCTCCTCATCGCTAACGCCCAGACCCATGCGATCGGCTTCATAGACCAGCGCCTTCTGCGTGATCATGCCCTGCGCGGCCCGCTGCATCAGATAGGGCATGAGGGCGGGGGGGATGTTCCCCTTGAACTGCTGGCGGCCCATGAGGCGGGCCTGCTCCGATACCTCCAGCAGGCTGACCTCCTGGTTGCCAACCTTGGCCAATATCCCTGACTGCGTGACGCTGCCGCCAAACATGTCGTTGAGGAAGCCGCCACCGGGAATGAGGGTGATCACCATCATCACGCAGATGACCAGAAGGATGCCGCCCAGCACAATTTTCTTGATCGGGCCGGGGGTCTGCAGAAATCGAATCATGCTTTAGAAACTCCAGAGTGGATAGCTGAATTCTCGATTATAAACCAGCACTCAGGTGAGCGCAGTCTCCCCGCCTTCAACTGCTTAGCGCCTAAACGAGCCAGCCCGGCAACCGCTGGATGCCATCTGACTCCACTCGCTGGCGGAAATTCCCCGAACAAGGGCAAGCGCTTTCCAAGCCCCATATCGGATGTGGTGTAATGGAACGAGTTTCGTATGCCGAAATCGTCATCAGGGGTGCGGCGGCGCGTGCTTGCCTGCAAGCGCCGGCTTCGCGAATTAAAGATGATCGCCAAAGGGCTGGTCTCCACTGACCACCCGGTGTTGGCGCATATCATTCCAATTCGCCGCTGCAATCTCGCCTGTGAGTATTGCAACGAGTACGACGATTTTTCCAAGCCTGTCGCTCTCGACATCATGAAGCACCGCGTCGATCAACTGGCGCGCCTGGGAACCACCATTGTCACCCTCAGCGGGGGCGAGCCCTTGCTGCACCCGCAACTCGACGAGATTATCGCGCACATCCGCACTTATCCCATACTGTCGGGCTTGATCACCAACGGTTATCTGCTCACCGCAGACCGCATTCAGCGCCTGAACCGCGCCGGCCTTGACCATCTGCAGATCAGCATCGATAACGTGATGCCGGATGACGTCTCCAAGAAGTCGCTGAAGGTGCTGGACAAAAAGCTGCAACTGCTCGCCGAACATGCCGACTTTCACGTCAACATCAACTCGGTGGTGGGCGCGGGTACGCACAATCCACACGATGCGCTGGTCGTAGGCAGGCGAGCCGTGCAGCTCGGCTTCACTTCCACCATCGGCATTATCCACGATGGCGACGGACAGCTCCAGCCGCTCAATGAAGTCGAGCGCGAAGTGTTCCTGAAGATGAAGGAACTGGAGAGGCACCACTATGCGCGCTTCAACTGGTTCCAGAACAACATCGCCAACGGCAAGCCGAACCAGTGGCGCTGCCGCGCGGGCGCGCGCTATCTCTACATTTGCGAGGACGGCTTGGTGCACTACTGTTCGCAGCAGCGCGGCTATCCCGCCGTCCCGCTGGAGCACTATTCGGTTGCCGATATCCGGCGCGAGTTTCTCACGGAAAAGAGTTGCGCCCCACACTGCACCGTTTCGTGCGTGCATCAGGTGTCGTATATGGATTTCTGGCGAGCGCCCCAAACCCTCCAGACTCCGCAGTCGTCGGTGGATACCGGCCCGTTGGTGCAGATCGAATAAACCCGTTTTGCCGGGTTGTGCGGCCGAACGGCTCCGATCGCTTGTCACCCTCTCGTTGACGTTGTCTTTGCCTCCCCTCGCTTCCCTTTTCAAAAATGTCATTTCCACCTACTTTTTGTTTGGCGAAAGCGCTATTCTGTGAGGCTTGTTCCGGACGAGGAATCCCGCATAGGCGAAAGGGTTTGTGAGGGTACGAGTTTTCTACCACGATAAATGTTTCGACGGCGCTTGTTCGGCGGCGCTGTTTTCGCGTTTCTACCGCGAGCGCATCCGCGACGCCGAATTCGAATATGTGGGTCTGGTGCATCGCGCGGGCGCGCTGTTCAACGAAGACGATTTCACCGGCGACGAAAACGCCATTGTCGATTTCAAGTACTCCTCGTCACCCCGTATCACCTGGTGGTTCGACCATCACCAGAGCGCTTTCCTGACGCCGGAGGACGCCTCCCATTTCGAGCAGGAGCTGAGCAATACCAAATTCTACGATCCCGATTTTCGCTCCTGCACAAAGTTCATCGCTTCCGTGACCGAGAACCGCTTCGGCTTTGATCCCGCGCCGGTGGCGGAGTTAATTGAGTGGGCCGACATTATCGATGGCGCCCTCTACAGCGATCCGCAGTCAGCGGTCGAGATGAAGGCGCCGGCGATGAAGCTGACCATGGTGATCGAGTCGAACCAGGACCCACAGTTCATCCCCACCCTAATCCCGATGCTGGCTTACCGGTCGCTGGCGGAAATGGTCGCGGAGCCGATGATCGCCGAGCGCATTCCGGCGCTGACGGAACGGCACCTCCAGTCGATCGACATTTTGCGCGAGCGTGCCCAGTGCAAGGACGGAACCATCTTTTTCGACGTAACCGACCATGAGCTTGAGGGCTACAGCAAATTCGTGCCCTATTATTTGCACCCCGATTGTGTTTACAGCGTGGGACTGAGCAAGAGCAGCTTCCGGACCAAGGTGTCAGTGGGTTCGAATCCGTGGTCGAAGGTCGAGCCGGTGGAGAACCTGGCCAAGATTTGCGAGCGCTACGGCGGGGGCGGGCACGCGCGCGTAGGCGCGATCTCGTTTCCGCCAGGGAAGCTGGAAGAGGCGCGCCGGGCGGCGCAGGAGATCGTCGCTGAGTTACGGGCCAGTTACCTGAAGCATTCGTAAATGATGGGGTGAGGCCTGCACAACGCCTGGGCCAAGTTGCGACGGCGCGCCGGCGATATTGAGGAGCGTTGCTGTGCGCTTCCTCACCGAAAAGCTACCGAATGTTCACATCTTGTTGACAACCTTGAAAATCTGCACCCATAAACTTTTCAGCAGAACACGATGGGCGGATGGGAGTTCGACAAACGTACCTGTCGGGGCAATTCAGAAGGGTTTGTCCATCCGCCCAAGGTCTGTTGTCATCGGAGATGATGATCCCCAGCCCGTTACGAGGAGCTGGGGATTTTTGCGCTAATTTGACCATCCCTCCGATGCGGCACCGTTCTTCTCACCGCCACTTCACTTTCCGAATCGCAGCCCGAAATTAGTGTAATAAAATACGCCGGTCTTATAGAGCAGATGCTGTTGGCATGGGCATTGAATCCGGCGGCGCGGGTGAGACATCCAAGCACCGCCGGACGCGTGTCCATTGTCCGCGAGAAAGGAGTATCGTATGGCGCGAGAGTTTGTCCCGCCGCACAGTACGAACGATGGCGACCCCCTTCCCGCATTGCCCTTCGAGAGCTGGAAAGACACTCTGGCGACCCTGCACATGTGGACGCAGATCGTCGGCAAGGTCCGCCTGAAACTTTGTCCGCTGGTAAACCATTGGTGGAATGTGACGTTTTATGTCACCGGCCGAGGCATGACGACCTTGGCGATGCCGCATCAAGACCGCGGTGTGGAGATACGGTTTGACTTCGTGGACCACAAGCTGGTCCTCGAAACCTCGGACGGCAGGACGCGGGTCCTGGACTTAAAACCGCAGAGCGTCGCCGAGTTTTATGGAGAATTCATGGCGGCGCTTGCCGGCCTCGGATTGGAGGTAAAGATTTGGACCACCCCGGTCGAAATCCCCGATCCCATTCCGTTTGAGCAAGACCACACGCACGCCTCCTATGACGCCGAGGCGGTGCATCGCTTTTGGCTCATCCTCGCGTGGGTGGACGAAGTGTTCAAGGAATTCAGAGCGCGTTTCATCGGCAAAGTCAGTCCGGTGCACTTCTGGTGGGGAAGCTTCGATCATGCGGTAACGCGCTTCTCGGGAAGGGTGGCGCCGGAGCGGCCTGGCGCCGACCGGATCACTCGGGAAGCGTATTCCCACGAGGTCAGCAGTGCTGGGTTCTGGCCCGGCGGAGGCGACATCAAGGGGCCAGCCTTCTACTCCTACGCCGCGCCCGAGCCCGCCGGTTTTGCCGAGCAGCGTGTCGGGCCAGCAGCCGCTTTCTATCATCCGCAGATGAAAGAATACCTACTGATGTACGACGATGTGCGCACGGCAGCTTCGCCCAAGGCTGCCCTGATGGACTTTCTGCAAACCACCTACGACGCCGCCGCCACGCTGGCGAAATGGGACCGTAAAGCCCTGGAGCGTTGAGGTGGACGGGGAGGAACAAGATGGCGAACGCGTGCACTCATCTCGGCCAGATCAAGATCACGCACACCAAAATCCACGTTTGTGAGGACTGCGTCAAACTTGGAGACACCTGGGTCCATCTGAGGCTGTGCCTGGAATGCGGACATGTGGGCTGCTGCGACTCGTCCAAGAACAAACATGCCACCAAGCACTACCATAAAACGCAGCATCCGCTGATACGCTCCATCGAACCGGGAGAAGCCTGGGTCTGGTGTTATGTCGATGACATCTCGCCCGGTGAACTGCCTGACTAACTGGGGCGTATGGCAAAAATGGCTGGAGTCTTCCACTTTCCTCCCGAATCGGGAAAACATCTTGAAATTGGGAACGCCGTGGAATTCGCGTTTAGAGGCCCTACAGCGACGATTGGACGCCAAGAGGTACTTTTGGGGCATCCGCAACCGAAAAGGCTGGCCTACTGGCCTGTAAGCGCTCTTAAATGGCATTCTACGCTGTAGCTCAATAGTGGTTTACGAACTACTACTTAGATATTACAAATTTCTCTGTTAGTATGGCACTTAAGTCTTATACCTCGCCTGCGGAGTCGCCGAGCGATCATATGACTATTGCCAAAGTAGCGCTTGCGGCTAGAAACCCTTTAGCCCTTAAATGCAAACCCCTGCGCACTGGGCACTTATTCACACTCATTGTTCTTGGCATAGTCTCGTCGATTCGACCCGTGTTATCAACAACCTAACGTTCGACAAGTCTTTGCCAATTCGTGGTATTTGGATTGCACCGTCATGAACAAGCCATCCCTCCATCTGGAGATTGTGCTTACACGCGTGAGGCACAAGGAATCGATGGCTTGGGTCTTTCCAAACTAACCAGAAAGCTTTCTCGAAAGGATGGGAACCATGCGGTTGGTCAAACTCACAACCCTGATTGCGCTATGCCTGGTGTTGAGCCTGCCTGCGTTTGCGGGCTTTACCACCTTCGGGCAGCCGGGCGACGGCAACTACATCGCCAACACCACTAATTACGGAGGTGGAGATGGGTCGGAGGGCAACATTAGCTCCTTAGGCCCCTTCGGCTTTAGCACCCAACTAAACGAACGCAATGTGCCCGGCTCGTGGGGCACTTGGGCTTGCCCTCCGGCGACCGAGAGCTGCACGCCTAACGTGCTGTATACCCAAGGCTCTACGTCGTTAACTCTTACCCTCACTGGTAACTTTGATGTCGTCGGGTTCGAGCTCGAACCGGATGCGTTCGCGCAGGAAGAAGTCACGGCGCAGTATTTCAATGGCGGCACCCTCCTGGGCACGATTGATTTGTTCCCGAACGGCTCGTCGGGCGCGCTGTTATTTGCTGCCCAGTCTAGCTCGGACATCACTAGCGTCGTAATCACCGATCTTGCGGGTGACGATTTCGCCATCGCCCAGTTGCGTGCGGGAAACGTTCCTACTACAACGCCGGAGCCCGGCACGATGGTATTGCTCGGCACTGGTCTTCTGGGCGCGCTTGGAGTGATGCGCCGCAAAATGAAACTCTAGGTCCAACCCTCCTCCGTGGTATAGCGGTAGAATCCATCAGCCGGAGCGATAACGCTCCGGCTTTCTTATGCTTGCCGGACGTTACGGACAGCTTTGGAGTTGCACCCACCTCTGTCCAATGCGCCAACGTGTTCAGAGAATCAGCTCTGCGAAATGCAAGCGTGATTTGAATCACATACGGCTGCGATGCTACCGTGATAGAAATGGACGCTCGCGAATTCTGGAAACCCGCGAGACGGCGGCTCGCCGGCAGGCGGCGGCCGATGGGAGAGGGTTTCGGAGAGCGGAGCCAGGAGGAAATCATGAACCAGCGCATTTATATCGCCGCCTACAACCAGTCCAAGTTTGGCAAGCTCATGGATATGACCGTGCCTCAGATTTTGGCCAATGCGGTCAGCGGCGTTTGTCAGGAGATCAAAGTTGAGCCTTCGGTCATCGACACCGGGTCGGTCGGCTCGGCTTGCAACTTTACCTTGAACCAGCAGGGCCTGCTCTCGGGCCTGATGGCCACAGTTCCCGGATTGGAAGGCAAACCGATCGAGTCGGTCGAGAACGCCTGCGCTTCCGGTGGTCAGGCGGTGCTGTCGGTGATTTACAAACTGCTAGGCGGTGTGGGCGACGTGGGAATTGCCATCGGCTACGAGAAAATGCGCAACCAGGAAGGCAAGATGGACGGCAAGCTCATCGGCGAGGTCCTGGGATACTATTCACATCCCAACGAGCGGCCCGGCAAAGTTTTCATCTTCCCGCATCTGTTTGCAGAGATCATGCAGTGCTACCTGCAGGTGTATGGCGCCAGCGAAAGCGATCTGGCACAGATTGCCGTCAACGAGTATCAGAATGCGAAATACAATCCCCTGGCCCAGATGAACAAAGTCCAGATCACGCTGGAACAGGCCATGAAGATCGAGGGCATCAATCGTTACGTGGTGGATGGTCTGCCGCTCAAGACCTACGACTGCTCACAGATTAGCGATGGCTACGCCGCGCTCATCCTGGCCACGGAAGAAGGGCTGCGCAAGCTCGGCATAGCGAAATCGGAGTGCGTCGAAATCGCGGGCTATGCCCAGGCCACCGACCCTCTGCAGAAGGAAGGACGCAACACGCTGGTTCCTACGGGCGCCTACCGGGCAATGAGAAAGGCATACGAAATGGCGGATGCCCTGCCCGCCGATGTGAATGTGGCGGAGATCCACGACTGTTTCACCGTGGCCGCGGCCATTGGAACGGAAGTCCTGGGGAAGACCTCGCCTGGCAAGGGGGCACGATACTGGGTGGAAGGCAAAGCCAGTGTCGATGGAGACTGCGCCATCAACATGTCCGGCGGCTTGATCGCGAAGGGACACCCCGTGGGGGCGACTGGTGTTGCGATGCTGGGTTCGTGTTTCCGGCAACTGAAAGGTCAGGCGCCGAAGGAAATTCAAAGGAAAGATCCCAAAGTGGCTGCGACCTTCAACATCGGTGGCGCGCTGTGCGCTTCGGTGTGCACCGTGTTGCGAAACCCGGCATGATTGAGCAGGCTCATGGTCAGGATGCCGCAGGCGTATGAGCCTTACCTTGCAGCCGCTTCCCTGTTGCGGTACGTCTGTGGTGCAGCAACGCTACGCCGCCTGCATCAGGCTCGACAATCAAGGGTAGTACGCTACTTTGACAAGTAGCGTACTATCCAATCAAGACCTTGATCTTCGATTATCCCCGTACTAATCTCCTACTGGGCCGACCAGCACCCTTCCCGCTCCAGGTTTTTGAACGGTGCAGTTCACCCCAGTGGAGTTGTTTGCGGAGCACAGGAGTAAAGATGGAAAACGCGCTCGGCTTAGCCATGACAGGAGGCGGTGCTCGCGGGGCTTATCAAGCCGGCGTTCTGAAGCGCATTGGCGAGATAGACCGGGTCCAAACCCACGGCAATCCTTTTCCCATAATAGGAGGTGCTTCCGCCGGAGCGATTAATGGTTCTGCCCTGGCCGTCGGTAGCGACGATTTTGCTTTGGCCACCAAAGTTCTCGCCCACCTTTGGTCCAACCTTCGACCTACCGATGTCTTTCGCTGTGATGTTTTGTCACAGGCCCGCAATTCCATTACCTGGATATTTGATCTCTCTTTTGGGGCAGTCCTTGGAGGAGGTAACGCTCGGTCCTTCTTGGATGCGAGCCCTTTGCAGCACTATCTCCGCGCACGCCTCGATTGCGACCGAATTCAGGACAACATCCGGCGTGGGCATCTCTACGCCCTGGCTATTTCCGCCACCAACTACAACTCAGGCAAGAGTTACCTCTTCATTCAAGGCGCTAAAGGCCATCCGATGTGGAACCGAAGCCGCCGGGTGACACTGGCGACCAAGATCACCGTCGATCATATTTGCGCCTCGGCCGCCATTCCTTTGGTGTTTCAACCAGTAAGACTCAAGACGGCTAAAGGAGCGGCTTTTTTCGGCGACGGATGTTTGCGCCTGCAACAACCTCTCAGCCCGATCATACGGCTGGGGGCAAGAAAGATTTTCGCGATCGGCGTTCGCTGTGAGAATAAGGAACATCAGACAGACGCCACCGATCCAAAAGATCCTTCGCTGGCGCAAGTGATGGGAGTCCTTTTTAACGTGATGTTCCTGGACCATCTCGCAACCGATGTCGAACACCTGGAGCGGCTGAACCAGTTGCTCAGAGAGGGCCACATCAGCCAGACGGGCCTTGAGGGATGTGAAAAGATGCGGCCTTTGCTTCCCCTTCTCATCACCCCGTCCGTAGATTTGTCAGAACTGGCAGCGCAACACCAGCGAGACATGCCGTATCTGATTCAGTACTTTATAAATGGTTTGGGACGAGATGCAGCGTCGTGCTCGGACCTGATGAGTTACCTGCTATTCACACCAAAATACACCAAGGAACTCATCGACATTGGCTACAGCGACGCCAGCAAGCGGATCGATGAGATCGAGAGTTTTCTATACTCGTCTGACAACGAGGACACCGAGCTCCCGCGCCGGCCAAACGGAGCAGGCAAGTCGCGACAGGTAGTCTCTTTCGCGAAACCGGCCCCCAACCTGGCCAAGTCCCGCGGCTGATTCTCCATGGTTGACCCATGCTATCGCGGGGACTGATTTCCCTTGGCGTGTTTCTTGTTCACCACGCGCACGCCATGGCGCCAGCGCTCGGCCACCTGCACTAGCGTCCACTCGATACGCGGCGAGAGGTAGCGCAGCAGAACATCGCTGGCGGGATGCACGCGCAACGCCGGAGCGACCAGGAACAGCAGCGGCGGGGCACTGGACAGTTCGCGTCCGGCGAAGTATCCGTGGCGCGCGAATTCGCCGTGCTGTTGATGCCAGCGCACCCGCGCCCAGTAGTCGAGCCCTTGCAGCGGCAGATGAATGTCCTCATTAGCTTTCAGCTCCAGGATGGCCAGCCTGCCGTCGAGGGTGCAGGTGAGCACGTCGAGCATGGCGCGATCGGAGGCCGCAAACGCGGGTACTTGCGAGTACACGAAGCGGCCATCGAGCCTCTCGTCGATCGTGCGGACCTCGCGCGTGATCAGGGTTTCCAGCCAGCGCTCGGGGGCCAGACGGAAGAACAGGTTGGTAGGCGAGCCGTCGGGTTGGCGCTGCTCGAGGATGCCCTGCACCAATTCGCCGAACAACGCCTCGCTGTTTTCGTCGAGGACGTACTCCGCTGAGCCGATGCCGAAGAGGACCGTCTCGGCATTGCGCAACGCTCCTGAAGCCGGCGTCAGACGAGCGCGCGCAAATTCCAGGCCGAAGAGCCGAAACACGATTTCCGAGGCGGACTCGACCGTAATCTCCGCCCCAGGCGCCAGCGCGCGAATGCGCGCAATGGAGGCAGCGAAGCGCACTCGCGCGCCCTTCACATCTACCGCGTGGGTCAGACGCGTGACGATGTTGCCGGTATCGGGGACGTCGAGAGGAGCGCAAATCTCGGAGCGTTCGTCGAGTTCGTAGAGCTGCCACTTGGCTGCCTCGGGATGAAGGTGCGCCGCGCGCTGGCGCACGATTTCCGCTCGTCCCGGCGGCAGAAACAGCTTCAGCCCTTCCACGTGAGCTCGTCCGGCAAGCTGCTGCCGCTGGTAATCCATCCAGAGAATGCCGAAGGTGAGCACTGCATCCACCGACGATTGCGTCTCTTCGGCATTGACGCCGAGCACGGCAAACGCCGACTGACCGGCCCGCAGCACGGCGCGCGTGTACACCGGGCTGAACGAATGTTCCAGATCGGGGCTGCCGCTCAGGTGCTCGACTTTCATCCCGGGATACTCGCGCAGCAAGACCCGCTCCAGCAGGCGTAGATACTGAGTGCGAGTTGCGTGCTTGGCGGCGCCCTTGCGCCGGTCAGGGTTGGCGCAGATCTCCAGTGCCCGCGGCTGCGCCTGCCCGAAGCGCACTACGCTAAGCCGCAGGATGCGACCCTTCAGTTCCGCATCCAGCACCCGGCGCACGGCATTGCGCTCCTCCGACCACAAATGCAGAATGCACTTGCCTTCGCCGGAAACGGAATACTTTGCGGTGGCGAATTCGAACAGCAATTCGCCGTCTTCCATGGCCACCGCCTCGGGCGCGTCCGCCAGAAACTGCTCCAGGAGCTTAGCCAGATACTTGGTAGTGATGGCGCTGTTTTGCATGATCGAGGCGGAGATTCGAGTTTTTCGGGTAGAGCGGGCCAGTCCCTTCACGGGAAAGAGTATTCCAACCCTGAGAAGTCCGCATCCTCCGTTAGCACAGCCCTATGTGATAATCGAAGATTGGGACCTCGGCCGTCAGTCGCGTCTTCTCCGGCAGCCGGACATCCAATGAGTGTGACTATGGACAAGAAGTTCTTTTTCGACCGCTACGGACTGGCACAAGCCGATGTGGAACGCTATCTCTCCGCGGCGCTCTCCGCGGGGGGCGACTTCGCCGACCTCTATTTCGAATACCAAACCTCCACGTCGGTTTCGCTTGACGAGAGCATGGTGAAGTCGGCCACGCAAGGCATTTCGGCGGGCTGCGGGGTGCGGGTGTTGTCGGGGGAGCGCACGGGCTACGCCTACACCGACGACCTCTCGCCGGAGCGGCTGCTGCACGCCGCCCGCACTGCGGCGCTTATCGCCAGTGGTCCAGCGAAGCAGCCGGTGGTGGGCCTGACCAACAAGCCCGCGCACAATCTTTATCCGGTGCCGCTGCCCTCGGTGGAAGCCGAGGTGCTGGCCAAGGTTGACTTGGTGCAACGTGCCGATAAAGCGGCGCGCGGCTACGATCCGCGCATTCATGAAGTACGCGTGAGCTACGCCGACGAGCTGCGCCACATTCTGGTGATTGGTTCCGACGGTAGTTTTGCTGAGGATGCCCAGCCCATGGCGCGCATGAGCGTTTTCTGCATCGCCAAGGACGAAATTGCGGGCTCGGCGCGTGGCACGGCTGGTGGCGGCGGCCGCGTGGCGCTGGATTATTTCCAAGGGGAGGCCTCGCCCGAGCACTTCGCCAAGGAAGCAGCGCGGCAGGCCATCATTCAGCTGGATGCGCGCGAGGCGCCGGCTGGCGAAATGGAAGTGGTGCTCGGCCCGGGATGGCCGGGGATCCTGCTGCACGAAGCTATCGGACATGGCCTCGAAGCTGACTTCAATCGCAAGAAGACTTCGGCGTTCTCGGGGATGCTGGGCCGGCGCGTCGCCAGCGACAAATGCACTGTGGTGGACAATGGCACCATGCCGGGCCGCCGCGGCTCGCTCAACGTGGACGACGAAGGCAATCCGACCGAGAACACCGTGCTCATCGAAAACGGCATCCTCAAGGGCTATCTTTCCGACAAGTTGTCGGCGCGCCTGATGGGCATTCCCAACACCGGCAATGGCCGTCGCGAGAGCTATCAGCACATCCCCATGCCGCGCATGACCAACACCTACATGCTGGCCGGGCAGGACTCGCCGGAAGACATCATCAAGTCGGTGAAGTACGGTATTTACGCGGCGAACTTCGGCGGCGGGCAGGTGGACATCACCAACGGCAAGTTTGTCTTTTCCGCCTCGGAAGCTTACCTGATCGAGAACGGCATCATAACTTCGCCGCTGAAAAACGCGACGCTCATCGGCAACGGCCCGGATGTGCTGACCAAAGTCTCGATGGTGGGCAGCGATCTGCAACTCGACGAGGGGGTTGGGACCTGCGGCAAGGATGGACAGTCGGTGCCCGTCGGCGTGGGAATTCCCACGCTGAAGGTGGACCGGCTGACCGTCGGCGGAACCGGCGGATGACTTATACATGACTGTTTCCACTCAAGAACCTTCCGGCGCCGCGCAAACCGCATCGCCCGATCTGAAGGAAATTGCCGCCGATGTGGTCCGCCGCGCCATGCAGGGCGGAGCCACTGCCGCCGAAGCCGTCGCCATGGACGGCAGCGAGTTCTCCACCGTCGTGCGTCTCGGCGAAGTGGAGACGCTGAAGGAGTCCGGCTCCAAGGCCATCGGCGTTCGCGTCTTTTTCGGACAGCGCGCCGCCAGCACCTATTCCAGCGACCTGACATCGGAAGGGGTGAAGCAGCTGGTGGATTCGGCGCTGGCCTTGGCGAAGGTCACCAGCGAAGATCCATTCGCCGGTATTCCCGAGCCGGCGCAACTCGGCAAACTGGAAGGCGAGCTCGACCTCTATTACGACGACGTCTATTCCCTTTCCACCGCCGATCGCATCGACTATGCGCGCCGCGCCGAGAAAGCGGCGCTCGATGCCGACCCGCGCATCATCAACTCCGAAGGCGGCACCTTCGACGCGGCCATCGGCTACAAGGTGCTGGCCAATTCGCACGGATTCGTCGGCGACTACCAGCGCTCCTATTGCTCGGTTTCGGCGGTGCCCATCGCGCAGGTGGAAGGTTCGTCGATGCAGCGCGACTACTGGTATTCGGTCGCGATGACGCTGAAGAAACTGGAATCGCCGGAGGAAGTCGGCAAGATCGCCGCGCAGCGCACGTTGCGGCGCATCGGCGCGCGCAAGGTCAAGACGGCAAGAGTTCCCATCGTGTTCGAGTACACCGTCGCTGGATCGCTGGTCGGCCACATCTTCGAGGCGGTCAATGGCGACTCGATCTATCGCGGCGCGTCGTTCCTCACCGGCAAGCTGAACCAGAAGATTGCGGGCGACAACATCAACGTGGTGGACGACGGCGCCATGCGCGGCGGCTTCGGCACCAGCCCCTTCGACTCCGAAGGCGTGCCCAGCCGCAAGACCGTCGTGGTCGAAAACGGCGTGCTCAAGTCGTACCTGCTGAACACCTACACCGCGAAAAAGTTGAACATGCAGACCACCGGGAACGCCTCGCGCGGGCTGGCGGGAACGCCGGGCATCGGGCCGGGCAACTTCTTTCTGCAGCCGGGCACGAAGAGCATGCAAGAGATCATCGGCGACATCAAGGAAGGCCTGTTCGTCACCGAGTTTCTCGGCTTCGGCGTGAACCTGGTGACGGGCGACTTTTCGCGCGGCGCCAGCGGCCTGTGGATCGAGAACGGCGAACTCACCTATCCGGTGGAAGAGATCACCGTCGCCGGCAATTTGAAAGACATGTTCTTCAACATCGCGGAGATCGGCAACGACCTGGAATTCCGCAGCTCGATCGCGTCCCCCACGCTGAGAATTGATGGCATGACGGTGGCAGGGGAATAAGCCGCCGTTCAAATGCAAGGGCCGACACCGCTCCGCTTTTCGCCTTTCGCTTGTCGCCTTTCGCTGCTACCCCCCTCCTCCCTCTTCTCCGCAAAATATTGCATCTAGGGGGTTTACAGGCAAAATCTTGAGCCGCAAAGACTTACGGGCTGCTGAGGAAGGGTGGGAGAGCCCTGGGGAAACGCGGTTTGGCAGTTCGAGGGTCGTCACGGCGACAGACCAAACCATACTAAAGACGCAAAAAGGCAGGAGCGCCGGGCGCGGCGGATCCTGCCCTACGAGCAGAGTATGGGTCTGGTGGGCAACGCGGTCAAGTTACGAAAGTAGCAATTGGCGAGCGTATTTTGCTGACGCTCCCGAAATGGGAATGATGGCGATCTGGACGCGATCGCACAACCCCAACGCCTCGGGCGCGGAAGATGATAGCCCACCGTTTCAACGGTGGGCAGAATGAAAAAGAGAGTCGAGTCCCCCGGGGACGACACAGGATTCTGTTTTAGCGCTGGGCCCGCCCTAGCCAAAAGAAGGCTAGAACGGGGCACCCCACAAGTTTGTAGGGAAATGCTGGGGGGGAGCGCCCCGAGCTTGCAAGATCGAAAAAAGAGTCCCATGTAGTACCATATATAGTACTATAGAAGCCAGGGAGGACTGGAGACAATGGACCCCTGTGAAGAAGCTTCGCAAACAGCTCGCTGAGATTAAGAACAAGAAGCATCAGACATTTGGTGACTTTGACTTGATTCTCCGCCGTATCTGCAACAGATACGGTACGTTCTTCCCGAAGCTTCGCACGAACAACGACGGCAGCCGCTTCGTTTATGATTTTGGGATCGAGGGCGGCGGCGTAGTCAGCATTGAGAAAGAACACGGCGCGCGAGAATACATACCAAAGCATTTTGCGAAATTAGCGATTAGTTCAATAGACGACGTGCTGTGTGAACTTGAGATTCGCTTGGAGCAGGCTGGACTGGGAGAGAGTCGGGAAGAGCACGACACTCCGTCAGGCGAATCGACCATAGGCTCGGGACACGGAACTGCACGGGAGGAGGAAGATGAAGAATTTAGAGTATTACCTGAAGATGAAATACCCGATCGAAATAGTTGAGGAGGACGACGGTCAAGTCGTAGCGTCGATTCCTGACCTTCCAGGTTGCGCCAGCTTTGGAGAATCTGCTGATGAAGCCATAAGAGCGATTCATGCCGCAAAGAAACTCTGGATTGAGACCAAGCTCGAAGGTGGCGAACACATTCCCGAGCCCACGGTCCTCGACGACTACAGTGGCAAGTTTGTTATCCGCATTCCTCGGGGTCTTCATCGGTCTCTTGATTTCGAGGCTCGCCAGCAAGGCATTAGCTTGAACCAATTTGTAAATCATGTGCTCTCCGAACGGCACTCACTGGCAGCGCTTGAGGCGGAATGCAGAGCTCTAGTCCGAGAACATTCTCCATGCGTCACGAAGCGGCGTCATTCGCCGAACTTGGGGTGGAAGATCGAGTCGGTTAATGTTCGAGTTGATGGCGCTCCCATCACGAGTTCGTCAACAACTTGGCGTGTTGGGGTCCCAGGGCGAGGGCATTTGGTGCGGCAAAAGGCAACCTTGGAACGTAGAGTGAGATGCCACTAATGTCAAAGCAACGAGCAAAGCAGGCTGTCGAGGACAGCTACAGCCGTTTCCTCAGCTCCCTTAAGCTTGTGACGATTGCCATGACGGAGTCTCGGTTTCGGATCAATCGGGACGCGTTCCTCGACGAGCCCGAGGACGTATTCATGACGTTGTCCTCACGTACACACAAAATAGCGAAGACATTCTTCGAACTTGAGGCCAAGCTTGAAGTAAAAGCAGCAAGGAAAAAGACAGGTGCCGGTTCCCTGCAACTTCAGGCTGTTTATCTCCTACACATTCACGCCAAGCCCCCAATAAGCAAGGGAGCAATTAAGCGGTTTGCCGATGAGGAGCTGAGATTGCTGATATGGCCTTATCTTCGGGAGTATGTGGCTAGCACGTGTGGAAGGATGCATGTGCCGCCCATCATCCTGCCGTTACCTGAGGCAGAATAGGCCGGGTGACCCATCCTTGTCCGCTGCTTTTGCGGACAGGATGGGAGCGGCCGATGATCCCCGCTGGTAATCACGCCCACGCAGTGGTGTCGCCGGCTGAAGCCGGCTCATAATCCCTACAACCAGCCCACCCAGGACTTCCGTCCTGGGCTAATTTTGTTCCGCCCTGACGGGCTCGCTCCTTTTGGCTAGGGCGGGGCAGTTCAACGCTTTCTGAGCGGTCATGCATGGACGCGTTCGAGGTGCTTGAGGGTTGGCAAGCTCTTGATGGACTTGCCGGACTTGCGCTGGGCGAGGCGGATCTCATAAAGGCCTTGCAAATTCAGCCAAAATTCCGCCGTGGTGCCAAAGAAATGGGCAAGACGCAGGGCCGTGTCGCCGGTGATGGCGCGCCGCCCATTCAGGATTTCGGTGACGCGATTGGTGGGAACATTCAGTTGCCGCGCCAGTTCGGCGGCGCTCATGCCCAACTCTTTCAGCTCTTCCGCCAGATGTTCGCCCGGGTGAATGGGAATTATGGCCACTGCATTTCTCCTAATGGTAATCAACAATCTCCACGTTGGAAGGACCGGGGCCGCCCTCCGTCCATGCGAAGCAAATCCGCCACTGATCGTTGACGCGGATGCTGTATTGCCCCTTTCGATTTCCTCTCAGCACTTCAAGACGGTTGCCCGGCAACACAGCAAGATCTCTGAGCTCAGCGGCGGCTTCCAAACGGTCCAGCTTCAGCCGTGCCGCGCGTTCGATACCGGAGAACGCCTTGACACGTTTCCCGACCGCAAAATCCGCCGTCCGCTTGTCGCGATAGCTGACGATCACAAGCTAGGATAGCCGCAAAGTACGCGTTACGTCAAGCGTAATGCTAGAAACCATATCATAAATACCGGTGCGGCCCAAAGCGAAGTACCTCAGGGGGCTGAAGCCCAGTCCGTAACTGGCCATTTGCGGCACGGCTGAAGCCGTGCCCTGATACAAAGCTCTGGTTTATGAGACGAACTTCCAACTCAGGACACTAGTTGCTGCTTCTCACAGCGGTATGTTCCCATGCTTCTTGGGCGGGTTCTTGGCGCGCTTGTTCTCCAGCATGTCGAGCGCCTGAATCAGCTTGCGGCGCGTATCGCGCGGACGAATCACCGCATCGAGGTAGCCGCGCTCGGCCGCAATATATGGATTGGCGAAGCGGTCGCGGAACTCCTCGATCTTGGCGGCGCGATCGGCCTCGGGTGTCTCCGACTTCTCCAACTCACGCCGGTACACAATGTTCACCGCGCCTTCAGGTCCCATCACCGCAATCTCGGCAGTTGGCCAGGCGTAGTTCACATCAGTGCGAATGTGCTTCGACGCCATAACGCAGTAGGCCCCGCCATAAGCTTTGCGGGTAATCACGGTAATCTTCGGCACGGTCGCCTCGGAGAACGCATAGAGCAACTTGGCGCCATGCGTGATGATGCCGCCGTACTCCTGCTGCGTGCCGGGAAGAAATCCGGGCACATCTTCGAAGGTGATGAGGGGAATGTTGAAGCAGTCGCAGAAGCGCACGAAGCGCGCGCCCTTGATGCTGGCGCTGATGTCGAGCACGCCCGCCAGAAACGCGGGCTGGTTGGCGACGATGCCCACCGGCTTGCCGTTCAGCCGGGCAAATCCGATGACGATGTTCTTGGCGTAATGCTCCTGCACCTCGAAGAAGTAGCTGTCGTCCACCACGGCGTTGACCACATCCTTGATGTCGTAGGGCAGGTTCGATTCGGTGGGAACGATGGTGTCGAGATGCTCGTCGGCGCGGTCGATGGGATCGGTGCAAGCCTTGCGCGGCGGATCGTCGAGATTGTTCGAGGGGATAAAGCTGAGCATCTCGCGAATCATGCTGAGACACTCGGCGTCGTCGTGCGCCATGAAGTGCGCCACGCCGGACTTCTCGTTGTGGGTCATGGCGCCGCCAAGTTCATCCTTGGTAACTTCTTCGTGGGTCACGGCCCTGATGACGTCCGGCCCGGTGATGAACATGTACGAGGTGTTGTTCACCATCAGAATGAAGTCGGTCATCGCCGGGGAATAGACGGCGCCACCGGCGCACGGCCCCATGATCGCCGAGATCTGCGGCACCACGCCGGAAGCCAGCACGTTGCGCAGAAAGATGTCGGCGTAGCCCGCCAGCGACATCACGCCTTCCTGAATGCGCGCGCCCCCGGAATCGTTCAGGCCGATGACCGGCGCGCCCACCCGCATGGCCATGTCCATGATCTTGACGATCTTGGCGGCGTTGGTCTCCGACAGCGAGCCGCCGAAGACGGTGAAGTCCTGCGCAAAGACGAACACCAGCCGGCCTTCGACGCGGCCATAGCCGGTGAGGAAGCCGTCGCCGAAATACTTCTGCTCTTCCATGCCGAAGTCGGTGCAGCGGTGAGTGACCAGCTTGTCGGTCTCCTCGAAGGTGCCCTCGTCGAGCAGAAACTCGATGCGCTCGCGCGCCGACATCTTGCCCTGCTTGTGTTCGCGCGCGCGGCGCTCTTCGCCTCCGCCAGCTTCGGCGAGCGAATCACGGCGCTTCAGTTCGGTCAATTTCTGTTCCAGGTCCATGGGAGGGATTATAACCAGCTAGCGGCGGTGGAGCAGCGGGAGTTTGCGATTAGAGGCTCACCGAACGGTGTGACTAACGTACTTGCCGAAGGCCCGGCGAAACTGCCCCGCCGTACAACTCAGCCGAAGTGTTCCCATCCGGCGGGCTTCAGGGGCCGTGTTTTGCCATCGGCGGTGGCCAACATCATCTGCTTCCCGCTCAGAATCTCGCCAATGCGAGTGATCCGCACGCCGGCGATCTGCTTGGGGATGCGGCGTTCGGGACGAGCAGTGAAGAGCAGCTCGTATTCATCACCGCCATGCAGCGCCAGCGTCCGGCCATCCTTGCCGCTGGCCGCAGGCAGAGCTGCGGCATACACCACTGCGCCGACGCCACTCTCTTCGCAGATGTGGCCTAAGTCGGTGGAGAGGCCGTCGCTGATGTCGATTATGGCGGAGACCAGCTTCTTCTCGCGCAGGAATCTACCCACAGCAACCCGTGGTTCAGGGTAGAAGTGCTTCGGGTGCGACCTCGGCCGCAATTTCTTCCCGGCGCGAAGTTGGTTCAGTGCAGCGACTGCCGAGCCGAGCGTGCCGGTTACGTAGAGGAAATCGCCCGGCCGCGCACCCGAACGCAAGATGGCTTTTCCCGCCGGAACGCTGCCCAGCATCACGATGTCGGCCAGGATGCCTGCAGGCGACTGTGCCGTGTCGCCTCCCGCGAGTGAAACTGAAAACCGAGTCGCGAGCGTTAATAGTCCTGCAATGAACTTGTCCACCCAGCTCTGCGGCAGCCCAGGCGGAAGCGCCAGCGAAAGAAACGCCGCGCGCGGAATTCCTCCCATGGCGGCAATGTCGCTGAGCCCGCGCGCCAGGCAGCGATGGCCTACCGAATCGGGCGGATGCCACTCGCGCCGGAAGTGTACGTCCTCCAGGCTGAAGTCGGTGGTGACCAGGGCTTCATGGCCGCGAGGAAGCGACAGCACCGCACAATCGTCCCCGATGCCTCGGCTGGCGTTTTGTCCATGCAGGGTTGCAGCGCGACGGATCCGTTCGATCAGCGACTTTTCTTTCAGCGGCACAGCTCTCCTTCGTACGGCGGCCAACCCAATATACCCGAGGCCACGTGATGCGGCTATCTGGCATCTACTACTTTAGTATCAGCCACTTGTCCCTTATTGATTGACATGCTTACGACGGCTCTGTTACGGTTTGGTGTCATTCATTACACCAGCCATGCGCCCAGCCAGTTGGCCAATCGGCTGACGGTTGGGAGGAGAACCGTTAACCCACGGTTGTCCAGGTACCCGTAAGCGGACAGTTCGGACCGGCAAAGGCCTTAGTTCCGGATTTTCATAATTTGTTTGTTCAACGTTCCGGAACCATTTTTTAATAGAGGGTTATCGTTTTGCGAAAGCGCTTTTATATTCTTTTCGTAGCGCGCGATGCAGAAGGCCAGCTACGAAAGATCCCCATCCCCATTCATTACCTCTACGTCTTCATGGCCGGCGCCCTGATCGGCATGTTCAGCATCACGGGCATGGCGGGCTCTTACACACGCATGCTGTGGAAAGTGGCCAGCTTCAACCAATTACGCTCCGAGAAGAATTCGCTACAGACCCGCTACAAGCAGTTGGAACAGGTCAATCACGAGAAGGACATCCAGGTGGCTTCGCTGGGCACGCTGGCCAATGAAGTTTCCATGATCTACGGCCTGAAGCCGAATCCCAAATTGTTGAATGAGAATGACGGGACGTTGAAGCCGGAGCAAGTGACTTCTTCCCTGGACCAGCTTTATGCCTTGCGCAACTCAGCCCTGACGGGCGCAGCGACGGCTGGATTGGGATTGGGATTGACTCACGAAGCCTCTCTGACCGACTGGATCCGGGCGACCACTGCGCCCGCTTTGTGGCCGGTGATGGGCCCGATTACGGGCGCCTTCGGCGAGCGCATTGATCCATTCAACGGTGAAGGCGCGTTCCACTCCGGGGTTGACATTTCCTGCCACTATGGGCAGCCGGTGCTGGCGCCCTCAGACGGCGTGGTGACCTACGCCGGCCCCTATAACGGCTATGGCCGCATGATTCAGATGGACCACGGCAATGGCATCACCACTCGCTACGGACACTTGTCAGGCTTCGCGGTGGCCGGCGGCCAAACGGTGCGCCGGGGACAGGTCATCGGCTACGTCGGCCTCAGCGGACGCAGCACTGGGCCCCACTTGCACTATGAAGTACGCATCCACGACACGCCGGTAAATCCCCACAAATTCCTGCGCAGCACGACCATCAGGCCGGGAGGAATCCCCGCCGGTTAGAGCCGGATCACTTGTGAGGTTTCTTGGCCGCCGGGGCGTTCTGCTCAGGCGGTTTTTGTGTTTCTGGCCCCAGTTCCACCGGCGGCTCGCTGAGTATCTTCTTGAAGAAGGCATACGGAACTTTGGCGTTCAGCACAGCCTGGTCCTTGTCCTGATGGATTTCCAGGCTGTCGAAGGCGGTCTTCACGTCCGGGTCGGGACCCCCTGCGTCCATCGAGATATTGAGCGTCTTGAAGAGCGCGATGAAGGTGTTCACGCGATCGGTGAAACTGCGCGCCTCGGCTTCGCTGTGAGTGAGGACTTGCGCCCGCAGGTGAACCTCGTTGAGCGGCCGCGCCGACGCAATCACCGTGCTGTTCGGCGGCAGCAGTCCGCTCCAGCCTCCAGGCAAGAGCAGTTCGGCATGATTTTCGGAGGAACTGGCTGCGGGCGGGCGCGCAATCGTCCAGATGATGCTGCCCAGCGGCACCAGTCGGTAATATTCGCTCACCAGCGGCGGACCGGCGAAGGGCAGGGCCGCTTGCCGGTAGCGATCGATCATGCCGTGGATGGCCTCGGGGCCTTCGGTATTCGACGCGGCGGCCACGTCCACTCCGAGCAGCGCCACACGAACGGTCCGGCCTTCCATCGGGATAATGTAGATATCGAAATTGCCGTAGTGCTCCACGCTGGCTGACAGCTTGCGCAGGTATTCCTCCACCCGCCCGTTGTCGAAGTGTCCCTGCAGAATTTCGCTGTAACGGGTCTCCGTCGATTTGCCGCGGATAGAAGTGCCGTAGTGAATGGCCAGGGCGGCTTTATCCAGATCGCGCTCGAACTCGAAGCCGGTCTGGCGAACGAAGCCTTCGTATTGCGGATCGCGGTCTTTGACGGGATGCTTGCCGAGATCGGTAAACAGCCGAATGGGCTCGAGATTGACGTAGAGGACTGCGTCGGAATCAGGCAGCAAGCGGACGGCGTCCGGAGCAGCGCGCTTTCGCAGCAGAACGGCGATAACGATGCCACCGGCGATAACGAGGACAACCGCTAAGGCAACCCACAACTGCTTTCGTCGTGTTCGCATGGATGAGATTTCAATGATACGGGAAAAGGCACGGCGGTGGCCAACCTCGCCGAAATTGGTTACAATGAATTGACCGCATTTCGGCGTTGGGGAATGCCAACGCGCTCCGCAGAATCCCCAGCCACGAGGCCCGCGGGAGTGGCGAGTTGTGGGTCTCCGATCGTTTGCAAAATCGACGAGGTTCCAGCGGGTACTCTAGTTGCACGCGGGTTGCCGTTGTGGTAACTTTATTGTTTGTCCCGGCTGGCAGGGAGAATCATGCTTGGTTCGCGTCCGCGTGTGGCGGATGTCGAGCCATGCTGCAAGTGCTGGCGTAGCTCAGCTGGTAGAGCATCTGATTTGTAATCAGAGGGTCGGGGGTTCAAATCCCTTCGCCAGCTCCAGGATCGTAACCGTGAGCGCGCCGCAAGGCGTAGGAGCAAGCCAAACGAGACGCGCAGCTCTCCTAGAGAACTGATTCCAGCAGCAGCTTCCTAAATCGCAGAACGCGCGCGGAAGTAGGGCCGCGCGACTGATGCGGAGTTTTGCCGGGATTGCGGAGCAGGACTTGGCACGCGGGGTTCTTTGACAGCAGAGACTGGCGATTCCGGGCCAACGGCGACGCCGGGCTCTCAGGAAAGCGATGAGAACGGGATGCTCGGTCGAACGTGCACAGGTGGCCGAGTGGTTAATGGCAGCAGACTGTAAATCTGCCGCTCCTTGCGAGCTACGGAGGTTCGAATCCTCCCCTGTGCACCAGGTTTTTTCCGGGCCCCCCGGGCGCGCGCCGCTGTTGCCTGCGTTGGGGTGGTTGAGATGAAGCGGTTGTGGACGGCGTTGGGTTTGTTCGCGGTGCTGGCGGTGCTGGCATGGACCACCCTCGGCGATCAGAGGTTCAAGCTGGCGGCGGTGGCAGTGCTGGCGATGTTTGCCGTTCGCACCTGGACATGGAGCCGCAAGCAAGAGCGCGAGCAGCGCGACCGCCGCGACGAATAACGGCCAGTTTGATTGGATGTGCGGGAGTAACTCAGTGGTAGAGTCACAGCCTTCCAAGCTGTTGGTCGCGGGTTCGATTCCCGTCTCCCGCTCCAGAAGTTTTGCTGGATGGTGTGCAGTCGAGGGCTGATGTAGCTCAGTTGGTAGAGCACTCCCTTGGTAAGGGAGAGGTCATCGGTTCAATCCCGATCATCAGCTCCATGAGTTTGAATCAGGCAAGGCCCGCGATGAGGGCAGGATGGATTTCCGGTCCAGTGAATACTTCGATGGAACAGTCGGAACCGCGAATACCGTTTCGGCAGGCTGCTCTTCGCATCGAGAAGCTGGATGAGTTTGAGCAGTTTCGGTCCGCCTTGGCGAGGATTTTTGCGGCGGACGCGGTGGAAGACTTTCTCCGGCTGCTGCAGCGCAAGGGAGTTCCAATCCGCGATTTCGATCGCGTTTTGCGCGCGAAGTTGCTGGAGCGCGCAGACCGGAAGCTGGCGCAGGACGGCAAATCGGCGCGGCAGTTGTATGACGCGCTGCCGGTGAGCGATCAGGCGCAGGTGCGGGAATTTTATTTGACGGCGCTGGAGGCGGTGGATTTGCCTCTGCGCGAGAAGTTCAACAAACTTTACCGGTACTACTAGGGCACAGAAAAAAATGGCGAAAGAGAAATTTGATCGCAGCAAGCCGCACGTGAACGTAGGCACGATCGGGCACATCGATCATGGCAAGACCACGTTGACGGCGGCCATCACCAAGGTATTGCAGAAGCACAATCCCAAGATCGTGTTCCGCAGCTTCGACTCGATCGACAACGCGCCGGAAGAGAAGGCGCGCGGCATCACCATTGCCACGGCGCACGTGGAGTACGAGACTGCCAACCGGCACTACGCCCACGTGGATTGTCCGGGGCACGCCGACTACATCAAGAACATGATCACCGGCGCGGCGCAGATGGATGGCGCCATTCTGGTGGTGGCGGCGACTGACGGGCCGATGCCGCAGACCAAGGAGCACGTGCTGCTGGCCCGCCAGGTCGGGGTGCCGTACGTGGTGGTGTTCCTGAACAAGTGCGATGCGGTGGAAGATCCTGAGCTGATCGATCTGGTGGAGATGGAAGTGCGCGAGCTGCTGACCAAGTACAACTTTCCGGGCGACGAGCTGCCGGTGGTGCGCGGCTCGGCGCTGGGCGCGTTGAACGGCGAGGCGCAGTGGGAAGCCAAGATCGACGAGCTGATGGAGGCGGTGGACAAGAACGTGCCGCTGCCGGCGCGCGACATCGACAAGCCGTTCCTGATGCCGATCGAAGACATTTTCTCGATCCAGGGGCGGGGCACGGTGGTGACCGGCCGCATCGAGCGCGGCAAGGTGAAGGTGGGCGAGGAAGTGGAGATTGTGGGCTTCCGCGAGACCCGCAAGACGGTGGTCACGGGCGTGGAAATGTTCAAGAAGCAGTTGGACGAAGGTCTGGCGGGCGACAATGCCGGCCTGCTGCTGCGCGGCATCCCGAAGGAAGACGTAGAGCGCGGCATGGTGCTGGCCAAGCCGGGCTCGATCACGCCGCACACCAAGTTCAAAGGCGAAGTGTACGTGCTGTCGAAGGACGAAGGTGGGCGGCACACGCCGTTCTTCAAGGGCTACCGGCCGCAGTTTTACTTCCGCACCACCGACGTGACGGGAGTGGCGAGCTTGCCGGCGGGCACGGAGATGGTGATGCCGGGCGACAATGTGAGCCTGGAGATTGAGCTGATCACGCCGGTGGCGATGGAGAAGGGCTTGCGGTTTGCGATTCGCGAAGGCGGACGCACCGTGGGCGCCGGCACCATCACCGAGATTATTGCGTAGTTTTACGGTCCCACTCATTCCAAAACATGGAATGAGTGGGGCACCCGAATTTCTCGGCGGAGCAACTAAGCTTCGCTGATTTCCGCACTTCGATGCGGACAAGGCTTCGCGGTATTAAGCCGCGAAGTAAACCAAGAAGGAATAGGTCAATGCCCCGCGAAATCGTGACATTACAGTGTGGAGAGTGCAAAGATCGCAACTACTCCACGACCAAGAACAAGAAGACCACCACGGCCCGGTTGGAGTTCAACAAGTTTTGCCGGAAGTGCCGCAAGCACACGTCGCATAAGGAAGTGAAGTAGCTATCAGCCATCAGCTATCAGCTCTCAGTAAAAACGCTGAAAGGCGGCATGGACCCGCAAGGGCTGAAGACTGATAGCAGATAGCTGAGGGCTGACAGCTACCACAGGGGCGTAAGCTCAACGGTTAAACTGCCGGTCTCCAAAACCGGACTTGGGGGTTCGAATCCCTCCGCCCCTGCCAGAAGTTCGGATGCGCCATTTTCGCCCGCCGCGGCGGGCGAATCAGGGCGCCCAGGTCCTTCGGTGGCAACGGAAGCCGCCTCCGGATGACGGGGGAAGTTAAGGCGCGACAGCGCGCCGGAAAACAGGTATCAGATGGCGAAGTCGACAGCGATCGAAGCAGCGGGCGACACTAAGCTAGGTACGATTAAGGCGTGGCCGCAGCGCATCAAGAGTTTTTACAACGACGTGCGCACGGAGATGAAGAAGGTCACCACGCCGTCGCGCAAGGAAGTGCAAGGCACCACGACAGTGGTCATTATCACCGTCTTTCTGTTCGGCCTGTATTTTGCTGTGGTTGACAAGATTCTGGGCCTGTCTCTCGATAAGTTACTGAAAGCGATGACACACCGCTAATGCGCGAACCCATGACTGAAGAAGAAATCAAATCGGAAAAGAACGGCGCTGAAACGCAGGTTGCCGGAGAGGAAGCCGCAGCTCCGCTTTCCGCCGACCAGCCGAACCCGCAGAACCCGAATATGAAGTGGTACATCATCCACACCTATTCGGGATTCGAGCGCAAGGTGAAGGAGTCGCTGGAGTCGCGCGTGCGCGCCTACCCTGAGCTGGAGCAAAGGATCGGCCGGGTGCTGATTCCCACCGAGTCGGTGACCGAGGTCCGCGGCGGCAAGAAGTACACCAGCGAGCGCATGTTCTACCCCGGCTACGTGCTGGTCGAGATGGACATGGACGACAACGTGTGGCACGTGGTCAAGGGAACGCCGCGGGTGACGGGATTTGTGGGCACGGGGCAGCAGCCCACCCCGCTGTCGGAAGAAGAAGTCAACCAGATTGTGTACCGCGTCGCCGACAGCAAGGAAAAACCGAAACTCAAAGTCAAGTTCGAGAAGAACGAGAAGGTGCGCATCAGCGAAGGCCCCTTCGCCAGCTTTACCGGCGATATTGACGAGGTCAACGAAGACCGCGAGACGCTAAAGGTGATGGTCACCATTTTTGGGCGCTCGACCCCGGTGGAGCTGGGATTCGGGCAGGTCGAAAAAGTTGTTACGTAAGCCAAATCGCAGCCAGTCGCGCGAGCGCGCTGCGAAGAAAATGGATTCGTAGGAATAGCTATGGCAAAGAAGATCACAGGTTCGGTGAAGTTGCAGATTGCGGCGGGCAAGGCCACTCCGGCCCCCCCGGTGGGCCCGGCGCTGGGCCAGGCGCAGATCAACATCATGGAGTTCTGCAAGCAGTTCAATGCCAGGACCAACGCCAAGGAACTCGACGGCCTGATCATCCCGGTGGTGGTGTCGGTGTACAGCGATCGCACCTTCACCTTCATCACCAAAACGCCTCCTGCTTCGATTCTGTTGAAGCGCGCCGCGGGCGTGGCCAAGGGTTCGGGTACGCCGAATAAGGACAAGGTCGGCAAGGTGACCGAGAAGCAGGTGCTGGAGATTGCCAGGCAGAAGATGCCCGACCTGAACGCGGCTTCGGTGGAAGCGGCGGTGAAGAGCGTGAAGGGTACCGCGCGCTCCATGGGTATCGAAGTTACGGCATAGCGGGAATCCCACTCATTCGAAAACCGCGAATGAGTGGGGCCCCCAGCAGTCGCAGATACCACGGCCCTCCGGCAGCAAGGGACGGCGGTGGAAGACAAGGAGAACAATGAGGAAATTCGGAAAGAACATCGGGAAGGCGCGCGCCGCCGTCGAAGCTCGTTCGTACACGCTTCAGGACGCGGTGCCGCTTTTGCAGAAAGTGAAGTACGCCAAGTTCGACGAGACCGTGGACTTGACGATGCGCCTGGGAGTCGATCCCAAGCATGCCGACCAGATGGTCCGCGGCACCGTGGTCCTGCCGCATGGGCTGGGGAAAACCAAGAAGGTGCTGGTCATCGCCAGTGGCGAAAAAGTGCGCGAGGCTGAGGCGGCGGGCGCCGATATCGTGGGCGGCGAAGACATGGTGGAGAAGATCCAGAAGGAAAACTGGACGGACTTCGACGCCGTGATCGCCACGCCCGACATGATGAAGTCAGTCGGCCGGCTGGGCAAAGTGCTGGGTCCGCGTGGGCTCATGCCCAACCCCAAGACCGGGACTGTGACCTTCGATGTGGCGGCGGCGGTCAGGGAAACCAAGGCCGGCAAAGTAGAGTTCCGAACCGACAAGACCGCGCTGGTGCACGTGCCGGTGGGCAAGATTTCGTTCCCACCAGAGAAGTTGGTGGAAAATGCCGCCACGGTCATCAGCAGCGTGATCAAGGCAAAGCCCACGGTGGCCAAGGGCAAATACATCAAGGGTTGCTATCTCAGTTCCACCATGGGCCCGGGTGTTTCCATTGACACCGCAGCGGTGGAAGCAGCGGCGCGAGCCTAGGCTGACGCGTAAAGAGGCGCCTTTCGAGCGCCCGGAGAAAGGGTTCGAAGATGGCTGTCACAAGAGCAAGAAAAATCGAGCAGGTTGAGCAGCTCAAGGAAGAGTTCCAGAGCGCGAGCCACGCGGTGGTAGGCACGTTCAGCAAGCTGACCGTGCAGAAGGATTTTGAACTGCGCAAGGCCGTCCGCAGCGCGGGCGGGCATTATCGCGTGGTGAAGAACACGCTGGCGGAGCGCGCCGCCCA
This sequence comes from uncultured Acidobacteriaceae bacterium, assembly GCA_963836875.1. Taxonomy (GTDB): domain Bacteria; phylum Acidobacteriota; class Terriglobia; order Terriglobales; family Acidobacteriaceae; genus Bog-257. The sequence continues at coordinate 404,862 of CAWIKZ010000007.1, forward strand.
GGGAACCAAGGTGGAGGAGGCGATGAAGGGCCTCGCGGGAGTTACTTCCATCGCTTACACCGGCGGCGATCCGGTGGCCCTGGCCAAGGCGCTCAGCAAGTATGCCAAGGACAATCCGGAGTACACCTTCAAAGTCGGCATTGTGGACGGCCGCGTCATCGCGATTAAGGACATCGACGCGCTGGCCAGCATGCCGTCGAAGCAAGAGATCCACTCCAAGCTGCTGTTCCTGATGAATGCTCCGGCGCAGCGTCTGGTAACGGTGATGAACGCCATTGGGCGCGATCTGGCGGTCGTGATCAACCAGGGTGTGGAGAAGAACAAGTTTGGTGGCGCAGGGGAAGCGGCGCCGGCAATCCCGGCGGCTGAACCTGCGGCGGCAGAAGCGCAGGCTTAGGCCTGGGCATACACGAGTTTGGGAGTGCGCAAGCGGTCCCTTAGGGTTTGCGTTATCCGTTGTGAGGCGTGCAGCCTGCGTGAGTCTGGCATGGAGACGGCACATTGGAAGCCTCGAAGACCGATAACGAAATCAACACAACGAATAACGAATAGGTGGATAAATACATGGCGGATTTGCAGCAGTTGGAAGATCAAATCGTAGGGCTCTCGCTTCTGGATGCGGCGGCCCTGGTAAAGAAATTGGAAGATCGCCTTGGCGTCTCGGCGGCGGCGGCGGCCCCCGTCATGATGGCAGGCGGAGCCGGCGCGGGCGCCGCAGTAGCGGCCCCGGCGGAAGAGAAGACCGAATTTGCGGTCGTGCTCACCGCGGTGGGCCCCAACAAGATCAACGTGATCAAGGCTGTCCGAGAAGTCACCAGCCTGGGTCTGAAGGAAGCCAAGGACCTGGTCGATGGCGCTCCCAAGACCGTGAAGGAAGGCGTCTCCAAGGACGAAGCCGAGACCATCAAGAAAAAGTTCACCGAGGCAGGCGCGACCGTCGAGGTGAAGTAAGCTTCGGTCCCGTTTCGTCCAGCCGCTGGCAAATGCTCATTTTGCGCTTGGCAGCGAACCGGCAACGGAGCGGGACGATTACTCCGGGACGCTGACCGGAGTCAAGGCTGCTGCCGCCCGCGGTTAATCGGGGCGGCGGCGACGTTCTTCTTCACGTTGGAGCAGTCGTGAAGGGGCGCGATGAGGCCGAGGAAGCAGAGCAGTTCTGCTCAGCAGGGACTGCGGAATTCCCGGGCATCGTTGAGCCGGATTCTTATTGGGGATCCGGAGCATCAAACAGGTGAGTGGCAGGCGGCAAGCTTGACCGGAGTCGCGTCAGCTCAGGCGCGACGGTAGGCTAGCCAAGGACAAGGCCTGAAGATACTGGCGCGGGAAGCGAAAAACATCGCGGCACGTTTCGTGCCGAAATCCCGGATCAAATGGTCATGGGATTGCAGAACGCCTGACCTGGCGCTGACGGGAATCTTTGTCTCCGGCGGCGCACTTGCGTTTTTGCGCGCACTCAAACAGCCCATTCTTTCTTCGACCAACCTGTCACCGTGGGACGGCAGTCCTACCCGTGGCACATCCGCATTAGCCCGCCGCGGCGGGCAAGGCCCCGCATGAGCGAGCGGGCCGGGCGCTGATATAGGAGCTTTATACATGGCACAACAGAAGACTGCCAATCGAAATCGGTTCGATTTCTCCAAAATTCCGGCTACCATCCAGATCCCCAACTTGATTGAGGTGCAGAAGCGTTCGTATGACCGATTTCTGCAGATGGATGCGCTGCCGAGCGAGCGCGATGACGGCGGTTTGCAGGCGGTGTTCCAGTCGGTATTTCCGATCACGGACTTCCGCAACGTCTCGCAATTGGACTTCGTGGAGTACGCCATCGGCAACTGGGAGTGCAAGTGCGGCCACCTCAAAGGGCTGAACCACCTGCGCACCACCTGCCGTAATTGCGGCGCAACCGTGAAGACCGATCCCTTCCATCTGGGAGACGTGCTGTGCACCAAGTGCGGCACCTACAACGCCAATACGCCCGATTTCTGCAACAAGTGCGGCGATCCTGTCGGATTGCAGCTCAAGTACGACGTGGCTGAATGCGAGGAGCGCGGGATGACCTACTCCGCCCCGCTGAAGGTCACCATGCGCCTCACCATCTACGACAAGGACCCGGAGACCGGCAACCGCTCCATCCGCGACATGAAGGAGCAGGAGGTTTTCTTTGGCGACATTCCGTTGATGACGGCCAATGGCACCTTCATCATCAACGGCACGGAGCGCGTCATCGTCAGCCAGTTGCACCGCTCGCCGGGCGTGTTCTTCGAGACCGCCAGCAATCGCACCTATTTCCTGGGCAAGATCATCCCCTACCGCGGTTCGTGGGTTGAGTTCGAGTACGACCAGAAGAACATTCTGTACGTGCGCATCGACCGCAAACGCAAGTTCCTGGGCAGCATCTTCCTGCGGGCGCTGGGCCTGCGCTCCGATGAGGACATCCTGCGCACGTTCTACACCGTGGATCGCATCGCTCTAAAGGACAAGAAGCTGTACTGGAAGCTCGAGCCCGGCGTGGAGCGGCCAACCAACCTGGTGGGCATGAAGCTGGCGCACAAGATCGCGACCAAGGGTGGCGAAGAGATCGCTCACTCCGGCCGCAAGGTTACGCCAGCGGTGATGAAGGAAATCCAGAAGCACAAGATTTCCGAGATCGAAGTTGACCTCAGCGACATGGAAGGCGCGTACGTTGCGGCCGACGTTGTGGACACCAACACCGGGGAAATCCTGCTGGAAGCCAACTCCGAGCTTACGGCGGAAAAGTTGTCGAAGCTGCTGGACACTGGCGTTGCCGAGCTGCACGTGTTCTTCCCCGAACGCGACGATGTAGGCACGGTGATTAGCGCCACCCTGCGGCGCGATTCGGTGAAGACCCCGCAGGAAGCGCTGATCGAGATCTACCGCAAGTTGCGTCCCGGCGACCCGCCGACGCTCGACACGGCGACCTCGCTGTTCCACGGCATGTTCTTCGACCCGCGCAAGTATGACTTCTCCCGCGTGGGCCGCCTGAAATTCAACATCAAGCTGTTCGAGAGCGAAGACGCGACCCATCTCGACCACCGCACACTGGAGCCGGACGATTTCTACGGGACCATCCGCTACCTGCTCAAGCTGCGCAAGAACATCGGTTCGGTGGACGACATCGACCACCTGGGCAACCGTCGCGTCCGCGCAGTCGGCGAACTGCTGGAGAACCAGTTCCGCATCGGCCTGGTCCGCATGGAACGCGCCATCAAGGAAAAGATGAGCGTGTACCAGGAGATGTCCACTGCGATGCCGCACGACCTGGTGAATGCCAAGCCGGTGATGGCCGCCATTCGCGAATTCTTTGGTTCGTCGCAGTTGTCGCAGTTCATGGACCAGACCAACCCGCTGTCGGAGATCACGCACAAGCGCCGCCTGTCGGCCCTGGGGCCGGGCGGCCTGTCGCGGGAACGCGCCGGATTCGAAGTCCGCGACGTACACCCGACGCACTATGGCCGTATCTGCCCGATTGAAACGCCGGAAGGTCCGAACATCGGCCTCATTTCGTCGTTGAGCTGCTACGCGCGCATCAACGACTACGGCTTCATCGAGTCGCCTTATCGCAAGGTGAAGAACGGCCGGGTACTGGACTTCGTCACCGTGGTCAACGCCGGCGACAGCGACTACCGTGTGGGCGACCACATGGAGAAGTCCGAGGCGACCAAGGCCAACAATGATCTGCGGGAGCGCCGCAAGAAGCTCATCGACGTTGAGCCCTTCTCGTTCTACCTGTCGGCGTGGGAGGAAGATCGCCACGTGATTGCGCAGGCCAACGCCGAGATCGACGACAAGGGCCGCATCGTCGCCGAACTGGTGAACGCCCGCAAAGCCGGCAACTTTGTGCTGGTCAGCCGCGACGAAGTGGACTACATCGACGTGAGCCCGAAACAGCTCGTGTCGGTGGCAGCTTCGCTGGTTCCGTTCCTGGAGCACGACGACGCCAACCGCGCCCTGATGGGCGCCAACATGCAGCGCCAATCTGTGCCCTTGCTGCGCGCGCAGGCGCCCATCGTTGGCACTGGAATGGAAGGCGTCACCGCGCGCGACTCCGGCGCGGTAGTGCTGGCACGACGCGGCGGCATCATCGACTCGGTTGACTCCGAGCGCATCATCGTGCGCGTCGAGGGCGAGCATCACCCGATGCAACTGTCGCGCGAGGTGGGCAGCGACATCTATCAGCTCACCAAGTTCAAGCGTTCCAACCAGAACACTTGTATCAATCAGCGCCCCATCGTGATGAAGGGGCAGCGCGTGGCCAAGGGGCAAGTCATCGCCGACGGTCCTTGCACCGACATGGGCGAATTGGCGCTCGGCCGCAACGTGCTGGTCGCCTTCATGCCCTGGCGCGGCTACAACTTCGAGGACGCCATCCTGGTTTCCGAGAAGATGGTGAAAGACGACTATTACACCTCGGTCCACATCGAGGAGTTCGAGATCGAGTCGCGCGACACCAAGCTGGGCCCGGAAGAAGTCACCCGCGATATTCCCAACGTCAGCGAGTCGGCGTTGCGCGACCTCGATGAGAGCGGCATCATCCGCATCGGCGCCACGGTAAAAGCCGGCGACATCCTAGTGGGCAAAGTCACGCCCAAAGGCGAGACCCAGCTTACTCCGGAAGAAAAGCTGCTGCGGGCCATCTTCGGCGAGAAGGCCGGCGATGTTCGCGACGCTTCGCTCACCTGCCCTCCCGGCATCGAGGGAACGGTGGTGGACGTGAAGATCTTCTCCCGCAAAGGACAGGACAAGGACGAGCGCGCCAAGTTCATCGAGTCTGAGCAGGTGGCAAAGCTGGAGAAGAACCTGGCTGACGAGATCCGAATTCTCACCGACGAGCGTTTGAAGCGCCTGGAGGCGTTATTGGGCGGCAAGGAAGTCCTCGCCGACCTGCACGACGAGCGCACCAACAAGCGCCTGTTGACCAAGGGTGTGATTCTGGACCGCGACACCATCGAGCGCATCTCGACCCGCAACCTGAAGCGCGTCAAGTTCCCCGATAAGGACCCGCGCATCAACGAGCAGATCGATGAAATCGAAGAGATGACCTCGCGTCAGATTGACGTGCTGCGCAAGATCGTCCGCGAGAAAGTCGAGAAGCTGCAAAAGGGCGATGAACTTCCGCCGGGCGTGATCAAGCTGGTGAAAGTTTATGTTGCCATGAAGCGCAAGCTGAGCGTGGGCGACAAGATGGCCGGTCGCCACGGTAATAAGGGCGTCATCGCGCGCATCCTGCCGGAAGAGGACATGCCTTACCTCGAGAACGGTACGCCGGTGGAAATCGTCCTGAATCCGTTGGGCGTGCCCAGCCGTATGAACGTGGGCCAGATCCTGGAGACCCATCTGGGCTGGGCAGGTTACGCGTTGGGACAAAAAATCGGCGAGCTGCTGAAAGAGAATTCCAAGGCGGAACGTCTGCGCAAGGAACTCAAGGTGATGTTCAAGGACACGCCGTTCGTGGACAAGCTGGTCAGCCTTGATGACGACACCCTGGAGCATGTGGCGGATGGCATGAAGGAAGCCGTCTACTTCGGCTCGCCGGTGTTCGACGGATCGAAAGAGGGAGAAATCAAGTCTTTGCTGGCGCAGAGCGGCCTGCCCGAGTCGGGCAAAACCTCTCTCTACGACGGCATGACCGGAGAGCGCTTCGAGCAGCCGGTTACCGTGGGCTATATCTACATGCTCAAGCTCTCGCATCTGGTGGACGACAAGATCCACGCGCGCTCGATCGGACCGTACTCGCTGATCACCCAGCAGCCGCTGGGCGGCAAGGCGCAGTTCGGCGGTCAGCGCTTCGGCGAAATGGAAGTGTGGGCCCTGGAAGCCTACGGCGCAGCCTACATCCTGCAGGAACTGCTCACCGCGAAGTCCGATGACGTTTATGGCCGCACCAAGATTTACGAGGCCATTGTTAAAGGCGAAGCGGCCATTGAGCCGGGTGTGCCGGAGTCGTTCAATGTCCTGATTCGTGAGTTGCAGTCGTTGTGCCTCGACGTGGAGCTGATCAAGACCAATGAGCGCAGAGTGCTCCCGGCAGCTCCGCTGGCGGCTGACTGATTCGATAAAAGGCGGATGCCTCAGGCTCGCGAGCGTCACAAGGGAGGAATTAATGGCTAGAGGGTTGCCCAACAAGGTAGCCGATGCGTTTGCGACTGTCGCCGTCACGGGAGAGCTGCCCAGCACGTACCCAAGCCAGAACCCCAGGTTCATCTACTTTCTTCGACCTGGACACAAGGCATGGGAAGAACCCGTGAGGGACCAAGCATACGATAAGTATCCGTTTGATGACTTTGAACCTTACGTCGAGAAGACGGGGAAGAGGGACTCTGTCGGCATTTATTACCGATTGAGAAAGGAATACGAGTCAGGGTAGCCCACTACGGCGCCTGACTGAGGAGAGAGCTATGACAATAGACGAGAGGCTGGAAAGGCTCGCTCAGCGTCACGAAGCTCTGAAGCAAACGGTCGAAAGGACATCTCGCGAGATACACGACATGAAACTCAGTATCGATGGGTTGAAATCTAGCATCGACGGGGGCAAGACCTATACCAACGGGATCGCTGAGGGTACTGCTCGCCTTCTGCATATTGCCCAAACCCGCGAGGGCCGGATTTTCGGGCTCGAGGGACAGCAGTAGCAGCGCATAACAATTAACCTTGGGCACCAGCGCTCATCGTGAGGAAGACAGATGAAGATTTTGGCAACGTCCGTTTTTCTGTCCGTAGTAGCAGTCACTGCCCTTGGCCAAGCTGGACCCTTCGGCTTTGAAAAAGGCATGACGCAGCAACAGGTAATCCACTTACTCGGAAAGCCAATGAAATCCGACGGAGACCAACTTATGTTCGATACGGCACCTAAGCCTCACGCAGCGTATGTCGTATATGCGCTGGATTTTTCGCCGAAGGCAGGATTGCTGAGAGTGGTTGCCGGAGGTCACACCGTTCGTACGGACGACCATGGGACAGAGTTGAGATCTGCATACGAAGACACGGTGCAAGGAATTTCAAGGAAATACGGCGAGCCACGTTTGGCGGTTGATCGTTGCAACGTGTCAAGTGAAGTGTTTTGTGCAGATGAAAATTGGATGTATGCACTGAACGAGAAGAAACGTGACCTGAAAACCTATTGGATACCGGTGGCTAATGCTGGCCACGTTTCCGCAATCGCGGTAGAGGCGGTACCGGTTAACTTGAGCAGAGGTGCTCTTCAGGTAACTTTTGAGTTTACGGGTTGGTCTGAATACGCGAGAGCTCAACGCGAAAAGGAAGACCAAAAATACTGACGAGGCGACCAACTGAGTTGGGGTGAGGGAGGCAAGCCTGTGAGCACAGAAAATCGCAGCAAGCAAGAAACACATGAGGCGGCGATCTCTGCGGTTCGCTCTGAATTGTCCCGTAGGAACTATTCAGTTGCTCGAAGCAGTGACGCACTGACAAAGTTGACGTGTTCAGGTCCTAACACTCGGGAGTTCAGGATTAGAGTGCATGGCTACACGTACAAGGGGGCCGGCAAGAAAGGCTTTCCTACCTACATTCCGGTAGGACAGGCGTTTCTCGAAGCACCATCACAGCAGAATCTTTTTCTGGTTGTTGTTGGTGTGCCGGCGCCGGGTAGTGACGTAGATGTGCGCTACTTCGTCCTGTCGCACGAGGACGCGCTCCAAGAATGGAGAACCTCGTCGGATACGACATCGGACGGGCAGCCCTATGATCAAGGACCGCTGTATTGGGGACTGTACTTAAAAAACAATATCGAGCGCTATGAGAGCAAGTGGGAGAAGTTGCCCACCTAGCAGCGCAAACAATTAACTCGTCGCTTGCAGAAACCGGCAACGGACAACTGACAACCGACAACTGACAACTGAGGACTGATTTTATGTACCGTTCGAGTCCATTTGATCTCGGAAATGCCATCGCCGACTTCGACGCTATCCGCATCAGCCTGGCTTCGCCCGAAAAGATCCGCAGTTGGTCTCACGGCGAAGTCACCAAGCCGGAGACCATCAACTACCGCACCTTCAAGCCGGAGCGCGATGGTCTGTTCTGCGCCCGCATTTTCGGGCCGGTAACCGACTGGGAGTGTCTCTGCGGCAAATACAAGCGCATGAAGCACCGCGGCGTGATCTGCGATAAGTGCGGCGTGGAGGTAACGCTGTCCAAGGTGCGCCGTGAGCGCCTGGGCCACATTGAGCTGGCTTCGCCCTGTTCCCATGTGTGGTTCTTCAAGGGGCTGCCCAGCCGTATCGGCCACATTCTCGACATCTCGCTGCGCGAGCTGGAATCGGTGCTGTACTTCGAAGCCTACGTGGTGGTCGAGGCCGGCGAAGCTCCGGTCAAAGAGCGCGAAGTCATCAAGGACGAAACCAAGTATCGCGAACTCGACCAGGCGCATCGCGCCAGCGGCTTCAAGGCCATGATGGGCGCCGAAGCCATCAAGGAACTGCTGAAGCGGGTTGAGGTGGAGAGTCTCTCCGGCGAACTGCGCGAAAAAATGCGCACCGAGACTTCGGTGCAGAAGCGCCTGAAATATGCCAAGCGCCTGAAAGTGGTTGAGGCATTCCGCAAGAGCGGCAACAAGCCGCAGTGGATGATTCTGGACGTGATTCCGGTGATCCCGCCTGAGCTGCGTCCCCTGGTTCCTCTCGATGGCGGCCGCTTTGCGACTTCTGACCTGAACGATCTGTATCGCCGGGTCATCAACCGCAACAACCGCTTGAAGAAGTTGATGGACCTGCACGCGCCGGAAGTGATCGTGCGTAACGAGAAGCGCATGCTGCAAGAGGCGGTGGACGCACTGTTCGACAACGGACGCCGTGGCCGTGTGCTGCGTGGCGCCAACAACCGTCCGCTGAAGTCACTGTCCGACACGCTGAAAGGCAAGCAGGGCCGCTTCCGCCAGAACTTGCTGGGCAAGCGCGTGGACTATTCCGGACGTTCCGTCATTGTGGTGGGTCCCGACCTCAAGCTGCACCAGTGCGGCCTGCCCAAGAAGATGGCGCTGGAGCTGTTCAAGCCGTTCATCTATCACCGCCTGGAGCAGACTGGACACTGCACCACCATCAAGCAGGCCAAAGAGATGGTGGAGCAACAGGAGCCCATCGTATGGGACATCCTGGAAGAGGTGATTAAGGACCATCCGGTGTTGCTGAACCGCGCGCCCACGCTTCATCGCCTCGGGATTCAGGCTTTCGAGCCGGTGCTGGTGGAAGGCAAGGCCATCAAGATTCACCCGCTGGTTTGCACCGCATTCAACGCCGATTTCGACGGCGATCAGATGGCGGTGCACATTCCGTTGTCGCCGGAAGCGCAGGTGGAAGCCAGCGTGTTGATGCTGGCCTCGCATAACATCCTGTCGCCGGCGTCAGGACAGCCGATCACCGTGCCCACGCAGGACATGGTGCTGGGCATTTACTACCTGACCAAAGCCAAGCCGGGCGCCAAGGGCGAGGGACGCGCGTTCGCCAACATCGACGAAGTGATCCTGGCGAAGGAAGCGGGCGAAGTGGAAACGCTGACCCCGATTCGTCTGCGCTACTCGGGCGACGTGATCGATCTCACCATCGCGTATGACGATCAGGACGTGATCCATACCGAGCCGACCAACTTTGAGCGGCAGTTCATCTCGACCACCGTGGGCCGCGCCATCATGAACGACCATCTGAAGCGCGGGGCTGCGGAGATGCCCTACATCAACGGCCTGCTCAAGAAGAAGGGCGTGGGCAACCTGGTGAACTACTGCTACCTGCGCTTCGGTCTGGAGACCACGGTGCGGATGCTGGACGGCATCAAGCAGCTCGGTTTCCACTACGCCACCATGGCGGGCCTCTCGATTGGGATCGACGACATGGTCATTCCTCCGGGCAAAGCGGGCCTGGTGCGCGACGCCGAAAAGCAGGCGATCGCTGTGCAGCAGCAGTATCTGGACGGCGCCATCACCAACGGCGAACGCTACAACAAGGTCGTCGAAATCTGGTCGGCCATCACGGAAAAAGTGGCAGACGAGATGTTCAGCGCCATGCAGGAAGACGACAAAGTCGGCGACATCAATCCCATTTACGTCATGGCTGACTCCGGCGCTCGCGGTTCCAAGCAGCAGATTCGTCAGCTCTCCGGCATGCGTGGCTTGATGGCCAAGCCTTCGGGCGAAATCATCGAGACCCCGATCACGGCGAACTTCCGCGAAGGCCTGACGGTGTTGGAGTACTTCATCTCCACCCACGGCGCCCGCAAGGGACTGGCCGATACCGCGCTCAAGACGGCGGATTCGGGCTACCTGACCCGGCGCTTGGTGGACGTGGCGCAGGACGTGATCATCAGCGAATACGATTGCGGCACGGTCGATGGCATCTACGTCACCTCCATCGTGGAGTCGGGCGAGATCATCGAGCCGTTGCGTGATCGTATCGTGGGCCGCGTCTCGCTGGAGAAGATCAAGGACTACGAAGGCAACATCATCGTCGACATCAACCAGGAGATCACCGAAGACCTGGCGGGCGCGGTGCAGGCAGCCGGTATCGAGCGGGTCAAGATTCGCTCCGTGCTCACCTGCGAATCCAAGCGTGGTGTTTGCGTGATGTGTTACGGGCGCAACCTGGCTTCCGGCCGCTTGGTCGAGTTGGGCGAGGCCACGGGCGTCATCGCGGCGCAGTCCATCGGCGAGCCTGGGACCCAGCTCACCATGCGTACCTTCCACATCGGCGGCACGGCTTCGCGAGTCAGCGAGCAGTCGCGCCTCGATGCCAAAAACCACGGCACTGTGCGCTTCATCAACCTGGTGACCGTGCGCGCCAAGGAAGGCCACCTGGTGGTGATGAACCGTAACGGTTCCATCGCCATCCTGGACGACAAGGGCCGCGAAAAAGAGCGCTATGCCGTGGTTTACGGCGCCAAGGTGAAGGTGGAAGACGGTCAATCGGTCGGCTTGGGCGATGTCCTGGTCGAGTGGGACCCGTACACCTTCGCCATCCTGACCGAAATTGGCGGGACGGTGCAGTTCAAGGACCTGCAGGAAGGCATGACCCTGCACGAAGAAGTGGACGAGGTCACGGGTCTGTCGCGCCATGTGGTGGTTGATTCGCCGGACGAGAAGCGTCAGCCGACCATCATCATCAAGGGAGCCAAAGGCAGCAAGCGCTACCTGATGCCTTCCCGCGCTCACTTGATGGTGCAGGATGGCGAGACGGTGACTCCGGGCGACGTGCTGGCGAAGATCCCGCGCGAAACCACCAAGACCAAGGACATCACGGGCGGTTTGCCACGCGTGGTGGAATTGTTCGAGGCCCGCAAGCCGCGCGAAACCGCGGTCATCAGCGAGATCGATGGCGTGGTGAAGTTTGGCGACGTTGCCAAAGGCCAGCGCAAGATCTATGTGGTGGCCGACAACGGCACCGAGAAAGAGTACCAGGTGCCGCGCGGCGTTCACATCAATGTGCAGGAAGGCGAGCGCATCCGCGCTGGCGAGCCGCTGATGGATGGTCCCCTGAACCCGCACGACATTCTGGCCGTGCTGGGCGAGAAGGAATTGCAAGCCTACCTGGTGAACGAAATCCAGGAAGTTTACCGCTTGCAGGGTGTCAACATCAGCGACAAGCACATCGAGGTGATCGTTCGCCAGATGATGCGCTGGGTGAAGGTGGAGGACGTGGGCGATACCTCGTTCCTGCTGGAACAGCAGATCGACAAGTTCCGCTTCCGCGAAGAGAACGAGAAGGCGATTGCCAACGGCGGCAAGCCGGCCACCGGCCGTCCGCTGCTGCTCGGCATCACCAAGGCGTCGCTCTCCACCGATTCATTCATCTCGGCAGCGTCGTTCCAGGAAACCACGCGCGTGCTTACGGAAGCCTCTATTCAGGGCGCCGTCGATCACCTGCGCGGCTTGAAGGAAAACGTCATCGTGGGCCGTCTCATCCCCGCGGGCACCGGCATGGAGTACTACCGCAACGTCCGGCTCTCGCAGGAGATGGAAGAGGCCGCCGCCAAGGTGCAGGAGGAGGTCACGGCCGCGTACGAAGAAGCCGAACGCGCGCTGGAACTGCTCCGTCACGAAGGCGAAAACGAGGCCGAGGAGTTGCCGGCCGAGTAAGTGGGCGATGCAGTAGCTCGAAGAACAACCGTACGAGCGAAGGGGCGATGATTACAGTCGCCCCTTTGCTCGGATGTGTAAACTTCCCTTTCAAGTCCAATGCCGGCGTTTCCTTCTATGCGGCGGTTCCTGCTACACTTTCGGGTCGCGCTGTGGCGTGCCTTTCAGCACGACGCGTTCGCTGTGGCCAAGGGAGTCAAGCCGTCTACAACGGGAATCGAAGAGGGGTGATAACTCTTTTGGATATTTTACGAGCATACGCCGAAGCATACGTCAAGGGAGCTACAACACTGGCAGCTCTGAACACACAAATCTTTTATGCTGCTCAAGCGCCCGGTTATGACGTTAGGAATGATTCTCAATTACTGGCTCGCCTAAAAACACACTTGTCTGACCTCGTGGAACATTGCCAGCCGCATTTACCTATGACTGCCGCAGCCGCTTTACGATTGAGAGCTACAATAAATGACCCAGACCTTCTGTCTACATGGCAAGACGCTAACAGTGTATTGAACACTATGACTCTGGAGGTGGCCAGTCGCTTGCAAGATGAATTAGCGTTGAATCTGTTTTTTCAGCTACCTCTGGCGCAAGCGAAATATTTTGAGACTCCCAGAGATGGATGGGAAGAGGTAATTGCCCGCTTTCCAGATACTGTCAGCAATATTGAAGAAATGAGTAAATGCTTCGCTCTTTCTCGATTTCCAGCGGCCGTCTACCATGCCTGTCAGGTGATTGAACTCGGTTTAATTCAGCTGGGCATATTTCTTGAAGTCACAGACCCAAAATCTGGTTTTACAGCAGTTACAAGAGAATTGAAGAAACTGATCGATAAAGGTCATTCCAATCTACCTCAAAAATATCAGGATTGTTTTGACTTCATAGAGCAAATGTATGGCCTTATCGAAGCATTGAAATCCGCATGGAGAAACAAAATCGATCATGCACAAAAGACGCTGGTTTTGATGACGGTAGACTTTACTCCAGCAATTGCAGAAGAAATAATGGTCGCTTCGCGGGCCTTTATGAGACGATTAGCGGTAGAAATGCCATGTTGCACTTCGTGATCCTTATAGCTCTACTATTCCCTAGACGATAATCGCGTAGCGAAAGTTATGCCACTAACTTTGCCAACTGAGACTCAAGCCAATATACCCGCTCTTTTACCTTGCTGTATTCCCCGAGAACCTCAATTAGCTGCCCTTCGTTCAACAGGCTACCGCGGATGTCTCTATTAACAAAAGAGGAATGCAGAATCTCAAAACGGCCATTTTCAATTGTGAAGCTAGGTATTGCATCTCTTCGTAAATAAGATAGTACTTTTCCGACTTCGCTATAAACGCTAGAGATGGTTTCGATCTTTACCTCTAGATGAGCAAGCTCTCTTTTGGCTTCATCGCGTTGTTGAACTAAGCGTCGTATTTGTTGTGCTTTTTCATCTTCGCTCATAACGTAGCGCCCTGCTCTCCTGCTTTCAATTAGAGCACAGTGCGTCAAGCACCCCTGTCGCGGCATCAACAACTTAGCATAAATGGTCAGAAGTGTATTATTGCCGAGTAGTTTGGTTGCCGATGCCCTGGCGACCGTGCCGGATACCGTTCCCTTGCTTCCGTCATTGTGGCTTCGTCGGATGATCTTCCAACCACTTCCGCGCCCGTTCCTGTTCGCGGGATATATCGGCTGGCGTCAGCATTGACGCGTGCCATCGCTTCAGCTTCGCAGCCAGTTCCATGTCTGAGGCGTCCAACTTGCCAGCCATCGCCACCTCGAACCAGAAATAAGCTTCCGCGAAATTTTGGGGCACACCCAGGCCCGCTCCGTATGCGGTGCCAAGCGTAAGCTGTGCCTGGGCGTTGCCCTGCTCCGCCGCCTTACGAGTCCAGAGAACGGCCTGAGCCTTGTCTTGGGGCACACCCTGGCCGCCGCTGTACAAGGCGCCAAGAACCATCTGCGCCTTAGCATCGCCCTGTTCCGCTGCCTTGCGAAACCAGAGAAGGGCTTCGTCGTTCTGGGGCACGTTTTGGGGCACCCCGCTACCCAGTGCATAACCCAGTGCAGAAGCTTGCCGTAGACCAGTGTCCAAGACTAACATCAGGCCGAGGTTGCATTGCGCGTGAGCATTGCCCTGTTCTGCCGCCTTGCGATACCAGAAAGCGGCCTGAGCGTAGTCCTCCGGTACTCCCTTACCCAGGGAGTACATTCGTCCCAGGCCGCATTGCGCCACAGCGTCGCCACTGGCAGCTTGCTGTTTGAAGGCAGCGATGCTCTTTTGATCGAACGCGGTGGGTAACCTGCATTGCAGCTCAAAAAGCCGGACAGTTGCTTCCCAGCTTCGAATAACCTTTTGATCGGATGCTGGCGGCGCGCTCTGCTGTGCCCATGCGCCGGACGCTGTAATGAGTAGCGCCCAAACCAGCCAACGGCAGGAACGGGAATTCATTGGTGCCTCCCTTTTCTGCGCTCCCCTACCGCGCACGGCAGTTACAGCAGTCGAATCGATTTGCTGCAAATTCTACGCCACTGCACAAATGCAGTCACCTCCCGTCGCATGTTAGTGAAGTAAAATTTGATGGCCGGATAGCTGTTGGCCGATCACCAGCGGCAACAAGGCGGGTCGTCGGGTGTCCCGTCCAAGCCTCTTTTGCTTGGGCGGGGGGGGTCGATGAAACGGAAAAATCCCCGGCTTGACTGCGGCACCCTCAATCAGCACAGCCCCAATCCATACACAAACTCTACCGGAATTGGTGTATCCTTTTCCTGTGTCCCGAACCAACATCGACATCGACGAGAGCTTGATTCGCAAGGCGCGCAAACTCACCCGTCTCAAAACCAAGCGCCAGATTGTGGACAAGGCGCTCGAGTTGCTCGTCCGCTCTGAGAGCCGGAAAGGAATCCTTCGCTACTACGGAAGCGGTGTCTGGAAGGGCGACCTTAAAGCTTCCCGGAGAAGTCGCGTTTGATTCTGGTGGATAGCTCCGTCTGGGTTGACTTTTTCAGCTCCTCTCCCGGAAGAGCCGGTGGCGAACTACGCCGGATGATTGACGATAGCGAACCCCTGGCGCTGACGGGAGTAGTAGTAACCGAGGTCTTACAGGGCCTTACCAGGGACGCCGGCCGAATTGAACGCTTTCTGGGCGAGTGGGACATGCTGGAGCCCAAAGGGTTGGAAACGTGCCGCGCTGCGGCCGCGATCTACCGTGTGGCGCGTGGAAAAGGTATCTCGCTGACCACCATTGACACCCTGATCGCAGCCATTGCGCTTGAACATGGCGCGAGCGTCTTCACCCTGGATCACGACTTCTCCAGAATCGCGCTGATCACAGGCTTGGTGCTCCACCGCTTCTAATACTGCCAGATCCCCACTCATTCGAAAACCGCGAATGAGTGGGGCCCCCGCACAGCACTGTTTTCCAGTCGCCTCGCTTTGCTGAACGTGTAAACTTCTTTTGCTTCCTAATTCTTTAATATGCGGCGGTTCTTCAAACACTTTCGGGTCGCACTGTGGCGTGCTTTTCAGCACGACGCGTTCGCTGTGGCCAAGGGGACGGCCTTTTCCGCCATCTTCACCTTGTTTCCGGCGGTGCTTCTGGTGGCCTCGGTGCTCTCAGAGTCGCACACCACAGAGGCATTCATTCGCGAGATCGGCCGCGCCGTAGGACGGATTCTGCCGGAAGGGACAAGCGCAGCCGTCCTGCAATACTTCAGCAGCACTAAACCCGTCAGTGTGAGGACGCTGATCACCCTAGCAGTCATCACGCTGTGGACGGGATCGGGCACCATGATCTCGTGGATGGAGGGCTTCCGCAACGCCTATCAGATGCCCAAGGTCTGGGGGTTGGTGAAGGAGAGGATGATCGCCTTCCTGCTGGTGGTGCTGGCCGGCATCCCCATGGCCTTCTCTTCCCTGCTGCTGGTGTTCGGCAATCAGATCGAAACCTGGATCGCGTACCACGTGGGCCACGAATTTGGACCGTATATTGTGGGCCTGTGGACGGCGTTGCGTTGGATCATTGCGGCGCTGACCAGCATTGCCGTGGTCGGGCTCATTTATCACTATGGCGTGCCGCGTACCCAGCCCTGGCATCGCGTGCTGCCGGGCGCGGCGCTGGCCACCGTGATGTGGTTCGTCTCAACGGTATTGTTTGGCGTCTATCTTCGCAACTTCGCCAACTACGATGCCATTTACGGCTCCGTGGCCACCGCGATCGCCTTGCTGATCTGGCTGTATATCGTTTCGATGGTGGTGCTCATCGGCGCCGAATTCAATGCTCTACGCTACCCGCGGTTTCTGTTTGGGGCCCATTCCGACATCAACTCCGAGAAGAAACGGGTCCAGGCCTCCTGATGTGACACACGATCTTCATGCGGCTGATTGCCGCGGGAGAAAATTGAGTGCGCTCGAAGAGAAAAACGGCAAGCCCATAAGCCGAAGCAAAACTCAGGGCTGAGAGGCGACAACACTATGGCGCAAGAAATCCTTTCCACGGCGATCCTGGAAGCACTGCCCGGGAAGCAGGAAGAACTGCTGGCGACGTTACGAGAGTTGTACACCATGATGCATGCCAAGGGCTACTGTCGCGATACACTGCACCGCGATTCCTCGAACCCCGACCGCTTTGTGCACTTGCGGCACTGGATATCGCCGGAGATGCGCAGCGAAGCGCAGGTTGATCCCGACGTGCATCGCTACTGGCAAATGCTGCCGGAATTGTGCACCATTCCGATAGTTTACGAGAGCCTGGAGAAGGTGTTCGAAAGCTAAGATTGTTGACGAGTTGGCGGAAACGAACGGAACTAATCCCACCCAGCGGCTATGTCCCGCTCTGCCCGAACATCAGCTTATCTAGGTCTTCCCTCAGCTCTCGCGTTCCGCCGAAATTACAAACTGCTCTTGTCGTGGGTCGAAGCGGACAGAGAGCAGATTGGGCTGGCAGCAGACCTCGCAGTCTTCTACATACTGCTGAAGCGGACCCGCGGACTCGTCGACGTCGGTGGAGTTCCACTCTCCGCAATAGCTGCACTGGAAGCCACACTGCATAGCGAGACGCCTAACCGCAATTATCGCTGACAGCAGCTTATTCCCGAATCCGAACTTCAAAACAGGAATTGTCCCGATCTGGCCATGCTTGCGCCGTAGCCTCCGCTTTCGCTTTTCCTTCGTATCCCATTGACTCGCCAAAGGTTACTCCGATCCCTAGCTCTCCTCGCCAACTGGCATAGAACCTGCATTTGCAAAAGCGGTGGTTCGCAGTTACGCAGCCCGCGTCAAGGCGATGGGATTATGAACACATCTCCAGCCAGCACGAAGCCTTCCTCCGGCCAAACCGAAGAGACCGAATCGACGATTCTTCTGGTGGAGGACGAACCTGTGGTTCGCGAAGTTACGCGTGCGGTATTAGAACATGCTGGGTATCGCGTGCTGGAGTGCAACGGCCCGGAAGAAGCTCTCCGGGTGGGGAGCGAACATCAGGGCCACATTGGCCTGTTGCTGTCGGATGTGGTCATGCCGGGAATGAACGGTCCTGAACTGGCGCTGCAATTGCAAAGTTTGCAGCCCGGCCTAATTACGGTTTTCATGTCCGGTTACGCCGAGAGCTTTGTGCTGCGCAAGGTGATGCATGGCGGCATGACGAACTACATTCAGAAGCCCTTCACCATAAATGTCCTGCTGTCGCGGGTGGCCGCGGCCCTGCGGACACGTACGGAAGTCGGCCAGACTGCGCTTTCTTTTTCCGCTCGGTGACGGATGGGTGGGAGCGCTTAGTCCAGCCGCCTCTTGCGCGGTCCCGTCCAGGTTTTCGCCGACCGTGCCCGCTGGCGTAATATCGAGCATAGATGTTCCAATCCATAGCTCACGTCCGCAAGTGGCTGGTGGGGAGTCTGCTGCTGCTGGTGGCGGCCGTCAGCGTGACCTACTGGATCGCCCGCTCCCGCGTCGGCCCCACGCTGCACAACGTGCCCGCGCAATTGGGCATTGACATCCAGCAGACCAGCGAAGGTTTCTCGCTTTCCAAGTCCGAAGGCGGCCGCACTCTCTACACCATTCGAGCCTCCAAGGCGGTGCAGTTCAAGGCGGGTGGCCACGCCGATCTGCGTAATGTTCATATTGTGGTGTACGGGCACGAGCATGATCGTTATGACCAGATTTATGGCAACCAGTTCACCTACGATCCGCAGACGGGCGACATCAACGCCGTCGGCGAAGTGCATATCGATCTCCAAGGGAATGCCGAGGGGCCGCAGAAGCCTGACCAGGCCCCGCCCGACGAACTGAAGAACCCGATTCACCTATTGACCCACTCCCTTACCTTCAACCAGAAGACCGGAATCGCGCACACCGACGAAGTTGTGGAGTTTCGCACCACCCAGGCCAGCGGATCGGCCAAAGGGGCGTACTACGATTCCAACAGCAATGAACTTCTGTTGAAGTCCGATGTTCACATCGTGACGACCGGCCAGCATCCGGCGGTCATCACCGGAAGCAGCGGCACAATTCAGAAGACGCCCAGGCAGGCCACGCTGGAGAACGCTCGCATCGAACAGCCGGACCGGACCCTGACCGCCGACAAGGGCGCCATGCGGTTCGAGGCGGACAACACGGTGCAGCACGTGGTGGCGGAAGGAAATGTTCACTTGCAGAGCCGCGGGCCATCCGTCGTCGACATTACGGGACCTCGCGGCGATGTAAACATGGGCCCGAACAATTCCGTCCAGCAGACGGTCCTCTCGGGCGGGGCTAAATTCGAGTCGCATGGCGCGAGCGTTGCGCATGGTTCGGCGGACACCTTCGTGCTTGACTTCGACGACCAGAACCAGCCCTTGCGGCTACACATGGTCAAGAACGCGCGCATGATGCAGGACCCCAAGCCGGGTAAGCCCGGTACCCGCGGACAGACCAGCGGCCAGCCCTTGGAAATTGCGGCCGACCAGCTCGATTTCCTGCTCGAAAATGGAAGCCAGATCAAGAGCGGCGACACCGTCGGCAAAGCCTCCATCACCATCTTCCCTGCCCCGGGCCCAGAAAAACAGAAAGCCGCCGGCAATGGCGATAAGGAAACAGGAGGGAATTCCACCACCGTCGCTACCGCCGGCAAGTTTCACGCTACTTTCGATAGCAACAATCGCATCCAGACGCTGCACGGTGCGCCCAACTCGCGGATCGTCTCCAGCTCGCCGGGAGAGCCGGACAAGGTAAGCGTGGCCCGCAATCTGGATGTCACCTTCGCTGCCGATGGCGGTGTGCAGAAGCTGGTGCAGACGGGAGATTTCCAGTATCACGAGGCTTCTGCCAAGCCTGACACAGGCGGCCGGGAGGCTTTCGCCGACGTCGCGACCTACACGCCGAACGATGCCATGCTGCTGCTGACTGGTTCGCCGCGCGTGATCGACGGCGGGATGACCACGACGGCGGTGACGGTGCGCATCAATCGCCAGACGGGTGACGGCTTCGCCGACGACAACGTGAAGACCACCTATAGCGATCTCAAGCCGCAACCCGATGGAGCGTTACTGGCCGGCTCAGACCCGGTGCACGTGACCGCTCAGCACATGACGGCGCACAAACAGCCGGGGGTGGCGCACTACACCGGCAATGTGCGGCTGTGGCAGACGGCCAACGTGGTGCGCGCTCCCAAGATGGACTTTGACGATCAGAAGCGCAGCATTGTCGCTCAGTCCGATGCCTCGCAAAAAGTTTTGAGTTTATTTATGCAACGGGGGCAGGACGGAAAGCTTACGCCGGTGGATGTGACCTCCGACAGGCTGACCTATACGGATGAAGAGCGTCGAGCTCGTTACACTGGCGACGTCTTCGCCAAGAGCGCAACCAACACGATCAATGCGCACCTGATTGACGTCTATCTGAAACCGGCGGACGCAGATGCGAAAGGCACTCCCTCAGCGCCACCCAGCGCGCAGAGGAAATTGATCATCCCCGGTTCAGAGGGGCCGAGCCAGATCGATCATATGGTTGCGGTGGGAAAAGTCGTAGTCACCGGGCCGAACCGGCGTGCGGTGGGAGATCGGCTGGTTTATACCGCCGACGATGGAAAGTATGTCTTGACCGGGAAATCTCCTAGCATTTTTGATGCCGAACGCGGTACGGTATGGGGCGATTCGTTGACTTTCTACAGTCACGATGATAGGGTTCTGGTAGAGAGTAAACGCTCTTCTCCCACCATCACTCGCGCACGTACCACTAAGTAAATGCAGACTTTATCGGCGGAAGAGATCGGCAAAAGCTACCGCGGCCGAAGGGTCGTCAGCGAGGTCAGCTTCCACGTAAAACAAGGTGAAGTGATCGGTCTGCTGGGGCCGAACGGCGCCGGCAAGACCACCATTTTCTATATTATCGTCGGACTGATTCCGGCCGAGACTGGCCGGGTCCTGATCAATGGGCAGGACATTACCCACGAGCCCATGTATCTGCGGGCCCGAAATTATGGAATCGGTTACCTGCCGCAGGAGCCATCCATCTTCCGCAAGCTGACGGTCGAGGACAATATCCTGGCGGTACTGGAGGCGCAGCCAATTTCGTGGCACGAGCGCCGGGAGCGGATGGAGAAGCTGATTGACCAGTTGGGATTGGGAGTCATCCGCAAGAACCGGGGTTACGCGATGTCGGGTGGCGAGCGTCGGCGGGTGGAGATTGCCCGCTGTCTCTGCATTTCCCCGTCGTTCATTCTGCTGGATGAGCCCTTTTCCGGAATCGATCCCATCGCGGTACTGGATTTGCAAAAGATCATCTTCGATTTGAAGGCCAGCGGCATCGGAGTGCTGGTTACGGACCATAATGTACGTGAGACCCTGTCGGTTACCGATCGCGCCTACATCATCAACGAGGGGCGGATCTTCCGGACAGGCACGCCGGAGCAACTCGGAAATGATCCGGAAGTGAAACGAGTTTACTTAGGCGAGAGCTTCTCGTTGGTTTAAAATTCTTATCAGGGGCCGCGCCCCTTAGGGACCTCTTGCATGGTTTTGTTGCAGCCCAAGTTAAGCCTCAAAGTCTCCCAGAAGCAGATTCTGACCCCTGGACTGGTGCAGATGGTCACCGTCCTGGCGCTCAACAAGCTTGAGCTGGCGGACATGATCACGGCTGAGCTGACGGAGAACCCCGTACTTGAGGAACTTGACGATTCGGTCCCCTTACTCGACGAAGTCTCGGCCCGCGAAGAGAAACTGGAGCGCGACAGCTCGATTACCATCCAGGAAGAACAGCCGGTAACCGCCCAGGAAAAAGATCCTTTCGACGAAATCGATTTCGGCTCGTTCTTTTCGGAATATCTGGACCCCGGCCTGCGCACCTCGATCGAGATGGAAGAGAGCGAGAAGCCCTCATTCGAGAATTTCCTCTCCAAACCCACGACGCTCACCGACCACCTGATGTGGCAGCTGGGCTCGCTGCACGTCAACGAGGACGTGTATCGAGCGGCGGAGTTGGTGATCGGGAACCTGAACGAGGAAGGCTACCTGACTGCGACCGACGATGAGCTGCTCGGGCTGGCCGATGAGGAACAGGCGGCCAGCTTCACTTCCCAGGCTCCGGAATCGTCCGCAGCCAGCGCGGACCCGCCGGATGAAACCGCCGCGGCCGCCCTACCGGACGAGAATGACTTGGAGCCGGAGATTTCAGAATCCACGGTGGCCATAGCTGAGGAGGGGTCCTTGGCGAGTGCCGTGCAGGCTCAGGAAGCCGTAGCTGAGGTTCCCCGTCCGACTCTCGTCCCCCCGCGGACCGTGCCGGCCCGGGTCCCTTTTAGCCGTGATGCACTGCGCGAAGCGATCGACCTGGTGCGCCAGATGGACCCTATCGGAGTTGGGGCGCGCGATTTGCGGGAGTGCCTGTTGGCGCAGTTACAGGGCTTGAAGTGCGTCGATCGCAAGAAGGTCAATGGTAGTCATGCCGCCGAACTCGAAGCGCTGGACGATGCCATCGTGCTGGTAACGGAACATCTGCACGCCCTGCAGAACAAGCGTTACAAGGAAGTGGCCAAGGCCATGGGGCGGCCCCTGGAAGCTGTGATGCTCGGCATGGACTTCATTCGCACTCTCGATCCGCGTCCCGGCCTTCGCTACAACAAGGCCGAAGCCCGGCTGATCGAGCCTGACGTCGCCTTCGTCAAGCAAGGGGAAGAATATCTTGTCCTGATGAACGACGAAGAGGTCCCGCAGTTGCGCCTGAACCCGACCTACCGGCGGCTGTTGAGCCGTGATGTGGCGGAAAAGGACGTGCGCAATTACGTCAAAGAGCGCTATAAATCGGCCATCCAGCTCATCAAGAACATCGAACAGCGCAAGCAGACCATTTTGCGCGTGTGCTATTCGATCCTGGCGCGCCAGCGCGAGTTCCTCGACCATGGCATTGACTTCCTGAAGCCGATGATGATCAAGGAAGTGGCGGAGGAGATCGGGGTCCATCCCTCGACGGTCAGCCGCGCCGTAGCCAACAAGTACGCTCACACCCCGCAAGGCGTTTTCGAACTCCGATACTTCTTCAGCGAGAGCGTCAATGGGCCTGAGGGCAGCGGCACCTCGCTGCTGATTCTCAAGCGCCGTGTCAAGAAGCTCATCGAAGAAGAAGATCCCACCAGGCCGTTGACCGACGAGCAGATCACCCGCATCCTCCAGTCGCAGGGCATCCAGGTCACTCGCCGCACGGTTGCGAAGTACAGGGAAGACATGCGCATCCCGAGCACCCACCAGCGCAGAGTAAAGAACTAGCGGCTGTACCGGCGCCTCGTCCGGTCCCGACAACGCGCGGATTTTGTTCCCGGGCGCGTCTAACTTGAAGGGACGCCGTTGTGAGAAACGCGCCGCGGCTAAGACAGCAAATTACCCAAACAGGCTGCGGCGAGGAGGGAGCTCAATGACAGTAGAATACTTCGGCAAGCAATACGAAATTACTCCCGCCGTTCGTGATGAGGTCGAATTGGGCCTCACCAAGCTGACCAAAATCCTAGGCGAAAACATCAAGAGCAAAGTCATCCTGTCGGTGGAAAAGCACCGCAACATCGCGGAAATCACGGTGAAGCGGCGTCGCGGCCATCTGGTGGGACTCGCCGAGGCCACGGACATGGTGGCCGCCGTCACCCAGGCCCTGGAACATATCGAGACGCAAGTGCTGCGGCACAACGGCCGCCGCCGCAATATTGGCCGCAAGCCAAAAGACAAGAGTTGGACGGCCCCGGTGGCGGCAGAAAGCGAGATGCAGATCTCCGTGGGCGCCAACCCGGCGACCGCGGTCCCGGTGGTCGTGCATAAGTTTCCCTCCATCGCCCGCACCACCGAGGCGCACCTGGTGCACACCACGGACTCCATCGCGATGCGGCCCATGACCATCGAGGAAGCGGTCAAGGAATGCGAATTCCGTGATCGCGCAGTGTTCGTCTTCCGCGATCCCAAGGGGCAGGTGAAGGTGTTGCACCGCCGGAAGGACGGCAAGATCGAGTTGATCGAAGTGCCGTAGAAACTCTTTGCAGGTAAAATAGGGGAAGCGCGGATGACGGACGAAGAGGTTATCAAAGCGGTTCGCTGGCGATACCGGATTTGCAACTATCTCTTTCGACTTGGGGCGATCTGGATTTTCCTCGGAGCCACCATCGGCGCTTTTGCTGTCCGCTTTGATTGGGATTGGCCAAGATACAATGTCGAACTGATCGGGCTTGGCATATTCATGTCTGGCTTCGCCATGACGCTTGCCATCTACCGCTGTCCTGTCTGCGATCACTACCTAAGCAAGTTCAGGCCCGACAAAACGAAGTGCGCGCATTGCGGAGCTAGGGTGCGTTGAATCTTATCGCCCGCCTCTTCGCGCCACTTATGTGCGCGGTTTGTCAAAGGGATAATTCCGGGTAAATAAGGGCGCCGATTTTGGCGCCTTTTTTGTTTGGATTTCTAAGATGGGCTATCGCTCGATCACTTTGGGCACCTTGAAGAAGACCCCGTCCGAAGCTGGCGCGTTGCGCAACGCTTCTTCGTGGGGTAGCGAAGGACGCGGCTCGTCAGCCCGCATGGCGTGAGCAAATCCCTGGGCGCCGCTCGTCTCATCGCCTTCACTGGAGCCGTTGGCGACTTGCGCCATAGGCTCGATGTTGGCGGTGTCCAACTCGTTCAGCCGGTCAATGTAACCGAGGATGGAGTTCAGGTCCTTTAGCATTCGGGTGCGCTCATCTGCGGTCAGTTCCAGATGCGCCAGGTCGGCAACGTAGGAGACATCTTTATCGGTAACCATGTTGGTCCTGTAACGATCTGCCTTCTAGCGCGACGGCCGTTCCGTTTGGTTCCTCACCACAAACTTGATCGCGTTCATCGGCTGCGCGCTCATCTGCCTCAGGGCCGCGAGATACTGCGAGTTGAAGCTGTGCAGTTGCTGTTGCCAAGTCACGTCAGGAACTTCGACCGTCAGCACTCCATCCGCGTAGCCGATGGCGCTTGTCCTTTCCGCCACCTTCGATCCGCACACCAGCGGCCAGGCCAGCACCGGCGCATTGTCGCCACCCTCGCGATGCAGGGTGTCGGCAAATATCTTCTTGAGTGTCGAGCTGGCATGTCGCATAGCGCTAGGAGTTCAATTGTAGAGCAGTGAGGACGCTCTTCGCTTCTCGCTTCTCGCTTCTCGCTTCTCGCTTCTCGCTTTTCGCTTTTCGCCAGAGTCGCTGTCATTCCGACCGAGCCCGCCGCGGCGCGAGCCGAGGAACCTGCTCTTCCCTCAACTGGCGTGACTTAGTTCCTCGCGGATGACACGTCGAAGCGTGGCCTCCAGCGGCTCCTGGGCCCGGCGAACATGCTGCCGAAGAGCATCATTGATCAAGCTCTGATAGTTGCCTCCACCGGCGCGGTCCACCTGTTGTCGAAACCAGTCGAGAAGATCGTCATCGAGCCGGATCGTGATTCTGGTCTTGCCCTTGGGCACTTGCACGACGGCTCCGCGTTTTGCGTGGCTGAAGTCGTATTCACGTTTCATTGTTTTCCTCGTATTGCCGCCTCTCGCGCGGAGTGGCCGGCCGCGCGGAGATCAGCCGAATTCCTTTTCCGCGCCAGGTGTAGACCACCACCAAAAGTCTCCCGAGTATGTCCATCCCGATCGTGATCCATCGCTCTTCATTTTCGAAGTAGGAATCCCGAATTGTCAGTGCAAGATCATCTTCCAAGACGGCAACAGCATCGGCGAAGCAGACTCCATGTTTTGCGAGATTTCTCGCCGCCTTGCCCGAATCCCACGCGAAGTCCACAGTGGCTCATTGTATGCACATCTGTACACCGATGTCAAAGCTCAGTTCGCGCTCCGACGGACATGGCTGCAAGCGCGAACCAACGGAGTCGTAGAGCGAGCTCGCAGTGACAAATGGCATCCGTTTGGAGGCGCTCCGCCTATCTATTACTATTGCTCCTGCATGGTTTTTGCTCCCCGACGCTGGTATCGCAATCCTCTATCCCTGTTAATCGTCGTTGCAGCGCTCAGCGCGTTCGTCATCCAATCCGGGGAGCTTGGCACCTCCGACACTTCGCATCGTCTGCAGACTACGCATTCGTGGTGGACCTCGGAACCGCCGGTGTTTCCCAAGGAGTATCCCGAATTCGGCATCCACGGCCGGGGAGGCAAGCTCTATAGCTGGTATGGGATGGGCCAGTCCCTGCTCATGTTTCCAGCGGACGTGATCGGCACCGGCCTGGAGAGGTTGCCGATCTTTGTCGCATACAACAACACCGATCCGACGGTCCGCGCGATTTTCGTCAGCTACGCCACCAACATCCTAGTCAACGTCCTGACGACTCTGGTCTGCTTCCGTTTTCTGTGCCAATTGGGGTTCAGCGTCAAACAGTCGGTCGCCGGCGTTCTGGCGCTGCTGTTCTGCACCACGCACCTGCACTACGCGCAGAACATGATGGAGAACAACTACATCATGCTGCTGACCTTGACCGGTCTCTCGTTCCAATACGAGTGGCTTAGGACTGGGAGCGGACGCGCACTGCTCATCGGTTCGCTTGCCTTCGGGCTGAACCTGCTGACCCGCCTCACTACCGGCCTTGACCTGATTGCCGGCGGAGTGTTCCTGCTTCTCGTGCTGTTGTTGGAGGATGTGCGAGGCCGCGCGCTGTGGCAGCGTTTCCTGATCTACGCGAAGACAGCGTTGCCTGTCTATGCGATCTTCGGACTGATCGATCGCCTGTACCAGTTCTACCGCTTCGGTTCGCTGTTCACAAACTACATCACCATAGCCGGTCAGGAGCAGCGGCAGCTGAATCCCTCGCTGCCAGCGCGCTATCCGTGGGAAGTTCCGTTCCACGTGGGCTTTCTCGGGCCATTGATCATGCCGGAGAAGTCGATCTTCCTCTTTGATCCTCTGCTGGTGCTCACGATTGTTCTCGCGGTGATCGCCTGGAAGCATTTCCGGCCGGAAGTCAGGGCTTACGTGATCACAGCATTTCTCTTACTTTTGAGCTACATCAGCTTCTACGCGCGATACACCGTCTGGAGTGGCGATTTTGCCTGGGGAGACCGTTATGTCTCGACCGTGGTCGAATTGGCCGCGTTCATCTCGGTGCCGCTGCTGTTGCGCTGGCGTGCGTCGGTGGGGAAGCTGGTGTGGTGGATGGGAATCGCGCTGATTGCGTTCAGCACTGCGATCCAGTTGGCCTCGCTCGCCTTCTGGCTGCCGCTGGAAATCTACCAGGAGGACACGCTGGGACACCCGACCTTCGTGGTCTTGCTGCGCTTCAAGAACATCGCGGCCTTTGCCTTGGGAAAGATGCAGGCGTGGGGCCTGAGCAATGATTCCATGACCTACGACCCGTGGGACTATGTTCACATCGACACTTGGAACTTCCTGCCCTTCCTGCTGCGCCGGGTCGGAGAAGCTCCACGCTGGGCGGTGAACGTGACGTTTGCTGTTTGGGGTGCGGGACTAGCCACCCTAGCTTGGGCGTTGTTGCAGCTTCGCAGAGTGCTGGTGACAGTGCACGATGAAGTCCATTGCTAGGACGCCTCTGCGCGGATCGGCGCCGTCTGTCAGTGCTACCCAAATGGGAGCGGGGACTTTCCCGGTGGGTACGCCTTCCCCAGCGTCTCAGCTCTAAACAATCTGTCGTCGATGCGACGCAGGCGCTTGATCATGTCTGGCGTCAGCAACTTGTAGTGGTGAATTTCCAGCAGGTGATAAATGATGAACCAGATCGGCTCCTCCGTGGTCATCCACGCCTGATCGTCGAACCGCGCCAGATTGACGGGACGCGAGAAAGTCCGAAGAGTGCGTTCGCGCCGCAGGTTGAAATAGATATTGAAGTAGCTCATGGCCAGCTCGCGCAAGGACCGGTACACCGGCTCGCGATAGCGGCAGCCCACATAGTTCGACTTGGCTACCGCACCCCAATGCCCCTTCACCCGGTAAATGGCGAGCACATGGTCTGTATCGTGTTCCGCTTCAAAGTCGATTATCAGCGGCGGATAGCCGTTGGCGCGCAAGGCAGCGGCGGCAAAGATTGCTCCTTCGAAACAATGAGAAGTATTTTCGCGCAACACTCGCCGGGGCGACCACGCGGTGTCGGCCAGGTGATACGGCATGTCATCCAAGAATCGTTGAATACCGTACGGATCTTTTAAACTACGCAGCTTGCGCAGTTCCGCCGGAGTGAAGCCGTGTTCGTTGTTCATGATTGAGCGATGAAACAGCGGCACCGAGAAATTCAAAGCATTAAAGCATGAGCAGTGTACCGCATCACGCCACCTACCGATCCAAAGTAAATTGACCCAACCACATTCAGCCACTGAGCCAGGAATCGTTCTCCACTCCGGATGCATCTTTTCTCAGAATTCCTGGACTGATGGAAAATCAACCAACTAGGGATGGGCACGGATTCTTCAGGATCTTCCTTTGGTCAGCAGAAGCCGGGACTTACGTGGATGTGTGAGAACTCTCTCCGTCCGCCTTACATGGTTACCCAAGTCCAGATCAACCCCCGTAGACGACCGTGCCATCGACAATCGTCGCGACGACCTTGCCGGTGAAGCTCCATCCATCGTACGGCGTGTTCTTGGATTTGGATTTCGATTGCGATGCATCGAAGGTCCATTTCTTCTTGGGATCGAAGATGGTGACATCCGCATGCGAACCCGGCGCCAGACTGCCACGTCGCGCAAGGCCGAAAATCCTGGCGGGACTTGCCGATAGCAACTCGACGATGCGCCACAGTGGCAGGCTGAAGTGCTGATGTAAAACCGTGACCGCAATCGCGAGTGCCGTCTCCAGGCCGGTGATGCCGAAGGCGGCACGCTCGAACTCCACTTGCTTCTCGTGGAAGGCGTGAGGCGCGTGGTCGGTCGCGATGGCGTCGATGGTGCCATCGGCAATGCCTTCGATCAAGGCAGCACGGTCGGCTAGCGAGCGGAGCGGCGGATTCATCTTGTAGTGCGTATTGAAGTCGCCAACGTTCTCATCCACCAGTGTGAAGTGATGCGGCGTGACCTCGGCGGTCATGCGTATTCCCGCCTTCTTCGCGCGGCGCACGGCTTCCAGGGCCTCACGCGTCGAGAGATGCGCCACATGCACATGTCCCCTAGTCGCACCGGCCAACGCGATGTCGCGTTCCACGATGTTCGCCTCGGCGGCGTTCGGCATGCCGTGCAAGCCCAGGCGAAACGAGGTAGCGCCCAGGTTCATCGAGCAGTCGGCGGTGATGTGCGTGTCCTCGGCATGCTGCACCACGGGGATCTTGAGCTTGCCGGCAGCATGCAGCGCGTCGTGCATCAGACGATCACTGAGAATCGGCCTGCCATCGTCGGTCACTCCGACTGCGCCAGCTTTCTTCAATGCGGCAAAATCCGTAAGTTTCTCTCCCAGGCTGCCGACGGTCGCCGCGGCGACGGGAAAGACGTTCACCAGCGCGCCGCGTTCGGGAGCCTGCATCCAGCGCGTGATTTCCGCCGAGTCGTTTACCGGCACGGTGTTAGGCATGGCGCAGACGGAGGTGAATCCGCCGGCCGCCGCCGCAGCGGTGCCGGTGGCGATGGTCTCTTTGTGGGACTGACCGGGCTCGCGCAGATGCACGTGCAGATCGATGAAGCCAGGAGCAACGATGCACCCCTTCGCGTTGAAGCTCCGCTGGGCCTGACTGCGAAGCGTTCCCGGCGCCGCCACAGCAGCCACGCGCCCTTCGCGCAGAAGAACATCCATCTCCTGGTCGACGCCGCTTGCCGGATCGACGACACGTCCGCGTACGATGAGCAATGAGTCCATGTCTGCCATTTAGCGCGCCGCCCTCAGCAGCATGGCCAGAATCGCCATACGCGTTTTCACTCCGTTGCGGACCTGCTCGTGAATGCAGGACTGCGGACCGTCCGCCACTTCGCTGGTCAGTTCCATGCCGCGAATCACCGGCCCCGGATGCATCAGGATCGCATCCGGCTTTGCCAGCTTCATGCGCTGCGGCGTGACCTGGTAGTTGGCAATGTAGTCCTCAACGCTAAGATGCTTTCCTGCGAGCCGCTCCTTCTGCACCCGCAACGCCATCACCACGTCAGCACCTTGCAATGCGATATTCAGGTCGTGGCAGGCGGTCACTCCCGGCGCGAGGGAGGCGGAGATCTCGGGCACGAAATCCGGCGGGCCGCAGAAAACAATGTCCGCATCGAAGCGCGAAAGCAGCTCCGCATTGGATCGCGCGACCCGGCTGTGATACACGTCGCCGACGATCACCACGCGCAAACCGTTTAGCCGCTTCTTATGGTTGGTGATGGTCAAGGCATCGAGCAGCGCCTGGGAAGGATGCTGATGCATTCCATCGCCCGCATTCACGATCGGCACTCGCACATAACGTGCCAACAGGTAGGCTGCGCCACTGTTGGCGTGCCGCATGACGATGGCATCGGCTCCCAGGTTTGCCACCGTCCAGCCGGTATCAATGAGCGATTCGCCCTTCTCGATGCTGGAAGAGACCGGAGTCACCAGCGTGGTCGCGGCGCCCAGGGTTTTGGCGGCAAACTCGAATGAGGTGCGGGTGCGGGTGGAAGATTCGTAGAAGAGTAGGGCCACGCGTTTGCCGCGCAGCAATTGCGACGGACGGCTGGGATCCATGCGCCGAGCCAGCGCCAAAATGGACTCAATCTGCGCAGTAGTAAGTTGTTCGATGCCCAGCAGCGAATGCAATTGCGGCTTCATTGGCTTTCGTCCACCCGCTCCATTAACAGCACTTTGTCGGAGCCATCCGTCTCTTGCAATTTCAATTCGATGAATTGCTTGGTGGTGGTGTGGATGGTGCGGCCGACGAAGCCCGCCTCGATGGGCAATTCGCGATGGCCGCGGTCAATCAGCGTGCAAAGTTGAATGCGGCGCGGGCGCCCATGAGCAAACAAGGCATCCAGCGCTGCGCGGGCGGTCCGCCCGGTGTAGAGCACGTCATCCACCAGGATGATGTTCTTGTCCTGAATGTCGAATTCCATGGTGCTCGTCTTCACCTCCGGGCGATGCCCGACGGTCGAGAGATCGTCGCGATAGAGCGTAATGTCCAGGGTGCCGACCGGCACGGCGGTTTTTTCGATGCGTCCCAAGATCTTGGCCAACCGCTGGGCCAGCGGCACACCGCGCCGCATGATGCCGACCAGTCCAAGGTTGGCGACGCCGTTGTTCTTTTCGACAATCTCATGCGCCAGCCGGACCAGGGTGCGCTCGATTTCGGAGGCAGACAGGATTTGCGACTTCTCGCGGAGATTCGAGGACTGGATGGAGGCCTTGGTCATGCCGTTCGCATCATACGAAAGCCCAAGCCGCGGAGCAACCCTGCCCCTGCACAGTGTGTTCCTGCGCCGGCGCGATGATCATCGGAATTCCCGCCGCCTGCCGGACATCGAGGCCCCCAGCGCGCCGCCGGCAGCGGTGATTGCGATGAACACCACTCCCAGCACGAGTAAAATCAGCACCACGAAGGTTGCGGCGCCTTGTGGACTGCCCATCCAGTCCATGAAGTGCTGCACTATGGCCTGCGCCTTGGGATCGGGATTGTTCGCCATCTGCTTTTCCATCTGCGCCTGCATGGCACGACGGAAATCGGAATTAGAACGAAACAACGCGAACGACAGTACCGTCACCACCGCGTTGACCATGAACCCGATGACGCCTGCCAGGGCGCCCAGCTTCATGCCCATCCCCGGGGTAATCAAGGTCCCCGGCACTTGCTTGCGATACATCGCAACCGAGAGCACACCCGCGCCCAGCATCCAGAGACAACAACCGATGGAGACGAACGGAATGGCGGTGAGAATTGCGGCCCCAACTCCGGCCAGCAGCGCGCCCTTCCATGCCAGGCCCCATTGAATGGCGCTTCCCTGAGGCGCATAGGGTGCGCCGCCCTGGGTCCAACCTGGTCCGGGACCTACGGAATAGGCGGCCGGAGGAACTTCCCTCGGAGCGCTGGGTGGGAGCGGCGGCGGCGCGGGCAAATCTTCTTCCGGAGGGATGACCCGAATCTGTGGGGCGCCACAGTGCGGACAAAAGGTAGTGCCCTCTTCAATCGAGGCCTGGCAGCGATAGCAGGGATGTTCCACTAGCGAAAAGTTACAGCAGATACGCCGCGCGCGCAACAGTAGGGCTGCATCGTTGGGAAAGGCCGCCTACCTGTTATCGTTTCGCGCCCGGTTCTTGATCCAGATGGGCGTGCCCACAAACCCGAAGGCCGCACGAATCTGGTTCTCCAGAAAACGCTGATAGGAGAAGTGCAGTTTCACCGCGCGGTCGGTGAACAGGATGAACGTGGGCGGCGACACCCCGGCCTGCGTCATGTATAGAATCTTGACCCGCTTGGCCATCGGGACCGAAGCCCGCTCAAAATCGACTTTGCTGAGGAAGCGGTTCATCTCTCCCGTACCGACGCGCTTGCGCCGCTCCCGCGCCACCAACTTCAGCGTGGAAAAAACTTTGTCGAGATTTCGCCCGGTGGTCGCGGAAACGAAGAGCACCGGAGCGTACGACAGAAATTTCAAATGCCGCCGAACCTGCTCCTCGTAAACATGGCGATCGGCAGGAGGCTTGCCGTCGGTTGGCTTGTCTGTAACCAAGTCCCATTTGTTGATGACGATGATCACCGACCGGCCGCTTTCGTGCGCGTAGCCGGCGATGGTCGCATCGCTGGCGGTGACGCCTTCTATAGCATCAATTAACATCAGAGCCACGTCAGCGCCTTCGAGATGTTTGCGCGCCATCACCACCGACAACTTCTCGGCCATCAGCTCGGTCTTGCCTTTGCGACGAATACCGGCAGTATCAATGAAGCGATACTCCTGCCCATCGCGCTCGACCAGTTCGTCCACAGCATCGCGGGTGGTGCCGGCAATGGGTGATACAATCGCGCGCGACGACCCCGTGAGCGCGTTCAGCAGCGTGGATTTGCCGACATTGGGCCGGCCAATAATCGCGACTCGCGTCTCGCGTTGAACTTCTGCTTCTTCGCCGATCTCAGGCGCGGTCTCCTCGCGCGACGGTGTCGCCTCCTCAATCGTGGCCTCCCGCTTCGGCATCACGCTGAGTACGTGCTCCAACAATTCCGCAATGCCGTTGCCGTTCTCGGCGGAGATCGGAAACAGTTCCTTAATCCCGAGCCGGCGGAATTCCTGGGCATAGGGCTCGAGCTGCGGCGTGTCGGCTTTGTTGACGGCCAACAGCAGCGGCTTGCCGGTGCGCAGCAACAGCCGTGCAAGGTCAATGTCGGGAGACGCCAACTCCGTGCGCCCATCCACCACCAGCACGATCACGTCGGCCTCTTCCAGCGCCACTCGCGCCTGCCGGAAGATCTCCGCCGGAATCAGTCGCGGGTCGTCAGGAACGATGCCGCCGGTATCCACCACTCGGAACTTCTTGCCAATCCATTCCACATCGCCGTAGATACGGTCGCGCGTGATACCGGGCTCGTCGCCAACGATGGCCCGTCGCGACCCGACCAGACGGTTGAACAGCGTGGACTTGCCGACATTCGGACGGCCGACAATGGCCAGCGTGCCGATAGTGGGCGGTTCGCCCTGTTCGGCAGTCCTGCTGGACTCAAATTGCATGCGACGATTCACTGGGACTCTTTCCGGCGACGGTTCAAACAGCGATGGCCCTTAGCGACTATTATAGGGACAAGACTCCTCCTGTCGTGTCTTCCAAACCACAATCCGCCGCACTGGCCGCACGTTTGCCCTCGCTGTATCAGTTCTTCGGCCCGGGTGGCGTGTTGGCGCGCACTCATCCGGCGTACGAGTTCCGCCGCGGGCAGCTTCAAATGGCGGAGGCCGTGGAGCAAGCGCTGCAAGAGCGCCGCCACCTGATCGTCGAAGCCGGCACCGGCACTGGCAAGACGCTGGCCTACCTGCTGCCGGTGATCCGTTCGGGCAAACGCGTCATCATCTCAACCGGCACCAAGACCTTGCAGGAGCAGCTCTTCTTCAAAGACGTTCCGTTCCTGCGGGAGCACCTCGGCGAGCTGCGCGTCTGCTACATGAAGGGCCGCGGCAATTATCTCTGCCGCAAGAAGCTCTACGACCTCACCGCTCAGCCGCTGCTGAACGGACTGGAAGAGATCAACCACTTCCGCATCATCAGCGACTGGGAAAAGACCACCGAAAGCGGCGACCGCGCGGAGTTGGCCGAACTGCCGGAGAACAGCCATCTGTGGCCCAAGCTGGATGCGCGTACCGACCGCTGCATCGGCTCGCAATGCCAGCAGTTTGACCGCTGCTTTATCACCGAGATGCGCCGCCGCGCCGCCGAGAGCGACATCATCATCGTCAATCATCACCTGTTCTGCGCTGACCTGGCGATCAAAGCGGCCAAAGACCATGCGCCCGACACCGGTGTGCTACCGGACGCAGGCATCGTCGTCTTCGACGAAGCGCACGAGTTGGAGGACGTGGCCACCAACTACTTCGGCGTCACGGTCTCAAATCTTCGGGTGGACGAATTGCTCCGCGATGTCGAGCAGACCCTGCGGCGGGTAAATGTGCCTATTACGGAAGTTATGCCGGCATGCGGTCAGGTGCGCGACCGTTCGCAATTCTTCTTCTCGTTGCTGCCGCCGGGCGAAGGCCGTTTCGCGTTCGAGAACCGCCCGGAGTTTCTGGAAGAAAATGGCGACGAGTATCTTGGCCTGCAGAATTCGTTGCTGCACCTTTACACCGAGCTGCAAGCCATTCCCAACAAGCCCGACGAAGTTCACGCTCTGGCCCGACGGGTGGAAGAGTTGCGCGTGCACCTTGGCTTCATTCTGGAATCGAACCAGCGCAACATCGTCTTCTGGATCGAACGCCGCACCGGACGTGGCCCCCAGCACAATGTATTTCTCCAAGCCACCCCGATCACGGTGTCGGACATCCTGCGCACCACATTGTTTGAGCACCTGGAGTCGGCGGTGCTGACCTCCGCAACCTTGGCCGTCGCGGGAGGCTTCGAGTACGTCCGCACCCGCATCGGAATCGAGCACGCCCGCGAACTGGTGGTGCAATCGCACTTCGATTACGAGAGCCAGGCGCTGCTGTATGTGCCGCCTGACCTACCCGACCCCCGCGAGGCGCAATTCGTGGAGCGCGCGTCGCAACGCGTCAAGCAACTGCTAGAGATCACGCGCGGGCGCGCATTTTGCTTGTTCACAAGCTACGCGCTGATGCATCAGATGTACGAGCAATTGCTGGGCGAGTTGGCATTTCCCATGCTATTGCAGGGGGATGCGCCGAAGAATGCGCTGCTGGAGGAGTTCCGGCTGACGCCGAATGCCGTCCTGTTTGCCACCTCGTCGTTCTGGCAAGGAGTTGACGTGCAGGGCGAGCAGCTCAGTTGCGTCATCATTGACAAGCTGCCGTTCGCCGTACCGAATGATCCTGTGGTGGCCGCGCGAATCAGGGCCATTGACGAGGAGGGTGGGAATGCCTTCTTCCAGTACCAGGTGCCCAGCGCCGCACTTTCGCTAAAGCAGGGTTTCGGCAGACTGATTCGTTCGCTGCACGACCGCGGCCTGCTTTGCTTGCTCGACAATCGCATCCTGAGAAAGCAGTACGGGCGCGTATTCCTCGACAGCCTGCCGAAGTACGGGCGCACAACCGACATAAGAACCGTCGAAGAGTTTTTTGGAACCGGCGCGGTCGACCAATGAGACCAGTTTCTGTCGCCTCTGCGACATTCGCGTAGAATCGAGAGACTGGCAACCGACTACTAACTACTGACAACTGCCTTGAAGCACCTTCTCCACAAGTGGACGCTGCTGATCCTGGCGCTGCTGAAGCCGCTCGGCATCTGGGGCGTTATGGGATTCGCCGCGGTGGACGCGGCCTTTCTCGGCATGCCGCTCGACGCCATCGTGGCGGGCTACGTCTGGGCCAACCCGCACCGCTTGCTGTTGTACTCGGCCATGGCGGCGGCGGGCTCAGCCCTGGGCAGCATCGTCATCTACGTGATCGGGTACAAGAGCGGCGAGGTACTGCTGATGAAGCGCATGGGCGAGAAGCGCTTCAACAAAATCAAAGCCGCCTTCGATCGCCACGAATTTCTCGCGCTCATGCTGCCGTCCATGCTGCCTCCGCCGACGCCCTTCAAGCTGTTTGTCCTCTCCGCGGGCGTGGCCGAGATGAGGTTCAGCCACTTCCTGATGGCGATTTTCTCCGGACGGTTTCTGCGCTTCGTGGTGCTGTCGTTTCTGGTGATTCGCTATGGTCCGGGGATCGTGGGCTTCATCGGCGGCATGGTGCACAACCACTGGAGATACGTTATTGCCGCCATTGCCACGGCTTGCCTCGTGGGTTGGTGGATCTGGAGAATGAGAAAGTTGAAGTCGGCGCGTAAGGCCGGTGGCATGCGACCGCTGGCCTGACCCGAGCGGCCACCTCGGCTTTACAGCGCTCCCTCTTTCCCGTGCGTGCGAATCAGCACCGTGCCAAAGCGCGTTCCCGAACCATGCGGCTCGATCGAGACCAGGTGTTGGTCGTCGCTGGTGCCGACTTTGAGCTCCCATCCATCGCCGTGCACGTCCTTGCAGGTCAGCTTCTTATCGGCATCTTCGCCATGCTTTCCCATGTGAACATCCGAGCCACCGTTGTGGCCATTGCACACCAGCACGTCACCGAAGCTCTTCAGTTTGTCCTGATAGAACGATTTGACTTTTTCTGGCGAATCGTCGGTCTCGTACTCGGCTGCGACCACCTTCAGTCCAAATCCCAGTGCCCCCATGTCTATATTTGCTGAATGGCTGTCCCCGTTGTCTGCTGGGCGCAGATGTGCGCCTGGGTAAACCGGAATGCCGTTGTCCGCCGCCTTGTCGCTGGTGTTCACCTTCAGGTTGGTGAAGGGAGTCTTAATATCGACCTTCTGGTTCTGCTTGTCCTTGTCGTCCACATTAATCGAGCAGGCGGCCAGCAGCAGCGCGATGCTCGCTATTACCAGAGCGCATGAAAACTTGGTAGCGATGTTCCTCATTATTGTGGTCCTCCGCTGGAATCTTGCGCCGCGCCCGTCATTTTTGCGCCAGGGCCGGCGATATTCGGAATGGTTACAGGCAAGTGGCCGGTCATCGGGATTTCGCCAAACATTGCCTTCACTGCACTTAACTCAGAAACGCGACCGCTGGAGAAGGTACACATGTAAGTTTGCACCTCGGGCAATTGGGCGGCAATGTAGGGACTACCCACGGCCACTACGATCGTCTTCTCCGCCGCACTTCGCAAAACCTGCCGCAACAGCGCTGCGGACGATTCCTGCACGGCGATGGCGTTGACGGCTGCACCGTCCTGCGTGCGAACCACTCTGCCCGCAACCGGAAACTCGTACACGGCGGCGACCACCACTTGCGATTCCTGCACCGCCGCCAAAACCGGCGGCGCCATCCCCGCCGCAACGCGTGGATCGACGTAATACACCTGTGCGTCAGGAATTCTCGCCCTGAGCTCATGGTCCAGCGTTCGCCCGGAATCGGAGCGGCTATCGTCGGCAAAAATCAATAAGACAGTATTATTGCGCGTCTCCGCTACTGGCTGATACGGATTCGGCGGAGGTTTGGTTCCCTTTGCGGTGGCTTTTAGCGGGAGGGCTCGATGATTGTCGCGAACCAGCGTGACCGCTTTGTCAGCGATCTCTTGCGCGGTCGCCAGGCTCGCAGGTTTGGCCACGATCTCATTTACAGCATGGATATCGACCAGCTTGGCCTTGTTCAGTCCAACCGACGCCTTGGCGCGCAGGATTTTCAACACCGATTGATCGATGCGCGCTTCGGAAATCTCCCCGCTGCGGACCGCACGCAGCAATCCGTTGTAGGAGCCATCGAGATCGAAAGGTAGAAGAAGCATGTCATTACCCGCCTTTACGGATTCGACCGTGGCCCGGGCAGCCTCCTGCGGAAATGACTGCGTCAAACCACCCATGTCGAGTGCGTCGGTGATGATCAATCCGTGGAAGCCCATCTTCTGCTGCAAAAGTCCGGTAACGATTGCGGGCGAGAGGGTGGCCACGCGATTGGGATTGGAGTCGAGCGCCGGCGCCAGCACGTGGGCGATCATCACCGCGTCAACCCCCGCCTGTATGGCAGCGCGAAATGGCGGCAGTTCAATCGCGTCGAGGTGGGCCGCATCGCCTTTGACGACGGGCACGAACACATGCGAGTCGCTTTCCGTGCTGCCGTGACCGGGGAAATGTTTGGCCGTAGTCATCATGCCGAATTCGTGGGCGCCTGCGATGTAGGCGGCTGCCATGTCGCCGACGAGCTTCGGATTTTCGCCGAACGAGCGGGTGTTGATGATGGGATTCGCGGGATTGGAATTGACATCCACATCGGGAAACCAGTTCCATTGCACTCCGATAGCGCGCGCCTCCTGCGCGGTGATGCGGCCGGACTGGCGCGCAAACTCCACATTGCCGGTAGCGCCGAACGCCATGGCCTGCGGAAAATCCGTGACCCCGTTAAGACGCATGCCCAGCCCGTGCTCGAAGTCGGCAGCGAAGATCAGTGGAAACTCGGAATCCTTCTGCAATTGATTGATGACCGTGGCCGCTTCGAGCGGTTCATTCTTGTAGAGAAAGCCGTCCTCGAAGCGCACGGTCAGTCCGAATCCGCCGAGGTGGTACTTGCGCATGGTGTCGCGCAAGGCGATGTATTCCGGGCTGTTCACGTTCATGAACTGCGCCAGCGCCCGGACCATGAACATCTGGCCGATCTTCTGCTCCAGCGACATTTTCTTCAGCGACTCGCGCGCCCACTTCTCGCCTTTCTTGTCGAGGTGGACCGGGGCGGGGGT
Organism: uncultured Acidobacteriaceae bacterium; assembly: GCA_963836875.1. Classification (GTDB taxonomy): domain Bacteria; phylum Acidobacteriota; class Terriglobia; order Terriglobales; family Acidobacteriaceae; genus Bog-257. The sequence goes on from CAWIKZ010000007.1 coordinate 443,195, forward strand.
TTGAAATTGGTCTTTGGCGTAGCTCATGGGCGACATACAAACTAAGGTCAAAAGTACGGCGAATAGGACTCGACGATTCATGACGAAGTGACCATATCAGACTGTCAGTCCGAGGACCGCAGCGTAATGCGGGAGGAAACCAGTTCGGCAGCGTCCCTTGCCACGGTGGGATCATCTCCAAACCCTGCGAGCCAGGTGACGTCAGGCTCGCGGCGAAACCATGTCATCTGGCGCTTGGCATAGTTGCGATGTCCTTGCTGCGTCGCCGCCAGCGCCTGCTCGCGCGTAAGTTCTCCGCGCAAGAATTGGGTTGCCTGCTTGTAGCCGAGCGAATCCAGTGGCGTGACGCTCTTCGGCTCGCCGTATCGTTGGAGCAGAGCTGCTGTTTCGTCGATCAAGCCGCACTCCAACATCTGGCAGGCCCGCTGATTAAGGCGCACGTACAGCGTCTCCCGCTCTGGATTAAGCCCGATCCGCAGAATGCGAAATCCACCTAAAGGGTCGCGCCCGCGTTCCTCCCACAACTGGCTCATGGGCCCGCGCGCGGTTAGACACACTTCCACGGCGCGAATGATCTTGGGCGTGTCATTCGGATGGATTTTCGCCGCCGCTTCGGGGTCCAGGCGCAGGAGCAACTTGTGCAAATAAGGGGAGCCGCGTTGCTGCGCGCGTTCGCGAAGGCGCTTGCGTAATTCTTCGGAACGTTGCGGTCCCGGGAAGAGTCCTTCCAGCAGCGCTCGCAGATAAAGACCCGTGCCCCCAACTACGATGGGCAATCGCTGGCGGCCGGCAATTTCCGTAATGGCTGCTCTCGCCTGCCGCGCATACTCCCCTGCGGTGAACGGCTGGCCAGGCTCAGCGACATCCAGAAGATGATGCGGCACTAGCACCCGTTGTTGCAGGGTTGGCTTGGCCGTTCCAATCTCGAAGTGGCGATAGACGGCCACCGAATCGCAACTGACCACTTCGCCGACGAACTGTTGCGCAAGAGCGATCGCAAGCGCCGATTTGCCCGAACCTGTCGGCCCGAGGATGACGACGAGGAGTGGTTCAGATTGAGGCGGAGCAGAAGTGCCCATTCAACGCGCACCCCAGGGGATGGTCCGGCCAAAACGGAAGAATGCCAGGGCAAGAATGAAGATCACGAGGACGAGCAGGCCGAGAACTTTAGCGCGCTCACGCGAACGATATCGCGCTTTCCAATCTGCATCATGCTCGCGAGCATCGGAGTCAGGCTTTGGTGCAGGCTGTCGGCCGGGGTCCACAGGCTCATTCTACGCGTGGCAGCTAATCCATATCGCCCTTTTGCGGGTTGTAGTAGAAACGAAAACGCAAGGCCAGATAGGGGGCGTGATATTCCGACGGCAAGGGGGCGAACGGATTCGACGCGGTGATACCACCCCAGGCGGCGCGATCGAGCGACACGTCGCCCGACACTCCGGTGATCTTCATGCCTGCAACCTTGCCATCCGGCAGGATGGCGAACTCAATGGCAACTTTGCCGCGTTTGAGCAGTGGAGCACGCGCCGCCTCCGGGATCAAGGTGTACCAATTTCTGCGCACGGCATCGACCACACGAGAGAGATAGGGCCCGAAGTCCACGCCCTGGGTGTCACTCAACACCTCGAGGTTTCCCAGCGTACGCGCCCTGCCGCCCGGACCCGCGCCGTAATCGCCGCCGCCACCGCCGTAAGAACCTCCACCACGATGCTCGGCAACCGCGCGAGCGGCCTGCGCCGTAAGATCGCCCGGCGACTTCATCATCTGCGTAAAGTCAACCGGCTTGCCGCCACCCTGGTCTGGCATTGGAAGCCTGGGATTCGCCTGCGGTGTGGCCGACTGCATCTGCGCCATCTGTTGCGACGGGTTCGGCTGCTGGCCGCCCTGAGGCGGAGGCGTCATCTGCGCCGACTCTGACGGAGGCGCCGGCGGTCCCGCACGGCGTAACTCCTCCAGCGTCTTCTTGTCGATTGACGGATGCTGGCTCATCGCGACGCGGTTCTTGTCGGACATCACGTTCGTCTTGGGCGCCACCTTGGGCGGTTTCTGCAAGTCGGACGGCAGATCCAGGTAGGTCATGTTCTGGTTCTTCATCAGGTCGGCAGTCGTGGCCAGATCAATGCCCTTGTAGCCGAAAATTTTCGGCGACATGGCGATCAAGATCACCACCATCAGGTGCACCACGACGGAAATCCAGAAGGCTTCGCGCAGGCGCGAGCGCTCCAGATCATCCTCTAGTTGGAGCAATAGATGTGGCGTGAGGTCCAAGCCGGCAGGACCGTTGTCAGCCCACAAGGCAAGCTGCTGTTCTTCCTTGGTGGGAAGCTCGGCCGATCTCTCTGGCGGTATTAAGATGGAAGCCATCCGTTTGGATCAAGTACGCCCTGAGCTCAACCACTTAGACGCCCTTCGACCCTCCGGAAGTGCAACACTTCCCCGGTGATGGCGCAACCGTAGTAAACCCGGTGCCCTGCTGCAAGTTTCTAGCTCTTATTTTCGCACAGGAGAGTCCTTAATGCGATTCGTCCGTTGGCTTCCGAGAGTTCCACAAAAGGTACACGTGGGTCAATTGCCGGGTTGCCGACCATCCGTCCGAAACCATCCACCGCCAGCGCTCGAGGACAAAAACCTCCACTACAACTTATAGGAGTTCGTCGATTTGGTCGGAGAGCGAGTCGACGAGATGCTCGGACGAGTCGTAGCCGAGATGGATCACTCGTAATCTGCCGGAGCGATCGAGGATGTACAGTGCCGGAAGGCTGGTTACGCTGAGGCTCTTTGCGGCTGGTCCCCAGGAGTCTTCATCGGGAGCGACGCCAAAGGAATCGATGGCTGGGTTGAGCATCAACTTTCTTTTGGTGAGGTAGGCTCGCGCTTTCGCGGGTGTCTCCCCGTGATTTCCTGAATCAAGGGCGAAGATCAGGACGTTTGGATTGTCACGGTATTTAGCTTGAAGGGCTGCGATCTCGGGAAGTTCGGCTTGGCAAGGTGTACACCAGGTTGCCCAGAAGGAGAGCACGACAACGTGACCCTTCCAGTCTTCTGAAGACAGGTTCTTGCCGGTGAGAGTCTCGATGTAAAACGGGGTTATCTCTTGATTGACATTACGATAGGCGCCGCTCTCTATCCAATGGGGAATCGCCACAAAGACAGCGGCAAGAACAGCAATTATGGACAGGCATCCAAGTGCTGCGGCATATCGGTAGTGTCTCAGTTTGAATTTTCTAAGTTTCTTACCAGCAGTTCGAATGCTTTCGGACACGCGTTCTTGAAGAATTCCGCTTGTGACTCAGGCGTCAGTTCCTTATTGAGGAGCCCCGCCAGCCTATTACATAGTGCGTGAGCGAAGCCATGGACTTCACCCGTATCGTGATTGTGATGCAAGTGCGCATTAGTGAGTCGCGCACTTTTCACCCATTTCAGTTCCTCTCCCGTCAGGCAAATACAGCACTTCAAACCGGGCGTATTTTTTAGTTCCACAATTTGCGCAGCCGAAATATTCGGGGACGCATACTTGCCGTATCGAGCCGCAGCTTTCTGAGACCTAAGCAGTCGTTTTGCCCATGTAAAGCCGAAGAGCGCAGAAGTATACTTTTTTCGCCTGCGATCCTGCACTAACTGGCACGGCCTGCATACGTGATTCCCGCCGCTGCTTGATGATTTACTATTCCACCAAAGAATGGCCTTATTTGATTCGCCTCGTGGCGGCAATATACCGCTGTGGCCGCATTTGAAAGTCCACAATTGGCCGGGCTGCTTTCTCGGTCCCATAGTCCAGGTTCCTGCTGCTCAGTTTGCCAGAAACACGATTTCCTCAAGACTCCAAACGTGATCGGATAGGCCAGCCGCCATCGCTGGCGTGATTCGCAGCGTCTTGTGGATTCTGGCAAAATTGTAATGCACAGCATGAATCGCAACCATGTGAATGTGGTTCTCAATCTTCTTGGAAAAGCCGTTGGTCAGGCGAGTGAAGCGGCGCATGGACATACGCATTGTTAGATTGTGGCGCTCGACATAGCTCGTGCTGACGTGTTGGGGATCAGGATTGCCGCTCACAACCTTCATGTCGGCACCGATGCACTTAGCAGGACTGTAACGGCGCTGCTCGGCATCGGTCGGAGCGCCGTAAATCTTCTGCAATTGCGCATAGTCCACGTCCATACCGAACGCGCCTTCGACTGCATCGAGGTAGGCTCGATGCCCATCCGTTGTGACCTGCACGCGGCCACGGATGCGGCTGGCGCAATCCTGCATGAAGTCCATTGCCCATCCGCCATCACGCCCGCCCACCAAGTAGCTGACGCAGAGTTTCGTATCAGCGTCGATTCCCGTCCATGTCCAAGCATCCCCCCAGCCTTCTGCCTCTTTCTCGGGGCGGACGTTCTTCGCCTTCGCTCCGACGAAGCACCAAATCTCATCGCACTGCAAACGGCGAACGCGCACATTCCTGACATGCTCATCGTGGTACTTGGCGCAAGCCGCTCCCAAATCCACGAGCAGTTTTGTAACGGTATTGATGGAAACATCAGCTAAACGGCTGGCAGAGCGAAGGCTGTTTCCTTCTACTAGCATCCCAAGAATGGCGGCGCGGTCGGTAAGTGAGAGGCGGTTCATGGAGAACAGCCTAACTGAACTACCGTCATTTGTCAAGCATAGAGTTCAGTTTATATGCGTTTATGCGCAGGTTGGCTATTGACGGCATATGTCGTGATGCGCTACCTTTTGAGTGTGCCAAGCCCAAATCATTACAGCACTCCCGGACAGCTTATTCAAGAACTACTAGAACGCCGTGGTTGGAGCCAAAGAATTCTGGCGATCATTCTACGTGCGGACGAAACTGGAATCAACCGCCTGATCGCTGGGAAAAGAGCAGTTGATGCTCAGATGGCGATTCAACTCGGAGAAGTATTTGGTATCCGCCCAGAACACTTCCTACAACTGCAAAGACGATACGATCTGGCGCAAGCGCGGCTCGTCTCTCGCCCCGATCCCGACCGCGCTATGCGTGCGCGAGTCTTCGGGGAATTGCCCGTGGCCGAAATGATCAAGCGTGGTTGGATTGATGCCGAGGATGTTCGCGACGTACCAAAAGTTGAAGCTGCGCTCCTAACATTCTTTCATGCGCCAACGCTGGATGATATTGAGATTCTAAAACATCGGCCAAAGAAAACCGGAATTGATCCCGGCCCTACGCCCACGCAACTCGCATGGATGTACCGGGTCAAGGAAATTGCCAGCGAGATGCTTGTTGCTCGCTATTCTCCATCCGCTGTCCGCGAAGCCGTCAAGAAATTGAGCCCTTTGCTTTCTTCCGCGGAAGCGGCCCGCAAAGTCCCTCGTATTCTCGCCGAGAGCGGTATCCGGTTTGTAATCGCAGAGTCTCTAGCATCTGCAAAGATTGATGGAGTCACGTTTTGGTTGAATGACGTTTCGCCCGTAATCGGAATGACTTTGCGCCATGATCGCATCGACAATTTTTGGTTTGTCCTGCGCCATGAGATTGAGCATGTTCTGCGCCTGCACGGTCGGGAAAATGACATCATCGATGTACTGCTCGAAGGCGAACGCGCCGGGACAGGGCCGAACATTTCCGAAGAGGAAAAAGTCGCTAATGAGGCGGCGGCGGAATTCTGTGTGCCACAAGAATCCTTGAAACGTTTTATCGTTCGGAAAGAACCCTTTTTTGCGGAGCGTGACATCCTTGGCTTTGCTAACACCTTGCGGATTCATCCTGGACTTGTAGCTGGCCAGTTGCAGCACAAAACGCTTCGATATGATCGTTTTCGCAATCATCTCGTGAAGATTCGGGCCGCTGTAACGCCGAGTGCGATGGTTGACGGCTGGGGCGATGTTGCCCCCGTCTGAATGTGAGGGTAAATGGCAACAAAGCATCAAGAAATGCAACGTCTCATTCGGCAATACAAGTTTGAGACGAAGAAAACCGAAATCAACATGCATGAAGTCGCGCAGTTTGCGGTGGATAAGGGATGGCCATTGCCCCGTCCCGTTGCGGCAATTGACCGCCTTGCCAAAGAGTTTTCCCAGGCGGCCCGCGAAGAAATCAGGTACGACAAAAAATCCGGTAAGCCGTACCGAGCCAATCACGCATTCGCGCTGAGTCAAGGCGCGGTGCAGATGACGTTTTGGGTTGATATTGACGAAGCGCCACGAAAGCCAATGTTGAAGTCCCTAGTGCAGCGCCGCGAACAAATGGTTGGCGATGGTTTGCAGCTGACATTGGACGCAATGCACTGGAACAGCATTAACCCGAAGGAGGAGCCAATCAATCTGCCGTTGGACTTTACGGATGATGTTGAATGGCGAATCAATGCACCAGACGAAGAAGAAAAGAAGGTGAGCTAAATGAAGCAATCAGAAACGCCAAGAGCCACCGCTGGAACGGTAGCTCTGTGGCAAAACTTTACGGCACCTTGGGAACGGGCAGCCTTAGAGTAGTTCCGTGGCAACCCCAAGTCAAGCCCAAAGTTTAGGGAGATCCCTGTCTCTAACGAGAGAACAGGCAGCCCCTCCCGGCCAAGGTGTCATGACCAAGGCCGGGAGGATAACCGCCAACCATGCAGTTCGAACCCCGAAAGGAACAAAGCAACATGGCAACCAAAGACGTAACATCCAAGCGAATCGGCAGGATCGCCAGCAAGGTACTTCGCAGTTCGTCCGAAGGACGCGCTTGCAAGAGCCTTGCAGGTTCTGCCCTCGTTCAACGGCCCACGAAGCGCAGCTACAAGCGCGGATAGCCAAACCGTTTACAGTAAAGCCCCTGGAAAACGGGGGCTTTTATTTGCCCTTTTTCCATCTGGCTTCAGCCGCAATACGAGCAATTTCGATACGCTTCTCAGGAGAAAGCGTTTTCGCCCTAGACTTGCCGCCCTTCTTACCGCCAGCTCGACCTTTGACGGTTTCCGGATGCCTTTTGGCCTCGCTAACGATGTCCTCAACTTCTCCGCTGGCAATATCGAATACCAGTTTGGCGAGTTGGTTCGGATCGCGCGGACGTTTCTGCATGTCCACATCCTGCCACATTCCGCGACTGCCCGCCAGTGCCCGCGATTTCAAACTGAGACACTACCGGCATATCGGGTCCCTGCTCGTGCATTTAGCCACCGGATTCCCACGCCCAAGGCAGCGGCACAGACGCTCATCAGCAGGAATGAAACAATAAAGGGCCGAGCCGTGAAGGCAATACCCAACCGGTTCATGGTGACGACTGGCGCAATTCCGCCGAGGGCAACCAGTAAGGCCGTGAGCCACAGCCGTCCACGCCGAGCCTTGGCGCGGTGGAATGCTGCTGCGAAGAAGGCGACACACGTCGCCAGCACGAAGGAGCGAATGTCCTGGTGCTGACGGGTGAGGACCGACACTGCCAATACTGCCGCGAAGGCGATGAAACCCCAGACAAGATCAAGGACTGCCTTACCCATCAGTCACCTCACTCTCGAATTCGGGATCAGCTCGGTTGACTTGCGACCGGGCCGTCAGGTGGATTTACGCGCGATGGGCAAAGTTTGTTCCTTAGGGAATTTTCGGTCAGGTCCTCGGCATCGCATCTGCGGCGTTCCGGATTCTGGTCGAATGACGGGCAATTCGGAACCTGACATTTCACAAAAGGTACACTGTCTGCCATGAAGTCAGTGATCGTCGGCACCGCTGGCCATATCGACCATGGTAAGAGTGCGCTGGTACGCGCCCTTACCGGCATCGATCCCGACCGTCTGGAGGAGGAGAAGCGCCGCGGCATCACCATCGACCTCGGTTTCGCCAATCTCGACTTGCAGGGTCCAGATGGAGAGCCGATCCGCATTGGCTTGGTCGATGTCCCCGGTCACGAGCGTTTTGTGCGCAACATGCTGGCCGGGGTCGGCGGCATCGATCTGGTACTGCTGGTGGTGGCGGCCGACGAATCGGTCAAGCCCCAGACCCGCGAGCACTTCGAAATCTGCCGCCTGCTTTCGGTGCAGCGTGGGATTACGGTGCTGACCAAGTCTGATCTGGTCGATGCGGAAACTCTCGAAGTCGTCACCATGGAGGTGGCAGAGTTCCTCGCGGGGTCATTCCTCGATCCGGCAACTTCGCCGATTATCCCCGTCAGTGCCAAGACGGGTGCGGGACTCGACCAACTGAAATGCGAGTTAGCACGGCTGGCCGCCGAGGTTCCGGCCAAAGACTCCAGCGCGGTCTTCCGGCTGCCCATTGATCGCGTGTTCACAATGAAGGGCTTCGGGACCGTGGTGACAGGCACTCTGATTTCGGGCACTGTCCACAAGGAGCAGGAGGTCGAAGTCCATCCCACGGGCAGACGCCTGCGCGTTCGCGGAGTGCAGGTGCATGGCCGACCTGCGGAGGAAGCCGTTGCCGGACAACGCACCGCCTTGAACCTCGCCGGCGTGGAGACAACCGAACTGGCTCGCGGCATGATGCTGACGCCGCCGGAAATGTTCCATCCGGCGGTGCGGCTGGGTGTACAGCTTGACCTTCTGGCGTCGGCCAAGCCTCTGCGGCAGTACGCGCGTGTCCATCTGCATGCCTTCGCGGCGGAGACCATCGCGCGCGTGACCCTGCTCGAAACGAAGCAGCTTCTGCCTGGCGAGTCGGGCTTCGCACGCCTGAAGCTCGACCGTCCGATTGTGTTGTTCCCCGGCGACCGATTCATCCTTCGGCAATATTCTCCGGTGATCACCATTGGAGGCGGACGCGTGCTCGACGCAGGCGACCCGCCCATACGGATTGCATGCGATCAAAGCTTGGCGTTCCTTCAGACCATTGCTAATGCCAGTCCTCGGCAAGCGCTGCTGGCGCGGGTAAACCGACGGTGGATCTTTGGGCTAACGGTTGCCGAAGCGGTGGCGGAAACGGGATGGCTTCCCGCTCATGCGCAACGGCTTGCAACGGAACTGAAGCAGGCAGCCGAGATCGAGATTTTCGGCGGTGTCTTGATCACGTCGCGCTGGCTGGAGAGAGTTCGTCAGGACATTCTTTCGGTTGCCCGTCACTTCCACGACGCCAATCCTCTGCTGCCGGGAATCAACAAGGAGGAGTTGCACGCAAAGAAGCGCGAGCATCCCGATCTTTTCCATGGAGTCGTCACGGCGTTGCTGCGCGAGAAGAAGCTCGAGGCCGACGGCGAGCTGCTGCGACTTCCCGGCCGCGGCGTGGTCCTCCGCGACGAGGAGGCGGAATCGAAGGCGCAAATCGAGCAGGCCTTCGCCAAGTCGGGCTTGCAGGTCCCGGCGCTTAAGGAAGTGCTGGCTTCGCTGCCAGTGGACAAGGCGCGGGCGCAGAAGATTGTCACGCTGCTTTTGCGCGATCGCGTGCTGGTCAAGCTTTCGGACGACCTGGTGTTTCATCGCGACGCGCTCGAGGCCCTGCGCCAGCGGATCGTCGCGCAGAAGGCGAAGACACCCAAGCTAAACGTGGGCAACTTCAAAGACCTGTTCGGGGTGACGCGCAAGTACGCGATACCGCTTCTCGAATATCTCGATCGCGAGCGGGTGACGCGGCGCGTGGGAGATGAGCGGGTTATTCTCTAGACCGCGCCGCTTCTCCCCGATCCGATCTTCTCCTCCGGAAATTCCAGGTCCGCGCCCAGCGGATCGGTGAAGCGGTTGGTCAAGTTCGCCAGGCCGATCAGCAGATCGAGGTCCACGATCTCGGCTTCGGAGAAATGCAACTTCAGGCTTTGAATGTCGCCGTCGGCAACCGAGTGAGGATCGCGGGTGAGCTTCTCAGCGAAATCCAGCGCCGCTTCCTCCTTCTCGCTGAAGTTGCCATGTTGCCCCTCTTTCAGGTGCTGCCAATCCTCTCGCGTCAGCCCAACGCGCTTGGACGCGGCAAGGTGATGCTGCATGCAGTAGCGGCAGCCGTTGATCATCGAGACCCGGATGTACACCATCTCGTACAAGCGGCGCTCCAGCGAGCGTCCAACGCTGGCGTAGAACGGCAGCAGGGTCTTCAGCACCTCCGGCCGGTGGGCCAGAAGTTTGTGAAAGCTGACCGGTTTGCCCTTCAGTGTCTTTTCGTAAACCTCGCGAACCTCGGGTGGGGCCTGCTCCATCTCGACGTACGACAGTCGCGCCATGATGATCTCCTCGTGGTCATTCGTATAATAGCCTGAGATTGGTTTCGCCGCGCGGCGCGAGCCCATCCGACCCTCGGGATGACAGCGTTGAATGATCGAGCCGGACAATGGCTTGGCAGACGCGGGAACTTCTTTCTATGCTATCCGTATAACCTGTGTAGGGAGGGCTGTATGTACTGCAACTATTGCGGAAAAGCGATCCAGGACGATGCCAATCTTTGCGCCTACTGCGGCCGCCGCATCGGCGCAGTGGCTGGGCGGCGCAAGCTCATGCGTTCGCGCGTCAATCGCAAGATCGCCGGCGTATGCGCGGGTTTTGCCGAGTACTTCGATCTCGACGTCACCGTGGTGCGGGTGGTTTGGCTGATCGTTGCCCTGTTCGGTGGCGGAGGCGTACTGGCCTATATCATTGCGTGGATTGTGATGCCCGAGGAGCCGGAATACGTGCCGGTTACTCCCCCCGCGACAAACGTCCAGCCGTATCAGGGGTCGTGAACCCCGGTGGAGAGTGTTTGCCCATATAGGGGTCCTTCGACTCCGCAGGAGTCCGTCACCGGCGGACCCCTGCTGCGGTGAGGATGACAGCAAGTTCTCTGCAGTGTCCGATGACTAATTGCTAAGTGCTAACTGCCTTGTTCCCATGCCCACCTTCCGCAGCGGCGACGCGCAGCTCTCTTATGAAGTCGCCGGCAACGGTCCCGACGTCGTGCTGCTGCACCCGTTCCCGCTGAACCGCCACTTCTGGGACTCAGTAACACCACAACTCAGTACCCGATATCGGGTGATCCTGCCCGACCTTCGCGCTCATGGCGACTCCGAACTCGGTGAAGGGCCGGTCACCATGCAGAAGCTCGCCGACGACCTGTCCAGGCTGTGTCGGGAGGAAAGAATCAGCAAGGCTTTCTTCGTTGGCGTGTCCATCGGCGGTTATTTGCTCTTCGAGTTCTGGCGCCGACACCGCGAGCAGGTCTCAGCACTGGTGCTGGCGAATACACGCCCCGGAGCCGAGACATCCGAGGGCAAAGCGGATCGGTTGCGGCTTGCCGACCGAGTGCTGCATGAGGGCACGGCCGGCTTCATCGCAGAGATGCTGTCGAAGCTGCTGTCGCAGACCACCCGCACGAACCGGCCGGACATCGTTGATGGGGCGCGCAGGATGATGCAAAGCATGTCGGCTGATGACATCGCTGGCGTGCAACGCGGGATGGCTGAGCGCCCCGACTCTGTCGCGACCCTGGCAACTATCAATGTGCCCACTCTCCTCATTGCAGGCGATGAAGACAGCATCCCGCTCAGTGAATTCGAACTGATGCGGCAGCAGATCCCCGGCAGCCGGTTGCAGGTCATCTCCCAGGCGGGCCACTATGCCGCTCTCGAGAGGCCGGCGGAATTCGGGGCGCTGCTGCGAACATTCCTTGACGGACGTCTGCGGCGTTAGCCTTCCAGTAGGTTCCAGCTTGTGACCTTTGTCACCTTTATCCAGTTCGCCCATTCGGTAGAATAGTTTCGCTATGCTGGATGCCTTTCTTGTACCGGAAAAGACTGTAGTCACCGCCAAGGGTGACAGTGAAGCGCTGGACGTCAGTGGCGCTGCGAACCGCGTTTTTCTCGTGACCCTCTCCATCCACGAGGTAATCGAACAGGAGTCAATCGAGATTGGCCTGTTCACCTCGGTTGACGGCACGACCTGGGAGGCGAAACCTGCCGCAACGTTGCCGCAGAAGTTTTATGTTGGCGAATATCCGTTGCTGGTGAATTTGACCGCCACTGCAAACGCAAACTTTGTTCGCGTACACTGGGACGTGAATCGCTGGGGACGCGGCGCGAACACGCCCAGGTTTGTATGTGGCGTGCGTATTCGCGAGGTAACACCGGAAGCCCTGCTGGAAGCCAAGGCTGAGGCGAGTACACGGCGGTAATCTGGCCCCAGGAAGGCAAGAAGCTTCGCACGGTTGAGGTCTATGCGCCTCGGCAAACTGGATTGTACCCGCCGTTGGTCCGGAATTGATTCTCGTTTTCAGTGCGTCATTCGCATCTACCGCTACTAAGCTTCAAGACAACCAATGCACGACACCAGATCGGTCACCGTACATCCCGCGCGCAACATCCTGGGAAGTGTGGGCGTCCCAGGCGACAAGTCCATCTCTCACCGCTACGCCATGCTTGCCGCTGTGGCCGCGGGGCGTTCGCGGTTTCAGAATTTCTCTCCCGGCGCCGATTGCGCCAGCACCCTGGGATGCGTTCGCGCTCTGGGGTGCAACGTCGAGCGCGACGAACAGGGAGCGGTGGTGATTGAAGGGCTTGGCCCGCAATTGCGGTCTCCCGACGTGCCCCTCGATTGTGGCAATTCCGGTTCGACTATGCGGATGCTGTCGGGCATCGTTGCCGGCCAGCCGTTCACCACGGAGCTGATCGGAGATGAGTCACTTTCGCGCCGGCCTATGCGCCGCATCATAGAGCCGCTGACCAGGATGGGCGCCCGAATTCATGCGACCGCTGGCGGCTGCGCGCCGCTGCGAATTACCGGCACCCGGTTGCACGGGATCGAGTATCTGGTCCCCATCGCCAGCGCGCAGGTCAAGACCTCGTTGCTGTTCGCCGGATTGCTTGCTGACGGCCATACAACGGTAACCGAGCCGATGCGCACCCGCGATCACGGAGAGCTCGCCCTACGCGCCTTTGGCGCCAAAGTTGACCGGGTGCGAAACACGGTGACCATCGAAGGCCGCCAAGGGCTGCATCCGCTGGAAGCCTACATTCCGGGAGACATCTCCTCGGCCGCTTTTTTCCTGTGCGCCGCTGCTGTCTTCCCCGAGTCCAACCTGGTGATCGACGGCGTGTCGTTGAATCCCACTCGCTCGGCTTTGCTCGACGTGCTGGCCGCCATGGGCAGCCGCATTTCCATGGTGCGCGTGGAGGAGCAACATGGAGAGCTGCTGGGTACCATTACGCTGGTTCCCGGCGCAGCCAAGCCGGTGACGATTGCGGGAGCGCAGACTGCGCTGCTGATCGACGAGTTGCCAGCGTTGGCGGCCATCGCCCCCTACACGGCTGGTTTGGAGGTCCGGGATGCTAGCGAGTTGCGCGTCAAAGAGTCGGACCGCCTGAGTGCAGTCACCCAGAACCTGCGGGCCATGGGTGCACAGATCGAGCAAACTGCCGACGGATGGCGCATTCCCGGTGGTCAACAACTACACGGCGCGGAAATCCAGTCCTTAGGTGACCATCGCATTGCGATGGCCTTCGCTATCGCCGCCCTGCGGGCGCAGGGAGAAACCCTGATCCGCAACTCGGAATGTGTGGCCATCTCCTACCCCAGCTTCTTCGCCGATCTGGAGCGGCTTCTGGAAAGGTAGCTCGCGCGTCCCCGCCGTCATCCTGCAACCGCCGGCGTTGCGACGCGCTTGGGAAGGAACTCTCCGATGCGGCGGATCTGGGCGCCCACTCCCCGGAGCTTCTCCTCGATCCGCTCATAGCCGCGGTCGATATGGTACACGCGGTCGATGATGGTTTCGCCCTCGGCGACGAGTGCAGCCAACACCAGCGATGCGGAAGCGCGCAGATCGCTGGCCTGCACGGCCGCGCCACTGAGCGGGGTTTGGCCTCGGACCACCGCGCGCGATCCTTCGATCCGGATGTTGGCCCCCATGCGCACCAGTTCCTGCGCGTGCATGAAGCGGTTCTCAAAAATATTTTCGGTGACGATGCTGACGCCCTCGGCTTGGGTCGCCAGCGCCATGAACTGCGCTTGCATGTCGGTGGGAAAGCCGGGATATTCTTCGGTGACCATGTCGGCAGCCCGCAACGGGCCGTCGCCGGTAACGCGAACGCTGTCGCCGTTGGTCCGCACCTGCACCCCGCACTCCTCCAGCTTCTGGAGTAGCGCGCCCAGATGACGAGGATCGCAACCGGACACCAGCAAGTCTCCTCCGGTCAGCGCGCCCGCGACGATGAAAGTGCCGGCTTCAATTCGATCAGGGATAATGCGGTGACGCGCGCCATGCAGCCTCTCCACGCCTTGCACGCGGATGGTGTGCGTGCCCGCGCCTTCGATCTTCGCGCCCATCTTGTTCAACAGCGTGGCCAGGTCGCCGACTTCCGGCTCGCGCGCACAATTCTCCAGAATGGTTTCGCCTTCGGCCAGCGTGGCCGCCATCATCAGGTCCTCGGTCCCGGTCACCGTGATCTTCTCGAAGACGACGCGCGCACCCTTCAGGCGCTCGGCCCGGGCTTCGATGTAGCCATGCTCCTGCCAAATTTGCGCCCCTAACCTCTCCAGCCCTTTGAGGTGAAGGTCAATCGGGCGGGCGCCGATGGCGCATCCGCCCGGCAACGAAACGCGAGCGTGTTTCATGCGGGCAACCAAAGCTCCCAGAACGAGGGTGGACGCGCGCATGGTTTTCACCAGTTCGTAGGAAGCTTCGGGATTCACCAGGTTACGGCAGCAGATGGTGGTGCGGTGCTGGGCGCGGCCATAGCCCAGTTCCACCTCGGCGCCCATCGCCGCCAGTAGTTTGCGCTCGGTCTCAATGTCGCGCACCTGGGGAACGTTTTCCAGGATGACCGGTTCTTCGGTAAGCAGGGCGGCGGCCATGGCCGGAAGGGCGGCATTCTTGGCGCCACTGATGCGCACCGTGCCCAACAGCGGGTTTCCGCCGCGAATGACAAACTTGTCCATGTAGGGATGTCCTAAACCGACGCTGCGAACGCCAAATTTGTGAATCACAGCGTAGACCTCATTTTACGAGGATTGGGGGCCCGGAGTCGCTGGGAGCCTGTGCCTAAACTCAGATGGGGCTTAAAGGCCCCAGGTCATTGTGAACGGTTGGATGCCGACCGGAAGGTCCGCACTTCCCGAATATCTTGGGAACTTTACACGTCCGTTTGCCGTGCGGCAACAGGCAACTTGCAAAAATGAATCCAGTTTGAGGGAGAATTTTTGGCCACGAAGGCAATCTTGTGGCTCACTCCTCCAGCGCCTCGACGATGGCATCATGCACAAGAGGCCGGACCTGGCGGATGGCTTGCGACATGCGGTTGGGCCAGGTGCGATTGGTCAGCAACGTCACCGAAAGCTGGCGCGTGGGATCGATCCAAACCGAGGTGCCGGTGAATCCGAGATGCCCAAAGGACGCAGCCGAAAAATGGGCGCCCGAAGAGGCCGGCGGCGACGGAGTGTCCCATCCCAGCGCTCGCGACGAACCGGCAGGAGAATCGACGCGACGCGTGAAGAGCTGAACGGTTTCCGGCTTGAGGATCGGCGCTCCGCCGCGCAACATGCACGCAGCGAAGCGCGCGACGTCGATTGCCGGAGCGAAGACGCCGGCGTGTCCGCCGACGCCTCCCATCACGAAGGCGTTCTCGTCATTCACTTCGCCCTGGATGATGCGCCTGCGAAGGGTGCGATCGTCCTCCGTGGGCGGAATCCGGGGCTTCCACTCCGGCGGCGGATTGAATCGCGTGTGTGTCATGCCAAGTGGGATGAAGATCTCCTGCCGCGCGAACTGGTCGAGTGCAAGGCCAGCCTGGCGGATCAGTACTTCGCCCAGAAGGATGAAGCCCATGTCGCTGTACTCGGCGCGCGTGCCGGGCTCGGCAACCAGCCGCGTGGTAAGCGCCGCCCGAATAAGTTCGTCGCGAGAGCCGGCAACCTCAAACAGCTTCTCGTAAGCCGGCAGACCGCTGGAGTGGACGAGCAGCATCCGCAGGGTGACTGCCTCTCGCGTGGCCTGCTGATGCCTGGGCGCTTGCGCTACAAAATCGGGAAGGAAGTGTCCGAGCGGAATATCCAGCGGCAATTGGCCGCGCTCGTAGAGCAGCATGGCCGTAGCGGTAGTCGCCACCAGTTTGGTCAGGGATGCCAAATCGAAAATGGTGTCGGGCTGAACCAGAGGCGCGTCGTCAGCGTAGGTGAAGCGGCCAAATCCGCGCAGCGCGATCAGCGACCCGCGATGAGTGACGGCCAGCGCCGCGGCGGGGAAGGCGCGTTGCTCGATGGCCTCGCGAACCAAGTCAAAAGCCCGCGCAAATTGCTTGTCCTGGAGCTCGCAAGCAGGTGGCAGGTCTGCGAGTTGTTGCGGCACTGGATTCACAACCACCTCTGGAGGCAACTGCAACTTATAATAGCTTGCCGACGCAATGGCGCGGCAATTCCCCGATCAAGAAAGGTTGCGGACCCATTGAGGCTTCGTAGTTGGCCCGTCATTGCGCTTCTTCTGCTGGTTGGCTTTGTCATTACCAGCAGCATTCCTCTGCTAGCCCAGAAGGTGTCCCCTCCTGCCGTCGCGCCGTCAACCACCGTCAACACGGCAGACCGCTTTGCCCCGCTTGATGCGCTGCTCAAAGATGCGGTCGAGAAAGGGCGCGCGCCCGGAGCGGTGCTGCTGGTCGGCCACAACGGAAATTTCGTTTATCGCAAGGCGGCCGGTTATCGCGCGCTCGATCCCAGCAAGGAACCGATGACCGTCGATACCATTTTCGACATGGCGTCGCTGACCAAGGTGATGGCCACCACCAGTTGCGTAATGCGCCTGGTGCAGCTTGGGCAGGTGAAACTGAACGATCCGGTTGCCAAATACATTCCCGAGTTCGCGCAAAACGGCAAGGACGACGTGACCGTTCGCCAGTTGCTGACGCACTACTCCGGCCTGCGGCCTGACCTCGACTTAAAGCAGTATTGGAGCGGCCTGGAGGAGGGTTACAACCGGGCCAATGCCGAGAAGCTGATGGATCCGCCAGGCTCGGTGTTCGTGTACAGCGACATCAATTTTGTGGTGCTGGGCGAACTGGTGCAGCGCGTCGGCGGTATGCCGCTCGATCAGTATGCGCAGACCTATATATTTGGTCCGCTGGGCATGACCTCGACGCGTTTTCTTCCGCCCGCGGATTGGAAGCCTCGCATTGCGCCCACCGAGCGCGACGAGCGCACAGGGCAAATGCTGCGCGGCTTGGTCCACGATCCTACTGCGCGCCGCATGGGCGGAGTTGCCGGCGACGCCGGACTGTTCTCGACCGCCGATGACGTGGCGAAGTTCGCCCAAGCGCTGCTGAATGGTGGCGCGCCCGTGTTTTCTACTTGGATTGTCGAGAAGATGACCACCCCGCAACAGCCGCCTAACCTGACCGACGTGCGCGGACTGGGCTGGGACATCGATTCACCGTTCTCCTCCAATCGTGGTGAACTGCTACCGGTTGGTTCCTTCGGGCACACCGGGTTTACCGGTACGTCGTTATGGATCGATCCGGCCACCAATACCTACATCATCCTGCTTACCAACGCGGTGCATATCAAGGACGGCAATGTGATTGCGTTGCGCACCGAAGTGGCCACTGCGGTCGCCGCCGCATTGCAACTTCAGCCCAGCGAAGAGCAAAAGATGCGACTGTCGCGCATTACCGGCTACAACGAAGCGGCGGTCGCCAGCCGCCGCGTGATGGTCCGCAACGGCCAGGTGTCCAACGGGATTGACGAACTGGAGGCCAACAATTTTGACGCCCTGCGAGTTCCCGGTGCGGGAACGCCGAAGATAGGATTGGTCACCAACCAGACCGGGGTCGACAGTCGCGGCAACCGCACAATTGACGTCCTGGCCCATGCACGCGGTTTGCAATTGAGCGCCATTTTCAGTCCCGAACATGGTGTCCAGGGGACCTCCGACAAAACTGACATCGCGGACACGAAAGACGGTGCGACCGGAGTTACGGTTTACAGCGTGTACGGCGGCACTGATGCCAAGCGCCGCCCGCCGCTCGATGTGCTGCGCAAGCTCGACGTGCTGGTATTCGATATTCAGGACGCGGGCGTTCGCTTCTACACCTACGAGACGACGCTGGGATACTTTCTGGAAGCCGCGGCCACGCTGGCTAAACCGATCGTGGTGCTCGACCGTCCCAATCCCATCACCGGGGCTTACGTTCAGGGCCCGGTCTCCGATAAAGGGCAGGAGAGCTTTGTGAATTACTACCCCGTGCCGGTGCGGCACGGCATGACGATTGGCGAGTTGGCGAAGCTATACAACACCGAGCGGAACATCAACGCCAATCTCACGGTAGTGCCCATGAAGGGCTGGATGCGCGGCGATTGGTTCGACTCGACATCGCAGCTATGGATAAGCCCATCGCCCAACTTGCGCGACCTGAACCAGGCGACGCTGTATCCAGCCGTGGCATTGATTGAACAAACGAATGTTTCGGTCGGACGCGGCACCGATACTCCCTTCGAAGTAGTGGGGGCGCCCTGGGTAGGCGCAAAGAGGATGGCTGCGTACCTGAATGCGCGCAACATCGCCGGGGTGCGCTTTGTGCCCATTACGTTCACGCCGGCCAGTGGACCCTATGCTCGTCGGGAATGTGAAGGGGTCAACATCATCGTTACCAATCGGGACGCTCTGGACGCCCCTGAATTAGGGCTGGAGTTGGCGGCGGCCCTGCATGATGCGGCCCCGACTGGGTTCGACGTCGCCCATATGAAACCGTTGCTGGCGAATCAGGCGGCGTTCACGGCGCTGCAGGCGGGGCAAGACCCCCGGCGCATCGCCGACGACTGGCGCGACGGCGTCGAGCAGTTCATGCAGGTCAGGAAGAAGTATTTGATCTACTAGGGCGGTAGAGTGCGCCTTCGGTTGGACTGTTAATGAGCGCGCGTAATTTGGTGTGTCATCCTGAGCGACGAGCACCGCGAAGAGTCGAAGGATCCCTTTGGCCGTTACCAATCCAGAGTTGTTGCTGGCTGCCACATCGTAAATTTCTTGCAGGTATAGGGGTCCTTCGACTCGCTGCGCTCGCTCAGGATGACAGCCAAGAGAGTTTTTCATCCCTATGGGTCGGCCGCAGACCCATGTGACAGTCAGGATGACACCTCTATTGGGCCGCTCTGCGGACCTTGGCTTCGTCAATCGTTATACTGCGCTCCAGCACCATTTCGATCGAGTCGCCCACCGCGAGGTTAATTTCGGGCCCGCGAGTGAACAGGACGGTGGCCAATCCGAGCGCGCCACCGCTGAGGGCCCCAATGCCTGCGGCTTTGGCCCCTCCGGCAATCGCCCCAATTCCCGCACCTGGAATGGCTGTGCCGACAACGGTCCCGACGTCCTTTCCCTTATTGCCTTCCCCCTCAATGGTTCCTTCCTTGTCTTTGACGCCTGCGGTGTTTTGATCGCCAGGTGTTCCCTGCACAGCACCCGGCAGCAGCAAGGTATAGCCGTTGGGGAAGATCATGGAGGTAAAGCTCATCTGCAATTCAGCGTGGCCTTTGACCTTGCCCGGACGCAGCACCCGCCGGATTTCTCCTTGCACGAAGGTACCGGGTGGAATGACAATGCGGTCCTTCATCACGATGGGAAACGAAGTTTGCGCGTAAACCGGATCGCCTGGGCGGGCATTTTTGGTGGTGAGGCCCTGCTTCATGATGAGGGGAACTCGCGTGCCCGAGGCGACGGTAATCGAGTCGGCGGGAGCGGCGGGGCTGTCCTCTTGTGGGACCGGAGCCGCGCGCGATGTGAGTTGAGGTGCGCCATCCCAGTTCTGCGCAGAGACGAGGGTTGTCACGACGCCGAGAAAAACAGCAAACAGAATGGCGGCTGCTCTCATGAGCCCTCCCGGGATAACCAGTTTTCTACGTAGTACATTGAACGCGCCAGCGCGAGGAAAGTCACGCTCAGTCTTATTTCAGCATATACAAGGCGTTCACGTGCGCCGTAACCGTGATCTTCTGCGCCCCAAACTCAGCCGTGGGAGGAGGAGGAGGAGGAGGAGCAGCCATCGCCCCCGCTACCCTTGCCTGGGCGAACGCCATCGGGCGGACTGGGCTGGGCTCATAGGTGTCCACCGACGCATAGGAGAGTTCGCCCAAGGTGCGGCCGCTGAATCGCGCGACCGAATTGGCCTCGCCACGAGCGCGGGCCAAAGCATCTTCTACGGCTTTGATTTTAGCGGCCTCCATATCGTCGAGAAGATAGCTGAGCGACTGATTGCCGGTCACGTCCTCCAGGTCGGAGAGTCCCTGCGTAATTGGCCCCACTTTGGAGAAGTCTTTCAGCTTAATGCTGATATTGGTGTCCACCCGATAGCCGACCAGCTTACGTTTCGAGTTCTTATAGTCATACACCGGCTGCACCGAGAACTGCCCGACCTGGGCGTCCTTGGGATCGAGCCCGTTGGAGCGCAGGAGCTGGCGGACGTGGTCGGCGGCGCGACTGGCCTTCTGGTTCGCGTCCTGCAGCTTCTCTTCTTGCGCCGAGATGCTAAATTGCACGAGCACGGTGTCGGGCTCGGCTTCGTACTTGCCGTCAGCCCCGACCCATACCGTGTTGGGTATGGGAGCTGCCGACGAGCGGTCTTGCGCTCCCAGGGGAGCGACGGTGAACAGCATTGCCGTGAAAGCGAGGAGTGAGAATGCGATGAACTGCCAACTTCTGAGTCGCATGAGAGCACCTGGGCGCCACGCGTTCTCCAGCGCAAGCCAACGGTAGAGCCGCCGAAACTGCGGTGGGCGTGGCTCCTTTCCCTTCGAAATCATAGTCTGGCGGACTAGGTTTGACCAACCGCGGTCCGCCGAATGCCTTCCTGGAAAGAACGCTGGAACTTGCAATTCTTGCGCGCCATTCCCGTTTGCGGCCAAGTCGTGCTCCCGATTCCCAGAATCAAACTCGATATGTACTTTCGTGGCGAATCTGTCATCCCGATGTTGAAAAACCGAATCCAACCAAGTAAGTTGCGGTTAGTTGTATTTCCACGGCAGGTCGGATAAGGAGCGGCCGATGCGCAGATGGTATGTGCCACTTACAATGTTGGGACTCGGAAGTATTGGGGCGTTTTTGCTGAGCGAGCGCGGCAGAAATAGCTTGCGCGCCATGTCTGAAAACTTCGACGAGACGCCGGAGCGCTCGCTGGAATGGAATGAGAGCGCGCAGAGTGAACTGGATCGCATCCAGGCCGCCTTGAATCGCATTGCGGAGTCGTTGGAGCTGCGAACCGAACTCGGGCAATGAACGATCGTCGGGCCCAAAGGCTGGCGAAGATCCGGGCCAGGGATAATTCTGGCGGCTTTTTCTAGGTGGACGCCGCGGTGGGCGCCAATTCGTTGATTTTTCCTGCCATGCGGACATCGCGTTGCGTGACCCCGCCAGAGTCGTGCGAGACCAGTGCCATCGTCACCTTGTTGTAGCTGATGTGGATGTCAGGATGATGGTTCACGGCTTCAGCTGCTTCGGCGATTTGATTCACGAAATCCATGGCTTGCACGAAGTTGGCGAATTGGAAATTGCGCTCAATCGCATTGCCATTTTTCTTCCAGCCGGGAAGCTTCTGCAAGGCTTGCTGAAGCTCGGCGTCCGATAGAACTGCACTCATCCCTTGCCTCCTTTATGGACCGGCTGTGAACCTGACCCGGCCCCCAGCATTAGCCTAACCACTCATCCGGATCGCGGCAAGATCTCTTGCTGCCACGCATTACCGCGGGGTCGGGGCCCCAATTTCATTGCGCAACTCCTGCCATATGTGATCTGGAATGGAGAGGAAGACTTGCACAATCTCCGGATCGAATTGGCGTCCCGAATGGCGTTCAATTTCTCGCCGCCCGGCCGGAATGGATTGCGCGGCGCGATAGGGCCGATCGGAAGTAATGGCGTCGAAAGTGTCAGCGATGGCGAAAATGCGCGCCCCCAAAGGGATCTGATCTCCCTTTAGACCGCGAGGATAGCCACTGCCGTCGAAGCACTCCTGGTGGGAGTAAACAATGTCGGCCGCCTCGCGCAGGAAGGGGATTCGGTGCAAAATCTGGTACCCCAGTTGGGCATGGTGGCGCATGATTTCCTGTTCTTCGGGACTCAGGCTGCCGGGTTTGCGCAGGATCGCGTCCGGAATCGCCATTTTGCCGACATCATGAAGAAACGCTCCACGGGCGATCACGCGAATATTGTCGTGCGGCAATTCCATGGCTCGGGCAATGGCGATGGTGAAGGCGGTCACGCGCTTGGAATGACCCTCGGTTTCGGCATCTTTCAGATCGAGCGCGTCACCCAATGCCTCCAAGGTAATGTCATAGGAGCGCTCCAGATCGGCGAGGGCCTTGCGCAGCATCTCGGTGCGCGCCGCAACCAGAGACTCCAGCTTGGTCTGATAGGCCAGGTTTTCCTGTTTCAGACGGCGATTTTCCATGGCCCGGCGAACAATGGCCAGCAGTTGTTCGCGCTCGAAGGGCTTCGGCAAATAGTCGTAGGCGCCGTTTCGAATGGCAGTCAGGGCGATGGAAATGTCGTGGACGGCGGTAACCATTACTACCGGAATGTCGGGATGTTCCAAACGGATCCGCGCCAGCAGGGACAACCCGTCCATCCCTTCCATGATCAGATCCGACAACACCATCGAGTAACCGGCGTCGGAATGTAACAGCGCCAGCGCCTCCAATCCCGAGGTGACGGGACGACAGTCGAAACCCGCCTGGTTCAGAATCGAGCACACCACTTCCCGGATGGAATTTTCGTCGTCGACTACCAGAATGCGTTCAGCGGCCATACGTTCATCGGCCATAATGGGAAGTCCTTGCGCGGCGATGGTGCTCACGGTCGTTGGTTCGATTTTTATCCACTTCGGCTCGGATGGCTAGAGAAATAATGCATGTCGCACCCAAACGGCTATGCGCCCCTCGGGGGTAAGGCGGGGCTACAAACTTGAAAAAGTTACATCCCGCACCCCAGAACAGTTGGCCTTGTGATGCCAATTTAGGGTAGGTGGAACCCAAAATTACCTAGCAGGAACAAATTAACACACCCGTATCCCCTGCATCATCAGTTGCAGATCACCCACCAGTGATGTTTGTTAGCCCAACATTTTCAGCAGGTTAGCCATATTTTGAACAGCACATTCCGCGATCCAAAGCTTTGGGCACCATGATTGCTCAGCATTAAGGTGTTGACGAGCAGACAGAGCAAGCGAAACGAGCAATTCGACGCCTCTGGGCTTTCGGGAGCACTCGAAACCAGGCAGGTCCACGACGGGCCAGAATTCGCTGAGGTGGAAACCGTGAACACTGTCCAGCAAGCAAAAATGCTCGGTTTTGCAAGCTACATGCCAGCGGTTTTGCCGCGCAGTGTAGACCGCTACCACGAAACCTACGAACTGAACCGCCATCGTGTGTATGCGCTGGCGTTTTGGATGACGGACAATGAATTGGATGCGGCTCAGTTGATGACCCACACTTTCTGTCGCGCCTTTGCCAGGGCCCATATCCCCACAGCGGAAGAAATTGATCGTTGCCTGATTAGAGCATTTTCAGAGATAGTGTAGACTGTTGCTGGCGATTCTCCGCTCCACAGGATGGCACGACCATACGCGAATGATTTGCGACGAAAGTTTTTGCAGGCCTATGAGCAGGGCAAAGGGACACTGGGGGAGTTGGCGGAACAATTCGGGGTGAGCGAAGGCTGGGCCAAGAAGATCTCGGCCACCCGCACGCGCACGGGGCAGATGGAGCGGCCGCCGTGGCGACGTGGTCCGGTGAGCCGGGTGACGGTGACGGTGCAGGAGTGGATGGGGGAGCAAATCCGTAAGCAGCCGGATCTGACCCTGAGGGAGTTGCAAGCGCAACTGCAAGCGGTCCAGGGCGTGGGCTTGAGCATCGGGCGGCTGTGGCTGGCCTTACGGCAGATGGGACTGCGGCTTAAAAAAAGTCACTCCACGCCCAAGAACAAGAAACGCCGGAGGCGCAGCAGCGCCGGCAAGCGTGGTGGGAAGCCATAACCCAGATCGACCCTGCGCAGTTGGTGTTTCTAGACGAGAGCGGCGCCAGCACGCAGATGACGCGGAACTATGGCCGGGCTCCGCGTGGAGAACGGGTGCCGGAAGGGACGCCCCACAGCCACTGGTCTACGTTGACCATGCTGGGGGCGCTCACCACCCACGGCTTGCAGGCGCCCATGACCATCGCATCGCCGACCGATGGAGATGTCTTCCTGGCCTATCTGGAACAGGTGTTGTGCCCGCAGCTCCAGCCCGGACAGGTGGTCATTATGGACAATCTGTCGGCTCACAAAGTGCAGGGGGTACGGGAGCAGATTGAAGCCCGGGGAGCGCGCCTGATCTATCTGCCCGCCTACTCGCCGGACTTCAACCCCATTGAGCAGGCCTGGTCGAAGATCAAGCAGTGGCTGCGCTCGGCCAAGGCCCGAACCGTAGAAGCTCTGGAACGCGCCATTGCCGAAGCCCTGGTAGCCGTTACCGCCGAGAATGCCTTAGCCTGGTTCTCGCATTGCGGATATGGTCTACAATAACTTTGAAAACGCTCTAGTGAGCTGCGCGAATATATGCCGCTGGGAACCCTGACCTTGAACTGCGCTCCCTGCGAGAGGGTTTTGTCGGTGCGCCGCAATACGTTGCGGGTCGATTTGGAACGCGCTGTGGTTCAGTTGCCCCCTACGGAAAAGATGATCTTCCTAATGCACGACGTGGAGAGTTACGATCACGCGCGCATCGCCCGCACCCTGGGCCTCAGCGACGAGGAATCGCGCCTCGGACTCCACCAGGCTCGGCTGCGCATGCGCGAGCTGCTGGCGAAATAAGTTTCCCCGTACTCTCAACCCCTCTTCTCCTCGAACACTGGCGCCCCTCGAAAGAGGGGCATTTTTATCGGCTTGCCTAACTCTTCGCCGCCTCGTCCTCGGTGCTGTCCAGTTCCTCTTCCTCTTCGCGCTTCAGAGGGCGCAGTAGCGGGAAGAGAATCACGTCGCGAATGGAGCGCGAATCGGTCAGCAGCATGGTCAGGCGATCGATGCCGACGCCTTCGCCTGCGGTCGGCGGCAATCCGTACGACAGAGCGCGAAGATAGTCCTCATCCATCTGGTGGGCTTCTTCGTCGCCGCGCTCGCGTTCGCTGAGCTGCCCCTCGAAGCGCCGGCGCTGCTCCTCGGGATCGTTCAGCTCGCTGAACGCGTTGCCGATCTCAAGGCCGCCGATGAAGATCTCGAAACGCTCGACCCACTCGGCGTTCTCTTCGGGCTCGCGCTTGTTCTTCGAGAGCGGCGAAATGGCAAGCGGAAAGTCGTAGATGAATGTCGGCTGAATCAGGTGCGGCTCGGCGACGAACTCGAAAATCTCCGCGATCGTTTTGCCCATGGGCGCGACCGGATCGTACGGGATGTGCGAATTCGCCGTATTGTAGCGGTGCACCATGGCGGCAATCTGCTCGGCGCTGGAGAAGTCACCCATCTCGGGCTTGTCGCCGGCATTCTCGGGCCAGAACTTGATGATGGCCTCGCGCATGGAGAGCCGCTGGAAGCTGCCAAAGTCAATTTCGTGCCCGTTGAAGTGCACGATGGTTGTGCCATTTACGTCGCGCGCCACCTGGGCCAGCATCTGCGCGGTGAAGTCCATCATGTCGCGATAGTCGGCGTAGGCCATGTAGAACTCCAGCATGGTGAACTCGGGATTGTGCTGGGTCGAGATGCCTTCGTTGCGGAAGTTGCGGTTGATTTCGTACACCCGGTCCATGCCGCCAACCACCAGCCGCTTCAGGTACAGCTCGGGCGCGATGCGCAAATAGAGATCGACGTCGAGCGCGTTGTGGTGGGTGATGAACGGTTTGGCTACCGCACCGCCGGCGATGGGATGCATCATCGGCGTCTCCACCTCGATGAAGCCATTGTTGTCGAGGAACCGCCGCATCGACTGCACCACCTTGGCGCGCTTCAGGAAGACCTCGCGGACGTCGGGATTCATCGTCAGGTCAACGTAGCGGCGGCGATAGCGCGTTTCCACGTCCTGCAAGCCGTGCCATTTTTCGGGCAGGGGAAGCAGGTCCTTCACCAGGAATGTGATCTCCTCCACGTGGACGGTCAGCTCGTTGGTGCGAGTGCGGAAGAGATAGCCCTTGACCCCGATGTAATCGCCGAGGTCGAGCAGCTTGTAAAGCTGAAAGGCTCTTTCGCCGACGTTGTCGAGGCGGACGTAAATCTGCAAGCGCCGGCCACCCTGTTGCAGGTGGGCGAATCCTGCTTTTCCCTGCACGCGGATCGACATCAGGCGTCCGGCGACGCTGACGTTGACCCGTGGTGCCTCAAGCTCCGGCCCGGTCTTGGGCGAATACTCTTCGAGGATTTGGGGAATGGTATGAGTGGTTTCGTAGCGATAGGGATAAGCCTGCTGCCCCAGCGCTTCAATCTGCTTCAGCTTTTCTTTGCGGAGCTCGTAGATTTTCTGGTCAAGTGCCACGGTGGTCCCTGCTGCCTGGCTTCCGCAGGCCAAAAGGTAAAGAAATCCGATTATAGATTGTGTAGCAGTTTTCGGAGTTTACGGAGGCGGGGAGTAAGAAGGTCGAAAGAGTAGGTCCCTCCACTCGGACTGAGTCCTCGGTCCGGATGACAGAAAAAATGAGGGCTCTGCGCCGAGCCGAACGCGACCAGCGAACCGCGAAAAGCGGCATTTGTGACGCATGTCATTGAATCGCGCCCCGAAGCGCGGTATAGTGGCGCGTTCGTTCATATCCGGATCGCGCTTCGGCGCGACCATCGAGAAAGCACTTTATGCCGCAGAACTATGTACCGATGTTCATTTTCGCCTTCCTGGCGTTTCTGGTGGCGGCCGGAACGCTTGCTCTGTTCTACATCGTCCGTCCCCGTAACCCGTTCAAAACCAAGCTGATGCCCTACGAATGTGGCATCACGCCCTTCGATAGCGCGCGTGGCCGCTACACCGTCCGTTTCTATATCGTGGCCATTCTGTTCGTAGTGTTCGACGTGGAGACCATCTTCCTGTTTCCCTGGGCGGTGCAGTTCAAGCTGCTGGGCCTGTTTGGCCTGCTGGAGATGCTGATCTTTCTCGGCATCCTGATCGTGGGTTACATCTGGATCTGGAAGAAGGGCGCGCTGGAGTGGGTGTAGGGCACACGGTGGAAGCTGGGGAACTCCACTCGCAAATACCAAATTTAGTTCTCACCCCTGCTTTTTAGGTCCCGCGTTCAATCTGTCAACACCGCGCAGCAAGGAAAAGCCTCTTTCCCGCGGTACTCGGATGACCAAGCAGTCGGAAGGTATGTCGTGCAACGCCTGGCGGCGCTTGGTCCAGCCCGCCATCATGAATCCGATGGTCAGGAAGAACAGGGACAGAAACTTCATGAAGTGGCGGACCGTCGCCTGACCGAACCCTATTCTGTCGCCCTCCGCGGTGACCACTTGCAGACCCAAAGCACGCTTACCGACGGTGGCGCGCCACGATGAACTTTCGGTGAAGGCAGAGTACAGCCACCCACCGACGGACAGGACCAGGATGAAAGCCATCCCGGCGGCGTTCTTTGGCACGAAGGGGGCAAAGCGGCGGCGCGCAAGCTCGATGACGAACGTAACGACGAGCGCTCCGCCGACCTCCAAGGTTAGGTCGATCGCGCCGGCCCAGACCCGAAGCCAGAATCCGGCGTAGGCAGGGAGAGCCAGCTCGGTTGGCGCTGAAGACGCTGGCGGCTTGGCAGGTTGAGAAGACACTATACCTCTGGAGGTGGGCTCCGAAAGCAAGTCTCCACAGAAGAGACAGAACCGTCCATCCGGCAATTGCACATTGCCGCAGGTGGAACAGACTTGGTCCAGCACCATCTCCATCGGATGGGAATACTACGCTGGACTCGCTGTCCCTGTAAAGAGTGGCCGTAGTTCTTCCCCGAGCCGCTCTTATCCATCGGCGGCGCTCGCCGCGCTCGCGGCGGCGGGCGCAAAATCCAGCAGGTTGAGCTGCACTCCCCCGAATTCGGGATGCTCGTTGTAATCGACGGTAAAGGCCAAGTCGAGCACACTGCCCAGCAGAAGCGACTCTTGCGTCGCGCGCTCGGCCATGCGCCAACCCAAGGCATCGAAGCCACGTTGAAATTTACTGCCATTGGAATTCCGGTCACTGGCCACGACCCGCAGCTTTAGATGTTTCTCTTTCAGCACCCGGAGTGGCTGGACCAGCTTCGCATTCCGGGCAACGAAAACTGGCACCGGATTGCCGGAGCCAAATGGCTCCAGCTTCTGCAAGAGCAGCCAGAAGTCGTGCTTGACCTCATCGAGCGAGATCTCGGCGTCGTAGTGGAGGATGGGAATGAAGTCCTGCGGCGTCAGCCGTTCGCGGGCGAAGGCGTCGAGCCGCGAACGCAGCTCGGGAATCTTCTCCACCGGAAGCGAACAACCCACGGCGTGCGCGTGTCCGCCAAAACGGGTGAACAGCTCAGGACACGATTCCAGCGCTTGCAGCAAGTGGAACGCTTCGATGGAGCGGCCCGAGCCATGCGCTTCGCCATCCTCGCAGGCGAAGATGAGCGTCGGACGCCGATAGCGCTCCACAACACGCGTGGCGCAAATGCCGATCACACCGCGATGCCAGCCTTCGCCCTCCAGCACCAGGCAGTATGCCTCTCTCATCTCGGGAGAGGCTTCAATCTTGGCTTGAATCTCATCCAGGATGCGCTGCTCTTCCAGTTGCCGGTCGCCGTTGAGCTGATTGAGCCGAATGGCTATGTCCGCCGCTTTGGTTGCGTCCTTCTCGGTGAACAACTGGATGACGTGCTCGGCCACGTCCATCCGGCCGGCGGCGTTCAAGCGCGGCGCTACGCGGAAAGCGATGTCGCCGGCGCTCAGAGGGCGCGAGCCGTCCAGTTGGCAATTCGCCAACAAAGCGCGCAGGCCCGCGTTGACCGGTCTTCGCAGTCCTTCCAAGCCTAGTTTGGCGAAGACGCGGTTCTCGCCAATCAGCGGCACTGCGTCGGCGATGGTCGCGATGGCGACCATCTTCAGAAATGACGGCAGCAGTCGCTCGCGTCCGGTCTCCTCCAGCAGGGCTTGCGCGATTTTGAATGCCACTCCCGCGCCGCACAACGACTTGCAGGGGTAGTCACAACCCTCCTGATTCGGGTTCACCACCGCCAGCGCTTTCGGCACCCCGTTGGCCTGCGGCAGGTGGTGATCGGTGACGATGAGATCGATGCCCCGGCGCCGCGCGGTTTCGCCGGCCGCGAACGCCCGGATACCGGTGTCCACGCTGATGATGACGCGAATGCCGCGGTCGGCGGCCTGCTCGATGACCTCATCGCGCATCCCGTAGCCTTCACGGATGCGATGCGGGACGTGGTGCTCCGTCTGTCCTCCGCAGAGTTCGATGGCGGTCTTGAGAATCACGATCGCGGTGGTGCCGTCCACGTCGTAGTCGCCGTAGATCAGGACGGTTTCGCCGCGCTCGATGGCGGCGCGCAATCGCCCCACAGCAACGCGCAGGCCGGTCATCAGGCCGGGCGAGTGCAGGTCTTGCAGGGAAGGAGTCAGAAATTTGTGCGCCTGCTCGGCTGTCCGTATACCGCGAACCGCCAGTAGCCGGGCAGTGGAGATGGGCAGCCCAGTCTCCAGCGCGAGTCGCTGCACGTCTTGCGATTCGGCATTGCGGAGGGCCCAGCGCACGTCAGCGTTCGTCGTCCAGGTCGGTCCCGTCGATTGCCATGCTGCCGAAATCTTCCACCAAGTCCAGCAGATGCTGATACCGCTCGTACCACTCGGTGGAGACCTCGTACAGAAACATGATGCCCTGATGCGGCCAGCCGAGTTGGATGAAGCCGGTCTTGCCCACGTGGTTGCGCAACCAGCGGGCTTCGTCCATGTCTTCATCGCTGGGATAATTGGCGTGCTGCAGGCGCTGGACGAGGTAATCGAGTTCGTCGCGCTGCAGCACCTCCTCATCCATGGAGAGGAACTGGGAACCGGCTTTTTTCGCCAGCTCGACAAAATCCTTCCAGCTTTCGGGATTGTCTCGCGGGTCCCACATGACGCTGTGTACGTCTTCGGTGACGTATCCCTGGAAGCGGCTCAGCCCGTGTCCCAGGATGAAGGCGTTCATGTCGTCTTTGAGGTTGGATAAATCGTCTGGCATAGCAGTCTCGCGTGCCGCACGCCAAAAAAATGGCAGCCGCGAAAATCATCATACTCCCATGCGGGCCGGCTGGCACGGCGCCGAAAGGCTCGCGGAAAAAAGCGCTGTTCGGAGCAACTACTCCTCGACGACTCCCTCGAACAAGTCAGACTCGAGCTTCGCCTCGCGCGGCTCGCGCGTCACGGCCAGGTGATACATCTCCACGGTGCCGTGCCGCTGCCCTAGGTTCTTTCTGATCCGCTCAAACAGTGGCGCCTGCGTGATGTGCAGTCGAAAGGCTTCCCCCTTCTTGGCGAAGCGCTCGGCGCCGACCTCGATACGCGTGGTCACTGTCGGCGGTGCAATGATGTGGCGATCGGGCAGCACGAAGTCAGCGGTAAGGTAATACAGCTTTTGCGCGCGGTGCGGCGCTAGTCCTTGCTCCAGTTGCTCGGGATAACAGTCGGGACGGCCCGCCCATTCGAACGCCATAGTCGCGAAAACGCCTGCCATAGCATGGTCGACATGACCGGTGAGTCCGCCGTCGGGCCCAAAGGTGAGCACCACGTGCGGACGAATCTGGCGCATGCGCTGGGTAAGGTCCCCGACAACTTGATAAAGATCGGCGCGGTTGAGCTTTCCGTCAGGATAGTCGAGCACTTCGTATTGGCTTACCTTGAGCAGCTTGCAGGACGCCGCAAACTCGGCGCGGCGCAGGGCGGCCAGTTCCTCATTGGAGCGTGAGCTGCCGCGATTGCGCGCCGCAGTTCCGGCGGTGATGCAGACGACATGGGTCTCGACCCCGCGGTCGTGGTACAGCAGCAGGGTGCCTCCAAAGGCGCCGGCCTCGTCGTCGGGATGAGCGGTTACGCAGAGAAGTTTGAGCATAGTTTTCCGGGCCGTGTCACCCAAGTGCCTGGGGAAGACGATCTGTTACCGCCTTCCTACAGATTACAACGAAGTTCTTTTATTCTTGTCATCCCGACCGAGGTCGCCGCGGCGACCGGCGGAGGGACCTGCTGTTCCGTCTTTTTCCACTCGCGGTCAGGGCTACCCCCAAATCCTCCAAGTGACACACATCACAGGGCCTGGTGATAAGACTCACGGCTCTCCGGGTCGTGAAAATCCTATCGTAGATACATACAACGAGCCGAGTTCCGCAAGAGCGGGGAGGACAACAGCAATGATCCCAAACAATGGAGATACCCATCCGGCGGCCATCAAACAATACACGCCGCGCCTAGTTTTCTGGGAAGTTACCAAGGGCTGCAACCTGAGGTGCATCCATTGCCGCGCCACCGCTACCGAGCTGATGTCGCCCGCCGACCTGCCGACCGACAAAGCGCTTGACATCATTTCGCAGATTGCTGACTTCGGCAATCCCATCCTGGTACTCAGCGGCGGAGAACCTCTGTACCGGCACGACATCTTCCAACTGGCAGAGTATGCCACCAGCCGCGGTCTGCGCACCGCGCTGGCCACCAACGGAACGCTGGTGACCAAAGACATCGCGCAAAAGATCAAGCAAGCCGGAATCAAACGGGTCTCGATCTCGCTGGATGGATCGGATGCCAACACTCACGATTCGTTCCGCGGCATCCCCGGCGCGTTCGACGCCGCTGTCTATGGCATGCGCAACCTTCAGGCGCTGGGAGTTTCGGTGCAGATCAACACCACGATTGCGCGCCACAACGCGCACCAGTTGCCAGCCGTGCTCGATCTGGCGCGCAGCCTCGGCGCCGATGCGCTGCATACCTTTCTGCTGGTGCCCGTGGGATGCGGAGTCGATATTGCCGCCGAACAGATGGTGCCTCCGGAAGAGTACGAGCAAATGTTGAATTGGTTTTACGATCAGTCGCTGCTGGGCGGGATCGAGTTGAAAGCAACCTGTGCGCCACATTATTTTCGGGTGGCGCGGCAGCGCAAGGCTACCGACCGCTTAGCTGGTCGCAACGAAGTTGCGACGCCCGCCCCTAGCGCCCACGAAATTGGACCCACGGACATGACCATGCCAGGCTCGACAGGCATCTCCCTGAAGCCGGCTGGCGGGCCGCCGGTCGGACACACCGGCCATCCTGGCGGCCACCCCGGCGACATGAATGCCATGACAAAGGGCTGCCTGGCGGGAACCGGCGTCTGTTTTATCTCGCACGAGGGCGAGGTCTTCCCTTGCGGATATCTGCCGGCAATCGCGGGTGATTTGCGGAAGCAGAGCTTCGCTGAAATCTGGAACGACTCCGACGTCTTCGCCCAGTTGCGCGACGACGACAACCTGAAAGGAAAGTGCGGCTGCTGCGAGTTCCGCCACGTTTGCATGGGTTGCCGCGCTCGGGCGTATGCTGCCACCGGCGACTTCCTGGCGGAAGAGCCGTTCTGCGTCTATGAGCCGGGCACCTCGAACCAGATGATTCGCGCCGCCGCCATCAAGCGATAGCGTTGAGCGGTTCCAATTATTGACGCCCCGAAGACGTTCGCTCAGTGCGCATTTTCTCGGTGTGGCTGAGACTTCTGTCATAGCAGATCCTCAGGTCCGCTGGTTACGATCAAAGCATGGCTGCACACACCACCACCCTAAGCAGACCTCGCGTCAAAACAATGACTATCCCGCGCGAGCACGGCGCGTGGGGCATGCTGCTGGTGCCGCTGGCGACCGGCGCAGTGGCATCTTTGCGCTCGACCGTGAACGGCGGCGGCGCGCTTGCGCTCTTCATCGTTGCGGCCATGTCGCTCTTCTGGCTGCGCACGCCGGTCGAGAGTTGGCTGGGCACTTCGTCAATCAAGGCACAAACCAAAGACGAACGCGCCTACGTGCTGAAAGTGATTGCCGCTATCGGCGTGCTGGCCGTCGTCAGCATAACGGCGCTGTTGTGGAGTGGACACTATCTCGGA
This sequence comes from uncultured Acidobacteriaceae bacterium, assembly GCA_963836875.1. Classification (GTDB taxonomy): domain Bacteria; phylum Acidobacteriota; class Terriglobia; order Terriglobales; family Acidobacteriaceae; genus Bog-257. The sequence continues at coordinate 476,031 of CAWIKZ010000007.1, forward strand.
CTGCTGACCATCGGCGCAATTGCAGCCTCCGCTTTCGCGATGCAAGCAGGCGTCAAGAAGTTGGGACGCAAAGGGAGAATGCCGGCGCAGATCATCGGAGCCATCGGCCTTACCTCCACGGCGGCGGGCGCGTATTACGTTGCCACCGGCAAACTCGACCGCATTGCGGTCGCGTTGTGGCTGGCCAACTGGTTGTTCGCCGCAGACCAGATTCATTTTGTGCAGGTGCGCATCCGCTCCAGCCGCGCCGCCAGCCTGGACGAGAAGATGAAACGGGGATTGCCCTTCCTCTTGGGCCAGGTGGGTCTCATCGGCGTAATCCTCGCCGCCTGTCGATTCGGACTCTTCTCGGGCGTCATGGCGTTGGCCTTCGTGCCCGTGCTGCTTCGCGGGACCCTGTGGTTCGTCCGGCGTCATCGCCCTCTCGATGTGCACAAGCTCGGCTTCAGGGAGCTGACTCAGGCCGTGATCTTCGGCATGTTGCTGTGCGCGTCGTTCTTCGTGTAGTCCTAGCCCGCTATTTTGATATTGCCTGGCTTCCCTTACAATGATGTCGATGACTTCGGCGAGCAGCTTCTCCGCACCGGTACTTCTGAAGCATTACGTGGCAAGACTCGCCGCGCTGGTGCTCCTGCTGGGCACCGTGGGCGAAGGCACGCTCGCCTCGCAGTCACATCCCTCCGCAGGAGGTCGTTCGTCTATGGCACTTGTGCTCAAAAGCACCGCATTCGCGCCCGGAGCAGAGATTCCGAAGAAGCATAGCTGCGAGGCTGCGGACGTTTCGCCGGCGCTGGAGTGGAGCGGGTCTCCGGCGCGCACCGTCAGCTTTGCGCTGATCATGGATGACCCCGACGCACCTGCCGGAACCTGGGTGCACTGGGTGTTGTGGAACCTGCCCGCGAGCGCGCACGGGCTTCCCGAGGCAGTCGCCAAGCAGGACCAGTTAGTCGATGGGATGCGGCAGGGCCGCAACAGCTTCCGGAAGATTGGCTATAACGGCCCGTGTCCGCCGCCGGGCAAGCCGCACCGCTATTTTTTCCGCTTGTATGCCCTGGATGAAAAACTTGAGCTTGCGCCGGGCGCCAGCAGCTCAGATCTTCAAGCGGCCATGAAGGGCCACGTCCTAGGCCAGGCGGAGTATATGGGAACGTACCGGCGATAGCGTGGTGCGGTCGGGAATAACCGCAGATCCTTCGACTGCGCGCCCGCCCGACTCGCAAACAAGCGAGTCGGAAAATCTTTGCGGGCGCTCCGCTCAGGATGACAGCCTCAAAATTCGGACAAATAGCCCAGATCAGCAACGCACAATCTTGGGCGAGTCGATACCCTTAGTGGCGTTGCGGGTATCCACCACCAGCTTCGACTCCCGCACAATTCGCGGATAGTCGTAGTCGCTGTGGTCGGTGACGATCATCACGCAGTCATACTGGCCCAAATTGTCCAGTGGCGCGCAAGTCATGTTTAGGGCATAGCGGCGTCCCTGTCCTACGGTCGGGAAGTAGGGATCGTTGTAGCTGACGATGGCGCCGCGCTTCTGTAGCAGTTCGATAATCGTGAGCGATGGCGACTCGCGCAGGTCGTCAATGTCGCGCTTGTAGGAAAGTCCCAGCACCAGAATCTTCGCGCCGTTGATCGCCTTCTTCTCCTTGTTCAGCGCGTGGGCGACGGCCTCCACGGAGAAGTACGGCATATTGGTGTTTACTTCGCCGGCCAGTTCGATGAAGCGCGTGCGAAAGTCGAACTGCTTCGCCTTCCACGACAGATAAAACGGATCGATCGGGATGCAATGCCCGCCGAGTCCGGGGCCGGGATAAAACGCCTGGAAGCCGAACGGCTTGCTCTTGGCTGCGTCGATGACCTCCCAGATGTCGATGCCCATGCGCAGGCAGAGCATCTTCAACTCATTCACCATGGCGATATTCACGCAGCGGTAGATGTTCTCCAGCAGCTTGGTCATCTCCGCGGCGGCGGGTGTCGAGACCGGAACCGTGCGGTTGAAGATGGCGCCGTACAGCTTGGCTCCGAGTTCGCCGGCCCGCGGATCGAGCCCGCCGATGACCTTGGGGATGTCGCGGCGCGCAACCGTGTCGTTGCCCGGGTCTTCACGTTCGGGAGAGAAGACAACGTGGAACAGATTGGTGCCTTCGACGCCAGCGCGAGCGGCCCGTAGCCCCCGGTTATTCAAGCGCTCGAGAATCGGCACCAGAATTTCTTCGGTGGTGCCGGGATAGGTGGTGCTCTCGAGAACGACCAACTGGCCAGCGCGCAGATGTGGGGCAATCGATTCGGCGGTGGCAGTGATGTAGCTGAGATCGGGCTCGTGGTACTCGTTCAGCGGAGTGGGAACGCAGATGATGATGGCATCCATGTGGCCGATATTGGCGTAATCGGCGGTCGCGGTGAAGCCCTGCGCGCGCGCCGCCTGGATCTCGGTGGGCGCAATCCGGTAGATGTAGGATCCGCCGGACTGAAGCACGGCGATCTTCCTCTTGTCGATGTCGAAGCCGGTGACGGGGAACTTCTGTTCGCTGAACAGCAGCGCCAGAGGCAGGCCGACATAGCCCATTCCAATCACGCCAACCTTGGCGGTGCGGGACTCGATCTTGCGTTTGAGCAGTTCAGACAATTCGGAGCTTGCAGCTTTCGATGGCAAAGACATGGGTAAGTCCATTTCTTATTCTGTCATTCCGATGCGCCAAAGGTTCACTGGCTCGTGGCTTTTGCCGTCACTGCCGCCAGGCTGCGATACCAGGCAACGGTGCGCCGCAAACCTTCCCGAAAGTCCACCAGCGGTCGGTAGTCCAGATGGGCTTCGGCGCGCGAGATGTCGGCAAGCGAGTGTTTGACATCTCCGGTCCGCGCCGGTGCATATTCAACCTCGCCCGCGTATTCGGTCAATTCCTTCAGGATGGCAAATGTCTCATTCAGACTGTAGCGATGGCCGGTGGCGATGTTGAAGGTCTGGCCGGCGATTTGCGATTCCGGTTGCGTGGCGGCCAGCAGGTTCGCCGCAACCACGTTTTCGATATAGGTGAAGTCGCGCGACTGTTCGCCGTCTCCATAGATCGTGGGCTTCTCGCCTTGCAACATGCTGGTGATGAATTTAGCCAGCACCGCGGAATATTGTGAGTTCGCGTCCTGGCGCGGACCGAAGATGTTGAAGTAGCGCAGGCTGACCGTTGGCAAACCATACACGCGATAAAACGAAGTCATGTAAAGCTCGCCCGCCAGCTTGGATACCGCATAGGGCGAGATCGGGTTGGGCGGCATGTCTTCCTGCTTGGGCATCGTCGGCGTGTCGCCATACGCGGAAGACGAGGCGGCATAAACCACGCGTTTCACCCGGGCGTCGCGCGCGGCCATCAGCACGTTCAGCGTGCCGTCGATGTTAACTGCGTTGCTCCGTGCCGGATCTTCCACCGATCGCGGTACCGAGGGAATGGCTGCCTGGTGCAGCACGTAGTCCACTCCATGGCAGGCGGAATGCACGGCCTTGAGATCCAGCAGGTCGGCTTCGCGGAAATCAATTTGCCCCGCAACCTCGCGAATATGCTCGCGCTTGCCGGTCTCGAAATTGTCGAAGCCACGCACCCGGTCGCCGCGCTCCAGCAACGCGCGAACCAGGGCCGAGCCGATAAATCCGGCCGCGCCGGTCACTAGATATTGCGCCATAGCCTCAAGGTTAACATGCTAAAAGGTGACCGTCTGCGTGCTGCGGCGAGACAGGTCGAACCGTTTTGTTAGCATATCGGCAATTTCCTTGCCGATCTCCAGCGAGGCTGTGGCCGCCGGGGACGGTACGTTGCAGACATGGATCATCCCTTGGCTGTGGACGAAATGGAAATCGTCCACCAGGTTGCCGCTGCTGTCCACCGCCTGGGCCCGCACTCCAGAGCCGCCGGGGACCAGGTCGGATTCCATTAGCTCTGGCACCATCTTCTGTAGCGATTTCACGAAGGCCGCCTTGACCCACGAGCGGTATTGTTCCGCCAGTCCCATGCGCCAATACCTCCACGCCATCTTGTAGAAGCCGGGGAACAGCAGCATCTGCACCGCCTCGTCGAGGTCGGGCGAGGTGCCGGTGTAGCCCTCGCGGCGGAAGGCCAGCAAAGCATTGGGGCCAGCCTGGACGCTGCCATTGACGCGGCGCGTGAAGTGCACTCCGAGGAACGGAAAGCGCGGATCGGGAACCGGGTAAATAAGCGCCTTTACCAGGCTGCGCCGCTCGGGTTTCACTTCGTAGTACTCTCCGCGGAACGGGATAATTTCGAGGTCGGTCTGCACTCCAGCCATGCGGGTGATCGTATCGCTATACAGGCCGGCGCAGTTGATCACGTATCGCGCCCTGAAACTGCCGGCGCTAGTCTCCACGATATTGAAGTTTCCGTCTTGCCGCAGGCCGAGCACTTTGGCACGAAACACGATCTCGCCTCCAGCTCTCGCGATCAACGCGGCGTATTTCTGCGCCACCACCGTGTAGTCCACAATGCCGGTGGAAGGCACGTCCAGCGCACTGGTCCCATCGCAGTGAGGTTCGATCTCGCGAAACTGCTCGCGGCTCAGCATTCGCAATCCTGGGACGCCATTGGCAATCCCGCGCTGATGCAGTTGCTCGAGCCTCGGAACTTCCTCCGGGCTGGTAGCGACCACGAGTTTGCCACACTCTTCGAAGGGGACCGCGTGCTGCCCGCAGAAGCGCTTCATGGACACGGCCCCGGCGACGCAGTTGCGCGCCTTCAACGACCCCGTCTTGTAGTAGAGGCCGGAGTGGACGACTCCACTGTTATGTCCGGTCTGGTGAGCGGCCACGCGATCTTCCTTCTCCACCACAACCAGGTTCATGTCGGGAAAACGCAGCGTGATCTCCAGAGCTGTCGCCAGTCCGACAATCCCCGCGCCAATGATTAAGAGCTCGGTTTCGCGGTCCGCCATAAGCCGGTACAACTATCCTTGCAAACCCGCGATTATAAGGGCCTGCCTGCTACCGGTGCTAGGATGCACGTCACAGGTAGCGGGCCGCTCTCATTCCCGCCACAGGCCATTCCGCTGCGAAGCGAATTGACACGGGGCTTATCCTGAAGGCGCTGGGGGAATGAAGATGGACGATGTGACTTCGCTGCAAGGTCCCGTTGAGAAGATTGATGGGAAGCTTACGTTACTAATCCCTCTTGAAGCTGGCGGCGATCAATTCATCGAATGTTGTCGGGGCATCTCAGAAATACAGGGCGAGTATCTGAGAATAACGATTCCAGAATGGCTCTCGGGTATGCTGAGAATCGATGAAGGGAGTTTGGTGTGTGTACACAACGAGAACGGCAAATTCAATATGTATCCAGTCAATCCCTTACCGCTCCAATGAAGCTTGGGCTGTGAAAATCAGACTGGCCCACTACCCGCACATCACAAACGTTGCGCTGCCTGGCCCAGGAACATTACTCTAAGGGCGACCATGAAGGTGCTCATCACGGGCGGGGCTGGCTTCATCGGGTCGCATCTTGCCGAGCGACACCTCGACCTGGGCGATGAAGTCTGCATCGTTGACGACCTCTCGACCGGCTCGGTCGCCAATATCCAACATCTCAAGATTCATCCTGAATTCACCTACCACATTGATACCGTCACCAACACACGGTTGATGACCGAACTGGTGGACCTCTGCGACGTCGTTTATCATCTGGCGGCGGCCGTCGGGGTGCGCTTGATTGTGGACAGCCCCGTGCGCACCATCGAGACCAACATCCGGGGCACCGAAATCGTACTTAGCCTGGCGGCGAAGAAACTAAAACGCGTGCTCATCACATCGACGTCGGAGGTATACGGCAAAGGGGACCGGGTGCCGTTTCGCGAAGATGACGACCTGCTGATGGGCCCGCCCAACAAAGGCCGCTGGAGTTATGCCTGCTCGAAGGCCATCGACGAATTCCTCGCCATCGCGTACTGGAAAGAGAAGCGGGTTCCGACGGTGATTGCTCGGCTGTTCAATACCGTAGGCCCGCGACAGATCGGCCGTTATGGCATGGTAGTTCCCAACCTGGTGGTCCAAGCCTTGACCGGACATGACATCACTGTCTTCGGGGATGGCGCGCAAAGCCGTTGCTTCACCCACGTCAACGATACGGTGGATGCGCTGGTCGGCATCATGGCGCATCCCGACGCCAACGGCGAAGTCTATAACGTGGGCAGCGATCACGAAATCACCATTATCGACTTGGCGACACGCATCAAGCGGATGACCGGCTCGGATTCGAAGATTGTTTTCGTCTCCTACGGAAAGGCCTATGAGGAGGGCTTCGAAGATGTGCGGCGCCGGGTCCCCGACATCAGCAAGCTGGCTGGGCTCATTGGCTATCGTCCGCGCGTCTCCCTGGAAGAGACCCTGGAGAGCATCATCGCGGACCAGCGCGCCCGTTTGCGGGAGCATGGTGTAGCTATCGCTGCCCGCTAGAATTCGATTCGCGGCCAACTATTCTTGGTCCCGTATTTCATCGAGGAATCGCAATCATGCGTGTGCTGGTGACCGGCGGTGCGGGTTTTCTGGGTTCGCATTTGTGCGATGCCCTGCTGGCGGAAGGCCACTCCGTGGTCTGCGCCGACAATTTATTGACCGGACGGATGGAGAACCTGGCGCATCTGCGGCACGAGTCTCGATTCTCTTTTATCGAACAGGATGTCAGCCGTCCCTTCGATGCCGGCAAGGTTGACTATATTTTCCACTTCGCGTCGCCCGCCAGCCCGGTGGATTATCTCGAACATGCCATTGAAACTTTGCAAGTCGGCTCGCTAGGTTCCCTGAACTGCCTTGACCTGGCGAAGAAATATGGCGCCAAGTTTCTATTGGCTTCCACCTCGGAGTGTTATGGCGATCCCTTGGAGCATCCGCAGAAAGAGACTTACTGGGGGCACGTAAATCCCATCGGTCCGCGATCGGTGTATGACGAATCCAAGCGCTTCGCCGAAGCCGCCACCATGGCCTACCACCGCCATCGCCGGGTTGACACTCGCATTGTTCGCATCTTCAACACTTATGGGCCGCGACTGCAGATCAATGACGGCCGGGTGATCTCGAACTTCATGGAGCAGGCCCTGCGCGGCGAAGATCTCACGGTGTACGGCGACGGTTCGCAGACCCGCAGTTTCTGCTATGTGAGCGACGAAGTGGCGGGGATTCTGGCGTTGTCGAAGTCTGACGAGCACGAGCCGACCAACATCGGCAATCCTGTCGAGTTCACCATCCTGGAGTGCGCGCAGGCGGTGCTGGAAGTGACAGGGTCGAGCAGCAAGCTGCGATTTGAGCCACTCCCGCAAGACGATCCTCGTCAGCGCCGGCCCGACATCAGCAAGGCCAAGCGGTTGCTGGGATGGGAGCCAACCATCGATTTGCGGAGCGGCTTGCGCCTGTCGCTGGATTACTTCAAGGCGGCGGTGCTGGCGCGATAGCGACCGCCGATGGTGACGCTTACAACACTACCAGCGTGATGCCGCGATTGCCCCTGCCCAGGTCGGGGTCGCTCTTCAGTTCGGGCATGCGCTTGAGCAGCTCCCAACTGCGTTCATCGCTGGTGCGCCAGTTTTCGCCATAGATGCAATCGCGGATTTCTTTCGCCTGCGCCATTTGTCGCAAGGTCGATTGCAACGCGATGCGCAAATCTCCGCCGACGCCGCTGGAGCCGTAGCCATGCACCAGCTTCAGCACTCGCACACCACTCTGTTGCGCGACGCGCAGTTCGGAACTAAGCCGTGAGCGCGCCTGCGGTACGCTCGGCATTCCCGCTTCGAGATTCACGGTCTTGATCCCGGCCGCCATTGCCGTGCGCTCCTCGGCAGCTTAGTCAGGAACACGATATCATCTCTAACTCGGTGATCGTAGATGAAAGATATCGCTTCATGGGCGCTGGAAACAGCTAAGCTGCGTGGCGCTTCGCACGCGGAGACGCGCATTGTGGACGAACGCAGTCGTTCGCTCGCCACCAAGAACGGCAGAATCGCCAGCGCCTCCGACTCCGAATCCATGGGCATCGGCATTCGTGTCATCGCCAACGGAGGATTTGGCTTTGCCGCCACCGATGACCTGTCGCGGGAAGGGGTTGAAGGCTGCGCCGCCAGAGCGGTTGAGATTGCCCGGGCATCGTCGAGCGTAAAGTCGCAAGAGCTGTATCTGGTGCCTGAGCCGCCCGCCCAAGCTGACTGGGCTTCGCCCTGCAAAATTGACCCGTTCAGCATCGCCATCGAAAAAAATCTGGATCTGCTGTTCACCATTGACGCTGCCCTGCTGGCGGTGAAGGGCGTGACTCTGGCCGAGGCCAACATGAATTTCCGCCGCTATGAGCAGTGGTTCTACTCGTCCGAGGGTTCCGAGATACACCAGACTACAGTCACTTCCGGGGCGGGTTACGCAGCGTATTCGTTCCAGGGGACGGAGATCCAGAAGCGCTCGTATCCCAACTCGTATGGCGGGCAGTTTCAGGGCAGAGGCTATGAACTGATCGAGGAGCTGAGGCTGCTGGAACATGCCGGCGAAATTGCGGAGCAGGCGGTCGCGTTGCACGCGGCTGCGCAGTGTCCAGAAGGCAAGTTCCATATCATTCTCGACTCGTCGCAGCTCGCGCTGCAAATCCACGAGTCCATCGGTCATCCTATTGAACTCGATCGCGTGCTTGGCATGGAAGCCAATTTCGCGGGCACATCATTCCTCACACTCGACAAACTACGCACCTTGAAATATGGCGGCGAGATCGTCAACGTTGTGGCCGATGCCACTCCGGCGCACGGGCCGGGGCTGGGCACATTTGCTTACGACGACGAAGGTGTCGCAGCGCAGTGCACTCCGATCATCACTAACGGTTTGTTCACCGGGTATCTGACCTCTCGCGATACCGCAGCCGCGATCGGCGCCACCCGCAGCGGCGGATGCCTGCGCGCTGAAAGCTGGAACCGGCTTCCCATCGTGCGCATGACCAATGTGAGCATCCTTCCCGGCGAGTCGCCGCTGACATTGGAGCAACTCATCGCATCCACCGAGCGCGGCATTCTGATGGAAACCAATCGCTCCTGGTCCATCGACGACAAACGGTACAACTTCCAGTTCGGTTGTGAGATCGGCTGGGAAATTAAGGGTGGCAAGCGCGGGCGGATGCTAAAGAACCCTTCTTATTCGGGCATTACGACTGAGTTCTGGAACTCGATGGACGCCATCTGCTCCCGCGATGAGTGGACATTGTGGGGCACCCCAAACTGCGGCAAGGGACAACCGCAGCAGGTGATGGGAACCGGCCACGGCGCGGCGCCCGCGCGGTTTCGTAATGTCATGGTGGGCACTGCGTATAAGGGGAGCGAATAGAAATGCTTGATCGCGATCAGGCGAACGACATCTTCGACAAACTGCGCCGGCTGTCCCAGGCTGACGAGATTGAGTTGCTCATCTCCGGCGGGGGTAGCGCGCTTACGCGCTTCGCCAACAACACGATTCATCAGAACGTCGCGGAAGAGGCGTACCACATTTCGGTGCGCTCTGCCTTCGGGAACCGCACCGCCCGTGCCAGCACCAACAAGCACGACGACGACAGCCTGCGTCGCGTGGTGCAGTCATCCGAAGCGCTGGCCAAGGTGCAGCATCCCGATCCCGATCTGTTGCCGATGCCAACGAAGGAAGAAGTGGCCGCTGCGAATGTGGATGGCGGTGATGGGATGGTCAGCCGCCACTTCGAAGCCACGGCCCGGCTGACTCCGCAAGACCGTGCCCAGGGCGTCGCCGCCATGGTCGATGTCGCGAAGAAGCACAATCTAGCCGCTGCCGGCATCTTCTCATCGGCGGAGATTGTCGAAGGCATCTTCAACTCGAAAGGTGTGAGCGCCTGGTACGAGCAGACTCTAGCCGAAGTTTCGGTCAGCATGATCGGCAGCTCCTCGTCGGGATGGCAGAAGGCGAACTCACCCGACAGGGCGCGACTCGACCCGGTGCGCCTGGCCGAAGTCGCTGCCGTGAAAGCAATCGAGTCGAAGGATCCTCGCGACTTGCCTCCGGGGAAATACACCGTCATTCTGGAACCGGCCGCGGTGCTCGACATTGTAGGGTTCATGTTCTGGGATTTTGGCGGTTCGGCGCTGCTGGAACAGAGATCATTCCTGAACGACCGCATCGGCATCCAGCTCTTCGGCGAGAACATTACGATCTGGGATGACGCGTATCACCCGTTGCAGGCAGGAGTTCCTTTCGACGGCGAAGGGATGAGAAGACAACGGCTGAAGCTGATCGAGAATGGTGTCGTCCGTGCCATAGCCTACTCGCGCTGCAGTGCAAAGCGAATGCAAGCGTCGGAGATGGCCGCCAAGGTTGGGCCGGTGCGACCCACCGGCCATGGCTTTGCCCTGCCCAGCGAGATCGGCGAAGCCCCGCTCAATATCGTGTTCGCCAGCCCGCCGGAAGGTGAATCGCGCACCGTGGAGCAGATGATCGCCTCCACTGAGCGGGGCATACTGGTAACCCGGTTGTGGTACATCCGCGAAGTTGATCCCTACGAGAAAATCCTCACTGGCATGACGCGCGACGGCACCTTCCTGGTTGAGAATGGCATGGTGGTCTGCGGTATCCGAAACTTCCGTTTCAATGAGAGTCTCTTGCAAATGTTACAAAACGTTGAGGTAATGGGGATCCCAACCCGCTCCTGTGGGGAAGAATCGTTCGACATGGTGGTGCCTCCCATGAAAGTGCGCGAGTTCAATTTCACCGAGACCACAAAGTTTTAGGGGTTTTCTGACGAATTCCCATGGTCCTCCCGGTTACCTTCAATGGTACTTTAGTAACAAGCGGCTCGCCGTTACTCGATGTATTCTTGCCGGTAGCAAGTTATGAGTATGCGCAACGAGTCTGAGCTTCGTAATTCCATTCGGTTTCCCCTTCACCTACAGGTAACCTTGAAGACCCCCACTGCGGAATACCGCGCCAAAACGACGGATATTTCAGCCGGCGGGATCTTGTTTCACACCGAATCCGAGATCGCTGTGGGCTCGGAGGTCGAGTTCACCATTGAAATGCCAGGTGACGTCCTGGGAACGAAGCATCCGGTGTTAGTGAAATGCCAGGGCCGCGTGGTGCGATTCGCAGAAGAAACTTCAGGACGGAGCGTAGCGGTTGTCATCGATGAATACCACTTCGAACGTATCTAAACCGGCAGCCCGGGGCGGCGGCATGGCCCCTCGCCCCCGCAACGGCGAGGAGGATATTTCACCTCCCTCTGCGTCCCCGGAATATTCCCTGGAACCGGAAACCGCTCGGATCCGAATCATCCTCGCCGACTCGGAAGCGATCTTCCGAATGGGAATGGCGAGAATTTTCTCGGGGGAGAGCGATTTGGATGTGGTCGCGCAGACGGATACCCTGCTGCAGACCCTTAGCGCAGTGGCTGAAATGCCTGCCGACGTGATTCTGTTCGAGGCGGGGTTGTCTCCCACGCCGGCGGAAGCGGTCAGCGAGGTGGCCCGGCGGGCCGTGCTTCCGGCAACGAAATTGATTCTGGTTACGCAGCCGGCGGGCGAACAGGAAACGGTGGACTACCTGCGTCGCGGAGTTCGCGGCATTCTCACTCGCACCGTCTCGCCCGAATTGCTGGTGCGCTGTGTGCGCAAGGTCGCGGCCGGCGAGACCTGGCTCGACAAACAGGGCGTAAACTGGGTAATCCAAGCCTATCGTTCGCAAGCCCTCCAAAGCAGCGCCCCCAAACAACAGTTGCGCCTCAGCGAGAAAGAAATGCTGATCATCAGCGGGGTCACGCAAGGGCTGAAGAACAAAGACATCGCTCGCGAAGTCGGCACCACGGAGCAGGTCGTGAAGAACTACTTGCGCAAGATTTACGACAAGCTCCAGGTCACCGACCGCCTGGAGTTAGCGCTCTACAGCATGCATCATCGTTTGTTGGATGGCTACATCCCGCGTCCCGCGCGCGAGCCGCGGCCGCGGGTGGCGGGTCCGGGGGAAGCGGCAGAGACATCTCAGGCGGCAATCGTGTCGGCCTCCCCTGGCAGTCGGGTACGGTCTCCTCAACCTAAACCGCAAAGGCACGATTCCGCTTCGAACGATCGCTGAACCCGGGACATGTAAAGGCGATCCTGGTTCGCGCGATCTGCGACGCAAGGGACCTGAGTTGTGGTCAGGAGAGCATTGCGGTAGCTTATTTTCCAGACTTTCATTCCGAGGCAACCATGGGCCGTTTGAATTCCATCTTGCGGAAATATTCGATATCGTGTGTCTCTCTTCTTGTACTGGCTATTGTTCCGTCCTTTGCCCAAACGGCGCCGCTGCTGGCGTCAGATTTGCGCAACCAGATTGACGGCATCGCGCACCATGTCCTGGAGACGACCGGTGTTCCTGGCGCTTCGCTGGCGGTGGTGAAGGATGGCAAGATTGCCTACCTGCAAGCCTACGGTGAAGCGCGTCTCGATCCGCGCACTGCCTCGCAGCCGCAAATGCGGTACAGTATTGGCTCGATCAGCAAGCAGTTCACGGCTGCGGCGATGCTCCTGCTGGCCGAGGAAGGCAAGTTGTCGCTCGACGATCCGGTCTCGAAGCACGTTCCGGGCTTGACGCGGGGAAATGAAGTCACCATTCGCGAACTGCTGTCGCACACCTCCGGTTATCAGGATTTCTGGCCGCAAGATTATGTTCCGCCGTTGATGCTGCAACCCATCACGGCGGACGGGATCATGGATCGCTGGGCGCGCAAGCCGCTGGATTTTGGTCCCGGCACAAAGTGGCAGTACAGCAATACGAACTATGTGATTGCCGGAGTGATTGTGGAGAAGGTTTCCGGGATGCCGCTGCTGCAGTTTCTCAACCAGCGTATCTTTTCTCCGCTGGGAATGAGGAGCGTGGCGGATACCAACGAGAACAAGCTTCCTTCCAGCGATCCGAGCGGCTATTTTCGTTATGCGATCGGGCCGCTTCATCCCGCGCCCAAGGAAGGCAAAGGTTGGATGTTCGCCGCCGGCGAACTGGCGATGACCGCGGAGGACCTGGCGAAGTGGGATATCTCGATGATCCAGGAGACGGTCCTCAAACCGGCTTCTTATCGTGAAATGGAAACCGAGGCGTTGCTGAAGAACGGAGTCGGCACGCGCTACGGCCTGGGCGTTCAAGTCATGAGCCTAGGCGGCCATCGCGTGCTGGAGCACGGCGGGGAGGTGTCGGGATTCACCGCCGAGAACATCGTTATGCCGGAGGATGGGATTGCGGTCGTGGTGCTGACCAATCAGGACGCGGCCGAAGCCGCTTCCGAGATCGGAAGCCAGGTGAGGACGGCGATACTCCAGGCTGAGCACCCGCAAGACCCCAAGCAGGATGCGCTCATCCGCAAGGTGTATGACGGACTGCAGCAGGGCAAGATCAACCGTTCGCTGTTTACCGACAATGCCAATGCATATTTCACCGACCAGGCGTTAAAAGACTATGCCAGCAGCCTTGGTCCGTTGGGCGCTCCCCAGAGCTTCACGCAGGACCACGTTTCCGCGCGGGGCGGGATGACGGAACGGGTGTATGAAGTAAAATACGCGAGCAAGAATTTAGTCATCATCATCTACGAAATGCCCGACGGCAAATTCGAGCAGTACATGATTGCCGAAAAATGAGTTTCGACAAGGCGGTCGGTGAAGTTGCTCATAGCGATATCGTCGTCGGCGGGCTACAATGAAGCGTTCTGGCGAGGCGCGTTTTTTTTACATGCAGCTGTACCGAATTGTGTTCACTCACTAAGTTCAGCGAGGCGATATGAAGGGTGATGCCAAAGTTATTGCTTTCTTAAACCAGGTGTTAAAGGCGGAGTTGACGGCCATCAATCAGTACTTCCTGCACGCCGAAATGTGCGAGAACTGGGGCTACAAGCGGCTCGCCAAACTGGCGAAGAAGGAATCCATCGAAGAAATGATGCACGCCGAAAAGTGCATGGAGCGAATTCTCTATCTCGACGGCACCCCCAACATGTCCGACTACTTCAAAATCAACATTGGAGCCACGGTCGAGGCGCAGCTCAAGAACGATCTGCAACTCGAATACGACGCGGTCAAGCGCCTGAATGACGGAATAAAGCTCTGTACAGCGGCTAACGATGCAGGCTCGCGCGAACTGGCAGAAAAGATACTCAGCGACGAAGAACACCACATCGACTGGCTCGAAGGCCAATTGCACGCCATCAGCGAGATGGGGATCGCGAACTACCTGGCGCAGCAACTGAAGGAAGGCGAGTAAGCAAAAAGCAGTTGTCAGTGTCCGGTTGTCAGTGTCCAGTTCTGACTACTGACTACTGGCAGCAACGTCGGATTTCCTGTCCCTTGCAATACGCTACAATGAGACGACGCCGTCGTTCTGGCGTTGCCGCAAGACGCTTTTCCCAACGGAGAGATGGCCGAGTGGCTGAAGGCGCACGCTTGGAAAGCGTGTATACTCGAAAGGGTATCCAGGGTTCGAATCCCTGTCTCTCCGCCACATAGAATCAATAGTTTACGCGAATGGTCTGCTCCCGGTTAAATTCTAAAGCGTGTGCCTTTTTGCAGCAAGCTATTTCTTGTTGCGCTGACTTTTCCTATTCTCGTTCCACCATTTTAGTTTCGCCTGTCTTCGTACCGGGTCCGCGCATTCAGGCGAACAGTATTTCTGCCCTTTCTCCATCCTGAAAAAATACGGAGCAGGACACACCGGCCCCTCACAATAAACCATTAGCTTTTGATTGATCTGGAGCCAGTACACGGCGGCTTCAAACGGGCTGAGCCTCGGCACGTCTTGGAGCGCATAATCCAATAGTCTCTGCACTGTCTTCGCACCGCCCCATACCGCATCGTTCTCCGGCCATCCTTCCAGGTGACGAACCATTTGCCGGTGAGCATCTCTCAAACGGTAGAAGTACCAATCACGCTGACGCGCATCCCGCTCTCCCCAAAGCCTACAAAGTGTTGTCCGCACAATTGGAGCAAATAGTTCAAGCGGTTCCCGTGGAACTTGCATTGTTTTCCACTTGGCATCCTCCGTTTCAGCCTTGTATGTGAAGAGCCGCTGCCATCGCTTTAGCCACCGCTCAAAATGCGGACGGGCTTCCGGGTAGTCAACCGCCCAAGGCAGATTGATGGAGTCCAACAAGAAAGCCTTGGTTTCATCAACTGAGAGCATCCCTAGAACTTGATCTTCCGATTTTGTGGGCGACTTCCGTTGCATGTGCTTTTCCTCTTGACGCCTCATCCCGATTGCCGTACCGTTGTACTCGACAGTGATTATGATTGATATCTAGTAACTGACTAGCAGATTGTAACAGCGGAGGTGACATGAACGCAAGCCCAAAACGAAATACAACAGACCGGCTGCATTCGGTATCATCCGCCGCTGAGTTTCTCGGAGGAGTGTCTGTGGCGATGATTAGGAATTACCTTTGGCGTGGTCTGCTCACGCGAATCAAGGTTGGCCGCCGCACGATGGTCCGCGAAAGCGAGTTGCTCCGGCTGATTAAGCCCGAACAGAGGGGACAAACGAAATGACCGCTCTTACCAAAACGCATCCCGATGACTTGATCGGGGACGTGATTAAGCACAGATGGGTTTCGATGATACGCGAGTGCGAAGACCATCAGATTAACTTGGAGGCTGTCCAAGAGGCCATCAATTGGGCACGCCGCCTGATGAATGCCGAAAATTGGCCCGCCGTCTATCAGCACGATTTTCTGGAGAGACTTCGCAACACGCTTACAGAGTTGACAGACGCTCACCCCGTCACGCGGCAGTTCATTCAACTTCTAACTGTGGAACTGGAGTGCAACTGAATGCAAGCCACAACTTTTCGCTCCCCGTATTTCGCGCTGCTTGAAACGTTCGCGCCGATGTTGCTGGCCGGTCCTGAAGCCCGCGTCCCACAGCCGAAAGCGGCACAAACGCTCGCAGCCGGGCAGATTGGCATTTTCGGCGTGCTCGGACAAAACGATTGGTTCGCGGACTCCGAATATTCGGCCATCCGAGCAAGCGTGAAACGCTCCCTTGCGGACCCGAACGTCAAAACCATTGACTTGATCGTGGACAGTCCGGGTGGCTCCGTGTTGGGCCTGCCGGAAACGGCGGACGCGATACACGCGGCCAATCGCGTTAAGCCGGTACGGGCCTTTGTGACCGGCATAGCCGCATCCGCCGCATATTGGTTGGCAAGCCAAGCCTCAACACTCACGCTCACGCCGTCCGGCGAAGTGGGCAGCGTCGGCATTCTTGACATCTCCGTGGACATTTCAAAGGCCCTGGAATCCAGCGGGGTCAAAGTCAATGCTGTGTCTTCGACGCCGGAAAAAATTGAGCGTGCCCCCTTCGTGCCGCTTTCTGATGACGCCCGCGCACACATGCAAACAAACGTTTCCGCCTGGTACGCGGATTTCTTGGGTGCGATTCGCCGGGGCAGAGGTGCGCGTGTGTCTAGCAATTCCAATTTCGGCGGCGGAAGGATGCTCAACTCACGCGAAGCCTTGACCGCTGGCATGGTCGATTTCGTTTCGGCTTTTTAACACACGGGGCATGGCACGGGGAGGGCCGTGTCCCCGGAATCTCTGAAAGGTGCTTATGACGCTACTTGAATTGAACTACCAGCGGCGCAAGGCAAAGAGCGAAGCAACCGGACTGCTTGACCGTGCTGTGACTGAATCTCGCAGCCTTACGCTTGCCGAGCAAGTCCACTTTGACGCGCTGACCGCACGCCTTCACGAATTTGATACCGCGATTGCCGAACGCAAATCCCTGAGAAAGTTGGCGGAATAATGGGACTCACACTTCTCAACCTCCCTAGCCCCATTCCCACTGGCAAGCGAGCCGAGTTGCCCCTTGGTGCTCCGTACAATCTCGGCACTCTCGCGTCACTGCTCACTGGCGTGCGGACCAACAGCGGGCAATTTGTCACGCCGGAGCGTGCGCTGCGGTCAGCGGCGGTACTCGCGTGCATCCATATTCTGTGCGAGGACCTTGCATCGCTCCCCCTCAATCTCTTCCGCCGCACACCTCAAGGTGCTGTGCTGGCAACGGACCATTCGCTTTTCCGCTTGCTTCACGACACGCCTAATCAGTGGCAGACCTCAATGGAGTTGCGGGAAAGCATGATTCTCGACGTGCTGTGCTTCGGACAGTGCTTTACCGAAAAAGTGATCGGGCCGGACGGCATTGACCGGCTGTACCCGCTCAGCGCGGGCCGCATGACCTACGTTGACCCGCTCAGCATGTACCTTCCGCCGGACCCGCCCTTGCTGTGGCGATACGCGGACCCGCATGTTGGGCAGCGGATTTTCCTGAGCGATGACCTTTGGACTGTGCGGATGCTCGCACCGGGCGGGACTATCAATGGGCAATCACTCATCTTGCTGGCGCGTGAAGCTATCGGCCTGGCACTCGCAGCAGAAGAGCAAGGCGCAAGTCTCTTCAGGCAGGGCGTGCAAACGGACTTCGCCCTTTCCACGGATGACACGCTTGATGATGACGCCAAAAAGCAACTGAGCGAAGCGTTTCAGAAGAGGTATGCAGGCTCCGCTAACGCTTGGATGCCGCTCTTGCTGGAGGGCGGCTTGAAAGCGTCACGTTTGGGGCTGACCGCGCAAGAATCGCAGTACATCGAAGCCCGCGCTTTCCAACTGCAAGACATTGCCCGCATCTTCCGAATCCCGGATGTGCTGCTCGGAATTTCCCAAGGCAAGTCCGCTACTTATGCCAGCGCGGAACAATTTTTCCTCGCGTACACGAAATACACGATTCAGCCGTGGTGCCGCCGAATCGAGCAGGCCGCTCAGCGCGACCTTTTGGCCGCGAGTGAGACAGACCTTTTCGTCAAGCACGATGTTGACGCGCTCACAAGAGCAGATTTGCAGACACGCTATGCGGCCCACGCCGCTGGCATCTCAGCCGGTTTTCTCACCCGCAACGAAGCGCGGACAATGGAAAACCTGCCCACTCTGCCGGGACTTGATGAGCCACTCAGCCCGTTGAACATGGGCAGTGGCTCCATTCTCAAGCCCGCTCAAGGCGCGGGTGCTCGGCTTGCTCATCAACTCGCTAAAAACGCTGTGGGGCATGAGCAGAAGTTGCTTGCTGACGGCAAGAGCCGCGCCGATGTGTACGCGAAGTTGCTACCGGGCTATCTCGCAGCCAAGACGGGCCTGTCCGCCATGCAATGTGCTGAGTATTGTCAAGCCCGGCTATCACAGCCTGAAGCGGGCGAGCAGGACGGCGTGACGCTGCTTGCCGAGTTGCTCACAAAAGTTTGATTGCGGGCCGGACCCGCGTTCGCTTAATCAACCGGCTGGACCGGCATACGAAGCGAAAACAAAATTGGCGCATCGCGCCTAAAACGGAGTCGCAATTATGACGTTAGCTGAAATTCGTACCATGCGGGCGACTTGCCGGGCCAAGGTCGAGGATTTGCTTGGCCGGACGGCTTCCCGCGAAATGTCCACCGAAGAAAACCAGATATTCACGGACCTGAAGGCCGAAGGCGAGCGGCTTGGCTCTTTGGAATCTCGTTATGCCGTGTTGGAAAGTTTCGACACGAACACAACTCAGCCCATCATTCATCGCCCCATCGCGCCAACCGAGACAGACCGGAAAGCGGCAATCGTTAAGGCATTGGACGGCTTCCTGCGCACCGGCGTGATGGCAACCGATACGCCATTGCAAATCCAGCAAGCCCCGCTCAGTGGCGCGGCGGCTGCTGTGCCAACCGATGTCATTCCAACCATCATTGCGGGTATCGACGACTTCGACATCCCCGGTCGCTTGGGTGTGCTTGACTATCCGCGCGAAACGACGGTTCCGCTGGTTGTCACGATGATGACCGCTGCTCCGGCGTCCGCCGCGTTCGTGGAAGGTCAGGCCCCTAGCAGTTCCACGCCTCCGACTTACGCAACCGTGACGCTGGGCGGTGTTCGCTACGGCAATTTGACCAAGTACAGCATTGAAAGCCGCATGAACCTTGGCATTCCCATTGTGTCAAGCGTTCTGAAGGCCCTTGCCCTGGGTCAGATTCAAACTCAGAACGCCGCGTTCATGGCGGCCCTGAAAGCAGCGATGCAAGCCAACAGCGCGGCTCTGGTTGACAGCGCGGGTGACTCACCGGCAGACGCCTACAGCTTCATGTCATGTCTGAAGTACGCTCAGGCGTATTTCTGGCAGAACTCGCCCAACAATCGCTATCTGCTGAGTCCTTCGGACTTGCAGAAAGTGAAAAACAGCCGCGACAGCTATGGGCGTCCGCTCTTCGATGATGAAACGGACACCATCCTGTCCAAAGGCTACGTGGTTCACCCCGATTGTGACCGGGTTTACTACGGCGATTTTGGGGTGTCCATTTGCCGTTCCCGCACGCCGCTGTACATTCAGACCTTCCTTGAGTTGTACGCGCAAGAGGGACTGATTGGCGTGTCTTCGTACCAATTCGCTGACTGGAAATTCTTCGCGCCGCCGCAATGGGAGCCAGTCGTTTACGGAAACCTTGATGCATCTGGAGCATAACCGAAATGGGCGCGGGATTCCTTTCCCTTAGCTGGCAAGGTCCGCATGTGGCCGCGCCGCCCTAGCTTGGGGTTTCATCACCACGTGCGGGAAGGGCCGGAGGCGTCTCAGCGGTACGCCGAGCAAAACCGCTGGAAACGGGCCGCTGTTTGATGTTGGGGAGATTCAGGCAGCGGCCCGAATTTTCGTGGGATTATAGGGGCGGAGGTAACAAAGAAATGTATTCCATTTTTGGCTTGATTGATCCCAGAACTAAGCGCGTTTTCCATGTGGGGTGTGCAAAGGACCCCGCGAAGCAACTTGATTGTCTGCCGAGGCCCGCAGCGGACAAAGTAGCTGAACTGAACCCGGAAGGGCCACAAATTGTGATTTTGCAAACTGCGGAATCGAAGCTGCTATCCACTTGGGTGAAATGGTCTAAAAGGTTTCGCCGTGACCTCGTGACAAAGGATTGGGAGCAGTACCGGGCGCTGTCTGATGCGTTTACCAATTCCAACCGGCTGAAACGCGCATTAGGCCAAGAAGTGCCGAGTGAATCCGCGTATCACGAAAAGTTCCATGAGTTTGACCGGCGCAATCCGGAAGTCTTCGCGGAGATTCTGAGGACTGCTCGCAGACTGAAAACAGAAGGCCGCGAAGCGTTTGGCATGGACGCAATCATTAACGAGATTCGATGGGATGGGCCAGACACAAATCACACGGACAGATTCAAAATCAACGACAGCCATCGTGCCTTTTACGCCCGCAAACTGCAAATGGTGGACCACACACTATGCGGACTGTTTGCGATGCGAGAAAGTTTTGCCGATGACTTGGTGCTTGATGATGGCCAAAGTTGGCGTGATTTTGTCAACGAGCATTCGGGGGAACTGCGCTTTGCCGAGCCATCGGAGACAGACGAAGAGGACACCGAATGGACGTATTAGCCGGTAAAGCGCGATGCGAGCCGGGGACGCAAATGAGCTTCCTGGATATCGCTCTGTCCTGTATCGCGCGCGGTTGGTACGTCTTTCCATGCTGGCCGCGTGACAAGCACCCGCTCATCAAAGGCGGTGAGGGATGGGCCAACGCCTCCAATGATGAGGCACAAGTCCGCGCGTGGTGGGCAAAATGGCCGGGCGCTAATGTTGCTGTCGCGTGCGGGCTGTCCGGCGTGGCCGTTGTGGACACGGACACCGGCCTCACGTGCAAGGAAGACTTTGAGGCGTGGCGTGACCGCAACAAGCTGCCCGTGACCTATGCGGTCCGCACGGGCCGCCGCTTCAGCAAGCAGACCGGGGAGCCGGAGTACGGCGTCCAGTGCTACTACTCGGGCGGCATCCCGGATGTGGGCCTCTTCAAGCTGGACGGATGCGCCGGGCAGATCAAGAGCCTTGGCGGATATGTCATGGCAGCGGGCTGCATACACCCGGATAGCGGGGAGCGGTACGAGGTGTTGTGTGATGCGCCGCTTGCTCCCACGCCAGACGTTGTGCGGGCGCTCAAATCAGAACAGCACACGCACACTGGCAAGCCGGGCGAAAAGATCACGGAAAACCGCAACATCCATTTGCACCGCATCATGTCCAAGTGGCGCAACGATGGCATGACGGAAGACGGCCTCATGGTTGCCGGGCTGCAATTCAACGCGGACAACTATGCCCCGCCGATGGATGAAGAGGAAGTCCGCCGCATCGCACACAACGCAGCTAAGTATGATGTGCCGGAGGCGGAGCCAATCGCGGTGCTCGGCGGTAGCAACACGCCCGCGCCGGAGAGCGTAGCGGTTGCCGAGAAGCAAGCGCGTCCCATCTTTCCCGATGATGCGTGGGCAGGCACCGTCTTTGGCGAGTTTGCCGAGATTGTTTGCCGTGGCAACTTCATGCGGAAGCGGTTGGCCTCTGAATCCTTCCGGGCAATCACCGGGGCAATCGCGGGCGACCAGGTGACGTGCGGCATTGCGGGCGTGCGGATGCGCGAATATCACGCCATCATTGCCAACCGGCAATCCGGCAAGAGCTATGGTTTGGACTGCGCGACTGCGTTCTACGCAAAGCCATCATCTCGTTGCGTGTTCGAGCCGTTGCTGCTGCTTCACAGCGGACAGAATAGCTACCGCGTGTCCGGCATTGGCGCACAACGATTCCTGCCCGGCTCTTCCAATTCGTTCGTAGATGAGCTGACGCGAGAGAAGAAACACAAGCGGGGCGAAGACGTTGACGTGGTGATCGGGCCGATGTGGAAGCCCACGGCGCGGCTCATCACGATACAGGGTGAGGCAATGGCCCTTTTCTCGCGCTTATGCAGCCCGGATTGGACGGGGCAAGCGCTGTCTGCTTTGGTCACGGACCTTTACGACAGCTTGGACGCAGAGGTTGCCATCACCAAAGATCGGGCAACGCCCAAAATCCCCGTGCAATTACAGTACAGCATGTTGCTTTGCACACAGCCGCAAATCTGGCGGAAGTACATGGCGAGTCACATGATGGATTCGGGCTTGTTTGGCCGCTTCTACATTGTGGGCAGCGAGTACAAGCCCACGAAAGTTTTGCTGCCGGACTACTCGAATGCGGAGTTGTTTCAAGAGCACTTCGGCGCGTTGCGACGGGATGTGTTCGCCCGCCTGGACTACCTGCGTGACCATCCGCTGAGGATGACCATTGCAACCGCAGCCAAGGAACGGCTCCAAGAATGGGAGAACGCGCTGCCCGATGATGAAGACATGGACCGTGATCTAAGCAGCCGCATGGGGCTGCATGTGTGGCGCGCTGCGATGGCCCGCGCTTGGGGCGCTACAGCACAGCGCACAGAGATCACGGTCGAGGACGCGGACGCGGCTATCCGGCTTGGTGAGTATCAGGTCAAGATGCGGCAATACTACGCGCCCACGCCCGGCGATAGTCCGAAGTGGCGACACCTCAACGCGGTCAAGGCGGCGATTGAACAGGCCGGACAGATCAGCCTTCGTGACCTGCGCCGCACGGTGCGTGGTGACCGCTTCCCGGAAGACTTCGATTGGTCATTGGCCTACCTAGAGAAGCGCGGGCGGATTGTAGCTCGCAAGGAAGGCCGGGCGCAGATCGTGTGCTGGACCCTCGACACGAACTGACACCGATGTGTGGGGAGCAGATAATTTGGTTATTTCATATAGTGTTTTCAATAAGATAGACGGGACAAAGAGGCATCATGGGGGTGCGATGTTGTGCCAGTTGCCCGGACGTGCAGGTAAGTCATTGTGAGCGTGCAGGTTACGAGCATACGAAGTGGCACACAGCGTTGTGCCAGTTCATGTGCCAGTTCAAGTCCATTGTAATGAACAGGATGTGGGGGGGGGCAAAATGTCAAAGAGGGGTGCCTAAAAAGAGCGCCGCAATCCATTTCGCTACATGAACACTTAATTTCTCGATTATTAACTCTGTTATAAACACGGCCACTTACCATTTATCAGACAGTAAACATGCCAAAATACCCCATGCCAGCACACCATCTTTTCCCGGTCGTGCGTCTGAGGGCTTCCTCGCGCCCCTACGGGCCATCCTAGCGCGCTTACGCGGCTCCCCTGAGCAACGAAATCCGCTCATGCACCGCCTGCAAATCCGCCGTCACCAGGTTTGCATACCGCCGCGTCATCTCCAAGCTGGCATGGCCTAAGACTTTTTGCAGATGGAACACGCTGCCGCCGCACCGCAAGTAATGCACCGCAAATGTGTGCCTGAATGCGTGGACTGTCCGGCGCGGAGGCGCGAATCCGAGTTGCTTGCAAAGCATTTTGACGCTGCGAAGAGCCGTAATGCGGCGGACCGGCGTGTCCTGCCACGTGGCAATCAGTAGGGACTCCGGTTTGCGCCCAAAGTCCGCAATGAAGCGATGCAGGGCTTTTCTGAAAGCAAACGAGAACGGGACAATGCGTTGCTTGCGCCCCTTACCGTCTAGCGTGATGAGCATGTTTTCCATGTCCACATCACTAACTCGCAACGTGAGAGCCTCAGTGATTCTGCATCCGGTATCAAGCAGCAAGAGCGCGAGCAGATGCAACCGGCGTTGATAGAAATGCTTTGGCTTTGGTTTCCAATTCACAAGCAACTTGACTTGCGCCTCTGTGAGAGTGGGCAAGATGTTCTGCGGCTCTTTCAACTGAGCGATGCGCGGGTGACTACAGCCTGGCCCGCACTTCCGATCTGCTCCGCTGTTCCAATGCAGATAGGAATTAACGGCGCGGATGACGGCGTTGCATCCGGTTTCCTTCAGTCCCTTTTCGCGCATCCGCAACACGGCGTCTTTCAGATCATCTTGCGTGGGTGATTCCGAAGGCAGCCATTTGAAAGCGTGCGTGTACCAAGAGACAGTGGCGGGCGATACGTTGTGAAGGTAACGGCGTTCACGGATAAACTCAGTAAAATGGTTCATTGTGGCCTCCCAAGGCGTGTTATCTTTTTGGGAGCTAATCCGCGTATCCTATTGATTCAACGGAGAGATGGCCGAGTGGCTGAAGGCGCACGCTTGGAAAGCGTGTATACTCGAAAGGGTATCCAGGGTTCGAATCCCTGTCTCTCCGCCATATTTCAATAACTTACAAACCTTCTCAGCCACTTCTCAGCCAGTTACGGGCGGATAAGCCACTACTGGCTTACTGAATCACCATCCTGACAACCGCGCTGTTTGCCTCGCGCTGCACGCTGCCGATGCCTCTGCCGTAGTCTGCTGTCATCTGGAGTGTGGCGTGCCGCATCAGGTCACGCTGTACGTCTAGCGCCACTCCTGAATCGCTTAGCCAGCGTCGATACGTGTGCCGGAATGTGTGCCAGCCGATCTTTCCCAGGCCAGCAGCAAGCGATGCCGGGACGATGTAGTCACGGTGAATGGCGTTGAAGTACAGCGGCATCTCTCCGGCTACATGCGGCGATGCCCACACCCAATCGCTGTCAGCGTTGAACTGCGATTTGCTGCGCCAGTCCAGCAAAAGGCGAACCAGCGATTCATCTAACGGCAGTGGCGCTTCGCTGGCCCCTGAAATTCCGCAACAACGCGCTGAGCCCGCTCCAAACCTGGCTGCAACGCCTTTGTGATCGCCGCGATCTCGTCGGGGCGCAATTCGATCCCCTCGGTTTCGGCGAGGGCGATCCTAAAACGCGAAACACGCGCCTTCTTTGAGAGTTGGGTTTGGGTCATCCTGGCGGTTTTCCGGATTACCCTGAGATCCGTCATCGCTTAACCTCCGCACGGCAATATCGCTGCCTGTAAAAAGCATCCCATGGATCACAGTTGCTTGTGGCGAAGGGTTGGCGGGTAGGCGTGTCCGCTGGCATTTCTGGACACGCGGGATGTGGTCAAAGGCCGATAAACAGCCGACGATTTAGGAAGGCAATGTTTTTGTTTTGACAGTGTTTCAGGATGGCTGAAAGGAGGATTCCGATTTTTTTATTGACAAATAAATCTAAACGGTTTAGGTTATATGGTGTGAAGCAGTTGCAGATTGCCGAAGTGATGTCGTGGCTTGGGAAACGTAGCTATGCCACCCGAGTGCAGCGTTTCGGCATTGAACGGATACGAGAAATCGCCCGGCAGAACGGGAAGAAGGGCGGGCGACCGCGCAAGGAGCAGAAGGCAACCAAACTTTAGAGCGCGCCGTGCCAGTGCTATCAACACCGACACGACGCTAACCAGGGCACCTAATCAGGAGGCACCCAATGGCTGTCAGTAAACGTAACACCGCATCATCCCACGCTCAAGAACCACCCCTCACAATTGCTCGCGTCGCTTTGTACGCGCGCGTTTCAACTCTCAACGGGCAAGATCCCGAGATGCAGCTCTCCGAACTCCGGGAGTACGCTGCCCGGCGCGGCTGGACCGTCACCAGCGAGTATGTCGATCAAGGTGTTTCCGGCTCAAAGGAGTCACGACCTGAACTGAACCAGCTCATGGCCGACGCTCACCGGCGGAAGTTCGATGCCGTGCTCGTCTGGAAGATTGATCGCTTCGGTCGTTCGCTAAAGCATCTAGTCAACTCCCTCGCGGACCTCTGTGCCTATGGCGTAGCCTTTGTCAGCTTCAGAGACAACCTCGATCTCTCGACTCCCTCTGGTCGCCTCATGTTCCAGATCATCGGCGCCATGGCGGAGTTCGAGCGGTCGCTCATCCAGGAGCGGGTTAGGGCCGGGTTGCGCAATGCGCGCGCCAAAGGCAAGAAGTTCGGAAGGCCGCGCGCCCAGGTTGACGCTGTTCGGGTGGCTGAGCTGCGGTGTAAAGGGCTTTCGTGGTCCCAGGTATGTCGAACGCTCAATGTGAGCAAGGGGAGCGCCCAGCGATCGGTTGCACGGCTTGCCGAAAGGCAGAGGGGAACGTAGCCGGATACGGGAGGGCTGCGACAATGCGCCCGCCCCTCCGTTTGGCACTTCCTACAAGCTGGTTTCCGGCCAAGTTGGTTTGCGACTTTACCGCCGATAGAAAGTGATGAGTTCAGAAGAAATTGACTGCCCGCCATGGTCGCCCTATCATCAGGCATTCATTGCAACGCAGTAAGCCATGATCGGCCAGACAATCTCGCACTACCGCATCCTTGGAAAGCTCGGCGGCGGCGGCATGGGCGTGGTCTGCAAGGCCGAAGACTTGCGCCTGCACCGCTTTGTCGCGCTGAAGTTCTTGCCTGATGATGTGGCTCGCGACCCGCAGACGCTGGAGCGCTTCCGCCGAGAGGCTCGCGCCGCATCGGCCTTGAACCATCCCAATATCTGTACTATCTACGAAATCGGCGAGGAGGCGGGACGGACTTTCATCGCCATGGAGTTTCTTGAGGGTGAGACCCTGAAGCATGCCATTGCTGGATGTCCGATGGATACCGAAACAGTGCTGTCACTGGCCATCGAGATTGCCGATGGGCTCGACGCTGCCCATGCCAAGGGCATCGTTCATCGCGACATCAAGCCGGCTAACCTCTTCATCACCGACCGGCGGCATGCAAAAATCCTCGACTTCGGTCTTGCACAGGTGACGCAAACGGAGACCGTTGCGGCCAGCGCTAGCACTGCCCTTACCGAATTGGCGCCTTTGACGACCCCGGGAATTCCCGTGGGAACATTGCAATACATGTCGCCTGAGCAGGCGAGAGGCAAAAAGCTCGATGCGCGTACCGACCTGTTCTCCTTCGGGGTTGTTCTCTACGAGATGACCACGGGCATCTTGCCTTTTCGCGGCGAAACTTCCGCCGCCCTCTTCGACGCTATTCTGAACCGTGCGCCGGTGTCGCCTATCCGGTTGAACCCTGACCTGCCTCCCAGACTGGAGGACACGATTCGTAAGGCGCTCGAGAAAGATTGTGAACTGCGCTACCAGCACGCCTCGGAGATGCGGGCCGACTTGCAGCGGCTCAAGCGGGACTCCGACAGCGGCTCAGCGGCGACAAGTGCCCTAACTGATAGGGCTCTCAGACTCAAGAGCTGGTCACGCAAGCTGCTGATCCCAACCTTGATTGTGCTGCTACTGGCCGCAGTCGGAAGCTACTTCTGGACGAAACGAACGCTGAAGAATGCAGCGGCGGCGAACACAGCATCCATCGCCGTGCTGCCCTTTGCCGATATGAGCCTAGGAAAAGACCAGGAATATTTTTCCGATGGCCTAGCAGAAGAGCTCATTAGCGCCCTCGCCAAGATACCTGGTCTGAAGGTGACGGGACGCTCTTCCGCTTTTCAGTTCAAGGGAACAAACGAAGACCTGCGTACCATTGGGCAGAGGTTGAAGGTCGCTAACATCCTCGAAGGAAGTGTGCGGCGGGAGGGTAACCGCGTGCGCATCAAAGCGGAGCTGGACAAGGCTGATGATGGGTTTCAGCTTTGGTCCGAGGAGTACGACCGCGAGCTCCAGGACATCTTTGCCGTGCAGGACGATATCGCGAAGGCCGTGACCTCGGCTCTGCAACTCAAGTTGCTGGCGGGATCGTCTCCAGCCTCCCTGCCGACATCGCGAACCACCCCCGAAGCCTATCAAGATTTCTTGCAAGCGCGATACTTTGCGCGCATGGGAGACAAAGAATCTGCACAGAAAGCCCTCGATTACATCAACAGAGCGATACAGTCCGACCCGCACTACGCCGCGGCATATGCGTGGCGGGCAGGCCTCACGCTAAGCTCGGGTGGAATGGCTTGGATAGACTACTCTGAAGCAGTAGAAAAGGCTCGACGCGACATAGAAAAAGCCATTGAGCTGGATCCGAACCTCGCTGACGCGTACTGTGTTCTGAGCCAGATTCAATCCTTGGTCGAGTCGAATTGCCGAGTGGCCGAGATAACCCTCAAGCGGGCACTGGAACTTGCTCCGGGAGACGCCGACAACTTGGGCCAGGGCGGATTTATCGCCATGTGCTTGGGCCGACAGGAGGAAGCGGTTGACCGTTTGAAACGGGCTCTCGCGCTCGACCCACTCCAGCCCGAACGATACTTGCGGCTGGCGCAAAACCTGCGAGATCTGGGCCGTTACGAGGAATCACTCGCGGCTCTCCAGAAAGCGCTTGATCTCAATCCGAACAATGTCTGGTTTCATGAAACTCGAGGCGAGGTTTACCTCGCGCAAGGACGTCCCCAGGAAGCTCTGCAAGAAATGGAGAAAGAGCCGCCCGGTTTCTTGCACGACCTTGGAATGGCGCTTGCCTATGAGGCTCTTGGACGGCGTCAACAATCCGATGCAGCCCTGGCAAGTTTGACCTCATTGTGTCCGAAGGATTGCGCCTATCAGATCGCGGAGGTGTATGCCTATCGAGGGCAAGTGGATCAAGCCTTCGAATGGCTGAACCGAGCTTACAACCAGCATGACGGCGGCTTGATGTTGCTCAAAACCGATCTGTTGCTAAACAGCCTCCGCAATGATCCCCGATATGCCCAAATGCTTAAGAAGCTCGATCTTCCCGGCTAGAAATTCAATCAATTTCGAGATCCGAGTAAGCCGATAACGTTGACCATAACGGTTGGGTTTGTCTTTGTGTCTCGTGCTCAGCACCTAATATGTTGCCCTCCTGTCCCCTCGTGTAGTCCCACCAAAACGTTCCCGAATTAGGATTCCAGGGGAACGGCGGGCTATCTTTCATTCCCGTGAATTATTTCGGTGCTAAACTGTGACCGACCCAGCAACTACCCCACCATTCTCTGGATTGCTGCGGTCGACCTGGCTCAATCGGTAAGTGACCCGCATGTTCCCGATGAGGTGCCGATGTCGACCTACGTCAACGATATCGTCTTCGCTTTTGCCCCGGCTAATGGAAACCTGGGTTGGTTCGCCAGCCACCTCGGAGCCGGATATCTGCGAGCGGCACTTTCCGAATCCGGCATTAAGAGTTGCCAATACCTCAACCGCAATCCTGGGACGGTCGACAAGGTGGCGCGTGACCTGCTTGCTTTGAAGCCAGGGATAATCGGTTTCACCGCGTACGACGGGAATTTCCCACTCTGCCTGTCGATTGCCCGGAGCATCAAGCAACAGCAACCCAGCATGAAGATTGTGTTTGGAGGTCCGAGTGTGACCTTCGGATCCAAGGAGTTGCTTGCGCGGCACGAGGTGATCGACCTGTGTATTCTCGGCGAGACAGCGGAGACAGCACCGCGTGTTCTTGGCAATCTGATTGACGGCGTCTTTCCCGAAGTCGACCAGGTGGGCGTGGCATTCCGAAGAGACGGGAAGATTGTTTGCACCCCAGATCCGCCGCTGGTGGGCACCAGTGCGACGTCGGTACAGTCGGCGCTCGATGTAACACCGTCACCATATCTCAGCGGGATGTTGCAGGACGGCCGCACCGGCCTGCTCACCGGACGCGGTTGTACTCATCAATGCCAGTACTGTTGTTTCGCGGCACTGGGGAGGAAGAAGCTACGGTTGCACTCCGTGGAACGCGTACTGGCGGAGTTGGAGTTTATTGCCGCGCATCAGCAGCGGACGGGGCAGCACTACGTTGTTCCTTTTCATGACGACGCATTTACATTATTGTCAGCCCGAGCTAAGAGCCTGTGCCAAAGCATCATTGACCGGGGCTTGAAACTGATGCTGTCGTGCATAACGCGAGCCGACGCGGTTGACGACGAACTGCTGGAGCTAATGCGGGCCGCCGGCTTCATTCGCATTGCTTTTGGACTGGAAAGCGCAGTGCCGTCCGTACTGCGGGCAACGGGCAAGGTACGGCCTCCGGACTGGCCCGACCACGACTTCGCCCCGGAACGGCACTTTGTCGAAGAGGTTCGGCAGAGCGTAGTTTCCGCTAAGAAACTAGGTTTCAATGTGGGCGTCAGCATCATCCTGGGGCTGCCCACGGAGACGGCCGCGGACGGGGAAGCCACGCTCGACTTCATAAGAAATCTGCCAATCGATTACTACATGCACAACTTCCTCTGGTTGTTCCCCGGGACACCTCTGTGGGATACCCACACCCAATACGACCTTGCCTGCTCGATCGACGAAATGGGCTTACCGGCGACGACTGGATACCCATACGACGTCAACAGGTTGCGTCCGCGTCCACGGTGCGCGCTAGAATCCGACGCCGGTTTGATCCGTGTGCTGGCGGCAGACGCAATACACGACTGCGAAGCACCTTCCTCAGTTGGGGACGCCATCAGCACGGTCGTCATTGAGGCAGAGGAATTGACGGCAGAAACAGCAGAGTGGCTCAACAAAGTCCTCGCGGTGGGTGGCGTTGTTTTGCAGCTTTATCCCCCCTTGAAGCGCCAACAGCGCGAGCAGCGGCTTTTCCGCGATCGTTGCATGATGAGTAAGCACCTGGTTCCGGCCCGCCATTACATCCAAGTGGAGCGCAAGCACACTGCTACCGGGAACGATCGGTATGTGATCGCATGTGCCGGCGTGGACGTTTATCGCAAGCACCGATCCCCCTTGGTTTCTATTACCTCAACCGACGGACCGTCCCCCATGTTCGCGTGGTTGCGAGGAGGGCCCACGGGTTGCGAATTCTGCGAGGTGTCGCCGGCTTTACTCCATTCGGCTGAGCTGGCAGGCTTAACCCAGCGCGTTGATGCTGAGCCTGAGCGTTCGCCGCTGCAGCGAATGCCAATTCCGCCGAAATTTTGGTATCCCGGCCGGTGGCTGAAAGGAACTTCTGCATGCAGATCGCTCAACCGGCTGGAAGTGGACAATGAGGGCAACATACGTTGTTGCCGCTTTAGCGATCCACTCGGGAAGATTGGAGATACGAAGAAGGATTTCGTAAAGCGCATCTCGAAATTGGTGCGAGCCGCGGAGCAAAGGCGCGGCTGTCATCACTGCGCGAAGGCCGAATGCCCCAGATGCCCATTCCCTGGGTTCGATGACCGGACGTACTGTGACACGATGGTGCGGTGCGCGCCAGCTCTCAGAACACTTCACTGGATCCGCATGTATTCGATGCTTCCTTCGATCGTAGCTCGCCAGCAGGATCGGATGGCAACCGAGTAGCGGATCTGACACTTTAACCAACTTCAGAAGCAAGGAGGATAGTGATGGCCACAAGAAAAAAGGATGTTCGATCATTGTTGCGTAAACAACTCGGGAAAGAAGCCGCTGATGCCCTGCTGAACAAGCTGGATAAGATGGCGAAGAAGGGAGCCCCGGCTAGTGCCATTGAAAAGACGCTCGCGGAGGAACTCGCGTTGCACATAAGGGCGGTGGTCGCCGCGTCTGCGAATAAAGGCATCAAGAGTGGTACGGGTCAGGTTGGGCAAATCATCAGGGTTGGTTGTGAGCCAATCATCTGGAGTCGTGGCAGTGCTGCGGTCGGTACTTATCGGAAGAGCTCGAAATAAGCAGGCATCTCGGAAGTGCTCGGTCCATGCATCAACTCGAGGGGCGAGCGCCACGCAACAAAGTGACGGTAGCGATCGCCAATAAACTGGCGCGTATCGCCTGGGCAGTACTGTCCAAAACGAAGTTATCGGCCGATGCGGTTCGGCGTGCGACTCATTGCCCCGTTGAACAGCGACCCACACTGGAGGCCGGTTCCGTAAGTTGGCCCGAAGTCCTGTTGTGGGCCACCACTCCGTCAAGTGCCTTCTAGCTCTAGCCCGAGATTGTCATTCACCGCGTGGCTGAGTTTCTGCTTGCAGCCGAGATAGCGTTCCGTCGTCTGAACCGAGGCATGCCCAAGCAGAAACTGAATCTGTTCAAGTTCTCCGCCCGCCAAATGGCATAACCGTGCACAGGTGCGGCGCAAGTCATGGGGAGCAAGGTCCCTGATGCCGGCACGCTTCGCGGCCGCTTTCACAATGTGCCAAATCGCCTTGGGTGTGATTCCATCACCCCAGATATTCTCCAGCCGACTTACTCGCCGGAAGATCGGCCCACCATCGATGGCAGCCGCCGTTGTCCACTCATCGACGGCGCGTTTCGCCCACACTGGAACCGGAACGGTGCGGATATGTTTTCCTTTGCCAATCAGATCGGCGATTACCCAGTGCTCCTCGCGAACCTGGAGATCTTCCATTCTGAGTCCAACCAATTCGGCTCGTCGCAGTCCGCATCCGATGAGCAGCGCCAGTATCGCCCGATCACGTTTGCCTGGAAGGCTGCCTGATGGTAATCCGCCGAGCAAGGTCTTGGACTGTTCGACGGTCAACCAATTGCCAATACGAACGCCGAGACGCTTTGCCCCTTTGACGCGGCGGATTCCCGCAGCCAGTTCAGGGCTCAGAAGGCCAGTATCGGACGCTTCATAGGCGAGCCGCCTCACAGCGGCCAAGCGCACGTTGATGGTCGAGGGTGCGAGGTTTTTCTGTTCGAGGAAGAACCGGTAACGAAGGACGACAGTTCTGTTAAAGGCCAAACGCGGTTCGGAACAGTACCACCCGATGAATTCGTCGATGGCATGACCGTATGATTCTTGCGAACTTGACGCTGCGAGCGAGTGAAGGACCGCATTCTTCGACTGCTCCAAGTCGGGCAGGCGAAGTATTGTTTTAGCCTTGGAGCGTTTCGATGACTTCCGACGTGCCATACTGGCGGCCTCCCACGCCGCAGTCAGTATGGTCGGTCAGTTGGGGGCTGATGGTCTCGAAGCCGGTTTGGGGCTCGTGTGACGAGCGGATGCTGCTCTGAGCATTGTGTCCAGTTCAGATAAGTTACGACCTGGCCTCCCTTGAAAAGCGCCACAAGTTGTTGGAACAGAAAGTCCAGACTTGGCCCACTTTTCATGCTTGATTGTGACGGAGCGCCGTCATGCTGAACCTGTTCACGCCAGCTATCTCCGGAAATACACTTCCGGTTTGCCCCTCACTCGGGATCAACCGTATGAGGCCGGTGAATCGCCTCGTCTGCGACAGGGCCAGCCGGAGCAGGCGCGTCGCGCAATCGCCGGCGCAGGATCTTGCCGACGTTGGACTTCGGTAGGGGCTCACTGCGGAACTCGACGATCTTGGGCACTTTGTAGCCGGTCAGGTGTTGCCGGCAATGTTCGAGCAGGGCCTGTTCCGTGAGCGCCGGATCACTCTTCACCACCACAATCTTGACGACCTCGCCGGACTTGTCGTCGAGTGTGCCGATCGCCCCGACCTCGGCCACGCCCGGATGCAGCGCGACGACATCTTCTACCTGGTTGGGAAAGACCTTGAAGCCGGAGACCACGATGATGTCCTTCTTGCGGTCCGTGATTCTGAAGTAGCCGCGCTCGTCCATGAACCCCATGTCGCCGGTGCGCAACCACCCGTCGCGGGTGAAGACCTTCTCGGTCTCATCGGGGCGGTTCCAGTACTCCCGCATGACCTGCGGGCCGCGCACGCTGATCTCTCCGACCTCGCCGACCGCGAGTTCGTTGTCGCTCTCGTCGAGGATGGTGGCCTGCGTCGAAGGAATCGGCACGCCGATCGTTCCGGTCCACTCCTCAATGTCCAGCGGGCTGCAGATCACCACCGGCGAGGCCTCGGTCAAGCCGTAGCCTTCGATGATGGTCACGCCGGTGCGCTGCTTCCAGCGTTCGGCCACCACGCGCTGCACGGCCATGCCTCCGGCGCTGGTCAACTTTAGGGCGTGCGTGTCCACGTCCGCAAATTCGGGCGCATCGAGCAACGCCCGGTACAGCGTATTAACGGCGATGATGATCGTGAAGGCGTATTTCTTGAGATCGTGGATGAAGGCGTGCATGTCCCTCGGGTTGGTCACCAGGACGGTATGCGCGCCGATCCTCATGAACACGAGACTGGAGGTCAGCGCGTAGACGTGATACAGCGGCAACGGACAGACGAACACCTCCTTGCCGTCCACCAAGTCACGCGCCATCCACGCCCCCATCTGCTGCACGTTCGCCACCAGGTTGCCGTGTGTCAGCACAGCGCTCTTAACCACTCCGGTCGTGCCGCCGGTGTACTGCAGAAAGGCTGTGTCGTCATGGCTCAGCGGCACGTCCTCCACGTGCTGCCCACGCCCCGCACGCAACGCCACGTTGAACTCGGTTGTGCGCGAAATCTTCCACGCAGGCACCATATGCTTCGCGTACTTGACCACGACGTTGGTGAGTAGCTTCTTGACCGCCGGAAACATATCGCCGACCTCGGTCGTAATGACGGCCAGGTTCAGCGTCGGGTTCTTGTCCAGCACCTCCTGCACGGTGTGGGCAAAGTTCTCCAGCACCACGATGGCCACGGCGCCCGAGTCCTTGAGCTGGTACTCCAACTCGGCTGCCGTGTACTGCGGATTGACGTTCACAACCACCAAGCCTGCCCGCAGCACGCCAAACAGTGCCACCGGATACTGCAGCAGGTTGGGCATCATGATCGCCACCCGGTCGCCCTTATGCAGCCCTAGTGATTTCTGCAGGTAGGCGGCGAAGTTGCGGCTGGATCGGTTGAGTTCGGCATAGGTCATCGAGGCGCCCATGTTGCTGTAGGCGGGCAATGCGCCGAAGCGCTGGCAGCTGCGAAGCAGCACGTCCTTCAGCGAGGCAAACTCATGCACATTGACCTCGGCTGGAATCCCGGGAGGGTAGTGACTCAACCAGATTCGCTCCATATTGCCCCCTCGCTCGCCTACCGGCGAACCTCCATCTCCACGGGGCCCGTGCGGTCCATCGAACCGCTGCGAGTGACTGCATTGAATGTCGTCACCGTTGCCGGTCAGGCAACCCATTATCGTGGAACATCGCCGCAAGTCTACCGCAGGAAAACCGCGAGGCAAGGTAAACGAAAACGCCGGCAGGAATTTATTGGATCCTTCTTTGCACTTTTCCAATATCGCAGAGTTGGTCGCGTACGGCGACATCACCGTGGGAGTGTTGCGCCCCATCGTGTGTGTCGCCACCCCATGCGACGAAGACAGCACGTTGGTCATGCTGGTACGCCGAAACAACGAGAGCTTAATCCAGTTCCCGACGCGCCTCGATCAGGCGATGGCCAAGGCATACAACGAGGGCGTCTTCACGGACGAGATCAACCCACCACTCTGACTCCTAAAGTCGATTGAATCTCCTAGGAATGTCGCCTCAATTCCTCACCGTCAAGACGGGGCAACTTGCACCGCGCACCACTTCGTACGCAGTGGTCCACAGCGCGTGGGAGGCCATATCGATATGGGCTGAGCGATGCAACCCCATAATGATGGCGTCGACTTGGAAAGTCTCAGCTGCCCGCAGGATTTTTTCACTCGGCGATCCGAACTCGACTATGAATTCAGGTTTCACTGCCAGCTCAGTGTTCTGCGGCACCAATTCCTGAAGCCGCCGTAGGCTCGCCATGCGAGCATTCTCTCGCATTTGCATGAGGTCGCCGCCAGTGTGCCAACGAAAACCCTCGGACACCCCGACTGGAGAGACGACATGGAGCAAAACGAGTTTTGCTCCGAAGTCGTTGGCGAACGAGATGGCATATGGCAGGGCATGCAAAGAAGCTTCACCGAAGTCCGTAGCGAACAGAAAGGGCCAAACTAAGCTAGTGCTCTCGACTGGGGGTTCTTGAAATGAACCCAGACCAACGGTCAGAACAAGGCAATCGGCGTGGCGAAAGATCTGTTCCGCCACTGACCCAAAAAGCACTTTCCCCAAACCTCGCCGGCCGTGTGTACCGATGACCATCAGATCCACTTGTTCTTGCCTGACTACTTTCTCCAACTCTTCCCATACATCACCTTGCCGGACGATGACCTCATGACGCAGACCGGCCAGTGTCCCACTTTGAGCGAGATCGTCCTCCAATTGCAGAACATTCCTCCAGCCGGCCTCTGTGGCCGCGGCTACTGCATCTGGGCCAACGAGAGCGAATTTCGACGAGGAGACCACGTGCGCTAGGTAGAATTTCGCCCCATAGTGCCGGGCGATGGCAAGAGCATGGCGGAGGGGTTTCGCAGATGCTTCTGAGAAATCAGTCGCGATCAGGACCGACTTCAGGCGAACGTTTACAGCCGGTGCGATGAGTGACATGGGCATCCCCCCTCCCAGCATCAGAGCCGGGGTAAGCGGTTGGGCTATTAAGCCGCGCATGCAGAAACTTTGTTAAAGAATCCAAGGCTCTCCAGGACCTTCATCGTGCGCTGTGCGGCCCCAGCTACGACAATCTGGTTGTTTGTAATGTCACAGGCGAGGAACTCGCACTCTCCGCCAGAATAACGAAGGGTGCAGGAATAGAGTTTGCAGCGAATAAACCGCGTATCATCAATGTCGAGAGTGACGCCTTCAAGAGCTTTGTCCCGCTGATCGCGCAATTCCCACCTTCCTTGCGTCTAGTGCAATTTCCCATCCATGCACCCGCAGAGAGTGTGAAAGGCCTGCCGCTGCACCAACGGCGCGCCAGCGACGTGCAACTCTGGGCATAACCCCCTGTTTTGCTGCGTTGCAGCATTACCTCAAATGTAGTATTTAAAGTGCAGTTTGTCAATATCAAGGACATTTATTAGGCGACGCAGCAGCGAGGTGTTTCGAAGACACCAGGTATCCTGGTAATCAGGAAGTACGCAAACCGCAGACTCTAATGACACTTCCGGAAGCCGCTACATCAATCAGGAGGACATCGCCGCCCTGGACACAGCGCGCAATCGCCAAGTCTCCTAGGAGCGACTTCAACACGACAGGCGAGCTCTCCCGACTCCAAGAGCGAGCGATGACGCGGCGAGAATCGGTCGCGGGCTTGAACCGCCGTAGCGATGGTGTGCAGCATTTCCAGTCGTCTCTTCTTCCCCTCAACTACGCCAATTATTCCGATACGGCCTTCGTATCAGCGACGCCGCCCATCGCGCGTGCGAACGGCACCATCCGGAGTTGTCTCGGGGGAGCGCTGGCCATGATTCTGGCGATCGGCGGCTCCACGGCAATACCGGTGATAGCGCAGGACAATCACGGGGAACACGAGCAGCAGAATGAGCAGCAGAATGCCGAGCGTCGCAACGAGAGCGCTTACTATGACAATCCGTACTACAAGAAGGGTTGGAATGAGGGCTCACATCACAAGCATAAGAACTATCATTGGAAGAATGACGCAGACCGCGATGCCTATAATGCCGGCTATGGCCATGGCGAGCACGGCGAAAAGTGGCAGAACCCGAACGCCCACCACGAGCACGACGATCATCAGTAGCTGCGTGTGGATTCTCCGTTCGGCACATTGAGATCCCATCGGTGCCCCACTCACCCTTCCGCTGCTTGGGTGGGGCTTTTGTGCGCCTGGGAGCGGCCACCACAAATTTGTCGGTTTCCATGGGCTACACTAACGTGGCTGGAATTGAATGGAAGGGGAATTGCAAAAGCCCGCAGGAACAGAGTTTGCACTGGATGCACTTGTCATCCCTCTGAGACTCCCTGCGGGCTATCCTTGTAGGTTGAAGAACCCAGACCAATATCCCACGAACCGCAGATCGCTGTCTGAGCAATATTGGGTACTTGGCCTGCGTCTCATCGGTGCTCCAATCCCAAATTCCGCAGCACGCCCACAGCAGCACCGACAATGCCACGCATTACCGACTCGACAACTCCATCACCAGGCGACGCAGACGACGGGTGGATGCTGACTTTTGTACTGCAGGGTGACATAGCGTCAGCTTCTACAGGTAGAAGTAACCTCCTCCGCAGCCGACTAGCAGCGTTTCTCGGGTATGTGCGTGGATGACGAGACTCATCCGATACGACCGCCCTCGGTGGTTGCGACCGCCAGTTCAAGTTCAGGTCAGAACGGGGCTAGCCGCTCATGGTTCTGGCGCGTTCAGTTTAGTTCTCCAACTTCGAGGGCCACACTTGAGCACATGCCCGTGATGCAGCAAACGGTCAAGCATGGCGCTCACGGCGGTCGCATCGCCCAGCAGTTTGCCCCAGTCTTCCACCGGCCGGTTCGAGGTCAGCATGGTACTTCGTTCAGAAATAGCCAGTCGCATACGTCACAGTATCCCGTCTCTTTTCGGCAAGGCGCACAACCGATCGCTGGGCGCTCCCCTTGCTCACATTGAGGGTTCGACATACCTCAGACCACGAAAGCCCTTCACGCCGGAGCGCAGCCACCCGAACAGCATCTATCTTGATGCGCGCCTTCCGAACTTCTTGCCCTTGGCACGCGCATTGCGCAGCCCAGCCCTGACCCGCTCCTGGATAAGTGATCGCTCAAACTCTGCCATGGCCCCGATGATCTGAAACATTAGGCGCCCGGACGGAGTACTGAGATCGAAATTGTCACGGAAGCTGGCAAATGCCACTCCGTAGGCGCAAAGGTCAGCGAGGGCGTTGACCAGATGCTTCAACGAACGACCAAAGCGGTCGATCTTCCACACCAACACGGCATCGAACTTCCGCCGGTGAGCGTCGGCAGACGAGCTGGCCAGCACAGCTATGTATCGGCTAGGCGGCTGTTCTGGGTGATACGTGAATTGCAAGCCGTCGCCAAGGGAGAATCAACACACGCTCCTCATCAATAGTAATTAAGGATGTCCTGAGCGAGACCCGGCGCAACATTAGCCATAAACGTTCCATCGAAGCTATCGCAAGAACAGCTCGCAGTGGAGCCGTAAGGAGCTGGGATAACTTACGGTTTGCCGACGAACCGGGATATATTCGCGCTTACCTCGGATTATTCAATCCGGACGAAAAGAAGAGGCGGAGCCGAAGCCCCGCCCATCCGTTGGCTGCGACTGAACCCTATGGATCGCTGCTACTTCTTCTTTTCTTCGGGCGCAGGCTTTGGTGGCTGCGCCTGAGCATGCTGCTGTGGCTGTGGCTGGGCATGCTGCTGTGGCTGTGGCTGGGCATGCTGTTGCGGCTGCGCCTGAGCATGCTGCTGTGGCTGTGGCTGGGCACGCTGTTGCGGCTGCGCCTGAGCATGCTGCGGTGGCTGTGGCTGGGCATGCTGTTGCGGCTGCGCCTGAGCATGCTGCTGTGGCTGTGGCTGGGCATGCTGTTGCGGCTGCGCCTGAGCATGCTGCTGTGGCTGTGGCTGGGCACGCTGTTGCGGCTGCGCTTGAGCATGCTGCTGTGGTTGGGCATGCTGTGGCTGCGCCTGAGCATGCTGCTGCGGAGCAGTCTTCGTCTCAGCGGGCGCACGAGCTACCTTATTCCCAGCCGCCTTGTTCTCATTCGTACGGGTTGCAGCCGCCTTATTCGCAGCTGCCTTGTTCTCGGTGGCCTTGTTCTCGGCTGCCTTATTCCCAGCCGCCTTGTGCTCATTCGTGCGGGTTACAGCCGCCTTATTCGCAGCTGCCTTGTTCTCGGTGGCCTTGGTCTCGGCTGCCTTATTCCCAGCCGCCTTGTGCTCATTCGTGCGGGTTGCAGCTGCCTTATTCGCAGCTGCCTTGTTCTCGGTGGTCTTGTTCTCGGCTGCCTTAGTCTCAGCCACCTTGTGCTCATTCGTGCGGGTGGTTGCAGCTGTCTTGTTCTCGGTGGCCTTGGTCTCGGCTGCCTTATTCCCAGCCGCCTTGCGCTCATTCGTACGGGTTGCAGCTGCCTTATTCTCGGCGGCAGCAGCCTTGTAAGGTGCTCCCGCCTGCTTGGCCGCTACCACCCCATGACCGCTAAACTCCGCAGGCTTTGCAGTTGCAGCGATTGCCGGGCGCCCGTGGTTCACGGACGCCAGGAGTGCGTGGTTGGTACGGGCAGCCTGCACATGCTGGGTTTGCAGCGCCGTTGGCGGCCGGTGTTGCTCATGTGCTGCTGTTTCTTCTGCCTGGGTCGGGCGGGCGGTAATTCCACCGGTGCCGCCGTTATAGCTGACATAGTTCGCCCTAGTGTTGTTGATTACGGTCTGGTTGTAAACGTTATGAATGCTGGTGACGTTCACGTTGTTCACCGAACGGTTGTAGTAAAACTGTCCGTCCTGCCAACGTCCGCCCTGATAGCCGGAACCACCATAGCCAAAGCCGTAGTTGACGCCACCATAGAATCCGACCTGCGAACCCCAGTAGCCGTCATTCCAGAGGTAGGCGTTGCCGCCCCATCCCCAATAACCGGGAGTCCAGAGCAGACCAACCTCGGGAGCCATCACCCACGTACCCGGCACCCAGAAGTAGCCTTCATCCCCGTAAGCCCAGTAGCCGGGCGTCCACAAATAACCGGCGGCGGGTACCATGGGCTGTGTGTACACAGGGAGCGCGGGCGGAGCGATCGTGACAGAAACCGCGAATTGCGCGAACGCGGCTGCCGGTATAGCCAATATTAGAAATGCTAACAACAGGAAACGTGTGGTACGCATTTGATCACCTTGCCAGATCATCCTTCGATTGCCCGGGTGTAACTTGCTGCTCAGGGCTGCGTGGATTGAGAGGCGACGCTTCATATGCAAGGATTCCACGGAAGCGCTTCCAAGTCTGTGCATTACTGCTCACTTGTCGCGATGTCGCAGTTAAGTCTGCTAGACGCCGAAAGGACCGGTCTAAATCCATTGCAACCTAAGCCGGCTTTCTCTTCTCTTGATCATGTTTTTCTTGCGCCGGCTGCGGAGTTCTGGGCTGTCCGCTCGGGATCTCCTGTTTCGGCGGCACTGGCACGTTTGGCTGGGTTACATGGTTCTGCTCGTCGGGCTTCTGCGGCTCCCTGAGTTCTTGATCGACGGTGCCGGTGATGTAGGCCAGCATGCGAGCCCAAACCATTTTGTTCCTCTTTGGTTGATCGAGTTAAGGGAAAGCTGGATTGTAGGTCTTATCGAGGCGGTGGAGAAGGCAATCCGAAGAAACTAGTCGAGGCTGCAAGCCGCGGCTTTTCAAACCGATCGAGTTTCTTGACCTTACGGGGTCAAGTCCTTGAAAAGTACGACAGCCCCATTTGAAAGACAGTCGGTGGACCCGTGGGACGGTACCAAAGTGCAGCGCTACAAACCTTCAAGGTTTGTACAGCCCTGTAGCCGTCGTGAGAAAACCGGATCCCTCAGTCGGGCTCAGTCGCATTGATCGTCAACGTGCTATCGGCCCATTTGAGTCAAAGCGTGGCGAATGGGGGCGCTGGAGATCTGCATTACCCCGCTGTAAGGCCGATTCATCTCGAGAATGAGGAAGACCGCCCCCGCGACGGAGAGCGAGCCAAGGAGTAGGGCCGCAATGACGGTCGCGTTGAAGCGCGTGAAAAGACCGAAGCCAACGAAGATGACCGTGAGCCAAAATACTAGCACCATGAGGAAAGGCCATGAAAGGCTCCCTCCCGCCTGTTCGTTCAGAAAGCGGTGGGTCTCCCATAGGCTTACGAGAAGCTGTAGCGCCCGGCTCTGATCGAGTCGTTGGACATCTGTTTTCGGTGACAGAAGCGCGATCCGGGCAAAAAGCTCCTCGCCTTCCCTTTGTGCCTGCAATGGTTCATAGGGCGGCGCGTCGACACCATCGTTCGGCCAAGTGTGCCCAATGTCGGCCAATGCGATTCGGCGAAGCTGGTTGCGCGCTTCCGTCGCATCCGGCCCAAAACGGGCTAGAACGCGATCGAGTTGTAATAAGTGAATACCGAGTTGCTGCACCTCGGCTTCTTGCGTGTCGTATGTACTTTTGGCCGAGGAAATAAGTAGGCCGAGGACGAGTGCGGCCACCGTTGCAATCAGGCCGATCACTAGCTTGAGGACCTCTTTTGAGCCATCGTCTCGATGGTGCTCTGGTAATCTGGCGCGGAGGAAGATACCCATCATGGCCCCGCCGAAGGTACATCCGAATACTAGTACGGCAATCAGAATGGAACTCATATAAAGCAGCCCCCTAATGAGATTGATACTTCGCGATGCGCATCTTCCCGCGCCAAGCGGCAGCGGAGAGATCGGGTAATCGTTCCCCAATTCCGAGGACGAGAACGCGCAGATTCCGGCACAAATGGAGGCTTGGCGCATGTTACTTCCGGGGCCATGACGGAGATCAATTGGTTGCACAACTTGACAAAGGTGTCGTAATCGTTAAGCTCCGGCTTGTCTCGTTGTTCGGTGAAGTACGCCTTGAGCGTCTTTACCTTTTCGAGCGGGAACAGAATGTCTTGGGACATGCCAGCCATGATAACTCGATGACCCGGCTGAGTGAATGCCGGGCATAGACGACGCCGACAGCGTTTCGTAGCGGCAGGTCGTGCCGTGAGGATTCGTCCGGGATGCGCTAGCATCCATCGACTGCAAGTTTTCTACTCGTTGTCCACATTCGCGTCAGTTGATGAAAAATCGCCTTCTCGTGAACTGGCGTAATTGTGACGAGTTCGACCTGGAAGGGCTCGTCAACGCGGTCCCGAAGTCCTGTTGTGGGCCACCACTCCGTCAAGTGCCTTCTAGCTCTAGCCCGAGATTGTCATTCACCGCGTGGCTGAGTTTCTGCTTGCAGCCGAGATAGCGTTCCGTCGTCTGAACCGAGGCATGCCCAAGCAGAAACTGAATCTGTTCAAGTTCTCCGCCCGCCAAATGGCATAACCGTGCACAGGTGCGGCGCAAGTCATGGGGAGCAAGGTCCCTGATGCCGGCACGCTTCGCGGCCGCTTTCACAATGTGCCAAATCGCCTTGGGTGTGATTCCATCACCCCAGATATTCTCCAGCCGACTTACTCGCCGGAAGATCGGCCCACCATCGATGGCAGCCGCCGTTGTCCACTCATCGACGGCGCGTTTCGCCCACACTGGAACCGGAACGGTGCGGATATGTTTTCCTTTGCCAATCAGATCGGCGATTACCCAGTGCTCCTCGCGAACCTGGAGATCTTCCATTCTGAGTCCAACCAATTCGGCTCGTCGCAGTCCGCATCCGATGAGCAGCGCCAGTATCGCCCGATCACGTTTGCCTGGAAGGCTGCCTGATGGTAATCCGCCGAGCAAGGTCTTGGACTGTTCGACGGTCAACCAATTGCCAATACGAACGCCGAGACGCTTTGCCCCTTTGACGCGGCGGATTCCCGCAGCCAGTTCAGGGCTCAGAAGGCCAGTATCGGACGCTTCATAGGCGAGCCGCCTCACAGCGGCCAAGCGCACGTTGATGGTCGAGGGTGCGAGGTTTTTCTGTTCGAGGAAGAACCGGTAACGAAGGACGACAGTTTGGTATCCGACCGGAACTGGAATCGGGCCGTTCACCCATTCTCTCTTGCAGGTATCCTATCGAAGATACTTCTTCCAGAGCTCATTTCTTAGGTTGCGGAAAAGACATGCCCAAAGGGATTACTGAGGTTGTGGTGATCGGAGCTGGAGTGGCTGGACTCGCATGCGCGCAGGCGCTCTGCGAGGCAGGTCTCCGGGTAACGATTCTCGAAGCGCGGAGCCGTGCCGGCGGGCGCATCTGGACCGTGCATCCCTCCTTGACAAGCGCGCCGGTAGAACTCGGGGCAGAATTCATCCATGGTCTGCCTCGAGAGGTGTGGCAGATCGTGGAGCGCGCTGACCTGCAGACTCACGAACTGACTCCAAACCAATGGCGTCTGGAGCAAGCAAGGCTGGCACCCGCGAGTGGCTCCTGGGGTCTAATCGACAGTATCTTTCGCAGGATTGATGAGTCTGCACCGGATGAGTCATTTCAGGAGTTCCTCGAACATGATTGTAGCGACTTACCTCGGCACACGAGGATGGAAGCTGCTGCATATGTCGAGGGCTTTCATGCATGTAACCCAAGCCGCATAAGTGCTCATGCGCTCGCGCGGTGGCATCGGAGCGACCGGGAAATCCAAGGACACCGCGGCTTCCGTCTTCCCAATGGATACACGGGGCTGGTTGGAGCGCTTTTGGCCGCCAGCAACCCAGACCTCCTCACTGTGCGGCTGAACACCGTCGTTACCGAGATAACTTGGACTTCAAGCGGGGTGGAGGTGACGGTCCAATCGCCCGATCAACAGCAGCACGCCAGTATTTGTGCAGAAGCTGCCGTTATCGCTTTGCCTCTCGGTGTTCTGCAGGCGGCACTTGGAACTAGCGGCGCCGTCCGCTTTCGGCCAGAGCTGACCGAAAAGGCTGATGCCCTCAAGCGGTTGGAGATGGGAGCCGCGATCCGGCTGGTACTGTGTTTCCGCCATTGCTTCTGGAAGGACCCCAAGCTGGTGCAATCGCCCATGCCCGACATCTGTTTCTTGTCATCCCCAGAAGAATTGTTTCCGACCTGGTGGTTGTCTGTGTCTCTGGGGAGCGCCACACTGACTGGCTGGTCCGGCGGAGTGCGTGCTGAGCAGCTCTCAGGTCGCGGAGATGCAGCCATTGTCGAGCGTGGGTTAGAGGCATTGAACCACGTCTTCGCGGTACCGCTAGAAACCTTACGGGACTTGGTGCAAGAGACTTTCGTACACGACTGGCAGTCCGATCCGTACTGCCGGGGTGCCTACAGTTATGCTCTTACTGATAGCAAGGAA
The DNA here is from genome assembly GCA_963836875.1 of uncultured Acidobacteriaceae bacterium. Classification (GTDB taxonomy): domain Bacteria; phylum Acidobacteriota; class Terriglobia; order Terriglobales; family Acidobacteriaceae; genus Bog-257. The sequence goes on from CAWIKZ010000007.1 coordinate 520,192, forward strand.
GCTGCGCGCAGGCTCGCTGCACCGCTCTGCAATACCCTGTTCTTTGCTGGAGAGGCGACCGATTTCAGCGGACACAACGGGACGGTGCACGGTGCCATCGCTAGCGGCCAGCGCGCCGCCATGGAACTTCTTTCCTGCGGCGGGCTCGTGCCGAAGGAGCAGTCCAGCGAATAAAGAGGTGGCGATCCGATGAGCGTTACCTCGTCGCGGTGCCCCACTGGCGACGGACACGCGGATTACTTCCGCATTGCCGACCATCCGGAAATTGCGCAGACCACGCCGTTTTTCCGGGGAGCATGACGATAACGTTATCGGTCTCGCACAAACACAGGATTTCGGGTAGGCCTGCTCAAACTAACTGCTCTTGTCATTGTTTGGCCTCCGACACGAACAAGCTCGATACCTGGTAGTAGGCCGTGTACGCGTACGATCGCAGGTCGTCTGTGACGAAGATCTCTCGCATGGACAGCAGTCCGGCGCGGTCGGCGGGCGCAAATTCCTTGAAGAGCGTTCGGCGTCCGGTCGCAAGGTCAACACGCTCGAGGCGCCCGGGAATCTCGGCGCGGCGATAAACCAACACCGACCGACCGTCCGTGCTCCACTGGGCAAGAGTGTCTGCCTCGGTGAGCGCCGGCACCGGCTGCGGCTCGCCTCCCGCGATCGGGTAAACGAAATATTTCCGTTCTGGTCCGCGCGCCAAAACGAGCTTTCCGTCCGGGGAGACCCGCCCGCCTCGGGTACCCTCCGGAGTCACCGGCCGCGGAGCGCTTCCGCCCCTCTCACCGACCTCCTGTACATAGAAGCGCGTACCCTTTCCGGGTTCGTTGCCGTTGATGAGGACGCTCTTGCCGTCCCGGAACCACTGGGCGCTTACATAGTTCTCAATCTCGCCAGGATAGATCACGAGCTGCGGCGGACGGGATTGGACCACCGCCAGCACCAACTTGCCGTCGGCGGACAGGTCTGCGGGCCATCCCTCCCCGAGGCGCACCACCGGCGAGCCATCGGTCTTCCTCAGGCACACTGCGTAGTTGGTTCCGAGCCCTGTCTCGGCGAACAGCAGCGTGTTCCCGTCCTGAGAGAGGGCGCGCACATGCGATGTGTTCAGCCACGAGAGGTCGCGATCATCATCCTGACCTCGGTCTCGCCCTGCGACGTTGCCGGGAGTATGGACCATCGCTGCATAGCGGTAGTCCAAGCGGGTGGCGAGCCAACGTCCGTCGCGAGCCACGTCCTGGATCGTGAGCCCGCCGGGCACTGGTAGGCGATGCGCCTCCTGCCGGACAGCGTTACGGCGTAGATGGTGAAGCTGCCGCCACTCTGGCTCGCGGAAAACAAAACCTCCTCGCCGTTCGGCGACCAGGCTAACCCCCGTTCGCTCCAGTAGCCGTCCGAGAGCACCAAATTATTTCCGGCAAGGTCGATGACGTTCACCGAGCCGCGGTCGTCCCATTTGAGGGGATGTTCGAAGTACGCGATCCGATCCCCCCGCGGGGAAACACGTACATCGCTCATGTAGCCACTGACCTCGCGGAGCACATGACCGATGGGATATTCGAGCCGATCCTTGCTCCCGACCTCTCGAATGATGGCGAGCTGCGAGCCGTCTGGCGACCAGTCGGCCTGGCGCACTGCCTCCTGGATTTCTCGTGGCGCGCCGCCGTCGAGCGGCATTCGCGCCAGCGTTCCAGTGAAGAGACGGAACCAGACGTACTTTGCGCCAATCAGCACGGCGAGTTCACCCTTGGACGAGACTGCGAGTAACTGCATTCCCGGTGGGCCGAGCGGTTTCGGCTCGGGATAGTCGGGGCGCACCGCGAAAATCTGCGGCGTATTGCCCGATGTCGCAGCGCTGTACACCACGGTGTCTTTCCCCGCGAAGGCAGCCTGGAAAACCGCTTCGCGCCCGAAATTTAACTGGTGGAAAGCAAGCGGCTCTGGAACACGCCCCAACATTGCAGCGCGCAGCAGCGCGGCCAATGCCACGGCGGCAAATGCCGCTGCGAGAATCCACGCGATCCGCGGACGGATGGCTCGCCGTGCGGCGACCGCAATCGGCATTTCCACTCCGCTTTGCGAGCCGCCCTCTGCGATCCACCGCAGTTCCTTGCAGAGATCGCCCGCCGACTGCCAGCGCGCGTCGGGGTCCTTCGCCAGACAAACGCGGATGGTACGTTGCAGCGCCAGCGGCGTGAGAGGTTGCAGTGTGCTAATAGGCTCCGGATCTTTCACCAGGATGGCCGAGGCGACACTAAAATCGCTCGCGCCCTGAAATGCCCGCCCACCCGTCACCATTTCATACAACACGGCGCCCAACGAAAAAATGTCGCTGCGGGCGTCCACTTCCCCTCCTTCCACCTGCTCGGGCGACATGTAGGGGACAGTCCCGACGACCACTCCCTCGAGCGTGACCGGATTAGCCGCATCGGCCAGCGTCGCGGCGGCGGTCGGCAGCGACCCAGCTTTCGCCAAGCCGAAATCGAGCAGCTTGGCGCCGGACTTCGTCAGCATGATGTTGCCGGGCTTAAGGTCCCGGTGCGTAACGCGGTTCCGGTGCGCCTTGTCGAGGGCGCTCGCGAGCTGGATCCCGTACTCCAGCACCTCCGGCGTCGGCAGCGGTCCTTTTTCCAGGCGCGCCGCCAGCGTCACGCCCTCCACATATTCCATGACAATGAAGTCAACGCCGTCTTGCCGGCCAATGTCGTACAGCGTGCAGATGTGGGGATGATTCAAGCTGGAGACGGCCTTGGCCTCACGCTCGAAGCGCTGACGGCGGATCACATCGTCTGAGAGATGCGATGGAAGAATCTTGATGGCGACAGTACGGTCCAGACGCGTATCCCGCGCCTGATAGACCTCGCCCATCCCGCCCGCGCCGAGCGGCGCGATAATCTCGTAGGGGCCGAGTTTCGTGCCAGAGGTGAGGGCCATGGGTAGGGCCGATTATATAGGGTGGCAAGAAATGCACATGGCAAAACACGTCACCGCTCCCTGAACAGGTTGCGGAAAACCGTTTGCCGTTCGACTTGGCTCTTAGCGAGAGTGGCTTAGACGGTCCTAAGTCACGCGCCCACCGGATTGTGCCCGAGTCACGGACGACTCTGAAGTTATGGGCCAGTTCGCGTCAACGCGGTCCAGAAGTCCGGTTGTGGGAAGTGTCACCCAACTTTCGCCCTGCCCCCGTCCTGCTTCCCCCTCTCGACATCTTTGATTCCTTTGATTGTTTTTGATTCTTTGATTAATTTTGCCTTAAAGCTTTGCCGCCAGTCTGACCAGGGCTGACTTGTTTCCCCGACTCCGGCGGCGCCGGTTGTGTAATCGATTTCTTACGACCCTTTGTTTTAGCCATCTTCATGCGCCCCCATCGCGATCCCGACGGTTCTTGTTGGCGTAGGCATTGATCGCCTTGTCGTACTGCCACATCGTCAGGGTATTGCTGCCCAAGGGAAAGCTGGGCGCGCCGTCGTCAGGGTCTGAGATCATGCCGATGTCTGCCAAGGGTGAAGCGGTGTGTATCGCTGTAGAGAGAGTGCCGATGCTGGTCAACATGGTTGCTGGCGAGATGTTCTGGTTAAACTCATTGGCTCCCCACACCTGGATGTACGAGGCTATGCCTGTCCCTAGCGTCGTCGTCAGATCGCTTTGCATCTGGGCGAGGCCCGCTTCGTAGATGGGATTGCCAGCAAAGTCGCCCGCCTTGTTTGCGACCGCCGCCATCTTTAGGACTAGCACTCCTCCTCCGTTGCTGGTGTCGATTAGGATTGCCCCGAGAAACGTCGTCGTTGCGCTGCTCCCGAGTTGCGCCTTTAGCACGTGTGAGGCTTCGGTCTGCGTTCCGCAGTGTTGCGACAGGACCCCTAGGGTTCCCGAAGTGCTGCCGCTGGTAATCAGCGAGCCATCAATATAGGTCGCCGCTGTGCCGCCACTCGGTTGCACTGCACAATAGGTGTAGCAATCGGTGAAGATTCCAGTATTGGACTGGTAAGCGCCGCTCACGCTGGCGGTGGCATCGGTGTTGTCTGGCCCCCAGCATTGGCCGCTGTGCCCATTGCTGACTGTTCCGTCGCTCCAGCTGCAATACGTCCATGTTCCGCTGTTGCTACCGGTGACCCCGGAAGGCAAAGGGTTCTTCCCGCTGGAGACAGCTTGTGAGGTGACGAAACCTTCGCCTGCGTTGCCCCAGCCGCTCGCAGGGCTTTGCAACGCAGTGACGAGTGGATAGACAAAAGATTTCTGCAAGGATTTGCCGGCGGTCAACTTATTGGGCTCACTGCTGGTGGTCTGCGAAATCCAGATACCAACGGTCGGCCAGTTGGCGGCGGATTCGTCTTCCTTGACTGTGATGGTGTGGCAAACCGTGACAGCGGTGACGGCTTGGGGGGTTGCTGTGAGCGCCAGTGAAGATACGTTCATTTTAGTTCCTCTCAAAAGAAGCGTGCGTTAGCGCGCCTGGTTGATCTTTCACCGGCGTCGGTTGCTGAGTACGTGAGGCGAACTCCAGCATCCGCACGTCACATTATTAACGTCACAAAAAACACAGCCGTTAGGCCGAGTTTTTCACTGTATGTGTGTGATTTCAAAAGGAGAGTTTGACGGAGAGCGCATCGTTCGCAACGATGAGGTCGTCGGTTCCATCTCGGCTGAGCGTATGAGCCGTTCTGTAACGGCACCGTAGTTCACAGTCCCACAGTCCACTCACAGTCCATTAACGACTGCGATGGGCTTCAATCGGCATCTTTGGTGCTACCCGCTTTCGCCAATTGCTTTGGAACTGCATGTTGTACCGCATTCGAATCCCTGTCTCTCCGCCACATTTTTCCCCTCTGTTTAGGCCTATTCTACCCTCGTGCTGATTGATGAGTGGCAGTCAACCAAGCACTTTACGGCTATCGTCCGAACCTGCTTTTCGACTTTTTTCCCCTTTAAATCACGCTCCAGTCCTATGTTCCCTGGCTCCACGTAAGTGCCAAGTGCATATCCCCGACAGTTTGGTAGATGCGTAACTCTAAAGCGCTAGGCGACCAGATCGACCACGCCTCTACGTGGCGGGCCATTTTGACACGTCTAGGCAATTGTGTTCTGCATGTTTATGGCGCACACTCCCATCGGAAACCGTGAGATGTAGTTTGGAAGTTTCCGAGAGGACACTTGATGAGAGAATCTCTCTCTGCCCTCGAAAAACCTGCGCAGCTATCTTTCACTTTCCCCTTGGGCGAAAGGTGAAGATCGAGCAGCTCATTGCTGACATGAGGGTCGCTAGAAAAGAAAGGAAGGCTGTAAAGTGCAGAGTCCCAACATTGAAGAGGCAAAGGTAGCGCGGGAGCAACTGTCTCGGCGTGGGTCAGACAATCCACATTCGTTCAAGCCGACCGCTGGCTTTCGTACTTGTTGCATTTGCGGTCTTTCTAGAAGCCATAAGGTCCATGAAGTAACTCATTAGCCTATAAGCGGTTATTCATGTTTCGGCGGGTTTTTCGAGTTTACTCATGTAGCCGCCTTGGGGCACTAAGGCCGCACGGGTTGCCGCAAGCCTTGCCGTGGGCGGAAGGCATCGCTGTGGGTGGGTTGTGAGGGCAGCAGGATCGGCACACGCAGTTCCACCTCGAGCCCATGAGGCGCTACGTTCTTCGCCGAGACGCTACCACCATGCGCGAGCACCGCATTGCGCACGATTGCAAGCCCAAGTCCCATCCCGCCCGTAGTAGTTCCGCGCGAATCGTCCACTCGATAAAACGGCTTGAATAACAGGGGAAGGACATTTTCGGGAACTCCTGGTCCATTGTCGCGGACGGAAACCAGCGCTGCGCCATCCGCTTGGCCCAGTCGAACCTCGACCTTGCCGCCCCGGCCGGAATAAAAGATGGCGTTGCGCACGATATTTTCCACAGCGCTGCGCAACAGTCCGGCATCGCCATTTACCTGGATATCGCTCGCACCCTGGAAGGCGATGGTCGCATCGGTTGCGGCGGCTTCAAAGGTGGCATCGTGGAGCACATCGTCAACAATTTCGTTCAGCGAAAGACGTTCGAATCGAGGCTTGTGCTGTCCACTTTCCAGCCGGGCCACGGTGAGGATTTGCTCCAGCATGGAATCCAGTTGGATGGTGTCCTGCTCGATGCGATCGAGCATCTCCGAGCGTTCGTCGTCGCCGGCATCGCGTGCCAGAGTCAAAGCCAGCCGGATGCGTGCAATGGGTGAGCGCAGTTCGTGCGAGACACCGGTGAGCAGGCTCCGTTCGCTTTGGATCAGGATCCGCAACTCGCCCGCCATGGAGTCGAAATCGCGCACCAAGTCGGCAATTTCGTCGCGGCGGTTGCCCAGGTTCTCTCCCGCCCTTATGTCGAGGTTCCCACGCGCCAGTTCGTGGGTCGCGTCGCGCAAACGTTCGATGGGCTTGCTCAAATAATGTGCGATCAGGAAACAAATGAGGGCCGACAGGATGGTGCCGAGTTTTAAGGTCCACAGGATGTCTCCAGGGACACGTTCCGACAATTTTGGGGGGACAAGCTCAGCAATCAAAACGTAGTGTCCCTGATTCGTGTCCGTGGAAGCTGCCAGGACATTGGCTTCAAAGGAATGGTGAAGGCCTTCCGATTTCTCTGCGGCGGAGGCGTCGTGAAGAACGCGCTCGGGAATCGGCTGTCCCGAAAGCTCATGACCGCCGGCATCGACCAACCAGAATTTCGAGCGGTTGTGCAAGGACAAACTGTCGAGTAACTGTGACAGTCCGGCCTGGCCCTGCTCCTCGTACACTTTCGCTGCATAGTCGGCCAGCACCGGCATTTCGCGGCGTTCGGGCTGAATCCACCATGGATGCTCGGAAGAAATGCGGTGTTGAATACGGAGATACAGCGCCCCCAGCAGCACCGCTTGCGCAAGCCAGAAGGGAAGGAAAATTTTCCAGAACAGGCGCCGGTTCATATCCTGCTCTTCTCGGGCGTCCTAGCCGCCAGGAAATAGCCGGTCCCGCGAATCGGCCGGATCAACTCCTCGGTACCCGGACAAGCGCCCAGCTTCTTGCGCAGCCGGCTGACGTGAACATCGACGCTGCGATCGAATATGTTCAAAGGGCGCCCCAGCGCTACTTCGGCGATTTGCTCCCGGGTGACGACGTTGCCGGCGTTGCGCAGCAGCAATTCCAGAACGTTGAACTCCACCGAGGTGAGATCGACCGGCGTGTTCGAACAGGTGACGGTGCGGGTTCCGAGCGACATCGTGATTTCACCGACGCTGAGGACTTCCTCATGATCGGTGCGCGCGGCCGAGGCCGGCGTTTCGCGCGTCCTGCGAAATATGGCGCGGATCCTGGCCACCAGTTCGCGAGGATCGAAAGGCTTGGCCAGGTAGTCATCGGCGCCGATTTCAAGGCCCAGAATTCGGTCGACCGCTTCTCCCCGGGCGGTCAACAGGAGCACCGGGACCGAGGACTGCAGGCGCAGCGCCTTGAGCAACTCAAATCCCGTGCCGCCCGGCAGCATCACGTCGATGATGATCAACTCATGATCGTTGGATAAAGCGGCGCTCAATCCCGAGGCTTGATCGTAGGCGGCATCCACGTGAAAGCCTTCGCCTTCCAAAAAGCGCTTCAGCAGATTTACCAGCCCGCGGTCGTCATCGATGATGAGCAGACGATTCACCGGATTCATTCTGCCCTTCCCCGCGCGGGCCTGCGGTGAAGAATTGTTTCGGGATGTATTTGTATCCTTCACAAAACTTAACTTTCCTTCACCCTGTCTTAACGGCTGCTGCTACCCCGTCCGGTCTAATAATATGAGTTAATAGTACTGCAACGCAGGGGCCGAGTTGCGTTTGTAGGGCGAGCGTGATTGCATCTCTGTAAGGATGGAGTCGCGTTATTTAGGAGGAATGAGTGAAGACACGGGCATTCTGGGGACTGGGCTTGATACTGGCGATTTGCGCTGCGCTTGCCGGTTGCAGTTCACAGCAGGCGAAGAACGCGAAAGCCAGTACCCCGCCGCCGGCCATTCCGGTTGGGGTTGCTACCGTCAAGCAGGGCGATTTTAATGTCTATCTCAACGGATTGGGTTCGGTCGAAGCCTTCTACACGGTTTCGCTGAAGACCCGCATTGACGGGCAGATCATGCAGGTGAACTTTCGCGAGGGCCAGGACGTGAACAAAGGCGAAACACTGCTCGTCATCGATCCGCGTCCCTATGAGGTGGCTTTGGCGCAAGCGCAGGCCAACTTGCAGAAAGACGAAGCCCAGTTAACGAACGCCCAAGCGCAATACGACCGCAACAAGATCCTCTACGAACAAGGGGTCATCGCCAAGCAGGACTTGGACACCCTACAGGCATCGTTCGGGACCTACGAAGGCACCATCGCCTCCGACAAAGCCGCCATTAAGAATGCCGAACTGAACCTGACCTATTGCTACATCAAGTCTCCCCTTGACGGACGAGTCGGGCTGCGCCAAGTCGATCCCGGAAATTACGTCACGGGAGCGGGTGGAACCGCATTGCTTGTGATCACGCAGCTTCATCCCATCGCCGTGATATTCACGCTTCCCGAAGACCAGTTGCAGCAAGTCCGCGACCACATGCGCCAGGGCGCATTGGAAGTGGACGCCTATAGCAGCGACGACCAGACGAAACTGTCCGTGGGAAAACTGCTGACCATCGACAACCAGATTGACGCGACCACCGGTACGGTTAAGTTGAAGGCGGTCTTCGACAATCCCGACAACAAACTCTGGCCCAACCAATTCGTCAATGCTCATCTGTTGCTGGAGACCCGCAAAAACGCCATCACAGTGCCGGCCGCTGCTCTGCAACGCGGTCCCGACGGCACCTTCGCCTACGTGGTGGACGCCAACAATACCGTGCAAATGAGGCAGCTGCAGGTCGCGCTCACCCAAGGCAGCACGGCGGTGGTCGCGTCGGGGCTGCAAGCCGGCGACAAAATTGTGACCGATGGGCAAGAAAAGCTGCAAGTAGGAAGCCGCGTGGCTCCGCAAGCACCCGCCCGTCAGAATCAGAGCAGCGGCAACATCGGATCGCAGACATGAGTATTTCGCGGCCATTTATTCTTCGGCCCATTGCCACCTCGCTGCTGATGACGGGGCTGTTGCTGGTGGGCATCGTCGCCTACCGGCAACTACCGATCTCCGCCCTGCCGCAGGTGGACTATCCGACCATTCAGGTCGTGACCTTTTACCCGGGCGCCAGCCCCGATGTGACCGCGTCTTCGATCACGGCGCCGCTGGAACGCCAGTTCGGTGAGCTTCCCGGTCTCAGCCAGATGACTTCGAGCAGTTCGTTCGGAGCTTCGGTCGTCACCTTGCAATTCACTCTGGAAGAAAACATTGATGTCGCCGAGCAGGAGGTGCAGGCGGCCATCAATTCTGCGCAGACCTACCTGCCCGCCGATCTGCCGACTCCGCCGATTTACAGCAAAGTGAATCCGGCCGACGCGCCCATCCTTACCCTGGCAATGACATCTGACAGCATGCCGCTTCCGCAGGTGGAGGATCTGGCGGACACGACCTTCGCGCAAAAGATTTCTCAGTTGCCTGGCGTCGGCCTGGTAAGCATCAGCGGCGGGCAAAAGCCTGCGGTTCGCATCATGGCAAACCCAACCGCACTGGCTTCGTACGGTATGAGCCTGGAGCAACTCCGGACCGTGATCGCCCAGGTGAACGTCGATCAGGCGAAGGGACAACTGCAAGACAACCGGCAGGCCTTCACCATCGGCGCCAACGACCAGTTGCTGAGTCCGCAGGGTTACGCCGACACCATCGTCGCCTACAAGAACGGCAATCCGGTGCGCATGTCCGACGTCGCCAAGGTGATCACGGGGCCGGAGAATGTGAACCAGGCGGCGTGGATGAACAACACGCCGGCGGTCATCCTGAACATTCAGCGGCAGCCGGGCGCAAACATCATCAAGGTGGTCGATAGCATCAAGCTGCGCCTGAAACAGTTGCAATCGAACTTGCCGGCCTCGGTGAAGGTCACGGTCCTGACGGACCGCACCAACACCATCCGCGCCAGCGTGAAAGATGTTCAGTACGAAATGATGCTCACCATCGTGCTGGTGGTGTTAGTCATCTTCGTATTCCTGCGTACTTTGTCGGCGACCATCATCCCCAGCATCGCCTTGCCGCTGTCGCTGGTGGGCACCTTTGGGGTGATGTACCTGCTGGGCTATTCCCTCGACAATCTTTCGTTGATGGCCTTGACCATTTCCACCGGCTTCGTGGTGGACGACGCCATTGTGATGATCGAGAACATCGAACGCTACATCGAGGAGGGCCACACTCCGCTGGAAGCGGCGCTGCAAGGTTCGGCCCAAATCGGGTTCACGATTGTGTCGTTGACCGTCTCGCTGATTGCCGTGCTCATTCCGCTGCTTTTCATGGGCGACATCGTGGGCCGCCTGTTCCGCGAGTTCGCGGTGACCCTCAGCGTGACCATTCTTTTCTCGGCGATCATTTCGCTGACCCTGACACCGATGATGTGCTCGCTATTGCTGCGCCAGAAGGACCAGGCCAAGCACGGGCGCGTGTACCAATGGTCGGAGCGTGCCTTCAACAACACCATCGCGTTCTATGGCCGCACCGTAAAGTTCGTCCTGAAGCATCAAACCGTGACTTTGCTGATCACCATCGGAACCCTGGTGGCCACGATTTGGATGTACATCGTCGTGCCCAAGGGCTTCTTCCCGGTGCAGGATACGGGCGTGATCGTGGGCATTACCGACGCGCCGGAGAGTATTTCCTTTTCCGCCATGTCGGAACGGCAGCGCGAATTGGCGACGGCGATCTTGAAGGACAAGGACGTCGAAAGCCTCTCCTCGTTTATCGGAGTGGACGGCACCAACACCACGCCCAACAGCGGCCGGCTGCAGATCAATCTCAAGTCGCGCGATGAACGCAACGATGACATCACCGCCATCATGCAGCGGTTGCAGCAAGAGGTGGCGGGAGTCGAAGGCATCACGCTGTACATGCAACCGGTGCAGGACTTGTCGGTGGAAGACCGCGTCAGCCGCACCCAATATCAGTTCAGTCTGGAGGACGCCGATCCCGTTGAGTTGGCATCGTGGACGACGAAGATGGTCGCCAGGCTGAAGACGCTGCCGGACCTGCGCGACATCGCCACCGACCAGCAGGACCTGGCCGCGCAAGCCAATCTGGTGATCGATCGCGCCACCGCATCGCGGTTGGGAGTAACCACCAGCGCGATCGACAACACCTTGTATGACGCCTTCGGCCAGCGCCTGGTGTCGATCATGTTCACCCAGTTGAATCAGTACCACGTGGTGCTGGAAGTCGATCCCAGCTTCCGTGCTGATCCCGATTCGCTCAAAGACATCTATGTGCCCGCCGGTGGCGGACAAAGCCCCGCCGCGCAAGGCGGAAACGCTCCAGTTGCGAATAGCCCCAGCACGGGCGTTTTGAGCGCCAGCGCGCAACAGGTGCCGTTGAGTGCGATCGCGCACTTCGAAACCACCACCGGACCGTTGACCATCAATCACCAGGGGCAGTTCCCGGCGGTCACGATCTCTTTCAATCTCGGCACCGGGGCGTCACTGGGTGAGGCGGTGAAGGCGATTGATGGGGCGGCCGCTGAAATTAAATTGCCGCCAAGTATCCAGGTGGCCTTCCAGGGCACGGCGCGGGCCTTTCAGGCTTCGCTGGCCAATGAAGGCTGGCTGATTCTGGCGGCCATTGTCACGGTGTACATCGTGCTGGGAGTTCTGTACGAAAGCTACATCCATCCCATCACCATTCTTTCCACGCTGCCCTCGGCGGGCGTGGGCGCCATTCTCGCGCTGTTTCTCTTCCACATGGACCTCGGCGTGATGGCTTTGATCGGCATCATCCTGCTGATCGGCATCGTGAAGAAGAATGCCATCATGATGATCGACTTCGCTCTGGAAGCGGAGCGCAAAGAAGGCAAGAAGCCGGTGGACGCCATTTACGAGGCGTGCCTGCTGCGCTTCCGTCCCATCATGATGACGACTTTCGCCGCACTATTTGGCGCCGTGCCGCTGGCGCTGGGCTCCGGGACTGGCTCCGAGCTGCGCCGTCCGTTGGGCGTGACCATCATCGGCGGCCTTTTGGTCAGCCAGTTACTGACTCTGTACACCACCCCGGTTGTCTATCTGTGGTTCGACCGGCTCGGCGCAGCGCTGCGCCATGTGCGCGCGCCTAAACCTGCGGAGGCCATCGGAGATTAGGAATGAACATCTCCGCCCCAGCTATCGAGCGCCCCGTTGCGACCACGCTGCTGACCGCCGCTTTGCTGCTTGCCGGCGCCCTGGCCTACACGCAGCTTCCCGTGGCGCCGCTGCCGCAGATCGACTTTCCCGTCATTTCTGTCGGCGCGGGGCTGCCGGGCGCCAGTCCCGAAACCATGGCATCCTCGGTAGCAACTCCGCTGGAGCGGCAGTTCGGCCGCATCGCCGGCATCAACCAGATGACCTCGTCGAGCCAGCTCGGTTCCACCGGCGTCACCATGCAATTCGACCTGGACCGCAATATTGATGCGGCGGCGCGCGATGTGCAGGCTGCCATCAACGCGGCCCGCGGATACTTGCCTGCCGATCTGCCCAGCAACCCGACCTATCGCAAGATCAATCCTGCGGACGCACCCGTCATGATTCTGATAATGACGTCCGACGCCATGACGCAGGACCAGATGTACGACGTGGCCGACTCCATCATGGGCCAGAAGCTGGCGCAGGTTGAGGGAGTTGGCCAGGTATTTGTATGGGGCTCATCGCAGCCGGCAGTCCGCATCGAAGCCAATCCCAATCTCCTGAACAAGCTCAATGTCGGCCTGGATGCGGTGCGGTCTGCGGTGGCGGCGCAGAACGTCAATATCGCCAAAGGCTCTCTGGACGACGGCAACAAGACCTGGATGGTCAGGGCCAATGATCAACTCAAGAAGGCGGCGGATTACCGGCCCATTGTCGTCGCTTACAGAAACGGCGCCGCGGTCAGGTTGAGCGACGTCGCCGATGTGCAGGACTCCTACTCCAACATCAACAACGCGGGCAGCTTTAACGGTAAACCCAGCGTCCTGGTCGTCATCTTCCGCCAGCCGGGCGCGAACATGATCGCCCTAGCCGACCGCATCGAGGCGGCATTGCCCTTTCTGAAGGCGTCTCTGCCGGCCAGTATCAACCTGGTGGTTGGCCTCGACCGCACCACCACTGTGCGGGCCTCGGTGGCCGATGTTGAGCGCACCCTGATTATTTCCGTCATCCTGGTCACGCTGGTGGTGTTCCTGTTTCTGCGTGAGGTGCGCGCCACCATGATTCCCAGCGTGGCCGTGCCGCTGGCCATCGTGGGCACCTTCGCGATCATGTACCTGTGCGGGTTTTCCCTGAACAATCTCTCGCTGATGGCGCTCACCATCTCCACCGGCTTCGTGGTGGACGATGCCATCGTCGTGCTGGAAAACGTGATGCGCCACGTCGAAGCCGGGATGAAGCCCTACCAGGCTGCCCTGCTGGGGGCGCGCGAGATCGGCTTCACGGTGATCTCGATGAGTACGTCTCTGATCGCCGTGTTCATTCCTATTCTGCTGATGGGCGGCATAGTCGGACGGCTCTTCCGCGAATTCGCCGTGACCCTGAGCGCTGCCATCGCGGTATCGCTAGTGGTCTCTCTTACCACTACGCCCATGCTGTGCGCCCGCTTCCTGAAGGCCCACGATCCCGGCAGCCACGGTGCCCTGTACCGCATGAGCGAGCGCGGTTGGCTGTGGATGAACCGCACCTATAAGACGACCGTGGGCTGGGTCCTGCGCCACAAGCGATTTACCTTCGCCGTCGCCATCCTCATGGTTATCGTGAATGTTTGGTTGTATATCATTGTCCCTAAAGGCTTTTTCCCGCAACAGGATACCGGGCGCATGACCGGTACCATCATGGGCGACCAGGACGTGTCGTTCCAGGACATGCGGGATAAAACCAATCAGTTCATCCGCATTGTGAAGCAAGATCCGGCGATCGAGAACGTTCTGGCTTTCGTCGGCGGAAACGCCGCCCAGAACCAGGGGCGCATGTTCGTCACCCTCAAGCCGCTGGCCCAACGCAAGATCAGCGTGGACCAGGTGATCGCCCGGCTCCGTCCCAAGCTGGCGCATATCCCCGGCGCGACGCTGTTCTTCCAGGGAGTGCAGGACTTGCAGATCGGCGGACGCCAGTCCAACGCCCAGTTCCAGTACACGCTATCTGGCGAGAACCTGACCGAACTATATGGATGGGCGCCCAAGCTCTTGCAGACACTCCGCAAGATTCCCCAGCTCAAGGACGTCAACAGCGATCAGCAGGTCAGTGGGCTGGAGGAAAACGTCATCATCGATCGTGACACGGCTTCACGTTTGGGGATTACACCATCGCAGATTGACAACGTTCTCTATGACGCCTTCGGACAGCGCCAGATTTCCACCATCTACCGGACCTTGAACCAGTACCACGTGGTGCTGGAAGTCGATCCTCGCTACCAGCTCACTCCGGACGCATTGCAGAGCGTGTACGTTATCACCAGCCAGGGCGCACAGGTACCGCTCTCGTCCTTTGCTCACTTTGGGCAGGCGACTACTTCGCTCGCGGTCAACCATCAGGGACAATTCCCGGCGGTGACCATCTCCTTCAACCTGGCGCCGGGCGGAGATTTAGGGACCGCCACTCGGGCCATCTCCGACGCAGAATTGCAGATGCGCATACCAGCGACCATTCACGGCAGCTTCCAGGGAACGGCCGCTGCCTTCCAGGATTCGCTGTCGTCGGAACCCATCTTGATTCTGGCGGCCCTGCTTGCCGTTTACATCGTGCTCGGGATGCTTTACGAGAGCTACATCCACCCCGTTACGATTCTTTCCACGTTGCCTTCGGCGGGGACGGGCGCGCTGCTGGCGCTATTGCTGTTCCACATGCAGCTCGATGTCATCGCCCTGATTGGCATCATCCTGCTCATCGGCATCGTGAAGAAGAACGCCATCATGATGATTGATTTTGCGTTGGAGGTGGAGCGCACCGGCAAGACCGCGGAGGAAGCGATCCACGAAGCGGCCCTGATCCGCTTCCGTCCCATCATGATGACCACAGCCGCAGCCATGCTGGGCGCGGTCCCGCTGGCGTTTGGCAGAGGAGTTGGCTCTGAGATCCGCCGCCCGCTCGGCATCGCCATCGTCGGCGGACTCATCGTCAGCCAGGCGCTGACCTTGTACACCACTCCCGTCGTCTATCTCTACATGGACTACTTCAAGGATTGGGTGGTACGCCATCTTCCCGGAAAGCGCACAAAAGCCAGGCAGGAAAAAGTCCCGGTTTTCGCGGATTAACAGCGGCTAGGAAACCTTTAATACCTCAGCCCGACACCGCTGACGCAATAACAACTTCATTTCCTCTCAAACGTGACCCAACTGCCGGTGTTGGCCATTTCAAGACGAAGGCTGCACTGGTTGGGTGCGACATGGGCAAACGATGCGCTGAACTGCGGTTCGGGCATGGGGACTTCCCCTGATTCCATGGCCACGCGCACCAAGTCCTGGCGTTCGTCATACCTGCCGGTGAGGTCTGTACTCTTGGAGATAATCAGCGTCCAGCGCTTCTGCGTGGGGAGCAAAAACATAGTGTAGGCGCCCACGGGCAGCATCTTTCCACCGATTTCCACGTTCGAGTTGGTGAATAGAGTCAGCGGTTTTCCACCCGGGGCCCAAGCTTTGCCGTAGGGAATTTCGCCTCCGAACACCGGCTTTTTCAAGTTGAACGAAATCCTTTGATACGCCGCGGTTACTTCTCTGTCGGCGTCGAAGCTGCAGGTGACGCTTGCACTTGAAGATGTGTTCTGGCCCAGGGCGGCGCAAGTCAAAATCAGAAATGCGGAAATAAGGACGATAAGGACAACCAAGACGGAACTCGGGCGGCGCATTCCTACCTCCGGGACGACACGTAAGATTCCTGAAACTCTCATCATATCGCCCCATATCCGATTCGCACCATTTATTTGGAACGCCGGTACTGCTCGGGAAGGTAAATCAGATCAGTATCGGCTCGCCGCCTTGCACCCCGGTCACAGTTGCACGGCAACTCGCGAGCCATAGACCTCATGAGTCCACTTTGGTTCCATCTCATCGGCTCCGGGCATACATCAGAACCAGCGAGCGTTGAGCAAATGGCATGTACACGAGAGCGGCGGTCATTCCCAGAGCCAGCCCCAAGCTTACGTGATGAACCAAAAGGAACGGGGACAGGGCCCACAAAAGATCCATACCTAGCAGTATGGGAAAGAGTTTTCTGAACTTCGTAGGAAGCTGCTGAAAATCGAACGCAACCGCCGCGAAGAAGAACAGACGGACTGGGATCATTGCCACGGCGGTTGTCACCAGCAGCGCGGTGAGCGTCGCCGGCGACAGCAGGTGTGCGTCCGTGAAAATATCAAGAATCTCCGAAAGGTTCGCCAGCGCCCCCAGGTAGAACGCCAGATACATGGCCTGGATAAGCAGCAGCAGAGTCCGCACTAAGGTTCGGGGGGCGTGAGGCAGTTCGTGAGGCGCCGCGAGAAGCGTTCTGCTAAATGTCTCCAGCCCATCGTCCAAAGGGCCGACCGGCGAGGCAGATCCACTGTTTGCAGGCGACGCGACCGCCTCCCCCGCCGCGGCGACCGGCGCCTCGCTCGAAACCGGCCCCGCCAGCGTCACTGGCGCTATGAAACGATAGCCTCTGCCCGAGACCGTCTCCACATGCCGGGGTTGGGAGGCCAAGTCACCCAGGGCTTCGCGAAGCTTGTTGACCGCGGTGTTCAGGCCGTGGTCGAAGTCCACGAACGTGTCTTCGCCCCAGAGTCGCTGCCGCATCTCCTCGCGCGTCACCAACTCCGCGGGCCTTTCCAGAAGCATCACCAGTATTTGAAATGGCTGCGAATGCAGCTTGATGCGGATGCCCTGTTTACGCAGCTCTCCCGTGGCCTCGTTCACCTCGAAGGCCCCGAAGCGAAACACGCGGTCTGTCGTCGCCCGTGTCATGGGCAGGGTTCCAGTCTAGCCGCCTTTGGCGGCCCAGAGCCAGTGGAGAACCCTGCGAGCCTACCGTGAAGCTCTGGGTCGATTAACTCCAACCGCACCCGGTTCGTCCGCGCTAACCAACGGCTTTCCATCCCAGAAAGATAACTTCTTGTAACCCTCGACTATGCAAACGATGACACGATGATTTGCAAGTGAGAAACGTTTGAGGCGTTATGCATTGCGCTTGCCGCGCGCAGCGAGCATGCTTCCGCCACGAGGCGAACGATGCGACCGCGGATGCCGACAGCGGCAATCATGCTCCTACTTGCAGGCCCCTGCCTGGCGGCCCAGTTGACCTTACCGGCCCAGGAGGTATTTGAAAACCATGCAGCCGCTTTGGAGAAACGATTGGCCCAGCAGCACGCCAGCCCTGACACCTACCTTGCAGTGTTCAATCTGGGAGGGACCGAGCGAGCTGATGCGGAGCGCCAACTGCGATCGGGTGCCATGCGAGTGGAACCCGTGAATGGCGGCACACATGAAGTCAGCGGTGGACTGTTGCACCACTGGCGCGGCACGGCTTTTGTCCCCGGCGGAAAGGCAAAAGGCATGCTGGCGCTGTTGCGAGATTACAACCACCTCGCCACGTACTACGCGCCGGAAATTGAGTCCTCCCATGTCTTGTCGGACCACGGAGGGGTTGCGGCTGTCGCCATTCGCATGAGGAAGCGAAAGGTTGTCACGGTCGTGCTGGATACGGAGTACGACGTCCAAACAGGACTGACCGGCGCCAGCGGCTACGGCTTCTCGCGCAGCACGCACATTTGGCAGATCGCGGAAGCGGGCACTCGGCACGAGCGCAGGCTGCCGGAGGGCAACGACGACGGCTTTCTGTGGCGCTTGAACTCTTACTGGAGTTTCGTCGAACTGCCCGACGGGCTGCTCATTGAGTGTGAGGCAATTTCGCTGACACGCGATGTCCCAAGTGGCCTGGCTTGGCTGATTATGCCGATCATCAAGGACATGCCGCGGGAATCGCTGAAGTTCACTTTGAGCGCTACCAGAAACGCGCTCCTATCAGGCCCTCCCCCAGAAAGGGCACACCAATAAATGAAGGATGCGAGGTTCGTATGAGAGAAGCAATGCTCGACGATAGGAGGCAGAGTGGCTTTGCCATTGCCGGAATGGCACTAAATGCCTTGGCAGGTACACTCTGTCACGCGCTCACGCTTTATCGGGAGGAAAGGTTTGGCAGCATCTTAAACCCAATAAGAGCTTCACTGTTCATTGTTTTGCTAGCCTGCCTATTTCCAGCGTACATAGTGGCACATGACCTGGCCATGGGGGAATCCCTGCAAGCCGCATCGCCTGAATCCCATCCTGCAATCCGCACGATTTACGTGAAAGCCGAGGGAGCGCAAACGTTGGCGGCAGCCAGGGCAAGGAATCTATTAGTAAGCTCCAAATGCTACACCATTACTGCACTAGAGGACCAAGCCGACGCGATATTGAGCATCAGCAGCGAGAAGCAGGGCGCTTCGTCCATCTTTACGCATATTCCTTTTACAGCCCAAAAAATCTATACGAGCGCCACACTCTTTGATCGGAAGACGGGGGAGGTTCTCTGGATAACAGATCGATCGGATATCTGGTTCGGATCACCAGCCAAGGCGGGAGAGCGCATTGTACAGCGTCTCGAGAAGGACCGGCAATGCAAATGAGCGGCTGGCCATGTACACGAAAGCCACTCGGATCAACCCCTCTCAAGGGGGCACGCCAATGAATGAAGGATGCGAGGTCCATATGAGAGAAGCCATGCTCGACGACAGGAGACAGAGTGGATTTGTAAACGCGCTGCGAGTCCACAAGTCACTGACTGCGGAAATCGAAAAGCGCGTATTAGTGTGGATGGCCGAGCGTACACCGAAAGCCATCAGTTCGGACCATCTGACCGCGTTAGGCTTTGTTGCGCAGCTCCTGGCGGGTGCAGCCTATGCGCTTGCAGCCTGGGACCCGCAGGCTCTGTGGCTCGTAAATTTTTTCCTGGTTCTCAACTGGCTTGGCGACAGTCTCGATGGCACGCTGGCGCGAGTCCGCGATCAGCAGCGTCCACGCTACGGTTTCTACGTGGACCACATGGCTGACACCTTCGGCGCGCTGGTGTTGATGGCAGGACTCGCCTCCTCCGGCTACGTGCACTGGCAGATATCGGCCGGAATGCTGATGTGCTTCTATGTGCTCTCCATCGAGAGCTACCTTGCGACCTATACCATGGGGCACTTCCATCTTTCGCACGGCATCTTTGGTCCCACCGAGATTCGCATCCTGCTGGCCGTGGGAAACGTTGTGCTCCTCGTGCATCCCTATGCGCACATCGCGGGCCGGCGCTTCCTGCTGTTCGACATCGGAGGCGCTGTGGCCATTGCCGGAATGGCATTCATGGCCGTAGCCGCCGCAATTCAGCACACGGTCGTGCTTTACCGGGAGGAAGAGCTGCCATGACCCGCGCCGGGCGACTGCTGGCGCGGCTCGGCAAGTTCAATCTGGTGGGCTTGCTGGGCGCGGCATTGCAGTTGCTTCTGCTTTACGTGTTAACCAAGTGCTTCCACATGTCTGCGGTTGCCGCTACGCCGGTGGCAGTGGAGATCGTAGTGTTGCACAACTTTGCCTGGCACGAGCGGTTCACATGGCGCGATCGTCCGCTCAACAGCATCCGGCAAAGGACGGCCCGGCTCTGGCGATTTCACGCCGGCAACGGTCTCACCTCGCTGCTCGGCAATACGGCGCTGGCCTACTGTCTCGTGGAACGGCTTAAGGCTCCGGTACTGCCGTCGGCGATCGGAGCGATCATTATCTGCTCGCTAATCAATTTCTTCATTGCGGATCGGTGGGTGTACACGACCACGTGACACCAAAAACCACTGATTCCCTGATCCCCGGTATTGTGCCGCTTTTGATGTGGGCCCTCGCCCTGCCCGTTGCTGTATTTGAGGACGCCAGTCTCCGGGATGGGGACATTCCGCCCCGTGGCGCACGTAAATCGTGATCTGCGGCGTCATTTCCCATGCCCCATAGTTGCTCACGCTCGCGGCAACGCCAGCACAAAATCAGCACAATTTCCAGTGATCAGATTGTAAGTTAGTGATTTATGTGGAGCTTAAGGTTGGTTGCGGGGGGTGGATTTGAACCACCGACCTTTGGGTTATGAGCCCAAGGGGTCATCATCAAGTCCCGTTGATTTCATTGCTCTTCCCCGCAACAGACAGCCAGAAAACCAGCAGGAGTAGGCCGATTCTGCACGCTAGTTGCACGTTCGTGAGCTGATGTCAGTTTGTTACGCTTATATCCATGACTGAGCACAGAGAACCAACTTACGTTTATTCCGAGAAGCAGGTCGCAGATAAAAGTGCTATCGCACGGGACTTCATTGCGCGCCGGACAAGGCTGAATCAGAACGTGGACAGAGCCGATAACTTGCTGGTCAAGCGCTTCTACAACCTTGATCACAACACCTATCTCGAAGGCGTGCTCCCGGCGAAGTACAAAGAATTAATGGGGCTGGTAGCTTCGGCTTGCCTGCGCTGCGACGACTGCATTAACTACCACATCATCCAATCATTCCGGCTAGGCCTGATGCGCGCCGAGCAGGAGGAGGCGCTCAATGTGGCACTTGTGGTGGGCGGCAGCATAGTAATCCCCCACTTGCGTCGGGCCTACGAACTCTTAACGGAATTGTACGACTGAGGCACCGACCCACAGAGCTGCGGAGCCGAGCACTCCGTTTGCCCCAGCCACACCCCCCTTTACCATCTCCGCCTGATTGCTCCGGAGGCTGTCGTCACAGCTATGGCCATCGCAAAATCAATGACTTCTCAGCGCTCCAGAGCGGCGTTGTGCGGCACTATCGGCGCCAATTGAACACATTCTGAACACAGGCCGACAGGTGGCCCGCATTTCTCACGTCGCCCAAGAGAGCCAGACTGAATCGCAGGAACGCCCGGAAAATCTGGGCGCGACCGGACCAGCCCCCATTTCGAAGGCATTTCCTTACGCCGTGGCCTCCCACACAGACGGGGCGCAAACCACGATGGCCTACACTCACGCCGTCACGGCAGACGAACCACGATCACTTGTGAATCGGCGTTTTTCATCAACTGACACGATTGTGGACAACGCATGGAGGAAGAAAATCGGAGTCGATGGATGCTAGGGCGTTTTACGTCAAATTGACTCCGAACAGGCCAACTTCCGGTTGGCCCGTCACTCGCCAACTGGTCGCCGGCATTGCTCGGCACAAGCTGGGCGCAGAGCCTTTTGCCGGAGCCGCAGCTCTGGATCGGTCTTCGTTCCTGATTCGGTTAATCACCTCGGCCTGTGGCAGAAATCACTGACAAAACACCGCCGCAGAGTACTAAATACCTGCGCGGAAAGGCGTCCTCGGGCTTTTCCAACCCAGTTCCGATCGCGTCCACAAGGCGAGGAGGCAGTCTGTAAGGCAGCGGTGAGGACAGACATCGTTTTTATGCTATCGCCATCGGACAGACGTGCGTACTTACCATTGTCAGGGACACCGATCAGTTGGGCGACTTCTTTTGACAATCTAGCCTTAGACTCCGCAGGGCACTTATGCTGAATCGGGCTCAACCAAGCGAAAGAGGAAACTGATGACCAAACCGAAGGACCACGCAGTGTGCTTCGCCGAGGCGCTGGCGGAAGAGCTGGTGGAAGTTGATGCGCTGCGCCGGAAGAAGGACAAAGACCTGGCACCGCGGGAGAGCCTCCAGTGGTCGAAAGTACGGAATATCGCGGAAACGGCTGGAGCAAGCGGCGGCGAGGACAAAGATGGCGTGGCGGCGGCGGAAGAAGCGAGGACCGTTGTGAGTGAAGCCCGGAAAATGAAGCTGGCGGGTCTCGCGTTTTCGGGCGGCGGCATTCGAAGCGCGACATTCAATCTGGGAGTGCTACAGGGGCTGGCTCAATACAACAAGGTGCGAACGTTCGATTATCTCTCGACCGTGTCGGGCGGCGGCTACATCGGAAACTGGCTGGAGGCGTGGATCCTCCGAAGCGGCCAGGAACCGAAGAAACGACCGACGGAATCGGCAAGGTGCAAGCAGGATAAGGAAATTGAGGTCAAGGTTACGGAACTTGAGATTCAGGATGCGGAGGTTGATGTTCAGATCGAGGAAATTGATGTTCAGGTTGCGGAGACTGATGTCCAGGATGAGGGAATCGACGTTGTAGAGAAAGAGCTGCGGCCGACGCGAACCGCCCGATCGAAGAGCGTGGAACTCGGCGAAAAGAAGGATGAGAAGTCGCATACCGAGCCGCCGCCGATCCGGTTTCTGCGGGAGTACAGCAACTATTTGACGCCGCGGCTGGGAGTGCTGCGGGCCGACACTTGGACAATCGTGGCGATCTACTTGAGAAACCTGTTGCTGAACCAGACGGTGCTGACGCTGTTGTTGTTCGCGCTGCTGCTGCTTCCGTACCTTGCGGTGTGTCTGACGAAAGCATTGTGCGTGACATGGATGTGGAGGTGGACGGCGCCAATGATGGTGTTCGCGCTGATGACTGGAGCACTCTCGGTGGGGGCGCGGAACTTGCGGGGCCTGATCGCTTGCGAGCAGAAACCGGAACGAACGAGTGGGTGGCTCCCGCCACAGAACCAATTCGCGGTGATTGTGACGATTGTGGCTCCTGTCTTTTTAGCTGTGTGGATTTTGACCGCCTGGTTGTCGCTGCACACCGGCCTGCGGATCGGCGACTGGGATACGGCACGGAATTGGTACCGGTGGCCGTGCTGGGGGAGCGCGTTGCTCGGCCTGCCGATGGCCATTAGTTGGTGGTTTGGGTTTCCGCCGAAGAAGGGACACGACAATGACGCCAGACGGGAGCTGCGGAAGCGAAATCTCGTGTGGTCCTTGTGGTCCTTAGGGACAGGAGCGGTCAGCGGGTTGATGATGCTCGCTGCGGTTCACGAAGTGTTTGGGCGGATGCAAGGTTGGGGCGGCGCGAACTGGCACGAACTGGGCCTGGGAGTCCCGCTGACGTTGTTGGTTTTCCTGGCCGCGGCCACGATCCAAGTCGGCCTGATGGGGTGGACATTTGTCGATCCGTACCGGGAATGGTGGGCGCGCGTGGCGGGATGGATTCTCATCCTCACGATTATGTGGGCGGCGGTATTTGGTCTGGCAATATACGCGTCGCTGGGACTGCTGTGGATGCGGGGTTGGCGGACGGCTGGATTGGCCGCGTGGATCGCGAGCACGGCAACGGGAGTGCTGGGAGCAAAGAGCGCTAAGACGGGCGCCCTCGAATCAGCGGGCGTGAAGGTCACGTTGCTGTCGATCACGCCTTACGTATTCATCGTGGGACTGGTATCGTTACTGTCGCTTTCGCTGGAGCTGATCCTGGCGCGATTCTACCTGCCATCGATGAACGAAGCGTGGAACACGTTTCTGGCGCGGAGCCCCGGGGTGGAAAAAGCTGTGAACTGGGTGCTCAAGGTCAGCGCGAGCATGACATCGGGAGCAGTGACGCTTAGCGGGACGGCAGCGACGTCACCCGGCCCGGTGCCGCATGCAACCATGACGCTCGTGCAGGCGCACTTCAGGTTGCTGGACCGGGTGGCGAACCCATGGCTGATTCTGGTGTTCTTTGTGGTTCTCGGCGTTTGCTGGTTGCTATCGCGGCGAATCGACCTGAACGAGTTTTCGATGAACCTGCTGTACAGGAACCGGCTGGTTAGGTGCTATCTGGGAGCGACGCACGAAGAGCGCCAGGCGAATCCGTTTTCAGGGATGGATTGCTGCGACGATCTGTTCCTCAAGGACCTACGAAGCCGCGAGTGCTATTCGGGACCGCTGCCGATCCTGAATGGGACGCTGAACCTGGTGAACTCGAGAGATTTGGCATGGCAGGAGCGAAAGGCGGAATCGTTTCCGATGACGCCCTTTCGTTGTGGATTCGACACGTGGATCGAGCAAATCGACTTGGAACGGAATTACAAGCGCGAAAATAAACGGCGGCACATATCAAAATACGCCTACCGGCCTACCGAGAACTATGGGTACAAGGACAAGGGTTTTTACGTGGGAACGGCGATGAGCATCTCGGGAGCGGCAGCCTGCCCGAACATGGGATACCACTCAGTACCATCGCTGGCGATCCTGCTTACGTTCTTCAACGTGCGCCTGGGATTCTGGGCGGGAAATCCGAGGAACGAGACGTGGAAGAATCCAGGGCCCAGAGTTGGACTGAAGCAACTGCTGTGCGAATTGTTTGGCTGGACGGACGACAATGCAAAGTACGTCTATCTGTCCGACGGGGGACATTTCGAGAATCTGGGAGTGTACGAGCTGGTGAAGCGGCGGTGCAAATACATCGTGGCGTGCGACGCGGGCGAGGACCCAAACTACTCGTTTGAGGACCTGGGAAACGCAATCCGGAAGTGCCGCGAAGACATTGGGGTGGAGATCGAATTGGACACGACGCGGTTGGTACCGAAAAGCAGCGGCCCGAACGTAGATAGGAATAAAGACAACGACAAGAACGACGGTGTCGACAAGAAACTGCCATCGCAGCATTGCGTGGTGGGCACAATCCGCTACGACATGGCCGACCCGGGGGGAGAAATGGGGGTATTCGTGTACATCAAAGCGTCGCTGACGGGGGATGAGCCGGCGGACGTGCTGAACTATCATTCCGCGCACAAGACGTTTCCGCACCAGTCAACGGCGAATCAGTGGTTCACGGAATCGCAATTCGAGAGCTACCGGAGGCTGGGGCAGCACATCATGGAGACGCTGTTCGCGGGGCGCAAGGACACCCATGAATACCAAGATCTGACGTCACAGGATCTGATGTCAAGAGAACACCTGCAAGCCTTTCGAGGACTGCGGACCGACGAACTGTTTGAAAAGTTAAAGAAGAAATGGCCGCCGAAAGACGAATTCGAAACATGATGGGAAACACGGCTCTGCAAAGTCCTAAGCGGGATCCGCTTTGGCACGCAACGCAACAATTCAAGAACGACTGCCGCACGAGCGTTCCTTGCCACTCCTAACTTGCCGTTCGGAGTAGGGCCTTGCAGGAACCTGAACAATGTTGGCGAGGTGCGATGCAGCCATTGGCAGGAGTCAGGAGACGCAGGAAACCAGCTAACAATTTGCGTTCCTAAGTTTATGGATGCGTAACCGTGGAGGCGGCGAGATAACTCCTGGTTGGTCGGCTACCCGGAAGTAATTCAGTTTGACGGGTTGTCGGCATGTCGTCGAAGTGCCGCGGTAAGATTAGTCCCCACAAGTCGGCCAGTGTCTACGAATGTGTCCGCTCCCGGCGGCATACGGTCTCCTTCGAATGTGACTTGATGAAAACAGGCTCAGCATGACGGTTCCCGTCACAATCAAGCATGAAAAGGGCTCAGGCTGAGTCCGTCTGTCTCAATAACTTGGCGCCCTTTTCAAGGAAGGGCTTAGCACAAGTAATCGCCTGGAACCACCAACTCTGAAACAAGGGGGATGTTGTCCACGTGACTACCGCGCGGTCGCCACAATCCGTGGAAAAGAGTGCGAGAAATTGAGACGGTAGCCACTAGCTAAACAATGTGCGTTTTTATCGACGCAAGCGCCGTTCGCTTGTGTTTATGCATGTGCGGTGCAACTTGTGGGCAGTGAAGCAGCAACCGCCGTTGACTTGCGCCGTAGTTGTCGGACAATCATGTGTGAGCGGAAACCTGCAATTTCACCACAACCCAGCAAAAAGGACGTGCGAGGGCTAAAGGAAGCGGCAGGAGATGCGGAACGAAGTGCTTGCGTACAAGCGCAAGAAAAAGGCGGGGAGGTAAACAAACATGGACCCGGAGCTGGAGAAAAAGATTAAGCGAGCGGAGCCGACGAAAGCGGAGAGCAAGCGTCTCTACGATCAGCCGCTACGGGTGCTGCGCCGCGGCCCCGACCGCAAGATGAAGGGCTTTCCCAGGAGGCGGTATCGGTCCGAGGCGGAGGAGATTTTCTTCTCGATCAACTGGAGCGATGCCTGGCAGCAGTTCCTGGAGCACGACGAAGACGGTCGGTTCAAGTACAAGACGGCGTTCGAGCTGGCGTCTGCACTCGCGGTAGGAATCAACGCCCAGGTGCGCAAGCACCGTGCAGGCGATATCTACTCGGCGATTGGCCCGGTTTCCGCAAGCGACCAGACCAAGCAAGTGCCGTACCTCGGCGACTGGGACATGCTGCGCTCGCAGACTTTCCTGGGCGAGATGCGGAGAGATAGTGTCCTGTTCGGCTCGCCGACGATGAAGACCATGCGCACCGCGCTGCGTGAGCACATCGATGTGACCCACACCGCCAAGGACATGGCCGAGGTGCTGTTGGGATGGCTGGCCCGCTGCGAGGCGTGGGCGCGGCAGATCGACGAGTACTTCGGGTACACCGCCTTCGACAAGAAGCTGTCGCTCGCCAAGAACAAGCAGCGCTTCGCGGAGTACTTCCGCTTGCAGGAGAGCCTGCGCATCGCTTCGGCAAGCATCATCGAGCAAATCCTGGCCTGCTACGGCGTGGACAAGGACGGCATGGCGGTGCTGGCCCAGTTGATTGTAGCCAGCAAGTTGCAAGGGCCTGCCGGCGACCGTGCGCACGAGATGATATTGGCGGGATTGAGCGGGGTCGAGACCCTCGATGGCAAGGCGACCGGGGGCGGGGTGGATGCCAACCCCGGCGGAGACCCGGGCCAGGACCCGGCCAACAACCCGACGCTGAAGCTGCTGCTGGCGTCGTTCGCCGACAAGGCGATCACCTACAAGATGCCGCATCCGCGGTTGAACATCCCCGGCGTGCCCGACCAAGAGACGCCGCGCGAGCACATCAAGCGGCAGGTGCGCGGCATGATGCTTGACGGCGAAAGTAAGAAAATCCAGTGACGAAAGTGCTCGCTACTATGTCAATAACGCCTGCAGAGAAACTGCAATGGACATCCAAGAAACTGGCGCAAGTCGCGGGCGGCGGCTCAGCTAGGCCGACATGAAGGGGCGGAGTTGGGCCACATTTGCGATATAACCGCTTCAAAATCAACCGGTTGAGGGTAAATGCCTACCCGGAGCCACGGGCGCAACGTGGCGCGCTACAGCGCGAACGTGAGGCCTTTTTACGGGCTCACCAGACCCGAGATTGACGCGGTTCGGGGCTGAAGTGGCAATTCTGCTGTAGGATTGGTGCACTTTGGCTATGCAGGATTGGGGATTTGCCGGACCCCCAGTTTAGGAATGTTTAGCTTTCGTGGTTTGATGGGCTCTTGACTCTACCGACAAGGCGCGGTTTGTAAGAGAATAAAATTTTATACTTTTGTCTATTCCCGGAGGATTTGTGGCCAGCTTGTACAAGTTCAGCCCTAAGAAATCATCTGTTCCGCTCCGCCCAATGGACCGCTTGCATCTCGCACTCATCGGTATGGGCGTGGTGTTTGCTGCTCTCGGCGCGGGCGAGGCCGTCTATCGGCTCGCCTTCTTTCAGTTCGAAGGTGCCAGCGACCGTTTGCCGATCGAAATGCTGTTCGGCTTAGCGTTTGCGTGGCTTACCACCAAGCTGGTGAAGAAAATTTACCAGGACCGGGCGAAAACCTCAGCGCGGATTGACCTCATCTGGAACCGCAACCACAAGATCCGTCATGCTGTGGAAGCGATTGCGCCACCCCCCATTCCGGTGGAGCAGCAGGCAATTCGGGTGATTCGCGAGGAGGTGGATCATATCGAGTGGGCGCTGGCCGATATCCTGCCGCGATGATTTCCCCGTCATTGTCACGCTTGAGGAATGTCGGATAGACCAACTCAAGGGAATATAGTGGGGACAACATGAAGGAAACGCCGCAGGAATACATCAAGCGCATTACCAGCTACGTCGACGGGGAGCAGCCCATGAAGGTGCAGGCCGCCACTCCCAAGAAACTTGAACGTCTCATCGGGGGAGTCTCCCTGTCCAAATTGCGCAAGCGCCCTGCTCCGGACAAATGGTCTGTTGTCGAAATCCTCGCCCATCTTGCCGACACAGAAATCGTTGGCGGCTTTCGTATCCGGATGATTCTCGGAGCGCCTGGAACGCCCATCGCCGGATTCAATCAGGACGCCTGGGTCACTAGCGGGCATTACGATAAACGCGATCCGCGCAAGAGTGTGGAGCAATTCCGGGTGGTCCGGGACGCAAACCTCGCGTTGCTCAAGTCACTCACACAAGAACAGTGGAAGCATCATGGAATCCACTCCGAGCGTGGCGCTGAGACGGTGGAGCACATCGTGCGGATGTTCGCCGGTCACGACGTCAATCACATTCGGCAGATCGAGCGCATCCTCGCGCCGCAAAAATAAACATCGGCGCGCTTCTACGTTGAAAAGCCTTCAAACACTACTCTTGCTAGAGTGGGTGTTTTTGGTGGTGGGGCCATTTGCCTTCTGCTTTTCCGCCTGCGCCCTATTCCCATTCTGGAACCCACGAACCGCCTGTTGGTAGACCCGCTTTCTACTTTTGCGTAACAGGCGGATAATATAGACATGGTTCGCTGGATATTCATTGCGGCCTTAGGCGCAACTCTGCTGGCTACTCCTGGGTGGGCGCAGAGAGGCGGACACGGTGGTATGTCCATGGGCGGCAGCCGGGGCGGACACTCCGGCGGAGGTGGTTACGCTGCACACGGTAGCGGGGGATACGCCTATCGCGGTGGGGGCGGATACGCCTATCGCGGTGGAGGCGGATACGCCCGAGGCCCGCGTTATCCCTGGTGGGGTTACGGCTACGCCGGTTGGGGCGGATACCCGTGGTGGGGATGGTACGGCGGTCTCGGCTGGTACGGCTCCTCGTACTACTGGGACAATTCGTATACCGCGCAGACGTACCCTTCGTACGTATATGTCACTCCTGGCGACTCGAACGACTACTCGCAGACCTACCAGGTCCAGCAGGATGAAATCGATCGCCTGAACAATGAGGTCGATCGCTTGCGCGCCCAAGGGCAATCGCAGAGCCCGGGGTCACGACCGCAGTCCAAGACAGCCGAGATTCACGCCGAGACGGTGCTGATCTATCGCGACGGCAACGCCGAGGAAGTGGAGAATTACGCCATCGTCGGCAAGACGATTTGGGTATTCAACGAAGCGCGCGCCAAGAAAATTCCTCTCGCCGATCTCGACCTGCCAGCCACCAAACGGGACAACGAGGATCGTGGCATCGACTTCGTGCTGCCGAACTCCTCTCGCTGATCTCTCCGCTAGCAAAGCCAGTAGTAGCGGGCACTGGGGAAGGATGCGCCGCGATGCCGCTGGAAACCTCGCATTAGAGCAGCGGGCTCCTTCCGCAAGAAAGCCCATCGCACATTAAGAGCGAACGCTGACGCTCCAGCTACGAACAGGTCGAAGAGTGGTGGCATGCGAGCGGAACTCATGCTGAAGGCGGGGCACATCGTTCCCGTTTCCAGTGGCTCTGCTACGCGGACTGCCAAAGGCAAAGTTCGTTCCCGTCCGGGTCTTTGAAATACGAAAGCAGCCCTCCAGGCTCTGACTTGATGGGGCTTGTCGCCACACCTCTGGATTCCAACTCGCGGGTAGCCTCCCGGATATCAGTGACGCCGAGGCTCAAGCGGGCATTGCCGTTGCCAGGCAGCGCGTTGCCTGCAGGATTGGGAACAAGTTCGAAGAGCACACCATCGATGTCGAAGCGAGCGACGTAATCCCGGGAAGTGAGATGAAATCCCAGGATGTCACGATAAAACGCAATAGACTTTTCCATGTCGTTGACGTGGTAATAGACGGCATTGCCCAACCGGAAACTGGCAAATAGGCGGCCAAACTCCCAGCAGAAAACTGGAACTTCTAGGGCCTCGTAGAAGGCAAACACTCGTCTCTAAGCGCCGGAGCAAAAATATACCGCGTTACGCCGCGGGAACTCATCCCGCCCGAGTCACGGAGTACACGGAAGTTGGGTGTCATTTGACGCTAACAGGACTTTGCATGAACTGGCCGTGTGTCGTCAAAAAAAGAAGACCTCCGGAAAGCCGAGCAATGATTGTGGATCTGTGGTCTGCCAATTCGAAGTTGTCCAGAAACCGGCTTCGAGGAGATCGGACCGCAAGCAGCGCTCCGTAACACCACATTTCCTCCAAGAGGACTTCTGGCTCGGAATAACGTCCGGTTTGCCCGTGATCCGCCCGAAGGAGTCTTGCCGTCCTGTCAAACACACGCGACAATCCACTCCGACAGTAGAAGACAAGTGCGTCTCGGCAGTATGATGTTTTCAGCTTCTGATGCGCCCCACGCCGATCATCACCGGGCTCATGTTGGTGGCTGCCCCCGTTGGCGTTCTAGGGTTAGCGGCCCTGCTGCTATGGCTGTCGGGCGATTGGCGCTGGGTGGAGGGCTGGATCTTCGGTGTCTGGTGGGTATCCTTCGTTGCGGCCATTCAATTGTGGCTTCGCATCAGGGACCCTGCGCTGTTGGCCGAGCGCCTGCGCATGCCCGGCAGCGGCGGTGAGTCGCGCGCCGATATGGCTATCCTCATCGGGATAAAAGTGTGCTTCTTGGCTTCGATCGTTGTGCCGGCGCTGGATGTGCGCTTCGGTTGGACACCCCGTCTACCGCTGTGGAGCGAAGCATGCGGAGACATCCTGCTCCTCGGGGGCAGTTTCCCGTTCTTCCGCGCGTTCACCGATAACCCGTATCTGTCGCAGCTGGTGCGTATTCAGACCGAGCGCGGCCAGCATGTCATTGACACGGGCGTCTACGGCTTTGTTCGCCACCCCATGTATCTTGGGGCAAGTCTAGTGTTCGTTGGTGGCCCGTTGCTGCTGGGCTCCGTTTGTGGCCTTCTCCTAGGTCTGGCCACGGTCGGGTTGCTCATTCTGCGGATCTTGGGCGAGGAGAAGCTGTTGGCGCGCGATCTGGAAGGCTACCGGGCCTATCGCGAGAAAGTGCGGTACCGCCTTATGCCGCACGTCTGGTAAGCACCCCGTCAGCTGGCTGTTTTGCCTCACGGTGCTCCTCCCCATTGCATCCAGAGAAAGCGCCCGCTCAGGGTTCTCCGTTGCACGAAACCCTGAACTCAATGGTCGGTTGCTCGTCCTGGCCGTCTACTTCCACTGCCTTACGCTTGGGATACACGTACTGCGCCAGCACGTCCTTAGTCAATTGACGTAACATCGCCAAGTCACTCGCAATCCGGCTGAGCGTGTCCGCCTGAGATTACGGCTTGGCCTGTTACCGGGAACTAATTTTGTCGGTGGGGAACCGTCACCGGCAAGTGCTGAAGCCAGTGCAGCTTACATACTTCGACAAACCAGAGTCAGGGAGTTCAACCTCGACCTACGCCGCCGTTGCGACGTTGGCAAACGAGTCATGTGAACGGCGCAAACGAATTGAAATTCATAAGAGCTAGAAAAAGCCGGAGGCAGCTTGTCCCGAGCCTAGAACACGAATGGCACAAGAGCCTTTACCCGAGCTTTGTAGGCGGGATATTCGTCCGGAAAGTGACTCAGGAGGAGACTTTCTTCCTGCTTCAGTTTGATCCAGAAGCCAATGAAGAAAGACACTAGCCCCGCGAATGCAACAAGCGAGCCGGACGCAATGGCGGTTCCCAGACCCATGAGCAGATGACTGGTATAGATCGGGTGACGCACGAATCGATATGGCCCCCGTTCCACAAGTTTGTGCCCCTGTTTCAACTCGACATCTCTGCTCCAATCGCCTCCCAGCGTTTTGCGTGACCAGATAGCCGCGAAGAGTCCCACTGCACAAATCGCAACACCCAGATATGCCGCGATGACGGTATGCGGTATCAGCACCATGCCAAACGGATGCACCCATGCCGCGACAAGCAGGATGTAGCCCAGCCAAACTGGCACCCTGGCCAACCTGCTGGCCCAGCTTTGGCGCTCGGCCGCGGGCTTGCTTGAGCGGGCGCTGATATTCCAATACAGGATGAGCAAAACCCAACAAGCAAGTATCAATAGTCCGGGCAACATAAATCGGTGCCCCTCTCTGCTCTTGCGCCTTTAATTTTCGGCCCAGGCTAGAGACCTTGCAATAGCTGTCGCAATATCGCCATCTCGCAACTGATCTGCAGCGCAGGCCCGGCTGTGACGATTGGTTGTGTTACGGGCTCCTATCGTCCGCTCCGGTTGTGGTGTAGCATTGCAATCGCCTGGAGCTTAGTTGTCGGCGACACTCGCACATGAACAGTCTTACAGCAAAGGGTCGCTGGCCGCTCCCCGTACCGCAGCTTGCCATTGGCGTTCTGATAGCGCTCTGCACGTGCAAGCTCCTCCTGCACCTGTTCACCAGCGTCCGCCACTACGGATATTTTCGGGACGAACTCTATTACCTCGACCTCGCCCGTCACCTCGACTGGGGCTACGTGGATTGCGCGCCGCTCGTGGCCGTCTATGCGAAAGTCGCGCTTCTGATGGGTGGTTCACTCGCGGCTTTGCGGATTCTTCCTGCCTTGGCGGGAACGGCCCTGGTCGCCCTAACCATATTGGTCGCGCGCGAGCTAGGCGGCAATAGGTATGCGCAGTTGCTCGCTGGACTCTGCATTCTGCTGTGCCCGGCCGTGCTCGTAACGGACAGTCTCATGACGATGAATGCTTTCGAGCCGCTGTTCTGGATCGGCTGCATTCTGGTGGTGGCGCGAATCGTGCGCACAGGAGACGCGCGGCTTTGGCTGTGGTTCGGGGTATTGGCCGGGCTGGGCCTCGAAAACAAACATTCCATGCTCTTCTTCGGCTTCGCGGTCACGGTTGCTGTGCTTCTCACCCATCATCGCCGCGAATTCGCCAAGCCGTGGATTTGGGTTGCCGGAGCTATCGCCCTCGCCCTTTTCCTGCCTAATATCATCTGGCAGATCCGGCATCACTTCCCCACTCTCGAAGACCTCGACAACGTGCGCCGCGAGGGCAAGAATGTCGTGCTTGGTCCCGTGGCGTTCGTCAAGGAGCAGATCCTTGACATGCACCTCGTCGAAGAATCATCCAATTCCGGAACAGAGCCTGACCGTGGGCGAATGAGAATCAATCCGGAGTGATTTCAGAAAACTGACTGTTCGGTATTGCCCACCATCGGGGAGTTGAAGCCTCAGCTCATGGGAAGCCCTGTTATCGCCAACTGACACTCAACTTCCGGATTGTCCGTCATCCATGCGCTGTTCGCTTCGCCGTCGGGTAAACTGAATTGGTGCAGCTCGAAACCCATACTGAAGGCCTCCCAATGAACGTCCCCTCGCTGAAGCAGCCGAGCGCCTTTTTTCCGGTAGCCATGTCGCTCGCCGCCCTGGCCGTGGTGCTTGGTCACGTTGCAGTATTCGGCGTTGTCCATGAGGCCGATGAGGGGACCGCTGCCCATCTCTTTCAGATACTCATGGCTGGACAGGTACCGGTCGTGGCGTTCTTCGCGATCAAATGGCTGCTGCGGGCTCCCAGACCGACGCTGCGTGTCCTTGCACTGCAAGCCGGAGCCGCGCTCGCAGCATTCGCCGCCGTCTTTTTTCTCACTTAGCGGCCAGCTCCGCCATCAGTGCTCGAAATTGCGGGTTCTGCTGCAGGTTTTGGAAGTCTGGCGTATCTCCGATAATGGTTCGCGAATAGCCAATGTCGACGGCTTTCTTCAGGTAAGCGAGAGCCTGCTCGGTCTGATTGAAGTGGTTGTACACAATGGCCGCCCGAAACAACACCTCGCCCTGGGAGGGAGTAACTTGCAGTGCCTTTTGCAGATAGCCAAACGCAGCCGGGCGGTCATCCAGCATGGCGGAATAGTTTGCCGCGTAAGCCAGAATTTCGGCATCCCGCGGATTCACCTGTAGCTTGGAAAGCGCGATAGAGATGGCTTGGCGATACTTCGCCGGCGCCTGTGCACGCTGATCCGGCCTCCAGTAAAGCGCATCTCCCAGATTTCCCCAAATCTGCCAATAGCTGTTGTCCAGCTTCAGCGCTTGTTCCAGCGCCGCGATAGCCTCTGGATAACGGTGCATCAATATATATGCATACCCAAGATTGTTGCAGGCGTCCGGGCTGGGGCGGAGATCAATCGAGCGTTTGAAAGCGTCGATTGCGTCCTGATAACGGCCTTCCGTGACGTAAATGCCACCGAGAGTAAAGTATCCCTGATAGTTGTCTGGCGCTAGCTCGGTCGCCTTGAGGAACATTGCGGCGGCATCGGGATAGCGCGCCTGGTCATAGTAGAACAGTCCCATCCAGCTATACACACCCCAGTAATTAGGACGTAGATCAATGGCTTTCTTGTAGGTTGATTCCGCCCGCGCGAAGTTACCGACCTTGGTATAGGCGAGCGCCAGGCCGCGCCGCGCTTCTTCGTTGCCGGAATTCGAAGTTACCGCGCGCTGGAACTCCTGCACGGCCTGGTCATATTTTCCCGTCCCATTCAGCACATTGCCCAGGCAGGCATGTCCCTCCACCAACTCCGGGTTCAACGACAAGGACTTCTCACAATTCCGCGAGGCGTTGTCAATCCAGTCCTTGCTCTTATTGAATTGCTGGTAACCAGTCCAATAAGCGTTCCCCAGTGCGGCGTACGCCAGCGCATAGTTTGGGTCTATCTTCAGCGCCTGCCTGAAGGCCGAGATCGCGCTATCGACGTTCTCCGGCTTCTCATACTCCTGCAAATATCCACGCCCCTGGATGTACGCCTCGTACGCCGCTGGCTGGGTATCTTGGCGAACGTTCAACTTTTGCCGTTGTTCCGGTTTGATTCGTGCCGGCAACATATCCAGCGTCTCGCTCACCACCCGGTCTTGTAGTCCGAACGTGTCACCGGCATCCACGGTCATGCTGCGGGCCGCGATCTGCCGGTGGGTCTTGGAGTCAACCAGATAGCAGTTGACGCGTATAGTCTGGCCGGAGCGCTGCAGGCTGCTCTCCAGAACCAAATCGGTGCCGAACTCGCGGCGAGCGTCTTCGGCGGTCTTGACTCCCTGGTCGCGCAGATCGCGCGGCGAGACTACCTGGATGGCATCCGTGTCGCTGGCCTGGACAAGCTTGGCGGTCAGGGTTTCGGTCAGGCCCAGACCGAGAGCGCTGGTCGCCGGGTCCTGACCTACGGTGTCGAAGGGTAACACCGCCATAATCCGCTGCTTGGCCGAGGCCTGTTGCGGCCACCAGCGCTTGACGCCATATCCCGCCGCGATTCCTGCCAGTAATAGCGCTGCCAGGACCAATGCAGCCTTTCGATTGCGGGCCCTACGCTGGACCTCGAAAACCTTGGTGCGACGAACTGTTTCCGTCGCCAGCTCATCACCAGAGAAAATCCGGGTAAGATCCGCTCGCAACTCCCGCGCTGACTGATAGCGGCCATTGGGATCACGATCGAGCGCCTTCACGATCACGGTTTCCAGAGGCGCCGTGACCTCCGCATTGATCAACGACGGCCGTACCGGATCGTAGTGCAGGATGGCATCGATCAGAAGTGAGGTCTGGCGGTCGGGAAATGCGCGCTTGCCGGTTGCCATTTCGTAGAGCACCGCCCCGGCTGACCAAACGTCCGTGCGGGCGTCTGTCGGCTCGGCCCGCAGAGCTTCCGGGGCCATGTACGGCATGGTCCCGGTGATCGCCATCTTGGAGGTGATGTTGGTGGTCTCCGCGTTCTCGTTCAGCGGCTCGATGTGCTGGGCCAGCCCGAAGTCGAGGATCTTCAGTTGACCCTCGGGGTTAATGCGAAGGTTGCCTGGTTTGAGGTCGCGATGGATGACGTTCTCGCGATGCGCCGCTTCCAGTCCGCTGGCCATCTGAATGCCCAGCTCCAGAACTGTCTTCTGCGGCAGCGGTTGACCTCCTATCTTTTCATCCAGGTTGATCCCCGGAATGTACTCGGTGACCAGATAGTCGACGCCGTTCTCCTGACTGAAGTCAAAGGCCATGGCGACATTGGGGTGGTTGAGCTTGCCGACCGCCAGGGCTTCCTTGCGAAATTGACGGCGGGCGTCGTCATCCACCAGCATTCCAGGGGGCAGGATCTTGACCGCAACATCGCGCTGCAGGCGCTCGTCATGGGCGCGAAAGACCACACCCATGCCACCGGCGCCGATCTGCTCCAGTAACCGGTAGTGGCCTAGCACTCCTCCGATGCTGGGAGTCGGAACGGCCATTAAGCAGAATGTTAGGCTGGGCGCTGCCCGTGGTCAACGCGCGTCATCGCCGAGTAGTGGGCGACTTTGAAAAAATGTGGGAGTCAATCGCAAGGATTTGTTCAATACAGGAGATCGCACGTTGGGAATGGCGGTGACTGATTCGCAACTGATAGCCAGCGACGGCGTAATGTCTGCCTATCCGAACCGGTCACTTGGCGGATGGTCGGCAATGCGGAAGTAATCCGCGTATCCGTCGCCAGTGGGGCACCGCGACGAGGTAACGCTCATCGGACCGCCACCTCTTTATTCGCTGGACTGCTCCTTCGGCGCAGCTCTCGCCGTCACGCCACATGTCCTCCAAGCCGACTTCTGGCCCGCCTCGACGGGAGTCCGTCCTGACCCATAACTTCAGAGTCGCTCGTGATCCAGGAGGAATCCGTGGCAGGCGGGCACCGCTGTGCCGCCACCCTGTCGGGAGCGGGCGAATCGGGCGAATAATCGCCGTTTTTGAAGTCAAGAAGGACATTCCTTCTCGTATACTTCACGGCAAGATCCTGCCACCGCTGCATCGGAGGAATGATGGAGTATCTACTTGTCCTGAACGATTCACCATACGGAAGTCAGCGTACCTACAACGCAATCCGCTTGGCCGGCGCGCTGGCGAAGGGCGCAACCATGGAAGTCTCCATTTTCTTGTTGGGCGACGGGGTGGTCAGTGGATTGCGGATGCAATCCCCGGCAGATGCGTCCTATAACGTTCAGGAAATGCTGCGGCTTTTGGCTGCGCAAGGTGTCTCAATCGGTGCCTGCCGCACTTGTTTGGAGGCGCGTGGGATTGATGATGCCTCGCTCGTCGCTGGCATCAACCGCCGCACCTTGGACGACCTTCGCAATTGGACAGAGGAAGCAACGAAGGTGTTAGTGTTCTGATCGGGCAGTCGGAGTCTGCGCGCCCCAAAACATCAAACATGCACAATTCCCCACTCCGACGCCCACGCTGACACCTTGCACGCCGTGCTGTCGGATGAGGTCAGGCCCTGTCAGGTGTGTTCCGCCATTTTCGTAACTTCCTGTTTGCTCGTCACTCGACCGGAATATTCATTAACCGAAAGATCTGATTGCCTTGTGCTCCATGTGCCACTTCGATCAACATTGGGAAGTCTTTGAAAAAGGGGAGCTGCTCATCGAACGAGACAGAACTTTCTGGAAGGACCCAGAAGAAAGGCTGGAAGATTGGAGACATTACCACCCAAATGAGAAGTTGCCGATCTTGCAGGATTATAAGCCGAATACCCGGAAGCTAGGCATCGTAGTCTGGCTTCGTCATGGTCCTGTGATAATGTAATGCGCAATACCTCTCGACGAGGTCATCCGCGAAAATGCAGCGCAGGTTACTGCTGAGGGCGCGGGTGCAGGCCTGCAATCGAGGGTCAGACTTCCTATCCTCATCCTAAACTGAAACGGAACAGTCGTGCACGCTTACCTCGTGCGAGTCGGAGTTGACCAGGCGTTCGGACATTGGAACTCGCCGGTAGACCCCGAGACCAACGAGTTCGTATACGTCCCCATCCCCGAGAGTAGGGCCATG
This sequence comes from uncultured Acidobacteriaceae bacterium, assembly GCA_963836875.1. Taxonomy (GTDB): domain Bacteria; phylum Acidobacteriota; class Terriglobia; order Terriglobales; family Acidobacteriaceae; genus Bog-257. Next base: position 557,874 of record CAWIKZ010000007.1, read on the forward strand.
TAAGCCGCGCTCGCGACTCCGTATAGCTTGGTCCAACCTGCCCTAGCCCGGTTCGCGGCCGCACACCCCGCTGCGCCGTTTCAGTCCGTTCAACTCCCGTCGAACCTGATCTCGGCGAACATGCACCTCGACCCGGATTTCGGATATCTCACCTACGGTGACAGCGGCGTACGACGCGGCAAGGGGCTAACCGATCTCGGTCGGGGCGATGTCGTCGTCTTTTACGCCGGCCTCAGGCCAGCGGCTGCCTGCCAGCACCGTCTCGTCTACGCGCTCGTCGGAGTGTACCGGGTGAGCGAGGTGGTGCGCCTCCACTCGGTCGCCGCACCTCGGTGGTCGGAGAATGCCCACACACGCTGCGTGGATCACGAGGGGAGCGACGTGATCGTCCGGGCCGAACGCAGCTCCAGCGGCCGGCTACGGCGCTGCATTCCGATTGGCGAGTTTCGCGACAGAGCCTACCGAGTGACCCGCGAGATCCTGGAGGCCTGGGGAGGAATCTCCTGCCGCGATGGCTACCTGCAGCGAAGCGCTGTCCTGCCCAGCTTTCTCGACCCGCGGCGATTCATCGGTTGGTTCGAACGGCAGGGCGTGGAGCTGGTCAGCTCGAACAACCTTTGATCGACTTCGCAGACGAAGTCCGGGGCACGCACCTCTTCGCAGTTCTCACTCGGTCAGCACCATCCCCGGAAGAAGGAGGAGCGTCGATCGCTAGGTCGAGGATCTTCTTTACTTTTCCCCATTCTCCTGCGTCAATGTCGACCATGAGCACGCGCACATTCTTCGAGTACATCCTGTGTGCGAGCTGCGGGGCCAGCTTTTGGAAGCTCGGCCCGTCGTCGTACAAGCGAAAATGCTCAAAGGTGACAAGCGGACCCCGCTTGCCAGGCGCCGGCCACGTGCTCGGTCCGATGCCGATCCAGTTCACCTTGCGGTCCAACCCGTGCGACTTGGGTTCAGCGCCGATGCCACCCACGCCAATGACCGCTTCGAAGTGCCACTTCCGGACTTGGCCCATGCAGTCGTGAATGCCGAAACGCCCCTTGGCATCAGGATCGCCTGGATGGGTTCGCTTATAGATGAGCGTGCGCATCAGTTGCCCCAGACAGGGCTTAGGGAAATTAGACCACACACCTCAATCGCTCGTACAACGCCTCAGATAGTTGATGTGCGTGCGGTTGCTGGAGCCCTTCGAGAACGACTGAAAGTGCCCCCAGAATGGCGCAGACATGGGCCGTGGTCGATGTAAACCGCGTTTCCGCGCCATCGGGCGCAACGTGGGGCAACACAGGGCGGTTTCCAGGCGCTTTAGGGCCTCATCAGAGATTGAAATTGACGCGGTTGGGGCTGGGAGTTGTTCACTTTGCCCGCCAACGCCACATTGGACATGCGGAGGCGATGGTCTCTAGCCGTCTTTCGAGCTCACAAAATATGCCAGCGTTTTCTTGTACAGTGCAGCCAGCACCTGAAGTTCCACGACGTCCACTCGCCTTTCTCCTGATTCACATTTGGAAATGAACGACTGCGGAACCCCCAAGTGCTTCGCAACCTCCATTTGGGTCAGCCCCGCGCTCGTTCGAGCAGCACGAAGCCGTACCAGAAACTGCTGATACTCACGGCGATATTGCTTTCGATTCAGGGCTGCTCCTTCGCTGGAAAGCGCGGACAGCCCTTTGTTTATCCCGGTGGGTACGGATATCCCAAAAAAGGATATTGACAGCGGTTGATCGAAGCCTAGAATTCTTCTTGAATGCTGGCCGAGAGTCGATGGAGTTATCGCGGAGCATATCGAATGTCCCGCCAGCTCGGTCTCAGCGGATCGGGGCTTCGACGACCTGACAGAGCTTGCTCAGGAAGGGAACGCATTGTGGAAGCGCGTTTAGATCTCGCAAACACCAGAGACGTTGTCCGCCAGCGCATCGAGAAGAGTCGACAGCGGACCAGCACCATAGGAGAAGAGAACACCAAGGCAACCTTGATAGATCCCATCCTTACGGCCCTCGGCTGGAACTTGGAAAACATCGACGAAGTCCGTCATGAATACAAGCGCAGGCCACAAGATAATCCCGTGGATTACGCTCTGTTTCAAAACGGAATGGCCTGCCTGCTAATCGAAGCCAAATCTCTGGAACAGGACCTCAACGATGATAAGTGGGTATCTCAAAACGTGTCCTATGCGGCCGTAGTCGGTGTCGAGTGGTGTGTGCTCACGAACGGTGATGAATGGCGAATCTATAATTCACATGCGGTCGTTCCTGTCGATCAAAAGTTGTTCCGTGCCGTCCGCATCTCGGATACGCAGAACGAGGGTCAAGTCCTATGGGCGCTGAAGCTTCTTTCCCAGGAAGAGATGCGGGGGCGGCTTCTCGACGAATGTTGGAAAAAATACTTCATTGACCGCAACGTGGGCCTTGGCCTCAGAAGAATCATCGAACTCCAGGATCGCACACTGATTCGACTCATTCAGAAAAAAACAAAAGGCCTCAGTCCTTCGGACATACGGTCTGCCCTCAAGCGCACCAAAATCGCGCATACCGAGGAGCGAATCACTATAGAGTTTCCAGTGCCGACAAGGCCCGCAAAGGCCGCGAAGGCGAACAGCAACGAGCGCGAGCGCAGCACCATCGAGCATGACGCCCCCAAGGTGGGCAAGGTATTCAAGGCCACCTACAAGGGCAAGCCCTACACCATGAAGGTGGTCAACGGCGAGGACGGCGGCGTGGCCTACCAAGTCGGCAATGACGTGTTCAAGAGCCCCACGGCTGCGGGCAAGCACGTGGTCGGCGGGTCCTGCAACGGCTGGCGCTTCTGGGGCATCGCGCAGCAGTCGTAGCGCCGCAGGCAATTGGAATGGCGGTGACGACTTCGATCCGTGAGAACCGCCGCTGCCGTATCAGCCCTATCCAAAGCGCCGTGCTCGCATCGTCATAGCGCTGTGCAGCTAATCCAAAACTCGTCACCAACTCGTCACCAAAATCGGCCAGTTTTCTTGTGCTTTTTGGGATTGGGATTTGCGGAAAAGCAAGGCGAGCAAAAGGTTTGTACGTCTGAATGCAAATTTCACACGGTGGAGGTCACAGGTTCGAATCCTGTAGCGTCCACCATCCAACTCACTGCAGCAGCACAGCTCCGCATGGGTCTTTATTCCGGCTTTCCTGTGTAGTGTTCTTTCGCATGCACCGCCGCGTGGTCTTCCGCCGACTCCAGATGCGTGAACACTTCGGCCGGCACGCTGAGTTCCTGCGGCAAACGTTCTTCCAGCACGGTTGCCAGCCGATGTGCCTCCCCAACGGCCATTGCGTGCGGGAATAATAGGTGAACCTCGATGATCTGCCGGTATCCCGTTGTGCGGTAACGTACGCCGTGATATTGCAAACCCAGCTCGCTGCAAATGGCGTCGAGCTTGCCACGGATCTCTTTTCCAACGCTCGGGTCCGAATGGTCGAGCAGTCCGACAGCCGAGCGCCACACCAAGTGCCCTCCTGCCCACAGAATGTTAATCGCCACTGCAATCGCCAGCAGTGGATCGAAGGGCTTCCATCTGGTCAGCATCACCAGCCCCAGCCCGGCCACCACGCCGAAACTGGTCCAACTGTCGGTGAGGACATGCCTGCCGTTCGCCTCGAGGATGAGGGAGTGGCTGCGCCTCCCCGTTCGTATCAGGTACCACCCCAATCCGGCATTGAGGACACCTGCCGCCAGCACCACCAGCGTGCCTGTTCCCAGGTTCTCCAGTTGCAGGCGGGCCATCCATTTCTCGATGGCCGCGTACAAAATAAAAATTGCTGCCAGCACGATCATGGCCCCTTCAAATCCGGCGGAGAAAAACGTAATGCGTTCGTAACCGTAGAGAAACTCCCCCGCCGCCGGCTTAGTGCTAAGACGCAGGCTGAAAGCCGCGAAGGCCACAGCGACCACGTGAATCACCGACTCCGCCGCATCTGACAGGATGGCGGCCGAGCCCGTCATGAAGTACGCCGTCATCTTGCTGACCAGCATCAACACGCCGAAGGCCAGCGAGATCCGCATGGCAAAGCGCATTTCGCGCAGTTCACCTTCGTCGCGGGGCGAGGTGCTTCGCCGAGATGTGATCGCCGTAGTCACAGCTGAGCCAGGTTCGGGCGCTGTCCGTTCAGAGGCCCGCAAAGGCCGTCAGAGTTTGGCAGGATGCCTTCATCCCCCTTTTGCCTTCCCCCATGATGGCGGCCCAACTGCGGGCTTGCCGGTGAGTATCGACGGCTCGCAGATCGCTGTCTGTGATGGCGGTCACGTGGGTCTCGGGTTTCCCCAATTCCAAAGCCTCGGATCGCGCTAACCTTCTGCATCACTTAGTTCTGGGTCTCGTTCTTTCGCGCTGGAGCCTTGGAGAACGACTGAAAGTGCTGATGAATGGCGCAGAAATGCGCCGTGGTCGATGCAAACCACGTTTTCGCGCCCCGGAGCGCACGGTGGGGCAATGTAGGGCGATTTCCGGGCGCTTTAGGCGGACGCCGGACGCCGAAATCGTCGACTTCGAGCTGCAATCCCCGGTGCGCAGGAGCGCGTCAGGTGGTAAATCGGAGGACGCTGAGGTCGTGCTCGACTTCACGCAAACAGACGGGGACGAACCTTCGTTGGGTCATTGCTACACCGAAATCTTGCGGCAGTGCCCCAGTGAAATCAACTGCTTTGGGGGTAGCATTTGTCCATTAAGCGGAGGTATCTGTGACCTCGAAAAAAAGGCGGAAGGAACTGCGGCACCATTTGAGAATCGCCGCGAGTTTGCAGACTCTTAGTTTCCATGAAGTGGGAGAGCTCAGCCGTATCATAGCTAACGATGGCGCCGAGCCCATGGGCGCGTGGTACGACGAAATCTTCACAGTCATCGACGAGCTCGCTATGGACAACTATGACAGTGAATTTCTTGAATCAAATGTCGACTATCTACTCGGCCTCGCGGAAGAAGGGCAATCGTAAATTACAGCAGCGGAGCACCGTTCGGCCTGCAGAAAGGTGTTCCCCATTTCCGACGCGACGGCTGGCGTTAAAGACGGCTCGCGCGACATTGGAAATCATGAAAACCCTTAGCTAGCGTAGGGCCGTGACACCCAGCTGCACTGAGCCTAGCTCTTTATGCGCTGGCGACGCTTTTGTCGCTTCAGCTTTTCATACACTGCGCCTGCCGTGAGTTCTTCTGAGTTGGACCGGATTCGAATTTCACCATCGCTCACACTCACTAGACCGAAGCATATGTAAATGAGCACAACCAGCCTTGCGCGAGTTTCCATGCTGAGATTCGGGAATCGTTGATCTATGATGGTAGCAACGCGCAGCTGAAAACGCTGGTCCAAATCGATTGTTCTCTTCGGGTCAGGTTTTGGATCAGACAACTTCGCAGTTCTCATAACTCCCTCTGCGACCTTCCCCTCGTAGAAAACATCCCGCGGTGAGTCCCATTCTTCGCTTGATGTCGGCAGGGCAATCCAGACCTCTTGAGAGTTGTCGCGCTTCAGCGGATACGGACTGAGTCGTATCCGCCAAAAGTTGGAACGTGCCTCCTCGAGTTCCTTGGAGCAGCGTTCCATCTGTGTAGTGACGTCGACCAGATAACGCGAGATGAGTTCGCATGCAGGTCCGGATTTTTGCCGCATAGCCGCCGCTTTTCGGCTGGTTTTGCGTCGAAGTGTCGCGACTAGCGACAGAGCAGACCTGAACGCCCGATTCGATTCTGCAACTTGGTCGCGCAGATACTCGTAAGCTTGGGCCTCTCTCAACAGGTCTTTCAATATCTCGCGTCGCAGTGAGCGAGTTCTTAGCCAGTGTGGGAACTTCTCGCCCAATTCTTTGATCGCCTCTTCCGCTTCCCAGTGAGACTCGCGTCCATACCGTTCGGCGCGACCCATCTCCTTAGACCAACGATCAACGAAATGTTTTATGGTCACTGCCACAGCAGAAATCTCACAGGACTGCCCCAGTGAAAACGAGTGCTCAACGCTTAGGATCGCACCGTAAGCACGAACCTACAAAGGAAAAGTGCTGGAGCGCCGGAAAAGCAGCGAGGGGACGCATTCGCTGAGCGCCGAGGAGCATGAACAATGACAACTCGCAAAAGCTCAAGCCAGCTTCACTGGGCGCTTCGGTACGCCAGAATGGGTCTTCCAGTTTTTCCGTGCAAGCCCGGTGGCAAGGAGCCGCTGACGCCGCACGCTTTCAAGGATGCCACGACTAATTTGCAACAGATCAGGAAGTGGTGGCGACTATGGCCGGAAGCAAATATCGGCTTAGCAACGGGCAGCCCCTCGGGCTTGATGGCTCTGGACCTCGACCCACGAAATGGTGGGGAAACCTCTTGGCGTGATCTCCGTGCGGGTCGCACCATACCAAAAACAGCGAAGCAGGGGACAGGCGGAGGCGGTAGGCACATCTTCTTCCGAAACCCGGGTGGAATCAGATGTGGGACGCTGGCTCCCGGAGTTGATGTGAAGGCTGAGGGCGGCTATGTCATCGTGCCGCCCTCTGTTCACCCGAGCGGTGAAACTTATCGATGGCTTGATGAAGATTTAGGCGGAAACGCGCTGCTTGAGCCTGCAGTGCTGCCTGATTGGTTGCTTGCTCGATTGAGGTCAGGTAATCAGCGGCAGGCGAACAATGTGACAACAGCCCGCGAGGTGTTGCTGGAAGGGCAGAGAAACAATGGTTTGACTTCACTGGCGGGGATAATGCGCCACCGCGGCATGTCGCAGGAATCGATTGAGGCCGCCATTCTTACGGAGAACCAAAAAAGATGCGATCCACCGCTCGATGAAGATGAAGTCCACCGTATCGCGGAAAGCGTTAGTCGTTATGAACCGGGCAATCCGCGAACCAGCGCTCCGTCGGGCTGGCCAAGTCCGCTTAACGAGGACGCATTTCACGGTGTAGCTGGCGACCTAGTTCGAATGATTGAGCCGCACTCTGAGGCGGACCCGGCTGCGCTCTTGATTCAGTGCCTCGTCGCAGCCGGCAACGTCATTGGTCGGACTGTTCACTTTTATGCAGAGGCTGACCAACACTACACAAACTTGTTTTCAGTACTTGTCGGACGCACAGCAAAAGGCAGAAAAGGCACGTCGCTGGGGCATATTCAGCGCGTTTTCGCAGAGGTCGACCCTGCATGGAGTTCGGCCAGGACCGTGGGCGGCCTTTCCACCGGAGAGGGCCTCATCTTTGCAGTCCGGGATGAAGTGCGAGAGCGCAAAGAGATTCGTAAGAAAGGGCGAATTACCGCGTATAAGGAGGTCGTTACCGATCCAGGTGTCACTGATAAGCGGTTACTCGTGGTTGAACCCGAATTTGCTCGAGTCCTGCAGGTTTGTGAACGCGAAACTAACACACTTTCGGCTGTAATTCGCCAGAGTTGGGATTCAGGGTTGCTCCGCATTATTACAAAGAACAAACCAGCATCTGCGACCGGGGCTCACATTTCCATCATTGCGCACATTACCAAAGATGAATTGCGTCGCCTGCTGACGACCACTGCTGTTGCAAACGGCTTTGCGAACAGGTTCCTGTGGGTTTGCGCCTCCCGTTCGAAAATGCTCCCCGACGGCGGACGAGTCGAGACGGTGGATTTTGAACCGCTTATCAAGAAGCTGCGTGACGCCGGCACGTTTGCAAAAGAATCACGTGAACTGCGGCGCACCAAGCAGGCGCGTGCGCTCTGGCATGAGGTATATGAGGAGCTGAGCACTGGCAAGCCGGGCCTCTTGGGCTCCGTTACCTCGCGAGCGGAGCCGCAGGTGATGCGCTTGGCTTGTGTCTATGCGGTACTGGATTGCTCGCCCACAATTCGTGTTGCACATCTGCGTGCAGCCCTTGAAGTTTGGCGCTACTCCGAGCAGTCCGCAAGGTTCGTCTTTGGTGATGCGGTCGGCGACTGGACAGCCGACAAAATCCTTCGCGCGCTCCGAAAGCAAACACAAGGACTAACACGCAACGCCATTAGGGAACTCTTCAATCGTGACAAGTCGTCAACCGAAATTGAACGAGCCCTGGGGTTGCTCCAGGAGAATGGCCTGGCGCGCATGGTGACGGAGCAGACCGGCAAACGTGGGCGGCCCTGTGAGCTTTGGTTTGCCATATAGGAACGCCGCCAAAAACGCGGTAATAGCGTATTGAGCTTTGAGTCTTCTCAAACATTGGGCATTTACCGCGTTTACCGCGTAGCCAATCCAGGCTTGCAGGCGAATCGTGTGTGATGAATGAGTGTTCTTGCTACAATCCCGAGCCAAGAGCAATGGGTCAACGGGCCGAAAGAGGTATCAATGGCCCGAAGACGCTACCAGAAGGGGAGTCTGCTTCCCAAGAGCGGCCCTCCCAAGAATGGGCTCTGGATCGGCAGGTGGCGCGAGGACGTGATTCAGCCTGACGGAACAATTCGTCGGCCCTACAAATGGGAGGTTCTGGGTAAGATCCGGGACTACCCCACACGTAAGCTCGCTTTGCGTGCTCTGGAAGCCCGTCTCTCAACCATCAACAGTCCGACGTACCGGGCACGGCCCACAGCCAGATTTGCGGAGTTTGCAAATCAGTGGGACGCGACGGTGCTTTCCCAACACAAACGCAGTACGCAAAGCTCTACCCGGAGTCAATTGCGTAAGTGGCTGCTGCCGCAATTGGGCAGTGTGGCGCTGAAGGATTTGGACGGCCAGCGCTTGCAGGCATTCGTTTCCAACTGCAAGTGCAATGCAAGAACCGTCCGCAATCTGGTGGCGACACTTCGCATGATGTGGACTAGCGCCCGGTCGTGGGGTTACGTGGCCCACGATCCTTTTGACGGGCTGGTGCTGCCAAAACGGGGGCTGGTGCAGACGTTTGCCTTCTCGCTGGAGGAAATCAAGCGCATTGTTGATTCCGCCAACGAACCGCATAAGACGTTCTACTCCATCCTGGCCGAGGCCGGCATTCGAGGCGGCGAGATTTGCGCCCTTCGGGTTGCCGACCTGGATCTGGAAAAGGCCGTCATTTACGTTCGGCAGAGCGTGTGGCGTGGCCAGATTCAGACGGTGAAATCGAAGAAGGGCAATCGCCGTTTTCCGATCTCTCCTGAATTGGTGGAGCACATCAGGGCATACCTGCTGACTTGGCGACCGAACACCCGGGGCTTGGTGTTTGCGACCAAAAATGGTACGCCCTGGGATCACAGCTTGCTCCGCAAGCGGAAGTTTCATCCGTTGCTGAGGAACCTGGGTATCTCGCAGTGTGGCTTCCATGCTTTCCGGCATGGCAACGCGACACTGTTGGATCAAATCGGAGCGCCCATGGCGGTTCGGCAGAATCGGCTTGGTCACGCTGACGCGCAAACCACGATGGGCTACACGCACGCAGTCACGGCAGACGAACGCAGAATTGCAGAGGATCTTGGGAAAATTCTGCACGCTACTGCACGCAGTGAACAAAAAAATAGCCCAGCACCGCGAGTGCTGAGCTTTTCGATTCAATAAGTTAGTTGGTTGCGGGGGGTGGATTTGAACCACCGACCTTTGGGTTATGAGCCCAACGAGCTACCAGACTGCTCCACCCCGCATTTCGATCATAGCGTCTGCCGCATCTGCGGTCAAACAGCGAGCGGACTGAGTTCAGCAGGTTGTCCAATTTCGAGGCCGCTGGATGCTTCCCGCGCTTGACCGCAGATGGTAGCCTCTGTTCATGACTGACGAGCACCGGGACGACAAGATACAGAACGCAGCGGTCCTGTGGGCGCGCTATTCGGAGATCGCCTTCATCATTCCCGCCGCGGTGGTGGTTGGATTACTG
>CAWIKZ010000008.1:0-14802 GCA_963836875.1 uncultured Acidobacteriaceae bacterium
CCCGGCTCCGCAGAGCGCCGTCACGGCCGCAACGGAAGAGCCGCAATCGGAGATGGAGCGCGTCCGCGCCGAACGTGCGGCCTATCTCGACCGCGCGGCGCGCATTCAGGCTGAGTTTGAAAACTATCGCAAGCGCAGCGAAAAACAGCAGCAGGAGTTCAGGGAATATGCGCTCGCCGATGCGATGAAGACATTGCTTCCCATTCTCGACAGCCTGGACCGCGCGCTAAACACCAAGGCGGCATCGCTGGAGGATTTTCACGCCGGCATCGAGCTCATCGACAAACAATTTCACGACGCGCTGGCGAAGCTGGGGGTGCAGCCCGTGGCCGCCGAGGGCGAACCGTTCGATCCCAATTTGCATCAGGCGATCCAGATGGTGGACACCGAGGAAGTCGAGGACAACCACGTGATCGATGAGTTGCAGCGTGGCTACAAGTTGAAAGACCGGCTATTGCGTCCGGCGATGGTGCGCGTGGCTCGCCGTCCCAAACCGTAAATCAGTTTCGAAAAAGGTAAACAGTTCTGGCTGCCAACGTAAAACGCGATTACTACGAAGTGCTGAGCGTCAGCCGCACGGCCAACGACCAGGAAATCAAGAGCGCCTATCGCAAGCTGGCTCTGCAACACCATCCTGACCGCAATCCCGACGATCCTGCGGCCGAGGAGCGATTCAAGGAGTGCAGCGAAGCCTATGCGATTCTCGCCGACAGCGAAAAGCGCGCGCGCTACGACCGCTTTGGTCACGCGGGAGTTTCCAGCGGCGCGGGCGGCAACGGCGGATTCGACGCCACGGTGTTCAACGATTTCCACGACATCTTCGGCGACCTCTTCGGATTTGGCGACATGTTTGGCGGGCAGGGGGGACGCAGCCGTTCGCGCGCACAGCGCGGGGCCGATCTGCGCGAGGACCTCACTCTCGAGTTCGAGGAAGCCGTGTTTGGCGTCACCAAGCAAGTGCAGGTGCGGCGGCTGGAAGAGTGCGACCAGTGCAAAGGCAGCGGCGCGGCTCCGGGCAAGGCGCCCATCACCTGCACCACCTGCGGGGGGCGCGGGCAAGTACGTTATCAGCAGGGGTTCTTCGCCATATCGCGCACCTGCGGCACCTGCCAGGGTGCGGGCAAACTGATCGTCGATCCCTGCTCCCAGTGCCGAGGCCATGGCCGCATCACGCGCCAGCGCACGGTCGCGGTCAAAGTTCCCGCGGGAGTCGAGGAAGGCGCGCGCATGCTGTACTCGGGCGAGGGCGAAGCGGGCGTTTACGGTGGACCGTCCGGTGATCTCTACGTGGTGTTGCACGCCAGGGAGCACGCGTTCTTCGAGCGTGAAGGCAAACACCTGTATTGCGCCGTGCCAATTTCCTTCGCGCAGGCGGCGCTGGGCACCGAGATCACCGTCCCCACGCTCGATGGCGAATGTGTGGTGAAAATTCCCGAGGGCACGCAGCCTGGGACCACCTTCAGGGTGAAGAACAAAGGTGTGCCGGTGCTCAACGGTCACGGGCGCGGCGATTTGCACGTCGAAGTCAAGGTGCAGACGCCGTCGAAGCTCAGCAAGCGGCAGCGCGAACTCTTGCAGGAGTTGCAGGCTACGACCTCGGTGGACAACAAGCCCGTCAGCCGCTCGCTGCTGAACAAGGTGAAGGATATGTTTCAGTAGGGCGATGACCCGACGCCGCTGGATTGCCGACGAGTTCTCCGGCGATCGCGCTGCCTTGACCGGCGCGCACGCTGCACATCTGTCCCGCACCTTGCGCGCGCGCGTCGGCCAGCAGTTCGAGGTCACATGCGGCGAGCAAGTTCGCCGAGCCACCGTTTTCAGCGTGCAGGACGAACGCGTGGAGTTCACCCTGGGCGAAGAAGTCACGGCCCGCGAGGCTGTACCCATCACCCTGTTGCACGGAACTGAACGTCACCACGATCATTCCCGTAATTGCGCGGCGCACGGAAAAGCATCTTGCCCTCGCGGCGAGCAAGCGCGTCGAGCGCTGGCGGCGCATCGCTCGTGAAGCTGCCGAGCAGTCGCGCCGCATCGCACCGCCGGAGATCGCCGATCCAGTAAAGCTGAAGGAAGCGCTCGCTAACTTCCACGACCCCGCTGTCATGCCTCGCGAGGACTTTAGTCCGAGTCCAGGGACCTGCGGTCATCCGGGTTGCGACTTGCGAATCGTTCTGGCAGAAGCCGCACCAGAAGCCACGCTCAGCGAAGTGCTGCGCGCACACGACCATGTGACCTGGCTAGCGCTCGCCGTCGGCCCCGAAGGCGGCTGGACCACGGATGAGTTGCAGCTCTTTGAATTGTCGCAATGGCTCGCCGCCTCACTTGGCGACACCATTCTCCGCGCCGAGACCGCTGCGATTGCGGCAGTGGCGATAACCAGGGCGGAATGCTAAGCTATACGCGTATTCGCATTATGTTCGGCAACCCCACATACACGCGCTTTCAGTTCGAGGTTGGCGCCAGCCAACAAACCTCGTGCTGTTGTTGTTGCTTTTAGCTGATTCTTTACTCGCCTCCGCTGAATCAAACCGTATATCTACAAGCCTCAGGTTAAACTCTCGGGAGATCGCTATGAAGATTGCGAATGACGTTACGGAGTTGATTGGGAACACTCCGTTGGTGCGCCTCAACAAGGTAACCGCCGGCGCGAAGGCCACGGTGGTCGCCAAGCTGGAAAGCCAGAACCCGTGCAGCAGCGTGAAGGACCGCATCGGCGTCAGCATGATCAACGAAGCCGAGCGCGCGGGGAAAATCCAGCCCGGCAAGACCGTGCTGATCGAGCCCACCAGCGGCAACACCGGCATCGCGCTGGCGTTCGTGGCGGCGGTGAAGGGCTACAAGCTGATTCTCACCATGCCCGACACCATGAGCCTGGAGCGCCGCGTGCTGCTGAAGGCCTTTGGCGCGGACATCGTGCTGACGCCGGGCATCAAGGGCATGAAGGGCGCAATCGCCAGGGCCGATGAGTTGCTCGCCAAAACACCCAACGGCTACATGCTGCAGCAATTCGACAATCCGGCGAATCCCAAAATTCACCTGGAGACCACTGGGCCGGAAATCTGGAACGATACCGACGGCAAAGTGGACTTCCTGATCTCGGGCATCGGCACCGGTGGCACGCTGACCGGGATCTGCGAGTACATCAAGCCGAAGAAGCCGTCGTTCAAGGCGGTCGCGGTCGAACCCGTGGAAAGTGCCGTTCTCTCCGGCGGGCAGCCCGGCCCGCACAAGATCCAGGGCATCGGCGGCGGCTTTGTTCCCAGCATTCTGCGCACCGACTACATTGATGAAGTCATCCAAGTGTCGAGTGAGGACGCCTTGTCGATGGCGCGCCGCCTGCCAAAGGAAGAAGGTCTGCTGGTGGGCATTTCGTCGGGAGCGGCCGTGGTTGCCGCGTTGCGAGTTGCTGGGCGCGACGAGAACGCAGGCAAGCTGATCGTCGTCATCGTCCCGTCGTTCGGCGAGCGTTACCTGAGCAGCCTCCTGTTCGAGCAGCTCCGCAATGAGTCGCTCGCCATGGTGGCGGAAGGCGTTTGAAAAATGTTTGCATCCGTGCGTGAGGACATCGCTGCTGTCAAGGACCGCGATCCCGCGGCGACCTCCTCGCTCGCAATCATTCTGCTCTACTCCGGGCTGCACGCGCTGTGGGGCTTCCGCTTCCACCACTGGCTGTGGATCCGTGGCTGGCAATTCCCTGCCCGGGCCCTGTCGCAACTCGCGCGGCTGGTTACCGGCGTCGAGATCCATCCCGGCGCGCAAATTGGGCGGCGCTTTTTCATCGACCACGGAATGGGAGTGGTCATTGGCGAGACCACGATCGTGGGCGACGATGTCACGTTGTACCAGGGCGTCACCCTGGGCGGCACCGGCAAGGAACACGGCAAACGGCATCCCACCATCGGCAACAATGTCGTGGTTGGTTCGGGCGCAAAAATACTGGGCAATATCACCATCGGCGAAAATTGCCGCATCGGCGCCGGCTCGGTGGTGCTGCGCGATGTGCCCGACAACTCAACCGTAGTGGGCGTGCCCGGCCACATTGTTCTCCGCGAAGGCAAGCGGGTGGTGATCACTGACCCCAAGCAAATCAACGATCCGCTGTCGGAGGCGCTGTCTGCGGTGGCCAACGAAGTCAAAATGCTAAAGGACGAAGTGTGCCGCCTGCAAGGCCGCCAGCCATCCCCGGCGCCGACCAACGGAACTGACAAGTTGCAGCAGGCAATCGAGATGGATTACCAGATCTGAGAGCCTGTCTGCCCCTCGCTTCGCACCCCTAAATTGAACTGGCTACGCTTGGTTGTCATCGCATGTCTTGAATTGTATTGTATGTTGTGTTATGTATGTTATAAGTCGATCAGGCCAGAAAGGACATGTTATGACAGCAAGTTCGGCAGACGAAATCCGGGGGTTTGTACGCAGGGAATATCTTGAACCGGCCCGGCGCCAAGGTCTACAGCACGTCCGCATTGTTGCTGGAGACGTGCACCGATCTCTCAAACTGAAGAACCGGGTGCCCAATGTGTGCAACGCCCTCACTGCGAAGAGTTTTCTACGCGATAACAATTTGGTGATTGAGGAGGAGTCTGGCCCCCCTTCGGGAATGGGTACCCGGATGACCTACACCTATCGATTGCTCGGGCGTGAGCACGAACCGCAAGGCGCAATCACGGAGGTACCCGCATTCGACAAATTGCGAGGACTGCTGAAGGAGGCCCTGCACTCACTCGGTGGTGGCGAGTCCTTCCTGCAGCGTGAGCGGAACGGCTTCTATGGCGGGGGACCGGGGGAGAAAAAGTGAGCCTGGTTTATTGGGACACGATGCTGTTTATCTATTGGCTGGAGGCGCACCCGCAGCATGGAAAGAAGGTGGAGCAAATCCATGAGCGAATGTCACAGCGTGGCGATCAGCTTTGCACCAGCATGTTCACGGTCGGTGAGATCCTGACCGGTGCCTACAAAACAGGCCGCACCAAAGAAGCAGCACAGATCCGCGCTTTTTTTGATAGCCCGGTTGTGCGCCTCCTCCCCTTTACTATGGAAGCCGCGGATCGTTACGCGAAAATACGGGCGCAGCACAATGTTTCCCCGGCCGACGCAATCCACTTGGCCTGTGCTTCCATAGCACAGGTGGATGTTTACCTGACCAATGACCAGAGGCTAAAGAAACTGATAATCCAAGGGATTAAGTTCATTGCCGGGCTAGATGGAAGCATTTTCTAGCGCGTGGAACCACTTAACGCGGGCTGGCAAGTATCGCAACCCGCGTTACCGCGCCTACTCCACCCAATCGGCAATGAAGATATTCGTTTCGTGCGGGACTTTGCCGTTGCGGTTCGACGCCCACACCAGCCGCTTGCCGTCGGAGGTGAACATGGGGAAGGCGTCGAAGTCGGGATAGAACGTAATGCGCTGCTGCCCGGTCCCATCGACGTTGATGATGTAGAGATCGAAGGCGCGGCCGCTCTTCGGATCGGCCTGGTTGGAGGCAAAGATGATCCGCTTGCCATCGGGATGAAAGAAGGGCGCGAAGTTGGCGGCGCCGTTGCGGGTCACCTGCCGCTTGTGTTTTCCGTCGGCATCCATCACCCAGATTTCCAGATTGCCCGGACGAATGAACCCCTTGGCGTAGAGCGCCTTGTAGTCGGCAATCTCCGCCGCGGTCTGGGGACGCTCGGCGCGATAGACGATCTTCTTGCCGTCGGCCGAGAAGAACGCGCCACCATCGTAGCCCAGTTCGTGGGTCAGCTGTTTAACGTGGCTGCCGTCGGCGTTCATGGTGTAAACATCGAGGTCGCCGTTGCGTGTTGAAGTGAAGACAATGTGTTTACCGTCGCGGCTGATGGTAGCTTCCGCGTTGTAGCCGGGGGCATCGGTCAGCAAGCGCAGGTCGCTGCCATCCAGCTTCGCGGTGTAGATTTTGTAAGTGTCGAAGATGGGCCACATGTAACCCTTCGAGTAGTCGGGCTTGGGCGGACATTCAGGACTGGCGCCGTGAGTGGAGGAATACAACATGCGCTTGCCCGAAGGGAAAATGTAGCTGCACGTGGTGCGACCCTTGCCGGTGCTGACCAGCTTGGGCGTGGCCGGTTTGCCATCGGGCGTGTCCACCGGAATGGTGTAGATCTGGTCGCACGGAACGCCTTCGCCCTGGTGTTGAAAGCTCAACATGCGATCGTCGGCGGAGAAGTAGGCCTCGGCGTTCTGTCCCCCGAAGGTGAGCTGGCGAATGTTGTGCAGGTGCTTCTCCTCGCCGGGCACCAGCAAAGATGGGGAGGCGGCGGATGCTTCGTGTGACTGCTGCGCCCGAGACGGCAGAGATGTTGTGGCGGTAAACAGCAACAGCACCGCCAAGGATTTGCAGAAGAGATTCGGCGAGATCAAAAAAACGCTCCCATTGGACTGCATCACATTCCAGATTATCCGAAATACCCCAGGTTAACCGGCGGTGGCTCGCGGCTCTTACTTTCTCTGCTCCAACTTCACGCTGGCGCTAATGGGCTGGCCATCGCGCAAGACTTTCACCTGCACCACTTCGCCCACCTTACTGCGGCGCAACGCGTCGGTGAAATCGTACAGATTGTGAATCGACTTGTCGCCGAACTGCACCAGGATATCGCCCGCCTTGAGTCCGGCCTTCGCCGCCGGCGATCCCGGCCGCACGTCGGAGAAGCGCACGCCGTCCTTGACCTCGCCGAAGTCGGGAATGGAACCGAAGTACGGCCCGTAGCCTCCGCCACCGCCGCCCACGGGCTTATCTTCCACCACGGTGATGAAGCTCGGCAGTGATGGTGCCTCGGCCAACTGCATCGCAACGTCACCCACCAGATTGAGCAACTGCGCCGCCGACGGCGCATTGATCTTGTCCCAGGTGTCGGAGGGCTTGTGATAATCCGAGTGCAGTCCGGAGAAGAAGAACAGCACCGGAATTTTCTTCCCGACGAACGAGGTGTGGTCGCTGGCGGAATATCCGCCCGCGGAATACTCGATTTTGAAATTTGGTTCCCGCTTCTGCGCCTGCTCCAGAATTGTCTTGAACGTCGAACCCGTCCCCACGCCGCCGATATACACCTTGTTGTCCTTGATGCGCCCGATCATGTCCATGTTCAGCATGGCGATGCACTTGTCGAGCGGTAGCGTCGGGTCCTTCACCCACTCCGCCGAACCCAGCAGCCCAAGCTCTTCTCCCGAGAACGACATGAACAGAATGCCGCGGTCGAGCTGGCCTTTCATGGGAGCGAACAAGCGCGCGAGTTCCAGCACGCCGGCAGTTCCCGAAGCATTGTCGTCGGCCCCAGGATGGATCTTCCCGATCTGCGACGGCGCCAGCGAGTTGGAATCGCCGCGCCCGAGGTGATCGTAATGCGCGCCGATGATGACGTATTCCGCGGTCTTGCCGGGAAGATAGGCGAGCACGTTGTTGACCCGCGCATGCGTGGCTTCGATATCCACCTTCAGCGACAGTTGCAGTGTTCCGGGAAAGGCGAACGAGTCTGGCTTGCCGCTGTGACCGATCTGCTGCTGCACGTCGGCGAGCGACTTGCCGGCTGCTTTGAGCCAGCTATCAGCGACCGCGTTCTTCACCTGCAGCAGCATGATGCCGGCGTCCTGCGGCCCGCTCACGCCGCCAAAGCGCATCAGCAGGTCCTCTTCCCCGTCGGCCAGCTTTCCGTTGATCAACACCAGCGCCTTGGCTCCGTGGTTGCGCGCGTTGATCGCTTTGGTAATAAGTTGCGAATGTTGCGTCAAACCGTGCTGGCCGCTCTTTACGCCAAAGATTTCCGGCTCGTAGCGCAGCACCACCACGATCTTGTCCTTCACATCCAGGCCGGCATAGTCGTCATATCCAAATTCCTCGGCCGAGGCGCCATAGCCGGCGAAGACCACGGGAGCGGCGAGCGATCCTGAAGAAGAGAAACTGGCCGGCACAAAATCCTGGTTCAATGCCAACGGCTGTTTCTTTCCGCCTTCGTTAACGATGAATTCATTGTCCGCCTTTAACTTCGCGCCGGTAGTCACGGTGAACGGCTGCAAGTAGCCGTTGGTGCCCGCAGGCTGAAGTCCCAGGCCCTTGTAACGGCGCTCGAGGTATTTTGTGGCGCGTCCCAATCCTTTGGTTCCAGCGCCGCGTCCCTCCATGTCGGGGGCCGAGAGTGTCTTAATGTCGTTGAGATAGCGGGTGGAATCGGCGGAGCCGATCGAAGGCCCCGCCGCGGTGGCCAGCAGTGAGAAGGCCAGCACCACGCAAAGCCACATGCTGCGGCGAATTCGAGTTGCGTCTGGCTTCGACAGGAGAGTGCGCGATAAGAGAGGGATTTTCATAGGCATGGGCAGCGCCCGAATCGTACTCAGCGGGAGAGAAGCCTGTCAAACGCAGGAGTCCAGAAGAGCGGGCCTTCACCTGGACTATTCATGAGGATCTCACCCTTTGAAGGGACACGGCTTCACAGGCTGCGGAAAAGGTCGGCCGCATCTCGCTTTGAAGGGGGGCACCTTTAGGTGCGTCGTAGGAAGTCCTTCCTTTTTGTCATCACGAGCCGGCTTCAGCCGGCGAGGGATCTGCTTTTGAGACTTGCAACGGACAGAAACAGCAGGTCCCTCCGCTCGGTCGCCGCGGCGACCTCGGTCGGGATGACAAAAATAGAGGGACTTAACGGCACGGCTGAAGCCGTGCCCCTTCAAAGCTATCCACCACAGACACCAGCCGAAAATTGGCGTTAGTTGACTGTATCCAGATTTGTGTCATGCTGTGGGACATGAAAAAGAAGAGAGTCGATCCGCTCGCGTACGCCGCCAAGGTACGTAAGGAGGCGGAGCGGATGCAAGCGATGAGCGAGGCCTTCGGCTCCCACAATAAATTGGCCCTCGAGAAACCCCGCAAAGCGACCCGGAAAGACAAGAAGACGTAGTTAGATTGGCAGATGATGATTCGTCTTTCGATTGTCATTACGAGCTAAGCGAGGAACCTGCTTTCGTTCGCGCTGGAACGACCACCGTGGGAAAAGCAGGTCCCTCCCGGTCTGCAGGCCGTTTTCGTCTCGTCAACCGCAGAGAGTGGCGTCCGTCCTTTGCCGCGCCATTGAGCACCAGGCGACAAACATCCGCGATAAACTCCTCGCTCAGTTGGCCGTGACGAATGAGAAAGCGCATATAGATTGCGCCGTAGAGAATGTCGAGCAGCAGATCGAGATCCAAGTTGCGCCGCAGTTCCCCGCGTTCCATTCCTCGTCGCAGTGTCTGGTAGGCTTCCTGCCGCCGGGGCAGAAGAAAGCGCTTGCGAAAGGCTTGCATGAGACCGGGGTCTGACTGTCCCCCCGCGATTACCGCCGACACGATACGGCCGCGCCGTGAACGAAGTATCGCCAGGAACTGATTCATCTGCAGGCTCATGTCCTTATAGACGGAGCCGCTGTCGGGAAAGTGCAATTCGTCTTCCGCGCTGGAGGCAAAGGCGTCAACCACCAGAGCGCCTTTGTCGGGCCACCAGCGATACACGGTCGCCTTGCCCACGCCGGCGTTGGCCGCGATGGCCTCAATCGAGAGCTCCGCGAAACCGGTGCGCTGCAGCAGCCGGCTGGTGCTCCGCAGGATGGCCTGGCGCGCCTGTTCACTGCGGGGCCGCCCAGGCAGGCGCTTGGCGCCATTGCTGCTTTCATGCAACCGCTTTTGAACAGCCGAAGGCATTTGCGGCATGACTCACAGTAGCATATATTTGAATCCAATACGTAGCGTATCGAATCGGATTTTTATGGCTGGCTTTGGCGCTGTGAGCGACATGCCGGTCTGGCCCTGAATGGAGTCCTACCCCACCGATGTGGATTGTTGCCCTAGCGCTCCGGCGTCCTTATACCTTCGTCGTAATGGCGCTGGTGCTGATCATCCTGACGCCCATCGTGGTGCTGCGCACACCGGTCGATATTTTCCCCGACATCAACATTCCAGTCGTTAGCGTGGTGTGGAACTTCGGCGGATTCGCGCCCTCGGAGATGGCCGACCGCATCGTCACCAACTCCGAGCGCGGCCTCACCATCACCGTCAACGATATCGAGCACATCGAGTCGCAGTCGGTCAACGGCGTGGGCGTGATCAAGATTTTTTTCCGCCCGCAAGCCAACATTCAAACTGCGTTGGCCCAGGTTACTGCGATGGTGCAAACCACGGTGCGCGGCCTGCCGCCTGGGACTACGCCGCCGCTGGTCATCTCCTACTCGGCGTCGTCCACGCCGGTGGTGCAACTTGGACTCAGCAGCAAGACCTTGCCGGAACAGCAACTGTTCGACCTGGGCCAAAATTTTCTGCGCACCCAACTGGCAACCGTGCACGGCGCGGCCATGCCCTATCCCTACGGCGGCAAGATACGCCAGGTGCAGGTCGATCTTGACCTGCCGCGGCTCCAGGCCAACGGACTTTCTCCCAACGACATTGTCAACGCCATCAACACGCAAAACCTGATTACTCCCAGCGGCACCGCCAAGATCGGGCCGCTGGAATACCAGGTTGAGATGAACAGCAGCCCGCAGACCATCGCCGAGTTGAACGATCTGCCGGTCAAGACGGTGAACGGCTCGACCATTTACATGCGCGATGTGGCCCACATCCGCGATGGCTTTGCGCCGCAAACCAACATCGTGCGCCAGGACGGCGTCCGGGGCACGCTGATGTCGGTCTACAAGATCGGCACCGCATCCACGCTCAGTATCGTGAGCGCAGTGAAGGGTGTACTGCCAATTGCCGCGCAGTCGCTCCCACGCGACATCACTATCAAGCCGCTGTTCGATCAGTCGCTGTTCGTGCGCGCTTCCATCGATGGGGTATTGCGCGAGGCGGTGATTGCCGCCGCTCTCACCGCGGTCATGATCCTGCTGTTTCTGGGAGATTGGCGTCCCACCATCGTCATCTCGATTTCTATCCCGCTCTCCATTTTTGTTTCGGTGCTTCTGCTGAGCGCGCTGGGCGAAACCATCAACATCATGACGCTGGGAGGCCTGGCCCTGGCGGTCGGCATCCTGGTGGACGACGCCACGGTCGAGATCGAGAACATCGAGCGCAACCTCGCCCAAGGCAAGGAGATGACGCGGGCCATCCTGGATGGGGCTTCGCAGATCGCGGTGCCGGCGTTCGTCTCCACTCTCTGTATTTGCATCGTGTTTGTGCCTATGTTCTTCCTCGCCGGCGTTGCCCGCTACCTGTTCGTGCCGCTGGCCGAAGCCGTGGTGTTCGCGATGCTGGCATCGTACTTCCTTTCGCGCACCTTGATCCCGACGCTGGTCAGGTACATCATGCGCGGGCACGAGCATCGCGCCGCTGGACCCAAAACAATCTTCGGCCGCTATCAGCGGGGGTTCGAGCGCAGGTTCGACAACTTCCGCAACGGTTACTACCAGCTTCTGGAAACCACCCTCGAGCATCGCAAGCTGTTCGCCGCCTGCTTTCTCGCATTCTGCGTGCTTTCGCTGGGGCTGGTTTTCTCCCTCGGCGAAGACTTCTTCCCTAACGTTGACGCCGGCCTGATGCGCCTGCACATGCGCGCTCGCCCCGGCCTGCGCGTGGAAGAGACGGCGCGCCTGGCCGATGAGGTGGAAGCGTACCTGCGGCAGCAGATTCCCAAGGACGAGCTGGTCACCATCCTCGACAATATCGGGCTACCATATTCTGGAATCAATTTGTCGTACAGCAACTCCGGCGTCGTGGGCACCAGCGATGCCGAGATCCTGGTGGGCCTGAACGCCGAGCATCATCATTCCACGGCGGGTTATATCCGAAAGTTGCGGGAGGAACTGCCGCGGCAGTTTCCCGGCGTGGAGTTCTTCTTTCAGCCGGCCGATATCGTGACCCAGATTCTGAACTTCGGATTGCCGGCGCCTATCGACATCCAGGTCACCGGCCAGGACATGCAGGGCGACTACGTCATTGCGCAGCAAATCGCCAACCGCCTGCGTCACGTGAACGGCACCGCCGACGTGCATGTACAACAGGTACTAAGTTTGCCGACACTGCATCTGCAGATTGACCGCGACAAGACCACGCAAGTAGGAATGAATGCGCGCGATGTGGAGCAGAGCGTGCTGGTCTCGTTGAGCGGCAGCTTTCAGACCGCGCCCAACTTCTGGTTGAACCCGAAGAACGGCGTCACCTACCAGGTGGCGGTCCAGTCCCCGCAATACCGCATGACCTCGCTGCAGGACCTGATGGACATGCCGGTGAACGATCCCGGCGTGCCCAGCTCGCAAGTGCTGGGCAATCTGGTGCAGTTGACTCCCGTGGCCAGGCCGGTGGTGGTCTCGCATTACAATGTGCAACCGGTGATCGACGTGTACGCCAGCACCCAGGACCGTGACCTGGGCGCGGTGGCCAAGGACACCATGAAAGTCCTGCAGCCGTTCGAGCAGCATCTACCAAGGGGCACGCGCATCATCGTTCGCGGACAGGTGGTGACTATGCAGTCGTCGTTCATCGGCCTGGGCCTCGGACTGCTGATGGCGATCTCGCTGGTGTATTTCCTCATCGTGGTGAATTTTCAGTCCTGGCTGGATCCGTTCATCATCATCACCGCCCTGCCGGGAGCGCTGGCTGGCATTTGCTGGATCCTGCTGCTGACCCACACCACGTTGAGCGTGCCGTCGCTGACCGGAGCGGTAATGTGCATGGGCGTGGCCACCGCCAACTCCATTCTGCTGGTTTCGTTCGCACGCGAGCGCATGAACCTCGGCATACCTGCGGCGCAAGCCGCGCTGGAAGCGGGCTACACTCGAATCCGTCCGGTGCTGATGACGGCTCTGGCCATGATCATCGGCATGGTGCCGATGTCGCTGGGCCTGGGCGAAGGCGGTGAACAGAACGCGCCACTGGGACGCGCGGTGATCGGCGGGCTGTTGTTCGCCACGGTGGCAACGCTGTTTTTTGTGCCGTCCATCTTTGCCATGATTCACGGCCATCGCGAGGCAAAGCGAGAGAGAGAAGCAATTAGCAATTAGCTGTTAGCTTTTAGCAACTGGCGGTTAGCAACTGGCTTTCGCAACGTTATGGAGGCGGTGGGCAACTGAATGAGTAGAAATATTCAGATCATGCAATGCGGAGGACCAAACAGCCGGGATGAACCAACTAGCACACACGGAGAGCGTTGCAACGGTTACTAAGAGCTAGCGGCTAAGAGCTAATTGCTACTGCTAGGATTTATAACTATGGATCGTTCAAATCAAACTAACTTTGCGGAACCCGAGCACCACGCCGCGGAAATCACGGCGCCGCCCAAGCTTCCTCCAGCGACTCCGCGCAAGGCGCTGTTCATGATCGCTGTGGTGGTGCTGGCGCTGCTGGCCGGCGCCGTAATCACCATGCTCATGCGCATCCACAGCAGCCGCGTGCTCGCCCGGGAAACCGAGCGCGAGTCTGTTCCCACGGTGGCCGTGATTCATCCCATCTCGGAGAACCCCGACGAAGAACTGGTATTGCCCGGCTCGTTGCTGGCGTTCGAGGAGTCTCCCATCTACGCCCGCACCAACGGCTACCTGCTGCACTGGTACAAAGACATTGGCAGCCGGGTGACCAAGGGCGAACTGCTGGCCGACATCGACACTCCGGAAGTGGACCAGGAGTTGATGCAGGCCCGGGCGACGCGCCAGCAGATCGTGGCCCAGATGGACCTGGCCAAAATCAATTCCGACCGTTATCTCAGCCTGCGCACCACCGATTCGGTTTCGCAGCAGGAAGCCGACCAGCAGGCCAGCGGCTATCAACAGGCCAAGGCCAACCTGGACGCAAATGACGCCAACGTGCGCCGTCTGGAAGAACTGGAGGCGTTCAAACACGTGTACGCGCCCTTCAGTGGGGTGCTGACCAAGCGCAACGTCGATCCCGGCGCGTTGATCAATGCCGGCTCAACTGGAGGAGGGTCGGCGGGCAAGGAGTTGTTTGACATGGCCCGCGTCGACCCTCTGCGCGTGTACGTCAGCGTCCCCCAAAGTTACGCCCCCGCCATCAAGAACGGAATGGAAGCCTGGGTGACATTGCAGGAATTGCCCGGCCAGAAGTTTAGAGGCACGGTAGCGCGCACCGCGGAAGCTATTGATCCCGCCACCCGCACCTTGCTGAGCGAAGTTGACGTGCCCAACAAAGATGGGCGCCTGCTGCCCGGCTCCTTCGGCGAAGTTCATTTCAGGCCCGGCATCAGCGGACAGAAAGTCACGTTGCCGGTCAACACCATGCTCTTCCGCCAGGAAGGCCCGCGCGTGGCCGTTGTGGGGAGCGACCACAAGGTGCAACTGCGCCCCATCACCATCGGTCGCGATTACGGCTCGACGCTGGAAATACTGGGTGGCGTCGATGTGGGGGACCAGGTGGTCATCAATCCCGCCGATTCGCTGGAAGAAGGGCAGCAGGTCAACATCGCTCCCGCAAACCAGGGAGGCAATCCGTCATGAAGTGGCTGACCCTGACGGGCAGTGTCGCCGTCAGCGCTTTGCTGGCGGGATGCGCCGTGGGACCGAAATATCAGCGTCCGCCAGTCCAGGCCCCTGAGGCGTACAAGACAGAAGGTCCGTGGCGTGTCGCCGCGCCGAAAGATTCGCTTCCTAAAGGCGCATGGTGGGAGATTTTCCACGATGCCGAGCTGGACAACTACGAGCACCAACTGCTGAAGGCGAATCAGTCGCTGGTCGCCGCGCAAGACCGCCTGAACCAGGCGCGTGCTCTGGCGCGAGTGGCCTCGGCCGGACTCTTCCCGCAAGCCAGCGCCGATCCCAATGCCTCGCGCAACCGCTACTCTGGAAATCGGCCGCAAGTCGTCACCCTTGGGCGGCCGCTCAC
>CAWIKZ010000009.1:0-208580 GCA_963836875.1 uncultured Acidobacteriaceae bacterium
TCATCCAGGAAGAGGTCCGATTCCAGCACGCGGAAGCGATCGAAAAACTCGGAAAATACATATTGGAGCAGCATTGGGATACATGACCCATAGGGTCGGCGGGATGAGTTCGCGGTAGCTGAGGAAGGTGGCATGGGCCGCCGGAAAGTCAAGGTGTACGGAAACCGCGATCGAGCATTTGCGAGTCTTGCGCAACCGGCAGCTTGTGGCCGTCTGTGCTCAACAGCACCGGCAGGAGAGCCCCGAAAACTGCGCAAATGCAAAACCGTCGAAGTAATGCCAAACCCCACACCTTCTCGTTCAAACGTTCAGACGGCCTAAGAACACGACGATTCACAAATAGATGATCCCCAAGAGGGTTCAACTTGTGTGGCGCGACCTGTGCCGTCCCTGACGATGCTCGGATATCTTCCAACTTGACCCAGGGCTCACGCCCTGGGCTAAGCTCTTCCGCCCCGTTCGGGGCTGAGTTTTGTGTGTTTCCTTCCAGTGCCGAAACCAATATGCGGTCGCGACACTGGCCCCGACAAAAGCCTCGAAGGTCGACTCTAGCTTTGCAAGCCTCATTCTGAGCCTTTAGCACTCGACAAGTTGAGTGCCAACCTTGCACACCCGCCCTGCTCCCTAGAATAAAAGTGCGGAATTGTATCTTGCTCGTCTGTAAATAATTGCAAGAACACAGGTTAGCTTCCGCGAGACCTCAATCATGGACGCATCGGCCAACATCGCAGACGGAACGCGAGATCCTCACGGCCATCGTGGAGTCCTACATCTCCACCGGTGAACCCGTGGGCTCGCGCACCCTGGCCGCGCCAACCCCGAGAACCTGAGCGCGGCTTCCATTCGCAACGTAATGGCCGATCTCGCCGACGCTGGTTTTCTGGAGCAGCCGCATACCTCGGCGGCCGGGTCCCGATCACCCAGGCCTATCGCTTTTACGTGAAACAGTTGACCGGGGGAGTCTAGTCGCCAGCCGACGAGAACCTGATTCAGGGGAGCCTGCAAGGTCTGCAGGACGTTCCCGAGTTCATGGAGCGGACTTCGACGGCGCTGTCGCTGATTTCGCACAGCGTAGGCGCCACCGTCAGCTCGGCGCAGGGACAGCACAACGCGCTGGAACATGTGTATTTCCAGCGGATGGCCGACAAGAAAGTGCTGGCCGTCGTGGTCTGCGCACCACGCCGTTGCGCATGACCACGACGGCCAGCACTTTCTTGTCGGCCATCCGCTGGAAATACACATGTTCCAGCGCGTTGTGCTGTCCCTGCGCCGAGCTGACGGTGACGCCTACGCTGTGCGAAATCAGCGACAGCACATGCGAAGTCCGCTCCATGAACTCGGGAACATCCTGCAGACCTTGCAGGCTCCCCTGAATCAGGTTCTCGTCGGCTGGCGACAGACGCGCTTCCCCGGTCAACTGTTTCACGTAAAAGCGATAGGCCTTGGTGGTCGGGACCCGGCCAGCCGAGGTATGCGGCTGCTCCAGAAAACCAGCGTCGGCGAGATCGGCCATTACGTTGCGAATGGAAGCCGCGCTCAGGTTCTCGGGGTTGGCGCGGGCCAGGGTGCGCGAGCCCACGGGTTCACCGGTGGAGATGTAGGACTCCACGATGGCCGTGAGGATCTCGCGTTCCCGTCTGCCGATGTTGGCCGATGCGTCCATGATTGAGGTCTGGCGGAAGCTAACCTGTGTTCTTGCAATTATTTACAGACGAGCAGGATACAATTCCGCACTTTTATTCTAGGGAGCAGGGCGGGGTGATGTCAAGGTTGGCACTCAACTTAGTCGAGTGCTAAATGCTCAGATCGAGGCTTGCGGAAAGGGCAATGGCTAAGAGTCGACCTTCGAGGCTTTTGTCGGGGCCAGTGTCGCGACCGCATATTGGTTTGCGGCACTGGAAGGAAACACACAAAACTCAGCCCCGAACGGGGCGGAAGAGCTTAGCCCAGGGCGTAAGCCCTGGGTCAAGTTGGAAGATATCCGAGTCCCGTCAGGGACGGCACAGGTCGCGCCACACAAGTTCGAGGTTGGCCTTTGGGGATCATCTATTTGTGAATCGTCGTGTTCTTAGGTTCATCTGAACGTTTGAACGAGAAGGTGTGGGGTTTGGCATTACTTCGACGGTTTTGCATTTGCGCAGTTTTCGGGGCTCTCCTGCCGGTGCTGTTGAGCGCCGAGACGGCCACAACTCCGGTTGCGCAAGACTCGCAAATGCTCGATCGCGGTTTCCGGCAGATGTACGGCCTTGACTTTCCGGCGGCCCATGCCACCTTCCTCAGCTACCAGCAAACTCATCCCGCCGACCCTATGGGTCATGTATCCAATGCTGCTGCATATCTATTTTCCGAGTTCGATCGCTTGCACATACTGGAATCGGACCTCTTCCTGGATGACAAGGCATTCGACGGCCGCAAGAAACGCACACCGGATCCGGCGCTGAAGATGGAGTTCGAAAAGGAGCTGGCTAAGAGCGATGAGCTGGTTGCCAGGATTCTGGCCCAGAAGCCGGATGACGAGAACGCCTTGTTCTCACAGGTCATGGCCAATGGGCTGCGCGGCGACTATGCAGCGCTTATCGAGAAGCGAAATCTGGCGAGTCTGGGCTACATGAAGACGGCACGTACCATCGCGCAAAAACTGCTGGCCATCGATCCGGCCTGTTATGACGCTTACCTCGCCATCGGCGTGGAAAATTATTTACTGGGAATCAACCCTGCCCCGGTGCGGTGGATCCTGCGCATGGCCGGCGCGCAAACCGACAAGCAGGAAGGTTTACAGCGCCTGCGCCTTACGGCCGACAAAGGCCGCTATCTTGCGCCCTTCGCGCGCCTGCTTCTCGCGGTGGCGGCGTTGCGTGACAAAGACCAGCAAACCGCGCGCACTCTTCTGGCGGGACTGGCCAAGGAATTTCCCGGCAATCAGCTCTATGTCACCGAGCTGGCCCGCATTCCGTAGGCTGTAATTAACTCTTTCCCACACTATCCACTGGCCCCTGACCCCTGCTGGGTAAACTCCACCAACAATTGCAGCCGCTGGCGCGCATAGCCGCTATCGATAGCATAGGCAGCCAGGGGCACGGCGTCGCCAATGCGATCAGCATGTCCAGCGGCGACCAGCGCCGCGGCGGCGTTCAGCAAAACTACATCGCGGCGGGAGGAGCGCTCGCCATCGAGAATGGCGCGGATGATGGCCGCGTTTTGCTGCGCGTCGCCTCCCGCGATTTCGTCAAGCGGCGCACGTTGCAAGCCAAAATCTTCCGGCGTGACCTCGTACACGCGCACCTGGCCGTTGCGCACTTCGGCAACTTTGCTGGGGCCGGAGATGGTGATCTCGTCGAGCCCGTCGCGCCCGTGGACCACCAGCGCACGGCGCAATCCAAGTTCGCTCAGCGCCTCGGCCAGCTTTTCCACCAGGTCGGAAGAATAGACCCCGACTACCTGCGCCGAAGCGCGCGCCGGATTGGTCAGCGGCCCCAGCAGATTAAACACGGTGCGCAACTGCAACTGGCGCCGCGCCGGCTGCACGTACTTCATCGCCGAATGCATGGCCGGTGCAAACAAGAATGCGATGCCAGTCTCGCGCAGGCAGGCGGCAATGCGCTCCGGCGGCAGGTTGATGTTGACTCCCAACGCCTCCATCACGTCGGCCGAACCGCACTTGGAACTGATACTGCGGTTGCCATGCTTCGCAACTCGCACTCCAGCGCCGGCGATGGCCAGCGCGGTCGCCGTGGAAATGTTGAACGTGCCGCTGGCGTCACCACCGGTGCCACAGGTGTCCACCAGCGCGTCGCGCTCCGTGCCGCTGAGGTCAAGCGCTTCGCCGTCCTCGGTTTGCAACGGCGCCGCCTCGTCGCGAATGGCCTGGGCAAAGCCGACGATCTCCTCCACCGTCTCGCCCTTCATGTGGAGCGCGACCAGCAGTGCCGCAATCTGCGCATCGGTGGCCTCGCCGCGCAGGATCTGCGACATGACCTCGCGCGCCTCCTCGCGGGTGAGGGAAATGCGGTGGTTGGCGATTTTGTGCAGCGCGTCGAGGAGCATGGGGAAAGAAGCAATTAGCAACTAGCAATTAGCTTAGCATTCGGTAGTGGGTCAGTTTGAATCCAAGGACCGAAGGCCCCATGAAGGACGTTATGCGTTGTAAAAACTGCGATGTGAGTTCATGGAGTATACCGTTCTCTTCTCAACAAATGACAGTCAACTACTGGATTCAATGGCCACCCCCAGACGGCAGAACATGGGCGACAAGTTCCCTGAGAAACTGATCCGAGTTCATAAATACTGCAAAGTGGCCTCCAGGAATCGGCACAAGTTCTTTTCGCGGGGCCTGAATCTCTTCGAGGTATTTCCGGGCAAGCTCCGTCGGTGTGGTGAAATCTTCCGTTCCCTCAAAGAAAAATATCGGAATTGCAAATTTGAGTCCGAGCTCCTTCATCGTTTCGGACCGCGTTTGGGGCACGAGGCGTTCTCCGCTCAAAATCTCACCTTCGATAACATCATTCAGATCTTGTACGGAATACCCGGGAGCGACTAAAGCAAGTCCAAGGGTCCCGTAGAGAAATCGATCAGCGCCTTCGAAACGGTTCGCCCACTTGCGCTGCACCTGGTAGCCCCGACCAGATGCGTACGGTGGTGGACCAATGCTCTTCAGCTCATCGAGGGCCTGTTGGTTGCCTACGGCCCGAGCCTTCTCCAATAAGGCTTCATAAGCCACCGTGTAATTCCGGGTTTCGTCGGCGACCTGCCCGGTACCGACGTAGGTGAAGAAAAGGTCAGGCCTTTCTCGAATCATTCGGAGGCCAAGGATCGTGCCGAACGAATGAGCTACCAATGTTATTTTGCGCTTTCCCAGATGTTTACACAGATATTCCGTTAGTTCGATTCCGTCCTGCGTCATGCGATCCAGCGTCATCGTAGGCGCAACCGAAGGGCCTGATTCCCTGAGCGTTCTCCCTGCACCACGCTGGTCCCACTGCACCACCGTAAAGTGCGCTTCCCATGGAGCAAACATTGCAAATGACCAAGAATTCGTTACGTCGCCCGGTCCTCCGTGAAGGAACAAGAGGACAGGGTTGTCACGGTCGTCACTGCGAATCGTAACCCATTGCTCGATGCCCCCGATGGAAACGTAATTTGCCTCGTCAATACCCTTTGCGGAGTCAATGGCGTACGCCTTCGCGTTGCGCTCCCCCAAGAACGAAAGTGTCTGGTCGAGCTTTCGATAGGCTGCATCGTTGAAACTGGACGCCGTCGTGGTCTCTCGTGCCGCGGATTGTTGCGGCGCTGGGCTCTGTGCTAGTGCTGCGACTGACAGGAAGGCAAGGAGAGAGACACAAACTCCGCGACAAGGCAACATGCGAACTCTCATAGCGGAAGGATACGGATAACGCACGTCGCCGGTTCCCGTGACTTTCGGCAAACTTCGATTGCCGTGAGTCTCCTGCATGAGGACGGCGATTTGTGCCAAATCGCCGAGTATCCAATCGTCAGACCCGACAATCGGGACACCAGCCCTCTGTATTCGTAATCCAAAGGTGCACCGACCTGTGGATTCAAACTGACCCACTACCCCCAATCGTTGCGAATTGCTCGCTGCTCTCTCCGTCCGTTACAATCATGAGTTTCCTATTGTTACGCCATCCTCATAAGGAGCAGCCAAGTCCAGCCTGTCTGGTCTGGGCCGCACGCCACTCGGCCGCGGCCGTCATACAAACATGAAAATACACGAGTATCAGGGAAAAGCCATCCTCTCGAAATACGGAGTGGCCGTGCCCCGTGGGCACATGGTCGAAAGCCGCGAAGAAGCTGAAACCGCGGCCAACGCCTTGTTCCACGATGGCGCGACCGGAGTTGTCGTCAAGGCACAAATCCACGCGGGTGGCCGCGGCAAAGGCGGCGGCGTCAAACTCGCCAAGTCGCCGGAAGAAGCCGGCGCGCTGGCCGCCAAGATGCTGGGGATGAATCTGGTCACGCACCAGACCGGTCCCGAGGGCAAGAAAGTCCAGCGCCTGCTGATTGAGGAGACGCTGCCGATTGCGCGCGAGCTATATCTGGGTATCGTGCTCGACCGCGGCAACGGACGCCTGGTGTTCATGGCTTCGGCGGCGGGCGGCATGGAGATCGAAGAGGTCGCCGCCAAAGATCCCAACGCCATCATCAAAGAGCACATCATCCCCGGCTTCGGTCTGCAAGCCTTTCAGGCGCGCAAGATCGCCTTCCGGCTCGGCCTCGACGCCAAGTACATCGGCGGCGCGGTGAAGTTCATGATGGCGCTGGCGCGCGCGGCCGAAGATACCGACGCCTCGCTGGTCGAAATCAATCCGTTCATCACCACCACCGACGGACGCCTGTTCGCGCTCGACGCCAAGATGAACTTCGACGACAACGCGCTCTATCGCCATCCCGACATCAAAGAGTTGCGCGACTTGAGCGAGGAAGACCCGTTCGAGGTCGAAGCCAGCAAGTACAACCTGAACTACATCAAGCTCGACGGCAATGTGGGTTGCATGGTCAACGGCGCCGGCCTGGCGATGGCCACCATGGACATCATCCAGTACGCCGGCGGCATGCCCGCCAACTTCCTCGACGTGGGCGGCGGCGCCAACGAAGAACAGGTCACGCACGCGTTTGAAATCCTGCTGAGCGACAAGAACGTGAAAGCGGTGCTCATCAACATTTTCGGCGGCATCCTGCGCGTGGACACGCTGGCCAACGGCATCGTCAGCGCCGCCCGCAAGACCAACATCCAGTTGCCGATTGTGCTGCGGCTGGAGGGAACCAACGTCGAGCAGGGCCGCCAGACCTTAAAAGAGAGCGGACTGAAATTCATCGTGGCAGAGACCATGAAAGACGCGGCCGAGAAGGTTGTCGCCGCCGCCAAGGGGGTCCAATGAGCATACTGGTTGATAAGTCAACGCGATTACTGGTGCAGGGACTGACGGGGCGCGAGGGCACTTTCCACGCCAAGAATGCCGCTGCTTATGGAACGAATGTTGTCGGCGGCGTGACCCCCGGCAAGGGCGGCACCACGCATGAAGGCTGGCCCATCTTCAACACCGTGAGCGATGCAGTAGAGAAAACCGGCGCCAACGCGACGGTGATCTTTGTTCCGCCGCCGGGCGCAGGCGATGCCATCATGGAAGCCGCCGATGCCGGCGTGCCGCTCATCGTCTGCATCACCGAAGGCATTCCCACGATGGACATGGTGAAGGTGTGGGAGTTCCTGAAGACGAAAAATTCGCGCCTGATCGGACCGAACTGTCCCGGGATCATCTCGCCCGGCAAGTGCAAGATCGGCATCATGCCGGCGCATATTCACAAGGAAGGCAATATCGGCATCATATCGCGCTCGGGCACGCTGACCTACGAAGCGGTGTATCAGTTGACGACGCGCGGCATTGGGCAGTCAACGGCGCTCGGCATCGGCGGCGACCCGATCATCGGCACCAACTTCGTGGACGCGATCAGCCTGTTCAACGACGATCCGGAGACGGACGCGATCATCATGATCGGCGAAATCGGCGGCACCGCCGAAGAGACTGCGGCCGAGTTCATCAAGAAGAACGTACGCAAGCCAGTGGTTGGTTTCATCGCCGGGCAGACTGCGCCTCCGGGACGCCGCATGGGCCACGCGGGCGCCATCATCTCCGGCGGGAAGGGAACCGCCGCGGAGAAGATCAAGGCCATGGAAGCCGCGGGCATTCACGTTGCGAAATCGCCCGCGGAAATCGGCGAGACGCTGGTGCAGGCGACCGGCATGGCCGCGAAACGGTGAGGCGAGTTGTCAATCGTTGATGCTGTCATTCCGACCGAGCGGCTTCAGCCCGAGTGGAGGAACCTGCTGTTCCTCAAGTGTGAACGAAGCAGGTCCCTCCGCTCGGTCGCCACGGCGACCTCGGTCGGGATGACAATACTCAATTTTGTTTACTAAAAGTTAAGAGCTAACAGCGAAGAGCGAAGAGCGAAGAGCGAACCGCAGACTTATGAAGACCATCCAACGCACTCTTTCCATCATCAAGCCTGACGCCGTCGAGCGCGGCGCCACCGGCGACATCATCAACACGCTGCTGGAAAATAAGTTCCGCATTGTCGGCATGAAGATGCTGCACATCACCAAGGCGCAGGCCGAAGGCTTCTACGCCGTGCACGTCCACCGCCCTTTCTTCGAGTCGCTGACCGACTTCATGTCGAGCGCTCCGATCGTCGTGATAGCGCTGGAGAAGGAAGACGCCATCGCCGATTACCGCAAGCTGATGGGCGCCACCGATCCGGCGAAAGCCGAAGCAGGCACCATCCGCAAGAAGTGGGCGTCGAGCATTGAGAAGAACGCGGTGCACGGTTCCGATGCCGAAGACACTTCGCGTTTCGAGCTCAGTTATTTCTTCGCCGGATACGAACTGTCGAAGTAAACTATCCACGCCATCCTGCGCGATGCCGGATTGCCGCTCTGGCCGAGCCGCAAGACATGCTGTCGTCTTTGGCGGGCATATCCGCAGGACATAGGGAGGGCCCGATGCCACACGTTCAGATCACCATGCTGCAGGGCCGCAGCACCGAGCAGAAACGCCGGGCGGCCAAGCGCATCACGGAGGTTTTGCAAGAGGAACTCATTGTCAGCCCGGAGAAGCTGACCATCACTTTTGTCGAAGTGGCGCGCGACAGCTATGCCCGAGGCGGCATTCTGGTCAGCGATCGAGAGCCTCCGACATAAGAAGGCCGCAGCTGGACAGTTAAGTTCCTGAGTCTTCCCGCAGAACTCTGATGTTCCGCCAGCTAAGTCATGCATTAGAATGGCAGGAAGAGAGTGCGCTGGTGGGGAGGCGTTGTCGAGTAAGTAGACTCGTCGAGCTTCGCCAAAAGTAGCGTACCCCCGAAGACATCCACCCTGCTGCCCAATCGATCAGAAGGCAGAGGGACGATTCTCCGGGAAACAGCTACCCTAGAGCGGACAGGCCGCCATTTTCTATGTCATCCCCCGAGTTCCTCACGCAGGGCCAGCCCGCCGATTTTTTGCGCGAAGCCATCCTGCGGCACGTTCGTTACACCTTGGTCCGCCCTACCTCAGACTTGAAGCCATCCGATTACCTGAAGCCGGTGTCACTGGCGGTTCGCGATCGGATCGTGGACCGGATGCTGGAGACGGAGTCGCGCTACCGCCACAAGGATGCCAAGAAGCTGTACTACCTTTCGATGGAGTTCCTGATGGGGCGATTTCTGGCCGCTAACCTGTCGAACCTGCGGCAGGAGGAGCTTTGCCGCGAGGTGCTGGCTGGTCTGGGCGTCAACCTCGACGAGGTGCTCGACAGCGAGCCCGACGCCGGACTGGGCAATGGAGGCTTAGGCCGGCTGGCAGCCTGCTTCCTGGAGTCGCTGGCCACCTTGGGCATGGCTGGCTATGGCTATGGCATCGACTACGAATACGGCATGTTCAAGCAGGAGATCTTCAACGGCTTCCAGCGCGAGAAACCTGACCGTTGGAAGGCCAATGGCACTCCTTTTGAGATCGAGCATCCCGAAGATGCGGTCAGCATTCCGCTGTATGGTCGCGTGGAAACCGGCAGCGATCCTGACGAGAACCTGAAGCAGAGCTGGCTTAACCCGAAGATCGTGGTGGGCATACCCGCGGACATGCCCATCGTCGGCTACTTGGGACAAACCGTGAATTGCCTGCGATTGTTTAGCGCCCGCGCCTCGGAGGATTTCGACATCGAGATCTTCAATCGCGGAGATTACATCCGCGCCGTCGAACAGAAGATTGCCTCGGAAAATATTTCCCGGCTGCTGTATCCCGCGGACTCGGTCATGAGCGGCAAGGAACTGCGCCTGGTGCAGGAGTACTTCCTGGTTGCCTGCGCCCTCGGCGACTTGATGCGCCGTTTCCGTCAGCAGCATAAAGACATCGAGTCGCTGCCGTCCAAGGTCGCCATCCAGATGAACGACACCCATCCCAGCCTGGCAGTCGCCGAGCTGATGCGGGTTTTGCTCGACGACGACCACTTGGAATGGGACCACGCCTGGGACATCACCCAGCGCACTCTGGGCTATACCAATCACACCCTGCTGCCCGAGGCGCTGGAAAAGTGGTCGGTGCCGCTGCTGGAAAAAGTGCTGCCGCGGCACATGCTGATCATCTTCAACATCAACCATCGCTTCTTGCGCGAGATGCAGCAGTATTCCTTTCTCGACGGCGATAAGTTGCGCAAGATGTCGATCATTGAGGAAGGCTACGAAAAGCAGGTGCGCATGGTGCACCTCGCGATCGTGGGCAGCCACTCGGTCAATGGTGTTTCCAAGCTGCACAGCAATCTGATCGTAAAGAACTTAGTTCCTGAATTTGCAGCGATTTGGCCGGATAAGTTCAACAATAAGACGAATGGCGTCGCGCCCCGCCGCTGGTTGATGGAAGCCAATCCTGGACTCACCGATTTGATCAGCCACACGCTCGACGAGCGCAAGTGGATTACCGATCTCAACCGGCTGCGTGAGCTGGAAAAGTTTGCCGCGGATGCCAATTTCCGCGAGGCCTTCAAAGAGGTCAAGCGCCAGAACAAGCTGAAGCTGTCAGCAGCCATCGAGAGCCAGACCGGCGTGGTGGTGGACCCGGATTCGCTGTTCGATGTCCAGGTCAAGCGCATTCACGAGTACAAGCGTCAATTGTTGAACGTGATGGGCATCATCCACGATTACCTGGGCATTGTGGAGCGCGGCGCGATGCCCGACGTCCCGCGCACGTATGTTTTTGCGGGCAAGGCCGCTCCCGGATATTGGGCGGCCAAGCAGATCATCAAGCTCATCCACAGCGTGGCCGAGGTGGTGAACCATGATGAGAAGGTGAAAGACAGCATCAAGATTGCCTTCCTGCCCGACTATCGCGTCTCCCTGGCGCAGTTGATCATGCCCGCCGCCGACCTGAGCGAGCAGATCTCGATGGCTGGCATGGAAGCCTCCGGGACCGGCAACATGAAACTGGCGATGAACGGCGCCCTCACCATCGGGACCTACGACGGGGCCAACATTGAGATCGCGGAAGAAGTTGGCGCGGACAATATCTACATTTTCGGTTTGCGCTCGGAAGAAATTCAGGAGATGCAGAAGAAGGGCTCGTACAATCCGCGCGATCGCTACGACAATGACGCCAGTGTCCGCGAGGTGATGGACGCCCTGGCCTCGGACCGCTTCTGTCCCAACGAGCACGGCCTGTTCCGCTGGATCTTCGACGAACTGGTGCATCGCGGCGACCGCTACTACCACATTGCCGATTTTCCCGATTACGTCGCCACCCAGCAGGTCATCAGCGGCGAATATCGCAAGGAAGAAATCTGGTGGCGCAAGGCCGTCCTGAATGTGGCCCGCATCGGCAAGTTTTCCAGCGACCGCACTGTCACCGAATACGCGCGCGACATCTGGCACATTGGCCCGTTCGAAAAATTGAACCGGCCGGGCAAATTGCCGGCGCGTCCCGAAGCGCCCGCTGCCAAACCCAATGGCGAGGCTGCCGCGTTGGACACAGTCGCGCCGCCCGCCGAAACGAAAACCCACCAGGAAGTGTAAGCGCGGTTAAAGGGTTGGCGTTTCGTGAAGGTGTCATCCTGAGCGTCACATAGGGATGAAAAACAATTCCGGCTGTCATCCTGAGCGACGAGGTCGCCGCGGCGACCGAGGAGTCGAAGGACCCCTATCATTGCGAGAAATTACGGTGCGTCTGCCGAGCACATTAACAAGCCTAGGATTCTTGCGGCCATAGGGCACCCACCCTCTCGCCAAAAGCGGGCGAGAAGGATGGGGCACCCGAAGTTAGTAGTCGCATGGAAAGGGCGGGCCACTCGCGAGACGGCTGATCCTCTGGATTGCGGAAATCCGACGTAGACTATTCGTACAAATGGAGTGAACCGAAATGTCACAGGGCCCTTCGTTGCTCTTCGATAAATCGACGCTTGAAAGCCTCAGCATCAACGAGGCTGCCTTACTGGACAACTTCTATCGTTCTACGATTACGCCCTTGTTTTTTGTCGAATGCCTAGCCGACCTGGAGCGAAAGATGGTGCGCATGGGGGCACACCAGAGCAACTCGTAGGGTCACTTGCGGAGCGAACACCAGACATGCAATCCGTGATGAATGTTCATCACATGCAGATATTGAAGGCAGAACTGTCCGGACAGTTCAATCTGGATACAGTATTGCTTCGGCCATTCGTTGCGTCGGGCAAGGTAGTCGAACTTGGCGACTCCAAAGGGATGTTGTTCCAACCGAGCGAAGAGGAAGATGCCGTCCAGCGCTGGGCGCGTTACGACTTTCTCGGATTGGAACGGCAAATCGCAAAGCGATGGCGGAAGATGATCGAACAGATTGATCTTCAGGCCATGTCCGCTACCGTGCTGCATGCTATTGGGCCATGGCGGAAGCCCACATCCCTCCAGGATGCACGGGCGATGACTGATACGATCATCGACAATCTGGACCCGGAATGGCTTCTGCGCCTCGGTTTGCAGCTGCTCGGCGTGCCGGAGGCGACAGAGTATGTAGTAGCTCAATGGCGCACAGACAGGAAAAGGCCGCTTCGTACCTACCGCCCGTATTTCATTCACATGCTGTCGATCAACATCTTTTTCAGCCTGGTCCTGAAGACCCAACTCCTGAAGAATGTAAAAGCGAGTCACCAGGTCGATCTGGCATATCTCTACTACCTCCCGTTCTGTGCCGTGTTTTCATCAAGAGACAACTTCCACGTTCAAGTCGCTCCACTTTTCATGCATCCGGCACAGCAGTTCGTGCATGGAGATGATCTCAAGGCGGATCTGAAGAAGATGGACGAACTGTATCTCCAACTTCCCAAAGAAACTCTCGAAAAGGGCTTCTTTTCTTTTGCCCCGGCCCCACCGGACGACAGCTGCTACCTCACAACTCGTCTATGGGATGCCTACCTGCCTTCCTGGCGCAAGGATTCGAAGAACGTGGTGGAAGTGCCAGAGGAGATCAAGAAGGCATTGATGGACCTAATGAACAAGTATCGGCAAGCCGCACCAGCGGCCCAGGATATGGCTGTCCGTACCGATGATCTCGCTTTCGCGCAGATGTCGCGACAGATCAAGCCTGTCAAGGGGGACTACTTTCGGATCGCAAAGGACGTTATTCTTAAGAGTCAGGAGGAAGAACTCAAAAAGAACGTCAAGGTTCACCCTCCTGGCACACAGTTTGCTGGACTCATGGAAGAGCTTGCCCACCTGTTTGAGGACAGCAAATGTACCAATATCGAGGTCATACTCTTGAGCAACAAGTTGAATGACAAAGGCGAAAAGGTCGTCAGTGGTGGCACGTATGTTGCGGAGCTTCGTCCTATCGGTATTCACGTCCTCGACGAGGATACTCGGCAATTCTTGAAACAGGAATACGAACGATTACCGCTACTGTCGATGCTCGTCCTGTGGACACGGTACGGCGCAGGCAAGCTTGGCATCATGAAGTTCCAAGCAGTATCAGAGAACGAACCTATTCCAGAGCATGTGGATTATGCGGAATGGGAATCAAAGGCAATCGCGGCGTATCTTGATCGCCATGAGCTGTAGGGACAGCGTCTCCTTATACTCAAGCCGTCTTTTGGCTTGAGTGGGGCACCGGCAGGTTTCGACGTAAGAAGCGGAGATCTATGACACCGTACTCCAAAGTTACTCGTGATTACGAGGATTATTTGTTACGCCTCATCTTTCGGAGGGGGATGACCATTTCAGGATGCATACATAATGCTTATCTGGACCTGAATCGTACGTTGCACGGAATGCGAAAACTTCCGGAAGGAGCCGATCTTCGGAGTAAAGCAGAAGCCAGTATAGCTGCGGCTTTGACCTTGCTGAAAACAAGTCTCGCCGCTCCAACGCAGCAGGCAGATTTCGATAAATGGCATCGGACTACATGCGACAATTTAGTATCGGTCTATGGAAACGCTTTTCCTTTTACCGCTGGCGAAGCGCAGAAGTGGGTCAACATGACTGTGAAATACATTTACACAATTGGAGAGGATCGGATTCCGGGATTTGGCGCTGCCTATGCGTTTTGTCATGCTCCGCTCGATAACGATGTGCTCGATGCGCTTTGGCAGTACGGATTTGATGGGTTAAGCAAGGCGTGGAGTCGGATTGACTATGATGAATATTTCAAATGCCAGGAGTGGATAAGAAACAAATTTAAGCCGACGCCGCCGCTGAGTATCGAATTTTATCTGTGGATGGGCATCAACAATATTTCAACTTCAACATCCCGGTTGAGAGCTGAAAAAGGACATTCCTAATGAAAAAGCCCGCCCCGGTGGAATCTGCCTCTGCATTCATCGACGAGAGGATCAAGCAACTTGGCGACTGGCGAGGGAAGATGCTCGCGAAAGTGCGTGCCATCATCCACGCCGCAGACCCTGAGATCGTCGAAGAGCTGAAGTGGGTCAGGGCGACATCGCCGGGGACTCCCGTCTTCTCCCACGGCGGCATCGTCTGCACGGGAGAGACGTACAAGGACGTCGTCAAGATAACATTTGCCAAGGGAGCTGCGTTGCAGGACCCTTCCGGTCTCTTCAACTCCAGCCTCGAGGGGAATGTCAGGCGCGCCATCGACATCCACGAAGGCGACAAGGTCGATGAGGCGGCCTTGAAGGACCTCATCCGCGCTGCCGTGGCGCTCAATCTCAACCACCCCAACGAGTCCCCTTCGGCTACGCTCAGGGCAGGCTCCGGCGGGACTCGCCGGGGACCCCGGGCGGGCAAGAGTAAGAGCAAGCCGAAGCGAACATCCCCACCCTAAATTTCGCAAAGAACGCGAAATTTAGAATGGGGCACCCAGCCGGGGACCCCGGGCGGGCAAGAGCAAGCCGAAGCCCCAGCCCCGTGCCCCAGGTTCGCGCCCTTCTTTTGGACGTTAACCTGGGCCGAGGAAGTACGGGATTTGTGAATCTTTCAGCGGCCTGTTCTAGCGCCGCCCGAGGAACGTTTCCAGCTTGCTGATCTCCGCGTTGGCCTGGTCCAGATAGCGCCGGGCCCGGTCGGTGTCTGAGCCGTCCAGCGCCTGCTTGGCCTTCTGCATGTCGCTGCGCATGCTGGCGCGGGCGGAGACCATGTCGCCACGCAATCCCAAACCGCTCTGATGCATCTGGGACTCCAAGGCTTCGAGACTGCTCTCGACTGCGGCCGCCCGGCTTTCCAGGTGATCGTCTTCAATCTCCATTGCGTCCAACAGTTTTTTCTGCTGTTCCAGGGCGGCTTGCGCCGCCAACTCTTCCGCAGTCGGCCCCGTTGGACGGTTCAGACGGGCTATCTTCGATTTGTCAGGCGCAGCGCCCTGATCTGGCGCTTCCGCTGGAGTTTCAGTTTTCGCAGCCGACTGGTCCGGCGCTTGATTGCCCGCAATGGGGGCGGGGGTGGTGGCCGCAGCCGCATTGGCCGCATTCTGCTTATAGCTGCGATAGGCCCGAGCTCCCGCCAAGGTTGCCAGCAAAAGTATGACTGCAATTGCCAGAATCCAGTACGGCTGCCGCGATCCAGCCTTAGGCACGGGCGTAGTCTGGCCGGGCGTAGGCGTCGCCGCCGCATAGACAGGACTGGCCGCAGGCTGGCTTACCGGGGTCGGCGGCCTTGCGTCGGAGACTCGGCTCGGCGCAGGTTGCACGGGCAGTGGCGTCGCAGCCACTGCGACCGCCTTGGGCAAGCCAGGCAAGCCGCAGGAGCCTCTGATCTGCGACAAGGCGTTGCGGAACGCGTCCGCCGTCTGAAAACGTTCCGCCGGATTCTTAGCCACCGACATGACGATCATGTCGCTCAGCGGCTTGGGCAACGAGGGCTGCACTTCGATAGGGGGACGCGGAGCTTCTTTGATCTGCGCCTCCATGATGGAAAAGCTGCTGGTTGCGTTGAACATGCGCTGGCCCGTCACCATTTCGTAGAGCGACACGCCAACCGAGTACAAATCCGAGCGCGCATCGGTCTGCTGCGCTTGCACCTGCTCGGGCGACATGTAGTCCAGCGAACCCAGGGTGGTGCCGGTCACGGTGAGCCCGAGGTCGTTGCCCGAGCGCGCAATACCGAAGTCCATCAGCTTTAAGACGCCGCTCGGCGGCAGCATCATGTTGGCCGGCTTGATGTCGCGATGAATGATGCCCTTGGCATGGGCATAGCTCAATGCGGCCAGCACCTGGTCGATGTAATCCAGGGCCTCGGCCGGCGGGAAGGGGCCGCGCTCCATACGATGGGCCAAGGTATCGCCTTCGACGTACTCCATGATCATGATCAGTTGATTGTCGGCAGAGAAGGCAGTCCGCAGCGCGGCAATATTGGGATGATCGAGGCTGGCCAGCAGCTTGATCTCGCGGATGAAGCGGGCGCCCAGGTCACCCTGGTTCGCCAAGTCGGGCAGCAGGACCTTCATGGCCTCGATGCGGTCCGAAATCAGGTTGCGCACCAGGAAGACCTGGCCCATGCCACCGTGGCCGAGTTCCCGGATGATCTCGTAGTCACCGATTTGCTTGCGTACTGGATCTGTCATATCAAAACCTCAAAAATTCGTGAGAGGACGGCCCGCGAACTCAGGAGCGATGCGCGGCGAAGTCGACTTGGGGCCCACGGAGCGGTGTTGTGCACTACGACTAAGGCGCAAGACCCGCTGCAACAGGAGCGGCGTAATTATGCGCTCCCCTCCAGGCAGGGTCAAGCTGAAGCGCGGTGGCCGATTTGGGCAAACTCCGCGGCTCCGCTAGAATGAGTCAGCAACCTTGGAGAGGATTGTCCCATGAGAAAATTCGCGCTGCTGGCTCTGACTTCGGTATTGGCCGTGGTTTGCTTGGCGCAGGGCGATCGCGTGCCCGCCTACCACGATCATGCCCTGCAGCCGGGCGATGCCATGCCCATCCTGCCTAAGGACCAGTGGTGGGGAGAGTCTTTCCAGTATCCCTACCAGGTGAAGAGCTATGAACTGGCGGCCAAGATTCCCGGTGTGTTGTACCAGGTGCCGTGTTACTGCCATTGCGACCGCATCGGGCACGGCAGCCTGCATAGCTGCTTCGAGACCACGCACGGAGCGCATTGCGGAATCTGCATGAAGGAAGTTTTCTACGCGTACCGGCAGATGAAGTTGAACAAGACGCCAGCCGAGATTCGCGCCGGGATTATCAAAGGCGAATGGAAGTCCATCGATCTGGAATCGGCGGCCAAAAGCGACTGAGTTCAGGAAAGGTTTCGGCACCCCAGTTTTCGTGAGTTGACGGCCATCCCAAGTTGCGGGTATAACTCAGCACAACCAGCCTGTGTGGGACCCGGGGTTTTGCACCTCTCTGAGCAATTCCCTGTCGCGCCCAACCCAAGGACGCCATCGGATGACGAAAAAGGCCGCCGAAAAGGATAAGCAAACGACCGCGAAGCCTAAGGCCAATAGCGGCTTAGGTTCGTCTGCGGCAGGCTCGGAGGTGCGATCTCGTGGAAGTAAACCGATGAAGTTGACCGACGATCCTCGTTTTACCCAGGCGGTGCAGAACTACGAGACCGGCCTGAAGGCCCTGCAAGCCCACAAGTACGATCGCGCCAAGGCGTGTTTCGAGAAAGTAGTAGGCGGTCCCAGCCCCGAACTCGCCGATCGCGCCGCGGTCCACCTGAATAGCTGCAACCAGCAAATGAGCCACGTGGTCAACACCTTCAAGACTCCCGAAGAACAGTTTGACTACGCCGTGTCGCTGATGAACATGGGCGATTACGTCAGCGCCCGCGAGAACCTTGAAGCGCTGACCAGGAATTGCCCCAAGCTGGACTTCGTGTGGTACGGAATGGCGACCTTGAACTGTCTGACCGGCCACTTCCCCGAGGCCATCTCCAGCTTGCAGCAGGCGATTCGCCTCAACCCGGCCAATCGCTACCAGGCGCGCAACGATGGCGACTTCAAGAACCTGGCCGACGATCCCAGGTTCACCGAACTGCTTTATCCCGATACTAGCGCCGGCAATCCGTCTCCGCCAGACCAGTGGCGTTATTAGCTGGGTATATTCTTACCGATAGCCATGCAGAACTTGTCCAACTCCGCGGCGCCGCGGGCCGTAAAGGTTGTCGCCATGGGCGGAGGCACAGGACTGTCCACGCTGCTGCACGGTTTGAAGCAATATGTCACGGCAGCGGGAGAAGCTCGACTTCCAGACATGCTGCCGCGCATCGATGACCTCTCGGCCATCGTCACGGTGAGCGACGACGGCGGTTCCAGCGGGCGTCTGCGCAAAGAGCTGAACGTCCCGGCTCCCGGCGATGTGCGCAATTGTATTGTGGCGCTGTCGGAGGACGAGGCCCTGCTGTCTCGCCTTTTCCAATACCGCTTCCCGGCCGGCGAGGGCCTCGGGGGCCACAACTTCGGCAATCTCTTCCTTTCGGCCATGACGGCCATCGCCGGCGACTTCAGCCAGGCGGTGAAACATTCGTCAGAGATTCTGGCCACCCGCGGACACATCTATCCGGCGACGACCAGCAACGCGCAACTCTACGCCATCATGGACGACGGCTCCGTCGTCCGCGGAGAAACCAACATCACCGCCAGTCAGCGGCGAATCGTCGAGTTGCGTATGGCGCCCGCGAACGCGAAGCCCCTGCCGGTGGCGCTGGCGGCCATCGAGAGCGCCGACCTGATCACCATCGGTCCGGGTTCGCTGTTCACCAGCCTGGCGCCCAACTTGCTGGTGCGCAACGTTTCCCAGGCGATTGCCACCAGCCGCGCGGTCAAGGTATTTGTCTGCAACTTGATGACGCAGGCCAACGAGAGCCTGGGGCTCACCGCTTCCGATCACATTCGCGCGCTCTATAAGCACGCGCGTCGTCAATTCTTCGATTACGCGCTGGTCAATCGCACGCCCGCGTCTCCCGCGCTGGCGCTGAAGTACGCCGAGAAGCA
Organism: uncultured Acidobacteriaceae bacterium; assembly: GCA_963836875.1. Classification (GTDB taxonomy): domain Bacteria; phylum Acidobacteriota; class Terriglobia; order Terriglobales; family Acidobacteriaceae; genus Bog-257. The sequence continues at coordinate 18,899 of CAWIKZ010000009.1, forward strand.
GCAATCGCAAATCGAGACCGATGTGGACGCCATCGAGGCGCTGGGGGTGAAGCCGATCGTGGGCGAGTATCTGGTTGAAAAAGTGGATTCCCGCGAAGGCCTGGTCGCCCGCCACGACACCCACCGCGTCGCCCATGACCTGCTGCAGCTTATGGTGGAATTGCGCGAATCGCCGGTGACGACCCTACAGCGGGAGCGGTAAGCAAATGGCAAAGCCAACCTCCAAGTCCGCCAAGAACAAACCCGGCCAGTTCGCCATTGCGATCCTCGCCGCGGGCAAAGGCACGCGGCTGAAGTCGCGCCGCCCCAAGGTCCTGCACGAGATCGCCGGAAAGCCGCTGCTGGCGCACGTGGTGGCGGCCGCCCGCGAGGTAGTTCCTCCCCAGAACATCTTCGCGATTGTTGGATACGAAGCCGAGCGGGTGCGCGAGGCGTTGGCCTCAACCGGGATCAACTTCGTCCTGCAACGCGAACAGCGCGGCACCGGGCACGCCCTGATGGAGGCGCGCAATGCGCTAAAGAATTTCAAGACGGTGTTGGTGCTCTCGGGCGACGTGCCGCTGATCAGGGCGAAGACGATCAAGCGGGTCCGCGATTTTCACCGTGCGCACCATGCCGCCATGACCATACTCACCGCCGAGCCGTCCGATCCCACGGGGTATGGCCGAATCTTCCGCAAACAGGTCAAAGGCAAGGTGAGCAACGAAGTCGAGCGCATCGTCGAACAGAAATCGCTGCGTGGTACGGAAGGCGAGCAACGCGAGGTCAACGCTGGCATGTACGCGTTCGCGACCAAGCCGCTCTATGCCCACATCGGCAAGCTCAAGACCGACAACGCCTATCACGAGTACTACCTGACCGACATGGTAGCGCTGCTGGGCAAGGCCGGCGAAAAGGTGCTGGCACTGCGCGCCCCCGACTCCAGTGAAGTGTTCGGGGTCAACACGCGGATCGAATTGGCAGAACTGGACGCCAGACTTCGCGATCAGAAGGCCCGCGAGCTGATGCTGGCCGGCACCACCATCTTCCGTCCCCAGACGTGCGACATCGATGCCGACGTTGAGGTTGGCCCGGACACTGTCATCGAACCTTTCGTGCAACTCATCGGCAAAACCAAAATTGGCGCCGATTGCCGCATTCGCTCGTACTCCGTCATCACCAACTGCGAAATCGGCGATGGCGTTCTCATTCGGCCGGGCTGCATCCTGGACGATTCCGTGGTCCGCAACGGCGCGCAACTCGGACCGTACTCACATTTGCGGCCCGGCAGCGACATTGGCGAAGGCGCCCACGTCGGCAACTTTGTGGAGACCAAGAAGGCGCGGCTGGGCAAAGGTTCCAAGGCCAACCATCTCACCTATCTTGGCGACGCCGAAATTGGCGAAGGCGTGAACGTCGGGGCGGGCACCATCACCTGCAATTACGATGGCGTGAATAAGCACGGCACAACGATTGAAGACGGCGCGTTCATTGGAAGCGATGCCACGCTGGTGGCTCCCATTCGAATCGGAAAGGGCGCCTACGTCGGCGCGGGATCGTGCATCACGGAAGACGTTCCCGCCGATGCACTGGCGCTGGGGCGCGGCCGGCAGGTCACCAAAGAAGGCTGGGCGGCGGAGCGGCGCGCCAGATTGCAAGCTGATAAGCCGCGGCTCAAATAAGCCGGCTTCACTATTGCGTGACGACCGGCACGAGCTGCGCTGCCACCATCCTCCATTGGTCTGCCCGTTTCACATACACCATACTGAACCGAGTTTGATGGGTCTTGTCGTTTGAATCGACGAGTTTGCCGAGCACCACTACGGTTTTGCCAAATGCCTTCGCTGTTGTGTCGGCCAGGTTCTCATTGAGAAAACTCCGTGGCTGGGAACCAGGGGCGGCAATAACCAAGTCAGACTTCTGCAACAGGTCGCCCCCCGGGCCGGAACCAACAAAGTCGTCGTCGAGAATACGGTCGAGCACGGCTGCGTCCCCATGTTGCTCCGCCTCTAACCACTGTTGTTGAACTTTGGAGACTTCCTCTTCTGAATTGCCTTTCGCCGGCGCAGGCGTTTGCGCCAAGGCGGTGCAGCAGAGCCCCACCATTACAAGCAGGCTAAACATCTTCATGGCACTGGTACTCCTTATCTGGAATTCAGTGTCCTCTAGGTCAACTCAGGACTCCCCGGTTAGACACCAGGCTGAACTCTCAGGTTCCCGACAAAAAAAAAGGAGACCCGAAGGCCTCCCTGGATTTCGGGTGCTGAAAAATTACTGATTCGGACTGGCTGGCTGGTCCACAGTGATTGCATGCGCCAGCTTGAACGTCACCGCCGACTCCGCCGGAATCTCTAGCTCCTTGTTGCCGGTGAGCCCCGCGCCCGCAGTGCCGGCGCCAGCACCCACCAGGCCGCCGATCAGCGCGCCCTTGCCACCGCCCGCCAGGCCGCCGATCAAGAGACCGGCGCCGGTTCCGCCTCCCGCCATCACAGCCGTGCGCTTGCCCTTACCCTTTACGACCCTGGTATAGGTAAAAGTCTTGATCGCCACCGGCGCTCCGCCGACGTTGACGGCGGTCAAGGCGATCGACAATATACCCTCACCTTTGAATTTGCCCGGCGATTTGACATTGGCAACTCTTCCGATCACGCCAGCACCGGCTGGGATCGCTACCACACCGCCGACCGCAACCGGGCGCGCCAGAGAACCTGTGAAGGTATCGCCTGGGTTCGCGGTTTTCGATGTGATGCCATTTCCCATGCGAATCACGATGTGGGTCCCAGCCGGAACCACCAGTGGCGCAGGCGGGGGCGGAGCTTTCGCCGTCTCCTGCGCCGGTGCGGGCGTCATCTGGCTAGTCACTGGCTGGCTGCCCGCCGGCTGGCTGGTGGTCGCGGATTGATTGGCCGGGGCCGCCGTGGAACTGTCGCCCGCCGGCGCTGCCGTGTTCTGGGTTTGATTTTTCTTGCTACAGGCCGCGAAGCTCATGGTGAGAACTGCGATGAACAGGAGCGTGAGTAATCGAGAACGCATTAACATTTTCCTTTCGCTGGGCCGCAGGACGAGAGTGCATGCAGCCGCCGGCGGGCGTGAAACCATTTGATCCTGCGCTGCCGGTAGCCGGGGCCCCCGACAGGCACCCCGCCGCTGCGGGCCTGGCGAGGTGGAAGCGAAGGCCACAAAGTCACGCCAGACGAGTGGGCTACCGCGCTACAAAGACTAGCCTAACGCGGGTTAAGAATCAGGCGAATTGTATCGCGTTTCCCGCGGAATGCATGATTCATGAGGATCTCAGTCTTTGAAGGGGCACGGCTAAAGCCGTGCCCCTTCAAAGTTTGCTGTCCTTAGCTGTCGAAACAAATGAACAATCCTCCCGGCAAGCAGCGGGCGATGCCGTTGGGTTATGCTGTGGGTCTCGCATGAACGCCATCATCCGAAACGTGCTGCTGGTTTTTGCCGCGCTGCTGCCCATCGTAAACCCGCTCGGCATGGCGCCCATCTTCGCGGAAATGACCCTGGGCTATGACACTGGCATTCGCCGCACTGTGGCGATGCGGGTCGCGGTCAACGGCGTGGTGCTGCTGGTCGCGTCGCTGTTCATCGGCTCCTACATTCTGCAGTTCTTCGGCATCAGCCTGGCGGCGGTCCAAGTGGGCGGTGGACTGGTCGTGACTGTGGCCGGCTGGCAAATTCTGAATCGCCCGGGCGAGCAGAAGGACGGCCAGCTGCAAGCACCGCCCAGCCGCGAACGAATCCTGTCGCAAGCTTTTTATCCGCTCACCATGCCGCTGACGGTCGGACCGGGATGCATAGCGGTTGCCCTCACCCTCGGCAGTAACATACATGAGGAGAGGCACCTGCAACTGATCGTCAGCGCACTGGCGGCAATGATTGGAATTCTGCTGATCGGGATAACGATTTTTCTGTGCTACCGCTTCTCCGACAAATTGCAGCGCTTGTTCGGTCCGCTGGGTAGCAGCATCGTTATCCGCTTGTCGGCCTTCATCCTGGTCTGTATCGGCATACAAATCATGTTCAACGGGCTGCATGACTTCTACGACGTGCTCCACGAGGTGGCGAAGTAGCGGCATGAATTTTCCCGCAAGCTCCCGTCATCTCGTTTACGGCAGCAGCCTCTTCGCTCTGCTTTTAGTGCTTCCCCTGACCTTCTGTTCCAAGGCCCCTGCGGCCAAGCGCTATGAGTTGGAGGGCCGCGTGGTCGCGGTCGATCCCGCGGCCCGCCAGTTGACCATCGCTCACCAGGACATTCCGGGCCTGATGAAAGGCATGACCATGCCGTTCACTGTGAGCAAGGACAGTAGCTGGGTCTTTAAGGCCATCGCGCCCGGCGATCACATCCACGCGACGCTGGTGCTCAGCGACCATGCCGAACTGCAGGACATCAGCTTCACTCAGCACAGCGACACGGAAAGCGACGGCAGCTCAGCGCTGCACGTTCCGCAACCCGGCGACGAAGTGCCCGACTTCGCGCTGGTCAACCAAAGTGGCAAGACCATCCACTTCCATCAGTTCCGCGGCAAACCGCTGTTGCTCACCTTCATCTACACGCGTTGTCCCTTCCCGGAGTATTGCGTGCGCACCAGCAACAACTTCAGCCAGGTCATGCAGCAACTGCAGAAGGATCCAAAGGCGTTCAGCCGGGCGCAATTGCTCAGCATCAGCATCGATCCGGAGAACGACAAGCCCGCAGTCCTGCGCACGTACGGCGATCATTATGTGGGACGTGTCGATCCCGACTTCGCCCACTGGGAGTTCGCCTCAGGTTCGCCGCAACAGGTGCGCCAGGCCGCCGACTTCTTCGGACTGGCTTATAACCAGAAGGACGGGCAGATTGTTCACGGGCTGCGCACGGTGCTGGTCGGCAAGGACGGAAAAGTCGCCAAGGTATATTCTGGAAACGATTGGAAGCCCGACGACGTGGCCGCCGACTTCATCGCTGCCGCGGGCGGGTAGTTGAGACTCCCCGACGGCCTCCACCCAAACACCCAGGAACAGCAACAAGGAGCTTAAATGGCGCAGACCTACGACCCAGTGGCCAAGCTGAACGAGTTGATCAAGGGCATCGATTTTGCCATGCTGACCACCATCCGCAGCGATGGCAGTTTGCATAGCCGCCCGATGGCGACCCAGGAAGTGGATCGCGATGGCGTAATTTGGTTTTTCAGCGATAGCACTACGCAGAAGGTGGAAGCTATACGCACGGACCCTCGCGTCAATCTTGCCTATTCCGATGTCGGCAGCCAGCGCTATGTCTCCATCGCCGGCCGCTGTGAACTGGTGCGCGATCACGCCAAGGGCAAGCAGCTATGGAGTCCTCTGTACCGCACGTGGTTTCCCAAAGGGCTCGATGATCCCAATCTCATCCTGCTGAAGATACACGTGCAGGAGGCTGAGTACTGGCATGTGCCGGAAGACCGCATGGTGCAGCTACCGGGTTTCGCTAAGGCAGGCATTGCTGGCTAGCAGGGCTGAAGTGGTTCTGAGAAGTTGTCATTACGAGTGTCACATGGACCTGCGGCCCACCCATAGAAATGAAAATTCACCACGGAGGCACGGAGATCACGGAGAAAGTTCGATGAAAATCAAGAACTCCGTGTCCTCCGTGTCTCCGTGGTGAATGACTTTCGACGGAGTGCCCATGGGCTTGCGGCCCGCCCAAAGGGTTAGCGGCCCGGAACCTTTCCGGCTGGCCCGCATCCAACCAAATCTGTATTGCTTCGTCCGTACTCCTTCCCAACCCGATGACCGAGATGCTCGAATTCGTAGTTCATTACGGTTATGCCCTGCTGTTCGTGTGGGTCTTGATCGAGCAGGCTGGACTGCCAATTCCAGCGACGCCGCTGTTGCTGGCCGCCGGGGCCTTGGCCGGGCAGGGCCGCATGCATCTTGCGCTGGCCATGCTGGTTCCGGCATTGGCCTCGCTGTGCAGCGATGCCTTCTGGTACTCCTTTGGGAAGCGGCGCGGCGCGGTGGTGCTGAACCTGCTCTGCCGCATCGCGCTTGAACCCGACTCCTGTGTCCGCAAGACGGAAACCACTTTTACCCGATACGGCGCGCGGACCCTGCTCATCTGCAAGTTTGTTCCCGGCCTCAACACCGCAGCCCCCACGCTTTCTGGAATGGTGGGCGTGGATTTTCCGCGCTTCGTGCTCTTCGATTTCCTGGGAGCGCTGCTGTGGACCGGCGCGTACGCCGGACTTGGCTTTCTGTTCAGCAAGCAACTTGACCTTATTGCCGCCGATGCCTCGCGCTTTGGGGGATCGCTGCTTTTGCTGTTCGTCGCAGCCGTGATTGCGTACGTGTTCTACCGGTGGAATGAGCGCCGCCTCTTCATCGAACAGGTCAAGGGCGACCGTATCACTCCCGACGAATTGAAGCACAAGCTGGAATCGGGCGAGCCGCTGACCATCATTGACTTGCGGCACCCGCTCGATCGGCTCACCGATCCCAGGACATTGCCTCATGCGCTGCAGATCTCGCCGGAAGAACTGGAGGCGCGGCAGGGAGAGATCGCGCGCGATGGGGAGATCGTGCTGTTCTGCACTTGACCCAACGAGGCGACCAGCGCCCGGGTGGCGCTGCAATTACGCAAGCACGGCATCCGCCCAGTGCGTCCGCTGCTGGGTGGATTCTATGAGTGGAAACGCCTGGGCTTCCCGCTTACCGGCTCGCCGGACGGCGACGAAGAACCTGTCCGCAAAGCAGATCCTTCGTGGGCGTAGGGCCGCCTGTGGGAACCTCTTCGCTCCGCCGATAAACATTTACCACGGAGACACGGAGGACACGGAGTTTTGATTTCTATCCAGCTTTCTCCGTGCCTCCGTGATTTAGTTTTCATTCCTACGGGTGGGCCGCAGGCCCATGTAACGCTCGTAATGACAATTTCGGCAGCGAAGCGTCAATTCGAACCGCGCTACCGAGACTATACTGATGCTGTGCCGTCTAAACGATTAAGATGAACTCTGTGCCTCACGAAGACAACTCCGTCTTGCCTCCCTCGTCCGATGCCGCGCCGCCGGTCGCCGCCCCGCCTGGCGGGCCCAAGGGGATGAAGCCGGCAATTACGGGCTGGCTGCGCGACATGCTGATCTCGCTTGCGGTCTCGGCCTTCTTCATCATCTTCCTCTACCAGCCGGTCAAAGTGGAAGGCACCAGCATGATGCCCACGCTTGCCGATCAGGAGCGCGTCTTCATCAACAAGTTTGTTTACAAGCTGGAGCCTATCGAAACTGGCGATGTAGTCGTCTTTCACTATCCTCGCGATACTGCCAAGAGCTACATCAAGCGCGTGGTGGCCGTCGCCGGAGACCGCGTGAAGATCGAAGACGGCGTGGTGTTCGTGAACGGGCATCGCTTGCGCGAGCCGTACCTGCCTGACGCCTATGAAGACGTGCGCTCGTATCCGGAGACCGTGGTGCCGGCGCATTGCTATTTCGTGCTGGGCGATCATCGCAATCTCTCCAACGACAGCCGCGACTTCGGCCCGGTGGATGAAAGCTTCATCTATGGCAAAGCCGTCTTCGGATATTGGCCGGTAGCCAAGCTGGGCAAACTGCGGTAGTGCCTCACCTGGTGTGTACAACAAATTCTCCGGCGCCCCCTCTTATGCTGCCGCGCATTCCCTGATAAAATCAATAAAATCCAAACCCCGGAGATGCAATGCAGGCAATCCTTGCGCTGGAAGATGGACGGATCTTCCACGGCAAAGGCTACGGCGCAAAAGGCGAATGTTACGGGGAAGTTGTTTTTAACACCTGCATCACCGGCTACCAGGAAATCTTTACCGATCCCTCCTACGCCGGGCAGATCGTAGTTCTCACCAACCCCGAAATCGGCAATTACGGCACCAACTCCGACGATAACGAGGCCACGCGTCCCTACATCGAGGGCCTGATCGTGCGCGAGTTCTCCCGCGTCAGCTCCAACTGGCGGTCGCAAGAGGTCGCGGAAAGCTATCTCGAGCGCTACAAGGTTCCCGTGCTAGGCGAGATCGACACGCGCGCTCTGGTGCGCCATTTGCGCACCAACGGCGTGATGCGCGGCGTGATCTCCACGCTGGAAGCCGACACCGACAAGCTCGTCGCCAAGGCGCGCTCCATTCCGAAGATGGATGGCACCGACCTGGCAAAAGAAGTCACCACTCGCCACGTGTACCAGTGGGACGAAGGCGTGCGCTCGCACGAGCCGACCGAAGTGGTCGGCGTGAAGAATGGGCCGCCCAAGTATCACGTCGTTGCCTACGATTATGGAATCAAGCACAACATTATGCGACGCCTGGTGGGCGAGTGCTGCAGCGTCACCGTGGTTCCGGCCACGACCAGCGCTGAGGACGTACTCGCGCTCAAGCCCGACGGCGTCTTCCTGTCGAACGGCCCGGGCGATCCCGAGCCCGTGACCTACGCCCAGGAGAGCATTCGCAAGATGATGGGGCGCGTGCCCATCTTCGGCATCTGCCTCGGACATCAATTGATCGGCATCGCGCTGGGCGGCAGAACTTACAAGCTGCGGTTTGGGCACCATGGCGGCAATCATCCGGTGAAGCAGATGAAGACCGGCAAGATCGAGATCACCGCACACAATCACAACTTCGCGGTCGATCCCGATTCGCTCAAGCAAAGTGAAGTGGACCTGACCCACATCGATCTGAACGACAACACTCTGGAGGGCCTGCGCCATCGCTCGCTGCCGCTGTTCAGTGTGCAGTACCACCCCGAGGCCGCGCCCGGCCCCCACGACTCGCACTACCTGTTCAAGGATTTTGTGAAGATGATGGAGGAGTGGAAGAAGTGAACCTACGTACGTCCGAACTACGGTGCGATTGGGAGGACCTGCTCTCGGGTGAGGACATTGCAGCATGGGTGTCGAACGGTGCAAACAAACTCCTTCGGACTAAATTGCCAATGGATCCAGGCGTTTACCGTTGGCTGTTCCCCTGCGACGGTTCAGAAAAACCTCGGGCCTATGTCGGAGAGGGCGAAAACCTGCGGCTCCGCATTTCCGACTATCTCAAAGCAGCAGTTGATCCGGTTACAAGCGCAACGGACGATAGCTTCACAAAAGAAGATTTGAGGCTGGCGATCAAGACAATTCACCGATGCTCAGTTGTTCGGGTTGGAGAATATCTTGCTCGGAGGTCTGCTAATCGCAATGTACAGCTGCAAAGACTTCGAATTACGCAAGAGGGAATAATTTGCGGAGTTGAGATTAGCAGTCGTCTCTTTGACGATAAGCTCGGCAGAGTGTTTCTCGAGCACTGGGCCGCACTTGCAACCGAAAGGGATGGCTACACAATATTGAACCGGAACCGTTCGAGACAAGGCAAAGAATTGAGGCATGTGCTTTTGAAGGGGCGCGCCTTTAGGCGCGCCGTAGAGGGCTAATAAACAATCGGGCTTTAGCCCCTGAGGGAACTCGATTTGAGACCAACGCGACAACAGACACAGCCAGGGCAGACCTACTTTGTTACTTCACAGACTTGGCAGCGAAGGGCCCTGTTCAAGAATGAGAAATGGGCCAAGCTGTTCCTTGAGGCACTCCACTCCTATCGGGGTCGCGCCTATTTGCTCCATGAGTATGTCCTTATGCCAGAGCACTTCCACATTTTGATCACACCATCAGTGACTTTGGAGCGAGCGGTCCAATTCATCAAAGGCGGCTTCTCCTACCGAGTGAAGAAGGAATTGCAATCATCGATGGAGATTTGGCAGGTCGGATTCTCCGATCACCGAGTCCGCGATGCTGCAGACTGTCGCATTTATGTTGATTACATTTACCGAAATCCGGTCGGGCGGAAGCTGGTGGAAAGCGCGGCTGATTATCTGTACTGCTCGGCCTTCCCTGAAAGTCAGAAAGACGAAGTCCCTCAGTGGCTAAAGCCACTAAATGAAGTCAACTCTTACGGCGCGGCTAAAGCCGCGCCCCTTCACCATGAAGCCGGGTCGATTCATGGCGAAACTGTTAAGAAATAATCCATGCCACGCCGCAACGACATCGCGAAAGTGCTCATCATCGGCTCGGGGCCCATCGTCATCGGCCAGTCGGCCGAGTTCGATTACTCCGGCGCGCAGGCCTGCAAGGCGCTCAAGTCCGAAGGCTACGAGGTGGTGCTGGCCAATTCCAATCCGGCCACCATCATGACCGACCCGGAGATGGCCGACCGCACCTACATCGAGCCGCTCACGCGCACCTATCTCGAAGAGATCATCCGGATTGAAGCTGAGATGCTGGCGGCCAGCGGAAAGTCTGGCATCTTTGCGCTCCTGCCGACGGTCGGTGGGCAGACTGCTTTGAACCTCGCAGTCGAGCTTGCTGACGGCGACGTGCTCGAAAAGTACAACGTGCAGCTCATCGGCGCGCAGCTTGGCGCCATCAAGAAGGCCGAAGACCGGCTGCTGTTCAAAGATGCGATGACCGCCATCGGCCTCGACGTGCCCAAGTCATCGCTGGTCAACAATCTGAAAGATGGAATCGACTTCAGCAGCAAGATCGGTTTCCCGGTCATTCTGCGTCCGTCGTTCACACTGGGTGGCACCGGCGGCGGCATCGCCTACAACCGCGAAGAGCTGCTGGAACTGCTCGCGCGCGGTCTCGATCTGTCCCCGGTCCACGAGGTGCTGATCGAGGAGTCGGTGCTCGGCTGGAAAGAATATGAACTGGAGGTGATGCGCGACCTCGCCGACAACGTGATCGTCATCTGCTCCATCGAAAACTTCGATCCCATGGGCACACACACCGGCGACTCCATCACCGTCGCTCCGGCGCAGACGCTCACCGACCGCGAATATCAGGCCATGCGCGACGCCGCCATTGCCGTCATTCGCGAGATCGGCGTCGAGACTGGGGGCTCGAACATCCAGTTCGCTGTCGATCCGCATAACGGCCGCATGGTCGTCATCGAGATGAACCCGCGCGTGTCACGCTCGTCAGCGCTGGCGTCGAAGGCCACCGGATTCCCGATTGCGAAGATTGCCGCTAAGCTCGCAGTCGGGTACACCCTCGACGAAATTACCAACGACATCACGCGCAAAACGCCGGCGTGCTTCGAGCCCACGCTCGACTACGTCGTGGTTAAGATTCCGAAGTGGCAGTTCGAGAAATTTCCCGGCGCCGACGAGTCGCTCGGCCCACAGATGAAGTCGGTGGGCGAAGTCATGGCCATCGGCCGCACCTTCAAGCAGGCGCTGTTGAAGGCGGTGCGCTCGCTGGAGACGGGGCGCAGGGCGACCGCCGAGGACATCGAGCCACGCATTCTGACCCAGCGATTGGTGACGCCCCACCCCGAGCGGCTGCAGTACATTCGTTATGCGCTTGCGCAAGGCATGAGCGTGCGCGAGATCGCGCAAATGACCAACATCGATCCCTGGTTCCTGCACCAGTTAAAAGAGATTTCCGACATGCAGGCGAAGCTGGGCACGGAGCCCATCGACGCCGAGCGTTTGCGCGAGATCAAGCGCATGGGATTCTCCGACGCCCGCCTGGGCGAGGCCTTACAGTTGAAAAACGGCCGGACCGCCAGCGAGAAAATTTATCAACTGCGCCAGCAGCACAACGTCCGCCCGGTATTCAAGCGGGTGGACACCTGCGCCGCCGAATTTGAAAGCTACACGCCGTACCTCTACTCGACCTACGAGGAAGAGGACGAAGCCGCGCCCACCGATCGCAAGAAGGTCATCATTCTGGGCAGCGGGCCCAACCGCATCGGGCAGGGAATTGAGTTCGACTACTGCTGCTGCCACGCCGCATTCGCGCTGCGCGATGACGGGTTCGAGACGATCATGATCAACTGCAATCCCGAGACTGTCTCCACCGACTACGACACCAGCGACCGCCTGTACTTCGAGCCCCTGACCTACGAAGACGTGATGGCGGTGTATGAGCACGAGGCAGAGGGGGGTGCGTCAGTCGGCGTGATCGTGCAGTTCGGCGGACAAACCCCGCTCAACCTCGCGCTGCCCCTGAAGGCAGCGGGTGTGCCCATCATTGGCACCTCGCCCGAGAGTATCGATCTGGCAGAAGACCGGCGGCGCTTTGGCAAGCTGCTGGACGAGCTCTCGATTCCACAACCGCGTGGCGCAACCGCCGCCAGCGTTGAGGAAGCCATCGCCAACGCCAACCGCATCGGCTATCCGGTGCTGGTGCGGCCGTCCTACGTGCTGGGTGGGCGCGCCATGGTCCTGGCCTACGATGACGAGTCGCTCGTCGGCTACATGAAAGAAGCGGTCGAGTATTCGCAGGAGCGGCCGGTGCTGATCGACCACTTCCTGGAGTCGGCGACCGAGATTGATGTGGATGCACTCTCCGATGGCGACGACGTGGTGATCGGCGGCATCATGCAGCACATCGAGGAGGCCGGGATTCATTCCGGCGATTCATCCTGCGTGTTGCCGGCGGTCGATATCCCCGAGCCACTGCTGAACACGATCCGCGATTACACCTTCCGCCTGGCGCGTGCGTTGAAGGTGGTCGGCCTGATGAACGTGCAGTACGCCATCCAACGCGACAAGGTGTTTGTGATCGAGGTGAACCCGCGCGCTTCGCGCACTGTGCCCTATGTTTCGAAAGCCACGGGCGTGCCTCTGGCCAAGATTGCCGCGCGCTTGATGACCGGTCGCAAGTTGAGGGAGTTTCTGCCGGAGAATATCGAGCGCGGCGCCGACCTCGACACCGGCAACTTTTATTTTGTGAAGTCGCCCGTTTTCCCTTGGGGCAAATTCCCGGGCGTTGACACCGTGCTGGGGCCGGAGATGAAGTCCACCGGCGAAGTCATGGGCGTGGCCGACAACTTCGGCGAGGCTTTCGCCAAAGCGCAAATCGCCGCCGGACAACTGCTGCCGATCAGCGGCACGGTGTTCATCAGCGCCAATGACCGCGATAAGCCCTTCATACCCGAGGTGGCGCGGCGCTTTGTCGAGCTGGGCTTCAGCCTCGTCGCCACCCACGGGACGGCGCGGGTGCTGGAACAGGCGGGCCTGCGCGTCGAGCGCGTTTACAAAGTCAAGGAAGGCCGGCCCAACGTGGTCGATCTGATCAAGGGCGAGCGCATTCACTTGATCTTCAACACGCCGCATGGCGTCGAGCCCTGGTTCGACGAAAAGGCGATTCGCCGCGCCGCCGTGACCGCCCGGATTCCCACCATCACGACGCTGTCGGCCGCGCGCGCCGCCTGCGAAGGAATCGCCGCCCTGCAACGCGGCGAAGCCAAGGTGTACGCGCTGCAACATCTGCACGCGGAACGCGTGGCGGCGGGGAAGTAACTTTGCATGGCCGTTAGATCATTTCGTCTTTACCTTGAGCCAAAGGAAGTTTCCGCCGCCTTTGGCATGGCTGAAGTCCGTGTCCAGCACTTGCAAGGTCACATTCGCTTCGACTCCGGCAACAATTTCCCCAGCCGCCCGCTTGCCCGGAGCTGAATTAGGATCTCGAAGCGCTATGGCGTTCGTAGTGGTGACCGAGATTGGCGGGGTGGGATTGGGCGGAAGCCCCCGCACGTTCTTGGGACCGTCAACCCATGTGGTCTTGTCCTCGGAAACCCGGCCGACATACAGCCAGCCTTCATTCGGAGCCACAAATCCCGCAGCCACCAGTTTCTGTTGTTGGCGGACCACATCATTTTGAATCTGTTGTTGCGCCGCATCTACGTTCACTTTGGCCGAGTCGAGAGTTTGCGCGATCTGCTGCACGTCTTCTTGGGTTGTGGGCGAGAGGCCGGTTTTCGACTGTAACGCTCCCACCTGACTCGTGAGTTGCGTGATCGTATCCTGTAGCTGATGCACGGTGTCGCTGGCCTGCGAGGCCTGTGTGAAGTTGCCCTTCACGCCGAAAACATTCCACTCGGTCACTCCCAGCGACGTCATGATTTTCGCTACTCGCGCGGGGCTCGAAACCGCCAACACGATCACCACGATCAGAACCACTTCGCGCACCAGGACCGCGACGTTCTTGCTCGCCTCGATGCCATCTTTTGCGGCATTGGAAAAGTTCGACATAGCACTCCGCTTTGGACTTGCCAGATTGTCACAGAACTTCGGGCAAAAGCAAAGAAGTATGCGCGAGCCGTGATGGCGATGAGAGGAAGCAAATAGCAATTAGCCAACCTCGATTTAAGAAACTACATTGAGAACGTCTCGCCGGGGGGCCTACTCCATCGCCGGCGCGATAGAATAGGAACTGACAACTGGCAACTGACTACTGGCAACTGATCATGCTCCTACACGGAATCTTTCCGCCCATTACCACGCCGTTTTATCCTGACGGCAAGATCTATTTCCGCAAGCTGGAACAGAATGTCGAGCACTACTCGCGTGCGCCGGTTGTTGGCATCGTCGTGCTCGGCTCGACCGGCGAGGCGATCCTGCTCAGCGACGAAGAGCGCCGCGACGTGTTGAAGTGCGCCCGCGAATCGGCGGCCAACGAAAAAGTGTTGATCGCCGGCACCGGAATCGAGTCGGCCATCGAAACTCTGCGGCTGACCGAATACGCCGCGGAACTGGGCTACGATATCGCGATGGTACGCACGCCGCATTACTACAAATCGCAGATGACGCCGGCCAATATGCTGGCCTTTTATCGCTTTGTGGCTGACCGTTCGCCGCTGCCGGTTGTCATCTATAACTTCCCGCAGGCCACTGGATACGACATTCCTGCTGAAGTAGTAGTTGAACTTGCAGAGCACCCTAACTTGATCGGTATCAAGGAGTCGTCGGGCTCGATCGAGAAGGTGCAGAAGATGGCCGAAGCCACCCGCCACATCAAGCGCAGCGCCACCGTAACGGAGACCTTCGCTGCCGTGACCGGGCGAATGCTGAACGCAGCCAACGCTGCTTTGGCCAGCGCCGACGGAGGAGCCCTGGTAACGGTGGGCGCGCTAGCCGGAACGGGCGCGCAGAAACCATCGTCAGCCGCGGTCACGGTCGTCGGCGGGCTGAAAACTCGGCAGAAGGAAATTGGCTTCCAGGTGCTGGTGGGCGCCGCCCAGAAGTTGCATCCTTCGCTGGAAGCCGGCGCCGTGGGCGCGATCCTGGCATTTGCCGATTGCGCTCCGACTGCGTGCTACGAAATTTACGCAGCGTGGAAAGAGGGCGACGCGGTCCTGGCTCGCGAGAAGCAGGAGCGCATTGCCAGAGCCGCCGAGCGCATCGTGGGCGGCTTAAGCATTCCCGGCGTGAAGTATGCCATGGACTACAACGGGTGCTTTGGCGGCGTCCCGCGTCTGCCGCTGCTGCCGCTCACGGCGGATAAAAAGTCCGAAGTCGAGAAGTTGCTGGAGAACATTCGTCAGTAGCCAGTAGTCAGTTGTCAGTTGCCGGTTGTTCCGCTTTTGGGAATGACCCGCAAAATATCTCTCGAAAGTGCTAGTCGGTTCGGCTCCAATGTGCTAGCTTGAAGGTGGCACCGAAACAAGGTAGACGTACCTTTTTTCGGTGCCTTTTGTTTTGCCGCTGAGAAACTCGATGTGTGCACCGGCGGCTGGAACAAAACAGGCTGGCCGAGTGCCCGCGCCTGACGCACGATATTTGAAAACTGAAATATTAGGGGCAATAGCGCCGGGGCCCCGTCCGCGCAGAGGGCTGCTGCGCGGCGGGCACAGCAAGGTCCCGTTCCGTACTCGAGACGGACGAGGTCACCAGGACCTTGCTGATTTTCATCGACCGGCAGAGGAACAGCCTTGGCTAAATCTATGCCACCCGCCTTCGTTCCCAGTGCGAATTCGCTGAACATTTCCGAAGGTATCGAATATATTGACTGCAATGCCTTCTCTCGCACTTTCGGACCTGATTGGCGCGCCGGTCATCGACAACACCGGCGTCAGCGCCGGCAAGGTGCGCGAAGTCACTCTGGTGCCGCAGGAGAATCCCAACCAAATCGCGGGCTTCGTGGTGAAGACCCGTCACGGCGACCGTCTGCTGCCCACTAAGTTGCTCAGCCTGATCAATGGCGGCCTGCGGATTGCCACCCCCGCGTCGGAGTGGAGTCCTTTCGCGGGCGGTGAAGGCATGCTCTTGCTGGAGCGCGACCTGCTTGATCAGCAGATCATCGACGTCCATGGGCGCAAGGTTGTGCGGGTCAATGACATTGACATCCACGAGGAGGCTGGGCACGACCACATTGTGCTCAAGGTTGGCGCGGTGGACGTGGGCGCGCGGGGAGCGGTGCGCCGGCTGCTGAAGGGCGTAGTCCCGGCCGCGGTACTGAACTTGCTGCTCGCCAAGATCCCACCGCGCATGATCCCGTGGGAATTTGTTGACCTCATCGAGACTGATCCCGCCCGTCGCGTCAAGCTGAAGATTTCCCTCGATCGGCTGGCCAAGCTGCACCCGGCCGACATTGCCGACATCGTGGAAGACCTGGCGCCGGCCGAGCGCGAAGCCATCTTCGAGACCCTGGACGAGGAGGTCGCCGCCGAAACTCTGGAGGAGATCGATCCCAAGATGCAGGTTTCGATTCTCAGTTCGCTCGACTCCGACCGCGCCGCCGACATCGTGGAAGAAATGGATCCCGATGCCGCCGCCGACCTGCTGGGCGACATGCATCCCGATGACTCGCAAGAAATCCTCACCGAGATGCAGCCGGAGGAGCGCGCCGAAGTCGCCGAGTTGATGAACTTCGAGGAAGACACGGCGGCCGGGCGCATGACCACCGACTACATGGCCCTGGGACCGAATGCCAAGGTGGAAGACGCCATCGAGATGCTGCGCAACTTTGAGGGCGGGGTGGAGAGCATCAGCACCATCTACATTGTCGGTGACAAGGACAAACTGCTGGGCGCGGTTCCGCTAGCCAAGATTGTGCTGGCGCCCTCCGGCACACCACTGATGATGTTGAGCACCGGACACCTCACCACCGTGCATCCCGGCGCCGACGAGAAAACCGTTGCCGAACTCTTCGACAAGTACAACCTGCTGACTCTGGCGGTGATCGATGATGACGGCGCGCTGACCGGCGTCATCACCGCTGACGACGTCATCAACATGCTGCGCGCCAAGCTGTGAGCAGTAGCCAGTAGCCAGTAGCCAGTAGTCAGTACCCAGTCGCCAGTTTCCAGATTGTCATCCTGAGCGGAACACCCGCAAAGAGGTTCCGACCCGCTTCTGTTGCGGGTCGGGCGGGTGCGAAGTTGAAGGATCTGCGGTTGTTTTCGACGACGTGACTGACCCGGTGAACCGCAGGTCCTTCGACTCCGCACGCGTCCGCCAGTGGCGGAAGCGTGCTGCGCTCAGGATGACAGCGATAGATGACAGCGATAAAGGGCTACTCGACACTGGCTACCGGCTACTGACTACTGGCTACTGGCTACTGGCTACTGTATTCTGGGAGGTCTTTATCATCTCACTGTAATTCCCAGTGTCATGTCCGAGAAGCGACGGCTTAGAGTCTGGAGAATCCGCCTGTTGATGTTCCTGGCCGTCATCGGTCCCGGGTTCATCACCGCGAACGTGGACAATGACGCCGGCGGTATCTATACCTACTCCGCCGCCGGAGCGCAGTTCGGCTACCTTCTGCTGTGGGTCATGATCCCCATGACGGTCGCGCTGGTCGTGGTGCAGGAGATGTCGGCGCGCATGGGCGCGGCCACCGGCAAAGGGCTCAGCGACCTCATCCGCGAAGAGTACGGCCTGCGGATTACGTTTTTCATGATGCTGGGGCTGGTCATCACCAACTTCGGTAACGTGGTTGCGGAGTTCGCCGGAATCGCCAGCAGCCTGGAACTGTTCCACATTTCCCGCTACGTGAGTGTGCCGGTTGCCGCCGTTGTGGTGTGGCTGCTGGTGGTCAAAGGCACCTACAAGAGCGTGGAGAAAGTGTTCCTGGCAGCGTCGTTTTTCTACTTCGCCTACATCATTGCGGGGGTGCTGGCGGGGCCGAGTTGGAAGGAGGCGTTCGTCGCTACGTTCAAGCCGCCGCACAGTGCGGCCTTCCACCAGTCGGCATACATTTACATGGTCATCGCCGTGGTGGGGACCACGATCGCTCCGTGGATGCAGTTTTACTTGCAGTCGTCGATCGTAGAGAAGGGAATCACGCCGCGCGAATATCGCGCCTCGCGCTGGGACGTGATCCTGGGCTGCTTATTCACCGATATCGTCGCCTGGTTCATCGTGGTGGCGTGTGCGGCGACGCTTTATGCGCACGGCGTACGGCAAATCCGCGACGGCGCCGATGCGGCGCAGGCGCTGCGCCCGCTGGCGGGCGATTATGCCTACATTCTCTTTGCCGCAGGGCTGTTCAACGCTTCGCTCTTCGCCGCTTCCATTTTGCCCATCTCAACAGCCTACACGGTGTGCGAAGGCCTGGGCTTTGAATCGGGTGTAGGACATAAGTTCAGCGAGGCCAAGGTTTTCTACTGGCTGTACACGCTGCTGCTCATCGCCGGCGGCGGAGTCATTCTGCTGCCCAACATCCCGCTGGTGAAAATCAGCATTTTGTCGCAGGTGGTGAACGGCGTCGTGCTGCCGTTCGTTCTCATCTTCATGCTGCTACTGGTGAACAAGAGCGAACTAATGGGCAAGCACATCAACGGCACGTGGTTCAACCTGATTGCGTGGGCCACGACCATTATCATGATCGGGCTGACGATCGCCTGGTTCGTGACGGGCCAGGCCGGAAGCTAGAGCAGCTTGCCCGCGGCGAGCTGTTGCACCAGAGAGCGGTCGGCATCGAGGAAGTCCAGCGCCGGCAAGTCGCGCCGGTGGACCCAGCGGATCTCGCGGAAAATGCGGTTCTGCAACTCCCCCTCGTAATGTTCGACCTTGAAGAAATGCAGTTCCACGGCGTTGCCGTTCAGGTAAGTGTGCTGTAGTTGCGCAACTTTGCGACCGATCTCCGCGTGGACGCCCAGCTCTTCCTCGAGCTCACGCGCTAAGGCCTCGGGAGGCCCTTCGCCAGCCTCAATCTTGCCGCCGGGAAATTCCCATTTCAGCGGCAGCGCCTGATATTCCGTCCGCTGGCAACACAGGATTTCATCTCCGCGCACGAACAAGGCGGCAACCACCTGCTTGATCAAGGCTCGTGCCTCGTCTCCACCGCCTCTCGATCGACGATCACGAAATCCTCTCCAGGTAGCGGCCGACTAGATCGGCGCAGTGCTCGACCAGCTTGCGGTCCTCATCACCGAAGGCCGCCGGTGTGTGGCTGTCAACGTCAAGCTCGCCCACTACTTTGCCCTTCACCAGCACGGGCACGACAATCTCGGAGCGAGTTGCGACGGAGCACGCCAGGTAACGCGGATCGGCCTGAACGTCGTCCACCACCAGAGTTTGTCCCGACGAGGCCGCCGCTCCACAGATACCCTGATTCAGGGGAATGCGCTTGTGCGGCGTGTCTGCGCCGACGTAGGGACCCAGCACCAGTACGGGACCTTCGCCCAGCAGCCCCTTCTCGATCATGTAGAAGCCGACCCAATCGAAATGGCGCAGCCGTTCCTGCAGCCGGCCCACGAACACGCTCATCAGGTCTTCGACGCTGCCGGCGGCGTCGGCCAACACAGTGAGTTCGACGGCGAGGTGTTGATAGTTCGTCTCCATCGTCCTCCATTCATATCACATGCCGTGAAGCTGGCGAATTCCGGCAGGCCGCGGAAACAGCTCCGGATGCAGGGCCCACGCCAAGGCGCGCAGTCCGCTGAGCAGGCCCGTCGCCGGGGTGTTCAGCAGTTCATCGTTGATGCAAAACATTCGCCTTTGGCGGACCGCCGGCAAATTTTCCCAGCCGCGTTGCTCTACGATCTTCTCCAGCGGGACGCGATCTCCCGCTCCGCACCAGGCCGCCACAATGATGTCCGGCTGTGCCGATGCGACTTCCTCAGGTGTAAGCGTCTTGCCGGGCGCGGCGATGAACGCGCCGCCTGCGGCTTCCACCAGCTCGGCTACCCACGGCTGCGAAGCGATGATCGGCTTGCCCCATTCCTCGCAAAAGACCTTCGACTTGGATGCAGAAGCGGCGCGCGTGCGAACGGCCTCGATTTCATTTTGCATAGCGGAGATCACGCTCTGACCACTTTCCCATGCGCCCATCACGCCTGCGATCGCAGCCATGTCGGTGTAGATGTCGGCAAGCCTTCGCGGCGCCAGCCCGAGAAATCGTATGCCTGCTTTCAGGATGGCGGCCACGGCTTCCAGTTGATAGGGCACCGAGGCCAGCACGAGGTCGGGACGGGCCGCGAGAATCTGTTCTGTCTGCGCGGTCCAGGAATCGGAGACAATCAGGCGCGAACCGTTCGCTACCTCGGGGCAGACGTCGGCGCAGTATTTGGTGCAAGCAACCAGGCGATCGAGCAGGCCCAGATCGCGCAGCGTGACCGTGGCGCTGGGCTGGAGAGAGACCACACGCTGCGGAGTGTGATTGGTGTTCAAGGCTGTTCGATTATACGGAGCTCGGGCCCATGACCGGCAACGCCGGGCGCGGTAAGCTACTGGTGACGGATTCTGCAGCCATGTACTCTCCCCAGCTTCTCGATCACTTCGAGCGACCTCGCAATTCCGGAGAGTTGCCCGACGCCGATGCTCAGGTACGCATCGAGAATCCAGCTTGCGGCGACATTCTGGAGCTTGCGATCAAGATGAACGCGGGACGGATTGGCGAGATCCGCTTTCGCGCCAAAGGCTGCGTGCCCGCCATGGCTTGTGCCTCGGCGATGACGGAGTTGGCAAAGGGCAAATCGCAGCAAGAAGCGTTTGGGATCAGTAAAGCAGAGGTTGTGAGTGCGGTGGGAGGTGTGCCGCCAGCGTCGGGTCATGCAGCGCAATTGGCGATTGATGCGCTAAGAGAGGCGCTGCACAAGATCGGTTAAACCGCTCTACACCGTTTCCGTTTCCAGCTCTTCTTCCAACAGTTGCTTGTTGTACAACTCGGTGTAGTAGCCGTTGCGTTCGATCAGCTCTTCGTGGGGGCCATACTCCACGATCTGGCCGTCGTGCAGCACGACGATGCGGTCGGCGTTGCGCACCGTGGAAACCCGGTGCGAGATGAAGATGGTGGTACGCCCCTGCATGATCTCGCGCAGATGATTCAGGATGCGATCTTCGGTCTGGGTGTCCACACTGGCGAGCGCGTCGTCGAGCACCAGGATGCGCGGGCTGCGGATCAAGGCTCGCGCAATGGCCGTGCGTTGTTTCTGCCCGCCGGAAAGCGTGAGACCGCGCTCCCCGACCAGAGTGTTGTAGCCATCGGGAAAACTCTCGATCTCATCGGCGATGTTGGCAGCCTCGGCGGCCCGGCGGATGTCTGCATCGGTGGCGTGCTCGGCCCCGAAGGCGATGTTTTCGCGAATGGTGTCGCTGAACAGGAACGTCTCCTGCGGAACAAAGCCGATGTTCTTGCGCAACACCGCGAGCGGGAACTCGCGAATGGGTCGCCCATCGATCAGCACCGCGCCTTCAGGCGCATCGTAGATGCGCGGGATGAGCGACACCAGCGTGGACTTGCCCGATCCGGTGGGGCCGACGATCGCCAGGCTGGTGCCTTCGGGAACGCGCAGGTTGATGTTTTTCAGCACCGCTTCATCACCGTGCACTTGACCCATGCCGCGCTCGGCTGCGATCAACGTGTGACCGTAGTGAAAGCTCAGATTGCGGAACTCGATCTCTCCACCAACCTCGGTGGGGGCGCCAGTGGCGGGCACGGCGGCGTCGGTGACCTCGGGCTGTTCAGCGAGCAGGTTTTGGATACGACCCATAGATGCGGTGCCGCGCTGGAAGATGTTAATGACCCAGCCCAGGGAAATGATGGGCCAGGTGAGCTGCACCATGTAGGTGTTGAAGGCCACGAAGCTGCCGACTGAAATGCGATGCAGCAGGACTTCGCGGCCGCCGATCCACAGCACGATCACAATGGCGACGCCAAGCAGCGTTTCCAGCGTCGGCCACAGCATGCCCATCAGGCGGACCAGCTTGAGACTGCGTGCGATGTATTCGGTGTTCTCGCGTTCGAAGCTCGCGATCTCGGCTTGCTCCTGCACATAAGCGCGAATCAGCCGCGCTCCGGAAAAGTTCTCCTGCGCCTTGGCCGAGATGTTGGAGAACATGGCCTGGATGCGCTCGAAACGCTCGTGAATCTTGCGGCCGAAGTGCTGCACCACGATGCTGACCACGGGCAATGGCAGGAAGGCGAACAGGGTAAGCCGGGGGCTGATGCTCAGCATGAAGACCAGCGCGCCCGCGGTGAATACCATGGTGTTGGCGCTGTACATGATGCCGGGCCCTGCCAGCATGCGCACCGCGTTGAGGTCGTTGGTCGCCCGGGCCATGATGTCGCCGGTGCGGGTGCGCTGATAAAAACTGTAAGACAGCCGCTCCAGATGGGTGAACAGGTCGTTGCGCAGATCGAATTCAATTTCGCGCGAGACCCCGATCAGGATCCAGCGGGTAAGGAATTGGAAAATGGCTTTGGTCCCGGCGACCGCCAGCAGCAGGGCCGAGTAGGTCAGCAGTTTGTGGCGGGTGACCCCAAGGTTAAGGTCGTCAATGGCGCGGCGGATGACCAGCGGGAAGAGAATCCAGATCCCGTTGTTGCACAACACGAACAGAGCGCCGATCCAGAAGGTCGGTTGGTACTTGCGGAGATAGGGGAACAGCGGGCTTAGGTTCTTGAACATGAGTCGGCAGACGTTAGATGTTGGTGGCTGAAGTTTAGACCTATCGAGTTGTCATGACGAACGGCCTTGGCGGTAAGGGATCTGCGTTCACAATCATTGTTCCCAGGCGCCAACAAAAGCAGATTCCTCGCTGCGCTCGTAATGACAATTTCAAGTGCAAACAGCGACGATACGCAACTTCGCTCCGTCGAAAATCATGCCGGGCGAGAGTGAGTGGGCAGTATAGGGGTCCTTCGACTCCTCGCTCCAACACCCCAGCAAGCACAAACCCGGTGCTTGCTGGGGACCCCGTCTGCGCTCGTCGCTCAGGATGACACCCGATAAAAGGTCTTTCATTCCTTTGGGTGGGCCGCAGGCCCATGTGACACTCGTAATGACAATTTCAAAGGCGGCCCGTCAATTCCAATGGTCATCCCGCAGGGGCTAAAGCCCCGGTCTCATATTATGCATTTAACGGACGGCCTGAAGGCCGTCCCCTTCAAACACAGCCGCTAGGTCGGTACCCGCAACAGAAAGTAACCTCCGGCAAGAGCAAAAATAAAGTCGGGTGCCCAGGCAGCCAGCATGGCGGGCAGTTGATTGGCATTGCCCATGGCCTCGAACAAGCCCGCGGTGACCCAATACACCACAGCGATGGCGACCGCAATCACCACACTGCCCAGCGCTCCGCCCTTGCGGCCGGACGCTGCGAAGGGAACCGCCAGTACAGCCATCACCAGAGTGATCAGCGGAAAGGCGAGTTTCTTCTGCAACTGCACCTTCAGCCGCACGGTGGTAAAACCACTCTGCTCCAGGTCTCCGATGTAGCGCTGCAGCTCTTGATAATTCATTTCCGAGGACTGCTTGACTTCTTTCTTGAAGTAGCTTGGGTCCTCGTGCAGTTCATCGAAGGTGGCCACCTCGAAGGTCCGATAATCCTGGATGGAAGTGCCCGACAGGGTGCGTACCCAACCCTGCGCGAAGATCCACTTGTTCAGCCCCTCGTCCCAATGAGCATGGGCGGCGAAGATGCGGCGGGTGAGCTGGAAAGTATTGGGGTCAAACTCGAAGATAGAGACCCCGCCGAGCTGGTTGGTGTCGGGATCGAAGACCTGGTAGTAGAAAATGTCGTTGTTCTGTCCGAAAATCCACTTGCGGTCAGCCTGCAGGTAGGTTTGCGGCGGTTTACCCTTGATCTGGTTGCGCAGGATTTCCTGTTCCCGGTTGGTGCGCGGGATGTAGAGCTGATCGAAGACAAACATGGCCGCGGCAAAGATGGCGCACACCACAATCACCGGAAGCGCGGCGCGATAGATGCTGATTCCCGTGGCCTTCATGGCCGTCAGCTCGCTGGATTTCTCCAGCAACCCGAAGGTGATGAGGACGGCCAGTAGCACCGCGATGGGCGCCATCACGTAAAGCAGAGAGGGGCTCAGGTTCAGCAGGTACTCCGCCAGCATGATTACCGGCACTTTGTTGCGGACGATGTCGGTCAACAGTTCGAAGAAGGTGAATACCAGCGCCAAAATCAAGAACGTGGCCAGCACCATCCCCAGATACAAAGCGAAGTCGCGCAGGATCATGTCGTCCAGAATGAGCGGGAACCTTGCGCCGAAGCGTTTTCGGTGAGGCGAAGAATCTTGCAGGGCGTGGGCGCTGGAGGGAAGGTGACGCCGGCGCATCCACAATTCTTGCAGCTTCTCCCACGTTCCTTTCCAGTGCGCGCCCAAGGCGCCGATCTCAATCGGCATCCGATCCACGCGCCATAACAGAAGCAGTCCGCACAGGAAGAAGAAGAGGTTGGCCATCCAGACGCCTTCCCACGGAGGCATCTTCCCCTGGCGTGCCATGGAGACGCCGGTCAGCGAGAAGAAGTAATACACGAACACCAGCAGAATGGTGAGCACGAAGCCGGTGCTCTTGCCGCCTTTGCGGGCCGAGAGTCCCAGCGGGATGCCGACCATGGCCAGCACCAGGCAGGCGGCGGGAAGCGCAAACCGGCGATGGAATTCAATCTCGTAGTAGCGGGCTTTGCTCAGGTCGTAATTCCAGGTCCCAGGATCGATATTTATCAGGGGCGCGGCGGCGCGGCGTTCGCGCGCGGCGTTGCGCAACAGCTGGTGCAATCCCAATTCGGCGACCGGAAGCAAATCGTGCGCATGCTCGGCGCTGCTGGGCAGTTGGATCGGGATCTCGGTGCTGTCAAAGGTGGTGATGGAGTACTGGTCCTTGGCCTTGGGTACGCTCTCCTGCTGGGTGCCGTCCTCGAGATGCAAGCGTAACTTGTCAGGCGAGTCGCTCAACAGCGCGCCGCGCTTGGCCAGAGTGACTTTGGGAGAGGACGGGTCGCTGACATCGGCCAGGAAAATGCCCTGCCACAACAAGCGGCCACGGAAGGGAATCGCGTCCTGCACATAAAGGACAACGTTCTTGAACTCTTCGTAGAAGACGTGCGGTTGAATTTCAAACGATGCTTGCGACGACTTCAGTTTGTCCTGCAAACGATTCAGCGCCGCGGCCGACTTGGGCGCCACGTAGATGTTGTTGACCATGCCCAGCATCCAGGCGCCAATGGCGAAAATCGCGATGGCGCGGACAAACATCCCCACACCCATGCCACTGGCACGCATGGCGGTGACTTCGCTGTCGGCCGCCAGCCGGCTGAGTCCCACCAGAATGCCCACCAGCACACCCATGGGCAAGGTTAGAGTGAAGGTAGTCGGCAAGGTGTAGAGAAAAATCTGCCCCACACTGGGCACAGGAGCGCTGTTGCGGACAATCAGTTCCAGCAGCCGCCCCAGGTCCCGCATGAAGATAATGAAGGTGAATAACCCGACGCCCAGCAAGGCGTGCGAGCCCACTTCCTTCAGGATGTAGCGGGTCAGAATGCGCACAAACTGCTAGTTTAGCGGAACGGCGGCGAAGCGAACAGCGCTTACCCAGCACTGAAGCGCTGGGCTAAGCTCTTTCGCCTCCTGCGGGGCTGGATTTTGCGCGACTCCTTCCACTGCCGCAAACCAATACGAGGTTGCGACACGGTCTCTTTAGCCCTGCCCTCGGCGGCTAAACAAGCTGCTGAAAAAGTCGGAGAAGCAGATCCCTCGCGGGCTAAACTTTACCCGAACAAGCCCGCCACGGCGGGGCGCTTGTCGGGGACCCCTGTTCGCCCGCTCGTGATGACAAACATAAAAGCCTTAGCGGCACGGCTGAAGCCGTGCCCTTTCAAATCGCATCCGCACACGGATTTTTTCAGCAGCCTGTAGAAGTCGTGCCCTGATACAAACCCGATTCTTGAAACACGCTCTAGTGATCAAGAAGAAGTCGCCGTCCGTTGCGACCAAGGTGGCATGACGTGGGCGGACCTGTGGCATCGTCAGAATTCAGCCACGGGATTCGCAGTGATAGCAGTCACTGACGAAACCCGGTCCCGCCCGTCAATATAGAATTCATGTATGTCTCAAACCTCCGAGAGTCTAGCGTAATGCGGCACGCCGTCAAGCGAATGCGATTGTCGATTTTATTGTTCCCTCTGGCTGCTGTTCTCCTGGTATCCGGGTGTACGAACAAACAACAGGTCGCGGCGGGAGGCGGTGCCGGGCGTCGTCCACCAGCACCCGTGGTGGTGGCTGGTGTCGAGCAGCGAGACATTCCGGTCCAGATCAATGCCATCGGCAACGTTGAAGCCTACCAGACGGTGCAGATCCGGTCGCAAGTCAATGGTCAAATCCAGAAAATCTTCTTCAAAGAAGGAGAGGACGTTCGTCAGGGCCAGAAGCTGTTTCAGTTGGACAAACGGCCTTTTCAGGCGGACCTGGAAAAAGCCATTGGCCAGATGAAGCACGATCAAGCGCAGGCGGAGAATTCCCGGATGCAGACCGAGCGCTACTCCAGTCTGGAAAAAGAAGGCATTGTCTCCCATGAACAGGGCGGCCTGCTGACCTCCCAGGCCAAGGCCGATGCGTCTGCGGTGGAAGCAGACAGGGCCGCCGTCGATGCCGCCCGCGTGCAATTGCAGTACACAGATATCGTCGCTCCCATCAACGCACGCGCGGGAGCGTTACTGATCAATCTAGGCAATCTGGTGAAGGCGAACGATACGCCGTATCTGGTGCAGTTGAACCAGGTCACTCCGATCTACGTCACCTTTTTTGTGCCCGAAGGCAATCTCGACCGGGTGCGACAGCGCTTTTCCGCGGGACAGCTCAAAGTTCTGGCTTATCCCAAGGGACAATCCGACGGTCCGGTAGAGGGCCAGTTGACGTTCATCGACAACGGAGTGGACACAACCACCGGCATGTTCAAGCTGAAAGCCACGTTTCAGAACAAGGACCGGCGGCTGTGGCCAGGCCAATTCGTGGACGTTGCGTTGCAGCTCTCGACGCAGAAGAATGCCGTCGTGGTCCCGACCAAGGCGATTCAAACCGGACAACAAGGCGAATACGTGTATGTGGTCAGAGGCGACAGCACGGCTGAATCGCGCCTAGTAAAGACGGCGGGAGCGTATCAGAACCTGACCGTGATTGCGGAGGGATTGAACGCCGGCGAACAGGTGATTGTGGACGGCCAGTTGGGCGTGGCCCCGAATGCGAAAGTGGTGGTGCAGGGCCGCTTGCCCGGGGCGCAGGCGGATTCGTCTGCCGCCAAGGGTCCAGCCGGAGGCGGACTGTGAGCATCTCCGAGATCTTCATCAAGCGGCCCATTATGACCACGTTGGTCATGGCCGCGATTTTGATCTTCGGGATATTCGCTTATCAACTGCTGCCGGTCAGCGACCTGCCGAACGTGGACTTTCCCACCATTCTGGTAAGCGCTTCTCTTCCGGGCGCGAGTCCGGACACGATGGCTTCTTCGGTTGCCACCCCGCTGGAAAAGCAATTCTCCACCATCGCCGGCATCGACTCGATGACGTCCGCGAATTCTCTCGGGCAAACCAGCATCACTATTCAGTTCAACCTTAGCCGGAACCTCGATGGCGCCGCCTTGGACGTGCAGGCAGCCATCACCGCGGCCGGGGGCCAATTGCCTCCCGAGATGCCGACGCCGCCGACTTTCCAGAAGGTGAATCCGGCCGATTCGCCCATCCTTTATCTGGCGCTGAGTTCACCCACGATGCGGCTGTCCGACATCGACGAGGCCGCCGAGACCACCATCGCCCAGAACGTCTCCATGGTGAACGGCGTGGCCCAGGTGCAGGTGTATGGAGCGCAGAAATACGCCATGCGGGCGCAGATCGATCCCAGCGCCCTGGCTTCACGCCAGATCGGGATCGACGAAGTCAGCGCCGCGCTGCAATCGGGAAATACCAACCTTCCCACCGGCACCCTTTATGGACAGAACCATACGTTCACCATTCTGTCCAACGGGCAGCGCATGAATGCTCAGCAGTTCGGGCCCATGGTGGTGGCCTATCGCAACGGTTCCCCGGTCCGCCTCAACGATCTCGGCCGGGTGATTGACAGTGTGCAGAACGACAAGACCGCGAGTTGGTATAACGGGACCCGGGCCATCGTTTTGGCCATTCAGAAGCAGCCGGGGACCAACACCGTCGCAGTCGTAAACAGCATCAACAAGCTGTTGCCCCGGCTGGAAGAGCATATTCCCGCCGCGGTGCGAATCGACACGCTTTATGACCGCTCGGTCTCCATTCGCGCCTCAGTCAACGACGTGAAGTTCACCCTGCTGCTGACCATTGCCCTGGTCATCATGGTGATCTTCGTCTTCCTGCGAAACATTTCCGCCACCATCATCCCGTCGCTGGCTTTGCCCATGTCCATCATCGGCACCTTTTCGATCATGTACCTGCTGGGCTACAGCATCGACAATCTTTCCCTGATGGCACTGACCTTGTCCGTGGGATTTGTGGTGGACGACGCCATCGTCATGCTGGAGAACATTGTTCGCCACATGGAGATGGGGAAACGGCCGTTGCAGGCCGCCAGGGACGGCGCCGGCGAGATTGGCTTCACTATTCTGTCCATGACGTTGTCGCTGGCCGCGGTCTTTATTCCGCTGTTGTTCATGGGTGGAATCATCGGACGTTTGCTGCATGAATTCGCGGTCACCATCGGCGCCGCGATCCTGGTCTCGGGATTCGTATCGCTCACCCTGACTCCGATGCTGTGCAGCCGGTTCCTCCGTCACCAGGAGCGGGCTGAGCACGGACGGCTGTTCAATCTGGGCGAGCGGATTTTCAATGGCTGGTTGCGCGGTTACAACCGCAGCCTCAAGGGGGTCCTGCGGCACAAGTTCGCAACCCTGATGGTGTCTTTCGCTCTGATCGGGCTGACGTTTTATCTGTACACCATCTCGAAGACAGGATTCATTCCCGACGAAGATCAGGGCCTGGTGTTCGCCTTCACCGAAGCGCAGCAGGGGATTGCATTTCAAGACATGATGCAATTGCAGCAAAGGGTGGCCAAGGTGGTGCAGTCCGATCCCAACGTCATGAACATCATGTCTGCGATCGGCAGTCCCACCAATCAGGGCCGCATGTTCTTTCGGCTGAAGGACAAGAAGGACCGCGTCAACCACATGAGCGCGATGCAGGTGATTCAGGAACTTCGTCCCAAGGTATCGCAGATTCCCGGCCTGAATGTGTTCATGCAGATTCCGCCCACCATCCGCATCGGCGGAACTCTGACCAAATCGCAATATCAGTACACCATGCAGTCGCCCGACACGACGGAACTGTACCAGGATGCCCCCAAGCTGGAGAGCGCTCTCCGCGCCCTGCCGCAATTGCAAGACGTTACCAGCGACCTGCAGGTGCAGAACCCGCAGCTCAGCGTAGAAGTTGACCACGATAAAGCCTACGCGCTGGGCGTGACGCCGGCCCAGGTTTCCGATGCTCTCTATTCGGCGTACGGCACCCGCCAGATCAGCACCATCTACACGCCCAACAATGAGTACTACGTCATCATCGAATTGTTGCCGGAATTCCAGAACAATCCCGACAAGCTTTCGCTGCTCTACGTGCGTTCCAGCGCGGGGAAAATGATTCCGCTCGACACCGTCGCCAAGCTGGTGCCTTCCATCGGCCCCCTGACGGTGAATCACCTGGGCCAGTTGCCAGCGGCGACCATCAGCTTCAACCTCAAGCCCGGGACCGCGCTGGGCGACGCCACAAAACTAGTCGAACGCGAGGCCAATCGAGTGCTCCCTGTAGGTATTCAGCGCACCTTCCAGGGGACCGCGCAAGCTTTTCAAAACTCCTTCACCGGCATGGGCCTGTTGCTGCTGGGGGCGGTTCTGGTGATCTACATCATTCTTGGAATTCTGTATGAGAGCTTCATTCATCCCCTGACCATTCTCTCCGGGTTACCTTCAGCTGGCGTCGGCGCGCTGCTCACTCTCAACCTCTTCCACCAGGAACTGAATCTCTACTCGTTCGTGGGGATCATCATGCTGATCGGTATCGTCAAGAAGAATGCCATCATGATGATTGACTTCGCCCTGGAGGCGGAGCGGAGCGAGGGCAAGAGCCCGGAGGAAGCCATTTATCAGGGCGCGCTCGTCCGCTTCCGTCCCATTATGATGACCACCATGGCGGCCCTGATGGGAACGCTGCCCATCGCGATCGGCTTTGGCGCGGGCGCAGAGTCGCGGCGAGGTTTGGGCCTGGCGGTGGTGGGCGGCCTGCTGTTTTCGCAGATCGTCACGCTCTACATCACGCCGGTTTACTACGTGTACCTCGATAAGCTACAGGCCAAGTTCCAGAAGCGGCCCGGTGGACGAAAAGCTGAAGCCGAGGCCGAGGACAGGCTCAACGAGGTTGCTTTGGTGGGACAGAATCGCTAAGAGTCCGCGCTCATCTTCCAAGAACTGCTGAGGCAATTGAACACCAGAAAGTCTGTCTTGTCTTTCAGCCGGTTCCATCGCCGCCTGCGAAGTCTTCACCCTGTACAGCCGTCACGCTGACCTGTGGCAGACATCACCGCTTCTCAATTCTGTTCATGCTACGAATTGCACGATCACCTCTCCCGGGTGACGGTCACCTTTTCCGGGAGGACTCATTGGGTGGGTTGATCTTTCCTTCTTAAAGGCCCGCGTAGCGCCATCCTCGAGGTGTTGAATGAACGCTCGGCTGGTAAGTGAATTTCGTTCGATCGTTGGAGATGCCGGCCTGGTAAGTGGCCCCGAGCAGCTCCGGACTTATGAATGCGACGGCTTGACCTTGTTCCGGGTGGTCCCCGAGCTGGTCCTGCTGCCGGCCACATCGCAAGAAGTGCAGGCCATCGTGAAGCTGTGCCACCGGGAGCGAATCCCATTTGTGGCGCGGGGCTCGGGCACGGGACTCAGTGGGGGAGCGCTGCCGGTAAAGGGCGGCGTGGTGATCGGTGTCTCCAGGATGAATCGCATCCTGGAGGTAGATGTGCCCAACGCGCGGGTGGTGGTCGAGCCGGGCGTGACCAATTCCGCCATAACCGCGGCGGTTTCCCCTCACGGCTACTTTTATGCCCCCGATCCCTCCTCCCAAGTGGTTTGCACCGTAGCCGGCAATGTGGCCGAGAACTCTGGCGGTGCGCACTGCTTCAAGTACGGAGTAACTACGACCTACATTCTGGGACTCGAGGTGGTGCTCTCTGACGGTTCACTGCTTCGTCTGGGCGGCGCGAGTTTGGACCAGCCGGGCTATGACTTGGTAGGCGCTTTCGTTGGCTCGGAGGGCACGTTCGGGATCGTTACCGAGATCACGCTGCGAGTCATCAAGAAACCTGAAACCACACAGACGTTGATGGCCGCTTTCAATTCGAGCAGCGAGGCGGGGGCTGCCGTTAGCGCCATCATTGCTGCGGGCATGTTTCCCGCGGCCCTGGAGATTATGGACCGGCTGGCCCTGGAGGCCGCCGAAGCGGCCGTTCATCCCAATTATCCCAACTGCCAGTCGCTGCTGCTGGTGGAATTGGACGGGTCCACCCGCGAGGTCGAGCTGCTGATGGAGAAGGTGGGTCCGATCTGCCAATCGTGCGGGGCTTGGGAGCTGCGCCTGGCGAAATCCGAAGCGGAACGTATGGCGGTTTGGAAGGGACGCAAAGCGGCCTTTGCGGCGGTGGGGCGGATCTCGCCGAATTATCTGGTGCAGGACGGCGTTATTCCGCGTACCGCGTTGCCCCGGGTGCTGGGAGAGATTGACCGGCGCAGCGCCGAGAAGGGGCTGCGCGTGGCCAACGTCTTCCATGCCGGAGATGGCAACCTTCACCCCCTGGTGCTGTATGACCGCCGCATTGCCGGCCAGGAGGAACGAGCGATGGAGCTGGCCGAAGATATTTTGCGGCTGTGCGTGGAAGCCGGCGGCTCCATTACCGGGGAACATGGGATTGGGGAAGAGAAGAAGCAGTTCATGCCAGTGATGTTTTCCGCAGCCGACCTGGATGCGATGCAGCGCCTGCGTTCGGCCTTCGATCCCTATGACCTGTGCAATCCGACCAAGATGTTTCCGGGCACCGACGCGAAGGTGCAAAGGCCGGTCGCTTACGAACCACATCCGATCGAGATAGCGGGATTGGCGCAACGGTACTAGCTGGGGAGCTGTTATCCAGGGTTATAAAGCTGCGCAGCGTGTGCAGCCGATGAGGAAGGCCACGGGAGCCAAATTATGAGCCAAGCTCTAGTGCAGAACAACGAAGCGTGGATCGAACTAAGTGCGGTCGTAGGCCCGGAACACCTGCGCCCGGCGACGCCCGAGGATGTCGTGGAAGCGCTGCAACCCACCGGCGTGATTGCTCCCGGCACGGCGCAGGAAGTGGCACAGGTGCTGCGCTACTGCAATTCCGCCGGCCTCACCATTATTCCGCGGGGCGGAGGCACCCAGTTGGGGTTGGGCAATCGCCCGAGCCGGGCGGATTTTATCCTCTCGCTGGAGCGGCTCAACCGCGTCATCGAACAT
Source organism: uncultured Acidobacteriaceae bacterium (assembly GCA_963836875.1). Lineage (GTDB taxonomy): Bacteria > Acidobacteriota > Terriglobia > Terriglobales > Acidobacteriaceae > Bog-257. Next base: position 51,352 of record CAWIKZ010000009.1, read on the forward strand.
GCCTGGGGCGACATGACAGTCACGGTGGAAGCCGGCTGCACCATCGACAAGCTGCAGGGCGTGCTCCGCGAGCATGGTCAGCAGTTGGGCGCCGATCCCATGCAGCCGGAACGCGCCACCGTTGGCGGCGTGCTGGCAACGGCGGAGAGCGGGACCTTGCGTATTCGCTATGGCGCCATTCGCGACCTGGTCCTGGGCGTGGAGATGGCCCTGCCCGACGGCAGCGTGATTAAAGCGGGAGGCAAGGTGGTCAAGAACGTTGCCGGCTATGACCTCACCAAACTTGCTATCGGTTCCCTGGGAACGCTGGGCGTGATCACCCGGGCCGTGTTCCGCCTGCACCCTATTCCGGTGGCCACCGCCACCTACGCCGCCGTGGTGCCCACACCGTCGGAGGCGTCCAAACTGGTGCTCGCCATTCTTGACTCCCACCTGGTTTACACGGGGCTGCAGATTCAGGCCCGCCGCGGGAACCAGGTTTTTGTGCACGTGCGGTTCGAAGGCATCCCCGAGTCGCTGCAAGACCAGTATGCGAAGTTGGTCCGAATCGCGGGCGAACACATGTTTGTGGAGTGTACCGACGACGCCTGGACAGCGCGGCAGAAGCTGTTCGTCAATCCCGGCAGCTCGGCGATTTGCAAATGCTGTGTGCTGCCTTCGCAGATTGGATCGCTTTGCGATGCTCTTTTCCGGCAGGCGGCGCCGGCCGAGGTTGCGGCGACACTGGTAGCGCAAGGCACCGGACTGGCCGAAGTGCGCTTGGATGCCGCCGGCCAGCAGCCGCTGATGACGGTGCTGCGCGCGCTGCGCAGTGAGGTGGATCGCCTGGAAGGGACCATGACCGTGTCACAGTGTCCCGTAGCCATGAAGGACGAACTGGACGTGTGGGGCACTCTGAAAGATGCGCTGCCGCTGATGCAACGAATCAAGCAGAAATTCGACCCGGGCCAGACCCTGAATCCGGGCCGTTTCGTGGGGGGCATATGATGGAGCAACTCGCAACGCCGGTGACCGGCAACCCAAAAATTTTCGATGACTACCATCCCCCAGCCGCGGAGCTTCTGAATGCCTGCGTCCATTGCGGCTTTTGCCTGCAAACCTGCCCCACCTACACGTTGTGGGGCAAGGAACAGGACTCCCCGCGCGGCCGCATTCAACTGATCAATATGGCGATCGAGGGCGAGGTGGGATTGACGGAGCTGTACGTCTCGCACTTCGATCATTGCCTGGGATGCCTGGCGTGTGTCAGCGCCTGTCCATCCGGGGTCAAGTACGGCAAGCTGATTGAAGCCATGCGCGGACAGGTGGAGCGGCACTATCTCCGGCCGCTACACCAGCGGGTACTACGGCGGATGGTGGCCGCGGTCTTCAGCCGGCCGGCGCGCATGCGAAAGCTGATGGCGCCACTGCGCGCTTATCAGCGGCTGGGATTGCAGCGGCTCGCGCGGGCCCTAGGCCTGACCGCACTGCTGCCCCGGAGCTTGCGGGCCATGGAGCAGTTGTTGCCCGATTTGTCGCGCCGCGAAACCTCGGCGGTCCTGCCATCGCGCATCGCTCCGCAAGGGGAGAAGCGCCGCTCCGTCGTCTTGCTGACCGGCTGCGTGCAGAGTGTCTTCATGGGCCAGGTCAATGCGGCGACGGCGCGCGTCCTGGCGGCCGAGGGTTGCGAAGTACTGGTACCGCCGGAGCAGGGCTGTTGCGGCGCCCTGATGATGGACTTGGGCCAGGAACAAGAGGCCCTGGACAGCGCCCGCAAGTTGATCGACCAGTTCGCGCCGTTGGCGGTCGATACCATCGTGCTCAACGCCGCCGGTTGCGGGGCCGCGCTCAAGGACTACGGATATTTGCTGCGCGACGATCCCCAGTATCGCGACCGCGCCATTGCGTTTTCCGCCAAATGTAAAGACGTATCCGAGGTGCTGGCGGAGTTGAAGCCGCGCGCCCCGCGGCACCCGATCGCCTTACGGGTCGCCTTCCACGATCCCTGTCACCTGCAGCACGCCCAGGGCCTGCGCGAACAGCCGCGCGCCATGCTGCGTACCATCCCCGGACTGGAATTGCTGGAGCTTTCCGAGGCCGCGCTCTGCTGCGGCTCGGCCGGTCTGTACGGTCTGGTGCAGCAGGAGACGGCCCACCAACTGGGCCAGCGCAAGGCGGAGAGGATTATCGCGACGCCGGCTCAAGCGGTGGCCACCGGCAACCCTGGATGCCAGTTGCAACTCAGGGCCATGCTGAATGAAGCGGGACATCCGTTGCCGGTGATGCATTACATGGAATTGCTGGACGCGTCCATCTCCGGCACGCACCTGCCGGGTGGCCCGGCTTAGAGCAGTTCCGGGATTACTGTATCCGCCTGCACGGGGCCCAGACCTCATTATCTCCGCAACTAACACCAGAATTCCGGGTTCATGGTGAGCAAGCGTTGTTCTTCCGCGAACCGGGCTTGCTTTGGCACCGGACGGACCGGAGCACGACAAAGCGTACGGTGTATTGCTCGCGGGCCGAAAGAGCAGCCTACGGCGGCTTGGAACGTAGGTCTCACCTCGGGGCGAGCCTATGTGTGCCAGTCGGAGGGAAGATGAGACCCCGAACGTTCCTGCACACATCGCGCACTGCCAGGTTTTCTCGCCTGCGGCTTGATTCACCCCAAGATTCCTCTCCCGACACGGGCGCCACCAGAGGCGTGGCGCAGGTGTTTACACGTCTGGTCGCACTGGCGATGGCGTTGCTTCTGCTGCCGCTGGGGCAGGGAGAGCTGTTCGCGCAGCAGGCGCCGCCACCGGGACAGGAATGGCCGCAGAACGATCCGTACAACGGGCAGTACGCGCCTGACCAGCAATCGGGCTATGGACAGCAGCCTTACGCGCAACAGCCTTACCCGGCCTCCGGCCAGGCGTATGCGCAGCAGGGTTATGGACAGGCGCAGCAGCTGGCACAGCCGCGCAATGCGGAGCAACTGGAGCAACTGGTGGCGCCGATCGCGCTTTATCCGGACACGCTGGTGGCGCAGGTGCTGGCCGCGTCCACATACCCCGCGCAGGTAGTGGACGCCGACCATTGGCGGCAGGCGCAGGGCTATGCGTCTCCCGAGCAGATTGCAGCCGGAGCCGACGCGCAGACCTGGGACCCGAGCCTGAAGGCGTTGACGGCGTTTCCGCAGGTGTTGGCGCAGATGGACCGGAACCTGCAGTGGACCACCGACCTGGGCAATGCCTACTACAACCAGCCGCAGGACGTACTGGAGGCGGTGCAGGTGATGCGCCAGCGCGCGCAGGCGGCTGGAAACCTGCAAAGCACTCCGCAGGAAGCGGTGAGCTACGACCAGGGCAACATCGAGCTGGCCCCGGTGAATCCGCAGGTGGTATATGTGCCAGCCTATAACCCGTGGGCCGTCTACGGAGATCAGGTCTCGCCTTACCCGGGGTTTTCGCTGCTAGGTGCGCTGGGGTCATTTTTCGGTTCATCGCCGGTAAGTTACGGGCTGGGGATCGCGATGACGGCCTTCAGCCACACGCCCTGGGGCTGGCTGGCCTGGGGCCTGAGCTGGCTGACCCAGTCCGTGCTGTTCAATCATGAGAACTACTATTCGCAAAGCACTTCGGTGGCCGATTGGGGCTTCCCGAACGGCGGACCACGCGCTTTTTCGGGAGGGGGAGAGTTTGCCGGGCTGTCGAACAGCTATGGTCGACCAGGCGGTGGATACAATGCGACACGTGGAAACGGGTTCGTCCACCAGCCTCCGAACAGTTATGGCCGGCTTGGCAACGGCTTCGTCGAACGGCCGCCGAACAGCTACGATCGGACTGGCGGCGGATACAACGCGACACGTGGCAATACATTCGTTCATCGACCTCCCTACAGCTATGCGACGAACCGGCAACTAGGCGGCTCGAGCCGCGGTTACCCGACCAGAGTCGGCTATGCCCGACCACCGCTGGAGGCGCATAACCGGCTCCAGTTCCCACTAAGCAGGCAGCAGTCCAGTTATCGAGCGCCTAGCGCAAGCTATCAGCGCAGCAATTTCGGTCAGCCGTCTTACAGGGCCTCTCTGGGCAAGAGCTTCGCGGGATCTTCAGGCAAGCCGCCGCGCTCGAGCGGCCCTATGTTTGGCGGCGGGCACGCGCCGAAGAGCTTTGGAGGCGGCCATGCCCCGAAGGGCTTTAGCGGCGGCAAGGGTTTCAGCGGCGGGCACTCGCACTCCGGTGGAGGCGGTCATTCTAGCGGCCACGGCGGCGGCAAACATCGCCATTGAGGCGGCAGCGGGTTTACCCTCGTCTTGATCCCTCTGGGGGCTATAGCAGTTCCAGCCAAGGTGTACCTTGCAAGAGCGTTGGCTTGTATCAGGGTACGGAGGCTGCTGAAAAAGTCCGAACCGCAGATCCCTCGCGGGCTGAACTTTACCCCAACAAGCGCAAAAAGGCGCTTGCCGGGGACCCCTGTTCGCCCGCTCGGGATGACAAGAATAAAGAGCTTAACGGCGCACCTAAAGGTGCGCCCCTTCAAAACACCCGCTAAAACTGACTTTTTTAGCAGCCTGTTCAGTTAGCTTCTCCCGTAATGAGCACGTCCTGAGACGGTCGCATAGACGTCCTGCACTTCGAAAAGCTTGCACTCGGTGGCATTTTCATTCAGACCGTATCATGAATCTTCCCGGCACGGTCAGCGGAAACTGGAAATGGGGTTATCGTCCGGGTGCATTGAGCGGCGAGTTGAGCGCGCGGCTTCGATCCTGGGTCACCCTCTACGATCGGTAGGAAGAATCCTCGAAGGGAACAGTCGTCAGCAATCCCGGCAGCTAAGCGCCCGGCCCAGGTTGAATGCAACGGATCACCGGCCTGGCGTTAGGCGCACAATAGGATTCTACGGTTGTCATTTCATATAATCTTACGCGTTGCCCTGCTCTGCAGGGAGGAACTGAAATTGGCCAGGGAGGAAGCGGTTTGCCACTGAATCGGGATGTGCTTTGGTACAAGGACGCGATCATCTATCAAGTCCACGTCCGCACTTTCCACGACAGCAACGGGGATGGCATCGGTGATTTTCAAGGGCTTGAAGGGAAGCTCGACTACCTCCAGGAACTGGGGATCAGCGCGATATGGCTCATGCCATTCTTCCCTTCGCCCCTGCGCGACGATGGCTACGACATCGCGGATTACGTCTCCGTCCACTCAAGCTACGGGACCTTGGAGGATTTTCGGAAGTTTCTGGGGGCGGCCCACGCCCGAGGAATCCGGGTCATCATCGAAATGGTGTTGAACCACACCTCCGATCAGCATCCGTGGTTTCAAGAGTCGCGAAGTTCTCGCGACAATCCACGCCGCGATTGGTACGTCTGGAGCGATACCAACACCCGGTACAAGGACGCCCGCATCATTTTTCTTGACACGGAAACCTCCAACTGGGCGTGGGACCCGATTTCGAAATCCTACTATTGGCATCGCTTCTTCAGTCACCAGCCGGATCTCAACTACGACCATCCTGCCGTTCGAGAACAGATGTGGAACGTGATGAAGTTCTGGCTGGAGATGGGGGTTGACGCCTTCCGGCTCGACGCGGTGCCGTACCTGGTGGAACGGGAGGGCACAAATTGCGAGAACTTGCCGGAGACCCACGCTGTCCTGAAAGAGTTGCGGAGAAAGCTTGATGAACAATTCCCGGGCAGAATGCTTCTAGCGGAGGCCAATCAGTGGCCCGCGGACCTTCGTCCATACTTCGGTGACGGAGATGAATTTCACATGGCGTTTCATTTTCCGTTGATGCCCAGGATGTTCATGGGCGTGAAGTTGGAAGACCGCAAGCCCATCACTGAAATCCTGCAGCAGACCCCGGAAATCCCGCCCTCATGCCAGTGGTCCCTGTTCCTGCGCAACCATGACGAACTGACCCTGGAAATGGTGGCCGACATGGAGCGCGACTACATGTACGACACGTACGCCGGGAGCAAGACGATGCGGCTGAACCTCGGAATTCGGAGGCGGCTCGCTCCTTTGTTGGACAACGACCGAAGGCGCATAGAGTTGATGAACGGGATGCTGATGTCGCTACCGGGCACTCCCATCATCTATTACGGGGATGAAATCGGAATGGGCGATAACATCAATTTAGGTGACCGTAACGGAGTGAGGACTCCGATGCAGTGGAGCGGGGGACGGAACGGCGGTTTTTCTACTGCGGATCCGGAGCGTCTGTATGCCCCCCTTATCGAGGACCCGGTATATGGTTATCCGGCCGTGAACGTCTTGCGGCAAACGGAAACCGAACACTCGCTCCTCCATTGGATGCGGCGCATCATAACGGTCCGTAGGTCGACCCCGGTCTTCGGCAGGGGATCGATTGAGTTTCTCTATCCAGCCAGTCACAGAATACTGGCCTATGTGCGACGGCTGGGAAACGAGACGGTCCTGGTGGTCAACAATCTTTCCAGCACCGCGCAAGCGGTCGAACTGGATCTGCGCCGCTACAAAGGAAATATTCTGATCGAGATGTCTGGCAAGAATATATTTCCCCGGGTGAGCGACGTGCCGTATCTGCTAACCATGGGGTCCTACCAGTTTTATTGGTTTCGGCTGCGGCGAATCTGAGCAAATGCGGGCAGGGAAAACGATGTAACATGACGCGCGTCCACACAAGCGCACGCGGCGGCACTTTGAACGGAGATGAAATTGGCAGAGGAGAGTTTTCTTACGGATGATTTCCTTCGCCAACTGATCAACGTCGGCGAAGTAGATATCCTGGTGGGGTTGCCCACTTACAATAACGGCAAGACTATCGGCTCGATCGTCCACACAATTCAGAGTGACATCTTACGCTGCTTTCCCCGGGAGCGAGCCGTAATCATTAATGCCGATGGGGGGTCACGTGATGGCACTCCCGAACTGGTCACGGGCGTCTCGATTGATGACGTGCGCCCGGCCTCCAATCCGTACGCGCTCCGCACCCTGCATTCAATCAGCACGAGGTATGCGACCAGCCCGTCGAGCGGAGTGGCGTTGCGGACGATTCTGGCTGCCGCCGAACTGCTCCGCGCCAAGGCCTGTGTAGTGATGTCACCCGAGTCCGCGAACATTGAATCCGAATGGCTCTCCAAGCTTCTGCGGCCCATTCATCGTGACGGCTTCGATCTGGTGACCCCCACCTATGGCCGGCACAAGTTTGAAGGGCTGCTCATAACGAACTTGCTGTACCCGATGGTCCGCGCACTCTACGGGGTAAGAATCCGTGAGGCGTACTCGCCTGAGTTCGGATTCTCCGGCCGTCTCGGAAGCCAATTCCTTGGGCAGAATGTCTGGAATGATGGGGCCGACGGCGCCGGAGTCGAGCTCCGCTTTACGCTGGCGGCGATCACGGGAGGATACCGTATCTGCCAATCCTTCCTTGGAGAGAAAGATCACATCGAGCGACGCGGGGCTGACTTGGTGCCGGCGCTGCGACAGACTGTGGGGGCCCTGTTCTCCGCATTAGAGGCAGACTTTCCCGTCTGGAGTAGCGTGGCCGGCTCCCAGCCGGTCCCTACTACCGGGGCCGACCAGAAAGTGCTTCTGGAACCAGTGCGAGTAAATCGGAAACGGCTGCGAGAGATGTTCTCCACCGGAGTCGCCGAATTGGATTCCGTCTTTCAGTCAATTGTGTCCCCCTCGACCCTGGCAGAACTCCGGCGAATCGCCCGCCTGGGAGAGGCGGAGTTTCATTACCCTGCGGAATTGTGGGTCCGGACGGTTTACGAGTTTGCCGCCGCGTACCAGAAATCTGTGATCAGCCGGGACCATATCATCCAGGCCTTGGCACCGCTCTTCCGCGGGAGAGTGTTCACGCTCGTAATAGAGAACCGCAACGCTTCTGCGGACGACGTCGAGAACAATATCGAAGGCTTATGCCTTGAGTTCGAACGATTGAAACCGTACCTGCTGCAGATGTGGAAATCAAGAAAGTGAGGCAACTATGCGGGAAATGATTATCGGCGAACTGAGTCAGGCGCTGCACGAGATTGCCAGAGGCTTCGCCCACTTCCTTCCTCGTCTCATCGTGATGCTGATCCTTGCGGTTGTGGGCTGGGTGATCGCGTACGTTGCCAAAGTGGTTGTGCGCAGCTTCCTGCGGCTCATCAAGTTCGACAAGCTTTCAGAAAACGCCGGCGCCTCTCAACTGCTCACCAAAGCCGCACTGCCTTCGGCGACGGAAATTGTGAGCCGGTTCGTCTTCTGGGTGACCTGGCTCGGCTTCATTCTGCTGGGTGTGCGCGGGCTCGGGATCCTGGGCCTGCAGGAGCAAACCGCAAGGTTCTTTCTTTTCCTGCCGCGTCTATTCGTAGCCATGTTCATCTTGTTTTTCGGACTGCTGGCAGCCAGCTTCTTTTCTCGCGCCGCTCTATTGGCTGCGGTTAACGCGAATGTGCCTTCACCCCGGGTTTTAAGCCTCGCTGTCCGCAGCATCATCATTGTTTTTGTATTGTCTATCGTTTTTGAAGAACTGGGTCTGGCAGAACAGACCATGCTGGTCGCCTTCGGAATTGCTTTCGGGGCCCTGATGCTCGGCTTGGCCATCGCATTCGGCATGGGGGGCAGAGACTTGGCCAAGCATTTCCTGGAGAAGAGGTTTGTTCGCGGGAAGAAGGAGGAGAACGAAGACGAACTGTCGCCGCTCTAGGGCAGCGACGTGCATGATGCCAACTAGTCGCCCCTTGCGGTAAGATTGAAGTTTCCTCCCTTGCTCCATTCCGGGCGGCGACTGCCATGCGACTACTCAGCATCCGGCTCATTGTTTTCCTCATCGTGGGCATGACGCTGGTCTCGCTCTCGTTCTCGTATTACGAGGCGTGGGGTGAGAAGCGTGGCCTGCGCCAGGACTTGGAGCGGCGCGCCGAGGTATTGGGCGAAAGCCTCGCGGGAGATGTGGAACGTGACCTGGAGACAGATTCGGCGCAAGATCTGCAGCGTATCGCAGAGCACTTAGAGAACCGGGAGCATCTCTCGGGACTGGCTATCTACGGCGGGCAGGCCAATTTGCTGGCCGTGACCCCGCAGCTGGCATCCACGCTGGCTACAGTTCCCTCCGTAATGTCTCAAGCCTTGCGTGAGAACCATGGAGTAGGAGCGTTTCAACGGGTGAGCGGTGCCTCGTTGCACATCTACGCTCTGCCTCTTCACCAGGACGACGCAGTCATCGGCGGCCTCGTGATTGTTCATGATGCCGGCTATATACGGGCGGAGGGGCTTTACATTTGGCGGCAAGCATTCCTGCGAGTGCTGGCACATGTATTTCTCATCGTGCTGATCACGCTGTTGATTGTTCGCTGGAGTATTGCCGCACCCATCGCACGTACGGCGCTGTGGATGCGAGCTTTGCGGACGGGACAAGTCTCTTCACGCCAACACGCCGCCGATCTGGATCTCTTTCGTCCCCTGGTGCAGGAGGTCGCTGCCTTCGCGGAAAGCCTCACCCAAGCGCGGTTGGCGGCCGAGACGGAAGCCCGCCTGCGGGACTCGGGTGAATCGCAGTGGACGGCCGACCGGCTGGCCGTGCACGTGCGCACGCGACTGGATAATGGGCGTCTTTTTGTCGTGTCTAATCGCCAGCCTTACGTGCACATGTGGCGCGGCAAATCGGTGGAAGTGATTGTGCCGCCCAGCGGGCTGGTCACTGCGATCGAGCCCGTACTGCGCGCCTGTGACGGAACCTGGGTAGCCCATGGCAATGGCGATGCCGACCTCGAAACGGTGGATGAGCACGACCGGCTGCGCGTGCCTCCGGACGATCCTCACTATACCTTGCGCCGGGTCTGGTTGAACGAGGCGGAAGAAGAAGGCTATTACTACGGATTTGCCAACGAGGGTATCTGGCCGCTATGTCATATCGCGCACACCCGCCCGATTTTTCGCGCGGAGGACTGGAAATACTATCAGGCTGTAAACCTCAAGTTCGCCGATGCGCTGCTCGAAGAGATGAAGGACGTAGAGAAGCCCATTGTGCTGGTGCAGGATTACCACTTCGCGCTGCTGCCCCGGCTGATTAAAGAAAAAAGACCGGAGGCCAGGGTGGCAATCTTCTGGCACATCCCGTGGCCCAACCCCGAGGCCTTCGACATCTCCCCGTGGCGGCGCGAAATGGTAGATGGTCTGCTCGGTGCCGATCTGATCGGGTTTCACATCCAGTCGCACTGCAATAACTTCCTGCATACCGTGGATCGCGTGGTGGAATCACGCGTCGATTGGGAACACTTTTCGGTAAGACGTCTGGATCATCTCACCCTGGTGCGCCGCTTCCCCATCAGTGTGGACTTCACAGATGTGCAAGAGCCGGAATCGGCGCCGGATTCCTACGGCGAACGTTCCGCTTTGCTCAAGGCCCTGGGGGTTGAGGCCACCTTCATGGGTGTGGGCGTAGACCGGGTCGACTACACCAAGGGCATTCTGGAGCGTTTTCTGGCCATTGAGCGTTTTCTGGACAAGTATTCTCGCTATCAGGGCAAGTTCACATTCGTGCAGATTGGCGCTCCCAGTCGCAGCCATCTCAAACGCTATCACGATCTGATGGTGGAGGTGGAAGCGGAAGCCGCCCGCATAAACGGGCGGTTCCAGACGGCGAAATGGAAGCCCATCGTCTTTCTGAACCGGCAGCACAATCACCAGGAGATTCAAAGGTACTACCGCGGCGCAGATGTATGTCTGGTTACTTCCTTGCACGATGGCATGAATTTGGTGGCCAAGGAATTCGTGGCAGCCCGACACGACGAAAGGGGTGTTCTAGTCCTGAGTTGCTTTACTGGCGCCGCCCACGAGTTGCCCGACGCCTTGCAGATAAATCCCTACGACATCGATCAGACGGCGGAGGCCATTCGCACCGCCCTTGAGATGGAGCCGGAGGAAAAGGAATTGCGCATGCAGCGCATGCGCAAGACGGTCAGGGAGCACAACGTTTATCGCTGGGCCGCAACCCTCATCGCAGAACTCTGTGAGCTGCGCATGGACGCGTCGGACGAAAGCAAGGAGAAACTCCGGGCTAGTGCTGCTGCCCGGGAATGAGGAAGATGTGGTTGTCCGCACGGTCAATCCAATCGTGGTCGAGCGGTTAATGAACGCGGTGGCACAGTCGCCGGTTTCCGCGCTTCTGCTCGACTATGACGGTACTCTCGCGCCCTTCTGCCTCAATCGCCAGCAGGCTTTCCCCTATCCGGGAATGACCGCGCTCCTACAGGAGATCATCGACAATGGCCGCACCCGTGTGGTCATGGTCACAGGCCGGAACGCCCACGAAGTGGGCCCCCTGCTGGCGGTGTACCCCATTCCCGAGATCTGGGGCTGCCATGGGTTGGAGCGGTTGAGGCCGGATGGGACCTATGAGACACCCCGCGTGGACGAGCCCGTGCGGCACGCCCTGGCTGACGCCGATCGTTGGTTAAGGTATCAGGGCCTGCACAACCGGGCTGAATTCAAGACCGGTGCCGTCGCCCTCCATTTGCGGGGGCTCGACGAAGCGACGGCGGCGGAAGCCCGCGGCCAGGTCCTGCTGGGCTGGCTCCCCATTGCTCAAAATACGCCGATGGAACTGCTGGAGTTCGATGGCGGCATTGAAATGCGCATGCCGGGTCGTGATAAGGGAGATGCAGTCCGCACCATCCTGAATGAAATCGGCCCGGAGGTTCCCGTCGCCTACCTGGGGGATGATTTGACCGACGAGCGGGCCTTCCTCGCTCTTGGTACCGCAGGCCTAAGCGTGTTGGTTCGCCCCGAGTGGCACCCAACTGCGGCTGCCCTGTGGATCAGGCCGCCAGAAGGCCTGCGGGAGTTTCTGACACGCTGGCTACAAGCCTGTCGTGAGGGGCAGCATCTCGCGAGGATGGAGTCTTCTGGTCCTAAATGAGTGCGGCTTCGGACCAGGATGCAAGCGACGCGGACCTTGGGTAGTGAGCTACTTCGACCTTTCTAAGATTTGGCACTGGCCCTACGGAAAGCCACCTGCTCCTGGGGGGACAAATTTAGTTTTATGCTGTTGATGTGCTGATCTTTATATTCGCCCTTCGCTTCTGCTGCAAAAAGCACCCAATGGGCCTTCCCGCCAGCATCCACCGTCCTCTCTACCACAAACTTGAGTTCCAACTCGACAGTATTGAGCGTGAACATCCGGGATCCAGATTCCTGAAGTCGAGCAATATCCATCTCCAGTTGTTCGATTAATTCTACGAGACCGAGTTCCATTAGAAAACTCCTTTACGGCGCGCCTTATGCTACGGCTCTTTCCGCCCTCCGCTCGTACTGCTCCCAGAGGGCCGCAAGATCACTCACGTCCCACAGCCGATCAGTCACGCCAGCAGCCATTGCCGGGGTCATGCGCAGTGTACGATGAATCTTGATGAAGTTGTAAGCGAAATAATTCAACGCCGTCGCAGCCGATTTCTACGAGGACGCGCAGGACAGTTTTCTTCGCAACCCCGGTTACCCGAACCGTTGAGCGAATGGAACACCCTTCGATGAGGCAGCTAATAACTTGCGCTTGCGTATTGGAATTTAGGCGATTCATGATGCCATTACTATACTAATACGCTTTAGCATTGTCAAGCAGAGTCTCTAGTAGAATCTGCGTAGCGATTTACGAATTGTAACTGGCATTCAATTTAGCCGACGATGAAGTGCATGTTAACAGCACTATTTACATATAGTTACAGGAGATATGCGATAGCAGTGAATGTCAGTGACAATTCGTAGATCGCTACATGGATTTTACTGGAGGTTCTGATGCAGATGTTTTCTTGGAACAAAAAGATAATTGTCGTCACTCCCTTGAACATAAGACCATGAGGTGCTAGGATTCTTGGAAGGAGAACGTTATGAGCGAAAAATTGACCGCCGCCATCGAAGAGCTGCAAGCCCACCTAGACCAGCAGCTTCAAGACGTGGCGGAAACCAAGAAGATGATTAACGCTCTTCGCAAGCGAAACGGAGAGGAGTCACTGTACGCCGATGTTGCTGTGGAATCGGTTGGGGCAATGCGCCCCGATCAGTACTACGGCAAGCCATTAGCTACCGCTGCTGCTGAGTACTTGGAGCGGAGGAAGCAGGCGTGTCCAGCCGAAGAAATCATGCGCGGTCTGGAGCAAGGTGGCTTTGATTTCGAGGCTACTGGATGGAAGGAAAAAGATCGCCATCGCCTGTTAGCCGTATCGCTGGCGAAGAACAATGTGAAGTTTCACAAGCTGCCGAATAACACGTTTGGACTGCTGGCCTGGTATGACCAGGCCGTCCTTGCAAAAAAGAACAAGGATGAGAAAAAGCAGAACGGAACGGAAGAGGTGACCGAAGGGGCAGCGGAAAAGGCTTCTGCCTGAAGATCGGCAGACGTGGAGGCCCTGAGGCCGAAAGGATGTGATGCGATGAGGAGGGTTATTAGCCAGACGACACCGGCTAGATTCACCGTGTGGGCTGGCGATAATACGAAGGCTCCGCTGCCAGCCATGCTGTGACGGGCTAACTGGCAGTGGAGCCGTGGTGAGTCACTTACACGTTGCACCAAAAGTGGTGCATGTCAATTATACGCTGTTCTTGCCTTTAGCCCAACGGGTTCTTGCGGCCCGTTGGGCTATTGCTCTGCGCTGTTCTGGCGTCATCGTTTCCAATCGTCGTTTGCCGCCGACCTTCCCTCCCTTGCGGCCCATAGCGGCCATGACACGCGAAATCTCAGCTTTGGTCGCTGTGGTTGGCTTGGGAGTAGACCTCCGCTGGCGGGGCGCTTCTGGCTCTGCGGTCGAGTGCTCCACCATGAGATGCGCCGCTTGATTGACATCCATCGGTCTGCTGCTAATACGCTTTGGCATACCCCGATCTTGCCACAAGCGGGAGCCGATTGCTAGCGTTGTCAAATTCAAAGTAGCCCACTACCGGACCTTGAGACAAACCCAAGAACCGTGAGAAAACTAACAGCAGGCGCAATTCAGCGATTCTGCTTGCGCTGCTCCTTCAGCTCCACCGCTAGTGCGAAGCTGTGGAGCAGCACTGCTCCTCCAAGCTGCGGAACCCTCAGTGTGAATACTGCACCCAGAACCCGGGTGGTCCATAGGGCGGTGGGGGATAGCCGAAGACTATGCCGAACGGCGAAGTCCGGACCCCCAGCCGGCGGTCGCGAACATTGGCCCAGTCATCAAATCCGTCGGGCGCCGGCGCCTTCTCCGTGGTGTGCTGCATTGAAGTTTTGTTTTGAAACCGCACCTGCTGGCCGGCATTTACCGTTACGGAATTGCCTGCACCAGTTGCGGCAACAGCGCCTCGCCGCACCGTTACCCATGTTTGGTCCTGATCGGGGACAACACTGACCCGGTAAACTCCCGGCTTCATTACGGTCAGCGTGGCATTGGGAGTATCAATTTCGTAAATTTCCCCTGGCAGGAGGTATCCAACCGTAAGACTAGCGACGCCTTGATTGACCCCGAATTGGACGGTGCCTCGACTTACCGTAGCGAGGGTGACACTCGTCTCCGAACTCATTCGGATGAATCCGCCTGCTACGTTCAGTTCAGCTCGCGAGTCTTTATCTGCCCAAATACAAACCGGGGGCTGCAGAGGCTGATTAACCTGGGCTGCAACCCAGTCGCTGCCTTCGCATGGAGCTTGCGACACCTGTCCCGACATATACTGCAAGCGGGCTGTTCTTCCCGGATTGTGGTTAGGGTAACCCCTGGTTTGTGCAATTAGCGAACCAGCGGTCACGAACAGAAGAAGCACAAAGGGAAGACGCTTCAGTTCAGTCTTCATCACCATCTCCGGTATAGCCTACTTTCTAGTTAACCGCAGGGGGGCCTGCCCGATTTCGCCTTACCAATATAGCGCCGCCCGAACTTGAGACACTGATGGAGCGGCTCGGCTCAAAGCCCACGACCGGAGTCGTGGGCTTGCACCTTCTAGCTTGCCGTTCGGTTAGTTAGCGGCGCCCGCCGCCATGCCCACCATCACCGCTGAAACCACGTGCTGCGCCGTGAGATCCACCGCCGGTGCCGCCACGGTAGCCGCCACCTGGACCGCCTGCATAACCGCGTCCACCGTAGGCTGCGGAGCCGCGACCGTAGCCCGGGCCTCCGCGAGCGTAAGAGCCCTGACCATAGCCTCCGCGGCCGTAAGAGCCCTGACCATAGCCTCCGCGCCCGTAAGAGCCCCGACCATAGCCTCCGCGGCCGTAATAGCCCCGACCCCAGCCGCCCCGGCCGTAATATCCCCCATACCACGGCCCGGCGCCGAGGAACCCTCCGCCGACAAACCAGTTAGGCCCGTAGTAGCCGTAAGGCGCACAGGCGTAAGGTGCATATCCGTAGTAGCCGTAGTCGCATACGGGCGGTCCGGTAACGTATCCCGGCCCGAATCCGATCCCAACACTGACCTGGGCTTGGGAGTAGGCCAGCGGAATCAGCAAAACTGCCAGCAAGGCCCCATACTTTAGACAACGCATTTCTTCTTCCCCCTGCCCCAGATCCACCACTATCAATCTGGAGGCACCTAATTCATTCAAACGCGGAATCAGAAAGAAAGTTGCGAAGCTCGGGGTGGCTTAATTTAGCCATCCTCGCTGAATCAACCGTTCGCCAGCCGCGATGAACTTTGTTCAGTCGCGCGATTACAGGGGGCCATCCGCTGTGAAGCGGGACCGGTTGCTCCGGTGGCGGATGCAACGCTCATGCGTCAGAATGGAAGAGATGAAGCTGAAAGTGGACTGCTACTCCGGACGAACGGCCGACGAAAGGCCTGTTCGATTTCGGCTTGAGGATCGTCAGTACATGGTCGAAGAGGTACTTGACCAGTGGTACGGCCCGCAGGACGCCTTTTACAAAGTTCGCGCCGATGACGGCAACCTCTATATCCTGCGACGGGAGACATCGACGCCTGATGGGTCTTGGCATCTGGCGTCGTTCCGCCAGCTACCGCGCGGGAACTGATTCTGGAGGTTAATCGTCGAGCAGCCGTCATTCCCGTTGTCCATGAGAAAGTCTCCGAACACGCCGCATCATCATCCTTTCCTGAACTGGTCAAAACGAGACAGTCAATCAACGTGGCTAAGCCTAAGTTGAAATGCGAGGCACGCTTATGAAACGATTGCCAGTGGTCAGCACAGCATTTCTGTTGTTCCTGCTTCTCGGAGGCATTCCTTTTGCCTACGCGCAGCAGGAACAGCAAGCCAAGCCCGAAAAGCAGGCACAGCAGAATCAGAAGAAGCAGCAGGCGCAGCAACAGCAGCATGCCCAGCAGCAGCAGAACCAGAACAAGCAGCAGGCGCAGCAGCAACAGCACGCCCAGCAACAGCAGAAGAACCAGAACAAGCAGCAGGCGCAACAACAGCAGCACGCCCAGCAACAGCAGCAGAACCAGAACAAGCAGCAGGCGCAGCAAAAGCAGAGCCAGAACAAGCAGCAGGCGCAGCAACAGCAGCACGCCCAGCAGCAGCAGCAGGCGCAGCAGCAGCAGCACGCCCAGCAGCAGCAGCAGGCGCAGCAGCAGAAGAGCCAGAACAAGCAGCAGGCGCAGCGGCAGCAGCACGCCCAGCAGCAGCAGCAGAACCAGAACAAGCAGCAGGCGCAGCGGCAGCAGAACCAGAACAAGCAGCAGGCGCAGCGGCAACAGAGCCAGAACCGGCAGCAGGCTGCTCAGCAGCAGGCTATTAGACCTGCTCAGCTACGGCCCACGCAGCAACAGCAGCATGCCTATCAGCAGCAACAGCAGACTACCTGGCAGCAGCATCGCGCTCAGAACTGGCAGTCTGAGCACCGCAATTGGCAGCAGCGCGGCGGCTACAACGGCTACCGCATTCCTAACAACTATTACGGCAGCTACTATGGCCAACGTCATTCGTTCCGCGTTTACAACCAACCCTTCATGGTGGTGGGCGGGTATCCGCGCTTCCAGTACGGAGGCCATTGGTTCAGTATGATTGATCCGTATCCGGAAAACTGGGGAGACACCTGGTACCAAACCGATGATGTTTACGTCGCATACTCTGATGACGGGTATTACCTGTACAACCGCATGTATCCTGACAGCCCGGGTGTTGCAGTTAGCATCTCGCCTTAGGCGGTCTACAAACCGAGACGACAGTGTCCTAAACAAGTGCCCTGCGCAACCTAAAGCGATCCGCTTCGCTGAGAATAGGAACTGACCGAGACGGCCAGAAGCGGAGTCGCTACCTCACTCAACCGGTGAACTCGACAAGCGTGGTTACTCTCTAGCTGTGAAAACTCTGCTGAAATCATGGCGGAGAGGGAGGGATTCGAACCCCCGATACCCGTCAAGGTATGGCCGCTTTCGAGGCGGCTCGTTTCAACCACTCACGCACCTCTCCGCATCAACGGCAACCGAATTGTAGGTCTGCTGCCTCGGTCTTCGACGGGCGACAAGACAGGGCAGCGCTTTCAGTTTAGCAAATGCGCTGCTGAGCGTCATGCTGCGCCGCGCGCTGTCAGGGCTTTCTTAGAGCTGCTCGCTCGCCGGGGTCAGGCGGAAAGAGATACCAGGCGTCGAGTTTCGCTAAGGTTACCTCAAACGCTATGCGGGTTCACGCGGCACCTCAAGCAATTTTCCTGCCACAATTCTCTACCACATTAGTGTAACCTTGCCAAGACGCGGGTGGCACCAACAGGCTTGCGGGGACTACACTTTCATTGTGAAGCGAAAGATTCTGATTACCTTGGTGGTGTTAGCGGCAGGCTTAGTGACGCTCCTCGCCTATGACAGTGGGGCCGAGATGTTTCAAGATACCACGGGCGTTCTCCATTTCTATGGCTCGAAGTTCGTTTCATCCGCCCTCTCATCCTTAGGAGTCCAGGGAGTAGGGATCATCCTCATGGTCGTTGTTATCGCGGTGGCGGTGATTGTCTTCCGCGGAAAGGACGACGCGACCATCTAGTTTTTCGCTCTCGGTTCTCGCCACCTGCGGCGCACCAGTGTGCGAGCGTCAGATGAACACTTGGGGTTGAACGAACTCATCCCAGAACACTTGACTGACTTACGAAGGAAGAACACGTTGAAATCGTGTTTGCGCTTTGAAGGAGCGACGCTCTGACGAGAAATTTGGCAAGCTGCCAGCCCCCCTCCTGAAAGCGATGACCTGCCTCATGACCACTTCCGCGCGCACCCTGGCCAGCCCTTACCCTTCTTCCGGGTCGCCGACGCAAAATGTCACCCATTGCTGTTTGTTTCCCCACCAGCGAGGTCGCCGCGGCGACCGAGTCGAAGGATCTGCGGTTCCTGACAACCGGCAACTTTTGTCACACAGAGCGGTGATGCCGGATAAAGCGCGGAGACCTCCGATTGCGCCATACTAGCCCGCAGGGCGACACAATCGTAGCCCAGGACGTAAGTCCTGGGTGAGCGTCGTTAATCAACGCGAGTCCCGAAGGGACGGCACATGGGCCACACCTACACCTCAACCTTATTTCACATTGTGTTCTCGACTAAAGAACGCCAGCCAGCCATTGCCGAACCCGCGAAACTATGGACTTACATGGCGGGCGTGGCTCGCAATCTGGATTACGAAGCGTTCGCGATTGGGGGAACACAAAACCACGTTCACCTGCTCGTTCGGTTGCCATCCGACGTGTCTGTGTCGCAAGCCGTGCAGAAGCTGAAATCCAATTCGTCACGCTGGCTTCGCGAAAACGGACGTTGGCTCGGATGGCAGGAAGGCTACGGTGCTTTCTCGGTCAGCGCGTCGAATGTGGACGCTGTGAGGCATTACATTCAGAACCAAGCGGAGCATCATCGGCGACGCAGTTTCGAAGACGAGTTCGTGGCCTTGTTGGACAAATCCGGGATAGCGTTTAATCGGGCGGAGATTTTCGGATGAGGTGCCGTCCCTGACGGGACCCATTGTCGTTGTGGACACGAACCAGCCCGCAGGGCGACATAATCGTATTCAATTGTCGTCATGCCCGGAACCAGCCCGCAGGGCGACACAATCGTATTCAATTGTCGTCATCCCCGGAGCGAGCCCGCAGGGCACCACAATCGTAGCCCAGGACGTGAGTCCTGGGTTGCCGTTTTAGGTGGTAGGAGTCCGGTAGGACGGCACACGGGTTCTGACGTTGTCGGCGCGGAGGTGCCGTCCCTGAAGGGACTCGGGGATTTAATGACGTGCGTTCCCAGCACTGACGTGCTGGGCTACGATTGTGACGCCCTTCGGGCTGAGGATTGCCGGCTTCCAGCCTCTCGCCAAAAGCGGGCGAGAAGGATCGATAGCTTTTGGTAGCGGCAGAGGATCGAGCACGATGTGGTCATCTTTGCTGGTTGAGAGTCGATGGGCAAGACGGCGGTCGTTTTGGCGTCCGCGCGTGCTGTTCAAGCTTGCGCAGCCATTTTTTCCGAGGCAAGCCACCTAGGGCCGCTGCAAAATTTATATGCACTATTCTTGGTGCAGCGTGGAAGTATCGAGATGTGAGCCACTTACGGACAATCGGTCTAGATCGATTTCCACACCTTTGGAGTTTTCCGCATAATCCACACTATGTTCTAAGCCGGTAAAGTCTGTTATATAGGGCTTGTATGAAGCGTGTATTCGAGTTCTTGAAGCAGCTGAAGCTTTTGGCGTTTGAGATTGCGGGGACGATCCTAGTGATCGCTGTGCTCTACCGCGAGGTGGCCGGTGAGATCAAGCATCTATTCGGGCGATGAGATGGTTATCGATCCTCCCTGTGGGCCAGGCCAGGTGTTGCTGACTGGTTCAAGCAAAACACCAAAAGCGGACATATTGGGGATGACGCTACGAGACGAACTGCAAGACGCGCTAGGTAACGTAGGAAATGGCCCTTCTTAAGTACGAAGTTCGCGAAGTTTCACCGCTTCAAAGTCGCCGCTTTCAGTTCGGAAATGGTGTGACTATTCAGGTCGAAGTGGTGACCGGTCCTGAGTTCACGCCAAAGCCCAGAATAATTCGGGCACAGCAGAATCTTGTAGTTTAGGTCGTTGAACAGGCTGACTTGCGCAAATAGAGCCTCACTTTGCCTATTCCAGTCGAACGTGACGATGTGGCCATTAGTCTGACGCCACCGAGTTGAGTCGTCGGCGAGGATCGGCGTGTTCACCACGGCAACGAGTGGTCCCCATGGCGGTTGAGTGCCGTACCGCACCCAGTTTCGATAGTCATCGAAGTCCGACCTCAAGACAAGAGCTGAGCCGTGTACATATGCGACGTAGTTGAATGCGATCTTGCCGATGGCCCGAACGATTGTTTCGTCCGCGCTCGAAGCGAGTCGCGTCAGAAAGGTTCCATCAGGTCCCGCTGGAGGGGGAATGTTGCCCTTCTGGTTCAAGATGATTTGGTACGTTTTCAGCGTGGCGATTAGCCGATCGACATCTGCCTGAGAAGGGCCGACAACTTGAATGATGCTCTCCACGCTTCGGTAGGCATCGAGTACCAAGGGGTCTCCTCCCAACTCCGCTTCAGTAACCCATTTCCAATCGTCTTGATCTTTTTTTCGCAGACCGATCTGTGGTAGAGGTCGGGTGTCGAGCTTTGTCCCTTTAGGATCTGGTGCGAGAACGATATGAGCGCCCCGCCATGGACCTGGCTCCCTCACAGTGAACTCAATGTGCTCGTACTTCAGCTCATCAGCCTTAGAAGGCGCTTTCACGCCGTGATGTAGCCGAAAGAACGCCTCCCTGCTATTCCGGCCTAAGACACTTTCCAGTTCGTCGCCGAAAAACTGGTTGCAGTTGGTGCACACGCAGCTCAGGACAAAATTACTTTTGAACTTGCCGAAAGCTTCGGGGATGACATGATCGCGATTGAATTCCACGCCTGATTCACGGCAGTAGATGCAGGTCGGATTTTCAAGGGTAATAACCGTCTCCATGGCTGGCCAGCTTTGCTGCCGGGTGGCCCGTTCTAGCCTTCTTTTGGCTAGGGCGGGGATTTTCGTTGTAACCACGAGTACCCCCACTCAAGCAAAAGAAGCTTGAGTGGGCCACCCGCCTCCGACCTACTTGATGGTGCTTAGAGACAAAAGGAATTCCTTGATCTTGGTTCCTGGCTCGATGACTCCAAAACTGCCGACGCCCACTACTGTTCCTTGTAGTCGAGAAGGCTGTGGAAGGTTAGGGCCGGACATGATTACGGGTTGACCACCAGCAGTTATGACGATGTCCTGCTTTGGCCCCTTCGATACTATACCCAACAATAGGGGCCTCTTGCCTGATGAAACCCCGCCATCCCGATCGACCCCACCGGGGACGGCAATTACCGGTCCTCCGCTATTTCCTTCGTTCAGGTTAGCGTCAACCATGAAAATACCATGGGCATCAGGATTCGGATCGACCCAGGCGATAATCCCGCTTCTACTCACGGCACGAACGAGATATTCATTACCAACAATTCCGGGGTAGCCCAGCACTATGACAGAATTTCCCTCGTAAATGTCGTCGGACGACGCCATGTCACGCGGCCACGCAGCCTGAAATTGATGAGTCTCAGGGTTGGCTGCTTGAGCGAAAGCTTCCGGCATGGGAATTGCCGCAATGTCGCTCCCATCCTGAGGTGATGTCCAAAGGTCAGTACTTGCGCGGACGAGAGGGAGCGGAACGCCGAAATCTGAATAAACTGACCGTCCTTCTTCCCACGCGAATCGCACGTTTAGCGTATCAGGATGCCAATTTTGTTCGGGGTTGAAGAACACGTGCTTAGCTGTGACGATGTACACTTTGTGCGTATCCGTGGCAGCGATAAACCCTGTTCCGATCACTTTATAGAATTGATGTCCGTGTTGATCAGGTACAACTCGGCCGAATGAGATTGTGGCTTCTCTCCATTTGTCAAGCCAATACCCCCCTCGGGGCGATTTGGCCAGGCCCGACATCTTTACTCCCCCCGGACAATTTGACGCCTCCCGAGATCTTCACCCCACCTTGGGACTGCGTCTGTTGTGGCTGCTGTTGCTGCGTTCCTTCCTGAGATGCATCCCCTGTCATGCGCGCTGACAAGATGCCAGAACTCGAAAGAACTACCGTGAGAACAATTGCGAGGGACACTTTCTGCTTGTTACTCATGATGCTCTCCTATGAGACTCAACGCCGCTAAATCTTCCTTGCCAAATAGAACGGGGGACACGGCGTGCCGTGCCCCCTCACAGTACGTCTTACTTGATGAACAAACTTCCTACAACCTAGGTCAACTACATCCGCTGGTGCTGCCGCAGCTCATGCACCTGTAGCAGCTTCCATTCCGCGTCATGATGGCGCCGCAGACGGAGCAGACCGGGGCGTCGCCCATGTCAATCAGGTCCTGCAGCGCGTCGGAGGCGTGATGGTGGCCCCTGGGCCCGCTGAGGCCGGCTTTCCCACCCTGTCCGCTAATACCGGCGGACAAGGGTAGGACACCCTGCGAGGAAACCGCAGATCCTTCGACTCCGTTCGCTTCGCTCTCTCCGCTCAGGATGACAGAGCGAGAGGAGCACGTCAATGCTTCGCAGAAGCGCGGCCCGGTGCCCCAGGTTCGCGTCCATCTTTTGGGCGCTAACCTGGGCAGAGGAAGGTCCGGGCCGGCCCACCCAACATTTTTCAACACACGGTATTTCGCCGTCCACCCCGATTCGATCTCCACCACTCCGTTCTCCCGGAAGGCGTAGTTGTTGGTGGGAGCCCCCGCATTTATGCGGGGGAAAAATTCGTCTTTTGATCGTGCGCTTTAGCGCCGGGCTCGAGAAATCCCGGGCTGGAGCCCATTTAAAGATCGAACGCTTTTCCGCCGGACTGAAGTCCAGCTTCCCCCTGCTGAAGCAGGGGGCTTCCACCAAAAGCCCCCCACAGAGTTTTTTCGCAGCCTGTGAAGCCGTGCCCTTTCAAATCACATCGGCGCGCGGAGTTTTTCAGCAGTCTGTTCAGCTGGCGGCGAGAGCAAACTGAAGGTGATGAAATGCGACTGTTCCGATTCGTGAAACCTGCGCGAACCTCCGCTCCGTCGAAAAACCTGCGAAGCGAAAGTGAGTGGGCAGTATAGGGGTCCTTCGACTCGGTCGCCGCGGCGACCTCGGCTCAGGATGACAGACAGAAAAGCAGGCTCTTCGACTTCGCTTCGCGCAACCTGCACGAACCTCCGCTCCGTCGAAAAACCTGCGAAGCGAAAGTGAGTGGGCAGTATAGGGGTCCTTCGACTCGGTCGCCGCGGCGACCTCGGCTCAGGATGACAGACAGAAAAGCAGGCTCTTCGACTTCGCTTCGCGCAACCTGCGCGAACCTCCGCTCCGTCGAAAAACCTGCGAAGCGAAAGTGGGGGGGCAGTATAGGGGTCCTTCGACTCGGTCGCCGCGGCGACCTCGCTCAGGATGACAGACAGAAGAGCAGGCCTTTCGACTTCGCTTCGCGCAACCCGCGCGAACCTCCGCCCAGGATGACAGACAGAAAAGCAGGCTCTTCGGCTTCGCACCCGCCCGACCCGCATAAACACAGGCCGGAAGTGCTTTGCGGGCTTTGCGCTCAGAATGACAACTCAGGTTTATGAATAATCCGCGTTCAGCGCTAGATTCTGCTTGCTGTTGTTCCAGGCGGGAACAGGTAGCTCGACAACATGCGCTTCATCTCTGAGATCACGCGGTCGCGATCTTCGCGAGTCGGCTGCTCGTAGGCGTAGGCGATCAGCCGCTCGCCCGCCTCGCTGACCACGCGCAACATCAGGTCGAGCTCGTCGGTATAAGGAAGGCCCAGGCGCACGACCATGAAGCTGGCCAGCATGGCGGGGACCCCGGCGGTGGGCGACGCCTCACGTAGTTTGGTGGGCGCGCTAATATAGCGTCCGAAGGAGATGGTGCGGAAGTCGGGATGGGCGTCGAGGTAGAGGGTGTAGGCGTCGACCATCCGGTCCAGCACAGTGGCCGGATCGAAGGTCTTCAGATTGACGAGCTCGCGCCTCAAGGGTTGAAATACAGTGGCATCCAGCGAACCGCGAAACTCAACGACGTGGCGCACCGCGATGGCGTCAATGATGGTCTGCTTGTCGGGGAAGAAGCGGTACAGCGCGCCGATCGACAGCCCCGCCTCCGTGGCAATGCGGGTGGTGGTTACATCTTCCAGCGGCATCTGCTCCAGCAGGGAACTGGCGGCGTCCAGCACCCGCTGCACGGTTCGCAAGCTGCGGTATTGGACTGGAGTGCGGCGGCGACGCCGAGCCGCGGTCGAAACTTGGCTTTCCACTAGAGGTGCATCGAGTTGATTTCTAAAGGGCATCTTGTTCGTGCAACGGCTAGGCTAAAGGCTACGGTTTCTCTCCTTGACATAATGCCATAAATCCTGTAAAAACGAAACAGAATTCGCGTTCTTGTTATGCGCCGGTAGGCAGGCAGGATAGGGGCCCTTCGACTCCTCGGTCGCCACCGCGACCCCGTCGCTCAGGACGACAAACAGACTCAGCCACCTGCGTTCGGGATAACACGGAATAGGCCAGCCCGGATGACAGTTGAAATTGTGCTCGGTCCGAAGCCGAAAAGCAAAGCGCGAAAAGCGAAGAGCAACGCGCGAAAAGCGAACAGCGAAGAGCAACGCGCGAAGAACGAATTGATAGCTGACGGCCGATAGCTGGCTCTAACGAGGTTTTTACCGCATGGGTGTTCCGGTTTCGCAGATGTGGACGGTCGCCACGTACGTCCTGAAGCAGAAGATCAAAGGCCGCAAGCGCTACCCGCTGGTGCTGATGCTGGAGCCGCTGTTCCGTTGCAATCTGGCTTGCGCCGGCTGCGGCAAGATCCAGTATCCCGCGCACGTGCTCAAGCAGAACCTTTCGCCCGAAGAATGTTTCCGCGCGGTGGACGAGTGCGGCGCGCCGATGGTGTCCATTCCCGGCGGCGAGCCGCTGATGCATCCGCATATCGCCGAGATCGTGGACGGCCTGGTCGCGCGCAAGAAGTACATTTACCTCTGCACCAACGCTCTGCTGCTCAAAGAGAAGATTGACCAGTTCAAGCCCAGCAAGTACCTGACGTTCTCGGTGCACGTGGACGGCGAGCGCGAGCACCACGATTTTTCCGTCTGCCGCGAAGGGGGATTCGACATCGCCCTCGACGGCATGAAGGCGGCCTTGCAGCGCGGTTTCCGCGTGACCACGAACACCACGCTGTTCGACGGCGCCGATCCCAACAGCGTTCGCGCCTTCTTCGACGAGATGATGGACCTCGGCGTCGAGGGCATGATGCTTTCGCCCGGCTACTCGTACGACAAGGCCCCCGACCAGAAGCACTTCCTGGGACGCGCCCGTACCAGGCGGCTGTTCCGCGCCATGTTGTCGAACCGCAAAGCCAAATGGGTGTTCAACCAGTCACCGCTGTTCCTGGAATTTCTGATGGGCAAGCGCGACTATCCGTGCACGCCGTGGGGCATGCCGACCTTCAACATGTTCGGCTGGCAGAAGCCGTGTTACCTGCTACAGGACGGCTACGCGGACACCTTCGAAGAGTTGATGCGCGAGACCGAGTGGCACAAGTACGGCACCGAGTCGGGTAATCCGCAGTGCGCCAATTGCATGGTACACAGCGGATACGAGGCCTCGGCGGTGCACGATACTTTCGGCTCGCTGCGCGGATTTCTGGGAACCGTGCGCGCGACGTTCTCCAGCAAGTACAAAGACGACGAAGCGCTGGCCATGCTGAACGAAGAAGTTCGTCCGGTGCGAGCTTACGACCCGCTGGTGCAGATCGGGAATGTCGAGTCTTAAGCGGCATTTTCACCACGGAGACACGGAGGTCACGGAGAAGGAACTGAATAAATCTACGGATGAGAGTGGAAGAATGCGAATGCCAAAGGTCTTATTGTTCTTTGCGCTCGTTGTGAGCCTCCCCGCCGCCTCCCAATCCCTGTCTGAAAAGGTACATGGCCCAGATTGCAGTGGTCCTGGTTCCTGGCCCACTATGATGACCTTGGTCCACATGAAGAACGCGGGCATGATTAACCCGAGAGAGATAGACCCTTCCAAGACGAAAACTGTACGTTTGGCATCAGAGAAGATTAGCAAAGATCTCTGGCATCAGGTCTATCACGTGGCATTCACAATGAAATCCGGTGAAGTAATTGATGCGATTGCTGTTCACGATGCGTCGGACGGGGAATGTTCGATGTCGGGCGTGGACGTCTTCGTTATCTCTAAGCATCTACCTCCGGAAGGCAGATGAATTCCGGAAGTTGTTCTTGATCTTCCTCCGTGTTCTCCGTGCCTCCGTGGTGAATAAGGTGTAGCGAAGAGCGAACAGCGAAAGGCGAGATCATGAGCGAACCGCAGCGCAATTTGACCGTTGACGCTCTGGAAGTCGTTGACGGACGCGACCATGAAAAAATGGAAGGCTGGGTTCCGGAGCTGGCCAGCGAGGCCGAGCTGCGCGACGCGCTGGAGAAAGCCTTCGACTATCGCGGCGACGTGACCATCACGCGCAAGGACGGATCGCGGGTGGAAGGCTACGTCTTCGACCGGCGCAACGGCCCGACCCTCGACGCATCGGTCGTGCGCCTCATTCCGCAGAACTCCTCGCCGCAGAATCCCTCGCAGAAGATTTCCATTGCTTATTCCGACATCGCCGCCCTGGCGTTCAGCGGACGCGACACTGCTGCCGGCAAAAGCTGGGAAGCCTGGGTCCGCAAGTATTGGGAGAGGAAGGCCGCCGGCGAGAAGGGCATCGCGCTGGAACCGGAGAAGCTGGAGTAGACCGAGCGCTGCCCGCTGTGCTAAAGCCGCACGGGCCCGGTTGGCTCCGCTCTGGAATTGCGAATGCGCGAACCCCGAAGGGGTGGAGACGAAGTTAGCCCAGAACCCTTCGGCTGCGCTCAGGGCAGGCTACGCGGAGCGGAGTCCTGGGTAGGCTGGTCATATTGTCCTAAGCTGGCTTCAGTCGGCGACACACTACTCAGGCTCGCTCCCACTCATTCGAAAACCGCGAATGAGTGGGGCACCCGGCGCTAACTACGGAGAGAGCCGGCCGATCTTGTTGGCGCCCCTTTCGGTAAACCAGAGGGCCCCATCCGGGCCGGTAGTGATGCGCTCGGGTTCGGCGCCCACGGTGGGGATCGGGTATTCGGTAAAGGCGCCGGAGGTGGTCAGCCGACCGATCTTGTTGCCAAGGCTTTCGGTGAACCAGACGGCCCCATCCCGACCCTCCGTTATGCCGGAAGGACCGCCGTCCGAGGTTGGAACCGGGTACTCCCTCAAGGTGCCAGAGGTGGTCATCCGGCCGATCACGCCTACAAATTGCGTGAACCAAAGGGCTCCATCCGAGCCCCCGACGATGCAGAGGGGTGCGACAAGGCGGTACGGGATCGGGGGGTGTTCGGTGAACACGCCGGCGGTGGTCAGCCGGCCGATCTCGATGCCTCCGATTTCGGTAAACCAGAGGGCCCCATCCGGGCCCGTCGTGATGTAGTAAGGAGAGCCCTGCGCGCTTGGGATCTTGTATTCGGTGAGAACGCCGGACGTGGTCATTCGGCCGACCGTGCAGTCGCTTCCGGCGAACCAGACGGCCCCATCCGGACCCGCAGTGATTTCGCCAGGGTAGCTGTTCGCGGTGGGGATCGGGTATTCGGTAAAGGCGCCGGAGGTGGTCAGCCGGCCGATCTTTTTGCCTCCGCTTTCGGTGAACCAGAGGGCCCCATCCCGACCCTCCGTTATGCCCGTAGGACCGCCGTCCGACGTTGGAACCGGGTACTCCCTCAAGGTGCCAGAGGTGGTCAGCCGGCCGATTCCGTTGCGTCTGCTTTCGGTGAACCAGAGGGCCCCATCCGGACCCGCAGTAATTTCGCCAGGAGAGCTGTTCGCGCGGATCGGGTATTCGGTGATCTTCGCTGAAGCGCTCGCGGGCGCGCTGCTGGCCGGCGGCGAAGGCGCTTCTTGCGTGGCGGCAGAGCGATGGCTGCCCGATGCAACCTCGGCTTGAAAACGGGCGAGTTCTCTTTCCATTTCGTCCCCGACAGCATGACCGCTGCACGGCGTTGCGGTTCCTGCAGGTATCGACGCCGACGGACTTGCCGACGGCGAGGCCTGTTGCGTACGGGCCGAGTTGCTACCTTTGACGACGACTCCGTATACGTTGACCTGCTTGACGCCCTCCTGCTGAGCGGCAACAGACTTTGCGGTCGATTTATCGGCGTCGGTCTGGACGACTCCAATCAGTGTAACCACGCCTTTCCGAGAGCGCACTCCCAACGTGCATTTGCTGAGGTTGGGATCGGCTGCGAATTTCGCCTGAAGGGCTTTTTCGATCCCCGCATCAGGGACTGGGAAGTTAGAAGGCGACCGGCGGTAAATTAGGAAAGCGGTGAGGAGGACGGCAGATACCACAAAGACTATTCCGCCCCATAAAAGAACAGGGCCCATGCTCCGCGACGTGGGCCGAAAAGGACTACCCTCTGTTGCCGAAGACGCGCCTGCAGCAGACGTCGCCGCTTTCGGTGCTTGCGGCCTTGGTCCGTCGTCCATCCTAGTTCCGCAATTGATGCAGAACCTCACACCCTCTTTCAGTTGATTACCACATTGATTACAGAACATGACAGATTACCTCTTCAGGTGCATCCTTCCATGCCGCACTCGGCATGGAATTGGACTGCGATGTACAATCTCCGACTAGCCAGCGGCTCGGCGCGTGTTCTCCTCGATGTCGAGCACGACATTAATCATTTCCGCCGAAGCCCACAGGAACAGCGCGTAGGCCAAGCCACCCAATATGATAAGCAAGGCAATCGCCGCACCACCGGGCACGCCAAAGCCAGGACTTGGAATCGACCCCGCCGCTATGCCCGACAGCACTCCTGCAATTGCGGTAAGAGCCGCCAAGACTTTGAGGATTACCGCGATGATGTGAAGGGCCGGATACCGTCTGCCCCGTGTGGGTGGAAGCACTTGTGAGGTCGCCGCCGGCTGGACGGTGATGTTAGCCGGGTGGGCCTCGACCGCCGCCCCGCACGCGCGGCAGAACTTTGCCGTCGATTCGAGAGGCGCCGCGCAACTATTGCAGAAATTAGCCATCTGATTTCTCCGTTCCGATTTCTAAATCGTAAGCGTATAGGAATTTTCCCGCTTCAATAGCGGCGGAGCATATACGTTAACCGGAATTTCCCATCGTCGAGCGAATTCAGGCCGCGATTCTTGACTGCGGGCCGAACCCTTGCGAGGTGTACATACAAATTCTTGCGTTATTAAGGGGTTTGACGCCGCTATGCCAGTTTCAGAGTTGCTCTCCCGTCGATTCAGTCCTTGTGCCGAGCGCCCACGCCCGCGATCTCCCAGACCACACCGCAGCCGATGAAATAGCAGCCGCTCCCCCCCGTCCCTCCCGTATACGTTGTGCCGTAGAGATTGCCGTGCGCGTCGAGCACCGGGCTCCCGAAAGGCTGTGTGCCGTCACTACCGCTGAAGTCGTGGAGATCGACCACGCTGCACCCTTGGCTGCAATTGGTCAGCTCGAATATCCAGCCGTCTTGACTGGCGCCGCCACCGCCATAACAGACCCCAAAAAAATCACCGGCTGTGTCCATGGCTAAGCCACCATCGGACTGGCAGAGGGAGCTGAAGGAGTAAAGCACAGAGTAGGTGAACCCTCCGCCTGAGGGCGTCAGTTGGTAAACTACGCCATATCCACTTTGTCCGCCGCCCTCCGTGACGCCATAGAGGTTGCCGGAAGCATCGATGATTAGGTTACCGTACGGGCCATCCCCATTCGTCACGTCGAAGTTAACCAGGACATTCTCCACCCACCCTCCGTGGGAAGGCACGAGTTGGTAAACCGTCCCGACTGCTCCGGTTCCTCCGCCGTCTGTGGTTCCGTACACATTTCCGGCGGTATCGAGGACCACACCCGACTGCGGGGACTCGCCGTCAGTACCGCTGCCGAAGCTATGAATGATGCTCTCCCTGTATCCGCCGCCTGAAGGGGTCAGTTCGAACACAGTCCCCCCGGGAAGCCATACATACCCCCTCCGATGTCGTGCCGTAGATGTCTCCCGCCTGATCGAAGGCTAGATTCTCGAATGCCGGGTATTCCCCATCCGGGAATCCCGTAAAGGCGTAAAGTGTGGTTTCGTTCCAATAGCACAGTATTGCCCTGCAAACAAGATGAGCCGGTGGTCTCAGTTCGAACACTGTCCCGTCGACTGGACCATTTACGCCGGAGATGGTTGTGCCATATAAAGCACCATATGGGCCGATCACCACCCCGCCGTCTGGGCCGGCTCCATCGCTGCCTCCGGTAAATTCGTACAGCGGGCTAAAAACCCAACTCGAACCATGCGGGGTTAACTTGAAAACTGTGCCCACGCCGTGGGTTCCACCCCCTGACGCCGTTCCGTACAGCACTCCTCCAGGGACGACCGTCACGCCGGCATAGGGGTTCGCCCCGTCTCCGCCTCCGCTGAAGTAGTGAATAACGCTGAACGTCTGCGCCTGCATGGCGTGGGTTGTGAGGAGTGTCAGCGCGAAAACGATCGCGAGGGCCATCGCGAACATATTGAAGCCACGAGTTGATCTTGAAGAGGAACTTGCGAAGACATACTTTTGCCCGCCCATAGCCTTCTCCTTGTCGAGCTCTAAAGTTAGATATTCAATCCGGAATTTCCGTTTTAGCTCCCAACAACCCGACACTATATATCCCTTTAGGAACCCCAGCGCACAAATATTTTGTCTGGCCGGGCCCAGGGCACGGGACACAGTCCCGTCTGGGCGGGTGGCCCATGTCTCCCGTACATGGCTTTTCGTTGGCCGCGAATCAAGGATTTGCGGGTGCCCCGGGTCTCGCGCTTTTGGAGACCCGGGTGAGTATCATGACTGGGGAAAAGTTGTCGCCCTTCTAAGCTTCAGCTCTTGCACGCTCCAATCGTTCACCCCGCGTCCGCCATGCCAGCGTTCCAAGCCCGAGACATGCTCGCACGGTAGAACTAACCGTTACCTCGTGCTGTGATTGCGAGCACACTGTGCAAGTGATCGATGACGGACTTCCCGGATCTCGAAAAGCGCGAGACCCGGGCCACCCGACCGGCGCTCCCAGGTTAGCTCAACAGAAGGGCGAACCTAGAGCACCAGGCCTACGTTCAATTTTAGTTGCCTACACGTACGAAAAAGCGTACGCTGACACATATGAACACCATGAATGCCAGCGAGGCCCGCGAGAAGCTGTACCGGCTCCTCGATGAAACGGCCGCCGCCCACGAGCCCGTGCTCATCACCGGCCCACGCTCCAATGGCGTACTTCTGGGCGAAGAAGATTGGAACGCCATCCAGGAGACGCTTCATCTTCTGTCAGTCCCAGGCATGCGTGAATCCATCCGAAAAGGACTGGCAACGCCGGTGGATAAGTGCGAGAAAAAACCAGGCTGGTGACGCCTTGGCAAGTGGTGTTCACAAAGCAAGCCCAGAAGGACGCCCGCCACCTGGCCTCGGCTGGTCTTCGACCGAAGGCCGAACAACTCCTCACACTGCTAGCGAATGACCCGTTCCAAAGGCCTCCGCCGTTTGAGAAGCTTCTAGGCGACCTGAGAGGCGCATATTCCCGCCGCATCAACATTCAGCACAGGCTTGTCTATCAGGTTCTCGAAGATGAACACATCGTCAAAATAATCCGCATGTGGACCCACTACGAATAAACGTGCCTGATGCCCCTCGATAAGAGTGAAGGCAAGGTTGCGCCCCGGTCCTTGGGCGAGGTTCCAGAATCACAATTTTGGAAGGGTCCGTTTCGAGCGTCGCTAGGTGTCCAACGCGCTTTCACTGGTTTTGTGGGAATACTTTTGCAACAGGATCAGCGATCCCACCAGCACCAGGACCATCACGGTCAGCAGAGACAACTCCAGCAAGGTATGGCGAAAGATGACGTCGCCTGCTTCGGGAAGTTTGGGGACCTCGGCGGTGAGCACCAGTATGCGGCGGATGACGGCGATGAGCGCCACCACCAGGAACGGTTCGGCCAGCAAGCCGTGGGCCCGAAACGAAACCTGCACCGTGTACAGCAACTCAACGATCAGCAGGATGAGAAGGATTTGGTCGAGCAGGCCGACGACCTGACCCTGGAGCTGGCGCGTCACAATCGCGAGAACAAACGTCTTCGCGGCAACCCATAGCAGCGTGACCGAAGCAATGGTAAGCAGAACGCCGAGACCTATGTAAACAACATCCTCGACGAAAGAGAGGCCCTGCACCACAATGCTGCGGCCGGGCTGGGCGATCAACTGCCGTTCTTTTGGCATGGTGGTGTAATGCTTAAGATGGCTATGCTAGTTCATTTGCGGTTCTTTTGAAACTGGGACTGAAGCAGTACCCAGTATAGGCAAGTGACCACTGGAAACCGGCTCACCTAAACCGCAGCGGCGAGAACGGCTGCAGATCAAGGCGAGACTCGCGCGTCCGCTATCCGTTACTATAGCGAGAGGAAATCGTCTAACGTTTGCCGCCAGTTCGGGGCAACATGAGGAAAAAGCTGGAATGAAACGTACTCTGATTCGGCAGTTCGCCCTGGCAGCGACTGTGCTGCTGGGCAGCATGGCAGCGTGGGGCGCCGATACCTCCATGCTGCGGCCTCCCAAGGGAGCGAAGGTCGCCATCATCGTTTTTGAAGATCTGGAATGCCCCGACTGCGCGCGGGCCGCGCCGCTGCTGCATGAGGCGGCCAAGCAATACAACATCCCGCTGGTGCAGCGTGATTTTCCTCTGCCCATGCACCCCTGGTCGTTTGACGCGGCGGTGAATGCCCGCTTCTTCGACAGCAAGTCGGCAAAGTTGGGTGACGAGTATCGCTCGTACATCTTTCAGTACCAGATGCAAGTTAACAAGCAGAACCTGCGCGGCATGACCGAGCGATTTGCCGACGAGCACAAAGTTGCGCTGCCGTTCGTGATGGATCCCAACGGAGAGCTCGCCGCCAAAGTCAAGGCTGACTATCAACTGGGGCAGCGCATTCCTCTCGATCACACTCCCACCATCTACATCGTCAGCGATACGGTGCGCGGGCAGCCGTTCATCGAAGTCGTGGACCGGACCAAGCTCTACGAGTTGATTGAGCAGGTGATAAAGGAAACCGGGAGCAGCGCGGCGGTGAAGAAGACGGCCAACACCCATAAGGCTGGGCACGCTCCGTAATCATTTAATGATTGCGTGGCGCCGGGAAGCTCGCCGCGATGGCGGGCTTTTTGCTTTAGGGTCGCAAGTTCCGGCTACTCCCGGACTGCGATGGAACTCTGAGTCCCCCGGCGGGTTGCTATGATCGAATCCCTATGCCCGACAAAACTACGGCAGAGTCCATGCCTCCGCTGTCTTCCCGCGAGCGCATTCTGATGGCAGGCAAGCGCTTGTTCGCGCGCAACGGCTACGAAAACACCAGCACCGTGGCCATTTCGCGCGAAGCCGGCACCAGCGAATCGCAGATGATGAAGCATTTCGGCAGCAAGCAGGGTTTGTTGGCTGCTACTCTTGACCGCGGTTGGGCGACGATTGCCGAGCGTGTGCAAATGGCCCAAAAGAACGCCTCGCTCTCGCAAAGGCTCTTCGGAGCGCTGGAGGCCATTGCGGTGGAACTGGACAATGATTCCGAGCTGAAGGAAATCATGCTGCTCGAGGCCTGGCGTGTGCGCAAAGACAATCGGGATGTGCTGCTGAGCCAGGGATATCACCGGTTTGCCGAGGTGGTGGACGGAATCCTGAGCGAAATGAGGGACCGCGGCCAGGTCCGCTCGGATGTGAACCTGCAAGCGGTGCGCGCTGCCTTCATCGGGATGACAGAAGGCCTGTTGCGCGACCAGGTGGTGGCGAAACGGTCTGAGTTTGTCGCCAATTACAATTTTGACGATGTCAGAAAGGTCCTGGAAATGCTGGTCTCGGGCTTCCGTGAGGCGCAGACGCAGTCGCCGAAAGCGGTCAACGAGTAAACGACCAGCATGGCCTGAGCAGCAAAGCATTGTCCGCTCCATCTGTCCAAGCGCAGCGGCTACAGCTTCTTCAACACCTCGAATATGTCCTCATTGCTGGGTATCTGGCCGAGGGGATAAATCTTGGCGAAGGCCAGCTTGCCATTTTTGTCCACGATAAATACCGCGCGCTCATTGACGCCGGGGAGCGGATCACCCTCCCGCTGAATCCCGAAAATCTTGGCTACTGCTCCGTGCGGATAAAAATCGCTGGCTATAGGGAAGCTCATGGTGCCGATCTCTTTTTTCTGCCACGCCGTGTGGCTGGGAATGGAGTCGGCGCTGATGGCCACGACCTGGGCGTCGTAGCCGGCGAACCTCTCCGTTTCCGCGCTCAGAGAGGGCAATTGCGAGGCGCACACCGGCGTCCAATCGGCGGGGTAGAAAGCCAGGACCACGTTCTGCTTTCCGCGGTAATCGCTCAGCTTGAATTGCTGCTTGATATTGCCCAAGACCGCCGGCAGCTCGAAATCCGGCACTTCATCGCCGATGTTCAGATTTGCCATTTCTTGCCTCCAGGTAATGGTTCGATGCAACCAGCGATTCTAGAAGCCATGCTCCTTGACGAGCAAGTCGTAACGGCCGGGTCGTGTTTCAGTTTGATGAATCCGGGAGGGCGCAGAGGTCCAGTCTCGAGCGAAGTCAAGGACCGGCTAAAAATGCAACCATAGGGTTGCTTTTTGAGCTGGCCTAAACTAATATGCAACCTGGAGGTTGCTTAAGATGAATGACCGGATTGAGAAACGTATTGAACTCAAGGCCTCGGTTGCGCGGGTCTGGCGTGCACTGACGGATTACCGCGAGTTTGGCGAGTGGTTTCGCGTGAAACTGGACGGGCCATTCGTACCGGGTCAGGTCTCGCGCGGCCAGATTACCCATCCCGGCTACGAGCACGTCAAATGGGAGGCTGTCGTGCAGAAACTGGAGCCCGAGCGGGTCTTCTCCTTCACCTGGCATCCTTATTCCGTCGATCCCAAAGCAGATTATTCGAAGGAGCCGCCCACGCTCGTCGAATTCAGGCTGGAGAAAACCCCAAGCGGCACCTTGCTTGTGCTCACGGAGTCCGGCTTCGACAAGGTCCCCAGTGACCGCCGTCTCGAAGCATTCCGCAGGAATGACGGTGGTTGGACCGAGCAAATGAAAAACATCGAGAAGCATGTTGCACAAGAATCGTAGCCGCATGGCCGCCAAACAGCGGACCCGTGCACCGGTATTCGCCGCGCTGGGCGACGAGACGCGGCTATCGCTGGTGGCAAAGCTCTGTGGTGGGCAGCCTTATTCGATCTCTGAGCTAACCCAGGGTTCCAAGCTGACCCGGCAGGCGATCACCAAGCACCTTCGGGTGTTGGAGAGCGCAGGCATCGTGCACAGCGTCCGTAGGGGTCGCGAGAGCCGATTCGAATTCGATCCGCAGCCGATCGAAGGAATTAAGCAATACCTCGATTTCGTCTCCGAGCAGTGGGACCAGGCTTTGTCCAGGCTAAAGTCGTTCGTCGAAGAGTGAGTGGGCGCCTTCAACCGAAGGCCTGATAATCGTTCCAGAACTCAGGCCAGGTCTGGCGCGGCCCACCGCACACAAAAATGTCTGGGTGGTCCTTGCTCTCCTCGTTCTGGACACCATACAGATTGCCGTTATGCCCGGCCAGCCGGCACGACGTAAACGCTTTCTCAGCATCTTCGCGCGAAAAGCCGAGCACGATCAGGGTCGAGGGAGGCGGCTCAGGATAGCCCCGCAGCCACGCTGAGTTCGTCATGCTGATGGGCGCGGGCAGATGATAGGCCGGTCCCAGAATCTCGATTGCCCCCTGCTCGCCATAATTGCCCACCAATACGCCCACATGCTCCTGCTGCTCGGGAGGTAAGGAGTCCCGAATGCCAGCCACCGTCTTGACCAGTTCGTTCCAGCCGATCTCCTCGCGCAGTTCGCCGTTGTTCTCGAGCGCAAAGTTCTTGAGCGGACCGCCGGACGCCAGGGGCAAGATTGCTGTGCAGATGTACATCCCCCATGCCACCAGCAATGTGAAGTACGCCGTTTCCACGGTCCATCGCCACCACCGCGGCAGAGACGCCAGCCAACGCTCGGCCAGGGTAGCGCCCATCGCCATCAGCATGGGGTACGACGCTGCCAGGTAGTAGCCTCGTCCCTTGCTAAGCAGGAAAAGCGCCAGCGGGATCAAGTACATCCACGCCAGCAGGCGATATCGCCGGTCGCGTAAGAAACCCAGCAAGCCCAAAATCCACAGCGGGGCCGTAAACCGATTGGCGCAGAGCAGGAACTGATCGCGCAAAAATCCATTCGCCCGACCCTCGCCAACGTCGCGCACGTGAATATGCCGGAGGAAGTGCAGTGAGATGAAATCATGGCGCACTTGCCATACAAGATTCGGCAGAAAAATCAACAAGGCCAGCCCAGCTCCAGCCCAGAGCCACCAGTTTGCAAGGAAACGGCGTGCCGGCGTCAGCAAAAGTCCTGCCAGAATTCCAGCCACGAAGAAGAGCATCGTGTATTTGGTCATCAGGCCGACGCCAACCACCGCGCCAATCGCCAGCCACCATCGCGGGTCGTCGGTCTTTAGCAGGCGAATGATGAAGTAGGCGACCAGCACCCACCACAAGTAGTCGAAGCTGGTGTATTGGAACTCCGTTCCCTCAAACAGGGGCAAGGGCGAGAGCGCAACGCTCAGGGCAGCCGCAACCTGGGCCAGCCGTCCACCGCCGAGTTCCCGAGCCATCAGCCCGGTAACCACAATGGCCGCAGACTGCGCCATAACCGCGAAGAGTCGCAGTCCCACCAGAGAGACGCCAAAGAGATAAAGGCCAATACGTTCCAGGAAAGGCGTCAGCGGAGGATACGCCACGAATCCCCAGTCGAGATGCAGAGCATCGCTTAGAGTTTGAAGCTCATCGCGATGAAAACCATAACGGCCATTGGTGAGCAGGTGGGCGAGCGCCACCATAGAAGCGATTCCCAGCAATATCGCGATGTCCGCCCGAAAACGGGTGTTCATCCATCGTGCATTCCGCTCCACATTCATCAATGCCAGGTCGCTCCCTTACCGGCCATTCTCTCTCACGGCAGGCTACGCGGACTAGTTTTTTTGATCGGTGGATCTCGCGCTAGGAACCAGCCGGGCAAATTGAACGCGGGTTCGATACTCCGGCCAGTCCAGACCCAAATATACTGACTTTATGATGAACGTTAGCTCAAAGACGCTCCGCCTGGTTTTGGCGTGCACCATTTTCTTTTCCTGCTGGCCGACCACTGGACAGGTTGCCGTGCACCACACCGAAGGATTGGTTCATGGCTTTCTGGTGCTGCGAAGCCTGGAGGGCGAAACCTTGGCCCATGGCGACCTGATCCAGGTGGCGCGTGCAAATCGCGTCACCGCCCATCTTGTTTTCCACTTCAAAGATGGTTCGCTGTACGACGAGACTACGATCTATTCTGAACTCCGAAATTTCCGGCTCTTGCGGGAGCACTTGGTACAAAAGGGCCCATCCTTCCCGCATCCAGAAGACGTCTTGATCGACGCGCTCTCGGGGCAAGTCACGGTTCGCTACACCGGCGAGGATGGCAAAGAGCAAGTCAAGACCGAGCACATGAAACTACCTCCGGACCTCGCCAATGGCATGATTTTCACGCTGCTGAAGAACATCGTGCCCGAAAGCGGAGAGGCGAAGGCATCGATGGTCGTCACCACGCCTACGCCGCGGCTGGTGAAGCTGGCGATTTCCCCCCAAGGTGAAGATATGTTCGTAGTCGGCGGCAACCAGCGCAAGGCTACGCATTATGTCGTAAAAATAGAGATCGGGGGTGTCACTGGATTAGTGGCCCCGTTGTTGGGGAAGCAGCCCCCCGATATCCATGTTTGGGTTTTGCGCGGGGAAGCTCCAGCGTTCGTAAAATCAAGAGGCCCCCTTTATCCTGGGGGCCCGATCTGGCAAATTGAACTGGAAAGCCCGGTCTGGCCAGATCAGGCGGATAGGCACTAGGAAACTCACCAGAGAAATCGCCATTTCACAAGTGATCCGGGCCGAGAATAATTGCTTGTGGGATGAGGGCACGGCTTTGTTCGGGGGTGTATCAGGGCACGACCTTTACAGGCTGCTGAAAAAGTCGGAAAAGCAGATCCCTCGCGGGCTGAACTTTACCCCAACAAGCGCAAAAAAGGCGCTTGTCGGGGACCCCTGTTCGCCCGCTCGTGATGACAAAAAACAAAAGCCTTAGCGGCACGGCTGAAGCCGTGCCCTGACACAAGACCGTATATAAGGGTAGCTAGAAAGCTACTAATTGCTGATTGCTAGCTGCTTCCTACTGGTAGGTGACCCTTTTTTCACCCTTCACGATGCGGCCGATGGTGTAGCCCTTCTCGCTGCAGCGCTCCAGGATGACTTGCACCTTCTTGAACTTTTTGGCGGGGACAACGAGGACCATGCCGATCCCCATGTTGAAGGTGCGCAGCATCTCGTCCTGGGGAACGTTGCCGATCTTTTGCAGGTGTTCGAAGATGGGCGGCACCGGCCAGGAATTGATCTCGACAATCGCGCCCACGCCCTTGGGCAGGGCCCGCGGCACGTTCTCGGTGATGCCGCCGCCGGTGATGTGCGCCATGGCAGAAACCGCATCGGCTTCGATCATGCGCCGCATGATCGGCCAGTAGCTCTTGTGGGTCTTCATCAACTCGGTGCCGACTTTGCCCTTGATCTCGTTGACATAAGAATCGGGCGTGTAATGCGCCACCGAGAAGAAAAGCTTGCGGGCCAGGGAATAGCCGTTGGTGTGCAGTCCGGTGGAAGGCAGACCGATGAGTACATCGCCGGCTTGCACCGCTTTGCCTGTGATGAGTTTGTCGCGGTTCGCGACGCCGACGATGAATCCCGCCAAATCGTACTCGCCGTCGGGGTAAAAGCCGGGCATTTCGGCGGTCTCGCCGCCAATGAGCGCGCACCCGTTTTGCTTGCAGGCATCGGCGATGCCCGCCACCACTTTTTCAGCGATTTCCGACTGCAGCTTGCCCGTGGCAAAGTAGTCCATGAAGAACATGGGCGTGGCGCCCTGCACCGCGATGTCGTTCACGCAATGGTTCACCAGGTCGGCGCCGATGGTGTGGTGCAGGTTCATTTCAAAGGCGATCTTCAGCTTAGTACCGACCCCGTCCACGCTGGAAACCAGGACCGGGTCCAGGTACTTTTTCTTGTCGATGGCGAACAGCCCGCCAAAGCCGCCAATCTCACTCAACACTCCGCGATTGAAAGTCTTATGGGCGAGATACTTGATGCGCTGCTTGGTGCGATTGGCGCGCTCGATGTCCACGCCCGCGTCGGCGTACGTGATGGTCCGGGTTTCTGTCGTCTGTTGTGCCAAGAGTTGGGATCCAGTTCAGAGGGCGCATCGCCGCAGATTTTTACGCGGGAACAGGCATTGTATCATTCCGCGTTTTAGCTAGGCTGTGATAAGTGTTTCCGGCGCGGAGGACGAAGGAAGCAAAGCAGTTAAGCCACAGCATTGGGAGTGCAGACGCAGGCCCACCGCGCATTTCACGGCTGAAGACACCATTTCCGATCCATTTTCTCGCAAGGCGCAATACGGGAAAGTGTGCGGTCCGCAGCACGGCTTTTTGTGGCGAGTTGCTCCCGGCGCAATCCGCCAAGGCTTAAACTGGAGTTTAATCCTGTGAGGCAAGCATGACCACGATTACTGCCGCCAAATCCGCAAGTTCAAGCGTCATCAAAGGCGATCCTTCTTCCGACGTTTACCGCTCGGAAAGCCATCCTCTCGACCCGCTGTTTCTGCCCCAAAGCGTCGCGGTAATCGGCGCGTCGGAACGGGCGGGCAGCGTAGGCCGTTCGGTGCTGTGGAACCTGCTCAGCAGCCCATTTGGCGGCACGGTGTTCCCGGTGAATGCCAAGCGTCCCAATGTGCTGGGTATCAAGGCCTATCCCAGCGTCCGCGACCTTCCTGACAAAGTGGACCTGGTAGTGCTTACCACCCCGGCCGATAGCGTGCCCGGCCTCATTGCCGAGTCGGTGGAGCTAGGCATCCCCGCAGCCATTGTGATCTCCGCCGGGTTCAGGGAGCATGGGGAGCACGGGCAAGAGTTGGAGCGCCAGATCGCGCAGATTATTCGCGGCAAGATGCGCCTGATTGGCCCCAATTGCCTGGGAGTCATGAATCCCGTTCGCGGCTTCAATGCGACCTTTGCCCGCGCCGTGGCACGGCCGGGGAACGTCGCTTTCATCAGCCAGAGCGGCGCATTATGCACGGCCGTGCTGGACTGGAGCCTGCGCGAGAATGTGGGCTTCAGCGCGTTCGTGTCCGTCGGCTCCATGCTCGACGTGAACTGGGGCGACCTGGTGGACTACTTCGGCAGCGATCCGCGCACTCATAGCATCGTGATTTACATGGAGTCGATTGGCGACGCGCGCTCGTTCCTGTCCGCCGCGCGCGAGGTTTCCTTGACCAAGCCGGTCATTGTGATCAAGGCAGGACGCACGGCGGCGGCGGCCAAAGCGGTGGCTTCCCACACCGGAGCGCTCACCGGCAGCGACGAAGTGCTCGATGCCGCATTCCGGCGTTGCGGTGTACTCCGGGTGAACAGCATCGCCGACATTTTCTTTATATCCGACGTTTTGGCCAAACAGCCACGGCCGCGGGGTAAGCGGCTGTGCATCCTGACCAACGCTGGTGGTCCCGGTGTGCTGGCCACCGACGCGTTGGTTGCGGGGGGAGGCGAGTTGGCCGAATTGTCGCCCGAGACGCTAAAGGCATTCGACGAAATTCTTCCCCCTCAGTGGAGCCACAACAACCCGGTGGATATCCTCGGCGACGCCGAACCTGAGCGTTATGCGAAATCGCTGGAGATCGCCGCCAAAGATCCCGGCATCGACGGCATGCTGGTGGTGCTGACCCCGCAGGACATGACCAACCCGACCCAGATTGCCGAGAAGCTGAAGCCCTATGCCAAAGGACTGGGCAAGCCCCTGTTGGCAAGCTGGATGGGTGGCGCCGAAGTCGCGGCGGGCGAGCAGATCCTGAATCAGGCGGGCATTCCGAGCTTCCAGTTTCCCGATAGCGCGGTGCGCGCCTTCAACTACATGTGGCGTTATTCCTACAACCTGAAGGGGTTGTATGAAACTCCGGCGTTGCCGCAGCATGAGGACGCCGCCCTGCAACGCGAAAAAGCCGAACACATCATCCAGCAGGCCCGTCAGTCGGGCCGTACCATCCTGACGGAGTATGAATCCAAGCAGTTACTCAAGGCCTACGACATTCCAACCGTCGATACCCGCATAGCCATTACCGAACTGGAAGCGCTGCAAGCTGCCGAGGAGGTTGGCTATCCTGTCGTGCTGAAGCTGTACTCGCTTACCGTCACCCACAAGACGGATGTTGGCGGGGTGCAGTTGAATCTGCGCGATGCGGCAGCGGTGAAGACCGCCTTCCAAGCCATCCAGCAGTCAGTCACCGAAAAACTTGGTGCCGAGCACTTCCAGGGGGTTACGGTGCAGCCCATGGTGAAGCTGGATGGCT
Organism: uncultured Acidobacteriaceae bacterium; assembly: GCA_963836875.1. Taxonomy (GTDB): domain Bacteria; phylum Acidobacteriota; class Terriglobia; order Terriglobales; family Acidobacteriaceae; genus Bog-257. The sequence continues at coordinate 92,752 of CAWIKZ010000009.1, forward strand.
ACGAGTTGATCGTCGGCAGCAGTCTGGATGCGCAGTTCGGTCCGGTCATGCTGTTCGGAGCGGGCGGGCAACTGGTCGAGGTCTTCCAAGACCGCGCCCTGGCCCTGCCGCCTTTGAATTCCACGCTCGCCCTCAGAATGATGGAGCAGACTAACATCCTCAAAGCGCTGAAAGGAGTTCGCGGACGCAAGCCGGTGGATTTGGGGGCGCTGGAAGATCTTCTGGTGCGTTGCAGTCAGCTTGTCGTTGAGCAGCCGTGGATCAAGGAAATTGACATCAACCCGCTGCTGGCTTCCCCGGAACGCATCGTCGCGTTGGACGCGCGCGTGGTGATCCATGGTCTGGACATGACGGAAGACAAACTGCCCACCACCGCCATTCGTCCCTATCCGATTCACCTGGTCAGACCATGGAAAATGAAGGACGGGAGGGACGTGGTGATCCGGCCTATCCGTCCGGAAGACGAGCCCCTGATGATTGAGTTCCACAAGAAGCTCTCGGAAAGAAGTGTCTATCTGCGCTACTTCCAGCCGTTGAAGCTGACGCAGCGTACCGCCCACGAGCGCTTGACCCGCACTTGTTTTATTGACTACAACCGCGAGATGGCCCTGGTGGCGGAACGCAAGAACGAAGCGGGTGAGGCCGAGATCCTGGCGGTCGGCCGGCTTAGCAAACTGCATGGCCGGGATGAAGCCGAACTGGCCGCGGTGGCCACGGATGCCGCTCAGCACAAGGGTCTGGGAACAGAGCTGTATCGCCGCCTGATCGAATTGGCTCGCGACGAGAAACTTACACGGGTCGTCTCCACCATGCTTCCCGAGAACCGCGAAATGAGGGCGGTGTGCGTCAAGCACGGGTTCAAGATGTTCTCGAGCCTGGAAGACAACGCCATCCGGGCCGAGCTGGAACTATAGACAGGTAGGCGATACCCGAATAAACTGTGCGCGACTCCTGCATCATGGCGCTCGCGGCTGTCGTGTTATGATCGGGAGCTTGCAGAAGTGCAATCGGCAGCGGTTGCCGCGAAGCGGCAGGCGCGTACAAGGGGCGATTAGCAGAGCGTGCCAAGCGAAAAACAGGTGAAATGGTCGCAGCTCCGAGTGGGACTGACCGTGCTTGTCGCCCTCGTGACTCTCGCCGTTCTCATCTTCGTTATGACCGGCACCACCGGCCTCTTCACCAAGAAAATTGTAGTTCGTGCTTATATGGACAATGCGGGTGGCCTGCGGGTTGGCGCCCCAGTGCGACTGGAAGGCGTGGACATCGGCAACGTCACTGGAATTGGCGTGGTTGCCGATCCCAAGCGCCGCTTGGCGCCGGTGGAAGTGACCATGAAGATCACCACCAAGTACGCCGACACCATGCGCAGCGATTGCCAGGTTGAGCTGACGACCGCCGGCGTTTTGGGTGAGGTTTTTGTGGATATGGATTGCCGCCAAGCGCAAGGCGGCCCTATGCGAAATGGCGTTGAGCTGCCCACCAAGGATGTACCGCAACTGCAGGACGTGGTGCGCGCCAGCCAGGGCACGCTGGAAAATGTTGACAGTCTGGTGAAGCGGCTGGACAGCATTCTGACCTACATCCAGAGCGGACAAGGCTCCATCGGCAAGGTCATTTACGACCCTTCGCTGTTCAATCGAGCGAACGACATGCTGAACCAGTTGCAGCAGGTCGTAGCCCAGATCAACTCGCCTAATGGGACCATCGGACAGCTCATCAACAGCAACGAACTCTACAACAAGGCCAATGCCTCCATCGACAACCTCAACAAAATCGTCGACGAGATCAACAGCGGTCAGGGAACCATCGGCAAGTTCCTCAAAGACCCCACTCTTTACGACAACGCCAACAAAGCTGTCGCACAATCCAACGAGCTTATCTCCGGTATCAATGCCGGAAAGGGCACGCTGGGCAGATTTGCCAAGGACGAGGAACTGGCACGCAAGCTCGACAACACCATCACTCGTCTAAACAGCATTGCCGACCGGCTGGACAAGGGCGAGGGCAGCGCCGGCAAGTTCCTGAAGGATCCTTCGATGTACGACAATACTAACAAGCTGCTGGTAGAGACGCGCGACCTCATCAAGGCCGTCCGCCAGGATCCCAAGAAGTATCTGACCATTCACCTGAAGCTGTTCTAAGAAGCTGCCACTTTATTCCCGCTCACCCGGCACGAATTTCCCAGTCTAATAGCCGTTGTAGTAGTGTTTCCTGTGGAGATCTTCTTCGTCTCCGCAAGACGCACTTGGCCCTATCTTTTGTCATCGCGCCTCGCAAGCTGGCTGGCTTGCCTTGGAGCGCCAATTCATACGCGAGGCAAACATGCGGATCCGCTCTCTCGCCGTTCTCCCACTGCTGCTGGCTACCGCACTTTCCGTGGCCCAGACAGCGCCTACTTCTTCGTCTTCCTCCGAGCTACCCCAGCAAATCCCCAACTTCGACCTGACGGCCATCGACAAGACCGTCGATCCCTGCGTGGATTTCTACCAATATTCGTGCGGAAATTGGATGAAGAACAATCCCATTCCGGCGGACAAGACAAGATGGGGACGTTTCAATGCGCTGGATGAACACAATCTCTATGTCCTGCGCGACATCCTCGACCAGGCTCAGGCGAACGGAAAGCACAGCGCCATCCAGCAGAAAGTTGGCGACTACTATGCGGCGTGCATGGACGAGAGCACGGTCGAGAAAAAAGGGACCGCGCCGCTGCAGCCCGAGATGGAACGCATCGCCGCCATCAAGACCAAGCAGGAGATCATTCCGCAGGTCGCCTACATGCATAGCCAGGGCATCACGGTGCTGTTCAGTTTCTATCCCATGCCCGACATGCACGATTCCAGTTTGACCATTCCGAACCTTGACCAGGGTGGAATCACGCTGCCTGATCGCGACTACTACCTCAAAGACGATGCCAAGTCGGTGGAGACGCGGCAAAAGTACCAGGAGCACGTGCAGAAGATGTTCGAGCTGGCAGACGATAAACCGGAGACTGCCGCCGCCGAAGCCAAGACGGTGCTTGCCGTCGAAACCGAGCTGGCGAAGGCCGCCATGGATCGGACCGTGCGCCGCGATCCCAAGACGCGCGACCACATGATGCCGACGACGGAGATCGCTGCTCTCGCCCCGAACTTGGATCTCATCCGATATTTCGCCGATAACGGCTCGCCCAAGTTCGCCAGCCTGAACGTCGGCAATCCGGATTTCTTCAAAGAGGTGAACCAGCAGCTCGACGCAGTGGCGCTCGACGATTGGAAGACCTATCTACGGTGGCACGTGCTCGCCAGCTACGCACCGTTGCTGCCCAAGGCATTCGTGGACGAAGACTTTCAGTTCAATCGCCAGTACATGGCCGGGCAAAAAGAGATTGAGCCGCGCTGGAAGCGTTGCATCCGGTCCACCGACCACAACCTCGGCATGGCCTTGGGCCAGCTTTATGTGGACAAGGTATTTGGACCGGACAACAAGGCGCGCACCGTCAAAATGGTACAAGCCATCGAGCAGGCCATGCACAGCGACGTCGGGCAGTTGACCTGGATGTCCGACACCACCAAGCAGCAGGCGTATGTAAAGCTGGCCGCGATCGTCAACAACATCGGCTATCCCGATACCTGGCGGGATTACAGCACGGTGATGGTCAAACGCGACGATTACGCCGGCAACGCCAGCCGCGCTGCCGCCTTCGAGACCCGTCGCCAGTACAACAAGATGGAGAAGCCTACGGACCGCAAAGACTGGTCGATGACGCCGCCGACGGTGAATGCCTATTACCGCCCGCCGATGAACGACATCAACTTTCCTGCCGGCATTCTGCAACCGCCGTTCTACGGCATGAACATGGACGACGCGGTGAACTATGGCGGCATCGGAGTCGTGATCGGTCACGAGCTGACGCACGGCTTCGACGATCAGGGCCGCAAGTACGATGCTCAGGGGAACCTGAAGGACTGGTGGACTGCGCAGGACGGCAAGGCCTTCGAGGAACGTGCGAGCTGCACCGCCGATGAATATTCCAGCTTCGTCGCGGTGAAGGACGACAAAGGCGAGGTGCACGTCAACGGCAAACTCACCCTCGGCGAGAACACCGCCGATAACGGTGGCCTTAAGCTGGCCTACATGGCACTGATGAATATCATCGGCAACACGCCGGTGAAGCCCATTGACGGTTACACGCCACAGCAGCGCTTCTTCCTGGCGTATGGCCAGATCTGGTGCCAGAACATCACCGACCAGCAGGCCCGAGTGTTGGCCATCACCGATCCGCACTCACCTGGACGCTGGCGGGTCAATGGGGCGGTGCAGAATTCGGCTGCTTTCGAGGAGGCGTTCGGTTGCAAGGCGGGCCAGCCGATGGTGCGCCAGAACGCCTGCCGGGTCTGGTAGCGCTATAGAGCACTCAGATGTTCGGCAGGGCGTCGGTTCCTGCCGAACTTTTGCGTCGAACAGTACGTATCCACGGTTGGCCCATCCTATGCGTCAGGACTCCTTGGTTCGTGCTCACGTTATTCTTGGGATATAAACTTTGGTATTTAACTTCAAAATGAGGTCATACATGCGACATCTCTCTCTGATCGCTTGCGTGCTGTTGCTTGCTGGAATCGCGGCGCAGGCGCAAAGCCCGGCCAACTCCTCCACTGCGCAAATTAAAAACGTCCCTAGCTTCGATCTGAATGCGATGGACAAGTCCGCCGACCCCTGCGTCGATTTCTACCAATACGCCTGCGGCAACTGGATCAAGAACAACCCCATTCCGGCGGACCAACCTGAATGGGGCCGGTTCAACGAGCTGCACGAACGCAATCAGTTGATCCTGCGCAATATTCTCGATAAGACCTCGACCGACAATCCCGGCCGTTCGTCCAACGACCAGAAGATCGGCGACTATTACCACTCCTGCATGGACGAGGCCGGCATCGACGCCAAGGGGACGGCCCCGCTGAAGCCGATGCTGGAACGCATTGCTGCGCTCAAGGACAAAACGCAATTGCCGGTGCTCATCGGCGAGCTGCACAACAATGGCGTCCATGTGCTGTTCGATTTCGGCTCCGAGCCGGACGCCAAAGACTCCATGATGGAAATTGCCGGCACCGATCAAGGTGGGCTGGGCCTTCCTGATCGCGACTACTACCTGAAGACGGACGCGAAATCAGTCGAACTGCGCAACCAGTATATCCAGCACGTGACCAACATGTTCCAGTTGCTGGGCGAGTCGCCGGAGAAGGCTACGGCCGATGCCAAGACCGTGCTGAACCTCGAAACCGAGCTGGCCAAGGCCGCCATGGATCGAGTGGAGCGGCGCGATCCCAACAAGGTCTATCACAAGATGACCACCGCTCAGCTTCAACAACTGAGTCCCGCTTTTACCTGGAAAGAGTATTTCGTTACCGTTGCCAGCCCCAGCTTCGATAGCCTTGATGTATCCGTGCCCGATTTCGTGAAGGGCATGAACCAACTGGTGGCAACCAGCAGTCTGGAAGACATCAAGACGTATCTCCGCTGGCAGACGGCACATCATGCCGCGCCGTTGCTGCCAACCGCCTTTGTCAACGAAAACTTCGCCTTCTATGGAACAATCCTTACTGGAGCGAAGGAGCTTCGCCCCCGCTGGAAACGCTGCGTGCAGCTTACCAACGGAGATTTGGGAGAGGCCTTGGGCAAGGCGTATGTCGCCGAAGAATTTCCTCCCGAGAGCAAGGCCGCCACTCTGAAGATGGTGCATGAGCTGGAGACTGCGCTCAAGGCTGACATCAGCGAAGTGTCGTGGATGACCGAAGAGACCAAGAAGCAGGCGCTCGACAAGCTGTCGCACATCGAGAACAAGATTGGGTATCCCGACAAATGGCGCGATTACAGCACGCTGACCATTGTCCGCGGCGACGCCTTGGGCAATGGAATGCGGGCCAATCAATTCGAGTTCAAGCGGCAGTTGAATAAGATCGGCAAGCCGGTGGACCGCAGCGAATGGGGCATGACACCGCCCACGGTCAACGCTTATTACAATCCGCAGGAAAACAACATTAACTTCCCGGCGGGCATTCTGCAGCCGCCATTCTACGATCCCAAAGTTGACCATGCGGTGAACTTCGGCGCTATTGGCGCGGTCATCGGCCACGAACTCACGCACGGGTTTGACGATTCAGGCAGCCAGTTTGATGCCCAGGGAAATCTGCGCAACTGGTGGACTCCCAAAGATCGCGAACAGTTCGACAAGTTAGAGGGGTGCGTCGTCAACGAGTACGACAGCTTCGTCGCGGTGGATGACGTTCACGTTCGCGGACAACTGACGCTGGGCGAAAATACCGCCGACAACGGCGGGCTGCGCATTGCCGACATGGCACTGCTGAAAGTGCTGGGCAATGCTCCGCAAAAGCCCATCGACGGCTTCACCCCCGAGCAGCGTCTGTTCGTCGGCTGGGGCCAGGTCTGGTGCGAGAATGATCGTCCTGAGTTCGCCCGCATGATGGCCGGAGTCAATGAGCACTCGCCGGGCAAGTTCCGGGTCAATGGCGTGGTCGGAAACATGCCCGAGTTCCAGAAGGCGTACAACTGCAAGCCCGATGCGCCGATGGTGCGCAAACCAGCATGCCGAGTCTGGTAGCGCCACGGAGCATAGATCTCTTGGCTGTCATCCTGAGCGACGAGTCCGGTCGCTCGGCGACTGGACGAGGAGTCGAAGGACCCCTATAGCCACAATGAAGCCTGGCTCAACCATAGGGGTGCTTCGACTCGCGTTCGCTAACCCCGGCGAACGCTCGCTCAGCAGGACACCTCCGAAGGACAGGGAATAATGTTTCGGGCCCGCCAGCCCATCAAGCCGTAAGCATCACCATCCCAAACACAAATACATTGACTCGGTGAGCCGGTCGGGATTAAATACTCGGCACTTGAAACTCGGAGGAGGGTTCGGTGCCTGTGAAAACTCGTATCGCTGTGCTCACCATTTTCTGTCTGGCGTTGGCTGCTCTGCCAGCTTGGGCCGGAAGTTGGACGTACGAAAACGGTCCGATCAACGGCAACGTAGACGGTTGGACCATCAACTTCGGATTCACTGTCAGTAACAGCTACGTCGCTGCGGGTACGTCGGCCAACGGTTTCGAGTTCGGCGTCCATGAATTGCCGGGCGATAGAGTGACCGGAGTGGACTGGATCCTCAGCACTGGTCCGTGTTCGGATCCCGGCAGTGGTTGCGGAACGATTGTGGGCTTCGGTACGGCCACCGGCAGCAACCTGACCGACCAATTTCTTTTCACCAACAACTTTGGCTTCGACATTGACCTGATCACGGTGTCGAATCTCAACGTCCCAGAGATAAATGGCAGCGGGTACTGGCTGACTTTGGCCAACGCCACTGTCACCAACGGTGACCCGGTTTACTGGGATGAGAATAGTGGCGTCGGCTGCCACTCTGCAGGCTGCCCGTCGACGGCCTATGAGAACACCCTGGGCACGATTCCTTCGGAAGCTTTCACCATTGGCGGCGGCGGCAGCGGAACCACCCCAGAGCCCGGCAGCATCCTGCTGTTCGGTTCGGGACTAGTCGGGCTTGCGGGCCTTCTACGTCGTAAGCTGAATATCTGATAACGACGTCGACGGCATCAACCGGAAACTGGCTCAGCATGGCGCCTTGAAGCTGTCATCCTGAGCGCAGCGCGAGTCCGCCGTGGCGGACTCGTGCGGAGACGAAGGACCCCTATCGGCTCCATGAAGCCCGGTTCAACCATAGGGATGCTTCGACTCGCGTCCGCTGACCCCGGCGAACGCTCGCTCAGCATGATACTTACTCTCTCCGTTTTCGCGTAGAATGATGAGTTTCTGCTTTCATCCCTGACTCCACTGGAGACTTCCTTTTATGCACAGACCAACACTGATTGCCCTCATCCTTCCACTCACCGCCGCTCTTTTGCTAGCCCAGGCGCCTCAGAGTTCCACGAAAGCCACACTGCCCGTACCGCATGTCGCTGCGCTTTCTCCGGCGGCGGAACAGGCCATGGGCTCCGTCGATCCGGAGAAGATTCGCGCGCACGTGAAGTTTCTGGCCAGCGATCTGCTGGAGGGCCGCGGCACCGGCGCGCGTGGCGGCGATATCGCCGCCGAGTACATTGCCACGCAGTTTGCGTTGTACGGACTGCAGCCCGCCGGCGACAATGGCGGCTATCTGCAGAAGGTGGCGATGCTGGGCATTGCCACCCAGGATGACACCACGTTCGCTCTCGTGCCCGAGAAGGGCGAGCCCATGAACCTGCGCAACCGCGTGGACTTCGTCGCCATGGACGAAACCACCAAGACGGTGGACGACGTGGACGCTCCCATCGTGTGGATGGGCTACGGCATCGACGCTCCCGAGTTCAACTGGAACGACTACAAAGGCGTCGACGTGAAGGGCAAGGTGCTGCTCATGATGGTCAACCAGCCGCCGTCGGACGATCCCAAGTTTTTCGGCGGCGGCAAGGCGCTCACGTACTATGGCCGTTGGACCTACAAGTACGAACAGGCTGCGCGCCTGGGAGCCGCTGGCGTCATCCTCATTCACAAGACCGACATGGCCAGCTACGGTTGGAATGTGGTGCGCAACTCGTGGTCAGGGGAGCGCGCGTACCTGCGTGACGACCAGGCGTCCAAGTTGAAGGTCGCCTCGTGGATTCAGCTTGACGTTGCCACAAAACTTGCTGCGGTGTGCGGCATGAACCTGGACGAGATGATGGCGGCAGCGCAGAAGCCGGGCTTCAAGGCGGTCACCTTGCCGGCCAGGCTGCAAGCCCACATCGTCAGCACAGTGCGGCCATTTGAGTCCAGCAATGTAATCGCCAAGCGCGAGGGTTCCGATCCTAAGCTGAAGGCCGGGGCCGTCATCTACAGCGCGCACTACGATCATCTGGGCATCGTGCCCGGCATGGCAGGCGACAACATTTACAACGGTGCGCAAGATAATGCTACGGGTGTTGGCATTCTGCTGGAGATCGCGCGCGCCTTTGCCGCAGCGCCGCAGTCGCCCAGGCGTTCCGTGTACTTCGCTTCGGTCACGGCGGAAGAGCAGGGGTTGCGTGGCTCCGAGTATCTGAGTTTACATCCGCCGGTTCCGGCGAAGGAGATTTCGCTCGACCTGAATTATGATGACGTGCCGCCGCTTGGCGTGCCGGAGCAGGTAAACGTTTTGGGCGCCGAGCGCACTACCTTTTATCCCACGGTCGAGCGTACCGCCAAAGAGTTTGGCCTGGCGATTGTGCCGGACTCGCAACCCGGCGCAGGACACTATTATCGGTCCGATCATTTCAGCTTCGCGCGCGCCGGCGTGCCGGCGTTCGCCATTAACGAAGGCGACAAGTACCAGGGTCATGACGCCGAGTGGGGCAAGCAACAGGCCCGCGACTATGTTGCCAAGCACTACCACCAACCCAGCGACGAGTACTATCCGGAGATGGATTTCCGCGGCGACGCGGTGATGGCGCAATTCGGAATCGCCCTGGGATGGCAGGCAGCAAATCAGCCGGCAACGGTAGGCTGGCGGCCCGGCGACGAGTTCGCAAAGCCGAAGGGAAGCAAGTAGCAGCTGGCAGTTAGCAACTAGATCTTAGCAGGTGGCAATTAGCAGGCTGAGACGAAGGAGTCTGTGTGCCAGCGAACCGCAGATCCTTCGACTCGGGCTGAAGTCCTCGCTCAGGATGACAATGCATGGATACAAAGGCGCGAGCGATCGCGCCTTTAGTTTTTCACCGTGTCTCTGTGGTGAATCTACTCGAAGATCAATATTGCGGCCGCGATCACCGTCGTCCAGCGCCCACGCTTGTCACCGACGGCGCTCTGGGTGATGTTAGCGGTGCGCACGATCTTGTTCGACAGACGATAGACCTCTTTCTTCTCGTCCCATGACTTGTCAGCGTCAAACTCCACGTCGAGCGTGGTGGCAAGCATCTCGGCGGCAAGCTCTTCGGCATAGTCTCCGGCCACGTCGTCAGTCTCGCCGAAGGAGTGATGCTCGCTCAAATAGCCATAGGTACTGCGGTCAGCCGGAATCGCCAGTCCAATCGAGGCGGCCGTCAGGCGGTGCGGCTCGCGCGTGGAGTTCTCCGCCACCACCGCGAACGTGACCTCTCCCGGCGACAGGTACGGCAGTCCGTCCTTGCGCGGAATAAGCTTGCAGTTGGGAGGGAAGATGGACGACACCCGCACCAGGTTCTGGGCGGCAATGCCTGCATCGCGCAGTGCTAATTCGAAGGAGGTGAGCCGCTCCCGGTGTTTCCCCACGCCCTTGGTGAGGAAGATGCGCTTGGGGACCATGTCTTTCGCCAATGTGACATTCTCCAAAACAGAGATAGTTGTTACTGAATCGTTAAAAGTAACACACGCGAACACAACGATCGTGTGAAAACCACATTAAAAAGCATCGAAATTGAGAAAAATTCTCCGCCGGGCTCATCGGGCCGTGTTCGCCGCGGGCAGAGCCGCCTTCAGCTTCACCGCAATGTCGATGAAGGCCAGCGCGGCGCGGCTGAGCGCCTTGTCTTTGCGGAAGACCAGGGCCAGTTCGCGTTGAATGCTGGCGTCGGCCAGAGTGAGCGCAGCCAGCGCGTTCGCCTGCAGGTCCTCGGCCACGTGGGAGCGCGGGATGAACCCGATTCCCACGTCGGCGGCGACGAAGCGCTTCAGCAATTCGCTGGAATCGAGCTCCATGGATATCCTTGGCTTCAATTTGCGCTCGTGGAAGAGCATTTCCAGCGCGTCGCGCGTGCGGCCCACCTTGGGCAGCAGCAGGGGATACTCCACAACCTCCGCTACGCTCGCTTTATTCTGTCCAGCCAGGGGATGATGCGGCGGCGTGATCACGATCAGTTCGTCGCGATGGATGGGCACCACGGTGAGGCGCTTGTCGGGTACCGGCATGGACACGACTCCGAAGTCACAGGAGTTCTCGATGATCGCCTCCAGAATCTTATTGTGCTCCAGCCGCTTCACGCTGACCGCGACGCTGGGGTATTGCCGCTTAAACTCGGCAAAAACTTCCGGCAGGATGTGCAGGCAGGTGCCTTCATTGGCGGAGACGACCAACTCGCCGCGAGGCACGCGATGCATCTCCGCCAGTGCCACCAGCATGACACGGCGTTGCTCCAGCACGTCTTCGGCATACTTCTGGAAGACTTTGCCCGGACCGGTTACGGCCACCTTTCCGCCGCTGCGGTCGAGCAGCTTGGCCCCGACTTCTTCTTCCAGGGCGCGAATCTGCGACGAGATCGCCGGCTGGGTGCGAAAGCGCCGCTCGGCCGCTCGCGAGAAGCTGCTGAGCCGTGCGACCTCCAGAAATGTCTCGAGCTGATCGAAGTCCATGAGAAAAGCAGCAATTAGCAATTAGCAACTAGTGATTAGGGAAGAGCGTGCAACTGGACTTTTGGAGTTCAACAAAGCGGTCCCCTCGTCCGAAACATCGACCGCTATAACCAATTGTGGACGCTCTGATTTTACGGGGGTATCCGGGCTTTCGCCACCAGAATCATGAGGTTGTCATCATAAAGCCGGGTTATGCCGGTCATAAAAACATTGTATGAGCTGCGGGTTGCCGCGGCGCGTATGCTTCCCGTGTGCGCTTCGGGTGCAGCCCGAGGCCACACCAATTTCTTAACCAATGCAGTTCGCAGTTCCGAATTCTTACTCCGGAAGGCCGCACCGCTCCGCCGGGCAAGCTGGCGCTAGAGCGGGCAGGACGTTCCGCAAAGTCTTCACCGCAACACAACCGCCGTCCTCGTACGACGCACGCGGGTGCGCCTCCGGCCGAGCGACGAATAAGGAGAGTCCGAATGGCTGATACCAAGCCTGATCCGAAAGCAGTCCTGGCATTTGTCAAGGAGAACAACGTGCAGATGCTCGATCTGCGCTTCACCGATCTGCCCGGACTGTGGCATCACGTCTCTTATCCTATCGGTCAACTGAGCGAGTCGTCGTTTGAAGAAGGCTTTGGCATGGACGGTTCGTCAATCCGCGGCTGGGCGGCCATTCATGAGAGCGACATGCTGCTCATTCCCGATGCCAGCAAGTACATACTCGATCCCTTCACCGAGGTCCCGACCATGGTGATGGTGTGCGACGTGATCGATCCCGTCACCAAGCAGCGCTACGACCGTGATCCGCGCTACATCGCCACCAAGGCCGAGATGTATCTGGCTTCCACTGGCCTTGCCGATACCGCCTACTTCGGCGCCGAAGCGGAGTTCTTCATCTTCGACAACGTGCGCTTCGACCAGAACGAACACGAGGGCTATTACTTCATCGACGCCGAAGAAGGCCGCTGGAATTCCGGACGCGTCGAGAACAACCTGGGCTACCGCCCGCGCTACAAGGAAGGCTACTTCCCGGTGCCTCCGACCGACCACTATCAGGACCTGCGCACCGAGATGGCGATGACCATGCAGAACTGCGGCCTCACGGTGGAGTGCCATCATCATGAGGTTGCCACCGGCGGACAGACCGAAATCGATCTGCAGTTCGATTCGCTGATCAAGTCGGCCGACGCCATGATGCTCTACAAGTACATCGTGAAGAACGTCGCCAACCAATGCGGCAAGACGGTGACCTTCATGCCCAAGCCGCTCTTCCAGGACAACGGCAGCGGCATGCACACCCACCAGTCGCTGTGGAAGGAAGGGAAGCCGCTGTTCGCCGGCGACGGCTACGCGGGCTTGTCGCAGATGGCGTTGTGGTATATCGGCGGACTGATCAAGCACGGGCCGGCCTTGTCGGCCATCATTGCGCCCACCACCAACTCCTACAAACGCCTGGTGCCGGGCTTTGAGGCCCCGGTGAACCTGGCCTATTCCCGTCGCAATCGTTCGGCGGCGTGTCGCATTCCGATGTATTCCGCTTCACCCAAAGCCAAGCGCGTGGAGTTCCGCCCGCCCGATCCCAGTTGCAATCCGTACCTCGCTTTCTCGGCTATGCTGATGGCGGGCCTCGATGGCATCGAGAATAAGATCGATCCGGGTCAGCCGCTGGATAAGGACATCTACGATCTGGGTCCGGAGGAATTGGCGAAGGTCCCATCCATGCCGGGATCGCTGGAAAACGCTCTGGACGCGCTCGCCCGCGATTATCAGTTCCTGCTTAAAGGCGACGTTTTCACCGAGGAGATGCTGAACACCTACATTGACTACAAGCGTGAGAAGGAAGTGAATGCCATGCGCCTGCGTCCGCATCCCTACGAGTTCCAGATGTATTACGACATTTAGCGTTGGGTCTTGGGAAAAAAGGCTTGTAGTAGCGTACTTTCGTGCGCGTGCAAGCCGTGGGCAAAACTGGTATAGCTCCTGCCGCTGCAAACGCCGCGGCAGGAGTTTTTTTGATCTTAAAGAACATCGTTCCCCTTCTCCATCACAACCGCGGAGATAATAAAATGCGGTGAACTGGAGAAGCTAAATGAAGCTGGAAGTGTTTGAGGATGGCGAGGCGGTGGCACGGGCCGCGGCGGCGGTCATTGCGGCAGATGCGCGCGCTGCGGTTGCTGCCCGTGGGCGCTTTATCATGGCGGTCAGTGGCGGCAAGACGCCATGGATCATGTTGCGCGCACTGGCGGGCGAAGAGGTGCCCTGGAGAGACGTGCATGTCTTCCAGGTTGACGAACGCATTGCACCTGCCGGAGATCCGGATCGCAACCTGGCGCATCTGAGCGCCAGCCTGCTGGAACACGCGCCCCTGCCTCCGCAGCAGATCTATGCCATGCCGGTGGAATCGCCCGACCTGGAGGCGGCTGCCAAACAATATGCGCGGACCCTGGGGCAGGTTGCCGGATCGCCGCCGGTACTGGATCTGGCGCACCTGGGCGTGGGACCCGATGGCCACACGGCCTCGCTCGTGCCTGGAGACCCTGTTCTCGACATCACCGATGCTGACGTTGGGCTGACCGGTGTGTACATGGGCAGGCGCCGCATGACGTTGACCTATCCGGTGCTGAATCGCTCGCGGCGTATCTTATGGTTGATGACCGGCAGTGATAAGGTTGCGATGTTGCCGCGTTTGCTCGAAGGCGACACCACCATTCCCGCCGGGCGCATCAGCCGGGAGCAGGCGGTGGTGCTCGCCGATCGAGCGGCCGCGGCGAACGTGAAGTCGCAGTGGCGGACATCATAGATCAATGACTGGTGAATCAAACGGGCGGGTGACGATCTCTCCCCTGGCAGGCAAGCCGGCGCCGAAGGAGATCCTCGTCGATGTCGCCCGGCTCGAAGCGGAATACTTTGAGCGTAAGCCCGCCGTAAGCGATCCCACCCAGATGGTCAGCTTTGGGACTAGCGGCCACCGCGGGTCATCGCTGCAGGGGACCTTCACCGAGGCGCACATCCTGGCAATCACTCAGGCCATTTGCGACTATCGCCGCAGCCAGGGAATCGATGGTCCGCTCTATATGGGCAAGGACACACATGCGCTGTCGGCGCCAGCGCAACGCACCGCGCTTGAAGTTCTGGCCGCCAACAATGTCGAAACAATAATCCAGTGCGACGACGGTGTTACTCCGACGCCCTCCATTTCTCATGCCATTCTGGTTCACAACCGAGGTCGCAAGGAACACTTGGGCGATGGCATTGTTGTCACCCCGTCGCACAATCCACCGGAGGATGGAGGTTTCAAGTACAACCCGACCAACGGCGGGCCGGCGGATACAGACATTACGAGTTGGGTCGAAGACCGCGCCAATGAGTTGTTGCGGGCCTCGAATGCCGCCGTGAAGCGCGTGTCATATGCAGCGGCGCTGAAAGCTGCTACCACGCACCAGCAAGACTTCGTGCTGCCCTATGTCGAGGATTTGCACAACATCATCGACATGGAGGCGATCCGCTCGGCTGGTCTGAAGTTGGGCGTCGATCCACTTGGCGGTGCCGCCGGGCCTTACTGGGAGCCGATCAATGCGACATATGGCCTGAACATTGACATCGTAAATCCGAAGATTGATCCAACGTTTTCGTTCATGACCGTGGATCATGACGGCAAGATTCGCATGGACTGCTCCAGTCCGTACGCGATGGCGGGGCTCGTCGGCCTCAAAGATCGTTACCAGGTGGCCTTTGCCAACGACCCTGACGCGGACCGGCACGGCATCGTTACGCCCGCCGCCGGATTGATGAATCCGAATCACTACCTGGCGGTTGCGATTCAATACCTGCTCACCCATCGCGAGCGCTGGGCAGCGGATGTCGCGGTCGGCAAGACCCTGGTCAGCAGTAGCATGATCGATCGCGTGGTGAACAGGCTGGGCCGTCGCCTGTGCGAAACCCCGGTAGGATTCAAGTGGTTCGCGCCGGGACTGCTCGACGGTTCGTTCTGCTTTGGCGGAGAAGAGAGCGCAGGCGCAAGCTTCCTGCGGCGCGACGGCACTGTGTGGACGACCGACAAGGACGGTCTGATCATGAACTTGCTGGCCGCTGAAATCACCGCCCGCACCGGCAAAGATCCGGGGGAACATTATCGCGAGCTGACGGCGGGGTTCGGCTCACCGCTTTACACGCGCATTGACGCACCGGCGACAGCTGAGCAGAAGGCCAAGCTGGAAAAACTTTCACCTGGGTCGGTGAAGGAGTTGTACCTGGCGGGCGAGCCAATTATCGCTAAGCGTACGCGCGCTCCCGGCAACAACGCCCCTATTGGCGGGCTAAAAGTCGTCGCTGCCAACGGATGGTTTGCCGCGCGGCCTTCCGGGACGGAGAACATCTACAAAATCTATGCAGAGAGTTTTAAGGACCAAGCCCACCTGGATGCGATCGTGCAAGAAGCCCGGCAGATCGTGAATAACGCGCTTTCGTGATCTGAGTCGCGGAGTTCTGCAATCGACCCACCCGAAGCCCTCGGAATCAATTCGACGATCGGATAAACTTAGCAGGATGATTTACGCCACTGGTGCGCAGCTCCACAGTCAGCAAAACGCACTGGCAGCCCCGGAGATCCTTGCGTGTTGCCAATTTTGAGATGGGCATGATTGCGACCGAATACCGCACTCTCATCGACGCCCTCAACTGCGCTCCTGAGAGCCGTCCCTTCGTTACCGCCTGGCTTGACGAAGACACGCGCGAAACCGTGACGTTTGGCGAGTTTCGCCGCCGCGCCCGCTTGCATGCCGCACTGCTGCGCGATCATGGAGTAGGAGTGGGCGATCGCGTGGTGATTATCATGCCGCAGGGCATTCCAACGATGACCATCTTCGTGGGAGCGATGATGCTGGGCGCGGTGCCGGCCATCCTTGCCTATCCCAACTTCAAAGTGGAGCCGGCAAAATATAGCTTCGGGCTTGCTGGCGTCACGGCAAATCTCGGGGCGCGCGTGGTCGTCATCGATCAAGAGTTTCCCGAAGAGATGCTCGGGCATGTCGCACTCGGCGACGGGACAACGCTGGTCCGCGCTGGCGATGCCACGGGCGATGGCAGAGATGTCGAATTGCCCGACGCAGGGAATCAGCCCCAGAGCCTCGCGTTCATTCAACATTCGGCGGGCACGACTGGCTTGCAGAAGGGCGTGGCGCTGACCCACATTGCCGTGCTGCGCCAACTGGAATCTCTTGTCGAAGTGCTGAAAATCGACGGTGGAAACGACCGCGTTTATAGCTGGCTGCCGCTTTACCATGACATGGGCTTGATTGCCTGTTTCATCCTGCCCATGGTCTGCCATGTGCCCGTCGTGATGCAGTCGCCCTTGGACTGGGTGATGCATCCGGAAACCATGTTGCAGATCCTCAGCGAGTACAAGAGCACGCTGGCCTGGCTGCCCAACTTTGCTTTTCAGTTCGTTCCTCGCCGGACACCGCCAAGCCGATGGCCGCAGTACGACCTCTCATCGGCGCGCGCGCTGATCAATTGCTCCGAACCGGTGCGGGCCACTAGCATGGACGAGTTCTATCGCGCTTTTGCTGCGATTGGGTTGAAATGTGAGGCGCTGCAGTCGTCTTACGCGATGGCGGAAAACGTCTTTGCGGTGACCCAGTCGGACATCCATCGCCGCCCCGAGCGCATTTGGGCGGATGGGCAGCGTTTTCGCGCGGAACACTTTATCGCGCCGGTCACGGAGGAAACTCCCGGCGCATTGTCGTTCGTATCGTCGGGCCGTCTGTTGCCCAACCATGAAGTGCGTATCATCTCGGATACCGGTGCGTTCGTGCCTCAAGGCGGGGTCGGCGAGATTCTCATAAAATCCGATTGTATGTTCGAGGGCTACTACAACCGGCCTGACCTCACCTCCCAGGCGATCGTGGACGGCTGGTACCACTCGGGCGACCTGGGTTTCTGCCTTGACGGCGAACTTTATGTGGTTGGCCGCAAGAAGGACCTGCTCATCATCGGCGGCGAAAATATTTATCCGCAAGATATCGAAGAAGCCGTGTGCGGCCACCCGGCGATTCATGACGGACGAGCGGTTGCGATGGGCCTGTACAATCCCGATCTCGGCACCGAGGAGATCATCGTGGTGGCGGAGGTGGAGCAGCAAGAGCTTCTCGAAGCCGCGGCCGTTCTTGAACGCGAGATCCGCAGCCGGGTGGTGGCGAGCAGTGGCGTGGCCGTCCGAACCATTCTTCTGAAGCCGCCGAAATGGATCGTAAAGAGCACGGCGGGGAAGCCCGCCCGCTCCGCCACGCGGGAGAAGTTGCTGAAGGAGCATCCCGAACTTAACCCAAGGCACGAGGAGAAAGCCAATCGGTGACTGAGCAAGCGCAACAGATGATTGAGCACGTCATCCACGTCATCCGGAAGCCGGGAATCGAGATTGACGAAACTACACCCCTGGTATCTTCAGGACTTGTCGACTCCATGGCACTGGTGGACTTGTTAATCAAGCTGGAAGACCTTACGCAAATGCGCATCCCGCCTGGAAAAGTGCAGCCCAAAGACATGGACACCGTTGCGCTGATGTTTGCCACCGCGCAGCGTGTAGGACGGCCGCGCAAATAGCATCCATGGAACACGCGGGCTTCGAAGCGAAACTGGGAAGAGGGCAGACGTTGAGCTCGGTTCAGACAGCAGGACAAGTGGACTCGCGTTCGAAGCATCCCGGCGGGCAACGCGAGATGAAGGTCCTCTTGTTTCTGGCGTCTCTGGTTATCAGCGCGGCCGCATTCGTCACTTTCGATTATTTCTACACCGCGACAATTTTGGGGTCTGCCGTGTCGGGGGGGCCGCACGGTTTTTGTTTTGCCCGCGATCCCGTGCGCAGCTTCGCCTTTCAGCCTAACTGCTCTTGTATCCGTCCGTGGCTGGGAAACTCGTACGAGTTCAACACGAATAGCCTGGGTTTTCGCGACGAGCGCGTCCGAGATGTGCCGTCCACCAGCGCCCGGCCCCGGGTCCTCATCCTGGGCGACTCTGCTCCCGAGGGAATGACCGGCTGGCAGGACAGCTTTATCGGGCGAGTGGCAGCAAAGTTTCCGCAATACGAATTCCTGAATAGCAGTGTCGAGGGCTACTCGCCCTCTAACTATCTCAACACGACGCGAAAGCTGATCGACGACGGCATCGAGTTTGACGAAGCGATTGTGTTCATCGACCTTTCCGATGCGCAGGATGAGGCGGCATTTTTTCACGATGTGGATTCGTCAGGCGCGGTAGCCACTGCTAAACAGAAACTCACAAAAGGGAACTGGTACTCCAGCCTGCGGCGGAGTATCAACGACCACCTGTTGCTCACCAACGATGTCTTCGAGTTTTTCGAACGGAACCTGATCCGGCTCGGCTGGTATCACCTTGATCTGGGACACGGCGGCAACGAATTCGACCTGGAGCGCTCGGCTTGGACGTATCGCAAGGTTTCCGACACCGATCCCTATGAAACCGGCTATGCGCCGCTGGGATTGGAAGGCGGCATTGCCCGGGAGAAGGTGAAGATGGACCTGCTCTGGCAGGAGCTTGCCAAGCGCAACATTCCCATCAGCGTAGTTGTCTATCCCTGGCCGGCGCAGCTTGCGCATGACTCGGCGGATTCGCGGCAGGTGCGCATCTGGCGCGAATGGTGTGAAGGCAAGTGCCGGCGCTTCATTACTCTGTTTCCGGCTTTTTTTGCGGTGAAGGAGCAGTGCCCGCGGACCCAGCCCGGCTGCTGGTACCTGAGTCATTTCATCTTCGGGGACACGCATTACAACTCGGCGGGTGACGCTATCGTTGCCGGCGTCATCGCTGACAGCCTCACGGAAAAGTCGGTGACAAAACGCTCGTCGCAGGTTTCCAGCCAGGATTCCGCGGAGCAACCTAAAGGGCCGGAACGCTCTACGAAACACCTGCACGGTCAATCATGAGGAACTCGGAATGCTGCTGACAGGATTGCTGTACGGCGTTGCACTGCTCATCTTGCTTTTCCTGTTCGCAAAGGTGCGCTCGTTCCGAGTCCGGCAAGCCGTTCTTCTTGTCGCCAGCTACGCGCTGTACCTCACGTGGGGAGTGTGGTTCGGGGTGGTGCTGCTGGCCTCCACGGTGATGAATTTCCTGGTGGGCCGATGGCTGAAGCGGCAACCTACGGCGGCTGTGTTGTGGGCAGGCCTCGCATTCAACCTGGCGTTGTTGGCGGTCTTCAAATACATCCCCGGAATCGCCGTTTCCATTCCAGTTGCGTCCTTGCAGAAGTTTTCTCATCTGGCTCTGCCACTAGGTATTTCATTTTGGACTTTTCAGGCGATGAGCTACCTGCTCGACCTGTATCGAGGGGAGGAACTGGATCCGTCGTTCGTGGAGTTCGCGTTATACATGGCGTTCTTCCCGGTCACCATCTCCGGGCCCATCTGCCGCATGACCGAAATGTTGCCGCAGTTTCGCTCCGAGAAATCTGTTTCAAGGCACGACATTGGACGCGGGCTGTGTCGCATTGCGACTGGGGTGCTGATGATGCAAGCGGCCCAGCTCCTGGGCAAGGGCATCCTCGGCGGAGAGGGAATCAACGGCGGCTTCGACCACCTGACTCGCTGGAGCGGGCTGGATGTCTGGTGTCTGGCGTTTGGTTACGGGTTGCAGCTCTTCTTCGATTTCGCCGGCTACTCGCACGTCGCTATTGGGGCCGCGCAGATCCTGGGCTTCACCGTGCCAGAAAACTTTGCCCGGCCATTCGCATCCACCACGCCGTCGATCTTCTGGACACGCTGGCACATGTCGCTTTCCTTTTGGATTCGCGACTACGTGTTCCTTCCCCTGGCAGTCTTGCGGCGGGAAGTGTGGTGGCGAAACCTGGCGCTGGTCATCTCGATGGTGATGTTCGGCCTATGGCACAAGGGTAGTCTGCTGTTTGTGTTATGGGGAGGATATCAAGGGATACTTCTAGTTTTGCATCGGCAATGGCAAGCCTTGCAGCGCAGATTGAAATGGGAGCCTCCCGCCGCGATTTGGACGCCAATATCGTGGCTGGCGACCATAACGCTCATCAGCGCGGGATGGATGTTGTTCCGAGCTGATTCACTTCCGCAGGCGACTCAGATGCTGGCGGCGGTTACGTCGCCGGCAAGCTACGTTGATCACGTCCTTCCCAGAAGTCTGTATCTGCTGGTCTCGGGTCTGGCCATCGCATACGCTGCCGTGTTGTTCGTGATCAACTCGCTGGAGCGATATGCAAAGTGCATGGGAACCCGCTCGGAGATTTTGGAAGTTATGGTGCGAGAGCGGTGGGTGTGGGTAGCGCCCATGTGGGCTGCCGCGTCGCTGCTCGTAATCACCATGATGGAGCGTCAGAGTGGCGGGGCCAACGTATTCATGTACCGGTTCTTTTAACGCAGAGCACAAAGTACGCTGTAAGCGCGGGTGAACGGCTGTCGTCCCTACGGGACTCGGATATCTTTCCCACCTTACCCAGCACTCCGCCTAACGGCTCCGTGCTGGGCTAAACTCTTTCGCGCCTACGGCGCTGAATTTTCGCCTCGCAAACTGCACTAGCAGATACCAAGTCAGGTTCACAGACAGACTTTTCAAGGCGTCTTAACGGCATCCGCGTCTGGCTGTGCGTCAACGGACTTCTTGGCGGCAGCCGGCGACTTTTGAGCGCTGCCGGTCTGGTGGTACACATCGCCACGGCCTACGCTGGTGTAGGTGAATCCGTGCTCTGCCATCGTGGCCGGGCTGAACAGATTGCGCCCGTCAATCACAATCGGGTATCGCAACAATTCACGCAAGCGGTCGAGATCAATGGTGCGAAACTCTTCCCAATCCGTGAGCACCAGCAAGGCATCGGCGTCCCTGGCTGCTTCCATGGCTGAGGCTGCGTACTGGATGTTCTGCGTGCCCAGCAACTCACGCGCATTCTGGGCTGCGGCAGGATCGTAGGCTTGGATCTTGCAGCCCTCGTCCAGCAGCGAACGCACCACCGCAATGGCTGGCGATTCTCTGACATCATCAGTGCCGCCTTTGAATGCCAGCCCTAATACGGCGAGCCGTTTGCCTTTCAAGGTCCACAGCACGCTCCGCACTTTGCGCAGGAAACGCTCACGCTGCTCGTTGTTAATGCGCATGACTTCCTCGAGCAGGCGAAAATCGTAACCGCATTCTCGAGCCACGGCGCGATAGGCGGACAGGTCCTTAGGAAAACACGAGCCGCCGTAGCCGATGCCGGGACTTAGAAACTGCCGCCCTATGCGCGAATCGGAACCGATACCTTCGCGCACCTGGTCCACATCGGCACCCACGGATTCACAAATAGCAGCCACCGCGTTGATGAAACTGATCTTCATCGCCAGGAAGGCATTGGAGGCGTACTTGATCAATTCAGCGCTCTTGGCGGTCGTCACAAGAAATGGAGGCGGGGACTTGACCAGTTTGTGCGGGAACAGGGAATCAGCCCGCCGATAGTAGCTTCCGTCGAGCAACGGCTGATAAATAAGGCGCAGACGTTCCGCGCAGGCATCGTTGTCGGTGCCGATTACGATGCGATCAGGATAGAGGAAATCGGTGACCGCCGTGCCTTCGCGCAAGAACTCAGGATTGGAGGCAACATCGAACAGGCTGGCGGGAGCGCCGTTGAGCAGCATGACCTTGCGCACCCATTCACTGGTGTACACCGGCACCGTGCTCTTACCAACGATGATTTTGTACTCCTTGATGGCAGACGCAATTTCGCGCGCGACCGATTCAACGTAGGAAAGATCGGCCTCGCCATTGATGTCGGGCGGCGTGCCGACTGCGATGAAGATCGCCTCAGCTTTGCTGACCGAGTCAGCGAGCGCATCGGAAAACTGGAGCCTGGTGCCACGGTGACGCTGGAACAACTCGGGCACGTGCTTCTCGTGAATCGGGCATTCGCCTTGTTGCAGGGCTGCATACTTCACGGGATCGTTGTCGACCAGGATGACATCGTGGCCTAACTCGGCAAAGCACGCTCCCGAGACCAGCCCCACGTGCCCGGATCCGATTACTGCGATTCGCATGAAGAACTCCAGACAATAAAAGCCTAATAGCCGTCTTCCGGCGACATTGTTTGGCGGTGCTGCTGATGCAGGATAGTAAGTTACCTATTGTACATGCGCGCTGGTGGGCGAATCGTGGGACGGGCGCGACTGACCATTCCTTGACGGTCATCGCGAGCGTTCATGCCGCGCCGTATGCGGTCAAGAAAAGGCAGAGCTACTGGACGGGGATCCTAACTGGAACGCCCGGCGGTTGCGGGAATGGAGGTTAGTTGAGTTGTGTTGGCCACCGAGTGAAGTTCGGTCTCGTGGCTCACAAAGAAGGAATAGTCGCGTATCGGAAGAAAGCCGAGGTGACTGCGAGTCATCATGGCGGAAAAAACCAACATGAAACAACCGAGTAGAAACTGGCCGCCGAGGATGAACAGAACTCCTACTGCAACCACGGCCCAAGCGGGAGTCGCGGCGTGAGTGAAAAGCCTGATTCCCACCCCGATGCCTAACAGCAGCACCAACATCAAGGTGGTAAACACGGCCATCAACAAGAGACGCGTGCCTACCACCTCCTGATTAGCAAACAAGGCAGACATTCCATGGATGACCAGGCTTACGAAATTCATGCGCGACTCGCCCGCCAGACGACGGCCACGATCGCAGCGCACCCGGGTGTAGGGAAGGCGCGACTTCAGAAATGTGGCAGAGTAATGGTTCCACAACTCGGGACACACCACCAGACTGTCGAGGTACGCCCAAGGCAGAACGCTAAAGTTCCCGAAGCGAATGTCGCGGCCAGTAAACAATCGATGCAGCAGCGAGTAGCAACGGTACATAAGCCGGAAGGTCAAACCCTCAAGCCGCCGACCGCGTTCGGCAAAAACCGCGGTCGGATGTCCCGCGTTCTTCATGGCCTCGAGGAGTCGGGGAATGTCCTCGGGCCGGTCCTCTCCATCGGCATCCATCACCACGACCGCGTCGCCCTTCCAGTGTTGCTGGAGGTAAGCAAACCCGACCGCCAGCGCCCTTTGATGACCCAGGTTGCGGCGCAGGGTCAATATCGAGACATGATCGATAGCTTCAAGTCGGAAAGAAAGTTCGCGCGGGTAGCTGGTGAGCGCACTGCCGTCGTCAATGAGGAGCACGCTGGCGCGCAGCGAACTCTGCTCGCGAAGGACCACGTCGATATTGCGGCAGAGTTTTAAGGCCGCGTCCCAATCCTCATAAACGGGCATGACGATGACGATGTGCATGGCGCAAACCTGGGTATGTGTCTTCGCTTCCCGAACGACTGGTGCTGCCCCTGAGCGTGTCTCCGTACAATATACAATGGCGCAGCCAGTTTTTCACTGAGGGCCGAGAGCTGCAACGGTGACGGCTGTGGGGAGAATGGCATACCTCTATGGAGAAGCTCGACGTTGCGGTGAGCAAACCAGGCTCGCAAACTCAAGCGCCGGTCTCGAAGATTTCGATGCTGCGCTTCCGGCGACACTGGGACGTGCTGGCGATTGTGCTGTTGGCGCTTATCGCCATCCCTTTGCCATGGCTTTCGCCGCGCACGCTCATCGTGGTTACGCGTCCCATGGCCTTCGACTACAACTGGGTCCTGGATAGCGCCTTCGCAGCCTCGCGCGGGATCTGGTTCGGCTCCGGCATCATCTTCCAGTATGGTCCGCTATTTCAATGGATTTGGACTGCGCCCGCACGCTGGATGGGTCTTTCTATGGGTAACGTTTATGCCACCTGGACGGACACATCGCTGCTGTGGTTCAGTCTGGTGCTTTTGTACTTCACGCTGCGGATGCTGCTGAGGGAACAACCAGCGTGGAAGCGATTTCTTCTGCTAATACTGCTCCCTGTCTTTTGGCTGCCCTGGGACGGACGGACGATTCTCAACATCTTTCTCTTCGTGTTGTTCCTGAAGGGCTGGTATGGAGTGCGCGAGGGGCAGTTTAAGCCGGTGGTGCTAGGTTGCACCTCGGCGGTGCTGTGTGCGGCCGCGTTTCTATATTCGGCCGACGCCGGTATCTATGCGATCGCAGCCTTATTGCTGGCACTCGCCGGAGTGGCATGGGAAGGCCGGTGGGCGTCGCAGGCCTTTCGGCGGTACGCCGTCGCTCTGCTGGTGTTTGCTGCGCTTTCGGTTGCGCTGGTTTTCGCCATCAACGCCGCCATGACCAAGCCGCTCGACTTCCGCTACTGGAAAAGCTCAGTGGCAATCGTGAACTTGCACCGCTGGAAGGAACCAGCGCCGATGACGGAGGATGGCAGGATCCGGTTATTGGCCACCTTAATTGCGGGGGGCGTTGTTTTTCTTCTGCGCCGCATAGTGCCCGGCAAGGGGATCACAGCTCGCAGCGGATTTCTGCTCAGCGCATTCGCGTTTGCTGTGGTTACCATGCAAAGCGGGCTGGTGCGGTCCGATGACCAGCACATCGTCTTCGCCATCTTTCCCATGGTATTTTTCGCCAGCGCGATACTGTTTTCCTTCCCCTCGTCCATTCTGTCCGCTGGTGCGGCGTTGGCGATGGTTGTATGTTCCGTTCTGTTTACCCAGCCCGCTGCCGTGTTCCGGCCATCGATGATTCGGTTCCGCCTGGCGCAATGGCAATATCCTCTTACCTCTTGTCCCCCGGGCTTCCGGGAATTCGATCGCGCCTGCTTTCCGGCGGATTTCACCGGTATGCTGCAAACGGTTTCTGCTTATGTGCAGCAACATAGCGGTCCGCAGGATTCCGTGGTGATTTTCCCCTACCAATACATCATGGGAATGGCGTCGGGTCGCAACGTGGCCAGCGGAGTAATGCAGGCGAACCTGGCGAGCGGGCCGTACTTGTCGCAAGTTGCTATCGCGGGAATGGAACAAGCGTCGGCTCCCGTTGGCCTCTATTTCCCAGACGGGCCCCTGAGTTTTCCGATCGACGATGTGAGTCACTTTACCCGCACTCCCGATGTCTGGTTTTGGATCTGGCGCCACTATCGCTCGCAGGAAGAAATCATCCCTGGCGTTTTCGGGTTGCAGCGAGACGATTCGCGCGCGGGCCGCATCTCCATGCAGGCACGGCCGCTCCTGGTGGCAGCGAAAAGCTTCGCGATTCACGACCGCAGCTCTGTGCTGGATCTCGGCGACCCCGCATGGCCAGTCGAGGGCGGCGATTTCCTGCGGTTACGGGTGAATGTTCACTATGGCCCAATGTTGAAGTTGCGCAAGCCGGAACGCTTGCAACTGGAGATCACCCGCGCCGATGGCAGTCACGAGGTGAGAGCGTTCGTCGTGGAGCCGAATGGGTTGTCGGACGTTTGGATTTATCCCTGGAACGAACCGGACCTAGCGCATTATTTCGGCGCTGACGAGATTCAGTGGCACACTTCACCGCGCCCCGCGGTCACCCGGCTTCGCTTGTTGGCCACGCCGGTGGACTGGGTTTCACAGCAGCCTGACTCGATCATGATTGAGTCGGTCGATGCGGTCACAGTCAGCATGGCGCACCAGTAGGGTTGAGGTTAACGGGTAGCAACATGAGGAGAATGTCAGCCGCCGCAACTTCAGACTGGAAATAGTGGTCCTTCGACTCCTAGTCCGGTCGCACGGCGACCGGACTAGTCGCTTGATTTCATAACGACGTTGGCTCCGTCCGGCCGGGTATTCTGGTGTTGCAACACGACCAGAGAGCCGTGGAAGGAGCCAATTATGTGGATTATAGGCTGTGATTTTCATGTCGGCTTTCAGCCAGTTGCGATTTTTGACCGTACGAGCAGAGAGATCAGCCATCGGCGGCTGCAGCATCCCGAGGAGGCGCGCGCGTTTTACGCGGCTTTAGCGGGACTGGTGCTGGTGGGCCTGGAAGCTTGCGGCAAGACGCAATGGTTCGAGCAGATGCTGGCGGAGATGGGGCACGAGCTGTGGATGGGCAATGCCGCCTTGGGGACTCGTATCGCTTGACAACGCCAACGTCGTTATAGACAGGATGACATCAATATTTGTGAATAATTCAGGTTAGCAACTTAACCATCAGCATTCGCCGCGAATCGCAGCGGCGAGAATGGCTGCAAATCAAAGTCTGGCTTGCGTCCCCGCAATAGCTGGTTCATGACTACCGCGGTGATCGGTGCCAGCATGATTCCATCGCGATAGTGGCCGGTGGCCGCGAAATATCCTGGCAGCGCGGTTGGCCCTAGAATGGGCAGGTCGTCGGGCGAACCCGGACGCAGGCCGGCCCAAACTTCATGAATGCGCATCTCGCCGACCGCGGGCGCCACATTCGCAGCGGCCTGGTGCAATCGCTGAACCGTGTCGGGATCGACGCGCTTGTCGAAGCCAGCCTTTTCCACGGTAGAGCCCAGGAGAATGCGGCCGTCGCTGCGCGGAACCATGTACACCTCGGGCGTGCGGACAACGTGCTGGATCAGCAGCCCCGGACGATGCGCTCCCGGTCGCGGCACCACACAAACCATCTGTCCTTTCACCGGACGAGTGGGCACGCCGAAGGGTTGAATCATCGACGCCCACGCGCCAGCGCAGTTCACGACAGCATCGCCGGCGTAAAAAGACTTCGCGGTGCGCACACCGGCGGCTCGGCCTGCCAGCACAGCCACCTCGATGACGGGCGAGCCTGTGACGAAGTCCACGCCGGAATGTCGCAAGGTTTTCTCCAGCGCGCTGCCCAATTTTCGAGGATCGAGGCTGCTCTCCGGCAAGAAGTAGGTCCGTCCACGCAGATCGACAAGCGGCTCGATCCGCGCGAGCTCGTCATCTGTGATGGCACGGGCCCCTGCACAGCCTGGCGACTCATCCTCCCCAAAGAATGCGATGGTGCCGGCGCTTCTCAGGTCGGGCGACTCGAACGATTCCTCGCGCAATTCCCGGACGAACTCCGGATACATGCGAGCGCTGGCGGCGATCAGCGCAGCTAGTACGGGCGGGTTATGCGGATCGCAGTGCGCGATCATGCCTGCCGCGGCGTGGGTCGCTTCGCGCGCCGGCTCGCTTTTCTCGACGATCAGCACGCTGGCGCCGTCACGTCGCAAGCGCCACGCCAGCGACAGCCCTATGACACCTCCGCCGACGATCACAACGTCCCAAGTCTTCACGATTCGATTGTAGTGGAGGGGGAGAGCCGCGACAGTTCGCCTCGGGAATTGTCATTGGAGTTGTCACTACGAGCGAAGCGAGCAATCTGCTGTTGTTTAGGGTGGAACGACGTTCACAAGATGCTGATTGACAGGGCCTTCTTACTCTCCGAGAATTGGCAATAGCAGGAAAGGACTCATTGATGCTACTGGAAGCTGATAGTAATTCTCCCGAAAACGCCTACGTTCCCCCGCCTTCGCGCCGGAACGAAATTCTCCTGTACGTCCTGATCGGCGTCGTCGTTATTTATGCGATTGTGTCCCTGTACCTCATATACGGCATGAGGACACGTTTGGCGGCGATGGAAAAGAAGCAGCAAACGCTGGAAGTCGCCCAAGTCGCACTCGGCGATCGCATTCACGAGACATCGTCGCAGTTCAAAGAAGCCCTGAGTTCGGAAGTGGGCATGACCAAACAGGAGCTCGCCCAACGGGCCGCCGAATTGGATCGCCAGCAGAAGGCCGCGGCCGCCAAGCTTGCCGCCGCACAAAGCCGCCAGGGACAGCAAATTGCAGCCGTCAGTGGCGAAGTCACTGGAGTTAAGACCGACGTGGGCACGGCCAAGACCGATATCCAGAAAACGCAGAGCGACCTTGCCGCCACCAATGCCAAACTGGAGCGTACCATTGGCGACCTTGGGGTGCAGAGCGGACTGATCGCGCACACCGCAGCCGAGCTGGAGGCCCTCAAGCGCAAGGGCGACCGCAACTACTATGACTTCACGCTCTCCAAGGGCACGCGCACTCCCGTCTCCACCATCAGCTTGCAATTGAAGAAGGTGGATCCCAAGAAGAGCAAGTTCACGCTGAACGTGATGGCCGACGATCGTACCATCGAGAAGAAGGACCGCACGATTGGCGAGCCCCTGCAGTTCTATACCGGGCGCGACCGGATGCTCTATGAAGTAGTGATATTTACCGCTGGCAAAAATACCATCACTGGGTATCTGGCAACTCCCAAGACCGCGCCCACCCCGGTAACGCCGTAGAGCGCGAGCCTGTAACCCATCACGAAAGGACCGATTTTTAAGGTTGGCTTCAGCTTCGGGATCGTAGCGCCGCTAACGTGGCAAAAGCATCCAATGTATTAGCAGCCGCGAAACACCGCGCCACACGTCGGGTTTAAGTGGATGTCAGTCACGTTGGTTCTGGCGTGCTGCGGTTAGCAGGAAGTTCGCCTCCAAAAGGAAAATTGCAGTAGGGCTCGGAGGCGGAAGGAGTCTCAAAATGAAATCACGGCGGCTTGGATGGATACTCGCGGCGCTGTTCCTGGTTACGAGTTCGATGGGCGCAATTCTGGCGCAGGACCAGGACCAGCAGAGCGCTCAGCTACCGGCCAACGAATCGGTGCAGAACACTGCTCCCGACAACAACGCTCCTGGGCCGTACGACAACAATGGGCCGTACGACAACAACGCTTCCGCGCCGGACAATGCTCCCGCACAGCAAGTGCAGGACCCTCCCGGACGCGCGGCGCGCGTGCAATATATGTCCGGCGAAGTCTCCATGCAGCCCGGCGGAGTGAACGATTGGGTCGCAGCCAGCCAGAATCGGCCACTCACAACGGCAGACCGGGTTTGGACGGACAAGAGTTCGCGTGCCGAATTGAACGTGGGTGATGGTTTCATACGCATGAATTCCGAGACCAGCGTGACCCTCACCAACGTTGGCGACAACACGATCCAGGTCGAACTTGATCAGGGCGTTCTGGAAATCACGGTCCGCCACCTGGAACGCGGAGAAATCTACGAAATTGACACCCCCAACCTCGCTTTCACCCTCATGAAGTCGGGCGTCTATCGTTTCGACGTTGATCCTAATGGCGACCAGACCCTGGTCACCGTCAGAAGCGGATACGGCGAGGCCACGGGCAAGGGAAGTGCGGTTCGAATCAACTCCGGGCAACAGGTTCGCTTCAGCGGCGGCAATTCCTTGACGCACACAGCACAGGGCGCGCCGGCGCGTGATGGTTTTGACGACTGGGCACACGTGCGCGACAAGCAGCTCGAAAATTCTGTGTCCGCACGTTATGTTTCGCCGGGCGTGATTGGTTATCAGGACCTCGATAACAATGGCACGTGGCAGAACTCTCCCCAATACGGTGCTGTGTGGACACCTAATTCAGTTCCCGCTGGTTGGGCGCCGTACCGCGATGGTCACTGGGCGTGGATCGAACCCTGGGGATGGACTTGGGTGGATGATGCTCCCTGGGGATTTGCGCCTTCCCACTATGGACGCTGGGTCGATTGGAACGGCGGCTGGGGCTGGGCCCCCGGACCCCTCGGGTACTGGAACCCCTACTACGCTCCGGCCCTGGTGGGCTGGATCGGCGGAGGCGACTTCGGCATCGGCTTTGGATTCGGTGGCGGCTGGGGCATAGGCGGCGGCTTTGGCTGGTTCCCGTTAGGCTGGGGTGAACCATTCTATCCCTTCTATTGTGGATGGGGAGGTGGCTGGGGATACGGTGGCTGGGGACATGGCGGTGGATGGGGGCATGGTGGCGGACACGTAAGCAACGGCTATCTGCGCAATGTCAACGTCACCAATACGCACATATCGAACTTCAACCACATTGCCAACAACTACCACAACAACAGTATTGCCGGGACGCACTACGCCTTCCGCAACACGGCGGGCGCGGTCACGGCCGCTCCAAAATCTGCATTTACTTCTGGAGCCGCGATCAATCGGGTGGGCACAGTTGTTCCCAAGTCAGCACTCGGCCGGGGACAGCTTGTCGGCACGGCCAATGTGACTCCGACCAAGCAATCCGTGCTTGGCGGACGCACGCCTGCAACTCATGGAATTCCCCCGGCTTCAGCGACCAACCGCAGCGTCGTGACCCACGCGACTCCTCCGGCCCACTTCAACGGGAATCAATCCGCGACGGCGAGAGGGAACGGTGCTGCTTCGACGCAAGGCAATCGGAACGTCGCCCACGGCCCCGGTGCAACGGCAAGCGCGAATCAGGGAAATGCCGCGCGCAACGTACCGCGGCCGCCGTCGGCTGGCGGAGCGGCCAATAATCAGGTTGCGCGGGGCAACGGTCCGTCGAACCCGGCGGCGCACAATGCGCCTCGGCCTCCCGCAAGCAACAACAGCTTCGCACGCGGCAACGCAAATGGCGCGAACAACGGCTCGACGATAAACCGCGGTCCACAAGGCACGGCGACGGCGCGCAACTCCCAGGTGCCACGGCCGCCCGCGAACTATACGTATCGCCCGGCCAGCGGAACGCCGCAGCAGTCGGCGCCGTCGCATCAATCGGCGCCGTCGCAACATGCCGCTCCGCAAGGCAATTCGCGGGGCGGTTCGCAAGGCAACAACCCTCATAGCGGCGGCGCGTACAACAACTCTGGCTCGGCGCCCCGCACCACAGGGTCGGCGTCAACCAGGCCACCTGCTGGATACGCGTATCACGCAGCGCCGGCGTACTCGCCTTCTTCGCGATATGGATCGGCTGGCTCAGCAAGTGGCTACGGTGGGGGAAACAGCCGCGGATCGTATCCGTCAGCTTCCGGCTACGGCGTGGGTCGCAGCTACGGATCGGGCCCGGTTTACAGCAGCCGCGGCGCAGCCCCGGCTTACTCGGCGCCACGCTCCTCGGGCGGTGGTGGTGGTGGCTATCGCGGCGGAGGCGGCGGTGGCGGTGGATCGCACTCCTCCGGTGGCGGTGGTGGCCACAGCGGGGGCGGCGGACATCGATAACAGCGTTTGAGGAAGCGCCTTCAGCACTGGGCGGCCTGCAATGGCCGCCCTTCTTTTATGTCGCGCGGCCTGATTTCTGTGTCCTCCGCTTGCCTCGCTTGTGGCAGCTGAACATCGTCCAATGCGCCTCGCAGCTTATAATCGAAGTGTGAATCGTCCCACTGCGCAGACTGTCAAGAAGATCGCCGAGGCCAATTTCCCCACTCGCTGGGGACAGTTCCGCATCTACGGCTTTGAAGGCGATTTTGAGAACCGGCTCGACAGCATCTCCACCGAAGAGGCTGACCGCCTGGCGCGCGAAGGCAAAGCGGAGCGCCGCAGAGAGGGCGCTATTGCCTTGGTGATGGGCGACATCCACTCCACGCCGCCGCTGGTGCGCATTCACTCGCAGTGCCTCACCGGCGACGTTTTCCATTCCATGCGCTGCGATTGCCGTCAGCAGCTTGAGCTGGCGCTTTCCATGATTGCCGAAGCTGGCGCTGGCATCCTCGTTTACGAGCAGCAGGAGGGGCGCGGCATCGGCCTGATGGCCAAGCTGCAAGCCTACGAGCTGCAGGACAAAGGTCTGGACACCGTCGAGGCCAATGTCGAACTCGGCTACGACAATGATTATCGAGAGTACAAGCTGCCGGCCGAGATCTTGCAGCAACTCGGAGTCAAGGAAGTTCGCCTGATCTCCAACAATCCGGAGAAAGTCGCCGCCGTGGAGAACGCCGGAATCAAAGTTGTGGAACGCGTGCCCGCCGACGTCGAGCCCTACGAGCACTCCGAGAATTACCTGCGCACCAAAAAAGAGAAGATGGGGCACCTGTTTACGACGTGGTAGTCATTCAGCTACTTCTTGTCTTTGTTCGCGGCGATTAACTGATGCCTGCAGCAGAACCCAAAGAACAACACACCGTTCACCGAGCTTATCTGGCTGGTTTTCTCGATCCGGATACTGTCAAGGGAGATACGGGATATCTGTGGGTATACATGCCAGGGAAAAGCCCGTTTCGCCAGAAGCCCGAGCGGGTCGCAAAGCGCAATTACTACTATTGCTACGAGAGGAATGAGCAACGACAATTCGATGTTGAACACGGGCTTTCGAAGATGGAGGATGCCGCCGTTCCGATTCTCCGACGACTTAAAGGCCTTGAACTAACGTTGAGCACCGACGAGCGAATGACATTCGCCGGATACGTCGCTCTTTCCCACTGTCGCGTGCCGACTGCCCACAGGAACTTCGACAGGCTGAGGTCGCTAGAGTCTGCGAAGCAGTTGGAATATCTGGTCAACAACCCGAAGGAGCTCGAATACTTGCTAAAGCGTCATGAGGAGGACACTGGCGAGGTTATTGATCCTGAAGAAATGCGAAAGGGCCTAACGGCAGGAAACGTGGTAGTGACTCAGGAGGGCCGCCAGTGGTCGCTCCTCATGATGTTTGCGCTGCTGCTGCCTCTACAAGAATTGATTTTTCGGATGCACTGGAGCTTTGTCGTAATCGGGCCAGATGACCCCGGTTTTGTAACGTCTGACAATCCCGTTGCCCTTTTCGATCCGAAGGCGAGTCCTATGGGTGGCATCGGATTCGCTAGTAGCAGGCAGGCGCACTTCACCTTTCCAATCTCCAGGGAAATATGCCT
Organism: uncultured Acidobacteriaceae bacterium; assembly: GCA_963836875.1. Classification (GTDB taxonomy): domain Bacteria; phylum Acidobacteriota; class Terriglobia; order Terriglobales; family Acidobacteriaceae; genus Bog-257. Next base: position 125,536 of record CAWIKZ010000009.1, read on the forward strand.
TATCGCTGGGCACGAGGAGCGCCCTCAAAGGGTGAGCGTTTCGCCACATGAGACCCGACAGCTTAATACGGCTTTCATCACTCGTGCAGACTCCCAGGTCTATGCCCCGTTTAGAGAAGAGAAGATCCAGAGCTTAGTTGACCGACTGCCGAAAATAAAACCGCGCAAGGGCCGGGTTCTGCTTAGAAAAGGAACAGTGGTTGAGGAATAAGGCCAAAACGATAAACCCCTCATCCATCAAAGCATTTTGCCCTGGCGCTTCATTTCACCTACGCTCATACTGTCCGGCTTGACTCGCCGGCGCAGCGCGCGCATGCCATCGACGACATCCTGATGGGAGAGCTTCCCTTGTACAGCAGCAATAGGAACCAGCCTGGCTGCGGGCACGCCGTGCCTCGTAATAATGATCGTCTCCCCCCTGCTGACTCGGTCGAGCAACTCCGCAAGGTGTGTCTTGGCCTCGAAAGCCCCTACCGTTTCCATGGCCTTTCTCCCGTTCAACTAGTCTGAACTGGTTTAATTGTAGCTCGGCGGGTGGTACGCCAGCCCAGTATCGCGAGGGGCTGCCCCATTACCTCTTGGCGATGAAAACATCCGCCGGGAGCTTGAACCGGGCGCGCAATTTTCGCACCTGCTCCATGGTCAGCTTCCGTTGTCCGGCGAGGAACATGGAAACCGCGCTCTCGGATCCGAATTGGGGAACCAGATCGCGCTGCTTAAGGCCCTGCTGTGCCATGAGGAACCGCACCACGGAGACCGGATTGGCGGTAGGAATTGGGTAATGCTCCTGTTCGTAGCGCTCCACCAGCAGGGTCAGCAGTTCGATGGCCTCGGTTTCAGAGGCTGAGGGCTTTTCCAAAGCCGTCAGTTGGAAGAGTGCAGCCGTATAGGCGGCCAGCTCCTCGTCATTGTGTATAACGCGAGGAGCGCCGTGGGCGATCATTTTCGCAGGGTTGGCAAGGACTGTGCTCATTTTGCGTCGAACCCCTTGTCCCAGTTATACGCCTGCATCAGCACGGCCCGTACTTCCTGCGATAGGCGCTCGACCACTGCTTCCACGGCTTGCTCAACTGCCGGCGAAAGATCGATGCCGGCGGCAAAGTTGGCGCCCTCGATGCCGTACACGACCAGGTGCGGAGGCAGTTGGGCCAGGGAGCGGGCCAGCTCAACAGCTTCGGCCACGCTGAATGCGTGAGTCGAGTAGTGGAAGAATCCTATTGGCAATGGCGCAGCCCGCGCGTCGACGCGATGAATCGTTCCCGGCGATGCGCCCGAACGAACTGCATCCACCAGCATCACCCAAGCTGCACCTTGCCATGCCTGCATCAACGCTGTGCCCTCGCCGCTTTCCTCCAGGATGGTGACACCGGTGGCAAATAGCGCGCGAAGGCGACGGGCGACGGCAATTCCGGCTCCGTCATCGCTGCGATATTCGTTGCCCACACCGATCACGACGATGCTCGGCTGCCCGGCGGTCATTCGGATTCAATCTGCAGTTTCAGGAAGTGGGTGGCGCACGAGATGCAGGGATCGTAATTGCGAATCGCCTGCTCGCACTGCCACTGCAGCTTGTCCTTTGGCAGCGCAAGACGGGTCTGGACAAACTGCCGGAGATCGCTCTCGATGGTCTTCTGGTTCTGCGAGGTGGGCGGAACAATCTTGCAATCCACGATGATGCCGCGGTCGTCGATGCGATAGCGGTGGTAGCAGATGCCGCGGGGCGCTTCGGTGCAACCGTACCCGGTACTGACGTGCGCTTCGACATTGACCGCGGGCGGGTCGGGCATTTCATAGTGCTCGATGAGGCGCAGCGCCTCATCGCAGGCGTACACCATTTCCACGCTGCGCACGATGATGCTCTGAAAAGGATTGCGGCACATCGGCCCCAGCCCCGCGCTGCGGGCCGCTTCCTGCGCCACGGGCGAGAGCTTGTCGAAGTCCAGGTTGTAACGCGCCAGCGGGCCGACGAAGTAGGAGTTGCGCTCGTGCAGCCGCGATTGCAGCGCGTTGGAATGGGCGACGTGCTCCTCGACAAAGTGCTGGTCGTAGTCGCGAATTGCGATGTCGAGCCCCTTGTTGGAAACCAGGCGGCCTTCGTTAAACGGATATTCATCAGGATGCCGCAGGGCGACGAATTCGTAGTCGCGGTCGAAATCGGGAAACGCGAAGGTCGCCACCCAGCGCACGGTGGCGAGGGCGGCCTCGCGTGCCCACTTAAGCTCCTCGGCGAGTGCGGAAAAGTCCCGCTTGATCGGCACTTTGTAAAAGCCGCCAACCCGCACATTGATGGGATGTATCTCCCGGCCGCCGAGCAGGCGGACGATCTCGTTGCCGGCCTTTTTCAATCGCAGGCCGCGCTTCACCTCGTCAAGGTGGTCCTTAGCCATGCGGATGGCGTCTTCGTAACCCAGGAAGTCGGGTGCGTGCAGCAGATAAACGCTTAGCGCGTGGCTCTCGATCCATTCGCCGCAGTAGATCAGCCTGCGCAGGTCGCGGATGGGGCCGGTTATTTTGATTCTACATGCGTCCTCGATGGCATGACACGCGCTCATCTGATACGCAATGGGGCAGATGCCGCAGATGCGGGCGGTAATGTCGGGCGCCTCATGAAATTTTCGGCCACGCAGAAACGCCTCGAAGAAACGCGGTGGTTCGAAGATCTTCAACTTGACGTCCGTGACCTGATCGCCCTTGATCTTCACCAGCAGGGCGCCTTCGCCTTCGACGCGCGCCAGGTAGTCGACTTTGATGGTCCTACTTTTCATGCGCTTCGCTCTCTCTGCGGAAAGGCTCAGCGTAGGCGTTGAACCCGCGGTAAACCCGCATCAAATCCCGCTCGCTTACGCCGAGCTCGCTCCACCAGGCGCTCAGCGACGCGGTGTTTGGGGTTTCCTTCGGCCCAAAGCATCCGTAACAACCACGTGCGTATGCCGGGCACAAAGCGCCGCAGCCAACCTGGGTCACCGGACCGAGGCAGGGCGTGCCCTGCGCCACCATCACGCAGACCGTGCCGCGCTGTTTGCACTCCATGCACACGCTGTGCGGCGGGGTGTTGGGCTTGCGGCCATTCAGAAACGCGCTGAGCACCTCCACCAACTGATACTTGTTGATGGGGCAGCCGCGCAGTTCGAAATCGACAAACACGTGATCGGCGATAGGCGTGGACTTCTTGAGAGTTTCGATGTAGTCGGGCCGGGCGTACACGATGGAAATGAATTCCTTCACGTCCTTGAAATTGCGCAGCGCCTGGATACCGCCGGCAGTTGCGCAGGCGCCGATAGTCACCAGAAATTTCGAGGCGCGGCGGATGCCGTGGATGCGCTCGGCATCATGCGGCGTGGTGATGGAGCCTTCCACCAGCGAGAGGTCGTAGGGGCCTTTGACCACGGCGCGCGAGGCCTCGGGAAAATTGGCGATGTCCACTGCACCCGCCACCGCCAGCAGTTCGTCCTCGCAATCCAGCAGGCTCAACTGGCAACCGTCGCAGGAGGAGAACTTCCAGACCGCCAGCTTGGGTTTGCGTAACGCCATATCAGATCTCCGACTTGCCAAGAATGGCCGCGATGCTAGGCAATGCGAACACCGGGCCGTCCTTGCAGACAAAGGTGGGGCCGTACTGGCAATGGCCGCAAAAGCCAATCCCGCATTTCATGTTGCGCTCCGCCGACAGGTAAATGCGCTCCGCTGCCACCCCACGCTTCAGCAGCTCCATAACGGTAAAGCGCATCATGATCTCGGGCCCGCAAAGCATTGCCAGGGTATTGGAAGGATCGAAGGGCGCGCGCCCGATCATCGTCGTCACCACGCCGACATTGCCGCGCCAGGTGCTGGCGGCGCGATCGACCGTCACCTGAATTTCCAGGTCAAACTTGCCGCGCCACCGTTCCAGTTCGTGACGGTACAGCATGTCCTCGGGAGTGCGCGTGCCATACAACAGAACGATCCTGCGGAACTTCTGCCGTTCCGCCATCAGACGGTAGAGTGCGGGCCGCAACGGAGCCAGCCCGATTCCGCCTGCCACAATCACGACATCGCGCCCGGTCGCTTCTCCCACAGGCCAATGGCTTCCGAAGGGACCGCGAATCCCCATGACTTCGCCGCGCTTGAGCTGTCGCATGGCCCTGGTGACTGTGCCGACCACGCGAGTGGTGTGCTTGAGCAAAGGAAGACTGCCGGGGTCGCTGCTGATGGAGATGGGCACTTCTCCCACGCCGAAGACGTAGAGCATGTTGAACTGGCCCGGCGCAAACCGGAACCGCTGGCTGGAATCTTCGGGAAGAATCTCCAGCGTGAAGGTGTCGCCCGTCTCCTGCTTTACGCGCTGGATGCGGTGAGGCACGGGCAGCATGGGGTCTGGGACCAGGCCCGACGCCGCAACCTCGGTTTGCTCAAGCATGGGTGCCATACATATCCAACAACTGCAATCGGGTTGCCTCCAGGCGCTCGGTGATGACCTGCATAAACCGCTTGTAAATGTCGTAGCCGAGGTCGTGGTCCTCATCGCACTTGGCGCGAAGACACTTGCCATCAAAGGCCAGCGCATGGGTAGGCTGCTGCGCCCTTGCATCAAAATGCCAACAGTACGGAGGGAATAGCCACGACCATCCCAAGACTTCGCCGCCACCGACAGTCTGCACCGTTGTAAGGCCGCCGTGCGGAATCACGAACTGCACCGATACCAGGCCTTCGCGGATGAGATAAAAATGATCGGCTGGATCACCTTCCCGGAAGATGACCTCTCCCGCAGCGAAGCGAACGTTCTTGGAACATCCGGCGATCAAGCGGATGTGTTGCTCCTCCATCCCCTGAAAGAAGGGATGCTCTCGGAGAATTGGTTCAAGTGTTTGTATCATGACGAGTCCTTGCTCTGGTCTGGCGGCGCCTTAACGGAATCGCTTGCGCGGATGGCGCCAGCCTCGACGGTAATATCGATTCCCACCGGACACCACGTGATGCAGCGGCCGCAACCCACGCAGCCGGAAACGCCAAACTGGTCAATCCAGGTGGCGAGCTTGTGCGTCATCCACTGGCGATAACGCGATCTTGGGGATGCGCGCACGCTTCCGCCGTGGATGTAGGAAAAGTCCACCGTGAAGCAAGAATCCCAGCGCCGCCAGCGTTCGGCGTGTTCGCCGGTCAGGTCGGTCACGTCTTCCACGGTGGTGCAGAAGCAGGTAGGACACACGATAGTGCAGTTGGCGCAAGTCAGACAACGCTCCGCAACATTGTCCCACTGGGGATGCTCGTAGTTGCGATAGAGGAGTTCTTTGATTCCGAGCGTGTCCAATTGGCGGCCCATGTGGTGCGTCGTGTGGTCCAGAATGCGCTCGGCGTGCTGCTTATCAGCGTCGTTGGCCGGCTGATGCGGGACTGCTGCCAGGACCTCGGCGCCGCGTGCCGATCCCAGTTCCACCAGGAAGTAGTGCCGCTCGTTCTGTAACAATTCGGTGAGAGCAAGATCGAAGCCGGAAGTCGCCTTCGGTCCGGTATTCATCGAAGCGCAGAAGCAGGTGCCGCCGGCGTGGCCGCAATTGACCGCCACGACGAACAGGTCCTGGCGCCGCGCTTTGTAACCGGGATCAACGAACTGGCCCTCGAGATAGACTTTGTCCTGGATGGCAATCGCGCTCAGTTCACAGGCGCGCACACCGAAGAAGGCATATTTTGGCGTGGCTGGTTCTTCTGCCGGCAGGATTTGCAGTCCTTTTCCGTTGCGCGCCGCCTGCCACAACCGCTGAATGGGCGGAAAGAGGAACTTCTTCCAGGAGTGCGGGCCGACAGCGTAGCCAAATAGGGCTTGGTCTTGGCCGCGCTTCAGACGATACGTTCCGCCCGACTGCTCGTCGGTCCAACCCGAAGGGAGGTCTGCGGTCGACGTCAGGTGGTCATAGACGATTGCGCCGTCGCGAAGGGTCGGGCCGACGAGCTCATAGCCCCGGCTGGCCAATGCCTGGAGCAACTGCTCCAGATGCTCTCGTTCCACGACAAAACTGTCGCCGACGTGCGAGGGTTCTGCGGTCTTGGCTCGCTGTGTTGGCACCTTCCTCAGCTTCCCTATTCAGGTTAGCCAATTGTCGGCTGGGATGTCGGTGACGTAGGTCACGTGGGGGTGCATCTCATAATTGTTCTTGTATCAGGGCACGGCTTCACAGGCTGCGGAAAAGTGAAGTTCCGATTTATGGGATGACCCGTGAGTCTGCCTGTTACACTCAGCGCTGAATCACAGCCTATTCGGAAAGGACAACCTGTATGAAGAGAATGCTGGTGTGTTTTACGGTGGTTCTTATGGCGCTGGCCGTGCAGGCGCAGATGGGCAAGAACACGGGCAGTGTCGAGACATCAATCGCGAGCATGGAGCAGCAGTGGGTGACGGCCGCAAAGGCGGGCAATCCCGATGGAGTGGCTCCGCTTCTGGCCGACGGCTTCATCGGCCTGAACAGCGATGGGACCGCGCAGAACAAGTCCCAGGCGCTGGCCATGATTAAGGGAAGCAAGTGGGAAATCAACGCTATCAGCGATGTGAAAGTAAGCGCGTTTGGAAACACCGCCATTGCCACCGGCGCGTGGCAAGGCAAAGGTAAGCAGGGCGATGGCAAGGCGGTAGATGCCCACGAGCGCTGGGTTGACACCTGGGTCAAGATGCCGGGTGGCAAATGGCAGTGCATCGCCAGCGCCAGTGCACCGGCGAAGATGTAGCGCTGGCACGGACCTGCTCAAATGGCTGATTGCTATCTGCTAAAGGCTAACTGCTGACGGCTAGTCAGTACTTGCGCATGTGGATTTCGGTGCCGTTGCGCTCGAACTTCACTTCGTCCATGAGTTGGTTGATCAAATAGATGCCACGGCCGTGGTTGGAATATATATTTTCCCCGCAACAAGGGTCGGGGATGGCAAAAGGATCGAAGCCGCTGCCCGGATCGCGCACCACGATCAGCATGCCGCGCTCTTCCTCGCAGCCTATACAGCACTGGACTTTTTTGCTGGGATCGTTCTTGCAACCGTGAACAATGGCGTTGGCGAGGGCTTCGCGCAGGGCGGTTTCGATCTCAAATTCCTTGCCGGCGGCGCATTCCAGCCGGCGCGCCATCTCCATGATGCCTTCCACCACGGGACCGATGGCCGTGGGATCGGCGTTGAGCGTGACCTCAATGCGTATCATCAGTTTGCTGCGATCGAACTCCACCGTTGGAAAACAGCTGGGCTGCTCCATGGCAGGTCTCCAATAGGAATGGCGCTCGGTTACTCTTACAGAAAAGCGCAATCGGGTCAAGCGAGAATACACAAAACTGTGACATAACCCGGCAGCTTCGTGGCGGAAGGTGAGGTTCGTCTCGCGTCCCGACGACATTGAGGTTGCAGCACCCCGTGGAATTGTCATTACGAGCGAAGCGAGGAATCTGCTTTGATTTACGGCTGGAACGAGGGCCGAGAGACAGCAGATCCCTCATGGCCTAAAGGCCATTCGTGATGACAACACAGGGGTGCTGGGCACAGTGGTGATCGCCGGCTGCTTGCCTTAATCGCACAGAATCGCGCATAATTCCCGATTTAATGTAAGCTAATCGACGAATGCGCACGATACTGCCACTGCTTCTGCTCACGACGGTCTTGGGCTCTGGGGCGCACGCCCAGGACATCACGGTTGCGGCGGCCTCTGACCTGAATTACGCGCTGAAAGACCTGGCCTCGCGCTTCGAGAAGAAGACCGGCGACAAGATAACGTTGTCGTTCGGCTCCTCGGGAAACTTATATTCGCAGATTCAGGGCGGCGCCCCTTATGATTTATTTTTCTCCGCCGACATCGCGTATCCGCAGAAGCTCGCCAGCGCTGGCCTGGTCGAGAGTTCTTCGCTGCGCACCTACGCCATCGGCCACCTGGTGCTGTGGGTCCCCGACGGTTCCAGTCTGGATCCGCAAAAGCTTAAGATGGATTTGCTTTTGCAGCCTGCGGTGCAACGCATTGCGATCGCCAACCCCGCACATGCGCCTTACGGCCGGGCTGCGATGGCTGCGCTCGAGCATTTCGCGTTGAAGGACAAGGTGGCCGGCAAACTGGTCTTCGGCGAGAACATCAGCCAGGCGGCGCAGTTCGTGCAATCGGGCAACGCCCAGGCCGGGCTTATCGCGCTGTCGCTGGCCGTGTCACCGGCGATGAAGGACTCCGGGCGATACTGGGAGTTGCCAACCGATTCCTATCCCGAGTTGCAACAGGGAGTCGCGCTGCTCTCGTCTTCGAAGCACAAGCCAGCCGCAAAGGCATTTGTGGAGTACGTTCTTTCCGCGGAAGGCGCAGCGGTGCTCGAGCAATACGGCTTTCGCGTACCTGCAAGCAAATGATCGTTCAGGCACTCACGCTTACGCTGCGCTTAGCCATCATGGTCTCGGCCATCCTGCTGATCATCGGCGTTCCGCTGGCGTACTGGCTGGCGTTTTCGCGCAGGCGATGGAAGTTTCTGATAGAAGCGGTGGTCTCGCTGCCCATCGTGCTGCCTCCGACGGTTTTGGGTTTTTACGTTCTGGTTGCTGTCGGCCCGCTCAGCCCAGTGGGGCGCTGGTATCAGGCGCTCACCGGCCACACTCTCGCGTTCACCTTTGAGGGTCTCGTCATCGGATCGGTTTTGTACAGCCTGCCCTTTGCGGTGCAGCCCATGGCGACTTCCTTTGCCGCGATTGACCAAAAATTGCTGGACGCATCCGCGCTTCTGGGTGCGTCCCACTGGCGCACCTTCGGGCGCATTGTGCTGCCGCTGGGACTGCCGGGCGTGCTGACCGGCCTGGTGCTGAGCTTCGCGCATACCTTGGGCGAGTTCGGCGTGGTGCTCATGATCGGCGGCAACATTCCCGGCGCGACCCAGACCGTTTCAATTCTGATTTACGACCAGGTGCAAGCGCTCGATTATGCGACCGCGAACCGCACTGCGCTCATTCTCTTAGTGCTCTGCTTCACTATGCTGGCGGTTCTTTACGGCTTGCGCCGCCGTGGTGCATGGAATGTGTGGGAGTGGAAATGAGCGGCGCGATCACCCCACCACCCGCTGAGCAACTGACGGTTCGCCTTAAGAAATGCTTTCGCGGCGAAGGCCGGTTCACGCTCGACGTCGAACTGGCGTTCGCGGCCGGCTTCACCATTCTGTTTGGGGCCTCCGGCGCCGGAAAGACGACGCTGCTCGACTGCGTTGCCGGGCTGCAAACGCCCGACGAGGGCGCGATTGTGATCGGCGAGGCCGTCCTCTTTGACTCCCCATCGCGCGTGAATCTGCCGCCGCGCCGCCGCGCCGTCGCCTACCTGCTGCAATCGCTGGCGCTATTTCCGCACATGACGGTCGAGCAGAATGTGCAGTACGGCCTGGCCGCACTCAACCAGCGAGATCGCGACACCCGCAGCGGCGAGGTGTTGGAATCGTTCCGCATCGCTTCGCTGGTTGAGCGGCGCCCCAGTGAGATTTCTGCGGGAGAACGCCAGCGGGTCGCGCTGGCGCGCGCGCTGGTGACGCGTCCGCGAGTACTGCTGCTGGACGAACCACTCACCGCGCTGGATGCGGTCACGAAAGCGCGAATCCTGGACGATCTGCGTGCCTGGAACCGTCGGCACCGCATTCCCATTCTCTACGTTACGCACGACCGCGAAGAAGTTTTCGCGCTGGGCGAGAGCGCAATTGTGCTGGAGGAAGGCCACATCCTTGCGTGGGGCTCGCCGCACGAAGTCTTGCACCGGCCGCGATCGGGAACCGTTGCGCAGCTTGCCGGCTTCGAGAACATCTTCGAATGCTCGGTGACCGGCTCGCATCCGGAGTACGGAACCATGACGTGCCGCATCGCTGGTTCGACTCTCGACTTGGAAGTTCCGTTGGTACGGGTGAATGCTGCATTGCTCCTGCGCGTTGGGATTCGCGCGGGGGACATTCTGTTGGCGTCGTCCAAGCCACAGGGACTCAGTGCCCGCAATGTGCTTGACGGGACGATCGCCTCGCTCGAACAGCGCGATATGAAAGTGATCGCGGTCGTGACTTGCGGGCCGGCCTTTGAAGTGCATCTCACGCTGGGTGCGCGCGAGTTACTGCAACTCAAGCCCGGGGCGCGAGTGTGGCTGGTCGTCAAGACCTACTCGTGCCACGTGCTGCAGTAATGCGGCAGGCGGGCTTCTTATTCGTAGCGCAGGGCTTCGATGGGGTCGAGATTAGCGGCCTTCCAGGGAGGATAAATTCCGAACACCAGACCGATCATGATCGAAGCCAAGGTTGCTGTCAGCACCCACGACAACGACATGCTCGCGGGCAGGGAAGGAAACACCAGCGGGACCAGCGCCGTCAACGCGCCTCCAATGACGATCCCAAGAATGCCGCCTATGCCGGTGAGGGTGATGGCTTCCAGGGTGAACTGCAGCAGGACATCGCGCCGGCGTGCTCCGATGGCCTTGCGCACGCCAATCTCGCGCGTGCGCTCGGTCACCGACACCAGCATGATGTTCATCACGCCGACTCCGCCCACGATCAGCGCCACGCTCGATACTGCAAACATGAAGATAAAAATCCCTCTAGTGAGCTGGTTCCAGGTATCGCTCAGCGCGTCCTGGCTGAAAACGGCGAAGTTGTCGGGCTGATCGGGACTGAGGTGGCGCCGCCGCCGTAGCAGCGCGCGCATTTCGTCCATCGTGGTGTCCATGTCGGCGTGCGACGTGGACTTCACCGTGATCCAGTACTGTTTTTGCTCGGGATGCAATTTGTGAAGGGTAGCGACAGGCATGCGCACAATGTTGTCTTCCGGATTGGAGCCGTTGCCGAAGGCCGCTTTGCGCTTGGCCATCACGCCGATCACCTGAAGCAGTTCGCCTTCAATGTTGATCTCCTTGCCGACCGGGTCCGTGTCTTCGAACAGCTTGTCGGCGGTGTCGCTGCCCAGAATAGCCACCAGGCTGTGATGTTCATTCTCGGTTTCCGTGAACCAGCGTCCGCGAACAATCTTCAGGTCGTCCGTTTGGATGGTGGCAGGCAGGTCGCCGTCGAGGATGGTGTTCTTGGTCCTGCGTCCCTCATATTTCACTGCGTAAGTTCCCGTGCCGAACTGCGGCAGCATGATGCGCAGGCTGGCAGTGGCCGCCTTCACATGGGGCAGATCGCGCATCGCCAGCCCATCCTCGAGGGTCAGCTCTTTGCGGGTCAGCATCTCGGTGGTCGGCCGGCCGAAGGTGAACGGCGAAAAGTGGTAGGCGAAGATCTGGTCGGAGCCCATGTCCTTCAACATGCCCTCGACGTTGGAGTTCAATCCCCGCACCACCGACGAGATGACGATGACCATCATGACGCCGATCACGATGCCCAGCACCGTTAGGCCCGATCGCATCTTATTCTTGGCGATGGTCTGCAGCGCCATGCGCAGGATCTTGGAATAAATTCCGTGCGTCACAAGTTTTTTGGCCTCGGCCCGCACGGCGAAGGATGAGCCAAGCTGATAACGCGCCAGCATCCACATAACAAACGCCGGCAGTGAAATGGCGGCGCCGATCCAGTGATGGTGATCGTTCTGCCAATGCTGGGCTGTTACCACTGCAAGTACGAGGTAGGCGCCCAGATCGACGAAGCGCAGCCAGTTCATTCCAGCACAGGTCCCCTTGTGGATTCGCGAGCAGAGGGTATTTTACGACAGTGCCGGGCACGTGATTCTGCTGCCAGTCTCCGCAGCCAGCCGGTCTGGGCGAGAACCACATTGTCGCTTGACATTCGCTCACTTGTATTATAAATATGCATATGTCTGTATATTTATGCGATGTCAAAACTCTCGCGCCATACCGTTATCTGCGACCTGGTTGCCGACCGCAAGGTGGCCAGCCAGGAAGAGCTGCGGCGCCTGCTCTTCAAGGGCGGACACCGGGTGACGCAGGCAACCCTGTCCCGCGACATCCACGAATTGCGGCTGGTGAAGACCGCCGAAGGCTACAAGTTGCCCCAGGGCGAGGTCGCCGAAGCATTTCTGCCGTCCATCGAGCGGCTGATTCACGAGTTTGTTTACGAGGTGAAGACCGCGCAAAACCTGGTGGTGGTGAAGACCAGCGCCGGCAGCGCGCAGCCGGTATCGGCGGCCATCGACGCCGAGGGGTGGGACGAGGTCGTGGGGACCATCGGTGGCGATGACACCATTCTGGTCATCGCGCATGACGCTAGAGTCGCGGAAAAGCTGGCCAGGCGCATTCGGGGATATTTCGCGTAAGAGTCGGCGAAGAGATTGTGTCGCTACCTAATGTCGATTTGGTACAGCGGCAACCTAATGTTCGATTTGCTCAGCGGAAGGGAAGCGCAAGAAACCAGCCCCGAATGGGGCGAAAGAGCTTAGCCCAGCGCTTCAGCGCTGGGAAACGTGGAAAACAAGACCGAGTCCCGTAGGGACGGCAGAGGGCCCGAGCAGACTCTGAACTTCGATGACAAACATAAGTGCCGCTCTACAACCCGCGGTGGTTGGCGCGACCGGTTATTCCGGCTTAGAGCTGGTGCGTTTACTCGCACGTCACCCCGGAGTCAAAAAGCCGTTGCTCTTCCAGCGCAACGGCGAAGGTGCTGGGTGCGCCGATTTGAGCGAGGTCTACCCGCAACTGGCGGGCAACGGTGGATTTCCGTTCGAGGCGTTCTCGTGGCAGCGGATGAAGGATGCCGGGGTAGATGTCGTGTTCCTGGCGACGCCGCACGAGTTTTCGCGCGAGTGGGTCCCCGGGGCGATTGGGCGCGGCTTGCGCGTCATCGATCTGAGCGGGGCATGGCGTTTGAAGCAGTCAGCGAATCGTGAGGTGTACGGATTTAGCGATGCCAATGCACACGACGCATCGCTCCTCGATGAGGCTGCGGTGTACGGATTGCCCGAGTTGCACGCTGCGGCGATCAAAGACGCCGCCCTGCTGGCGAATCCGGGATGTTATCCCACGTCGGTCATTCTGGCCCTGGCGCCGTGGATTCGCGCCGGATATGTGGATGTTGAGCACGGCATCATCTGCGACTCGAAGTCCGGAGTTTCGGGGGCGGGGAAGACGCCGTCGGCGAAGACGCACTTCGTGGAAGTCGATGGCGACTTCAGCGCTTACAACGTCTTTGGACACCGGCACACTGGCGAGATGCTGGAGCAGCTTGGGCTCAACGATGGATCGTTGCAGTTCACGCCGCATTTGCTGCCGATTCCGCGCGGCATTCTCTCCACCATCTACGTGAAGCTGGCCAAGGTTGTTCCGGCAGAAGAATTGGAGGAATGCCTGCGCGAGTTCTACGCCGGCAAGCCCTGGGTGCGCGTCTTCGGCGCGGCGCGGTTGCCGCAGATCAAGTTTTCGCGCAACACCAATTTCTGCGACATCGGATTTTCACTCTCGCCCGACGGCAAACGCGCGGTCGTGGTGTCGTGCCTCGACAACCTGTTGAAGGGCGCCGCCGGCCAGGCCGTGCAGAACATGAACCTCATGTTCGGTTTCGACGAGAGAGAAGGGCTGCAATGAGACTGGTGATCAAGATTGGCGGCGCAGCCCTCGATGACAAAGAGCTGGTCAAGAAATTTGCCAGGACCATCCCCAGCCTCTGGCGTGAAGGTCACAAGCTGGTGATTGTTCACGGAGGAGGAGCGGCCCTCAGCCGCACCCTGAAGCAGCTCGGCTGCGAAACCACTTTCATCGACGGTTTGCGGGTCACCGATGCGCAAACGCGCGATGTGGCCGTGATGGTGCTGGCCGGACAGCTCAACAAGCGGCTGGTGGCCTCGATCGGCGCCGCCGGACAGCCGTCGCTGGGACTTTGCGGCGGAGACTTGCAGATGTTTCGTGCCATCAAGAAACAGCAACCCGATCTCGGATACGTCGGCGAAATTTGCTCGGTTGACGCGCAGTGGATCGAGCGACTGTGGAACGCGGGCATCGTCCCGGTGGTGTCGAGTCTGGCGCTTGGCGTTGACGGTGAGTACTACAACATCAACGCCGATCACATGGCGTCGGCCTGCGCGGTGGCGTGCGGCGCGGATGCATTGATTTATCTCACCGATGTTGCCGGCGTCAAAGATGCCGAAGGCGCCGTCATTCGCTGGCTCGACGTGAAATCGATTGCCGCCATGGTGCAACAAGCGACGGTCAGCGGCGGCATGCTGCCCAAACTGGAAGCTTGCATCAAGGCGCTGAAGCGGGGCGTGGCGCGCGTTCGCATCCTGCCCGCGGAACACGCCGAAGTGTTGCCCGGTTTCTTCAGTGATCCGATTGAATGCGGCACGGAAGTCATTGCGAGCAGCTAGCAACTAGTTGCTAGTTGCTAGTTGCTAATTGGTAGTTCTTAACGGAGACACCACATGATTGTTGGTTCAATTCCCGCGGGCCTAAGCCCCCAGCCGTACACGCAGCGCAGCGTTTCTGGACGCGACCTGATCTCGATTCAGGATTTCACGCCGGAAGAACTCGCCTGCGTGCTGGAGCTGGCAGCGGCGATGAAAGCGCGGCCGGCGGACTATCGCGGCACCCTGGCCGGCAAGCAGATTGTCTTGTTCTTCGAGAAGCCTTCGCTGCGCACGCGTTTAACGTTTGAGGCCGGCATCAACAGTCTCGGCGGCGTGTCATTTTTCGTCGATCAGACGCAGTCGCGGCTGGGCGCTCGTGAGAGTCTCAGCGACGTGGCCCATAACCTGGAGCGCTGGGTTGACGGCGTGGTGCTGCGGACGTTTGCGCACGAAACCGTCACGACCATGGCCAGGCATGCGTCGATCCCGGTGATCAACGCCCTGAGCGAATTGGAGCATCCGTGCCAGGCGATGGCCGACATGCTGACGCTGCAGGAGCATTTCGGCGACCTACGCAACGTGCATCTCGCCTATGTCGGTGATGGCAACAATGTGGCGCACTCGCTGATGCTGGCAGCGGCGAGCTTGGGAGCGACCATCTCGGTGGGAACGCCCAAGGGATACGAGCCGAGCGAAGCCGTCTTGAGCGCAGCGCAAGAGTTGGCGGCGGGCTCGGGTGGCGCAGTGCAGGTGGTCAACGATCCCATCGAGGCGGTCGCCGGGGCCGACGCGGTGTACACCGACGTGTGGGCCAGCATGGGCCAGGAAGACGAAGCCGCCGAGCGCCGCGAGGTATTTCTGCCCTTCCAGGTGGACCCGAACCTATTCTCTTATGCCGCGAAACATGCGCTGTTCATGCACTGCCTGCCGGCGCATCGCGGGGATGAGGTGGCGGCAGCGGTGATCGATTCGCCGCGTTCGGTGGTCTTCGACCAGGCGGAAAATCGCCTGCATGTTCAAAAAGCCATCATGGTTTTATTGCTGGAAGGCGGCGTTCATCGCTTTCCGCCGAGGAGTTCCTATGCGTGAGAAAGTCGTACTGGCATATTCCGGAGGGCTCGATACCTCCATCATCATTCCGTGGCTGAAAGAGAACTACGACTGCGATGTCATCGCCTACGTTGCCGACGTCGGGCAAGGTGATGACCTGGACGCGGTGGTCGAGAAGGCGTACGCGACCGGCGCCAGCAAGGCGATCGTAGAGGACCTGCGTCACGAATTCCTGACCGACTACGTCTTTCCCGCGATCCAGGCGGGCGCGGTGTATGAGCACAAGTACCTGCTGGGCACATCGCTGGCGCGACCGATCATTGCCAAGTACCAGGTCGAGGCCGCGTTGCGGGCGGGCGCGACCGCGGTAGCGCACGGCTGCACCGGGAAGGGCAACGATCAGGTGCGCTTTGAGCATGCCTACCAGGCGCTGGCGCCCGAGCTGAAGGTAATTGCCCCGTGGCGGGAGTGGACGCTGCAGTCGCGCGAGGACTGTCTTGATTACGCGGAGCAGCATGGCATCCCGGTGGCGCAGAGCCGCGAGAAGATCCACAGCCGCGATCGCAATCTGCTGCACGTCAGCCATGAAGGCGGCGAACTGGAAGATCCCAACAACCGGCCGCTCGCGACCACGTGGACGTGGACGAAGTCGCCGCAGGAGGCGAACGATAAAGTTGAACAGCTGACAATCGAATTCAACTACGGTGTGCCCTTTGCGGTGAATGGCGCCATCCTGGATCCAGTGGCGATTGTGGAAGTACTGAACGAAATCGGCGCACGCAACGCGATTGGCCGTGTCGATCTGGTGGAAAACCGGTTCGTGGGAATCAAGTCGCGCGGATGCTATGAGACGCCCGGTGGGACCCTGCTGCTCACCGCCCATCGTGAGCTTGAGGCGCTGTGTCTTGACCGCGACCTGTCGCACTTCAAACAACACATCGGTCTGAAGTACGCCGAGATCGTGTACTTCGGCCTGTGGTTTACGCCCTTGCGCGAATCGCTGCAGGCGTTCGTGGAAAGCACGCAGCACGATGTCAATGGCAAGGTGACGCTGGAGCTCTACAAAGGCAACATCGACGTTACCGGGCGCCAATCGCCGACCTCGCTGTACCGGCCCGATATTGCCAGCTTCACCATGGGGGAGGGCTACCAGCAGAAGGATGCGGAGGGTTTCATTCGCATCCTGGGGCTGCCGGCGCGCTCACGGGCGCTGGTTCATGCGGAGAGTTTGAAATGAAGATGTGGTCCGGCCGTTTCGGCCAGGCGCAGAATCCTGACTTCGAGCAATGGCAACGCTCGTTCCCATTCGACCGTGCGCTGCTGCCTTACGAAGTGGCGGCGAGCCGGGCACATGCTGCCGCGCTGGCAACGGCGGGCGTGCTGAATGAGCGTGAGCTTGCGGCAACGCTGTCCGCTCTGAATCAGATCGAGGGCGAAGGCGTACTCCAGGACGACGATCCGACGATCGAAGATGTGCACCACTTCGTCGAGAAGCGACTGGTGGAGTTGGCCGGTGAGGTGGGTTACAAGCTGCACACCGGGCGCAGCCGCAACGAGCAGATTGCGACCGACCTGCGGATGTATGTGCGCGAGCAGATCGACGCCATATCGCAAACGCTGCTGGAGTTTCTGGGCGAATTCGTGGAGCAGGCGGAAGATGCCGGCCAGAACGCGATGCCGGCTTACACGCATTTGCAGCGAGCGGAGCCCGTTCTGGTGGCACATTGGCTGCTCGCCTATGTTGAGATGTTCCTGCGCGATCTGGACAGGCTGGCCGATTGCCGCAAGCGGATGAACGAATGTCCGCTGGGTTCGGGAGCGGTGGCAGGCACAATTCTGCCGCTCGATCGCGAGGCCGTGGCGAACGAGTTGCAGTTCGACTCGCCGACGGCCAACAGCATCGACGCAACCAGCGACCGTGACTTTGCCATCGAGTTTGTGCAGGCGCTGTCGTTGGTGACGTTGCATCTGAGCCGGTGGGCCGAGGAGTTGGTCCTGTACGCGACCACCGAGTTTGGCTTTGTGAAGTTGCCGGAGCAGTTTTCGACGGGTAGCAGCGCCATGCCACAGAAGAAGAATCCCGACGCGCTGGAACTAATTCGCGGCAAGGCTGGCAGAGTATTTGCCAACGCCACGGAGCTGTGGATCGCGGTCAAAGGACTGCCCCTGGCTTACAACAAGGACATGCAGGAGACGCAGCAGCCGGTCTTCGCTGCGGCCAGTCAAGTGTCGAGTATGTTGCGTGTGGCGACTGGATTTCTCGCGGTGGTTTCATTCGACGGCGAGCGCATGCAACAGGCGGCGAGTGGCGGATTCATGAACGCGCTGGCCCTTGCCGCGCTCCTGGTACGGCGGGGAGTTTCGTTCCGTCAGGCACACGAAAAGGTCGGGCAAGCCGTTCGTCTTGCCGTCGAGAAGAATTGCGAATTGGAGCAACTGTCGAAGGAAGACTACGCGCAGTGTGGCATTGCAGCCGATGCCGAACTTTACCGCGCGTTGTCGCTGGATGAAGTCCTGGCGATACACGATGTGCCGGGGGGGACTGCGCCGTTGCGGGTCCGGGCGGCATTAGCAGCGATCAAAGAAAAGCTATCCATCTACGCAGGAGCCGCCCATGCAGGCACGTAGCGCAACCCTTCCCGATGCCATCGGCATCGAGCAAATGATTCAGGTCCACGTGGCCGACGGCACGCTGCTGCCGCGCTCGCTGGCGGAGATCTGCGAGAACATTCGCGACTTCGTCGTGGTGGAGCAGGATGGACAAGTCATCGGATGCGGCGCTCTGCATTTGTATGGAATGCACCTCGCGGAAATTCGCTCCATCACAGTGACGGCCAAAGCGAAGGGCAAGGGCGCAGGCCGCGTGCTGGTTGACGCCCTGTTGCTGGAGGCGAAGCGGCAGAGCGTGACCTGCATCTGCCTGTTCACGCGCATCCCCGACTTCTTCGGCCAAATGGGTTTCCAGGTTGTGGACAAAGAAGCGCTGCCCGACAAGATGCACAAAGATTGTCTGAAGTGCCCGCGCCTTCATGCCTGCGACGAAACCGCGATGTATCTCGGCGTCCTGCCGAAACACGCGCCCGGCGCCATGTCGGCGCGATCAGCCCCGGAGTTCGTGCAGATTGCGCAGTGGCAAAGCTAGGGCGACTGCGTCCCGACGCCTCACCTTCTGTGCCCTGCTCCCAATGCTCACCGCTCCTCTTTCCTGCCGCGACAATCCACTTTGGGCTGCTCACCATCGCGCGCGATCCTCATCATCGCTGGCGTAGAATACGAACATTCGGCATCATTCGGTCCGCTGTGCGAGGATGGCGGCCGTGACCCTGGAGGTATCCAGCCTTTGAGCAAACTTCCGCAGACCCTGGGCGAGCTTCGCAGCAGCTCGCAGTTTTCCGAACAACAGGTGCGCAACCGCCGCGTCAAGGATGAAATGCGCGACAACCTGATTGCGCGCTTGCGCAGCAGTGGGCCCATCCTCCCCGGCATCGTCGGCTACGACGATACGGTGGTGCCGCAGATCGTGAACGCGGTGTTGTCCCGCCATAATTTCATTCTTCTCGGATTGCGCGGGCAGGCAAAGAGCCGCATCCTGCGCGCGCTTACCGGCCTGCTTGATCCGCATGTGCCGTACCTGAGCGGCTGCGAAATCCACGACAATCCTTACACGCCGATTTGCCGCCGCTGCCGCGAATTGCTGGCCAACAATCCCGACGACGCGCCCATTTCTTACCTGGCCGCCGATGATCGCTACGTGGAAAAGCTGGCGACCCCCGACGTCACCATTGCCGACCTGATCGGCGACATCGATCCCATCAAGGCGGCCAAGGGCGGGCACGAGCTGGGCAGCGAGTACACCGTCCACTACGGACTGTTGCCGCGCGCCAATCGCGGCATCTTTGCCATCAATGAACTGCCCGATCTCGCAGGCAAGATCCAGGTTGGTCTGTTCAACATCATGCAGGAAGGCGATGTGCAGATTAAGGGCTACCCGGTGCGCATGCCGCTCGATGTGGCCCTGGTCTTCAGCGCCAACCCTGAGGATTACACCGCGCGCGGCAAAATCATTACGCCGCTGAAGGACCGCATCGGCTCTGAGATTCGCACCCATTATCCTGCGACCATCGAAGAGGGAATTGCCATCACCGCGCAAGAAGCGTGGACGGCGCGCAACGGCCTGCAACTGCAGGTCCCCGAATTCGTGAGCCAGGTGATCGAGCAGATTGCATTCATCGCTCGCGAAGACAAGCGCATCGACAAGCGCTCCGGCGTGAGCCAGCGGCTGCCCATCAGCGCCACGGAAAACGTGATCTCCAATGCCGAGCGGCGCGCCATTCGTTCCGGCGAGAAGCTGGTGGTCCCGCGCGTCGGCGACATTTACGCCGCGCTGCCGGCGATGACCGGCAAACTCGAGCTGGAATACGAAGGCGAACTGAAGGGCGCAGACAATGTGGTGCGCGAGATCATTCGCGCAGCGGTCGCCCGCACCTACGACAAATATTTCCACGGCAACAGCAACATGAACCAGGTGGTGCAGTGGTTCGATCTGGGCGGCGAGATCCAGATGCGCGACTCGGCCAGCGGGCAGGAGATGCTGCACAAACTGCGCAGCATTCAGGGACTGCTGGATAAGTTGAGCGGCCTGGGCCTGAGCGGAAAAGAACCGTCGGAAGTGCTAGTCTCGGGCGCCGAGTTCATTCTCGAAGGCCTGTACGCGCACAAGAAAATTGGGCGCAGCGAGGAGCGCATGTTTACCGCCGGCGAGAAGCAGCCGCCGCGCGAGGAGCCACGTGTCCGCGACGAAGAGGACGACGAGCGCGACCTTCGCCGTCAGCGCAGGCCGTTCAATTAGTGGCTAGTGGCTAGACAAAACTGCAGCGACTCAGCGCTTCCTTGGTTGCTAATTGCTAACGGCTAATTGCTAATTGCTAATTGCTAAGAGCTAACAGCTAACAGCTAATGGCCAGATTCATCAAGTACAAAAAATACGTTCCGGAGCCCGCCTCCGAATTGAGCATGGAGGACCTGCTCAGCGCGCTCTCCGATTACCTGCTGCAGAGCGGTTTCCAGCAGCAGTACATGGATTTCTACGACCTGAAAGACGCGGAGCAGACGCTCGACGATCTGCGCCAGGCCATCGCCAAGGCGCTGCTCAACAGCGACATGCTCGAGCAGCAGATGCGCGAGCAGATCGACAACATGAGTCCCGAGCAGATGGAGGATCTGATCGAGCAGCTCATCGAGCGCATGGAGCAGGAAAACTACATCAACGTCGATCAGCCGCACGATCCTTCGCGCAGCTCGACCACCGGTGGACAAGTCGGTGACGCCCGCGAGAATGATGGCGGGCAGGCGCGCTTCGAGATCACCGACAAGGGGCTCGACTTCCTCGGCTTTCGCGCGCTGCGCGATTTGCTGGGCTCGCTCGGCAAATCGAACTTCGGCCGCCACGACACTCGCGACCAGGCCACCGGCATCGAGGCCAGCGGCGCATCCAAGACCTACGAGTTCGGCGACACGCTGAATCTCGATATCACTGCGACATTGTCAAGCGCGATCCAGCGCGAAGGCCTGCACCTGCCGCTGAACATCGAGTACAGCGATCTGCAGGTGCATCAATGTGAATACCAATCGTCGTGCGCGACCGTGCTCCTGCTCGACTGTTCGCACTCCATGATTCTGTATGGCGAGGACCGCTTCACGCCAGCCAAAAAAGTGGCGATGGCGCTTTCGCATCTCATCCGCACGCAGTACCCTGGCGATTCACTTTCGCTGGTGCTGTTTCACGACTCGGCGGAGGAGTTGCCGCTTTCACGGTTGGCGCGCGTCAAGGTCGGCCCGTACTACACCAACACGCGCGAGGGCCTGCGCATGGCGCAACGCATCCTGCAACGCCAGCGCAAAGACATGAAGCAGATCGTGATGATCACCGACGGCAAGCCGTCAGCGCTAACCTTGGAAGATGGCCGCATCTACAAGAACGCGTTCGGGCTCGATCCGCTGGTGGTGAGCGAAACGTTGAAGGAGGTCTCCAAGTGCAAGCGCGCGGGAATCCTGATCAATACTTTCATGCTCGCCTCCGACTACGGGCTCATCCAGTTTGTGCAGAAGGTCACCGAGATGTGCCGCGGCAAAGCCTACTTCACCACACCGTACACGCTGGGCCAGTATCTGCTGATGGACTACATGTCGAGGAAGACGAAGACAGTGCACTGAAAAGCGGGGGCAAGGGGCCAGAGGGACTAGGGATTACGGGTTGGGGACTGGACGGTTTATGAGTGGGCCAGCCGCCAAATCTGTCAAAGAAATGACGAGGTCAGGAGCACGCCGAAGCTGGTTCCTGCGGTCCAGCCAACGATCAATCCCAAACCCGACGCACGGTACGGTGAACACTTCGAGGAAGCAAAAAGTATATCGCACCAGTCCGAAAAACAGTACCGTCGTGATGAGATGAGAAATGCCCAACGCGGCCAAGAAAAGCAGATATTGCCGATTCATCCCAGGCCACCAAAAAGGTATCGTGATCAGAAAGAGCACTTGCAGAACCAGCCGGGAGCAAAACGCCATGTACTCCTGCGGTGACGGCGAATTGGCCCACGGAATCGGGACAAACCCGCGCACGATTTTTCCCAGAACCAGCCGCGGCAACCTGGCGACATTATTTCTTATCCACGCCATACCGCGACTGTAGTAGTAGTCGCTGAGTGCAAGATCACTGGGGAGACGCTTCGCCAGAACGGCCTTGGGCGTCTCCCCCGGAATGGCGTCTGGAAAAAGCCAGCCGCCCCAGAAGTTTAGATCGCTCGCGGCTCGTTCGTTATTGGCTCCATAGAAGGTTTCTCCGCCGATTGAACTCAGCACAGGAAAACGGCCGGTTAAGGCGTAATTGCGAGTTACCCAGATAGCAGCCGGTAACAGCGTCAGGCAGAGAGCAAGTGCCGCGCGCTTCACCGTCGCACGTGGTATCAATGCCCGCCGAGCAGAGGGAAAAACAGAGGCCAGAGTGACAAAGAGCGCAAAGAACAGAGGAACGAGGATGAAATTTGTGCGAACCAAAGGCCCAAGGCCAATCAGGACCGCCGCCAGGTAGAGATAGCGGGGACCTGAAAAAGCGAAGGCCAGTCCAGCGCTGACAATCAGAATGAACGATATCTCCGATAAGCCTTCAAGCGCCAGATGAATGAGAATAGGCGACAACGAAACATAGAGACCGCCGACAAGGCAGAGGACGGGGCGAACCCCAAGCCTCCGGCAGAGCGCGCCAATGGCGACACCCGCGAGCGCCAGGCAAACGACGTTCGTCAGGCGTAAAACAACCTCGTCAAGCGCGTTCGGAGCTATCCCCATACCAATTGACAAAATGAGCGGGAAGACTGGCATGCGGTCGTAAGCGGGCTCCGACGGCCAGAATCCGACGGGATCTTTATAGCCGCCGCCGTGCGCAATACTCGCTCCGATTCCCGCATATTGCCTGGCGTCGCTTGAGGTGAAAGGCGTATCCAAGCCGCTCTCAACCGCAAGAACGAGCAAGACCAGTAATCCAATGACACCGATCAGCCCGTAGAGAACGGCGGGATATTCAAGGAGTGGTCTGGCCTTTTTCTCAACTTGCATGGCTTTGGACGGTCCACCCTTTCGACTTGAGTAGGGGTCTAGATTTTCAGCGCTGATTCTGCGGAATTGTACCACTCGTGGACCGCCGTGAAGCAAAGAAGGGCAGTAATGCAAGGCGCGTGAGGTTCAACGATCTCTGGTAGTGCCCTGGTACTCAAAGACGTCGTACGGCCTCTCTACTGCAGATGTGGCTCGACACTCCTGCTGAGCACCGCTATTTGGCCTTGCGATGATACTGCCGCGTCTGGTACCTGCGCCAGCCTATGGTTTGCGATAAATCTCTATTCGGCGGACGGGTTAAGCGCGGTCTCATCGGCCTTCTTCACGGCGGCCTCGGCGGCTTGGAAGCCAATCTTGGAATGGGTCCCGTCGCAGAAGGGTTTGTTCACCGATCCGCCACAGCGGCACAGCGAAAACGCTGTCTTGCCGGTCAAGTCGTAGGGATTGCCGTCGGCGTCCACCAATTCGATTGCGCCCTCGGGCGCCTCCACGCGGAACGGCCCATTTCTACGGACCGTGATTTTCACCTGTGCCATCTGTCTCCTCCATTCATGCGCCATCTCCGATTGTAACGGAGTCGGCACGATTCCAACGATGATGCTGCTGCGCGACGGGCCCCCCTTGGGATTGGAATTGTCGAGGTTGGTAAGGGAGAGAAACTCCCAGTGGAATTGTCGTTACGATCGGTCTTTAGGCCGTGAGATAAGATACAAGGGATCTGCTGTTTGCGTAATCATGGGAAAAGCAGATTCCTCGCGCCGCAACCGGGCGCTCGTGACGACTTATTCATAAAGAGCGAAGAGTGTGTATTTAGAACGACAAAAAAAACTGGCCAGCCATGTGCTCGCCTTTCTGCGCGAGCGTTACCAGATCGAACTGGCCAACCTCGTCATCGAGCAGCCGCCCAAGGTGGAGATGGGCGAGTTCGCATTGCCGCTCGCGTTTGAACTGGCAAAGCGGCTGCGCAAACCTCCGCGCAAGATTGCCGAGGAGATTGTCGCCGCATTGCCGCTACCCGATGGATTCGAGAAGCTGGAAGTCGGGGGCGCCGGTTACATCAATGCGCGATTGAAACGAAACCTCGCTGCGAACGCTCTTGTGAGTGGCGAGACGATCGGAGTTTCCGATCACGCCGATGAGGGTGCTGCTAACGTCAGCGGCAAAATCCTGGTCGAACACACCAGCATCAATCCCAACAAGGCTGCGCACATCGGGCATCTGCGAAACGCCATCCTCGGCGACACCTTCGTCCGCCTGTTGCGAGCGGCTGGGCACGCGGTCGATGTTCAAAATTACATCGACAACACCGGGGCGCAGGTGGCCGACGTCGTGGTCGGGTTCCTTCACCTGGAGAAGAGATCGAAATCGGACATTGTCGAACTGATAACCTCAACCCCGCGTTTTGATTTTTACTGCTGGGACCTTTACGCGCAGGTCTCGCGGTGGTACGAAGAAGACAAAGAGAATCTTAAAGCTAGACTTGAAGCTTTGCATGCCATCGAACGAGGTGGCAATGACATAGCATGGGTTGCAGAGTTGATCGCGTCCGCTGTATTGCGCCGCCATCTCGAGACCATGGACCGCCTCGACATCGAGTACGATTTCCTCCCGCGCGAAAGCGAGATTCTCCGCCTGCACTTCTGGGACGCGGCCTTCCAGCAGTTGAAAGAGAAAGGCGTCCTTTACTTCGAGAGCGAAGGCAAGAACAAGGGCTGCTGGGTGATGAAGCGGCCTACCTCGGCGAAGACTGTGGATCCCACCCTTTCGCCAAAGGAAGGCGAAAGGATGGGGCACCCGGCATCCGGCGCGGAGGAAAATTCCGGACCCGACGAAGACGCCAAGGTCATCGTGCGTTCGAATGGAACCGTCGGCTACGTCGGCAAGGACATCGCCTATCATCTGTGGAAGTTTGGTCTGCTGGGCTTGGACTTCGGCTACCGCAGGTTCTACCGCTATCCGAACAATCATGAGGTCTGGATTTCAGCCGAGCACGGCGAGCCAGACCATCCTCACTTCGGCAACGTCGCCGCGATTTACAACGTAATCGACTCCCGCCAGAGCGATCCGCAGAATACCGTGATCGAAGCCCTCCGGCTGCTGGGTTACACCGAGCAGGCCGCACACTATACCCACTTCTCGTACGAGATGGTTGCGCTCACGCCGCGCTGTGCCATGGAGCTGGGTTACGAGGTTAGTGCGGAAGACCGCGCCAAGGCATACATCGAGGTTTCGGGCCGCAAGGGTTTTGGCGTCAAGGCAGACGACCTGCTCGACGCGCTGATCACCGCGGCCAGGAAAGAGGTGGATAGCCGGCATCCCGAGCTGGACGATAAGGAGCGCGCTCGCATCAGCGAGCAGATCGCGATTGGCGCCTTACGCTACTTCATGCTCAAGTTCACCAAGCAGTCGGTGATCGCGTTCGACTTCAAAGAGGCATTGGCGTTCGAAGGCGAGACCGGCCCATACGCTCAATATGCGGTGGTGCGCGCGACCAATATTTTCCGCAAGGCCGGTGTGGATCCCGAGTGGGCGCTTGCTAACGAAGTGAACTACGCGCGCTACTTTGCCGACGAGAGCGGCACGGAGATCTGGGAGCTGTGGTTGCTGGCCGGGAAGACATCATTCGTGATCGAGCAATGCATCGCGACCACGGAGCCCGCGTTTGCGGCCAAACACGCGTTCCAGCTGGCGCAGCAGTTCAACAACTTTTACCATCGCCACCATATCCTTACGGAAGCCGACGAGGGCCGCAAGAAGTTCCTGCTGGCCACCGCGGCCGTGGTTCGCCGCGAGTTGATCAACATTCTGGGCGTGATGGGCATCGCGGTGCCGCCAGTGATGTAGCCATGACGGCCTAAGGTGAGAGCGCCTGCCCTTGAAACACTAAAGCCCGCTTCCTTGCGGGATGCCGGCCCATGCGGAGAAAGAAAGCCATCTTCAGAAGGTCGCCAGCGCCGTCCCGGGCTCACGCCACTTGTACGACCCGAGCGTCTTGAGGTAGTTTCCGCGCAAGAACGTCGCCGGACTCTCGATGTTTACCAGGCTCATGCTGCCCCGCATCTGCTTCACCGAGACATACTCGTGTTCTTCCATCCAGCTCTCCATGCCCGCCAGCACCACGCCGATGTGCTCGATGCCGTACTTGAGCAGCGCCGATGTCATCATGGCCACGTGTGCGCCCGCCATCATGGACTTCAGCACATCGCTGGCGTCGTGCACGCCGCCGGTGATGGCGATGTAGGTCTCGACCTGGTGATACAGGATGGCAGCCCAGTGGAGACGGAGACGCAGTTCATGCGGGCTGCTCAGGACCAGGTTCGGCACTACCTCCATCTCCTCCAGGTCAAAGTCGGGCTGATAGAAGCGATTGAAGATCACAACGCCGTCGGCGCCGGCTTCCGACAACCGCTTGGCAAAGTTGGCGCACGAGGTGAAGTACGGCCCCAACTTCACCGAGATCGGGATGTGCACCTGCTTACGGATGGCGCGCACCAGGTCGCAATAACGGTCTTCCAGCGCGGACGCGGTGAGCGACGGATCGCTGGGGATGTCGAAGATGTTCAGCTCCAGCGCGTCGGCTCCGGCCTGCTCCATGTACTCGGAGTAGCGCACCCATCCGCCCGGTGAGCTGCCGTTCAGGCTGGCGATGACCGGAATCTTCACTGCGGCTTTGCCTTTGCGCAGCAGTTCCAGATACCGATCGGGGCCGACATGATACTTCGCCATGTCAGGCAGATAGGAAGTGGCTTCGGCGTAGCTGTTGGCGCCGTACTCCAGCGCGCTGTCAATGTTCTCGCTTTCCGCCTCAATCTGCTCTTCGAACAGCGAGTACATCACGATGGCCGAGGCCCCGGCGTCTTCCATGCGGGGGAAGTTCTCCAGCTTCTCCGTCAGCGGCGAGGCCGATACTACGACCGGGTTCTTCAGCTTCAATCCCAGATAGTTTGTCGAAAGGTCGATCACAGTCTCATCTCCTCGTGCTTAGGCTTTATCAACGCCCATCGCGGCCATGTGCTGGTACAGCTTCCAGCGCTCGTTGACGTTTTCCTGCGCCTGCTGCAACAGCTTTTTGGCCTCGTCCGGATCGCTGTTGACCAGCATGGTGTAGCGCGTCTCGTTGTAGATGTATTTCTCCAGCGGGATGCTGGGGGCGCGCGAATCCAGCACAAACGGATTCTTGCCTTCCTTGGCGAGCCCGGGGTTATAGCGGAATAGCGGCCAGTGTCCGGAGTTCACCGCCGCCTTCTGCTGCTCGATGCCGTACACCATGTCGTAGCCGTGCGCGATGCAGTGGCTGTAGGCGATGATGATGGACGGTCCATCGTGCGCCTCCGCTTCCATGAAGGCCTTCATGGTCTGGGTGTCGTTGCCGCCCATGGCGACATGGGCCACGTACGCCCGGCCATAATTCATCGCCATCATGGCGATGTCTTTCTTCGGAGTGCGCTTGCCGCCAGCAGCAAACTTCGCCACCGCGCCCAGCGGCGTGGCTTTCGACATCTGCCCGCCGGTATTGGAGTACACCTCGGTGTCGAGCAGCAGGATGTTGACGTTTGCGGTCGAGGCCAGCACATGGTCGAGGCCACCAAAACCGATGTCGTAGCCCCAGCCATCGCCGCCGACGATCCACACGCTCTTCTTGACCAGCTCGTCAGCAACTGCGAGCAGGTCGCGCGCCGCCGGACTGGTGTTGTTCGCCAGCTTCTCCTTCAACGCCTTCACGCGTTCGCGTTGCGCAAAGATTCCTTCTTCGCTGGACTGATCGGCGGAAAGAATCTCAACCGCGAGCTTTTCGCCGATGGTGGATGCCATGCGCTGGACGAGATCCTTGCCATACTGGTTCTGCTTGTCGATGGCGAGACGCATGCCCATGCCAAATTCGGCATTGTCTTCAAACAGCGAGTTCGACCAGGCCGGGCCGCGAGCCTCCGAGTTCACGCTGTAAGGCGTTGTCGGCAGGTTGCCGCCGTAGATGGACGAGCAGCCGGTCGCGTTGGCAATCATCGCCCGATCGCCAAACAGCCGGGTCATCAGCGAAATGTAGGGTGTTTCGCCGCAACCGGCGCAGGCCCCCGAGAACTCAAACAGCGGCTGCAGTAGTTGCTGGTCTTTCACCTGGCCGTGGGACAGCTTCTCGCGCGAGAACTCGGGAATCTGCTGGAAATACTCCCAATACTGGTTGTACTTCTCGCGCAGCGGCGGCTGCGCTTCCATGTTGATGGCCTTGTGCTTGGCTTCGCTCTTGCTCTTGGCCGGGCACACCGCCACGCACAGTCCGCAGCCGGTGCAATCTTCCGGCGCTACCTGCAAGGTGTATTTCAGCTCGGAGAACTCACGCCACTTGGGAACTGCGGTCTGGAAGCCCTCGGGCGCGTGGTTGACGCTGCTGGCGTCATAAATCTTGGCGCGAATGACCGAGTGCGGGCAAACCATGACGCACTTGCCGCACTGGATGCACAGCTCTTCATCCCACACCGGAATTTCCAGCGCGATGTTGCGCTTCTCCCACTGCGTGGTAGCTGTGGGGAAAGTGCCGTCGATGGGCATCGCACTGACCGGGACCTCATCGCCATCTCCGGTGATCATCAGCGCCTCGACGTTGCGCACAAAGTCGGGAGCGTCGGCGGAAACCGCCGGACGCATATCGAACTTCGAGCTGATTGCGTTCGGGACCTTGACTTCATACAGGTGCTCCAGCGAGGAGTCAACCGCGGCAAAATTCTTGCGCACGATGGATTCGCCACGCTTGCCGTAGGTCTTCTCGATGGAGTGCTTAATGGCCGCGATAGCTTCGTCGCGCGGCAGCACGCCGCTGATGGCGAAGAAGCAGGTTTGCATGACGGTGTTGATGCGGCCGCCCATGCCGGCGGCGCGCGCCACCTCCACTGCGTCGATCACGTAGAAGCGCAGCTTCTTGCGGATGATCGCCTGCTGCGCCGAGCGCGGCAGGTTGTCCCAGACATCGTCGGGGCCGAACGGGCTGTTAAGCAGGAAGACCGCGCCAGGATCGGCAGCCTTGAGCACGTCGAGGCGCTCCATGAAGCTGAACTGGTGGCAGCCCACAAAATTGGCGCGCGAGATCAGGTAGGTGGAGTGGATCGGTTGCTTGCTGAAGCGCAGGTGCGAAATGGTGACCGCGCCCGACTTCTTGGAGTCATAGACGAAGTAGCCCTGCACGTTCAGGTCGGTCTCTTCGCCGATGATCTTGATGCTGTTCTTGTTCGCCCCCACGGTGCCGTCGGCCCCCAGCCCGTAGAACATGGCACGGACCGTCTCCGGCGCTTCCGTGGAAAACGCGGGATCGTAGGTCAAGCTGGTGTGGGTGACATCGTCGTTGATGCCGATGGTGAAGTGGTTCTGCGGATTGGGTTTCTTCAGTTCGTCGAAAATCCGCGCCACCATCGCCGGCGTGAACTCTTTCGACGACAACCCATAGCGGCCGCCGATCACCTTGGGGAACGTAGCCATCGGAGCCTTGCCGGCGGTGAAACCCTCGGTCAGCGCAGTGATAATGTCCTGATACAGCGGCTCGCCGATGCTGCCGGGTTCCTTGGTGCGGTCCAGTACGGCGATGCTCGTCACCGTCGCAGGCAACGCTTGCAGGAAGTACTCAACGGAGAACGGCCGCATCAGGCGCACTTTCAGCACGCCAACTTTGCCGCCTTTCGCCGTGAGGTAGTCCACGGTTTCCTGCACAGCTTCCGCTCCCGAGCCCATAACGATGATGACGTGCTCGGCATCGGGCGCGCCTTCGTACTGGAAGAGCCGGTATTGCCGGCCGACGATCCGGGCGAATTTGTCCATCGTGTTCTGCACGATGGTGGGACAGGCCAGGTAGTAGGAATTCACCGACTCGCGGCCCTGGAAGTAAACGTCAGGGTTCTGCGCTGAGCCGCGCAGCACCGGATGATCGGGCGAGAGCGCCCGCTCGCGGTGAGCGCGCACCAGATCGTCGTCGATCATGGCGCGCATATCGTCCAGGCTCAATTGTTCGATCTTGGAAACTTCATGCGAGGTACGGAAGCCGTCGAAGAAATGCAGGAAGGGAATGCGCGACTCCAGCGTCGCCGCATGTGCGATCAGGGCCAGGTCCATCGCCTCCTGCACCGAGTTCGACGAGAGCAGGGCGAACCCGGTTTGGCGAGTGGCCATGGCATCCGAGTGATCGCCGAAGATGGACAGCGCCTGCGCGGCGATGGAGCGCGCCGCCACGTGAACCACCGTCGCCGTCAGCTCGCCCGCAATCTTGTACATGTTGGGGATCATCAGCAGCAGACCCTGCGACGAGGTGAACGTAGTACCGAGCGCGCCCGCCTGCAAGGCGCCATGCAACGCGCCGGCGGCGCCGCCTTCGCTCTGCATTTCGATAACGTTGGGGATGGTGCCCCAAATGTTCTTTTCGCCAATCGCGGACCAGGCGTCCGACGACTCGCCCATGGGCGACGACGGCGTAATGGGATAAATGGCGGCGATCTCGCTGACGTGGTAGGCCACGTAGGCGACGGCCTCATTGCCGTCAAGGGTCACTTTTTGTCTCGACCCTTTCCCCTCAACAAGCTCGTTGTCCTCGGGCGAAGGTTCTGCGGTGTTGGTTCCACCGCGTGCCTGGGCAGTGTTGGCGTCATTGATGGCCGCAGCAGCAGGATATTCAGTTGTTTTCACGTCGATTTCATCCCCCAGACCGGCTCATGCGCGCGGTCTGTCTGTGCTTATGGATTCGCTACTGTTCAAGATAGCGGGCGGGGGGAAAGGGGGCAGTGATGGGGCACTAACCAGTCTGTGACCGCCGTCACATACAGGTGTTTGCCGCTGTGGTGTGAAAACAGGGTGATTTCCACCGTAGTCACACCCCCATGACGCTGCCGTCACAGCAGCGGGGACGGTGTCGGCCTAGAATGCAGAGTGCCGAAGTGTGCCGCGATCCCTTGCCAGCGGCGCCGCCATCTTTGGAGGCATTGTGAAAGTTACCAGGCTGTTAATCCTACTTGGATTTCCTATGCTCCTCATGCTATGTGGCAGGGCGATCGCCCAGACAGCTCCGACGACCCCCATCCTGCTGAAGGGTGCTCCCATCGGTGCGGTGAAGTTCGATCACACGCCACACGTGAAAGTGGCCGGCAAATGCGAAATTTGCCACCACGCGTCCAAGCCCGAGAAACCGCTGAAGGCCCCGCAAGAAGCTTGTACCGATTGCCATACCAACCCCGCCACTCCGCCGGTCACCACCAAGTTGCAGGGCGCTTTCCACAACCCCACCGCAACCGCCGGACTCTGCATCGGTTGCCATAAGACACAAAACGGTCAGGGCAGGGCAGCGCCGGTGAAATGCGCGGATTGCCACAAGAAGAGCAACGGCTAGCCTGTCGGGCAATCGCCTACTTCGCGCGCTTCTTCTTTGCAGGCTCAGGTGCCGAGCCGCCCAACTGACCGGTAACGCTGGCCAGCACCTTCTGGAACGCTTCTTCCTTCGTCAGTTCTTTCTTGCCAGTCTTGTTATGCCGGTACTTGTGTTCGTAGCTGCAGGTTCGGCAGCGCACTTTCTGGGCTTCATCCGCTGCCATCGAGACTATGGCGTGGTCGGTGGTGCGCTTACAACGCGAGCAGTAATCGTCAACGTAATCGCCTAAACGCATGGTTCTCTCTGACCTCGATTCTATTACCCTTTGCGCGGTAACCCTCCCGGATTTTGCCCCGCAGTTTTTCCGCAGCCTGTAAAGGCGTGCTCTAACCATCAGGATACGGCAACTGTGGAATTGCTTTTGTCCAGGAATTTGTGCCGGCTCTTTACCACTGAAGTGGTACGTACCGTACTGCGTACGTGGGATTTGCCAAGCTCATTTCCAGTGTAACAATCACTCCATTGGATCGACCCGCTGGCGAGAGCAGCGGACAGGGAAGGCGAGCGCATAGCGAAGTTGTCGCGTTTCTTCGTTGCTCCATTTCCTCTAATAGGTTGGCGGAATTCTGGGCCGTTTCGGTTTTCGGATGTGCAACTGGGCGCTGCGCTTCCGGACAGAATTCCGCCCTTTTTATTTCCCCGAAGGTCCCATCACGTTGCTGCGTGAGTTCGGTCACACCGCGCCGGGCCAAAATGTGTTAAGTCTAACCACGTGGTAGGCGTGCGTTCCCACGCATGCTCTATAAGACACTTAGCGCCGCCGTGTACGGCATTGACGCCAGCCTCATCGAGGTTGAGGTCGATGTCGCTGCGATCAAGGCCGAGCACGACACCTTCATGACGGTCGGGCTGCCCGACACCACGGTGCGCGAAAGCCGCGAGCGCATCCGGGCGGCGCTGAAGAACAGCGGCTACGATATTCCATCCACCACCACCACCATCAACCTGGCCCCCGCAGACATTCGCAAGGAAGGATCGGGATTCGATCTGCCCATGGCCTTGGGCATCCTCGGCGCTTATGGAGGCCTGAATAATAAGCCGCCGGACGACACGCTGTTTGTCGGCGAGTTGTCGCTCGACGGCGGAGTGCGCGGCATCCGGGGAGCGTTGCCCATTGCCGTAACCGCGCGGGCAAACAAAATCCGCAGGCTTATCGTTCCGGAGATCAACGCGCGTGAGGCCGCCCTGGTGGATGGCGTTGATGTTTACCCGGTGCACTCGCTGATCGAAGTGGTGCAGCTCCTGAATACCGGCAACGGCATCCTTCCGATCAAGGTTGACACCCACGCGCTGCTGGAAACTTCACAGCAATTTGGGGTGGACTTCGGCGACGTGCGAGGACAGCAGACGGCCAAACGGGCCATCGAGATCGCCGCGGCCGGCGGGCACAACCTGCTGATGATTGGCCCGCCGGGATCGGGCAAGACCATGCTTGCCAAACGCATGGCCACTATCCTTCCGCCGTTGACCTTTGACGAAGCCCTTGAGACGACCAAGATTCACAGCGTGGCCGGAGTTCTGGACTCGACCAGCGGATTGGTGGGGACGCGCCCCTTCCGCTCGCCACACCACACCATCTCGGATGCGGGGCTGATTGGCGGTGGCATGATCCCTCGCCCAGGCGAGGTGTCGCTGGCCCACAACGGAGTGCTGTTCCTCGATGAGCTGCCTGAATTCCCGCGCAACGTGTTGGAGGTGATGCGGCAGCCGCTGGAAGACGGGACCGTGACCATCGCGCGCGCCGCCATGTCGCTCAGCTTTCCCGCGCGTTTCATGCTGGTGGCGGCCATGAATCCCTGCCCTTGCGGATATTTCAACGATCGCTCGCGCGAATGCCACTGCACGCCCATGATTATCCAGCGGTATGTGTCAAAGATTTCCGGCCCGCTGCTGGACCGTATTGACATCCACATTGACGTGCCTTCGGTGAATTATCGCGAGCTGAGGGGCGGCGTTATGCCGGAGAGTTCGGCCGACATTCGCGCCCGCGTCATTCGCGCCCGCGATACGCAACTGGTGCGCTTCGGTAGCGAGGGCGAACGCATCTACGCCAATGCTCAGATGGGTTCGCGTGAGATCAGGAAGTACTGCGAGCTGGGTACCGACTCCGAGCACCTGTTGGAACGGGCCATGGCGAAGCAGGGGCTCAGCGCGCGCGCCCACGACCGCATTCTCAAAGTCGCGCGCACCGTGGCCGACCTTACCGGAGCCGAAGCCATCGAGCCAGGACACATTGCGGAGGCAATCCAGTATCGGACGCTGGATCGCACGTTCTGGGCGTGATTTGGGATTGGCTGTGTAATGGCCTGTTATCGCCAGCTACTTTGGCTTACCCTATTTCTTGCGTTATGTTTCGTAACATGAACCCGCTTATTTTCTGGATTCGGCTCGGTCTCTTCTTTTCATGGTTTTTCGCACCGGCGATTCTTGCACTGGTTTCAGCAATACGGGCGTGGAGAGACACTGGGCCAGTAAAAGGGCGGAAACTTGGTTGGCCGTTTGCGATTGGAATTGCTGCCATTGCTAATTGGCTCGTCTTCTTTGTCTATATGTTCTACTTTGCTGATAGGTGGATCGACGGAGGGGCAGTTCTTGCATATCGGCTGTCCATCGTGCTATTACCGCTCGCTTTGCTCTGCCTCATCGGATCGATCTCCGCACCTGCAACGCGTGCGAGTCTGACGCTTGCTAATTTCGTTCTCGCCACCCTATGGTTCACGTTTGGCTATGCCCCCCAGCATTGGCTGTCACGCATGGAAATTGACCCTGTGAGAGTCGGCGACCAGCAGGTTCTTGCCGTTGCGTACTTCGGTAATCCCAGACAAAGCGAAGCCGAGGCGATCGCGCTTGTACACGTCCCGAACGTCGGTGACTATTATTTTGACTTCGGGCACGAGAGATTTCGGCAAGCCTCAGATTGGGACTTTGTTCGACTGCACTACGGAGCGTGGAGCTTAGCCCGTATGACGCAGGGGCGATGGCGCGACCCGCTGCCGTCGCTTCGAATGAACGAATGTCGGCTACCGCTGCCAGACGGTCGCGTCCTGACTATTCCTTTTTGAAGACCTAGTTCTTTCACTGTTGTGAAATCGTCTTCTCACTGGTAATCGAAACCGAACCTCCGCGCCGCCGACACCATCCCGCTTACGTAGAACTGACCTCGCTACACTCTCTCCCGCAAGATAGATTACCTTGAAATCCCTCGCCGCCTGCGGCCCACCCGCTACAATCGTTCAGGAACTGATCGATGAAGCAGCACGCCACCAACATCGTTCGCGAGCTACGCAACCGCGGCTTCCAGGCCTATTTCGCCGGAGGCTGCGTGCGCGACACGCTGCTCGGGGTTGAGCCCGCCGATTACGACGTTGCCACCGATGCCACGCCCCCGGAGGTGATGCGCATCTTTCCTGACACCTACGCCGTCGGCGCGAAGTTCGGGGTGGTATTGGTGCCTTCGGCGGATGCGCCTTCGAGCGACGCACTGCCGTCGGAACATCCGAACTACGTCGAGGTGGCCACCTTCCGCAATGATGGAACGTACTCCGATGGCCGCCATCCGGACCAGGTGAGCTACGCTAAGGACCCGCAGGAAGATGTGCAGCGGCGCGACTTCACCATCAACGGATTGCTGATGGATCCCTTGGACGGCAATCGAGTGCTCGATTTTGTTGGTGGGCGTGACGACTTGCGGGCTGGCGTGATTCGCGCCATCGGCGATCCGGAACGCCGCTTCAGCGAAGACAAGTTGCGCATGTTGCGAGCGGTACGCTTTGCGGCCCGCTTCCACTACACCATCGATCCTGCAACGTTTGCGGCAATTCAGCGGCTGGCGCCACAAATTCATCAGGTGAGTGCCGAACGTGTGCGCGACGAGTTGACGAAGATGCTCACCGAAGGCCGCGCGCGGACGTCGTTCGAGCTGCTCGACAGCACCGGCTTGCTGAAGGAAGTGCTGCCCGAGGTCGATCGCATGCACGGCGTCGAACAACCGCCGCAGTTCCATCCGGAGGGCGATGTTTGGATTCACACCTTGCTGCTGCTGGAGAAATTGCCGTCTCGGTGTTCGCGCACGCTGGCCTGGGGCACGCTGCTGCATGACGTTGGCAAGCCACCAACCTTTCGCGTAGCGCCTGATCGCATCCGCTTTGACGGACACGTCGAGGTGGGGGTGCGCATGGCAGAGGAAATTTGCCGTCGCCTGCATTTCTCCAACGAAGACGCCCGGCAGATCGCGGCGCTGGTGGCCAACCACATGCGTTTTGCTGATGCCGAGCGCATGAAGGAATCGACCCTGAAGCGCTTCCTCCGATTGCCAAAGTTCGACGAGCATCTGGAATTACATCGCCTGGATTGCCTGAGCAGCCATGGCGACCTGTCGCTGTACAAGTTCGTCCGTGAACGCTTGCAACAGACTCCGCCGGAGCAGATCAGGCCAGAGCCGCTTCTAGCCGGAGAGGATCTGATCGCTCTCGGTTACCAGCCCGGCCCGCAGTTTCGCGACATGCTGGCAGCGATTGAGGACGCGCAGTTGGAAGGGACGCTCAAGAGCAGGGAAGAGGCGCTGGAGTTTGTGCGGCGGGAATTTCCACGCGGCGGCTGAGTCGCAAGAAGCCCCGTAGCGAACTTGCCGCCCGGGGCTTCTCTTGCGTTTGTCTCTCGCTAATTACTTCGTTCGTCCACCTTCGATCTTCAGTTCCGCACTTGCGCCTGCCTGCGCCGCCGCCAGGCGGGCAGTCAGCACGCGAAATGGAGAGCACGAGACGTAATTGAACCCGAGCTGCGCGCAAAATTCGATGGACGAAGGTTCGCCGCCGTGTTCGCCACAGATTCCGATCTTGATGGTCGGACGCGTCTTGCGGCCCTTTTCGACGGCCATCTTAAGCAACTGCCCGACGCCTTCGCGATCAAGCACCGCGAACGGGTCCTGCTTCAGAATTCCTAGCTCAAGGTACTTTGGCAGGAACTTGTTGATGTCGTCGCGCGAGAAGCCGAAGGTGGTCTGCGTGAGATCGTTGGTGCCGAAGCTGAAGAACTCCGCTTCCTTGGCGATCTCGTCGGCCACCAAGGCGGCGCGCGGCAACTCAATCATGGTTCCCACCAGGTATTCGACCTTGTGCTCCTTCTCGGCAAACACTTCCTCCGCGACTCGACGCACGATGGCAGCCTGGTTCGCCATCTCGTTCAATCCGCCAGTGAGCGGGATCATGACCTCCGGTTTCACCTTCACGCCTTCCTTGGCCACCTTGACGGCGGCCTCGAAGATGGCGCGCACCTGCATTTCCGTGATCTCGGGATAGGTGATGCCAAGACGGCAGCCGCGATGGCCGAGCATGGGATTCACCTCATGCAGTTGCTCCACGCGGTTCAATAGCGTGCGCAGCTCTTTTAGCTTGGGCGATTTCGGCTTGGTGATTTCCAGTTTGGCGATCTCCACCATCAGGTCTTCGCGGCGCGGCAGGAACTCGTGCAGCGGCGGATCGATGGTGCGGATGGTGACCGGGAAACCATCCATGGCGCGAAAGACGCCGACGAAGTCGTTGCGCTGCATCGGAAGCAGCTTGCGCAATGCATTGCGACGGTCCTTCTCCGTATTGGCGAGAATCATGGTTCGCATGTGCGGCAGGCGGTCTTCGGCGAAGAACATGTGCTCGGTGCGGCACAGCCCAATACCTTCGGCGCCGAAGGCGCGCGCCTGGAGAGCGTCGCGCGGAATGTCCGCGTTGGCGCGCACACCCATGCGCCGGAAGGGCTCGGCCCAGCTCATGAGCTTCTGCAGTTCAGGATCATCGGGCCGGGCCGGAACCGTGTTGAGCTTTCCGTTGATGACGCGGCCGGTTGTGCCATCGAGCGAGATCCAATCGCCCTCCTTCAGCACCTTGCCGTGAACGCGCATCTCACCGGCCTTCTCATCTACATCAATGTCACCGGCGCCTGCGACGCAACATTTGCCCATGCCGCGAGTGACCACGGCGGCATGACTGGTCATGCCACCGCGCGAGGTAAGAATGCCGGCAGCAACTTCCATTCCGCCAATGTCTTCGGGCGTGGTTTCGCTGCGCACCAGGATTAGCTTGGCTTTGCTGTCCTTGTTGAATTTCTCCACCGCTTCATCCGCGGTGAAAACGATCTGCCCGACCGCCGCGCCCGGGGACGCCGGCAATCCGGTGGCGAGCACATCAATGTCCTTGCCCTTTTCATCGAGGCTGGGGACCAGAAAGTCGTAAAGCTGGTTTGGCTCAACACGGAAGATGGCTTCTTCCTTCGAGATCAGGCCTTCCTCGACCATCTGGATGGCGACCCGAACGGCGGCGCGCCCGGTGCGCTTGCCGTTGCGCGTCTGCAGCATGTAGAGCCGCCCGTCCTGGATGGTGAACTCGAAGTCCTGCATGTCGCGATAGTGCTTCTCCAGCCGCGAGGTGATCTCGCGCAACTGGTTGTAAACGTCGGGCTGGATTTTCTCCAGTTCGGAAATGTGGACCGGCGTGCGAACGCCCGAAACCACGTCCTCCCCTTGCGCATTCATCAGGAACTCGCCATAGAACTCCTTCGCGCCGGTTGCAGGGTTGCGGGTGAAACCCACGCCCGTTCCGCTGGTTTCGCCCAGATTGCCGAAGACCATGGCCTGCACGTTGACCGCGGTGCCCAGCATGTCATCGATGTTGTTGATGCGGCGATAGGTCTTGGCACGCTCGTTCAGCCAGGAACGGAACACGGCGTCGCGCGACATCACCAGTTGCTCGTGCGGGTCCTGCGGAAAGTCGCGCTTGGTATGCTTCTGCACCACCTTCTTGTATTCGGCGATGACTTCCTGCAGCGCCTTGGCGTCGAGTTCGGTGTCGAGCTTCGCCTTCTTCTGCTTCTTCTTGCCGTCGAAGACTTCCTCAAAGGCAAGTTTGGGGATATCGAGCACGACCGAGCCGAACATCTGAATCAGGCGGCGATAGGAGTCATAAGCGAAGCGGGGATTGTTGCTGCGCCTGGCCAAGCCCTCGACCGACTTGTCGTTGAGGCCAAGGTTGAGGATGGTGTCCATCATGCCCGGCATCGAAAACTTGGCGCCCGACCGAACGCTCACGAGCAGCGGATTGTCAGCGGCACCAAGCTTCTGCCCTTGCAATGCTTCCAGCCGGCGCAGCGCCTCATCCATCTGACGATTGACTTCCTTCGAGACGGAATTGTTGCGCATGTATTCGCGGCAAGCCTCGGTCTGGATGGTGAAGCCGGGAGGCACGGGCAGGCCAGCGTTGGTCATCTCGGCCAGTCCGGCGCCTTTGCCGCCTAGCTCGTCCTTCATCTTGCCGTGGCCTTCGGCGTGTCCGTCGCCGAAGAAGTAAACGTATTTGGTGGCCGCCGATTTGGCGGTCGCATTGTTGAGTTCAGTCGTTGCGGTGCTCATGGGGTAATCCTTTGATCCGATTAATTATTGCGGTTCGAAAACCTCTATCCACCACAGAGACACAGAGTTTTAAGTCTGTTTCGTTGCTCGCAATTTCATTAATAAGAACTCGTCGACGCTGTTGCGAGGCTAAATTGTCTTTGCTGACGTTCGCTTTCGCAGCAGCTGCCGGATTTTCCTGGGCAGCTTATCGAGATAATCGAACGGCAGGTTATGAATCCTTTGGAGTTCGCCTTTGTGCTTCCACAACTCGATGAACCCTTCCTGTTTATGAGGGTCGCCCTTTTCCAGAAGGTAGACCTTGAAAATCGTGCCAGTTTTCTGTTCCATAAATCGGCCTGCGCTCCCTCGCACCTAATGGTTGGTATGCCCTACGTTCCCTCATTCACAATCTGGCTGAAGTCGGCGATCTTACGAAACTGCCTGTAAAACACAGCTAAGAATCCGAGCCGGTTCCGACGAACGGGCTCGTGCTCGTGCATTACCATCACTGTATTGAAATACTGCTCAAACGGATCTGCTAAGGCTGCCATTCTGTCTATAGCAGGGCCGTATTCCCCGCGTTCTAAGAGTCCCCAAAAACCGGCAGCAGCCTCGTCCATAACCATGACTGCGTGCGCCTCTTCGGCAGTCGCCAGCAGGGGGGTGAAAGGCCCGATCGCAAAATGGTTGTCGAGCGCCTGTTGGAGAATGTTTCGCGTTCGCTTAAACGAGGTGGCAGCAGACTTGAGTTGTGGTGTGTCGCTCCTCGACCTAATGGCGGCAGCCAAATCGACCGCCAGCGGCGGCCAATCAGCCGCGTCGAGTTGGCGATCAGTTTCGCGTTCTGCCTTCGCCGGTACAAGGCCCAGGTCATCTCCGTAGTCTGGATTCTCTGCATTCGTCAGCGCCATAGTTAGATCTTCCTTACTAAGAACCGCATTAACTATGTCGTATCTGAACCCGCGCGCGTCGCGCAGGTAAAATTCCAGACGCTCGCGCATGAAGTTCGCAATCGCTTCGTCGAAATCAATCTCTTTTGAAAACCACCGTTCGGCCTCGGAGCCTGCATATTCTGCTCGTGCGTCGGCGAAAAGCTTGGCAATCGGCAGCGGCAGCTTATGCTCGGCGATAATTTTCACGATGCCATTTGCCGCGCGGCGCAGCGCGAAGGGATCTTTCGAGCCCGTCGGTTGCAGACCAAGCGCAAACATTCCAGCGATGCTGTCCGCCTTATCGGCAATCGCAAGGACAGCTCCCTCGACAGAACGCGGCACGCTATCGTCCATCGACTCCGGCTTGTACTGATCGTAGATGGCATCGCCGATTGCTTCGGCTGTGGCAGCGGGAAGTATAGGATCGAGTTGCTGGGCTTTGGCGTACAAACCGCCGACGATGCCCTGCAACTCGGTGAACTCCTTCACCAACTCGGTGGTGAGGTCGGTCTTGGCAAGCAACGCCGCCTTGTGAACAACGCCCGGTCGGACCGACGAGCCAGCGCTGCGCAGCGCCTCAGAAAGCAGGCTGCCCAGCTTCTGCACGCGCATGGTCTTGTCGAAGTAGCTACCCAGATCTTTCTGGAAGGTCACCGCCTTCAGCATGTCCACGCGCTGGCGCAGCGGAATCCTCTGGTCTGTCTCCCAGAAGAAGCGTGCGTCGTTGAAGCGGGCGCGCAGCACGCGTTCATTGCCGTGGCGAATCAGT
Organism: uncultured Acidobacteriaceae bacterium; assembly: GCA_963836875.1. Taxonomy (GTDB): domain Bacteria; phylum Acidobacteriota; class Terriglobia; order Terriglobales; family Acidobacteriaceae; genus Bog-257. The sequence goes on from CAWIKZ010000009.1 coordinate 165,900, forward strand.
CCATCGGGATCACCGTCCGTGTTCAGAACAGCAAGGAAATGAGGCAGCAGTTTGCCGCTGGCGTCTTCCAGGGCGAAATACTTCTGGTGATCGCGCATCACAGTGACCAGAACCTCATCGGCGAGCGCGAGAAATTCCGGATCGAAGTTGCCCAGCACTACGGATGGAAACTCGGTTAGGTTCACAACCGTGTCGAGCAGAGACTTGTCCTCGCGCCAGCGCGCGCCAGGGATGGTTCGAGTGGCTGCGTCAAGCGCTTTGCGAATGCGCTGCTCGCGTTCGGCGGCACTCGCTACCACCGAAGCCTTCGCCAATGCGGACGAGTAATCCGAGGGCCGATCGATTGGCAGCGATCCCGGCGACAGAATGCGATGGCCTTCGCTGGCATGGCGGGCGCGAATGCCGGCAAACTCCAGCGGCACAACTTCGCCGTCGAGCAGCGAAACCAGCCAGCGCACCGGACGCACGAAGCGCTCTGCCGACTTGCCGCGCCAATACATACTCTTCGCCCAGTAGATGCCGGCGATTTCTTTGGGCAGCGACTCAGCAAGGATCTCCGCTGCCGGACGCCCTTTCTTCTTCACCGTCGCACCGAGGTATTCACCTTTCGGGGTCGTGATCCTTTCCAGCGAGTCGACGGAGACGTTAAGCTTGCGCGCGAAGGCCGTGGCTGCAGGCGTTGGCGCTCCATCCTTGTAGGCGACCTTCAGCGAAGGCCCGGTGACTTGCTCAGTTACATCCGGCTGTGCGGAAGAGACCTGGGACGCGAGAACGGCCAAGCGGCGCGGTGTGGAATATGTCTGTAGCGTTGGAGTGTCGATGAGTCTCTCGCGCTGCAAGAGGTCGCCGACGCGGCGCGCCAGTTCGTCGCGGGCGCTATCGATCATGCGCGCGGGAATTTCTTCGGTACCGATCTCGAGCAGAAAGTCAGGCATAGGAAGTAACTAGCAATTAGCAACTAGCAATTAGTGCGTATGTCCATCCATTCGTTCCCACCCTTCGCCAAATACGGGCGAAAGGGTGGGGCACACGGCAACTCTTAGTCAATGAGTCGACCGCATGTCAGCCAACAATTGCCGCATATTGTCGTCGAGGGTCGAAGCAGTCTCTGGAAGCCGTTCCGCCAACTCCTGCTGTATTACGTAGGCCCTCGCGATACCAACCGCAAGCGCACGAACCCGGGCAATAACACCAACCCTCTCCGTCACGGAAATCGCTCCTCGCGCGTCCAGGATGTTAAAAAGGTGCGAACACTTGAGGCAAAGGTCGTATGCCGCAAGCAGAGGCTGGCGCAAACCGCGCGCTGCGCGCCCTTCGCCTCCCTCTTCGAGGTTTTGCAATACTCCCGGAGAAATCGGACCGCCGCGGTCGTCCAAGGAGTTCAGGTTAGCCTGAACGCTTCCGAGAAGATCCTTGCACTCAGATTCGTATAACTCGAAGTGCTGCCACGCCTTCCCAACGTCGGCGCGTTCGAAGTTGTAAACCGAGAACTGCAATTCGTCCTGCAGCCGGATTTCGCCGTACTTCACCGGCCGGCCGTCGGGACCGACGACCCACGTGATGTCGTAGATGCTGTCCACGTCCTGCAGAAACGCCGCAATGCGCTCCAGGCCGTAAGTCAGTTCGGCAGAGATGGGATCGAGATCGAGGCCACCGCACTGCTGGAAGTACGTGAACTGCGTGATCTCCAGTCCGTCGAGCATTACCTGCCAGCCGATGCCCCACGCGCCCAGCGTTGGCGATTCCCAGTTGTCTTCTTCAAACTTGATGTCGTGCTTGCGCAGGTCGATGCCCATCGCAGCCAGCGACTCGAGATAAAGCTCCTGCACGTTGACTGGCGGCGGTTTCAAGATGACCTGAAACTGCAAGTGTTTGAACAGCCGGTTGGGATTTTCGCCGTAGCGGCCGTCGGCGGGACGGCGGGATGGCTGCACGTACCCTACGCGATAGGGCTTGGGGCCCAGCACTCGAAGAAAGGTCTCGGGCGCCATGGTTCCGGCGCCGACCTCGACGTCATACGGCTGCTGTAGGACGCAACCGTGGTCGGCCCAGAAATTCTGCAGGCGCAGCACCAGTTGCTGGAAGGTCAACGGATTGACAGCAGACTTTTTCACTTTTTCTGGTCTTTTGCAGACTGAATCACTTCACCTAACGCCGCCCGCTGCTCATCTGGCAGCTCTTTCAGTTCGGCTTCACAGATTTGCATAACCTTGGGGTGCTGAAATGCGTTGCTCGCTAATGACCATTTCGCAGCACCGCCAATTAAGAGCTTCCCTGTGTCCCCTGGTGTTTTCAGAAGCTGGAGAGCGTTAATAACTCTCTTCACGTAGCGCTCGTCTCCGGAGACAAAGAAACTGGCCCACAATGCATCGAGAAAGGCAGGATTGCTGATTTCATCGTGAAGGAAGTCGGGACGACGGCCGTCCGTAAGAAGTTCCTTTACGTAATTCTGGAAAATGAGAGGACCTTGGCTGCTGAGCGATTTCAGTAAATCTTGACTGCTACTCGTGCCCGCCATCCACAACACGAGCCCCAAAGCTTTTTTTTGATCCTCCGGTCCAGTACGGAGTTCGGCAGACCAGGTTCCAACTTGCCCCTCGTTTGTAGCGAACACATGTGAGAGAAAGACGCAAAAGGGCGTTTCAACACTTGTTTCCTGAAGCCGACCCTGCCTTGTCATCAACTGTGTAGCTGAGACGACAAGGTCCGGTCGCGGATGTAGATAGTAGTATGTCAGCCATTCGCCAAGCTGGTCTTCCGTCGTAATGCGGTCGATTGACTTGATCAGCTCCGGGCGGCTCTGCGCACGCAAACCAATCCCCGAGACCAGCAGGAAAATGACCGCGCTCAGAATGGGACGAATCTTCATTGATATTGAGTAGAGCTTAGCCTTGCCAGCATGCTGGCGGTTACCAGCTTTTTCTCGATATGGCGCTCCAGAATCTGCACCAGAAATTTTCGCAGATCGGAGCCTTGACCTACCGCCCAAGGTTCCTCCGCAAACGTGTCCACCGGAGCACGAAACATCTGCGCTGCCAGCAGCCGCGATTCCGCCGTCAGTTCCGACGACGCCAGCCGCTTGTGTTGCACGCACATCAGGCCGTCGGCCAGCGCATGGTAAAACGCGCGACTGCCATTGAGGGCCTCTCCGCAAGCGCTGCACTCGCTCAGCTCAGGCAAAAATCCAACCAGCCGGACCATCCAAAGCTGGAAGTAGGTCAGCGGCATCCAGATCGAACCTGAGCGCAGCTGATGCAGCACGGAAACCGCCAACCGAAAAATGGCGTCATTCGCTTCCCGGTCCGGCAGCAGCTCATCCAGGGTTTCCGCGACGTGCTCCAACGCGACTACCCGCGGGTAATCCACCGTTGCCGACAGGGGCGACTCCAGGATGTCGCAGGAATCGAGCCGCGCCAACTCCTGTCCTTCGCGGTCGTCGTAATACGCCCGCACCCAGGTCAGCGGCTCCAGCGCTCCGCCAAAGCGCCGCTTCGACTTCTTGGCCGCGCGCGCGACGCCTTTGACCTTGCCCTCGGCCCGCGTGAACAGCGTCACCAGCAGGTCAGCCTCGCGCAGCGGATAAGTTCGCAACACGATCGCTTCCGACTGCTTCAGTGGCATGGAATTTCAATCAACTGCCGTCAACTCTCGATTCTACTGGCAGCGATTGCGATGTGCAAAGCGAAGCAACGGGGTAGTCTCAGTTTGCATTGTTCGGGTAGAGCGGGCCTTCAGGCGCGCGTGCAGCATTCCTCATCCCAAATACTTCAGGAACCTGGCTGGCAGATTGTCAAAGCCCGGAAACACGGTGTTCAAGTGTGCGTTGCCGAGATGCCGCGACAGTGCTTCGCCCAGCACACAGCGAAAATCGGTGGTCAGCGCCAGATCGCGGCCTTCATTGAGCTGCGCTGGATCGAGGCCCGGCCAGCGTCCGTAAACCCGTCCGCCGCGCACCGGCCCACCGAGGATGAACATCACATTGGCGTGGCCGTGATCGGTGCCGCGATTGCCGTTTTCGCGCGCCGTGCGTCCGAACTCCGACATGGTGACGACCACCGTCTCTTGCGCCAGCGGACCGAGATCCGTCCAGAACGCGGCGATGGATTGCGCAAAGTCGCGCAAGACGTTGGCGAGCTGACCCTCCACGGCGCCTTCATTCACATGGTTGTCCCAGCCGCCGATATCGGTGAACGCAATCTGCACGCCAAGGTTCGATTTGATGAGCTGCGCGGTCTGGCGCAACGCGTCGCCGAAGCGCCCGCGCGGGTAGTTAGCGCCAGGTGCAGGAGTGTACTTTTGCGGATCAGCAGACTTCAACATCTTGACCGCCTCGAAGGTCTCGGTGGCCGTGCCGTGAAGCACGCTGTCCACTGACTGCGCATACATCGCCTCGAATGTATTGCCCAGTGGCGCACTGGCGGGATTGCCTCCTGCGATCCCGAATCCGTTCACGTTGCTGACCGCGACCGCTGACGCTTTGCCGGAAAGAATTCGTGGCAGGGAAGTGCCGAGCGCGATCGCGCGGAATGGCGAGTCGGCAGCGGTCGGCTCGGACTGCAGCGTCCGGTTGAGCCAGCCATCGCTGGTATTCTTCACGCCCGGAGTACCCGACTCCATATAGTCCTGGGCGTCGAAGTGCGAACGTGTAGTATCGGGCGAGCCCGCCGCGTGCACGATGGCGAGCTGACGCTGCTCCCAAAGCGGTTTGAGCGGCGCCATCGCAGGATGCAGACCGAAAAAGCCGTTGAGATCGATTACCTGTTGCCGCGGAATGTTGATGCTGGGACGCATCGCATAGTAGGCGGGCTCAGCGTGAGGCACGACAATGTTGAGCCCATCAGCTGCCCCGCGCTGGAAGATCACCACTAGCCGTTTATTGCTTGCGCTGGGGCTGACTGCACCCCACGCCGCTCGCGTGAGAAAGGAAGGAATCGCGGCGGTACCGACGATCGCCATCGCCCCGCTCTTCATAAATGCTCGCCGTGTGATGCCCATGGTGTATCCTTCCTGGCCGTTAATCAGTGCGTCCTGGCTTTTGGTGGTCAGCTATTAGCTCTTAGCTGTTAGCGATAATGTTTCGTTTGGCTAAGAGCTAATAGCTAAAAGCTGGCTGTTTCATTTCCGTTGGAATTCCGGCGAGCCCAGCAACAATCCCGCGATGACGTTCAGATTCATTAGCCGATTCGGGTTGGCGAATTGCGCCACCACATCCGGGCTGACAATCTTCGCTTCAATGGTTTGGTGCGTCTGTTTCGAAACATCCCCGGAGAGCAGCGTTTGCTCCAGATCGAGCTGCACCTGGTAAGGATCAGCATCCGAGGTTGCGGCCCGATTCGTCAGTTGCGCAAGGTTGAAACTGGCGCCCGGCAAGTGATTGGTCGAAAGCGCCAGGCCGAAGTTCATGCGGTCGAGCAGCGCTGCCGAGTTTACCCAAACCTCTGCCTTAGTCGAATAGCCAGTCGGCGGCTGCGCGCCGTACAGCGGCATGCCCATTCTGTTCAGCGTTCCCAGGAGCGCCTGGGGATCAGCGATATCAACTTGCGTAGCGCGCAAAGAGGAGACGACGAACTCAAACGGCGTCTTTACCCGTGCGCGATAAGCTTCGGGCGCCCAGAACTGGGGCGAGCCGAACATAGTGCGCAGGACTTCGCGAATGTCACCGTCGGTCTTCAGGAATGTTTTCGACATCGCGTCAATCAGCGATTGCGGCGGATTGTCGGAGACGAACCGCTGGGCCAACTCAGTGGAGACGAAGCGCGCGGTAGAAGGACTGTGCGCGAGCATTTCGAGCACTTGCATGCCTTCTTTTTCGCCGCCCTCCTTGATGGTGTAGCCCAGCACGGTTTTGCTGCCCGGCTCGTGCAGTCGTGGCCTGAAGACGAACCCGCCGCCCTGGAACGGCTGGTCGATGGTCCATCCGGTGAAGACGCGCGCCACTTGAGTCACGTCCTGCTGCGTGTATCCGCCGTTAACGCCGAGCGTGTGCAGTTCCATCAGTTCGCGGGCATAGTTCTCATTCAGCCCGCTGCTGGGCTTCGCCTGCTTGTTTTGCGGATTGGGTGGCTGCTGCTGCGGGGGATGGGGCCCAGGATAACCTGGCCATCGCCGCGGGCCGAGCGGGCCGTTCATGCGGGCCGTTTGGGCTGCGTGGGCATGATCAGGCACGCCGCGGGCAGCATCGGAATCGGGCCCTTCACTCTGCCAGTTATCCAGGTAAAACAACATCGCAGGACTCTGTGCGGTCGCGACTAACAGGTCCTTGAACTTGCCCAACACGTGCGGACGAATGACATCGCGCTCATACACGGTGACCAGATAATGGTCAGCGCCCTTGCCGATGAACACGTTGAAGTGGTTGAACCAGAAATCGGTGAGCACTTCCTCCAGTTGGCGATCGCTGTAAACCGCGCGCTGCAGCTTGGCGGACTGCACTTCGTTGTTGATGACACCTTGCGGATTGTTCAACGCCAGCACGGTCTCGCGCTGTTTGGGCGAGAAACCGGAAAACAGCGCCTGGCGTTTCTCCAAGGAAAGGCCTTGCGTCAGATCACGCTGCTGCGCCACGGGCAAGTTGAGGATGCGCTGCAGGCGTTGGTCGGGAGGCAGCAGGATTAGATCGTCGATCATCCCATGCGCGTCAAGGCGGTTTTGCTGCCGCTGTAGCGAGACCGGGGTTGACACATTTTTTGGCTCAGCGGTACCGGCATTGGCGGCGGGTGCGTTCTGCTTCTCCTGTCGCTGCTGCATACGGTCGATCGCGGCTACATAGATGGCGCGCCGGTAGGGATCCTGCGGCATCGGTAACTTGCCAGCCTGCATGGCTTTACTGACGGGATCGGGCGGGAAGTTGAGCAGCATCTCGCGCGAACTCATTTGCAACGTGCGATACCCGGAGAGGCGCGCCTGCATTGCGCTGTTGTCGATTTTCTCAGGATGGAGTTGCTGCTCGATCCACTTGTCCACGCCGATCGCGGCGACAGATTGAACATCGCCGGGACGTGACCCAAAGGTCAAGCGATCAAGTGCATGCAGCGCCCGCTTCCGCTCAATTTCAGGATCGAAGCTCTTCGGTTTCTTGGCGGCCCAAAGACTTGCCGCCACGACGCACGACAGAACCGCTGCAGTAATCCAGCGCGATTTGCCCTTGCTGGTTCTGCGCTGTGCGCGGCTCATTCGCGGCCTTCCTCTCCACAGATGTCAGTGCTTATAAACCTGCGGTGAGGGGAAAGTTGCTGAAGGAAAAAAGACACACGGCGTACGATCGAACCCCCATGTCACGGCCGCAGGCACGATAGGCAATGAGCGTGAGATCAGGATCCAAATCTTTGTGCGGCACGGGCCTTTGCCTTTGCCGCTTCCTCTGCGCGGTTCTTGGGCACAGCAGTGGTTTCGAAGAGAGCGGAGAAGGCGAGTCGAAATGCCGGCGATTTCATCGACGGCAGCGTGGAAGGCCGCTTCGTTTGGCTTCGACGGCTTGTTGAAGCCGCTGATCTTTCGGACAAACTGGAGCGCGGCGGCTTGAACTTCTTCCTGAGTGACACGCGGTTCAAAGTTGAAGAGGGTTTTGATGTTCCTGCGCATGGCGTTGTATCCAGAAGTTAGACGCGACAGCCAAACCTATATCACAGGCGGCGCATGTTCGGCGGTGCTACGTTGCTTAAAGATGCCATTTTTCCGTCCGGCGAAGGAGGAGAGATCATGAGTAGCTCCGCAGTCATGGTATCCGCTCCAACGTCAGCACCATCTTCACTGCACAACTATCTGCTACAAGCCGGCGGGTATTTCTCGCTGGCATTCGCCGCTTTCCAAGTGAGCGCGATATGGTGGTCTCCGAGCGCGATCAGATATTTCGGAGGTCCGGCGGAGTTGAGAATAGAACGGCCGATCCTATATGCCCTGCTGTGCCTTGCAGTAGGAGCAATCGTTGCGGTTTTCGGTGTGTACGCTCTGTCGGGCGCTGGAAAGATTCGGCGGTTGCCGCTGCTGCGCACGGTCCTGATCAGCGTAACGGCGATCTACCTGCTGCGAGGTTTGTTATTCATTCCGCAAGTGCCGGTCGTGCTGAAGCATCCTGACCTGGTTCGATTCCTGGTGTTTTCGGCGATTTCATTGTGTCTGGGCATGGTTCACTTGGCTGGGGTCGTGCAGCTCTACAGGCACGGCCGCCCCGGCGACGCGCCCCCTTCACGAATTTGATGGTTTAACAGGAGGCGCGCGAGTTCTTGGACCTCCGCTACGCGGCTCGGTCGTTTTTCCCACGTTAATGCTCGGTTCTCCTGACAGAGATTGCGATGTGCAATGCGAGCCAGGGTACAAACGTCAGTACACCCCGGGAATCAGGCGCGCGGTGGTCCGGCTGTACTCCGCATACTCGTCGCCAAACGCCTCCCTCAAAGCGAGTTCCTCAACATGAATCCGGTATAGCACCGCCGCAGTGGTTGGCACCAGCACCACGGCAAAAGCAATCCAATTGCGAGAATGTAGCCCGATCGCCACAAACACCAGCAGCAACCCCAGATACGAGGGGTGCCTCACGAATCGGTATAGTCCCTCCCGATAGAGCTTTTGCGACTCCCGAATCGCCACGTTCGAGCTGAACGATTTTCCCAGGGCGATAATGGCTGTCCACCGAACTCCAAGCCCCACCACTATCATGATCGCGGCAACTACCTTCAACCAGTGGGTCCCGCCAAACATGCTCTCCGGCAGGGCTTGGCTGATCCATTCACAGGCGGTGACCGCCGCCGAAATCACCAGCCACAGCATCAGCAACGAACCCCGGTCCCGCACGGGGCCGCTGCTGCGCTTGGTGCGCGTCGCCACACCGACGAGGATCTCCGACGCAAACCAGCCCCAGAAAAGCACGCGCCATAGCATCGATAACGTCATCGCATCTCCAAATCGGCATGTATCGTCTGTTGGACAAAGATTGAAATGAAATTCCGGTCGCCGCGGCGTTCATCCTAAAACAAAAGCGCGGAAACCGTTGGGCCTCCACGCTTGTCACCTTGATCGAAATTATTGTTGAGCGGCCCAGCCGCCTGTCGGCCTAATGACTAAGGGCGAGTGCGTGTGAGAACTGTGCCGTCGCTACGGGACTCGGATCCATTTTCCACTTTAGCCAGCACTCCGCCTGCGGCTGCGTGCTGGGCTAAGCTCTTTCGCCCCATTCGGGGCTGGTTCTTCTGTGCTACCTGCCACCGTTGCAAGTCGATACGAGGTCGCGGCTCAGCCACTGTCGGCCCATGACTGAAAGCTGACGGCTGATGGCTGACAGCTCTCTTACAGCGCACTCATGTTGGACAGGAACTCACTATTGGAGCGGGTCTTGCCGAGCTTGTCGATCAGCAGCTCCATGGCTTCCACCGGCGACAGCGGGTTCAGTACCTTACGCAGCACCCACACGCGCGCCAGATCTTCCTTGGGAATCAGCAGCTCTTCCTTACGCGTACCCGAGCGCTGGATGTCGATGGCCGGGAAGGTACGCTTATCGACCAGCTTGCGGTCGAGAATGATTTCCATGTTGCCGGTACCCTTGAACTCTTCGAAGATAACGTCGTCCATGCGCGAACCGGTTTCGATGAGAGCGGTGGCGATGATGGTGAGCGAGCCGCCTTCTTCGATATTGCGGGCGGCGCCGAAGAACCGCTTGGGACGCTGCAGCGCGTTGGAATCGACGCCGCCAGAGAGCACTTTGCCGGAGGGCGGCACAATCGTGTTGTAGGCTCGCGCCAAACGGGTAATGGAGTCGAGCAGGATGACCACATCGCGCTTGTGCTCGACCAGGCGTTTGGCCTTCTCGATGACCATCTCGGCCACCTGAACGTGGCGTGCGGCCGGCTCGTCAAAGGTCGAAGAGATGACCTCGCCCTTGACCGAGCGCTGCATGTCCGTCACTTCTTCCGGGCGCTCGTCGATCAACAGCACAATCAGCACAATTTCCGGATGATTGGTGGTGACAGAGTTCGCCAGGTTCTGCAACAGCATGGTCTTGCCGGTGCGCGGAGGCGCCACGATCAAGCCGCGCTGCCCTTTGCCCACCGGCGTCAGCAGGTCCATGACGCGGGCGCTGATATTTTCGCGCACCGTCTCCAGCTTGATCCGCTCCTGCGGATACAAAGGCGTGAGGTTGTCGAACAGGATCTTGTTGCGCGCTTCTTCGGGTGACTCGAAGTTGACGGCCTCAATCTTCACCAGCGCGAAATATTTCTCGCCCTCATGCGGAGGCCGCACCTGGCCGCTGATGGTGTCGCCGGTTTTCAGGTCGAACTTACGGATTTGCGAAGGAGAAACGTAAATGTCATCCGGCCCAGGCAGGTAGTTGTAGTCGGGGGAGCGGAGAAAACCGTAGCCATCGGGCAGGATTTCCAGAACGCCCTCGGCAAAAATATGGCCTTCCTTTTCGCTTTGCGCCTGGAGGATCTTGAAGATAAGGTCCTGCTTGCGCAGGCCACTGGCGCCGGGCAGCTCGAGGGTCCGAGCAATTTTGGTCAGCTCGGTGATGTTTTTTTCTTTTAGCTCTGAGATTGTCATGTTCACCTACGGGGAATGTGCAGAAAGGCGGGCTCGGAGGAACTGCGGGAATGCGCCGAAGGGCGCGGCGCGTTATGCTGCGCGCCGCTGCGCTTCGGAAGCCGTCTCCGGTTCGAGAATTACGTCCTGCCGTTCGGAATCGGCAATAAGGTTTAACACGTCGTTGGTGGTGTCCTGAATCCGCGTGTTGGGTTTGTGGAACTTGCGGGTTGCTTTGGAAGCAAGCTGACACAGCGTGTAGCGGTTGCGCAGTGTGTGGACAGCCTCAAATACTAGTTCAGACCGCATCAATTTGTTCTCCTCGTTTCTATGAATGAATGTTCCGGAGCCCGGCCAGAATGGAAGCACCCGCTCCTGGCTATGAAAAAATGGGCGGTAAGAGCCTTTGCCTGCGACAGCCCGTGACAGGAGCTAAACCTTTGATGCCACGGTCGCCGCTTCGGATACTCAATTTCTTGCCTTTTCCGTCCGGCCCAAAACAAAACTACAAAGCCTTGTTGACCAACTACTTACCTGACCTGTCTCATAGCTCAGCACAATGCTTTTGCCGGGATGTGAATTCCTGATTGCCTGGTAATGCGTTCCAGTGTGGCCGTTTTCGGGGCAGAACGCCTTGGACTGGTTGTCTAGAGATGACGTCTTACGTAAAAACAGTAAGGTAGTCGCCCGAGCCACTTCCGTCAAGTAAAATCTTTGCCCGCGATTGCCGACTTAAGAACCTTCGGCAGCCTGCCGCTTAGACGTGAGACCGCCGCAAAGGTTCGTAATATTTTCCTAACCCGCTGGAGGCCAATAAGTTGTTGGTTGTCGAAAACCAGTGCGTTGACGTCCAAATACAGCACACGCTACATCGTAACACCAATAATATTAATGGCTTACCTCCAATTCGCCATACGCCCGCCCAGTCTCTACTGTCGGCGTCCTCTCTGGCTTTGATGGGGTAGGGAGGAGTCGGCCGTGGGCCCCCTCCACGCTTTACAATGGTCTGGTGCCCGACGCGTACATTCTCGGCATCGAGAGCTCCTGCGATGAAACCGCCGCTGCGGTGGTCCGCTCGGGGGAGGAACTGGTCTCCAATGTCGTCTATTCCCAGTTCGTCACCCACCGGCCCTACGGCGGAGTGGTACCCGAACTGGCCTCTCGCGAGCATCTGTGCGCCATCGTTCCCGTGGTGCGCCAAGCGCTCGACGATGCCGGCCGGTCTTATCAGACGATCGATGCGATCGCGGTGACCAAGGGGCCGGGGCTCGCGGGATCGCTGTTGGTTGGGCTGAGTTACGCTAAGGCACTGGCCTACGCCGTCGAGAAACCGCTCATTGCAGTCAATCATCTCGAGGGGCACATCCACGCCGTTTTGTTGGAAGAGCGCCAGAAGGGCAACCGTGAGCTGGAATTTCCTGTGCTCGCTCTGGTGGTAAGCGGGGGTCACACTCACCTTTTTCTGGTCGAAGGAAAATCGGGCGCATGGCGTTACCGCGATGTGGGTCACACCCGCGATGACGCTGCCGGTGAGGCCTTCGACAAAGTCGCCAAACTGCTCGAACTGGGATATCCGGGAGGCCCGGCCATCGATTCCCTGGCAAAGCATGGCAACCCCCAGGCGATAAAGTTTCCCTTTGCTCAGATCAAGCACCATGACCGCAACCCGCAGAATCGGCACGCCGACAACGAGTCGCGTGTGGACTTTTCCTACAGCGGAATCAAGACCGCGGTCCTGCGCTACGTGGAGACCCACAACATGCGCGAGGATATTATGCGACGTCGCCAGGCGCTGGCGGCGCTGGCAAGTCCGGCGCGCGAAGATTACCTCGCCGCCTGCGATCAGCCCACGCTGGACCTGGTCGCGTCTTTCCAGCACGCCATAGTGAACGACCTGGTCAGCAAGACGCTGCTGGCCGCCCGCGAACACGATGTCGCCACCTTACTGGTGACCGGTGGCGTCGCCGCCAACAGCGAGTTGCGCGCGTCGTTCGAACAGCGCGCCTCCGAAGAAGGTTTGGTGGTTTACTTTCCGTCGCGAAAACTTTCCACCGACAACGCGGCCATGATCGCAGCCGCTGCCTATCCACGATTTCTGGCAGGTGAATTCGCCGCGCCAGAATTGTCCGCCGACGCGGCCTTGCGCCTGCGATAGTCGAGACACACCTCTTCACTCTCGCGCACATGGAATGGCGTTCGAGCTTCCGACTCATTCGCTTTGTGGAGGGATTTTCGACTCGATATCCATGTCGCGGAGTTCACTCGATTCGAAGACCTCGCGGCATTCCATACACTCGACGTATTCCGCGTCTTCATCTCGAGAGACAACCTGGACACGGGGATGCCGACACGGCTGGTCCATGGATTTGCTCTGCGGGAAGTTTGGAGTTCTGTTGGCCGGTTGGCTCGCGTTCATAACGTGCGCCCTGCCTGAAAGGGCATCGGCTCAGTTTCACGGTATTTTAGACCGGAACCAACAGTTGTCAAGCTTTTCCCGCAGACGAAATGTTAAATTTGGTACATGGCTTCGCCGCCCAGCCTGGTATCCGCTCGCACGCGAGGTGCGGCCTTCAGGGACTGTATTCGCGGCCTCGCATCAGCTTGCCACCGTGTAAAGCAAGCACACCGAAACAGCCCCGCTGGTCGACCGGATCGAATATCCGACGCTTTTCATCGCCAATCCTTAAGCCATTCCCTGCCCATTACTTACCGATAAATGCGGCGAATCGCCTTTCGCTGTCACCTCTTGCGCGATGTCTTCCGTCCGGCGTAGAATCTAATTGCGACTGAATTGGTCGCATATTCATCTTACTGACTGACTATGTTGAAGCTGACCAAGAAGGCGGACTACGGACTGATCGCCATGCGGCATCTGGCGGAGCACGCCGACTTAGGAGCGTGCAGCGCCAAGGACCTGGCCGAGATGTATAGCATGCCGCAGGAAGCGCTGGCCAAGATCCTTCAGCGATTGACCAAGGCCGGGCTGCTTGTCTCGCAGTACGGCACAAATGGCGGCTACACCCTGGCTCGCAATCCACGGCAGATCAGCGCGTTTGAGGTGATCCGGGCGATTGATGGACCGTTGTTTATTACCTCGTGCAGCTCGGCAACCGAAGATTGCGATCAGAGTGACCGCTGCACGGTGCGCGAACCGCTGCGCAAGGTGAGCCGCAGCATCGAAGAAGTTTTGAACCGGCTAACGATTTGGGAGATGACCGAGCCGGAGCACGAATCCGCACCGGATTTGGTCACCCTGGGCTGGACGCCAAACAAGATCGAGCACATTTAGGAGATGGCACAAGCAATGAGCACGAATGTGATTTCGGGCAATGGGAACAACGACGTGAAACTGCCTATCTACATGGACAACCATGCCACGACGCGCACCGATCCGCGCGTGGTGGAAGAGATGCTGCCATACTTCACGGAGAAATTTGGTAATGCCGCCAGCCGTAACCACGAATTCGGCTGGGTGGCCGAACAGGCCGTGGAGCAGGCGCGTGAGCGCATCGCCAAGCTGATTGGCGCGACCTCCAAGGAGATCATCTTCACGTCCGGCGCGACCGAGAGCAACAACCTTGCCATCAAGGGCGTCGCCGAGATGTACAAGGAAAAGGGCAATCACATCATCACCCAGGCCATCGAACACAAGGCGGTGCTCGACACTTGCAAGCGCCTGGAGAAGTACGGTTTTCGCGTCACCTATCTGCCGGTGCAGAAGGACGGCCGCATTGATCTTGACGATCTGAAGCGGGCCATGGACGACAAGACCATCCTGGTGACCATCATGACCGCGAACAACGAGATTGGCGCGTTGCAGCCGATCCGGGAAATCGGCGCTCTCTGCCATGAGCGCGGCGTGCTGTTTCACACCGATGCGGTGCAGGCAATCGGCAAGGTCCCATTCAATGTTATCCAGGACCACGTTGACCTGGCGTCCCTCACGGCGCACAAGCTCTACGGCCCCAAGGGCGTCGGTGCATTGTATGTCCGGCGCAAGAACCCGCGCGTGCAACTGGTGGCGCAGATCGATGGCGGCGGACATGAACGTGGCATGCGTTCGGGCACGCTGAACGTTCCGGGCATCGTGGGCTTTGGCAAGGCGTGCGCGCTCGCCAGCGAAGGCATGGCTGAAGAAGCGGTGAAGCTCGCAGCTTTGCGCGACCGCTTGAAGGACGCCATCATGAGCCAACTCGACGAGGTTTACATCAACGGTTCGGTGGAGCACCGTTTGCCCGGCAACTTGAATATCAGTTTTGCCTACGTGGAAGGCGAATCGCTGCTGATGGGCATCAACGATATTGCGGTTTCCAGCGGTTCGGCGTGCACCTCGGCGACGCTGGAGCCATCTTATGTATTGAAGGCCCTCGGCGCGGGCGATGACCTGGCTCACAGCTCGATTCGGTTTGGCCTTGGGCGGTTTAACACGCAGGCGGAAGTCGATTACGTGGCCCAGCGTGTGGTCGATACGGTGAAGCGTTTGCGTGAATTGTCGCCGTTGTACGAGATGGCGAAAGAGGGAATTGATTTGACTAAAGTGCAATGGGCGGCCGAGCCCACGCATTAATTCGCGACAAGAAAGTTTGGAATTGAGGAGATAACGCATGGCTTACAGCACCAAGGTTTTGGACCACTACTCGAACCCGCGCAACGTGGGTTCGCTCGACAAGAACAGCGCTGAGGTGGGCACCGGTCTGGTGGGCGCCCCCGAATGCGGCGACGTGATGAAGCTGCAGATCAAGGTGAATCCTGCGACCAACATCATTGAGGACGCCAAGTTTAAGACGTTCGGTTGCGGCTCGGCGATTGCATCGTCTTCCCTCGCTACCGAGTGGGTGAAGGGCAAGACCGTGGAGGAGGCGCTCACGATCCGGAATACCGACATCGTGAAGGAGTTGTCGCTGCCTCCGGTGAAGATCCACTGTTCGGTGCTGGCGGAAGACGCCATTCGGGCCGCCATTGGTGACTGGAAGAAGAAGAATGGGCAGCACAGCCAGCCCCAGCCCCAGGCCCAGCCGGTCGAACAGCGGGCGTAAACTGTTTTTGAGGGCCGGGGTGCCGCATCTCTCGATCAGGTGCACCGGAACACAACCATGAGCACGGTCAACATTGAAAATCCGGCCCAGGCGCCCGCCTCCGCTGCCAAAGGCATTCAGGTGACGGACAAGGCACTGGCCCGCATTCGCTTGGCGATGGCAAAGGAAAACATCTCGCCGACCGAGGGCGGACTGCGTCTGGGGGTGCAGGGTGGTGGTTGTTCGGGACTGAGTTACAACATCCGTTTCGACACGCAGCCGCGCGAACGCGATCGCGTCTTTCAGTTCGAAGACGTTCGCGTCTTTGTCGATCCGAAGTCGTTCATTTACCTGCACGGTATGGTTCTCGATTACGAAGAGACCTTGATGCACCAGGGCTTCTCCTTCCAGAACCCGAATGCGAAGAAGTCTTGCGGCTGCGGTACTTCGTTTTCCTAAGAAGCGGTGACGGCGCCCGAATGCGACCGGCTGAATGATGGGATTCCGCGATTGTGGAATTCCGGGGCGCTTGGTTCGCCCCGTTCTGCAGAGGCATTTATAGAGCGGTTTGGTTGGCAGGTATAGGGGTCCTTCGACTGCTCGGTCGCCACGGCGACCTCGTCGCTCAGGATGACACAGCGGAAAAAACATTACGGGAACGTTTTCAGGAAGTAAGGATTCGATGGCCCTAACTGATCAGAAGAAAACGGCGCAACCGGGCAGCGGCATTTTGGTTATCAGCCAAAGCAAGCCGACTAAAGCCAATTGTTGGTCTTGCGGAGCCATGCGCGCTGCTCATTTCTGTCAGGAGTGCGGCAAAGTGCAGCCGCCTACTCCGGTGGATTACTTCACGTTCTTCGGGCTCCCCTTCAGGCTCAACTTGGAGCCGGAAAAACTCGAAGGCGAGTTCTACGCCTTGAGCCGGCACCTGCATCCCGACATCAACGCTATCAATAGCGATCGCGAACAGCAATGGAGCCTGGAGAAGAGTTCGCAACTCAACGACGCGTACCGCACCCTGAAGGATCCCATCACCCGGACCGAGTACCTGCTGCGGTTGCAGGGCGTGCAACTGGAAGAACAGTCCAAAGCCGCGACCGAAGAGGCGCGCCGCACCGGCAAGCTTAAGAAGCAGGTGGTTCCTCCCGATCTGCTGGAGCAGGTATTTGAACTGAATATGCAGCTCGAAGAGATGCGCATGAACAAGAAAATGGGAGAGCCTGACCGCACCCTCGAGCGTGAGATACAAGACTCTAAAAAGCAGGTGCAGGGAAAGTACAACGGCCTGCTGCAAGAGCTGCAGGCAGCATGGAACCAGTGGGATGGGTTGATCGATCGCGCAGAGCAGGGCGGAAGCGTTCTGGAAGATGATCGCATTGCCGTGCGCGACACGATGGTGGATGTGCTGAATCGCCGCAGCTACCTAAGCAACCTGCTGCGCGACATTGACGAGGTTTTGGAAGGCTGAAGAACGGTTGCTAATTGCTAACTGCTAATTGCTAATTGCTACCCATGCCAAACGAACGCATCGTCGGAATCGATCTGGGCACCACCAACTCGCTGGTGGCGTACATGGAAGGCGACCGTCCAGTCGTGATCCCCGGCGAAGACGGACTGAACCTGGTACCCTCGGTCGTCGCGCTGGACGAGAACGGCCAGATCGTTGTGGGCAGCGCCGCGCGCAAGTATCTGATCGAGACGCCGGAGCGCGCGGTGTACAGCGTCAAACGCCTCATGGGTCGTGGCGTCGAGGATGTGCAGGACGAGTTGAAGCTGTTCCCCTTCCGGCTGGCTGACGACCTCGCCACCGGCGAAGTGCTGCGCATCAAACTTGGCGATAAGACTTTCACCCCGCCGGAGATTTCGGCTTTTATCCTGCGCCAACTGAAGCGCAATGCCGAGCGCTACTTCGCGGCGCCAGTCACCAAGGCTGTCATCACGGTCCCCGCGTACTTCAACGATGCGCAACGGCAGGCCACTAAGGACGCCGGCCGCATTGCCGGACTGGAAGTCTTGCGCCTGGTGAACGAACCTACGGCGGCGTCGCTCGCCTATGGTCTGGACAAGAAGAACGCTGAAACGGTTGCGGTTTACGATTTGGGCGGCGGTACTTTCGACATCTCGATTCTCAAGTTGCACGAGGGCATCTTCGAAGTGATCGCCACCAATGGCGACACCCATCTCGGTGGCGACGACATCGACAATCTGCTGATCACGATCGCGCTGCACGACATCCAGGGCGATCTGGCGATCGATGTCCGCCGCAACGCCGAGATCGTGCAGACGATTCGCAAGGCGGTTATCGACGCCAAAATTGCTTTGTCGTCCGAAGAAAAGACGGCGCTGGACGTCGAACTTTCCAGCGGCAAACGGTATCAGCGCGAGATCACGCGCGCGCAATTTGAGCAGTTGATTCAGCCGGTCATCGATCGCACGGTTGGGCCGGTCCGGCAGGCGATGAAGGATGCAGGGCTGACCCCAAAGCAGATCAACGAAGCCGTGCTGGTGGGCGGCTCGACGCGCATCCCGCGCGTCCGCCAACTCGTCGAAGAGTTGTTTCAACGCACCCCGCATAGTGGATTGAATCCCGATGAAGTGGTGGCGCTAGGCGCCGCCATCCAAGCTCACATCCTGGCGGGTGGCTCGGAAGCGACCAAGGAAATGCTGTTGCTCGACGTGACGCCGCTGTCGCTCGGCATCGAATCCCTGGGCGGAGGCGTGGTCAAGATCATTCACCGCAACTCGACGATTCCGGCGTCGGCGACCGAGCACTTCACCACCGGCGTGGAAGGCCAGACCAACGTTGCCGTCCACGTTGTGCAAGGCGAGCGCGAGCTGGCCAGCGACTGCCGTTCCCTGGCGCGCTTCGATCTGAAAGGCATTCCGCCCATGCCGGCGGGACTGCCGCGCATTGAAGTGAAGTTCCTGATCGACGCCAACGGAATTCTGCATGTCTCGGCGCGTGAGCTGCGCAGCGGCAAGGAAGCCGAAATTCAGGTGCAGCCCAGCTACGGTCTCACCGACGAGCAAGTCGAGAACATGATCCTGGAGTCGTTCGACAATGCGGAAGAAGACTTCCGCCGCCGCCAGGCGATCGAGGCGCGCAATGAAGCCGAGACGATGCTCGCCGCACTGGAGAAAGGCCGCAAGAACCCTGCGTGGGAGCAGTTGTCGTCGCAGGAGCGCACCAACATTGGCAAGTTCGAGACAGCGCTTCGTGCGGTCGTGAAGGCCGACGATTACCAGGCCATTCGAACCGCGATCGATGCCCTGAACCAGGGGACTATGCATCTTGCAGAGCTGATGATGGAATCCGCGGTGGGCACGGCGTTGAAGGGGAAAAATATGGATACCGCCGACGTGGGCGAAGGGCCCGAGTCGCCGCATCCGATCGCGCAAGCTGAGATTGAACGCTAGCAGCGAGCTTGAGGAATTATGGCAGACGAAAAAACACAAGGCGGCGCAACCGCAACCGTGGAAGCTCCCGGACCGAATACCGTTCGGGTCACCTTCCTTCCCGAGAACAAGACCTTTGAGTTCGAACACGGCAAGCTCCCCTACCAGGACCACGGCAAGCCGGAGTCGATCCTCGATGTGGCCATGAATTTCGGGCTGCACCTGGAGCACGCCTGCGGCGGAAACTGCGCCTGCACCACCTGCCACGTCGTAGTGAAGAAGGGCAAGGAGCTGCTCAGCGAGATGGACGATGACGAGGCTGATCGTCTTGACATGGCCGCCGACCTGCAGCTTAACTCGCGTCTGGGATGCCAGACTGTGATAGAAAAGCCAGGCGAGGTGGTGGTCGAGATTCCGTCCTGGAACCGCAACTATGTTTCGGAAGCGGCGACCCACCACGATTGATCGCCGACAATTTTCATATTCGAGGGAATCTATGGCTGCTGAACTGAGATGGGATGATGCGGAAGACATCGGCCTGACATTGTCGGACAAGTTCCCCGAGGTGAATCCGCTGGAACTCCGCTTTACCGACCTTCATCGCTACGTCACCGAGTTGCCGACCTTCGTGGACGACGCGAAGATGTCTAACGAGGGCAAACTCGAAGCCATCCAAATGGCCTGGTTCGAGGAATATCAGGATAAAACTCGATAAAGGCAACTACATACTTTGGGAGCGGCGGTTCCTGTTCCGCAGGTTAGACTTTGTCCTGCCCGATATCGCGTAAAATCGTCGCCATGCCCACAGAGCAGGAAGCTGCCTCGCTCGCCGTATTGAAACGCGTGCCTATTTTCTCCAGCTTGACGGAGCAGGAATTTGCCTTCCTGACCTCGCACCTTTTGCAGCGCAAATACGCTGCCGGCGAGCTGATCTTCGGCGAAGGCGACGCTTGCGCCGGCCTGTATGTCGTTCAGTCGGGGAATGTGCGCATCTTCAAGAGTTCGGCCGGTGGACGCGAGCAAGTGCTTTCCATCGACGGTCCCGGCAGCTCAATTGCCGAACTGCCGGTCTTCGACGGCGGAAACTATCCCGCCTCCGCCCAGGCGGTCAGCGATAGCACGCTGCTTTTTTTCAGCCGTCAGGATTTCCAGGCCCTCTGCTTGCAGCATCCGCAGGTCGCGCTAAAAGTTCTGCGAGTGATTGGCGGGCGCCTGCGCCGACTGGTCGGCATCATCGAAGAACTTTCGTTCACCACGGTCCGCCACCGGCTGATCGCGCTGTTGGTGCGACTGGGCAAGGTGGAGGGCACGCGGAACGGCGATGCCATCACGCTGACGCTGCCGGGGAATAACAGCGAGCTGGCGGCGCAAATCGGCACCGTGCGCGAACTGGTGTCGCGCAATCTCAGCCGCTTGCAATCGGAAGGCTTGATTCAGGTGGACAACCGCAAGCTGGAGATTCCTTCGCTGAAGCGCCTGGAAGCGGAACTGCAGGCTTCCGGCGGTTGAGTCAGCTCGCGCTTCCATCCACAGCATCTCCACAATCTTTTGCGCCCGTGACAGAAGTCATAGCTGCTGGGCGGCAGGGCTAATAGTCTGCATATGAAGGCGGAAAGGGGCGCGATGCTCCGCTACCCGCAGGAGGAAATAGAAATGACACTAACAGCGACTAAAACCGTGGGCGAGATTGCCGCCGAGACGCCCAGTGCAACGCGCGAATTCGAAAAGCTTGGAATCGACTACTGCTGTGGCGGAAACCGCACCCTGGGCGAGGCATGCGCGGAGGCTAAGATCTCGGTTGACGACGCTCTTGCGCGCCTGGAGAAAGGCCTGGCAACCACCCAGCCCGGCGACAACAAGGACTGGCAGCATCAGTTACTGGCCGATCTGATTGACCATATCAAGACCACCCATCACGTGTTTGTGCGCGATGAAAGCTCGCGCATCGAAGCGCTCACCGCCAAGGTTGTCGGCGTGCACGGCAAGAATCATCCCGAGCTTCTTCAGGTACAGCAAGTGTTCTCCGCTCTGGCTGCGGAATTGAGCGTTCACCTGATGAAGGAAGAGCAGGTCCTCTTTCCCTACATGGTGCGCATGGAAGAAAGCGCACTGGCCGGCGAACCCGTGCCCCCGGCGATGTTCGGCACGGTAGTAAACCCCGTGCGTATGATGATGCAGGAACACGACGGGGCAGGCGATGCGGCGCGTTCGTTGCGCGCGATCACCAACGATTACAGGGTCCCGGAAGATGCGTGCATCAGCTATCGCACGCTGTATCAGGCGCTGCAAGGCTTTGAAGCCGACCTGCACCAGCACATTCACCTGGAAAACAACATCCTCTTCCCGCGCGCCGTCGCCATGGAAGCCAAGCGGTAACGGCGGCCTGCGCTTACTAATGCGGTGGCGTCTGCGGCGGCGGGGCCGTCGTTCCGGTTTCGCCGCCCGGCGGAGGCTGGTGGTCGGGCGTCGGGGGTTGCGCCCCGGCCCTCTGTGGAGGCAGAGGGTAGTAGCCATGTTTGGCGAAAACCTCCAGCCCAGGGCGCCTCACGCGCACTTCGATTTCGCGGTAGTTGCTGGAGGGTTGTTGCGGAGTGTTATAGCCCAGCGTGTACTGGTTGCGAGCTTCCAGAGTGATGCGCTGATAGGCGCTTTCGATGGATTCCTTGGAGAACTCGTTCAGCACATCACCGCCAGTCGCGTTGGTGTATCGCGGAAGGATGTTGCTGTAGCCGAAGCCCGGAATGCGCGCTTTTTCGATTTTGTCATAGAGCGGCATGGCCGCTGAGTCCACGCCGATCGCATAGATCGCGATTTCATCCGTCAGCAGCACCTTCAACACCTGGGCATAACTGGCACGGCTGCCCAATTCCTGACCGTCGCTGATGACAAAGATGATCTTGCGGTTCTGGCGGGGACGGTGGGCCAGGTTCTGGGCGGCTGTCAGGATCGCGTCGTTCAGCACGTGCGACTCTTTTTCGGGAGTGACCACCAGCTTACCCCCCGGTATGGGCTTGCTATTGGTCACCGGGCCTGCCCCAAAAGGTCCGCCCACCAGCGGTGCGCTGGGCTCTTGGCCGCGCTCATCCTTGATCCGCTGCAGAGCAATCTCCATGTGCGTCGCGTTGCCGAAATCCGAACGCTGGTTGACCGTATTGCCATACGTGAATACGGACACTTCGTCGAAGGGGCCAAACGATCCGCCCAGGGCAGCGAAGGTCTGGTTCACCTTCTTCAGCGTCAGATCCGACATGCCCTGGTCAATGATCAGCGCGGCAGAAAGCGGGAACGGATCGCTGGTAAAGAGCTTGATCTGCTGCTTGGTGCCATCTTCGTAGATGCTGAAGTCGCTCTGCAGCAGTCCATCCACCAGCTTGCCTCCGTTATCCTTCACCGTGACCGGAACGGTGACGAAACTGACCGTGCGCTGCAGCCGGAACAACTCATCGCGACCGCTCTCCCCGGCATTGGAAGTGCTGCCGGCAGGCACTGTCTTGACTCCCTCCGAGCCCGGAGGCGGAGCCTGCGGGTTAGTCGGCTCCGGAGGCTGCTGGGCGCCGCTGCGAGTATTTGGCGGCGCTTCGGGGTTCCCACTCGAAGACGAACCCTGGTCGTCAGGTGTCGCCTGGGGTGGCAGGTTGACGCTGGGAGCGGGCGCATTGTTCTGCGGCGTGGGAGCGTCGGGCAACTTCTGCTCTTGGGCCACCGCGTAGCTTGCAGCGAAACTCAGGGCCGCCAGCATTACGGCGGATTGCATCCACGGGCTCAATCGGCGATTGAACATGTACTGTGTTGTCTCCCAGATTGCCGGAACTGTGGACAGTATAACCGCACCGGGACGACTCGGCAGCCCTCATCGCTGCGGAATCATCTGGCGGTGCACTACAATGGATGCAGCCAACAGGAAAGAGAAGCTATGTTGTTCCACCGATTTCGCCAATTCGCCACCTTCCTATGCCTCATCTTGGTCGCCAGCCTGGGCATCGCGGCCCAGTCGCAGAATCCGCCGCCGCAGCCGTCGGCTGAGCATCAGGAGTCGTCATCCCAGCCGGCAAGCCAAGCTCAGCAGTCCCACGCCCCAGCCGAGGACGATAACCTGCAGACGTTCAAGGCGGAGGTAAACGTCGTCAACTTGTTCTTCAATGTGAAGGACAAGCATGGCATGCTGATTCCCAACCTCACTAAGACTGATTTCGAGGTGATGGAGGACGGCAAGCCGCAAACCATCAAGTATTTCTCAGCGGAATCGAACCAGCCCTTGACCCTGGGCATCATGATTGACACCAGCGCCAGCCAGACCCGGGTATTGGACATTGAGCAGACCTCCTGCGCCGAGTTCTTGCGCAGCGTTTTGCGCCCCAAGGACTTGGCTTTCGTCATCAACTTCGACGTGGATGTGGACCTCGATCAGGATTTCACCAACAATGTGCACGATCTGACGCGTGCGCTGAACAAGGTGCAGATCGGCGCCAGCATGGGCGGCGGCCCGCCGGGATTGGGCGGTGGTCCCATCCCAACCACGCCGCGGGGCACGCTGCTGTATGACGCCATCTACCTCGGCGCTAACGAGAAGTTGAGGAACGAAGTCGGACGCAAGGCCATGATCGTCTTTACCGACGGCGAAGACCAGGGCAGCCGCGAGCGCATTCAGGACGCCATCGAAGCCGCGCAGAAGGCCGACACCATCTGCTATGTGATCCTGATTGCCGATCGCGGATTCTACGGCTTCGGCGGGTACAGCGGCGACTATGACATGAAGAAGCTGGCTGAACAAACCGGCGGCCGGGTCATCGAGGTCGGCAACAAGCAGGAGAAGTTGCGCCAGGCCTTCGACCAGATCCAGAACGAGTTGCGCAGCCAGTACAACATTGGCTACACGCCCAGCAATACCAAGCTCGACGGCAGCTATCGCAAGATCCAGCTCCGTGCCAAGGGCGGAGAGTATAAGGTGCAGGCCCGCCAAGGTTACTACGCCATGGCCAAGGACTGAACGGCAGGGGTTAGGGATTAGGGATTAGTAGATAGCTACACTCAGCACCTCGCCGCCCGACGGCGCCACCGCTACGAGACAGACTCCTTTAGCAGCGGCAGACGTTTCCCAAGCTTATCCCGCGTAGGACTTTGGGGAATCTCCGCTGTCTGTGGTCGTCGACTCCTCCAGCCGCTGCCGAATGTAGCTCCACTCGGGAATGAACTGGTTTCTTTCCTCGCGGGCGGCCTGCTCGTCCTTGCGCTCCACAAAGCTGGCCCGCCACCACAGCAAAATCGAAATCAGCAGCAGGAATACAGGCAGGTAATAACCGGGGAAGCCGACATAAGCGCTGAAGGCGGCCAGGCACATCACCAGCCACGATCCGAGATAATTCTTGTAGCGTTTCTCCGACTTGCGTTTCAGTTCGTCGATCTGGTTCCATTCCCACAACTGCGCCTTGGCCATTTCCATGGCCAGCCTCTCTGCGTCCGCAGGGATGAGCAGGATGGGGGCTGTCAGGGACTCGCCCGACCTCGACAGCCACAGCGCGGTCCCGTGCAGGCAGAGATCGAGTCCGCAAACTTCGGTGCGTATCACGCTGCCTCTCTCGGACATAGGTTCCTCGTGGTCGGGATGGTCACTAACCGGATCGTCTCATAAATATGTCATCCCGAGGGAACGCCGCGAATGTTCTTAACCGCGCCCGCATTTGGCGCGGTCGCGGCGCGAGTCGAGGGACCTGCTTTTCGTTTTTTTCTCTATGCCATCCATCTCGAGCCATAGCACGAGCACATCACCAACGCTTTACAGGTCCTTCTTTCCCACCACCGCAATCCCCAACTCCTTTAGCTGCCGCTCGCTTACCGGCGTGGGCGCGTCCACCATCAGGTCAACCGCTTTTGCCGTCTTGGGGAAGGGAATCACCTCGCGCAGGCTTTCGGCGCCCGCCAGGATCATCACGATGCGGTCGAGCCCCAGCGCAATTCCGCCATGCGGCGGCGTGCCGTATTGCAGCGCCTCCAGGAAGAAGCCAAAGCGCGCCTGCTGCTCCTCGGGCGACATGCCGAGGGCTTTGAAGATCTTCGCCTGAATGTCCTGGCGATGAATACGAATGGAGCCCGATCCCAGTTCGGTGCCGTTCAGCACCACGTCGTAGGCGAGCGCGCGCACCGCGCCGGGATCGCTTTCCAGCTTGTCCATGTCCTGCTCGTGCGGCGAGGTAAAGGGATGGTGCGCCGCATTCCAACGCTGCTCGGTCTCGTCCCACTCGAACATGGGGAAATCCGTCACCCACAGAAGTTTGTAATCGTCACCGGTTCCTTTCCTCTCGAACAGCCGGTGCCGGTCAGCGAACTTCTGTGCCAGCGCGAGCCGCACTTGTCCGGCGCCTTCAAAGATCCGCCTCTCGCGCATGGAAAGCCGGGAAAGGCCGCTGGGGACATTGCCCGCAGCGCCGCTTCCGCTGCGATAAAATCCCCCAACCTCGCCGCCAGTTGGCGGCTTCTGGCCCTCGTTTCCGTCGCCGAAGCTGACGGTCCCCGCAGCCACAATGACGAGGTAGTCCTCGGTCCCAGCACCGCTAAGTTCGCGGACCTTTGGGATTGTCTGTGGGAACGACCTCTCAAGGCGTCTGGTGTCATCCAGGACTTTGATGTTCTGCTGAGCTAGCCTTGCGGGATAGAGTAGCCGCAGTTCGTCGCGCTCTTTGCGCGAAAGATCCCCGACCCTCGGAATCACAATCGCGAGCACGGGAAGCTCGGGATCAACGTGAAGCGACTCGAGATTTTCTCGTGCAAATGCCGCGCGCACGTCGGCCATCGCCGGCAGACGCAAGTCCGGCTTGTCAATGCCGTAGAGACGGATGGCCTGGTCGTAGCTCATCTGCGGAAAGGGCGTCTGCAACTCCACGCCAATGGTCGAGAACGCCGCCTTCAAGAAGCCTTCGACCACGCGGAAGACGGTCTCCGGTCGCGGAAAGCTGATCTCCAGATCGATCTGGGTGAACTCCGGCTGGCGGTCGGCGCGCAAGTCTTCGTCGCGGAAGCAGCGCACGATCTGGAAATACTTGTCGAAGCCCGAGATCATCAGGATCTGCTTGAAGAGCTGCGGCGATTGCGGTAACGCGTAGAACTCGCCCGGATATACGCGGCTGGGCACCAGGTAGTCGCGCGCGCCTTCGGGGGTGGAGCGCGTCATGAACGGCGTCTCGATCTCGTAAAAGCCCTGCGCGTTCAGATGGTCGCGAATGGCGATGGCAACCTGGTGGCGCACTTCGATGTTGCGATGCAGCTCCGGCCGGCGCAGGTCGATATAGCGATACTTGAGGCGCACCTCTTCGTTGGCCAGCACCGTATCGCCGGGCGTGAAGGGCAGCGGCTTGCAGTCGTTCAGAACGCGCAGCTCGTCGGCAACCACCTCGATCTCGCCGGTCGGGATGTTCTTGTTGACCGTGTTGGGCTCGCGCAGCTTGGCGTGGCCGATGACCGCGACGACAAATTCGGAGCGCACCGCGGTCGCCCGGTCGTGGACTTCCGCTCCGGCGTCGGCAGTGATCACAACCTGCGTGATCCCGCTGCGGTCGCGCAAATCGAGGAAGATAAGATTGCCGAGATCGCGCCGCTTGTTCACCCATCCCATGAGCACAACCTTGGCGCCGGCGTCAGAGGCGCGCAACTCGCCGCACATATGAGTACGTTTCAGGTCACCTAAGAAGTCGAGCATGACTTCAGATTACCTCAAGCGCGGGTATAACGGTGTTGCCGCGAAGGTGGCACACCAGATCACCGGACGGACTGTTCGTACCCTAAGAGTCAATTGTCGATCTGCGGGAGCGAATAAATGACCGAATCGGCAGCAAGAAAGCGACCAGCAGCAGCAGAAAAATCGCTACGTTGAGTCAGGAGTTACAAAATAAGCGCCATAGCAGTTTCCCATCTTATAGAGCAGTCGTACCTGAAGGCGGAAGGGGGTCGCCTCCTGGTCGCGGAATTCTACCTCCACGATTTCTCCAACATACAAGCTGGCCTGGGTCTGGAAACCGAGGCCGGCTTCGCTGAGGTCGGTGCAGACCCCTTCTGTCGACTCCTCGTCCAGTAAACCCTGGTAGATGATCCGCACAGGGGCGCGGAGCTGGATGCGGTTTACCCTGCGGCGCTCGTGGGGAAGAAGTCCGGCGGCCGACGCGGGGGCGTTTCGCGCACTTGTGTCCTTCATTCCGGTGTCATCGGCAAAGACTGCAGCGGCCTTTAGTTTTTCTGGAAAACCGAAACCCCTTTGTGCCAGCAGTTACAATGAAGAGTTTCCCTTTCCGCAAAATTAAAGGTTGCTAAGGAGCTCACTTGATTGCTCGTTATACCCGTCCCGAGATGGGACACATCTGGAGTGACGAAAACAAGTTTCGCACCTGGCTGGGGGTGGAACTCGCTGCCACGGAAACGCTGGCTGAGGCGGGAATCGTTCCTCAGGCGGCAGCTAAGGCCATCCGTGAAAAAGGCGGATTCGACCTGGCGCGCATCAACCAGATCGAAGCCGAAGTGAAGCACGACGTCATCGCGTTCACCACCGCCGTCGCGGAAAAAGTGGGCCCGGAGTCGCGCTGGCTGCACTACGGGCTGACCTCCAACGATGTGGTGG
Source organism: uncultured Acidobacteriaceae bacterium (assembly GCA_963836875.1). Lineage (GTDB taxonomy): Bacteria > Acidobacteriota > Terriglobia > Terriglobales > Acidobacteriaceae > Bog-257. The sequence continues at coordinate 193,425 of CAWIKZ010000009.1, forward strand.
ACACCGCGCAGGCGCTGCTGGTGAAGCAGGCGTCCGCCATTATCCGCGAGGACCTGAAGAAATTGCGTGAGGTGCTGAAGCGCCGGGCCTGGGAGTTCAAGGACACGCCGGCAATCGGCCGCACCCACGGCATTCACGCCGAGCCGATTACGTTCGGCTTGAAGCTGGCAAACTGGTACTCCGAAGTGCAGCGCGACATCGAGCGCTTTGAAATGGCGGCCGAGCAGATGCGCGTGGGCAAACTCTCGGGAGCGGTGGGAAACGCGGCGCACCTGGAGCCGGAATACGAAGAGAAGATTTGCCAGCGCCTGGGACTGAACGCGGCGGCAGTTTCGTCGCAGGTGATTCAGCGCGATCGCCATGCGTTTTACGTTGCAACCCTCGCCGTCATTGCCTCGACGCTGGACAAAATCGCGACCGAGATTCGCCATTTGCAACGCACCGAAGTGCGCGAGGCGGAAGAATATTTCAGCGAGAAGCAGAAAGGCTCGTCGGCCATGCCGCACAAGCGCAACCCGGTCACCTGCGAGCAGATCAGCGGCCTGGCGCGGGTGGTGCGAGCCAATGCGCAGGCCGCGCTGGAGAACGTCGCTCTGTGGCACGAGCGCGACATCTCGCACTCCTCGGTGGAGCGCATCATCCTGCCTGATTCGACCATCCTGGCCGATTACCTGCTGAGCAAGACGACTACACTAATCGACACGCTGCTGGTTTATCCCAAGCGCATGTTGCGGAACCTGGAGTCCACGGGCGGACTGGTATTCAGTGGGCAGTTGCTGCTTGATTTGGTCGAAGCCGGGGTGCTGCGCGAGGACGCGTATCGCCTGGTGCAAGCGAATGCCATGAAGGCGTGGAAGGAAGACCTTAACTTTCGCGAGCTGATCCTGAGCGATCCCGAGATAACCTCGAAGGTGAAACGCGACACGCTGGAACACGCTTTCGATTTGCAGCGGCCGCTAAGGAATGTGGACAAGATCTTCCGGCGGGTGTTTGGGAACCTGGAGCCAGCAGAGTGAGGTCCCATGGCAAGAATTTTCTTAACGCATTGTTCAGCGAAAAAGGCAACCGACACGGGAACGGCCGTTGCTCCGGATTTGCTGTACACTGCGACGCCCACACAACGCTTCATACGACGCTGCAAGGACGTAAACGTTTCCTGGGCAATATTCTCAGACCTCTACGGCGTATGGTTCCCTGACGTGAGGCATCGGTGGTATGAAAAGGACCCCAGCACGGTAACAGAATCGGAGTTCTCCGCGTTACTCCGCGATTTCGACGCCAAACTCAGCACTTATTCAGAAATCTACTTCTACTGCAATCCAGGCAGATTCCACCCGCTCTACCGTCGCTTGCTTCAGGAGAGCGCCCTGAAAGCGCGTATCGCGCTCATAACGCATCTCTGGGACATCCTGTGAACAACACGTCCTCGAACCTGTGTGCAGAGCTCCACGCGATGCTTGAGCAGCTACCTCTTTTCTCCTACCCGTTTGACATTTCCATACTGCCCACGAATGGGATCTATTTCTTCTATGAAAAAGGGGAGACCGGGATTCACTTCGGATCGAAGCCGCGGATCGTGAGAGTGGGCACACACAGGGACGGCAACTTCAAGTCGCGCATTGCCGAACATTTTCTGCTAAAAGAGAGGAAGATGCAGTTTACGGTCGACCAACCGCCGCCGCACGACCGCAGCATTTTCCGCAAGCACATAGGGAGGGCATTGCTGAACAAGGCCGCCGATCCCTACCTCGCAGTGTGGGAACTGGACTTCACGACTCGAAAAGGCCGCATTGAAAACCGTCATCTCCGCGACATCGCAAAGGAATCTGAAATCGAGCGCGACGTAACCCGGATCTTACGTCAGAGTTTCTCTTTCCGTTTCATTGAGATCCCCGACCAAGCTCAGCGGATGGGTGCTGAAGGACTAGAAAGCGCATTAATTGGTACGCTCGCAAGCTGCGATCAATGTGGTGGCTCATCGCAGTGGCTTGGGAACCATTCGCCGAAGCTGCAGATTCGGGAGAGCGGCCTATGGCTGGTGCAACATCTCAAGTCAAAACCTCTTTCCGCTGTCCAGCTCGAAACAATACGCTTGGCCATAAACCGTGAACGCCAACAACTCACAACTGTCTTCATTCCAGCCGATTAATGACCGACGCGACGTAGCCTGCGCCGAAGCCGTTGTCGATGTTCACCACGCTGACGTTCGACGCGCAGGAGTTCAACATGCCGAGCAGGGCTGCGATTCCCTCATACGACGCGCCATAACCGATGCTGGTGGGCACTGCAATCACCGGCACGCCGACCAGGCCGCCGACCACGCTGGGCAGCGCGCCTTCCATTCCGGCGCAGACGATCACCACGCGCGCCTGGGTCAGCGCTTCGCGGCGGGCCAGCAGCCGATGGATGCCGGCCACTCCCACGTCGTACACGTGCTGCACCTCGTTGCCCATCGCCTGCGCCGTGACCACCGCTTCTTCGGCGATCGGAACGTCACTGGTCCCGGCGGAAACCACGACGATCTTCCCTTTGCCGTAAACCGTCTTGTCCTGCGTGAGCGTGATGGCGCGCGCCAGCTCGTGGAATTCGGCTTTGCGAAACTTGCGCTTCACGGCGCGAGATTGCTCCGGCGAAACGCGCGTCGCCAGCACGTTGTGGCCGGGTTGCGCCAGTCGCGCGAAAATCTCCGCGAACTGCTGTGGAGTTTTTCCCGGTCCGAAGATAACTTCGGGCATGCCCACTCGCAACGTCCGATGATGGTCCACGTTGGCGAAGCCCAGATCCTCAAAGGGAAGATGTCGCAGCCGCTGCACCGCTTCCTCGGCAGAGAGCTTGCCACGCTTCACCTGCTCGAACAGTTTCTTAAGGGCGTCGGAAGTCATGGGGCAGTCGTCAGTAGCCAGTAGTCAGGCAAGAATCGAGTTTCCAGTTTCAAGTTTCGAGACTCAAGATGCAAGTCCTGCCAGAGGATTGTACCGGGCCCATCGGTGCGGTTGCCGAACCCGCCACGGCCGAGTGGTACGATGTGAAGCTTAGATGCTCGCGCAGGCCCCTACAGCACCGCGGACCTTGACCGTCGCTATCACCGGCGCCAGTGGCTCCATCTTTGCCCGGCACCTGCTGGATGCGCTGGACCGCGACGAGCGTGTCGTAACCGTCAATCTTATTCTCTCCGACAGCGGTCTGCGGGTAATGGCCGAAGAACTTCAGGTGTCGGGCCGCAATGAGTTGATCCAGAAACTGTTGGGACGGCCTTCGCAGAAAATCTGCCAGCAGAACAATTCGGATGTCGGGGCCAACGTGGCCAGCGGTTCGTACCGGACTGACGCCATGATCGTGCTGCCTTGCAGTGTGGGGACGCTGGCGCGCATCGCCCATGGCATGGCGATCCAGCTCATCGAGCGCGCCGCCGACGTCTGCCTGAAGGAGCGTCGGCTGCTGATCCTGTGTGTGCGCGAAACGCCGTTCAACCTCATCCACCTGCGCAACATGATGCTGGCCGCCGAAGCCGGCGCCACCATCTTTCCGATCATTCCGGCGTTTTACTTCCGCCCGGCCTCGACCGACGAGATCGCGCGCGAGTTCGTCAACCGCGTACTGGCGCATGTGGGACTGCCGCAGCCCGGCGCGTATCAGTGGAAGGGTGAGTGAAGGCTAGTTGCGGTGGCTGGCAGTTCGGGAATCGACTGCTCGTCCCTTCACATGAGTTGCTCAATTTTTTCGATAAGCACTTCCGGTGGTTCGCCCTTGGTAATGAAGGCGTCGGCAATCTCCAGCGCATCGGATGGCAAGGAGAAGTATGCCGACAAAAAAATGATGGGGACCTTGGGCCGGCGACGGCGCATTTCGGCCGCTACTTGTCCCCCGTCCAGGCCCGGCATGTAGAAGTCGAGCACGACCAAGTCAACACTGTTCTGCTCGAAGAGAGCTATCCCTTGCTGCCCATCGCTGGCGGTGAGTACCCGGAGCCCATGGTTCTCCAACATGATCTTTCGCACTCGCAGACCAATGGTCTCATCATCAATACAGAGCACCGTCTTCTGGCGAGCTGCATCCATCCAATTCCCCGATTCTTCCACTGTGGATTCGATTCTCAACTGCGAACTGGCGTCGGTGCTGCTGTTCGGTATCAAGGTGTGCCTGGCGATCAAAATTGGTGCCCACATTTACGGTGGAAGAGGCGCTATTGCTCTTGTATCCGAAGATCATGGTTTTGCCCATGCCGAAAACGTCGTAGATGGCTTTTAGGAAGCTGATATGTAAGGACTTAGTGGCTCCCAGGCATTACTCTTTTGAGGCCAAAGTCGTGCTACTTTTGCGGGCAAGGCATCCGCGAGGCCCCGTTTTGCGCAGCAGGAAATGAGAGTTCGACCCCCGCAAGAACCAACCGCAAAGCCTCTTCCCTCAATAACCTCCGCCTGCCTGGTATCAGCTGCCGCTGTCTTCATTTCGCTTCACGCGTCTGGCATGGTATTTTCAAAGACTTACCGACGAACGCAATGATCCGCTCTTACCAAGGAATTGGCCCGACCGTGCCGCCGTCGTGTTACGTTGACGACTCGGCGCAGTTGATCGGCGACGTGGTGCTGGGCGAGAACGCCAGCGTCTGGATGAATGCCGTGCTGCGCGGCGACGTGCACTTCATCCGGGTGGGCGCCAACAGCAACATCCAGGATTGCAGCGTGCTGCACGGCATGTTGAATCAGTGGCCGGTGGTCGTCGGCGATTGGGTGACCGTGGGCCATTCGGTCACGCTGCACGGCTGCGTCGTGGAAGACCGCTGCCTGATCGGCATGGGCGTGGTCATCCTGAATGGAGCGCGCATAGGCGCGGGATCGATTATTGCGGCGGGCACGGTGATTCCCGAGGGGACCATCATTGAACCTGGTTCGCTGGTGATGGGAGTTCCCGGCAAGGTGCGCAAGCGGTTGAGCGAGGCGGACCAGGAGACGATCCTGCGTTACGCGAGGAATTATTTGGGCTACAAGGAAAATTATCTGGCGGAGAGGAAGAAGTAGTTGCCAGTAGCCAGTAGCCAGTTGTCAGTTGCCAGGAGTCGGCAGTCAGTGACAGCTTGAAAGACAGACCCGCGCTGGCAGTGCGTTCTCCGTGGTGAAATGAGTTGAACCCTTTGCGTCCACTGGCGCTGACAACTGACAACTGGCTACTGGCAACTGATTCTCATGATTAAAGCAGTCCGTGGAACTCGCGATCTTCTCCCGCCCGACACCGACCTATGGAACCGGGTGGAGGCGCAGGTGCGCGACGTCTTTGTGCGCTACAACTATCACGAGATCCGCACTCCGATCTTCGAGGACACGCAGCTCTTCTCGCGTAGCGTCGGCGAGGAAACTGACATCGTTTCCAAAGAGATGTTCACCTGGGAGGACAAGGCGCGCGCACAGAGCGAGAAGGCACAGTCGCTGACCTTGCGTCCGGAGGCCACCGCGGGCGTGGTGCGAGCCTACATCGAACACGGTCTCGACAAGAAAGGAACGCTGCAGAAGCTGTATTGCATGGGACCGCAATTCCGGCGCGAGCGTCCGCAGAAGGGACGCTACCGCCAGTTCTATCAGATCGACGCGGAGATCATCGGGCCGTCGAGCGCGGGCAGCGAGTCGCCGTTGCGCGATGCGGAATTGCTGGAGATGCTGGCCACGCTGCTCGACGAGGTCGGCCTGCGCGACTGGCAGTTGCAGTTGAATTCCGTGGGCTGCTCCGAAGACCGCGCGCGCTATAACCAGGCGCTGCGCGAGGCTTTGCAGCCCGTGGTGCAGCAGATGTGCGCCGACTGCCAGCGTCGCACCGAGACTAATCCGCTGCGTGTGCTCGACTGCAAAGTGCCAGCGGACCAGCCGATCATCGAGAAGCTGCCCAAGATCAGCCAGTATCTCGACGAGCCTTGCCGTGCGCACTTTGCGGCGGTGCGTGCGATGCTGGATGCAGTCGGCATCGCGTACACGATCAACGAGCGCATGGTGCGCGGGCTGGATTACTACACGCGCACGACCTTCGAATTCACCCACGGCGGACTGGGCGCGCAAAGCGCGGTACTGGGCGGCGGCCGCTACGATGGCCTTTCGGAGTCGCTCGATGGGCCGAAGGCGCCGGGCATCGGCTTCGCCATCGGGGAAGACCGGCTGATTCTGGCGTTGCAATCGCAGGGTGAGGAGCCGGCCGGGAAGGTGCAGGCGTACATCGCTCCGCTGGGCGCGGGGATGAACAGACATGCCCTCAAGCTGGCGCGAGAGTTGCGCCGCGCGGGCATCAGCGCCGACATTGGCGATGAGACGTTCCGGCTGAAGAAGTCATTCGAAAGCGCCGAAAAAGTTGGGGCGCGATTCCTTGTCATTGTCGGAGAAAACGAAGTGGCGACGGAGCAGTTTGCGGTGAAAAACCTGGCGAGCGGTGAGCAGGTGCAGGTGCCGCGCACGGAGTTGGCAGCGTATTTAAAAGCAAATAATTAAGCTGTCATCCCGGGCGAGCCCGCCGCGGCGGGCGAGTCGAGGGACCTGCTGTTCGTCCGGAGAAAAGAGGTTCCTCCGCGCGCGGCTGGAAGCCGATTCATATCCGAATCTTAATTCGCCATCGGACGCTTCAGCAGAGCGCTTCGCGCCCAAATCAGTTGCCGGAGGTGCAAGTCTCCGCTATATGTTTGACGCTCTTTACCTCAATAATCGGTTGCACCACCGCACCCGATGCACCTCCCGCGGGAGTGGTGTCCAGAGTGCGGGTCCCGGGCTTACCGGTGATTTCCACCTCGTGGCCGATATGGTGGGTCAGCAGCTTGGCGCCGCCTACAAGGTGATGGATCGTGTTAGTGCTGTCGATGAGCGTGTATTGCCCCTCAGAGTGCTGCAGGCACCCTTCAATCGTTTCCAGGTTGGATGTCTTGCCCGTATCTTGCGCCTGCAACCAGACGGCAGAGACCATTAGCACCAGAGTCAGCATCAATGTCTTGCGCACAAAGCCCTCCTTGTAGCTGCTTCTTGCAGCTTCTTTTATTGCAGTAACCGTTCCACCACGTTATAACTCTCGGCCAGCGCCGCATCCAACGCGGCAGGATCTTTGCCGCCGGCCTCGGCCATATCAGGCCGCCCGCCGCCAGAGCCGCCGACCTTCTTCGCGACTTCCGCAATAATTGTCCCCGCCTGCACGCGCGATGTCAGGTCCTTGGTGACGCCCACAATCAGCGCCACCTTACCGTCGCTGACTGAGCCCAGCACGACCACGCCCGAGCCCAACTTGTTGCGCAGGTTGTCGATCAGCACTCGCAGTTGCGCACGTTCCAGATTGTCGGCCCGCGTGGCCAGGACTTTCACGCCCTTGACCTCGCGCACATTCTCCGCCGCCGACTGCACCGAGGTGGAAGCCGACTTCATGCGCGCCTGGTCGAGTTCTTTGCGCAGCTTCTTTAGCTCGTCTTCGCGGCGCTCCAACTCTTGCTTCAGGGCGTCGGCAGGCGATTGATCGTCGCCGCCGCGCACCAACGTCGAGACGACATTTTCGAGCTGATGATCTTTGCGGAAGTGGCGCAGCGAGCCTTCGCCGGTCACGGCCTCCAGTCGCCGCACGCCACTGGAGACGCTGCCTTCTTTCAAAATCTTGATCAGCCCGATCTCGCCGGTGGCCGCGGTGTGCGTGCCGCCGCATAGTTCGGTCGAGAAATCGCCAATGCGGATGACGCGCACCCGGTCGCCATACTTTTCGCCGAACAGCGCCATTGCGTGGTACTCGTTGACCGCGACGTCGATGGGCACGTCCTCGATCACCTCGACGCGGTCGTTGCGCAGCACCTCCCGGTTGGCGAGGTCCTCGATGTCCTGCAATTCTTCGTCGTCGAGAGAGGCGAAGTGCGAGAAGTCGAAGCGTAAATGCGCCGGATCGACCAGCGAGCCCGCCTGCTTCACGTGCGTTCCCAGCACATTGCGCAGCGCGGCGTGAAGCAGGTGCGTGCCAGTGTGGTTGCGCATGGTGTCTTCGCGGCGCTTCATGTCGACAACAGCGGTCACAGTAGCACCGGCTTCGATGCCCTTACCGGGTTCCACATTTTTTCTCGGTCTGACGGTGATGACTCTAAGGCCTGCGATCGGCATGTCGCTTGAGACGACATCGGCGAGAGTCTCGTCAGCATCATCGGACAAAAGCCAGCCTGTATCTCCGACCTGACCCCCCGCTGTTGCGTAGAACGGCGTTTCCTCGAGCACGACGTGCCAGTCGTGGCCTGGAGTGGCGGCGGATTGTGACCTGTCCACGCCAGTCTTTGGATCAGCCCAGAACACGGCCACGACCCGAGTTTTGTGCCGCGTGGTGTTATAGCCAACGAAGCTCAGTTTGTAAGGCTCATGCGCGGCCGGTAAGACGCCGCCGCGCCCAGCGTAGGGATCTTTGCCCTCGGTCAAGGCCTGATACTCAGGTGCCGCTGTCTGTCTCGAGCCGCCTCTCCATGAAGCGCGGGCACGCCGGCGCTGTTCTTCCATGGCAGCGTCGAACTCGGAGGCCGCGAAGCCAATCCCTTGGTCTCGACACGCGTCTTCAATGAAATCGCGAGGGAGTCCGAAGGTGTCGTAGAGTTTGAACGCTTCATTACCCCGCAGGACTGGACGCCGGCCGTACTTCTGTTTTGCTAGTTCCAGATTATCCGCACCGAGCTGTGAAGCCGCCTCTGCGCTCGACGGCGCTCCCTCGGGTGCATACGTATCCCCCGCGGTCTCTGCTCCTTCCTCGGCGGCACCCAGATCTCCTGCGATCAAGTGACGTTCGTAATCGTCACGGGTCATTCTCAGTAGAGTCTCAAGCTGTTTCAGTCCCACATCCAGAGTGTGCGCAAACCGTGTTTCTTCGCCTTTAATTGTTTCCGACACGCGGTTTGCCGTCTCGATCAACTCGGGATAGGCATCCTTCATCAGGTCGCGCACGGCGAACACCGTCTCGAAAAGAAACGGCTTCTCCTGGCCCAACAACCGCCCATGCCGAATCGCCCGGCGAATGATCTTGCGCAGCACGTAGCCGCGGCCTTCGTTCGATGGCACTACGCCATCAGAGATGAGAAAGGTTGACGCGCGCGCATGATCGGCAATTACGCGCAGCGAGGCCGCCTGATGATGCCGCTCTTCTTCATCCTCTTTCTTTAACTCGGTCTCCAGCGGGGCGCCCGTCAACTCGGCTGCGCGCTTGATCAGCGCCACAAACAAATCCGTATCGTAATTCGAGATCACGCCTTGCATGACTGCCGTGACGCGCTCCAGGCCTGCGCCCGTGTCAATGGACGGCTTAGGCAGCGGCCTCATAGTGCCATCCGGCTGCTTGTCGAACTGCATGAACACCAGGTTCCAGATTTCGACATAACGCCCGCACTCGCAGCCGAACTGGCAGTCGGCATGTCCGGCGTCGCTGGCGGCTGGCCCCATGTCGTAGTGAATCTCGCTGCATGGGCCGCAGGGGCCGGTGTCGCCCATCATCCAGAAGTTGTCTTTCATGCCGAGCTCGTAAATGCGCTCGGGCGCGACGCCGGTTGCAATCCAGTGCTGGTAGGCCTCGTCGTCGCGCGCAATGCCCTGCTCGCCCTTGAAGATGGTGGCGAAGAGCTTGTCCTTCGGAATACCGAACCAATCCGGCGAGGTGACCAGCTCCCACGCAAAGGCGATGGCATCCTTCTTGAAGTAGTCGCCAAAGCTGAAATTACCCAGCATCTCGAAGAAGGTATGGTGGCGATTGGTGAAGCCGACGTTCTCCAGGTCGTTGTGTTTGCCGCCGGCGCGCACGCATTTCTGCGACGAGGTGGCCCGCGCGTAGTCGCGCTTCTCGATGCCGAGGAAGACGTCCTTGAACTGGTTCATGCCGGCGTTGGTGAACAGCAGCGTGGGATCGTTGGCCGGAACCAGCGACGACGAGCGCACGATCTTGTGCCCGTGCTGCTCAAAATAGCGCAGGAACATGGACCGAACGTCGGAACCGGAAAGCTTGCGGACGGGCATAGGGGTTGAGGAAATTCTAGCACTGGAGGTGGGGCCGCTTGTTTGTAATCGACAATCACCTCCGCTGGCGAACCGCAGATCCTTCGACTCGCCCGCGGCGGGCTCGCTCAGGATGACAATCGTTGGTGGGCGCGAATTGTCGTTGCTCAACCATTGCCTGATCGGCAACCGATAGTTGCTGGTCGGCCAGTGGTATCCGCTTCCTGCGGATTGTCGTCCGACTCCGCTAATCACTTTCTTAGAGCTGTCATCCTGAGCGGAGGCGGCGCCGGGTTTGCGCCGCCGGAGCCGAAGGATCTGCGGCTACTCGCCATGGCCGCGAACAATGTCCTTCAGTGCGATTGGCTTGCCCCAGTCTTCCGACAAGTCCTGCCAGGTCGGATTCTCCGATTCAATAAGCTGAATTTTCTTTTCCCTTCGCCAGCCCTTGAGCTGTTTCTCGCGCGCGATCGCGTCGCGAATATCGCCGAAGATGTGGTACCAGACCAGTCGGTCGATGTGATACCGCGAGGTAAAGCCTGCGAAAGCGTGTTGTCTGTGTTGAAGCATCCGTCTCTCAAGATTGTTGGTGACTCCGACGTAGAACTGATGCGACCGGCTGGCGAGAATGTAGGTCGCATATCGGTGTTCTCTCACATCCTCATCGTTTCACTCACGCTCTGTTCCATCTGTGCGCCAGGTCACACGTCAGTGGAACCGCAGATCCTTCGACTCCGGCGGCGCAAACCCCGGCGCCGCCTCCGCTCAGGATGACAAATCTACGATTTTGATGCGAAACAGCACTTAGCTGAATGCTGAATGCTAAATACTGAGTGCTGACGGCTGGCAACTGACAACTGGCTACTGGCTACTGGCAACTGCCCCAGTGCCGTCCTTGCCAATTGACCCCGGCCGCCATCCATCCCATAATCTCTGTGTTTGAGGAATTCTGCGGCTAGCAAGGTGGCCCATGGTGAAGAAAAAAAGCGCAAAGACTGGGCGTCCGTTCCAGACGGCGGGCGCGAAATTGGACGACGTGTTTGGCGATGCCTCGAAGCGCATCGAAGAGGAAACCAAGACGCTCATCGCCTACATCAATAATGAACTGGTGCCCGCCATCCGCGAGCATTCCAGCACTGGGTTGCGCATTGCCAGCGAAAAGCTGAAGCAGGCGGCCGACATGATGGACGCCGGCAAGAAGCAGAAAAAGAGCTGACCACGCGAGTCCCGTCTCTCATGTTCGTGGGCGCGGCGCTGCTGCTGCTCTCGGCCTGCGGCGGGCATAAGACTGCGCGCGCTCGTCCGGTTCCACCTCCGCCCACTGTCGGCCCGTCCGAACCAGCGCCGCCTGCCAGCAGCGAAACCAACGCCAAGCCAGCGCCGGTTCTGCGCGGCGCGAAACCCATCTACGTGGAAACCGGATTGGCCAGTTGGTACGGGCCTCCGTATCATCACCACCGCGGCTCCAACGGCGAGGTTTATGACCAGAACGCGTTGACCGCGGCGCACCGCACGTTGCCCATGAACTCGGTGGTGCGCGTGACCAACCAAACCACGGGACATGCGGTGGTGGTGCGCATCACCGATCGCGGGCCGTTCGTTGAAGACCGCATTATCGACTTGTCTCTGGCGGCGGCGAAGGCTGTGGATGTTTGGCGGCCGGGCACGGCGGAAGTGAAAGTCGAGGTCCTGTCCGCGCCGGCGCCGATTGCCGAAGGCGGCCGCTGGTGCGTGCAGATGGGCGCATTCCAAAGCGAGCGCGAAGCCCGCAAGCTGAAAGAGAAGCTGCAAGACCACTACGAAGGCGCCGATGTCATCCAGTTCACCGGGCCTACGGGAGAGTGGGTGCGGCTGCGCCCTCCCGGCGACGACAAACGCAAGGCGCAGGAAGTCGCCAGCAAGACCCACGTGAAAGAGGGCGGAGTATTTCTGGTAAGGCTGGATTAGTGGGCAGTTGCCAGTAGCTGTCAGTAGCCAGTTGTCAGAGGTCAGCAACCAGCAGCCAGCCAAATAGGATTCCCCATCCAAACAAAACTCCGTGTTCTGGGTGCCGGAGCCTGCCCTGAGCAAAGCCGAAGGGTGGTGAATGACTTTCGGTGGAGTCGAAGGACCTGCGGTTCTCTGACGATCAACGCAACCGAATCACGACGCGCTTATACTCTCTCACGAATGAAGCCCGCGGCCCATCCCGCAAGCGCGCCCGTAGCACTTGACCGCACCGCCCTGGTTGCGCGAGGCCGGCATCTGGAATATTTCACGATTGCCTGGAATGGTTTCGAAGCGGCGGTTGCGCTCGTCTCCGGGCTCCTGGCCGGCAGCATAGCCCTGGTGGGCTTCGGTCTCGACTCCGTGGTCGAAACCATCTCGGCGGGAATTCTGCTGTGGCGTCTGCGCGCCGAAGACGATCCGCTGCGACGCGAGCGCATCGAACGCACAGCGCATCGCCTGGTGGGAATCTGCTTTCTCTTGCTTGCGGCCTACGTGGCGGCAGAATCGCTTCGCGCGCTCTGGACCAAAGCCCAGCCGGAGCGCAGCATTCCCGGCATTCTGATCGCGCTGGCCGCGGTGGTGGTGATGCCGATGCTGGGCCGGGCCAAGCGTCGCGTGGCCGCGCAAATGGGCAGCCGCGCACTTCATGCCGACTCGCGCCAGGCCGACTTCTGCGCTTATCTCTCCGCGATCCTGCTGGCCGGATTGCTGCTGCATGCGCTGCGGGGCTGGTGGTGGGCCGATCCGGTTGCCGCGCTGATCATGACGCCAATAATCGCGCGCGAGGGCGTGCAAGGATTGCACGGCGAAGGTTGCGACGATGGCGACTGCGCAAACTAGCATTGGTTGCCACGATTTGGGTGGTGGCTGACAGCTGAGGCTCACGGCTAATACGCATATCCACCGTCGGCTGAACTTCACTCCAACCAGGGCAAGAACGGCGCTACAATCTTTGCCAGCAGGCCTGCAGGGCGCCGGAGGTATCGACCATGAGCCAAACCATAACTCCCACTCGCAGCTTCGGATTTTTTCTCAATGGCAATTGGAGCACGCACGGGCGCGAAGTCGTGGTGACCTCGCCCTACGATCACAACGTGCTGGCGGTGGTGTCGGAGGCGGAGCGCGACGACGTCGAGGTTGCCCTCGAGTCAGCGGTGCGGGCCTTCGAGGTGACGCGCAAGATGACGTCGCACCAGCGCGCCGGCGTTCTGCGCAAGGTGGCCGACGGCATCGCCACGCGGCGCGAGGAATTTGCCCGCACCATCTGCCAGGAAGCCGGCAAGCCCATCAAGACCTCGCGCATCGAGGTGGAGCGCGCCATCAACACCTTCCAGATTGCCGCCGAGGAAAGCACACGCATCTACGGCGAGTACATTCCGCTGGACACGCTGGCATCGACCAGCGGGCGCTGGGGACTGGTGCGGCGCTTTCCGCTGGGGCCGGTCTTCGCCATCACGCCGTTTAATTTTCCCCTGAACCTGGTGGCGCACAAAGTGGCGCCGGCCATGGCCGCCGGTTGTCCGCTGATCCTGAAACCGGCGCCGCAGACGCCCATCTCGTCGTTGCTGCTGGCCGAGATTGTGCAGGAGTCGGGATGGCCGGAGGGCGCGTTCGCAGTCATGCCGCTGTCCAACGAAAACGCCGCCCTGCTGGTGGCCGATGAGCGCATCAAGCTGCTCACCTTCACCGGCAGTGCCGCGGTGGGCTGGCAACTGAAGTCGCGCGCCGGCAAGAAGCGCGTCACCCTGGAGCTCGGCGGCAACGCCGGCGTCATCGTGCATAGTGATGCTGACCTGGAGCACGCGGCGCAGCGCTGCGTAGCCGGCGGCTTCTCCTACGCGGGACAGACGTGCATCTCCGTGCAGCGCATCCTGGTGCACCAATCGGTATTCCATAAGTTTACCGAGTTGCTGGTGCAGGGTGTTCGCAAATTGAAGGCGGGAGATCCTATGCAGGAGACGACCGATGTTCCTCCCCTCATCCGCGAGCAGGACGCGGTGCGCGCTGCAGAATGGATCGAGGAGGCGGTGAAAGGCGGCGCCAAACTGCTGTGCGGTGGCAAGCGCCACGGGGCCACGGTCGAGCCTACGGTGCTCACCGGCACCAGCCCGGAAATGCGGGTCAACTGCGCCGAAGTTTTCGCGCCGGTGGTGACGGTCGAGCCTTACGAGTTTTTTCCCGAGGCGCTGCGCCAGGTCAACAACTCGGCTTACGGGCTGCAAGCGGGCCTGTTCACGCGCGATGCCGGGCTCATCCAGATGGCGTTTGAGGAACTCGAAGTGGGCGGCGTCATCGCGGGCGACGTGCCCAGCTTCCGCGTCGACCAGATGCCCTACGGAGGAGTGAAGGACTCAGGCCTGGGCCGCGAAGGCCTGCGCTACTCGATCGAGGACATGACCGAACGCAGATTGCTGGTGATGGCGGTGCGCTAGGAGAGATGTAAATCAACCACAGAGGCACGGAGGCACAGAGAGGAATGTTGTCACCACAGAGAGGACACGGAGGGCACGGAGAAGAAGTAACGATAGAAAACTCCGTGGTCCCGTATCCTCGGTGGTAAAAAAGAAATTCTTTTCTTCTCGTGTCTCTGTGGCGAACAATTCCGACACGCCGGTCCCCTAGAAGACGTGCAGCTGCGAGCGCATCTTCTCCGCCATGTCCTGCACCAGGCGAAGCTTGGCCACCACCTCGGCGGGGATGGCCGGCTGCCGCAACGCCAGCTCCGAGGTGAGCAGGATGCCGGTCACCTGGGCGCGCAACTGGTTGCGCAACACCCGCTCCGCCAAGCTCATCGCCCATTGCTTTTCTCGCTCGGCCCGGCGCAGGGCAACCTGGGTCTCGCGCACCACCCGGTCCGAATGGTGCAGCGCCAGGTTGACGTAAATCGGCAGGGCGGTGCCGGCGTGATTCAACAGGGTGTCGAGGGCGCGGAAATCAGCCTCCAGCAACGATTGATCGATCGCCAGGGCGTCGTATTCCCTGGTCTGGAGCCGCGTGACCGCCTGCGGCACCGAGTTGGCCACCTGGGTTGGCTGTCCGGTGCCCTGTTGCAGTGCGGCAGCGCATTCCTGGGCGCGAGAAGATGTGGTCACCAAAAGGATCATAGGTCCTCCCTTGCCGCCCCTCGCCCGGTGCCGTTTGCCACTGGTGCCGGGGGCGGCGCTGATCAGTCCAACAGCCCTGGCCCGGAGCTTGGTTCGGGGCAATGCGC